>NZ_LZHZ01000037.1 GCF_001667505.1 Mycobacterium sp. ACS1612
AAGCGACGTCTACATCCACTGGTACAACGACGAACGCATCTCAATAAAGCTCAAGGGCCTGAGTCCGGTCCAATACCGGGCCCAGGCCCTCGCGGCTTAGGCTCCCTACGTCAGGGTCCAACTTCCGGGGACCACTTCAGTGCAGCGTGCGGGGCCCTATGCGTGATCTACAGCTCGGTCGCGGATCCGCCCGCGGAGGTGATCTTCTCGCGAGCACTACCGCTGAACTTGTGCGCGGTGACGTTGACCTTGACGGTCAGCTTGCCGTCGCCGAGCACCTTCACCAGCGTGTTCTTGCGCACCGCGCCTGCGGCCACCAACTCGTCGACACCGACGTCGCCGCCCTTGGGGAACAGCTTGTTGATGTCGCCGACGTTGACGACCTCGTATTCGGTGCGGAACCGGTTGCGGAAGCCCTTGAGCTTCGGCAGCCGCATGTGAATCGGCATCTGGCCGCCCTCGAACGTCGCTGGGACGTTCTTGCGAGCCTTGGTGCCCTTGGTACCGCGGCCGGCGGTCTTGCCCTTCGAGCCCTCACCGCGACCCACGCGGGTCTTGGCGGTCTTGCTACCCGGGGCCGGCTTCAGGTCATGGAGTTTGATAGTCATCGCTAAACCTCTTCAACCTCGACGAGGTGATGTACGGCCTTGATCAGGCCGCGCGTCTGGGCGTTGTCCTCGCGGACCACGGACTGACGGATCTTCCGCAGCCCCAGCGTCCGCAGGCTCTCGCGTGCCTTCCAGCGCGCACCGATGGTGCTACGCACCTGCGTGATCTTGAGCTCTGCCATGGTTACGCCGACCCTTCACGTGCGGCCGACGCGGCGAGCGCGTCCGCCTCGCGACGTGCCCGCAGCATTCCTGCCGGAGCCACGTCCTCGATCGACAGCCCACGACGGGCCGCCACCTCTTCCGGACGCTGCAGCAGCTTCAGCGCGGCAACGGTGGCATGCACCACGTTGATCGCGTTGTCGCTACCCAGCGACTTGGCCAAAATGTCATGCACGCCAGCGCATTCCAGCACGGCACGGGCCGCGCCGCCTGCGATCACACCGGTACCGGGGCTCGCCGGACGCAGCATCACAACACCCGCGGCGGCCTCGCCCTGCACCGGGTGGGTGATGGTGCCACCGATCAGGGGCACCCGGAAGAAGCCCTTGCGAGCCTCCTCGACGCCCTTGGCGATGGCGGCCGGAACTTCCTTGGCCTTGCCGTAGCCGACACCGACCATGCCGTTGCCGTCTCCGACGATCACCAGCGCGGTGAAGCTGAACCGCCGACCGCCCTTGACGACCTTGGAGACGCGATTGATCGCGACGACACGTTCGAGGTAGTTGCTCTTCTCACCGCCGTCGCGGCCGCCACGGCCACCGCGATCGTCGCGTCGTCCCCGGCCGTCGCGATCACCGCGACCGCCGCGATTGTCCTGCGCCGGAGCGGCGCCAGCCTGCTCGGCCATCATGCAGTCCTCTCGTTATTGGTCATTAGAACTTCAGCCCGCCTTCGCGCGCTGCGTCGGCCAGTGCCGCGATGCGACCGCCGTAGGTGTACCCACCGCGGTCGAACACGACCTGCTCGATGCCTGCGGCCTTGGCGCGCTCCGCGATGAGCTGACCGACCCGCACACTGTGAGCCTTCTTGTCACCATCGACGGCACGCACATCGGCCTCGATCGACGAGGCGGCGGCCACCGTGGTGCCGGTGAGGTCGTCCACCAGCTGCACGTGGATGTGCCGCGACGAACGGTTCACCACAAGGCGCGGCGTGGTGGCCGTGCCCTCGATCTTCTTGCGGAGCCGGGCGTGCCGACGCAGCCGCGCAACCCGCCGGGTCGCAGAAACGTTCTGGCCCACCGGCTTACGGGTCGAGCCCTCAGTCTTAGCAGCCATGTCTACTTACCTGTCTTTCCGACCTTGCGGCGGATCTGCTCACCCTCGTAGCGGATGCCCTTGCCCTTGTACGGGTCGCTCTTCCGCAGGCGGCGGATGTTGGCCGCGATCTGGCCGACCTTCTGCTTGTCGATACCTGAGATCGAGAACTTCGTCGGGGTTTCCACCGCGAAGGTGACGCCCTCGGGAGCGTTGATCAGCACCGGATGGCTGTAGCCCAACGCGAACTCGAGGTTGTTGCCCTTGGCGACGACGCGGTAACCGACGCCGAAGATCTCCATCTTGATGGTGTAGCCCTCGGTCACACCGGTGACGAGGTTGGCCACTAGCGTGCGCGACAGCCCGTGCAGCGAACGGCTGCGCCGCTCGTCGTCGGGCCGGCTCACCACGATGGCGCCGTCGTCGTCGCGCGACACCGAAATGGGCTCGGCGACCGCCAATTCCAACGTGCCCTTCGGCCCCTTGACCGACACGTTCTGACCGTCAATCGTTACATCGACCCCGGATGGCACCGGGACCGGCTGCTTTCCAATACGCGACATATCTACGTCTCCCTCACCACACGTACGCGAGGACTTCGCCGCCCACGCCCTGTCGTGCTGCCTGACGGTCGGTGAGCAGACCCGAGGACGTGGAGATGATCGCCACGCCGAGGCCACCCAGCACCCGCGGCAGGTTGGTGGATTTCGCATAGACACGCAGACCGGGCTTGGACACCCGGCGCAGGCCCGCGATGCTGCGTTCACGGCTCGGGCCGTACTTCAGTTGCACAACAAGCGACTTGCCGACGCGGGCATCCTCGGTGCGGTAATCGGAGATGTAGCCCTCTGCCTTGAGGATCTCGGCGATGTTGGCCTTGATCTTGCTGTGCGGCAGGGTCACCTCGTCGTGGTACGCCGAATTGGCGTTGCGCAGACGTGTCAAGAAGTCTGCGATCGGGTCCGTCATAGTCATGACTGGGCCTGTCTACCTTCCTCGCAGCGGTTCCCGGTCTGGGCCTGCTGCGCACCTGTTCTGTAGGGGTCTGTTACCAGCTGGACTTCTGGACGCCGGGCAGTTCGCCGGCATGCGCCATCTCGCGCAGGCAGATTCGGCACAAGCCGAACTTGCGGTAGACCGCGTGGGGGCGACCGCACTTGCTGCACCGCGTGTACGCGCGCACCTTGAACTTGGGCTTCTTGTTGGCCTTGTTGACCAGAGCCTTCTTTGCCATTCGTTCAGTTCTCCTTGAAGGGGAAGCCGAGAGCCCGCAGCAGCGCTCGTCCTTCGTCGTCGTTCGTCGCCGAGGTGACGACGGTGATGTCCATGCCACGCGGGCGGTCGATGGAGTCCACGTCGATTTCGTGGAACATCGACTGCTCGGTCAGGCCGAAGGTGTAGTTGCCGGTGCCGTCGAACTGCTTGGGTGACAGCCCGCGGAAGTCGCGGATACGCGGCAACGCGATCGAGATCAGCCGGTCGAGGAACTCCCACATCCGGTCGCCGCGCAGCGTGACGCGGGCACCGATCGGCATGCCCTCGCGCAGCTTGAACTGTGCGATCGACTTGCGGGCCTTGCGGATTTCGGGCTTCTGGCCGGTGATCAGCGACAGGTCGTTGACCGCGCCGTTGATCAGCTTGGCGTCGCGGGCGGCGTCGCCGACACCCATGTTCACGACGACCTTGACCACGCCGGGGATCTGCATGACGTTGGCGTAGCCGAACTCTTTCTGGAGCGCCTCGCGAATCTCTTCGCGGTAGCGCTGCTTGAGCCGGGGAAGGGTCTTCACCGCGCTTTCGGTAGTCGTCATCAGATGTCCTTGCCATTGGTCTTGGCGACGCGGACCTTCTTGCCGGTCTCGTCGTCGACGCGGAACCCGACGCGGGTGGGCTTGCCGTCGGAGTCGAGCAACATCACGTTGCTGACGTGGATCGGCGCCTCCTGGGTGACGATGCCGCCCGAGGACGCCCCACGCTCGGTGCGCGAAACAGGAGTGTGCTTCTTGATTCGGTTCACGCCTTCGACGAGCACCTTGTTGCGATCGGGGTAGGCCACCAGGACCTTGCCCTTGGCGCCCTTGTCCTTACCGGAGATCACGAGCACCGTGTCGCCCTTGTGGACGTTCATCTACAACACCTCCGGGGCAAGCGAGACGATCTTCATGAAGCGCTTCTCGCGCAGTTCGCGGCCGACCGGGCCGAAGATGCGGGTGCCGCGCGGATCGTTGTCGGCCTTGATGATGACGGCCGCGTTCTCGTCGAACTTGATATAGCTGCCGTCGGCGCGGCGGCGTTCCTTGACGGTGCGCACGACGACGGCCTTGACCACCTCACCGCGCTTGACGTTGCCACCGGGGATGGCGTCCTTGACGGTGGCCACGATGATGTCGCCGATGCCGGCGTAGCGCCGCGACGAACCGCCGAGCACGCGGATGCACAAGATCTCCTTGGCGCCCGTGTTGTCGGCGACCTTCAGCCGCGATTCCTGCTGAATCACTCGATCTCCTCGACCTGGTTAATGTGTGCACGGCAGATTCCGACCTGACATGCGCGGTCTTGCTGTCACCGAAGAGCACGCAGGGATTTCGTGTCCGATATCCGAGGTCTGCCCAAGGCAACCGTTTGATTCTAGGTGACGACCTGCGAGGAACCAAATCGCCGCTGGTCACCCCGCCACGCAGCGGAACCCGATGTGCGTCGTCGCGCTGTCCTGTGACTGCGGCGACCTGGCCGCGGGCCGGTACCGCAGGCAGTACTCCGCTGCGCACAGATGCGACCCGCCCTTGAGTGTCTGGGCCACCGTCGGGTCAGGAGTCGATGGGCCACAACACGATTCCACGGGTCCGTCGAGCCGGTGGTGCGCCGAGAACTGCGTCGTCGTCCACTCCCACACGTTCCCGACCATGTCGACCAGCCCGAACCCGTTGGGCGGGAACGTACCGACCGGTGACGTACCGACCCAGCCCAGCGCCCCGTCGTTGCGGAACGGGAACCGGCCCTGCCAGGTGTTGGCCATCAACCGGCCGTCGGGAGCCGCGACGTCGCCCCACGCGAACGTCGTAGTGCTGCCGCCCCTGGCCGCGTACTCCCACTCGGCCTCGGTGGGCAGCCGCCGACCTGCCCAGGCGGCGTAGGCGACAGCATCCGGATAGGCGATCTGCACGACCGGGTGCTCGAGTCGGTCTGCGGTGTCGCTGTCGGGGCCGAACGGATGCCGCCAGTCGGCGCCGGGTACCCAGTGCCACCACTGCCGCCAATCCCGCAGGTCAACCGGGCCGTCGGTGGGCCGGAACACCAGCGCTCCTGGCACCAGGTCCTGCGCCGACGCACCGGGATACAGCGCGGGGTCCGGGGACTGCTCGGCGACGGTGACGTACCCGGTCTCGGCGACGAACGCGGCGAATTGGGCGTTGGTCACCGGGTGACGTTCGACGGCAAACGCGCCGACGGTCACGGTGTGGACCGGCGCCTCTTCCGGATAGAACTGCGTCGAGCCCATCCGGAAGGACCCACCCGGTAACGCGACGAGCTCCGTGAGCAGTGCGGTCACGGGATGAGGATCTCGAAGTCCTCGGTCAGCAGCGCCGCGGCCGAATCGAAGCCGGGAGTTCCCGGCGGCGCCTGCACGTGCACGGCGACCAGATAGTTGTTGCCGCCACGGGTCCAGATGTGGGCGATGCGGTCCTCGTAGACGGCGGCGTTCTGCGTCGTCTCCGACCACGCGCCCATCAGCTTCTGCCCGCTGTAACCGCACAAATCGCCGGGCAGCACGCTGACCGAGCTGACCGACGATTCGGCCATCAGGTCGTCGGCGTACTTCCTGAAGGCCTCACCCGGCTCCAGCTGCGTGGGCGCGATCGTGACGGTCGCCTGCATGCCGCCGGGGCCGTCCAACTGGCCGCCGATGTCGCCGGTGCCCGCGGTCATCGACCATTTGTCAGGCACGCCCACCGTGATCCTCGGCGCCTGTGGATCGTCGACTTCGGCGGTCATCCGCACGCTCGGTTCGAGCATCTGCGAGCACACGACACTGTTGGCCGGCACCGGTACCCGCGTGGTGGGCACGACGCCGAAACCCGATTCCGTCGGCGGGGCCGCGCCGCCGGTGGCCGGCGGAGCGGAAGGCCGCACCGCGACCAAGCCAGCCGGTTCGGCGACCGGAGAGCCGTCGCTGGTCCGCGCGCACGCCGTCGCCACGCAGGCCACCGCAAGCGTCACCGCTGCGAGGCGCTTCATCAGTCTTTCGCGAAAGCCCGCGCGAACTCGCGTTCCAAATCCACGTACGGCTTGCCTGAGACGTCAACGTTCACCTGAATGATGCTGCCACCTGTGAACGGGAACGGCGCCTTGTAGGTCCGTGACACCGGCGACCCGGTGTTCTGCCCGACGCTGAGGCTGGCGCCTGCCAGCCCGAACGTTCCCGGATGAATTTTCATCCCGGACAGCGACGCCACCTCGTCGTTGTCGATGTAGAGCCCGGCGTCGCCGAGCGGCGTGTGACTGCCCTCCACCGTCCCGGTGCGGGTGAACGCGACGCCGAACGTGTGCCTGCCCGTCGGCACCGCGTTCGAAGACGACAGCGCTTGCTCCTGCTCGCCGAGGAAGTTGTAGATGTAGTGCAGTCGCCCGTCCTGAAGGAACAACACGTGTCCGCCGTGCGCACCGCCGTGCTTGATGATCACTCCCTCGGCACCGGTGGTGTCGACGGTCATCTCGGCGATGATCGCGAACGACCGGCCCCGGATCTCGACGGCGGCACCCATGCCGACGTCGGCGGTGCCCGGGTAGTAGGTGTACGACTCGCGGGTGCCCGACAGGTAGGGCCGGTACCGCGTCATCGTCTCCAACATGTTCAAGTCACCCAACGGCAGGCCGTTGTACTTGTCGGCCTCGCTGAACCACAACTTCTTGAGTTCTTCGAGCTTCTCCGGGTTTTCGGCGGCCAGATCGTGGCACTGGCTGCGGTCGGCCTCGATGTGGAACAGCTCCCAGCGGTCCTTGTCGAAGTTCGACCAGCCGGCAGGCGATGCCGCGTGGACGGTGTTGGCGAACCAGCCTTTGTCCCAGATGCCTCGAGTGCCAAGCATCGTGTAGAACTGCGTTTCCTTGCCGGTGGGAGCCAACGGATCGTCAAGTGCCAGTTTGAAACTCACGCCGTCGAGTGGCTTCTGCGAGATGCCGCGGACGGTCGCAGGCGGGGTGATGCCGATCAAGTCGTACACCGTCGGCGTGATGTCACACACGTTGATGTAGTTGTCCCGAACATCGCCGTGCGCCGCTATTCCCTTGGGCCAGGAGATGATTGCGGTGTCGGCGATGCCTCCTTCATGGGAGGCGTACCGCTTGAACAGTTTGTACGGCGTGTTGAACGCCATCGCCCAGCCGATCGGATAGTGGTTGTAGGTCTCCGGCCCGCCGAGGTTGTCCATCAGCTTCAGACTCTCCTCGACGGTGTCGATGTAGCCATTGAAGAATTTGACCTCGTTCACCGAGCCGTTCGGACCGCCCTCGCCGCTGGCGCCGTTGTCGGAAATGACCACGATGATGGTGTTGTCCAGCTGACCGGATTCCTCGAGAAAGTCGAGGATGCGGCCGATCTGGGCGTCGGTGTAGGACAGGAAGCCGGCGAACACTTCGGCCATTCGCGCGAACAACCGCTTCTCGTCGTCGGTGAGCGAATCCCACGGCCGGACGGTGTCCTGCGCCGGCCACGATTCACCGTTGGGGCCCTTGACATCCAGATAGGGGTTGATCGGGGACAGTTCGGTGTCGGGCGGAACGATGCCCAACCTCTTCTGGCTCTCGAGCACGACTTCGCGGTAGCGCTCGTAGCCCATGTCGAACTTTCCGGCGTACTTGTCCGCCCATTCCTTGAAGACGTGATGCGGGGCGTGCCCGGCGCCCGGGCACACGTAGGAGAACCACGGCTTGTCGGGCGCGATCACCTTGCTGTCGCGGATGAATTCGATTGTCTTGTCGGCCAGGTCCTTCGACAGGTGGTAGCCGTCTTCGGGCGTTGCCGGCGGTGCGACCGGATGGTTGTCGTAGACCAGTTCGGGATACCACTGGTCAGTCTCGCCACCCATGAAGCCGTAGAACCGCTCGAATCCGCGGGACAGTGGCCAATGTCGTTTGGTGGCAGCCAGATTGGACTCTTCCAGCGGAGTGAGATGCCACTTGCCGACGCAGTAGGTGTTGTATCCGTTTTCGACGAGGACCTCGGACAGCAGTGCGGTGTCGTCGGGAATGCGCCCGCTGCATCCGGGGAAGCCGTCGGTGAACTCCTCGATGGTGGCCATGCCGACGGTGGTCGGGTTGCGTCCGGTCAGCAGCGACGCCCTGGTCGGCGAGCACAGCGCCGTCGTGTGGAACTGCGACAGCCGCACACCGCGTTGGGCGATGCGGGTCATCGTCGGCATTTCGACCAGACCGCCGAAGCAGTCCCAGGTTGCGATCCCGGTGTCGTCCCACACCAGGTACAGCACATTGGGGGCGTCCTTGGGCGCCGTCGGCGCCGCGTACGGGCCCCAGTCCGGTTCGGAATCCCGAATGTCGAGCTCGATCTTGCCGTTGAATTCCTTCGCCACGACCGGAGGTTACACCCCGCCCATCGGTTAGTCCGGAAATTGACGACGGCGCCAGTCCGGGTTGCCGGTTCAGCCACCGCTGCACGGCGACGAACGGGATCGGCCATCCCAACCACGCACCCGCACCTGCCACGAACCACACGAAGTGTTCCTCGTTGCCACCAAACACGCTGTCCCGCAATGGTTGACATGCGGTGACCATGTCTCTGCGATGCTGCGCGAACCGCCGTTGCCGCGCAGCGACGTAGTCCTTGACCGTGAACCACAGCCGCAGCGAAGCTACCCTAGCGCGCTTGTCATGTCGGGCCGCCGCGCTGCGTCATAGAGGTATGGACAGTGAACCGATCACCTCATCAACATCTTCGAGATCCCGCAGGGGCAGGTCGACGCTTCCCGGTTTCCGGTCACTGCGGCTTCACACTGCGCTGAGTCAATGTCGCGCAGCGGTCCATGCAGGAATTCGCCGTCGCTGCTCATCCCGCGATCTACCGAGTCGCCCTGGAAACCACCGCGGACTGACGATGCCAAAAGCCTACCGAGTCAACGTCTTTGTCCGATTCAACAACGCCGTGATGCGGGCACTCATCCGCGGCGACGTCCGGATCGGCACCTTCGCCGTGCTGACCGTACGGGGTCGCAAGAGCGGCACGCCTGTCAGCGTCCCGCTGGTCGTCTTCCCTCACGGCGACAGCGAGTACCTGGTGGCGTCGTACGGCATCGTCAACTGGGTGCGCAACCTGCGCGCCGCCGAGGGCCGAGCCGAACTGCGCCGCGGCGGTGACGTCGAGCAGGTCTGCGCGGTCGAGCTGCCCGCCGAACAAGCCGGACCTGTGCTGCGCAGCAGCTTGCTGACTGGTCCACCCGGCATACCGCGCCCGATCGTGGCCGTGTTCCGGCGGTTCTTCGTCCTGCCCTATCTCGACGTCGGCATGGATTCGGCCGACGACGAGTTCGTCCGGGCAGCGCATACGCACCCGGTGTTTAGGCTGGCACGCTTCGTGCAACGTTAAGGGCGGACGGTAAGCGTGCAGGGACAGTGTGGCGGTGGGAGTATGCCGAGAGTGACGACCAGCAAGCCACAGATGATCTCCTATCCCGCTCCGGGCTCGCGCCCATACCGACAGGAGGACGTCGCGGTCGATCCGCATGTGGTCGTCCTGTTCGGCGCGACAGGCGATCTTGCGAGACGCAAACTGATCCCCGGGCTGGCCTATCTCGACCAGTCGGAGCTGGCACCCCACATCGAGATCGTCGCCACCTCGCTGGAAGAGCTCACCGAGGACGAGTTCCTCGAGGTGGCGAAGTCGGCCATCGACGATTTCGGGACCCACAAACTCAGCACCGAGCAGTGGGGACGGTTCGCGGAAACGGTCACCTATGTGCCGCAGAGCGCGGGACCCGACGCGTTGGCCGCCGCGGTCGAGAAAGCGGAGAAGAAGCTCGGCCAGGGCGTACGCCGGCTGCACTACTTGTCGGTGCCGCCGAAGGCCGCGCACGCGGTGATCGAAACGCTGCGGGACGCGAACCTGGTGGACCGCTCGCGCGTGGTGATGGAGAAGCCGTTCGGCACCGATCTGGCAAGTGCCGTGGCGCTCAACGACTTTGTCCACGAAACGTTTCGTGAGGATCAGATCTTCCGCATCGACCACTTCCTCGGTAAAGAGGCGGCGCTGAACATCTTGGCTTTCCGCTTCGCGAACGGGCTGTTCGAGCCGATCTGGAATCGCAACTTCATCGACCACATCCAGATCGACATCCCCGAGACGCTCGGTTTGGACGAGCGGGCGAACTTCTACGAGAGCACTGGGGCATACAAGGACATGGTCGTCACCCATCTGTTCCAGGTGATGGCCTTCGTGGTGATGGAGCCGCCGACGGCGTTGGAGCCGCGCGCCATCAGTGAGGAGAAGAACAAGGTGTTCAGGTCGATGCTGCCGGTCGACCCGAAGAACGTGGTGCGCGGCCAGTTCACCGGATACCGCGAATTAGAAGGTGTGGCAAAGGATTCCGATACTGAGACGTTCATCGCGCTCAAGGTCGGCATCGACAACTGGCGGTGGGCGGGCGTACCGATCTATCTGCGCACGGGTAAGCGGATGGCCGAGGGCATGCGCATCATCTCGATCGCGTTCAAGGAGGCGCCGCGGACGATGTTCGCGCACGGCTCGGGTGTCGGCGCGCAGGGGCCGGACCACCTCACCTTCGACCTGGCCGAGGACTCGAAGGTGTCGCTGTCGTTCTACGGCAAGCGCCCCGGCCCCGGCATGAAACTGGAGAAGCTGTCGATGCAGTTCTCGACGCAGGAAGTCGGCAGCAGCACCGACGTGCTGGAGGCCTACGAACGCCTGATGCTCGACGCGATGCGCGGCGACCACACCCTGTTCACCACTGCGGAAGGCATCGAGTCGCTGTGGGAGCGGTCGGCCGACCTGCTCGCCGACCCGCCGCCCACGAAGTCATATCCGCAGGGCAGTTGGGGCCCCAACGCCATTCACCAACTGATCGCGCCGAACGCATGGCGGTTGCCGTTCGAACGGGCCTGGCGCGAGGCCAAGGGTGACAGCTGACGCACGACGAGCCCCCGCCGCGGCGGGGGCTCGTCGTGTGCGATCGGGCTACTTGGCCTTTTCCAGGATCTCGACCAGCCGCCACCGCTTGGTGGCCGACAGCGGACGAGTCTCCATCAGCGAGACGCGGTCGCCGACACCGGCGTCACCGTTCTCGTCGTGCGCCTTGACCTTCGAGGTGGTCCGGATGATCTTGCCGTAGAGCGGATGGCTCTTACGGTCTTCCAGCTCGACCACGATGGTCTTCTGCATCTTGTCCGACACCACGTAACCGATAGCGGTCTTACGCCGCCCGCGCGGCTTTTCCGCGCGCGGAGTGTGCTTGGGGCCCTTAGTCTCTGCCATTTTTACGATTCCTCACCCGCGGGCCCGGACGCCAGGCCCAATTCACGTTCGCGCAGCACTGTGTACACACGCGCAATTTCCTGACGCACCGTACGAAGCCGACGGTTGTTGGCGAGCTGACCGGTCGCCATCTGGAAGCGCAGGTTGAACAGCTCTTCCTTGGACTCGCGCAGCTTGTCCTTCAACTCGTCGTCGGTCAGTTCGCGAAGTTCGCCAGGAGTCACTCCCACTGCCATCAGAAATGATCCTCTCGAGTCACGATGCGCGCCTTGATCGGCAACTTGTGGATCGCGCGGGTCAACGCATCCCGCGCGGTCTTCTCATCGGGGTAGCTCAGCTCGAACAGCACCCGGCCGGGCTTCACGTTGGCGACCCACCACTCCGGCGAACCCTTACCCGAACCCATGCGGGTTTCGGCGGGCTTCTTGGTCAGCGGGCGGTCCGGGAAGATGTTGATCCACACCTTGCCGCCACGCTTGATGTGCCGGTTGATGGCGATACGAGCGGACTCGATCTGCCGGTTGGTGATGTAGGCATGCTCCAGCGCCTGGATGCCGTAGTCACCGAAGCTCACCGACGTCCCGCCGCTGGCGATGCCGCGCTGACGGGGGTGGTGCTGCTTGCGGTGCTTGACCTTGCGGGGAATCAACATGATTCAGCTCTCCGTGTTCTCCGTGGCCGGTGCTTGTCCAGCAGCGGCCTCGGTTCCGCCCGTCGCCTCGGCGACGGCAGGCGCATCTTCGGTGCCCGTGGCGGCGCGGCCGGCTTCGTCGCCGGAGGCGGCACGACCAGCATCGGTGCTCGTCGCGGTGGTACCCGACGCACCGCTACGACGCGGCCGGGTGCCCGACGGACGCTCGCGGCGCGGACGATCGGCGCCCGACGGAACCGTCGCGGTCGCCTCACGCTTGCCACCGACGATGTCGCCCTTGTAGATCCAGACCTTCACGCCGATCCGGCCGAACGTCGTCTTGGCCTCGTAGAGGCCGTAGTCGATGTCGGCACGCAGCGTGTGCAGCGGCACCCGCCCCTCGCGGTAGAACTCCGAGCGGCTCATCTCGGCGCCGCCGAGACGGCCCGAGCACTGCACCCGGATCCCCTTCACGTTGGGCTGGCGCATGGCCGACTGGATGGCCTTGCGCATCGCACGACGGAACGCCACGCGGTTCGAAAGCTGCTCTGCCACACCCTGAGCCACCAACTGCGCCTGCGACTCGGGGTTCTTCACCTCGAGGATGTTCAGCTGGACCTGCTTACCGGTCAGCTTCTCCAGGTCGGCGCGGATCCGGTCAGCCTCGGTGCCGCGGCGGCCGATGACGATGCCTGGGCGCGCGGTGTGGATATCAACACGGACCCGGTCACGGGTGCGCTCGATCTCCACGTCGGCGATGCCGGCGCGCTCCAGACCCGTGGCAAGCAGTCGGCGGATCGCCACGTCTTCCTTGACGTAGTCCTTGTACTGCTTGTCGGCGTACCACCGGGACTTCCAGTCGGTGGTGATACCGAGCCGGAAGCCGTGGGGATTGATTTTCTGGCCCACTACTCCGAGCCCTCCTTCGCTTCGGCGGAAGCTTCAGTCGTCTTCTTCGGGGCCGCCTTCTTGGCGGGCGCCTTCTTGGCCGGTGCGTCAGCAGCCGCCTTGGTCGCGGGAGCCTTCTTGGCCGCGGCCGCCTTGCTGCCCTGGGCACGGCGTGCGCGCGTCGAGCTGGCCGACTGACCGCGCCGGTCCTCGCGTGAGGGACGGCTCTCGACGATCACCGTGATGTGGCTGGTGCGCTTGCGGATCCGGAACGCGCGACCCTGCGCACGCGGCCGGATGCGCTTGGCGGTCGGACCCTCGTCGGCGTAGACGGTGGCGACCACGAGGGTGGAGGGATCCAGTCCCTCGTTGTTCTGTGCGTTGGCCGCGGCGCTGGCGATCACCTTGGCGACCGGCTCGCTGGCGGCCTGCGGCGCCCACCGCAGGATGTCGAGGGCTTGCTCGACGCTCTTGCCGCGAACCAGGTCGATGACCCGGCGCGCCTTGGTCGCCGAGACGCGCACGAAGCGCGCCTTCGCGACCGCAGACGGATATTCACTCGTGATACTCACCGGCGCTTGGCCTTCCGGTCGTCCTTGATGTGACCCTTGAATGTGCGGGTCGGCGCGAACTCGCCGAGCTTGTGCCCGACCATCGCCTCGGTGACGAACACCGGGACATGCTTGCGGCCGTCGTGGACCGCGAAGGTGTGCCCGATGAAGTCGGGGATGATGGTCGAACGCCGCGACCAGGTCTTGATGACCTGCTTGGTGTTCTTCTCGTTCTGCACGTCGACCTTCTTGAGCAGATGGTCGTCGACGAACGGACCCTTCTTCAGGCTGCGTGGCATCGGCTTGTCTCCTACCGGTGGTGCTTCTTGCCGGTGCGCCGGCGTCGGACGATGAGCTTGTCGCTTGGCTTGTTGGCCTTGCGGGTACGGCCCTCGGGCTTACCCCATGGGCTGACCGGGTGACGGCCACCGGAGGTCTTGCCCTCGCCGCCGCCGTGCGGGTGGTCGACCGGGTTCATCACGACACCACGGACGGTGGGGCGCTTGCCCTTCCACCGCATGCGGCCGGCCTTACCCCAGTTGATGTTGGCCTGCTCGGCATTGCCGACCTCGCCGACGGTGGCACGGCAGCGCACGTCGACGCGGCGGATCTCACCGGACGGCATACGCAACGAGGCGTACGTGCCTTCCTTACCGAGCAGCTGGATGCTCGCGCCAGCCGAACGGGCCAGCTTCGCGCCGCCACCGGGCCGCAACTCCACCGCATGGATCACGGTGCCCGACGGGATGTTGCGCAGCGGCAGGTTGTTACCCGGCTTGATGTCGGCGTTGGCACCGGACTCCACCACGTCACCCTGCGAAAGACCCTGCGGCGCAATGATGTAGCGCTTCTCGCCGTCCAGATAGTGCAGCAGCGCGATGTTGGCGGTGCGGTTCGGGTCGTACTCGATGTGCGCGACCTTGGCGTCGACACCGTCCTTGTCGTGGCGACGGAAGTCGATCACGCGGTAGGCACGCTTGTGGCCACCGCCCTTGTGCCGGGTGGTGATTCGGCCGTGCGCGTTGCGACCGCCCTTGCCGTGCAGCGGACGAACCAGCGACTTCTCCGGGTGGTCGCGAGTGATCTCGGCGAAATCGGAGACGCTGGCACCGCGGCGACCGGGGGTCGTCGGCTTGTACTTGCGAATTCCCATGATTCTCTAAGTCTCTCTGCCGGCTCGGCCGGCGGTCCTTCCAGCCGGCTAGGCCGGCGCTCCGAACAGGTCGATGGGCTTGCTGCCCGCGGCCAGCGTCACGATGGCGCGCTTGGTGTCCTTACGCTTGCCGAAACCGGCGCGGGTGCGCTTGCGCTTGCCCTGTCGGTTGGCGGTGTTCACCGACGCGACCTTGACGTTGAAGATCTTCTCGATCGCGATCTTGATCTGCGTCTTGTTCGAGTCGGGGTGCACGACGAACGTGTACACGTTGTCTTCGATCAGTCCGTACGACTTCTCGGAGATGACCGGAGCCAGGATGATGTCGCGGGGGTCAGTCACGGTCGCCATCTACGCCCTTACCTCCTCGGCAGTCTTGGTGTTCGCGCTGATGTAGTTGTTCAGCGCCTCGACGCTGAACACCACGTCGTCGGCCTTCAGCACGTCGTAGGTGTTGAGCTGATCCGGCGACAGGATGTGCACACCGGGAAGGTTGCGCACGCTGCGCGCACCGGTGTCGTCGGTGCGGCCGATCACCACCAGCACCTGCTTGCGCTCGGTCAAGGTGGCCAGGAACGCCTTGGCGCTCTTGGTCGACGGGGTCTGCCCCTCGACGAGTTCAGTGACGGCGTGGATGCGGCCGTTGCGCGCCCGGTCCGACAGCGCCCCGCGCAGTGCGGCGGCGATCATCTTCTTGGGCGTGCGCTGGCTGTAGTCGCGCGGCTGCGGGCCGTGCACGGTGCCGCCGCCGGTGAACTGCGGTGCGCGCGTCGAACCCTGACGGGCGCGGCCGGTGCCCTTCTGGCGGTACGGCTTCTTGCCGCCGCCACGGACGTCGCCGCGCGTCTTGGTCGCGTGGGTGCCCTGCCGCTTGGCGGCCAGCTGCGCCTCGACGACCTGATGCATCAGCGCGATGTTCGGCTCGACGTCGAACAGCTCGGCGGGCAGCTCGATGGAGCCGTCCTTCTTGCCGGCCGGGGTGTGAACGTCAATCTTGTTGGTAGCCATTACTTTTCGCCTCGCTTGATTGCGCTGCGGACCACGACCAGTCCACCGGTACGACCGGGGATCGCGCCCTTGATCAGCAACACGCCGTTCTCGGCATCGACCTTGTGCACCAACAGGTTCTGCGTCGTCACGCGGTCGTTGCCCATCCGGCCCGACATGCGCGTGCCCTTGAACACCCGGCCCGGGGTGGCACAGCCACCGATGGAGCCGGGACGACGGTGCACCGCCTGGGCACCGTGACTGGCGCCCTGGCCGCGGAAACCGTGGCGCTTCATGGTGCCCGCGTAGCCCTTGCCCTTGCTGGTGCCGGTCACGTCGACGTAGGTGCCGTCGGCGAAGATCTCCGCGGTCAGTTCCTGACCGACCTGGTATTCGCTTGCGGCGGCCTCGTCGTCGAGCCGCAGCTCGGCGAGGTGGCGGCGCGGGTTGACGCCCGCAGCGGCGTACTGACCGGTGACCGGCTTGTTCACCTTGCGGGGGCTGATCTCGCCGTAGGCCAGCTGCACGGCGGAGTAACCGTCGCGCTCAGGCGTACGGATACGCGTGACGACGTTGGGCCCGGCTTTGACGACCGTCACCGGAACGACCCGGTTGTTCTCGTCGAACACCTGCGTCATGCCCAGCTTGGTGCCCAGAATGCCTTTTCTTGCCATTTCTTCTGGTTTCTCCTACTGGATGTTGACGTCGACACTCGCCGGCAGATCGATGCGCATGAGCGCGTCGACGGTCTTCGGCGTCGGGTCGAGGATGTCGATCAACCGCTTGTGCGTACGCATCTCGAAGTGCTCCCGCGAGTCCTTGTACTTGTGCGGGGACCGGATGACGCAGTACACGTTCTTCTCAGTCGGCAGCGGCACAGGACCAACCACGCTGGCGCCGGTACGGGTGACCGTCTCCACGATCTTGCGCGCCGAGGCGTCGATCGCCTCGTGGTCGTAGGCCTTGAGCCTGATGCGGATCTTCTGTCCCGCCACGCTTCTCCTACCTCACTCCTACAGGGTCCCTGTCGGGACCGCATTCCGTTCGGCGCACTCGCTTCGCGCTGGTATGCCGCCGCTGTTCATCTGTCTGTGGTCCACCGATCCCCGCGGTCGGGCGTGTCGCCCTCACGCACACTCAGCCGCGGCAGAAAATGTCGCGATCGAGGTGGGTACCGGATGCGCCCGTACGGGCGCTGGTCGGATGCCCCGGCCAGGCGTACCCGGCTCAAGGCAACCCGAACAGTATGCCCTAAAAGGCGACGTCAGCCAAATCCCTGGCCGGGAGGCGCGAACAGGGCCAGGTGACATGAGGCCTAGGCCGACAGGTACGTCCCGTGGCCTTCACGGACCAGGCCGTCGCCGTCGAAGGTCAGCACCTCGTTGACCAACTCACCGCGATGGTTGCGGTAGTTGATCACCAGTGTCGATTCGCCGCGGTAGACACCGACCACCGCGAACTGCAAATCAGGCTGCTTGGCCAACGCCGCCGTCCAGTAATCCCGCAGGGCGGCCTTACCGCGCACCACTCCCCCACTCTCGGGCACGACGCGCGCCGCTACGGGTGAGGTGAACAGCACGTCGTCGTGGAAGTGCGCAAGCACCGCCTCGATGTCGTGCCCATTCCAGGCCTGCACCCACGCTTCGGCATAGCCGTTCGGATCCGGAGTCGGCATCGCGGTCAACCTTTCAGGCCAGACCAGAACGCGCACTGGTGAACGTCGTCGAAGTCGGTAGTCACTGTGCTCGTGCCCGCTTGGAACGACACCCGCTTTTTGTCGGCGCCGAATGCAGGCCATTGCGCGCCCGGTTCGCCGGTATGGACGAAATGCGCCCAGTAGTCGATCATCTGGTCCGACAACGCCTGCTGGGTCGGGTTGAGCGGCGGCGCACCGCCGACGTCGAAGAGATACCGCAATTCCAGCGAATGGCTCGCCCCCACCGGGAACGGCAACGTGCGCATCGGCTCGGGCATGGGCGCATCCCGGTCGTTGAACTCGTAGGCGTACACGGGCCCGGTCCGCGCCATTGCGTCGCTCATCCGAGCGGTCGGGCAGGCGAACACCCCGTCCGTGACCGCAGCCGAATACGCAACCGGAACAAGGCCGTATCTCTGCAGCGGATAATGCGCTTCGACAGCGGCGGCGTCGGCGCCGAACGTCTCGGCCAGCAGCTGCGGATACTGCTCGCGGGAGTAGGGACCCTTGCGCAGATACTGCAGCGCGACGAACAGTGTGAACTCGTCGCGGTTGCTGCCGATCAACACCGGCACCCGGGTCGCGCGCCCTTCCGCCAGCGCAGCCATCGGATCGACCGGCAGCCGCGACGTTCCCGTCACCGGCCCGCTCAGCGCGTCGGCGCCGATGCGGTAGTACCAGACCGGCTCCCGCAGCTTTCCTTCCGGCAGTGCGCGTAGGCACTGCGCAGCGGATTGCACGTCGCGGCAACCGAGTTGGGCCGCGTAGTCGAGACTGGCCTGCTCCGCGGCGGGCAGCGCCAGTTGCGCTTGACAAGGGCCACTCTGGATGATCGCAGCCCTGAACAATCCCGCCGACTCCGGTGCCACCAGGTGGTCGCACACCGACATCCCCCCTGCGGACTCACCCGAGAGCGTGACCTTGTCCGCATCCCCGCCGAAGTCGGCGATGTTGTCGCGCACCCACCGCAGCGCCGCCTGCTGGTCGGCCAGACCGTAGTTGCCGACGTCGCCTGGCGCGCCGAGCGCCGGGTGTGCCAGGAAGCCCATCGCGCCCAGTCGATAGTTCACGGTGACGACGATGATGTCGCCCCGATTGGCCAGCCACCGCGAGTCGTAGACGCTCGCGCTGCCGTTGATGAACGCGCCGCCGTGGATCCACACCATCACCGGCAACTTCTCGTCGGCCCTGGTCGTCGGCGGCGTCCACACGTTGAGCGTCAGACAGTCCTCGTCGGTCTGTCGCCCGAATTCCGGGTCGCCGCCGGGGTCCTGCAGGCACCTCGGCCCGAACCGGGTGGCGTCACGCACCCCCTGCCAGGCGGCGGCCGGCTCTGGTGGTCGCCATCGCAGCGGGCCGACTGGTGGTGCGGCATAAGGGATTCCGGCGAAGAGTCGGTGATCGGGAGCGACGATGCCGCGCACCGTACCTGCGGCCGTGTGCACCGTCGCGGGATCCGAGGGCTTGACGGTCTTCGGCGGCTCGGTTCCGCCGCGTCCACAACCGACCGCGAGCACCACGCTGAAGGCGAGCGCCAACAGACAGTGAAGCGATCGACAGGCCACAGCGATAGAGCCTAGTAGCGGCTTGATGCCGCCCCATTTCCCATAGGTGGCCCGCGTCACATACACTCCGAACTTGACACCCGTCAAGTTTCGCCACAGCCCGGCAGTGAGGAGCCCGAATGAGCACGCCGACGATGGATGACGCCGCAAAGGTACTGGCCGATCCGAAGGGCTATGCCGACGACGCGCGACTGCATGCGGCGCTGACCCATCTGCGGGCGAACAACCCGGTCGCCTGGGTCGACAACCCGCCGTACCGGCCGTTCTGGGCGATCAGCAAACACGCCGACATCATGGCGATCGAGCGCAACAACGAGCTGTGGCTGTCCGAACCGCGGCCGCTGCTGGCCAGGGCCGAGGCCGACGACGTGCTCAAGGCGCAGCAGGAAGCCGGCATGGGTATCCGCACGCTCATCCACATGGACGATCCCCACCACCGCAAGGTGCGTGCCATCGGCGCCGACTGGTTCCGGCCCAAGGCGATGCGCGACCTGAAGGTCCGGGTGGACGAACTGGCGAAACGCTATGTCGACACGATGCGCGACATCGGGCCCGAGTGTGACTTCGTCGAAGCGATCGCGGTCAATTTCCCTCTGTACGTGATCCTTTCACTGCTCGGCCTGCCCGAGGACGACTTTCCTCGCATGATGAAGCTGACTCAGGAGATGTTCGGCGGTGACGACGAGGAACATCAGCGCGGCGGTTCGACCGAGGACCTGCTGGCGGTGCTGGCCGATTTCTTCAACTACTTCTCGGCGTTGACGGCGTCGCGCCGGTCCGCTCCCACAGAGGATCTTGCGTCCGCGATCGCCAACGGTCGCATCGACGGCGAGTACATGTCCGACATGGACACGCTCTCGTACTACGTGATCGTCGCGAGCGCTGGGCACGACACCACCAAGGACGCGATCTCCGGAGGGCTGCTCGCGCTGATCGAGAACCCCGGCGAACTCGACCGGTTGCGCCAGAACATGGATCTGATGCCGACGGCAGTCGAGGAGATGATCCGCTGGGCCACCCCGGTCAAGGAGTTCATGCGGACCGCGGCCGAGGACACCGAGATGCGCGGCGTGAAGATCGCCAAGGGCGAATCCGTTTATCTCGCTTACGTTTCCGGTAACCGCGACGAGGAGGTATTCGTCGATCCGTTCCGGTTCGACGTCGGCCGCGACCCGAACAGGCACGTCGCGTTCGGCTACGGCGTGCACTTCTGCCTTGGCGCGGCGTTGGCACGCATGGAGATGAACAGCCTGTTCACCGAGTTGATCCCGCGTTTGCAGTCCATCGAATTGGCAGGCACGCCAGAGCTTTCCGCAACGACGTTCGTCGGCGGGCTCAAGCACCTGCCGATTCGTTATTCGCTCAAGTGACCCTTGGCGTGGGTGGCCAGGAAGCCGTCGACGGCGGCCTCAGCGCAGCTGCGGTAATCGAAGTCGGCGAAGGTGGAGAGCCTGCCGAGGATCAGCGGACCGATCAATAGGGCGATCGCCTGTATCAGGTCCACCTCGTCGAGTTGGGCGGCGGCCTGCGGTGTCTCGAACAGTGCCTGAAACGGCGCAGAGTACAGCTGGATGATCCGCGTGCGCAGGGTGCCGACGGCGTCCGAATCGTGTTGACCCACATCGGTCGAGACGGCGTCCGGCCCTGATGCGAGCCAGGTCATCGCGGTGAGCATCGCGGGCACCTCGGCGATGGAGTCCGCCCACCCCACCACCACCGCGATCAACTGATCGCGCAGGCTTCCTTCCGCGGGCGGCATCGGTGCGGGCGGCAGCAGGCTGGCGAACGCCGCAGCCAAAAGATCGTTGGCGCTGCCGAAGTGGCGATACAGGGTCGCTCTCGCTACGTTGGCACTACGGGTGACCGCGTCGATCGTGACCGCGCTCGGCCCACCCGACCGCAACAGCGTCGTCGCGGCGTCCAGTAACCGAGCCCGCGACCTGGCAGGCCGTGGATCGCTACTTGTGGCCGTCATCTCGTTTACATCACCTCCAGCGGGGAAACCAAGACTGTCGGTCTCGTACCGAGACTGTTAGTCTCAAAAATATTCCACCCAAAGGAGACGACCTGATGGTCGACACCCTCGCGCGATCCGACCAGAATATCGACGGCCACGTCGCCTCCTTGTCGAGCCGCGCGCGCACCTGGTTGCTGGCCGTTGCCGCGGTCGACGTTCTGTTGGTCATCGCGTCGATGGTTGCGCTCAACGCGGCGCTGCCGGACATCGCGGTGCAGACCTCAGCGACGCAGACCCAATTGACGTGGATCGTCGACGGCTACACGTTGGTCCTCGCCTGCCTGCTTCTGCCTGCGGGTGCGCTCGGCGACCGGTACGGCAGGCGTGGGGCGCTGCTGCTGGGCCTGGCAGTCTTCGCCATCGCCTCGCTGGCGCCGACGGTGTTCGACAGCCCCGTCCAGATCATCGTCGCCCGCGCGGTCGCGGGTCTGGGTGCGGCGTTCATCATGCCCGCGACGCTGTCACTGCTGACCGCCGCCTTTCCGAAGAGCGAGCGCAACAAGGCCGTCGGAATCTGGGCGGCCGTCGCAAGCTCGGGTGCCGTCTTCGGTTTCATGGGCACCGGGCTACTGCTGAAGTTCTTCTCGTGGGAGTCCATCTTCCACGGCTTCGCCGCGGCCAGCCTTGCCCTGTTCATCTGCACATGCACCATCACCTCGTCGAAGGACGAAACCGCGACACCGCTCGACTGGGTGGGCGCCGTCTTGATCGGCGGCGCAGTCGCGGTATTCGTTTTCGGGGTCGTCGAAGCGCCGGCACGCGGGTGGACACATCCGATCGTGTGGGGCTGCATGGCTGCGGGCGTGATGTTGGCCGCGGTGTTCGCAGTGGTCGAACTGCGCCGCCGACATCCGCTGCTCGACGTTCGACTTTTCCGCAGGCCCGACTTCGCCGTCGGGTCGATCGGCATCACGTTCCTCTTCTTCGCCAACTTCGGATTCTTCTTCGTGGAAATGCAATTCATGCAGTTGATCCTCGGCTACAGCGCATTGCAGACGGCGTTCGCGCTGACACCGTTGGCGGTGCCGATCATGGTGCTCGGTGCGACGCTGCATCTCTACCTGCCGAAGATCGGCCTGCGGGTGGCCGTGGCGTCAGGCCTGTTCCTGATCGGCGTGGGCCTGTTCACCATGCGGTTCCTCGATGCCGGGTCGAGTTACCTTGACCTCGTCTGGCCTCTGCTGATCACGAGCGTCGGAATCGGGTTGTGCGTCGCACCAACGACTTCGGCGATCATGAACGCGGTTCCCGACGAGAAGCAGGGCGTCGCCTCTGCCGTCAACGACACCACCAGGGAGGTTGGCGCCGCCGTGGGAATCGCGGTCGCCGGTTCGGTTCTGGCGGCGCAGTATCACAACGTTCTCGCTCCGGCACTCGCCGGATTCCCCGAGCAGGTGCGCCAGCATGCGCTCGACTCGCTGGCCAACGCCCTGGCCGTCGCGGACCAAATGGGCCCGCAGGGAAAGCGACTCGCAGAACTCGCCGAGAACGCGTTCATCCAGTCGATGGACCTCTCGCTGCTGGTGATGTCGGCCAGCTTGATGGTGGCGGCCGCCTTCGTCGCGGTGTGGTCGCCCGGCCGCGACGGTCAGCAGTTCGATTTCATCCGGCGGATCAAGCGATGAACTCGGCAGCCCGATGACCCATCATGACGATCGTCGCGTGCGGGCCGCGGCTGGTGATCGCGGGAAGCACCGACCCGTCGACCACCCATAGGTTGTCCACGCCGTGCACACGGCATTGCGGGTCGACGACGGAGTCATCGCCGACGCCCATCGGTGCGGTCCGCGCCAGATGTTGCGATGTGGACCAGGAGACTCGGGCGACTTCCGCTGTGGCACCGGCCAATTCGCGCGCCAACTCGGCACCGGCTTTTAGCTTGGCGACATCGGCAGGTTCGCTGTCATAGCGGTGTTCGATGGTCGGCGGGACGTCAGGGTCAGGCGAGGCCAGCGCGACCCGGCCCCGGGACTGCGGTTGCATCAACGCGACGCCGATGTGCGGCCGGTCGGCCGGGTCGTCACGACGGCCGCTGATCATCGCGTGGAATCCCGCGGTATAGGGCCGGATCTCGAGACCGTCGGTGGTCAGCACGGCCTCCAGCGGAGGCAGATCGTGAGTTGGCGACCAGTCCACAGGCAGCACCAGTTCCGGATGGTCGACAGCGGCTGCGCCGACGGGCAGATCGGCGATCACCGAAACCCCCACCGCCTCCAACGACTGCGCCGGACCGATACCGGACACCATGAGCAGCTGCGCCGACCCGATTGCGCCTGCAGACAACACGATTCGGTCGGCGGCCAACTCGAACTGGCCGTCCGGCCCGACACATTCCACGCCGACAGCGCCGCCCCGGCTCGTCCGCACCCGCCTGACATGTGTGCCGGTCAGCAGCGTGAGGTTGGCGCGTCCCATCGCAGGATTCAAATACGCGCCGCCGGGACCGACCCGCGTCCGCCCGTTGATGTTCAGGGGCACCGCACCGACGCCGGTCGGCAACGAATCGCCTGCCGTGGCGCCGTTCAAGTCGGTGAGCCACGGATACCCGGCTTTGCCCGCGGCTCGCACGAAAGCTGCTGTACAGCCGTCGAATTCCGGCATCCGCCGAACAAATATCGGCCCGTCCGAGCCGTGCAACGCAGTGTCGAAGTCGAGATCGGTCTCGATGGCCCGAAAGTGCGGCAGCACGTCGGCCCAGGTCCATCCGGGCACGCCCCAACCGTCGAAATCCGAAGGCAACCCCCGGCAGAAGTAGCCGCCGTTCACCGCCCCCGATCCGCCGACCACCGCGCCGCGCATGATCTGGGCGTGGCGTTTCGGCGCCTCGGTCAGCGTTGTCGGGTAGCGGCGCACCACCGAGCTCGCGGTGCCGATCGGCAGTCGCAGGCCGTCACTGATCTGCGCCAGCACCTGCGGATCCGACGGCGGCGGACCGGCCTCGACAACGGTCACCTGGCATCGCCCACCGGCGGAAAGGCGTTCGGCGAGAACAGATCCAGCGCTACCGGCACCGACGATCAGGACATCGATCTGCAATGTCGCGTCAGGTCCGGATCTGGGGTTTGAGCGCACCGAGGTGGCGTTCGCGCACCACACCGGTCCACAGTCCCACGCCGTAGGCGATGTCGTCGAGTCGCTTGAGCACCAGGTAGGTGAGCAGCCCGACCCGTTTGGTGTCGTCGTCGACGTTGCCGTTGCGGGTGATCCAATCGACGACGCCGTCGATCGCCGCCGCCACGAGCACCACCTGCCTGCATCGCCGGGACATCAGTGCGGCGATCAACGCGACGGGCCAGTAGTGCCTGCAGATCGCGGAGGCCAACTGCAGGGCGGCCGACCACAGGCCGTGCGCGGCGACCACCGCCACCTCCTTGGGCTCCGTCTCGACGGTGCTCAGCGAGTTCGCGATGCGACGGCCGGTGATCGCCGCGACGACCATCGACGCCAGGTAGCCGATTCCCGAGCCCATCGCGAGCAGGATCCACACCACCAGCGTCCATCCGGAGATCACCAACGGCGCGGTCTTGCCGGGGTGCCGGATCGACAGCGGCGCGGCTGCCTCACCGTAAAAAGCCTTGCGCACGAACCAATCTCGCACCTGCGTGCGGTGATCATGCGCTACTAACGCGATCGGCTCGTACCGCAGTCGCGCGCCTGCTTCGATGAAGCGCCAGCACAGGTCGACGTCTTCTCCGGACTTGAGCGTCTCGTCGAAGCCGCCCAATTCCTTGAGCACCGAGCGCCGGCAGATGATGGCGGCGCTGGGGACGTAGGAGACCGTCCCGTAGGGCACCACCGGCGCTTCACGCAGTCCCAGGTCCAGTGACGAGCGCACCGCCTCGTAACGTGCCACCAGGTTGTCGGCCTGCCGCAGACCCACGATCCGCGGTGCGACAAGCGCGACGGCGGGGTCGCAGAAGTGCCCCAGAAGCGCTTCGAGCCACCCGCGCCGCGGTACCACGTCAGAGTCCAGGAACGCCACGAAGTCCGTGCTGCACGCCGCCAGGCCGGTGTTACGCGCCGCTGCGGGGCCCTTGCTGCGGGCGTGCCGCAGCACCTGGATGTCACAGTGCATGTCGACGAAGTCGCCGTGCTGCACCGGCAGGTACGAGCCGTCGTCCACGACCACCACGCGCATGCCGCGCAGTGTACCGACCAGTCGCAATAAGCCAGTCATGTTGTCCCGCACGGGGATAACCACGGTGACATCGCGGTGCGACGGGCCACTAGCCGGGCGCGGATGCGCGACGGTGGCGTCGAGCAGAGTGCGCGCGAGTTGCGCGCTGACCGCGTCGTGGACCTCCAGCCTGCCGCCGTTGAGCATGGTCTGGGCAGCCGGTGCGAGGCGCAGCAGCCTGGTCGGCGAGCCGCCGAGGAGGGCGGAGCCCTCACCGAGCACCTTCACCCTGCGGTCGACCTGGACGGCGAAGCCGTCGGGCAGACGCGGCCCCGTCATGTCAACATCCCGTCGCGGTCCGGCGCCCACCGGATGATGCGTTGCAGACACGCGACCACCATCTCGGCGAGGATCCGTTCACCTTCCTCGGCCGTGGCGGTCGTCGGGTCACCGAGGACACCGAGGTCGCTGACGGCAGCGACACCGCCTTCGCGCAGCTGTGGCATCAACTGCGACAACGGCTCGCGGTTGCCGGCTAACCGCTCTTCGATGCGCACAGCTGCCGGCGAAATACAAAGCAATACAGAGGTTTCGGTGTGGCCCGCGTGTGCATCGGCGTTCTTCGCGGTGCACGAACACCAGCCCGCGTCGCGGCCCTCGTATCGAAGCAACGCCACCGCGGCCGCGAGCGCCTCGACGTTTCCGCCGTGGCCGTTGACGAAGACCAGGCGCGACGCCCACCGCGACGCGGACCGGCCGAACTCGACGAGCAGCAGCCGCAGCGCCGACGTGCCGATGGATACCGTGCCGGGGAAGCCTTCGTGCTCTCCGCTGGCCCCGTACCCGATCGCGGGCGCCAGCGTCCAGTTGGATTCATCCGATCTCGACAGTCGGTCGGCAACAGAACGGGCGACAAACTCGGCGATGCGCGTGTCGGTGTCCAGCGGCAGGTGAGGACCGTGCTGTTCCACCGAACCCACCGGGATGATCAACGCGGGCGACGTGCCCTGAAGCTGCCTCGACGCGGAGTTCGCGAGCTCGGTGGGGAAAGCCACCCGCCGATGGTAGGCCGAATTCGCCTGGCGTGCGCCAATTGTTGGCGCATGCGCAGCAATTGATTTCCGCGATCTTTTCTCAGCAGGCGAAGGCCAGCCACGCCAGCCCCCTGCGCCACGCCTGTACCAGGGCATTCGGCCCTGACCCGGGTTGCAGGTCAGGAGTCGGACGCCGGGGGGACGCCGAGCGCCCGGGTGAACCCCGGCGGCACCAGCACATCGTCGGCAACAAGATCGTGGACCGACGCGCGCCCCAGCCCCCGCAACGCCGAATCGATGCCGCCTCGAAGGATGTCGAGCACGTTCTCGACCCCGGCTTGACCGTTGGCGGCCAGGCCCCACAGGTAGGCGCGACCGATCATGACGGCCCGCGCACCGAGCGCCAGCGCTTTGACCACATCGCTGCCGCGGCGCACGCCCCCGTCCAGCAGCACCTCGACATCCCCGCCGACCGCTTCCGCGATCGCGGGCAGCGCCCTTATTGACGCGGGCGTGCCATCCAGGTTGTTGCCGCCGTGGTTGGACACCGAGATCGCCGAAACACCGGCATCCACAGCACGTTTGGCGTCGTCGACGCGCATCACGCCCTTGAGCATGAAAGGTCCGCCCCACAGCTCGCGCAGCCACGCGATGTCCTCCCAGGTGGGCGGGGGCGTGCCCATCCACTCGCCGTAGGCCTGGAAGAACGGCGGCCCGCTCTCGCCACGCGCCGCCTGATTGGGCACACAGAGGTCCGGCGGCCGGATGTTTTTCGCCCACTGCATCGAGTAGCGGGGCCTGCTGACCAGTTCGGGCAGCATCGACACGACGGTGCCCAGGCTCATCTTCTCGGGGATCTTGGGGCTGCCCCAGTCGCGACCGTGCGAGAAGCTCCAGTCGGTGGTGACGATCAAGCCGACGGCGCCTGCCTCCCGCGCACGTTGCACCCGCGCGGCGATCGCGTCGCGACCACCAAGCCAGTACACCTGGAAGAACAGCTTCGGGTTGGCGGCGATGACCTCTTCGATGGGCTTGCTGGCAAACGACGACAACCCCATCGCGGTGCCCCTGGCCGCTGCCGCCATCGCGACGGCGACTTCACCGTCGGGATGGACGGTCTGCACACCCGTCGGCGAGATCACCACCGGCATCGAAATCTCTTGCCCCATCACCGTTGTCGCCATATCGCGCTTCTCGAGCGCGCCGATGACATGCGGGGCGAAACCGAGCTCGCCGAACGCGTCGGCGTTTCCGTTGACGGTCAGGCCTTTTTCACTGCCTGCGACCAACGCCCCGTAGACGGATTTCGGGAGGCGCTTGCGCGCCCGCTCCTGCGCGATGGCGACGGTTTCGAACCATTTGTCGCGTGCCATGACTCACACCGGACTTTCATTGCACAGCCGGGCGGGCGGCTTGGTCAGCAGTTTCAGCATCACAGGCTGGCTGCGTGAGTGGTCGACGCTTGACTTCGGCTTGACCCTGTCTTGGGCTAATGCGGGTGCGCCGTAGCCCTGCACGCATTCAGGGTCCGGCCCGTCCAGCGGCAGACCGGTGAAGAACTTGGCGGCCATGCACCCACCTCGACAGCTGTCATAGTGTCCGCAGCTGCTGCAGGCACCTGCCGACTGCGGCTCGCGAAGCTCGCGGAACAGCGGCGCGTTCTGCCAGACATTGCGAAAACCGCCGTCCGACAGGATGTTTCCAGCCAGAAACCGATCGTGTATGGCGAACGGGCACGCGTATACGTCACCGACCGGGTCGATCAGACAGACCACGCGCCCTGCGCCGCACAGGTTCAGCCCGGCGAGCGCTCCGGGCTCACCCAGGCCGGACAGGTGGAAGAACGAGTCGCCGGTGAGCACCCGCTCCCCCTTGGCGACCAGCCAGTCGTAGAGCCGCACCTGCTGCTCGGCGGTCGGATGCAGTTCATCCCACACGTCGGCGCCACGTCCCGACGGCCGCAATCGGGTGATCCGCAGCGTCGCGCCGTAACGCGCTGCAAGAGCGGCGAAGTCGTCCAACTGGTCGACGTTGTGCCGGGTCACGACGACCGAGATCTTCGCATCTTTGAAGCCGGCCTCAGCGAGGTTCTCCAACGCCCGCGTCGCCATTGCGAACGAGCCATGGCCGCGCACGGCGTCGTTGACCTCAGCGGTCGCCCCGTCCAGCGAGATCTGTACGTCGACGTAATCGCTTGCGGCAAGCCGCTTTGCGATCTCCGGGGTGATCCGGACACCGTTGGTGGAGAACTTCACGCCCACGTGGTGCGCG
The DNA here is from genome assembly GCF_001667505.1 of Mycobacterium sp. ACS1612. Classification (GTDB taxonomy): domain Bacteria; phylum Actinomycetota; class Actinomycetes; order Mycobacteriales; family Mycobacteriaceae; genus Mycobacterium. The sequence continues at coordinate 28,277 of NZ_LZHZ01000037.1, forward strand.
GTGGCATAGTCCACGAGCTCCCAGAAGTCAGACCGCACAGTCGGTTCGCCGCCACCGATGTTGACGTAGAACACCTGCATCCGCTCGAGCTCGTCGATGATGTCCTTGCACTGCCGGGTGGTCAGCTCACGCGGATCGCGCTTGCCGGACGATGACAGGCAGTGCACACACGCCAGATTGCAGGCGTACGTGAGCTCCCACGTCAAACAGATCGGCGCGTCGAGGCCACGCTCGAACTGCTCGACCAGCCGGGGTACGGGTGCGACTGTCATGCTTCTCCCGATACGAGCATCTTGGACTCGGCCAGCACGCCGAGTGCGTGTAGATACGGCGCCTGCCGCGCATCGTCGATTCCGGCGGCCCGGCACGCCGCTCGAGCGTCGAGGTGGTGGTCAAGCGACGTGACCACCTCGACAATCGTGCGGTTCTTGAGGAACGACAGCTTGCGCGTCCCGAAGTGGTAGAGGAGTGCGCCGAACGGCTCGGGCCGCACCGCCACCTGACGGTGCAACCGCCAGCTCAGGTCAGGATTGAACCCCGCGGCAGGCGTCGCCACGGTCAGTAGACCCCGCACATCCCGTCGATCGACACCTCTTCAACCAGGGTCTCGGTGACGAGCTCTTCGGTTTCAACCTGCTGATTCGGTTCCATCAAGCGCGCCTTTCCAGTCACAGTGTCTCGACAATTGTGAGCGAGATCGCAAGAATATGGCATCGAGTGCCGAAATGGAAGGGCGCGGTGGTGGCGAGGCAGGAATCCGGACACCGGGTGGGCCGGCGACGCTCGACGACGCCCGACCACATCTCCAACGTGGCCATCGATCTGTTCTCGGCACGGGGCTTCGACGAGGTCAGCGTCGACGATGTCGCCGAGGCTTCCGGAATCGCCCGCCGCACCCTGTTTCGATACTACCCGTCCAAGAACGCATTGCCGTGGGGCGACTTCGACGCGCATCTGGCTCACATGCGCGACCTGCTCGAGCACCTGAACCCTGACGTGCCGATCAACGAGGCGCTGCGCACAGCGCTGCTGGCGTTCAACAGCTTTGACGAGCAGGAGACGGCCCGGCATCGGCAGCGGATGCGTGTGATCCTGCAAACCGCTGCGCTGCAGGCCTACTCGATGACGATGTACGCCGGTTGGCGGGCAGTCGTCGCTGCGTTCGTCGCAAAGCGGTTGGGCGGCAAGGCGGAAGACCTGGTCCCCCAGACGGTGGCGTGGACGATGCTCGGCGTGGCGCTCTCAGCCTACGAACACTGGCTGGCCGACGAGTCCGTGTCGCTGGCACAGGCACTGGGGCAGGCATTCGACACCGTCAGCGACGGTCTGTCGGCGCTGGAGCCCGGGATCCGCGGAAAAAATTCTTGAGTCGGGCGTCGGAGTTCACGCCCGTGCGGCGACGATAAGGGCGTGAGCGCCGAACCGGATGGCAACGACGCTCCGCGGACCCTGCTGGCGCTGTACGACGATGCACTGCCGGTCGTGTACGGCTACTTCGTCAGACGCTGCGGCGACCGCGGGACGGCCGAGGACCTGACGTCGGAGACCTTTCTGGCGGCCATGGACGCCGCCCGCAAGGACACTCCGCTGCCGATCAGCCTGCCGTGGCTGCTCGGCGTCGCACGGCACAAGCTCGCCGACCATTACCGGCGTCGACACGACCGGTTCAGCACCCCGGTGGCTGAGCTGCCCGAACCGGTCCCCACCGACGACTGGGACGCCGAACTGGACCGCATCGTCGCCGAGAGCGTTCTTGCCAGGCTTCCTGAGCAGCACCGCACGGTGCTGGCGCTGCGCTATATGGACGACTGCTCAGTGCCCGAATGCGCCGAGTTGATCGGCCGCACCGTGCACGCCACCGAGGCGCTGCTGGTGCGGGCCCGGCGCGCGTTCAGATCGCACTATCCGCAGCCGGATGGAGGGCGGCCATGAACAACAGCCACGATCCGCTGACCGTGCTGCATGCCGACGAGACTCCGGTTCAGCCCGACGCGGCGTTCGCGGCCCGACTGCGGGCACGCCTGGAAGACGCAGTGACTTTGTTTGAGGCACAACCCAATCGAACGCAAGGAGTCGTCATGAGTGGCACCGACACCGCCATCGCCGAACTCAACCAGCCAGCCGCCCCGCGCCCCGCTGCATTGCCGTACCTGTCGGTCGGCAATGCGCGGGAGGCCATCGCTTGGTATGCCGACGTCTTCGGCGCAGCCGTTCTGGGCGAGCCGTTCGAGATGGACGACGGCCGCATCGGGCATGCCGAGCTTGCGATCGGCGACGGTGTGCTCTATCTCGCCGACGAGTATCCCGAGTTGGGTTTGAAAGCACCTGTCCCACAGGCGACGTCAGTGAGCCTGATGCTGCATGTCGTCGATACCGACGCCACGCTGGCACGTGCCCGCGACCGTGGGGCGCAGGTACAGCGGGAGCCCTACGAGAACCACGGCGCGCGCAACGCGACGATCGTCGACCCGTTCGGGCATCGTTGGATGCTCAGTGGGCCGGTCACCGGCGCGCCGCTGCAGATCCAGCACGGCGACGTCGGCTACGTGTCGGTGTGGACGCCGGATGCCGATCGCGCCGCGGCGTTCTACGGCCATGTGCTGGGCTGGACCTACGACCCCGCCACTAATCAGGTCACGAACACCACGCAACGCATCGGGATCTTCTCCGTCGATGTTCCGCCGACCCTGTTCTGCGCGTATGCGGTGGCTGACCTCGCGGCCGCACGGCAGGCGATCGCCGACGGCGGCGGAACGGTCGATGAACTCGAGCACTTCGACTTCGGCACGTTGTGTGGCGCGACCGATTCGCACGGCACGTCGTTCGCCGTCTTCCAACCCAACCCCGGCCAGCCGCGGCCGGCGCTCAACGGCACTGGGCCAGGCGAACTTTCGTATATCACCTACGAGGTACCGGACTCGGCGGCCTTCAAGGCGTTCTACAGTCAGGTGTTGTACTGGACATTCGAACCCGGCCGCATCGAGGACGGGTGGGCCATTGCGCAGACGCACCCGATGGCGGGCGTCGCCGGTGGCAGCGACGCCGCGGTGACGGTGCCGATGTGGACCGTCGCCGACATCGACGCCGCGGTGGCCCGGGTTAGCGAAGCGGGCGGCACCGTCATCGACGAGCCGTCGCAGCAGTCCTACGGCATGTCCGCGCAGTGCACCGACGACCAGGGCACCCGCTTCTACCTCGGCGAGTTCTAGCCGAGGACGTCGGCGATCGGCGCGCCCGCGGCGATCTTGGACCGCACCTTCATCACCTTGCCGGGCATGCCGCCGCCAACGACGCCGGCGACCACGCCGTCGCGTTCGTAGAACGCAAGAAACTTGCGCCCGTCGTCCTCGACGACGTGGACGGTGTCGGTGGCCTCCGGTTCGCCGAGGCATTGGATCTTCACGTCGTACTGATCGCTCCAGAAGTACGGGACCGAAACTGCGCCGGGTGCATCCTTGCCAAGCATCGCGGGCACCAGCACCCGCGCCTGGTCGGCGACGTTGCTCCAATGCTCAACGCGCACTTGATGTCCCACCGGATGACGCCAGGACGCGACGTCGCCGATCGCCCACACGTGCGGTGCGCTGGCGCGGCCGTGCTCGTCGCAGACCACACCGTTGTCGACCTCGATGCCGGTGCCCTCCAGCCACGAGGTGGCCGGATGTGAGCCGATGCCGACGACAACGAGGTCCACATCGAGTTCGGTGCCGTCGCTGAGCCTGACCTTCTCGACCTTCGCGGTGCCGAGCACCTCGGCCACCCCGACACCGCAGCGCACGTCGACGCCCTCGGCGCGGTGCAGTCGCGCCACCAACTCGCCGATCCGCTCGCCGAGGACAGACGCCAACGGCGCCGGTTGCGGTTCCACGAGGACGACGTCCACGCCCAGCTTGCGCAGGCTGGCCGCCACCTCACAGCCGATGAAGCCCGCGCCGACGACGACGGCGGTGCGCGCGGAGCCGGCCTCCTTGCGCAGCTTGAGGCTCTCGTCGAAATTCCGAAGCACGTGGATGCCCGGTAGATCGGGGAAGGACGGAATTCGCTTGGGCACCAACCCGGTTGCGATGATCACCTCGTCGTACTCGACGAGGCTGCCGTCCGCCAGGGCCACCGTCTTCGCTTCGGTGTCCACCGAGCTGGCGCCGTTGCCGAGCAGCAGGGTGATGTCCTGTTCGGCGTAGAACTCGGCGGGCTTGAGGGTGACGTCGTCGGTCTCGGCGCGCAGCACTTCCTTGGACAGCGGCGGCCGGTCGTACGGCAGGTGGTCCTCGTCGCTGACGATGGTGATCGGTCCGGTGTATTCGGAGCGGCGCAGTTGCTCGGCGGTGCGCGCGGCGGCCAGTCCGCCACCGACGATCACGATGCCCCCACTGATGCTCATGGGCAGTTCTTACACGATGCCCTTACCGTTGTGTCCGCCACCCTGTGGTTGACCTCTTAGCCGCGCATCCTGTCGATGATGTTGGTGAGCACCACAATGCTTTCGCTGCGCTCGACGTCGGCGGCCGCCCGGATTCGCTCCAGGGCCTCCTCCAGATGCTGCATATCGCGGGCCAACACGTGCAGCATCGCGTCGGCGGTGCCGGTGACCGTTGCGGCGCTGACCACCTCGGGAATGTCGATCCAGGCCTTCCGCAACTCGTCGGGGGCGATCGTGCCGTGCCGGAACACCTGCACGTAGGCCTCGGTGTTCCAGCCCAGCGCGCTGCGGTCGACGACGGTGGTGAAGCCGCGGATGACCCCGTTGTCAAGCATGCGGTCGACCCGCCGTTTGACCGCGGGCGCGGACAGGTTCACCCGCTGGCCGATCTCGGCGTAGGTGGCCCTGGCGTCCTCGGCCAATTCGGCCAGAATCCGCTCGTCCGTCTCGTCCAACCGCTCCATGACCACCTCCACACAACAAACCGACGCGATTTTCAGTTTGGCACAACATATCGTTGGTCGACACGCAATAAACGGCGATTGATTGCAAAAAGCAGCGCTTATACCGTTGAATCATGACGACTTCGCGCGCGCCGCGCCCTCGCCACTACGCCATGACGGCGCCCACTTTCTTTGCGGTGGAGTACGCCATCAATCCGTGGATGGACACCTCGACATCGGTCGACACCCACGTCGCCCTGAATCAGTGGGAGACACTGCGGCAGACATACAAGGAACTCGGCCACACCGTGGAGTTGGTCGAGCCCGTCTCCGGCCTCCCGGACATGGTCTACGCCGCCAACGGCGGCCTGCTGGTGAACGGCAAAGCGGTAGTCGCCAAGTTCGCCTATCCGCAGCGCGCGGGTGAGTCGGCCGCCTACGCCGAGTGGATGACGCGCCACGGCTTTGAGCCCGCGCACACCCGGCACGTCAACGAGGGCCAGGGCGACCTGCTCGTCGTCGGCTCGATCGTGTTGGCGGGCTACGGCTTTCGCACCGAAATCGAAGCTCACGCCGAGATCGCGGCACACGTCCAGATGCCCGTGGTGAGCCTCGAGTTGGTCGATCCGCGCTTCTACCACCTCGACACCGCGCTCGCGGTGCTCGACGACACCACCATCGCCTACTACCCGCCCGCGTTCAGCGCCGCCGCCCACGCGAAGCTGCGCGAGTTGTTCCCCGACGCGATCGTGGTCGCCGCCGCCGACGCCGATGTGCTGGGCCTCAACGTGGTGTCCGACGGTCTGAACGTGGTGATGCCTGCCGCCGCCACCGGCTTCGCCGAGCAACTGCGCCACGCCGGATTCCGGCCCGTCGGTGTCGATTTGTCCGAACTGCTCAAGGGCGGCGGGTCCGTCAAATGCTGCACGCTGGAGGTACATCCGTGACCATTCTGGATTCCATGACGGCGACCGACACCGCGATCGACCTCGACAATCGCTACGTCGCGCACAACTACTCTCCGCTGCCGGTGGTGGCGGCCAGCGCCGAGGGCGCATGGATCACCGACGTCGAGGGACGCCGCTACCTCGACTGCCTGGCCGCGTACTCGGCAGTCAACTTCGGGCACCACAATCCGGAGATCATCGCAGCCGCACACGCGCAACTGGACGCCGTGACACTGGTCAGCCGGGCCTTCCACTCCGACCGGCTGGGACCGTTCTGCGAGGCCTTGGCCACACTGTGCGGCAAGCAGATGGTGCTGCCGATGAACAGCGGCGCCGAGGCCGTCGAGAGTGGCATCAAGGTGGCCCGCAAATGGGGGCACGACGTGAAGGGCGTCCCCGCAGGACGAGGCAACATCATCGTGGCGCACAACAACTTCCACGGTCGCACCACCACGATCATCAGCTTCTCCGACGACGAGACCGCGCGCCGCGGGTTCGGCCCCTACACCCCCGGCTTCCGTGCGGTGCCGTTCGGTGACGCCGATGCGCTGGCCGCCGCCATCGACGACGACACCGTCGCGGTGCTGATCGAGCCCATCCAGGGCGAGGCTGGCATCATCGTGCCCCCCGACGATTACCTGCCGCGGGTGCGCGCACTGTGCACCGAGCACAACGTGTTGATGATCGCCGACGAGATCCAGTCCGGCCTGGCCCGCACCGGACGGACGTTCGCGTGCGAGCACTGGTCAGTGGTTCCCGATATTTATCTGCTCGGCAAAGCCCTTGGCGGCGGCGTGGTTCCGGTGTCGGCCGTGGTGGCAAACCGGGACATCCTCGAGGTGTTGCACCCCGGCGAGCACGGTTCGACGTTCGGGGGCAACCCGTTGGCAGCCGCGATCGGAACGACTGTGGTCGGCATGCTGCAGCGCGGTGAATTCCAGACCCGCGCAGCGCAATTGGGTGAGGTGCTGCACGCACGGCTGCGCGGACTCATCGGCCATGGTGTGGTCGCGGTGCGCGGCATGGGCCTGTGGGCGGGCGTCGACATCGACCCGTCCCTGGCCACCGGGAAACAGATCAGCATGAAGTTGGCCGAGCGCTTCGTGCTGGTCAAGGACACGCACGGCTCGACGCTGAGGTTTGCTCCGCCGCTTGTCATCACGGCCGAGGAGATCGAGTGGGCGATTGATCAGTTCGCCCAAGTTTTGGCGGACACAGGTCCACACTTGAGTTGTAGTTCAATCTAGGCTCCGCAGGAGGCGCCATGACCGCTCCATCGTCAAGCTTCTCCGAACAACTGACGCGGCGCAGGCCCGTTGCCGGCGCCCCGGTCGCGCACGGCGCCTCCGATCACCTCAAGCGAAGTATCGGCACTTTTCAGCTGACGATGTTCGGCGTCGGCGCGACGGTGGGCACCGGCATCTTCTTCGTGCTGTCGGCGGCGGTGCCCGAAGCGGGCCCCGCCGTGCTCATCTCGTTCGTCATCGCGGCGATCGCCGCCGGTCTTTCGGCGCTCTGTTACGCCGAGATGGCCTCGTCGGTACCCGTGTCGGGGTCAACCTATTCGTACGCCTACACCACGCTCGGCGAGTTCGTCGCGATGGGCGTCGCGGCATGTCTGCTACTTGAATACGGCGTTTCGATCTCCGCGGTCGCGGTGGGTTGGAGCGGATACGTCAACAAGTTGATGGACAACCTGTTCGGCTGGCAGTTGCCGCAGGCGCTCACGGCGGCGCCGTGGGACTCCACCCCCGGCATCGTGAACCTGCCGGCCGTCCTGCTGATTTTCATGTGCGCGCTGCTGCTGATCCGCGGTGCCAGCGAGTCGGCCCTCGTCAACAGCATCATGGTGGTCATCAAGCTGGGCGTGCTTGCGATGTTCATCGTCATCGCGCTGACGGCCTTCAACGCCGACCACTTCCAGGGGTTCTGGGACAAGGGCTTCTCGGGCATCACCGCGGCGGCGAGCATGATCTTCTTCTCGTTCATTGGCCTTGACGCGGTCTCGACGGCAGGCGATGAAGTCAAGAATCCGCAGAAGACGATGCCGCGGGCCATCATCGCCGCGCTCATCGTCGTCACCAGCTTCTACATCCTGGTGGCGTTTGCAGGTCTCGGCACCCAGGACGCAGCGGAGTTCGGTTCGGACGAACAGTCCGAGGCCGGGCTGTCGGTCATCCTGGAGAACATCACCGGCGGCACCTGGGCCAGCACGATTCTGGCTGCGGGCGCTGTGATTTCGATCTTCTCTGTGACGCTTGTCGTGCTGTACGGGCAGACCAGGATCCTGTTCGCGATGGGTCGCGACGGACTGTTGCCCTCGATGTTCGCCAAGGTGAACCCGCGGACGATGACCCCGGTGAACAACACGATCATCGTCGCGGTCGTCACGGCGATCCTGGCCGGGTTCGTCCCGCTGAACTGGCTGTTGGACGCGGTGTCGATCGGCACCTTGGTCGCATTCAGCGTGGTGTCGATCGGCGTGATCATCCTGCGGAAACGCGAGCCGAATCTGGAGCGGCCGTTCAAGGTTCCCGGGTATCCGGTGACGCCGGTACTCGCCGTCGCCGCGTGCGTGTGGATCCTGTCTGGTCTGCGCTGGGAGACGTGGCTGGTATTCGGCGGCTGTGTGGGGGCCGTGCTGCTGTTCTACCTGGCCTGGGGCCGACACCACAGTGCGCTCAATGCCGGAGCCGCGGACGGCTACATTCCCACCGCGGTGCCCGGCGACGACGATGTCATGTTCGTCGATCATCCGGCAGATCACCATTTCGTCACCCCGCACAAGGATGAGCCGTGACCGTCGTCGTCGGCTACCTCGCGGGCAAGGGGGGCCGCGCACCACTGCACCTCGCCGTCGAGGCGGCCAGGGCGCTGAACACGACGCTGACCATCGTCACCGTCGTACCGCGACCGTGGATGATTCCGTCGCTGGCCCGCGTCGACGCCGAATTCTCCCAGTACGCAGAACAATTGGCGATGAATTCGGCGAAGCAGGCGGAGGAGTTCATCGGTGCGGTCGGCGGCGGTGTCGACGTCAACTACCACACGGTGGCGCACCGCTCCGCCTCTGGCGGGTTGATGGAGGCGGCGGCGGAACTCGCGCCGGAGTTGCTCGTGCTGGGCTCGGCGTCCGAGGGCAGGCTCGGCCAGGTGGTGATCGGATCGACGGCTGACAGCCTGTTGCACTCGTCGCCGGTGCCGATGGCCATCGCGCCTCGCGGTTACCGCGGCTCGAAATCCGGTGGGCTGACGCGGATCACCGCGGCGTATCCCGGCACCCCGGAGACACTGCACGTCGTGCAACGCGTAACGGCGCTGGCCGAGCGGCTCAACGTGCCGATGCGGGTGGTCACGTTCGCGGTTCGTGGCCGCACCATGTATCCGCCGGAGGTCGGGCTCAGCGCCGAGGACTCCATTCTCGAACAACTGGCGTCACATGCCCGGAAGACATTGGCGCAGTTGAAGACCGACGGTGTGGTCGGCGAGAACGTCGATTTGCAGGTGGTCACCGGCAACAATTGGGCCGACGCGCTGGACGCGGCGGACTGGCAGGACGGTGACCTGCTCGCGATCGGCACCTCGCCTGCGGGCGGCATCGCGCGGGTGTTCCTGGGTTCGCGGGGCTCGAAGATCCTGCGGCACAGCCCCGTCCCGGTGCTGGTGCTGCCGGGCTAGTACTTCATGGTGCCGCGGTCGACGGCGATCTGGCTACCGGAGATCGTCCTGGACCCGTCACCGGCCAACCACGCAACGACGTCGGACACCTCTTCGGCGGTCATGAATTCCTGCAGCCCCTTCTTCCCCTCGTGGTTCACCGGGTGGTAGGGCATCGGCGCGAAGCTGTGCAGGTATTGCGGATACTTGGCGAAGATCGCCATCATCGCGTCCTTCTCAACCATCGGTGTGTCGATCGAATACGGGTGGATCGAGTTGACGCGAATCCCGTACTCCCCGACTTCGATCGCCAGCGCGTTGGTCAGCGCCACCACCCCGTGCTTGGACGCGGAGTAGTGGCCGTTACCCGGCGTGGCCTTCAAACCCGCCGACGAACTGACGACGATGATCGACCCTCCGTTGCCCGCTTCGATCATCGCGGGCACCGCCGCCCGGATGGTCCGCCACGTGCCGTTGAGGTTGACGTCGATGACGGTGTCCCACTGCTCTTCGGACATCTCGAACATCCGGCCCCAGCTCAGCACGCCTGCGTTGGCGACGACGACATCGAGGCGGCCGAACTGTTCGACACCGTCGGCGACCACCTGCTGCAGGGCGGCCAGGTCGCGGATGTCGACCTCCCTGGCCAGCACCTTGCGGCCGGTGGCTTCCACCGCGGCCACCGTCTCGGCCAGTTCCTCCGAAGTGGCCAGCGGGTAGGTGATGGTCTCCGAGATCGGGCCGCAGACGTCGACCGCGATGATGTCGGCACCCTCGGTGGCCAGCCGAATCGCATGTGCCCGCCCCTGACCGCGCGCTGCCCCGGTGATGAATGCCACTCGCCCGTCCAGGCTGCCGTTCGAACCCGTCACCGCTGCTCCTTTCGTGAGCCTGCGGCCCAGGCTAACAGCAGAACTGGAACGTGTTCTAGTACGCCTGTCAGGCCGGGTCGCGGATCAGCGGACAGGTCATGCAGTGGCCGCCGCCGCGCCCACGGCCGAGTTCGGCGCCGACGATGGTGATCACCTCGATTCCGGCCCGGCGCAGCAGCGTGTTGGTGTGGGTGTTGCGGTCATAGGCGAACACCACGCCTGGTTCGACGGCGACCAGGTTGTTGCCGCTGTCCCACTGTTGTCGCTCCGAGTCGTAGGCGGTTCCGCCGGTCTCGACGACCCGCAGTTTGCCGACCCCGAGCGCGGCGGCCACCACTTCGACGAACGGTTTGGTCGCCTCTTCCACGTCAACGCTGATGTCGTTGTCGCTGGGATGCAGCACGAACGTCTGCAGCGCGTCAACGATGCCGGGATAGATGGTCACCACATCACGGTCGGCGAAGGTGAAGACGGTGTCCAGATGCATCGCCGCCCGAAGCTTCGGCATGCCCGCGACGATCACCTGAGTCGCGGCCTCCTCTGCGAACAGCCTCGACGCAACCTGTGTGATCGCCTGGCGCGATGTGCGTTCGCTCATCCCGATGATCACCACGCCGTTACCGGGCACCAGCACGTCGCCGCCCTCGAATGTGGCCATCCCCCACGACGTTTCGGGATCTCCCCACCAGACCTTGGAGCCGACGAAGTCGGGATGGAATTCGTAGATCGCCTTCATCAGCAACGTCTCGTCGTGGCGCGCAGGCCAGAACAGCGGGTTGAGCGTCAGGCCACCGTATATCCAGCAGGTGGTGTCGCGGGTGTACAGGGTGTTGGGCAGCGGCGGCATCAAATACTCTGTGACGCCGGTGCTTTCGCGGGCCAAAGCACGGTACCCGGATTGCAGTTCCTTGGGCAGGTCGCGGGTCGACATCCCGCCGATCAGCAACTCGGCCAGCTGCCGCGGCGCGAGTGAGTCCAGGTAGCCACGGGTGTCGTCGACCAGCCCGAGCCCCACCTCGTTGGGCACGATCTTGCGATCGAGCAGCCACGCCTTGGCGGCGGGATCCTGCATCGTCTCGGTCAGCACATCGTGCAGTTCGACGACCTCGACATCGCGCTCCCGCATCTTGTCGATGAAATCGAAGTGGTCGCGACGCGCGTTCTGCACCCACAGCACGTCGTCGAACAACAGATCGTCGCAATTGGTCGGGGTGAGCCGCTCGTGTGCCAGGCCGGGTGAGCACACCAGAACCTTGCGTAGCTTGCCGACTTCAGAGTGAACGCCATACGCGGCAGCCGCAGTCGTCACCTCGCTCCTTCCCGCGCCTAAGCGCTATATCTCGATCGCGCCGGTTGCCAAAGACACCACACCCGCCACCGCCCCGAGGACGATCACGCCGAACAGCACCGCCTCGATGGGGGTGAAGACTCGCAGACCGCGTTCTCGGCGCGCCTTGAAAAAGAGTGCGGCCGCGGGTGCATAGAGGATGCAGGACAGCAACAGCTTGTCGAAGCCCGCCGCGTAGAGCAGGAACAGCGTGTACGCCGTGGCCACGGCGGCAACGATCATGTCCGGCACCAGCGAGGATTTGTCACCGTAAGTCTCACGCGTGAGCGTCAACTTCAGCGCGTAGGCCGCGGCCAGGAAATACGGGATGAGGGATAGCGCTGCGGTCAGATCCAGCATGAAGTCGAGCGCGTCCGCGGCGAACAGCAGCGCCACCAACAACAGTGAAACCAGGCCCGAGGCCATGATGAGCGCGATCACCGGTGCGCCGTGACTGTTGGTACGCGCCAAAAATCGCGGCATGTCCTCGGACCTGGCGGGAATGTAGAGGATCTCGGCGGCCATCAGGGTCCATGCAAGATAGGCGCCCAACACCGAAACGATGACGCCGACGCGGATGAAGATCGACCCCCACGGCCCGACGATCGACTCCAATACCGATGCCATGGACGGCTGGCTGACCCCCGCCAATTGGCCCTGTGGCATCACGCCATACGACACCAACGTGACCATCGCGAAAACGGCGAGCACACTGAGAAATCCAATGACGGTCGCGCGCCCGACATCCTCACGTTTGCGCGCCATCCGCGAGTACACGGTCGCGCCTTCGATGCCCAGGAACACGAACACCGTGATCAACATGGTGCCGGTCGCCTGGTCGAATACGGACGCCGACGAGTAATCCTTGTCGCCCCAGAAGTTGTCCGCAAAGACGTCGGCCTTGAACGCGACGATCGCGATCACGATGAACACCAGTATCGGCACAACTTTGGCAATGGTGACGATGTAGTTGATCACCGCCGCGTCCCTGACCCCGCGCATGACGAGGAAGGCGAACAGCCACACCCCCACGGCCGACACCACGACCGCGAGCACGGTATCGCCTGCGCCGAAGCCCGGTATCAACGCGCTGAGCGTCGCGGTGATCAGCACCCAGTAGGAGGTGTTGCCTGCACACGCCGATGCCCAGAAGCCGATCGCCGAGTTGAAGCCCATGTAGTCGCCGAATCCCGCCTTGGCGTAGGCGAAGATGCCTGCATCCAGGTCCGGCTTGCGCATCGCCAACCGCTGAAAGACGAAGGCCAGCATCAACATTCCGGTGCCTGCGATGGTCCAGGCGATGATGGCGCCCAGCACGCCGGTTTCGGTGCCGAACCGGCGCGGCAGCAGAAAGACACCGGACCCGACCATCGAACCGACGACCATCGCGGTCAGTGTTGGCAGACTGACCTTTTCGGTTACCTTTTCAGGCTGCTCCGTTGCCGTCATGAATCGTCACCGCATTCGTTTGGCGTCGCACGAAGCCTAAGCGACTGCGGGTGAACCGCATTGCGGTTTGGACGTTAAAGGTCGGACAAGATCTGTTGACGCTTGGCGTTGTACTCGTCCTCGGAGATCGTGCCGGTGGCACGCAGCGTTTCCAGTTCCTGCAGGCGCTGCGCGGTGGTCGGTTCGGGCGGGGGGGCGTATGCGGGCGCCCCCGCCGGCGCCTGGGCCGCGGGGGCTTGCTGGGCCGCCGCGGCACGCCGGACAACGGCTTGCACCTGCGCGCGCGCCGACGGATTCGAGCGCAGATCGATCATGTTGTTGAGTCCGATCCCGTTCGCCTTCAGGATCTGCAGAATCTCCATCAACGGGCCCGCCTGCCCGCTGAGGTCGTAGGTCCGGTTGTCCTCGGCGATGGTGAAGTTCGCAGGCATCACACCGGCGACCAATGCGCTTCGCTCCCAATCGATTTGGTATTCGTTGGTGGTGGGATCGACAAGAGCCACCAACTTGCGACTGGTGATCATCGGCAACCGCGTGATCGAGGCGATCACCCGGTCCTGGGATGCGAACGGCGCGATGCCGGGGCCGGAGATCTGCAGGTCGATCTTCACCAACGGCTGTTCGTTGATGCGGGTTCCGGTTTCGTGGATGCCGACGACCTGGGCCAGCGCCAGCACGCCGTTCTGTTCGAGCGCCTGGGTCTTGGCCGCGGATTTTGCTCCGAAATTCGCCAGCGCCAACGCGATGAGCACGTCGGCGGCGGTGATCAGCAGGCCCACGAAGAACATCCACTTCAAATAGGTGCTCTGCCCCGTGGCGAAGTAGACCACCAGAAAGATGGGCCCGACGAGACCGCCACAGATGAGCACCATGATTTGGGCCTTGAGATATCGCGCCAACATCTGCCACGCTCCTGTCGTTTGCCAGCTACGCGTGTCAGATTAGCGCCAAACCGCCGGTTGTGAGCCGTATCGTCAGGCCGTGACCGCGACGGAAGAACCTGTGCGTTCCCGGTGGATCCTGGCGGGCGTGTCGATGGCACTGTTCTGCGTCCAACTCGACTACTTCGCCATGAATCTCGCGCTGCCGCGGATGGCGCTGGACCTCGACACCACCGCACCGGATCTGCAATGGGTGATCAGCGTGTACATGCTGGCCCTTGGCGCTTGCATGGTCCCCGCCGGACGCATCGGTGACATCTTTGGCCGCCGCCGCGCGTTGCTCGCGGGCATCGCGCTGTTCGGGCTGGCGTCGGCGCTGTGCGCGTTGGCCCCCACCGCCGCGCTCGTCATCGTCTTCCGTGCCCTGCAGGGCGTCGGCGCTGCACTGATCTTTCCGGTTTCGGTGAGTGTGCTGACGAACGCCTTTCCCTCCGTACGCGCCAGCCACGCGATCGGGTTGGCTTACGGCATAGCCGGTTTGGGCAATGCGGCGGGTCCTCTGGTCGGCGGACTGCTTACCGAGACTGTCGGCTGGCGGTGGATCTTCTGGCTGAACGTGCCACTGACGCTGGGCGTGCTGACAATCGGTGCGCGTTACGTCACGGAATCGTTCGACGAGTCCGTGCCGCGTCGCATCGATTTCGCGGGGCTGGCGCTGATCACCGTCGGAATCGGCTTGTTCACGTTGGCATTTGATCGCGCGCCGGCGTGGGGGTGGCTGTCGGGGCCAACCGCCGTCGCGTTTGGTTGTTCGATTGCTGTGCTCGTCGCGTTCGTCGTCGTCGAGACCCGCGTTCGGTGGCCGCTCGTCGACCTGTCGCTCATGCGCAACCCACGGTTCACCACGCTTGTCGTCGCGGGCGTCGTGGCGAACGTCGCCTACGGTGTGACGATTTTTCTGTCGACGATCTACCTGCAGCAGGTGCGCGGACTGGATCCGCTGACCGCGGGCCTGGCGTTCCTCGGGCCGTCCGCAGGAGCCGCGCTGGGCGGCGTGTTGGCCGGCCGGCTCGCCGCGAGCAGGCCGCCGGTGCTCGTGATGGGTGCCATGACCGTTGCCGCGGCAGTGTCTTTGGCGGCGCTGGCAGCGTCGAACGGTTGGGCGGTGTACCTGCCCGCGCTGACCGCGTGCGGGTTCACACTCGGCCTGGTCTATGCGTTCACGACGGTTGCGACCCAGGCGGTCGTCCGGCCTGAGCGGGCGGGCGAGGCCGCAGGCGTGACGCTCACCGCTTTGGTGACGCTGGCCGGGGTCGGCGTCGCGGTGTCGGGAACCGTGCTGGAAATGCTTCAGCGCGAAGGGATGTCACCGCCGGGCGCCGTCGACGCCATCGTGTTGGTGCTCGCGGCGCTGCTGCTGTCTGCCGGAGCGGTGGTGCTGTTCACGGCGCGAGTATCGATTTCGGAAGCCGAGGGCTGAGGGGCAGGCCCGAGCAGGAAATACAGCGGACCCGTCCAGTCCAGCTTCTGTGTCTGGCCCAGACCGTAGCTGGTGTGCACGGCGACCCGCCGCGCGTACGCCGGTGCGGAGTCGTCGGCGTCTTCGCTGTAGTCGCAGACGGCGTCGTTGAGATTGCAGACGCTGATGGTGCGGGCGCCCACCTCCGGTGTCAGCGGTGCCGGTGCGTGAGCGAGGATCGGCCAATCCTGCGCGACGCCCTTGCCACGCTCCGGGATACCGCTCGCGGTGCCGAGGTTAAGGGTCGGGTCATCCGGACGCCGGTCGCCGTCGGCGATCAGCAGCACCGCGGCCAGGTTCGGGCTCGCGCCAAGCGCCTGCAGGTTCCGGTGGACCACCATGGCGCCCTGTGAGTAGCCGGCGAGCACCACCTTCGAGGTCGGACACTGCGCGACGAAGGTCGCGTACTGATCGCCCAGCGCCTTCGCGCCCGCGTCGACGCTCCCCATGAAGCCGAGCCACTCCCCGACGCCACCGTCCTGGTCCGGCACCGGCACCGCCGGATATTCAACCGCCTCAGCGGTCATCGTCCGGCCGTCGTGCTGCAATTGCGAGGACAGATCGTTGAACGATTCGTCCACCACCCGGCCCATGCCGTTGTAGGCCGTCAGATCGGTGCCGGTGCGCTCGCCGGACCCGGCCGCGCCCATCCAGTGCACATCGGGGCACGCGGGATCAGCGGACGCAGTGGCGGTGGACAGACCGACGAATGCGGCGCCGGCCACCGCGGTGGCGCAGGCGACAGTGCTGAACTGACGAAACATGAACCCGACCCTTCTTCGGTCCCTACCAGGACCTCCGCGGAGTTCATCGCCACATTCGCCGCATCTGTTACACCGAGCGGCGCCGCGACGAAACGGGCTAAGAAGTGACGCCAGATCATGGCCAGGACGCAGGCGCTACGAGCCGTCTCAAATGTACTGTGAAGTGCAGACTTAGTGGCAATTGCCAATCAGGCAAATTAACAGACCGAGATAATTTCTTCGCGATCGAGACGAGAATCGTCGAACCTGTTGTTAACTCAGACGTCACCATCAGGGTGGCGCATCCGTCCTCGACAAGGCAATCGCGCATACGAAAGCGGCGCCCACCCGGAGGTGAGCGCCGCTTCGCGGTACTAGATCAGATCATCACTTGATGATCTTGGTGACCCGGCCTGCGCCGACGGTACGGCCGCCCTCGCGGATCGCGAAGCGCAGGCCCTCGTCCATGGCGACGGGCTGGATCAGCTTGACGGAAATGTCGGTGTTGTCACCGGGCATCACCATCTCGGTGCCCTCCGGCAGCGTCACCACACCGGTCACGTCGGTGGTGCGGAAGTAGAACTGCGGACGGTAGTTGTTGAAGAACGGCGTGTGCCGGCCACCCTCGTCCTTGGACAGGATGTAGACCTGACCCTCGAACTCGGTGTGCGGCGTGGTGGTGCCGGGCTTCACGACGACCTGACCGCGCTCGACGTCCTCACGCTTGATGCCGCGCAGCAGCAGACCGACGTTGTCACCGGCCTGACCCTGGTCGAGCAGCTTGCGGAACATCTCGACACCGGTGACCGTGGTCTTGGTGGTGTCGGGGCGGATGCCGACGATCTCGACTTCCTCGTTCACGTTGACGACGCCACGCTCCACACGACCGGTGACCACGGTGCCGCGGCCGGTGATCGTGAAGACGTCCTCGACGGGCATCAGGAATGGCTTGTCGGTCTCGCGCACCGGGTCCGGGATCGACTCGTCGACCGCGTCCATCAGCTCAACGATCGACTCGACCCACTTCTCGTCACCCTCGAGCGCCTTGAGCGCCGAGACCTTGATCACGGGGGCTTCCTCGTCGAACTCCTGGGCGGCCAGCAGCTCACGAACCTCGAGCTCGACGAGCTCGAGGAGCTCCTCGTCGTCGACCGCGTCGGCCTTGTTGAGGGCGACCAGGATGTAGGGCACACCGACCTGGCGGGCCAGCAGCACGTGCTCGCGGGTCTGCGGCATCGGGCCATCGGTCGCGGCGACTACCAGGATCGCGCCGTCCATCTGGGCGGCACCGGTGATCATGTTCTTGATGTAGTCGGCGTGACCGGGGGCGTCGACGTGCGCGTAGTGACGCTTCTCGGTCTGGTACTCCACGTGGGAGATGTTGATCGTGATGCCGCGCTGACGCTCTTCAGGCGCATTGTCGATCTGGTCGAATGCGCGCGACTCGTTCAAATCGGGGTACTTGTCGTGCAGAACCTTGGTGATTGCTGCGGTCAGCGTCGTCTTGCCGTGGTCAACGTGACCAATGGTCCCGATGTTGACGTGCGGCTTCGTCCGCTCGAACTTCGCCTTCGCCACTGTGTTGTCCTCCTGGACTGTGTTGGTGCTTGTTGTAAAGCAGTGTTGATCTTTGCAGTTGTGTGGTCCCGCCAGAACGGCGGGTCAGTTACTGACCCGTCGCCTTGGCGATGATTTCCTTCGACACGTTGGCCGGAACCTCGGCGTACGAGTCGAACACCATGGAGTAGTTCGCCCGGCCCTGGGTCTTCGACCGAAGGTCTCCGACGTAGCCGAACATCTCCGACAGCGGCACATGCGCCTTGACGACGCGTGCACCTGCCCGCTCCTCCATGGCCTGGATCTGACCACGGCGGGAGTTCAAATCGCCGATCACATCGCCCATGTAGTCCTCGGGCGTGGTGACCTCAACGGCCATGATCGGCTCCAGAATCACCGGTTGTGCTTGCTGCGCAGCCTTTTTCAGCACCTGCGAGCCGGCGACCTTGAATGCCATTTCCGACGAGTCGACCTCGTGGTAGGCACCGTCGAGCAGCGTCACCTTCAGGTTCACCAGTGGATAGCCGGCGAGCACGCCGTACTGCATGGCGTCCTGCGCACCGGCATCCACCGACGGGATGTACTCACGCGGGATGCGGCCACCGGTGACCTTGTTCTCGAACTCGTAGGTGGCCCCGTCCTCGCCGGTGAACGGCTCGAGGTTGATGATGACCTTCGCGAACTGACCGGAGCCACCCGTCTGCTTCTTGTGGGTGTACTCGACGTTCTGCACCGGCCGCTTGATGGTTTCCCGGTAGGCGACCTGCGGCTTGCCGACGTTGGCCTCGACCTTGAACTCGCGCTTCATCCGGTCCACCAGGATGTCCAGGTGAAGCTCGCCCATGCCGCCGATGACGGTCTGGCCGGTCTCCTGATCGAGGTGCACCTTGAAGGTGGGGTCCTCTTCGGCCAGCTTCTGAATCGCGGTGCCCAGCTTCTCCTGGTCGCTCTTGGTCTTCGGCTCGATGGCCACCTCGATGACGGGATCGGGGAAGGTCATCGACTCCAGCACGACCTGCTGATTCGGATCCGACAGGGTGTCGCCGGTGGTGGTGTCCTTCAGGCCGATCACCGCGTAGATGTGCCCCGCGGAGGCCCGTTCGACGGGGTTCTCCTTGTTGGAGTGCATCTGGAACAGCTTGCCCAGCCGCTCCTTCTTGCCCTTGGTCGCGTTGATGACCTGAGAGCCCGAGTCGACCGTGCCCGAGTACACCCGGATGTAGGTCAGCTTGCCGAAGAACGGGTGAGTGGCGATCTTGAACGCCAGCGCCGCGAACGGCTCGTCGGTGGTCGCGTGGCGCACCACCTCGTCGTCTTCCTTGCCCGGCAGATGGCCGGTGGCTGCCGGCACGTCCAGCGGCGACGGCAGGTAGTCGACAACCGCGTCGAGCATCGGCTGCACGCCCTTGTTCTTGAACGCGCTGCCGCACAGGACGGGGTAGATCTCGGAGGAGATCGTCAGCTTGCGGATCGCGCCCTTGATCTCCTCGACCGAAAGCTCTTCTCCGCCGAGGTACTTTTCCAGCAGCGCCTCGTCGGTCTCGGCGACTGTCTCGAGCAGCTTGGTGCGGTACTCGTCGGCCTTCTCAGCCAGATCGGCCGGAATCTCGATGGTCTCGTAGGTCTCACCGAGCTTGGTCTCGCCACGCCACACCTTGGCGTTCATCTCGACCAGGTCGACGATGCCCTCGAAGTCGCCCTCGGCGCCGATGGGCAACTGGATCGGAATCGCGTTGGCGCCAAGGCGTTCCTCCATGGTGCGCACGGAGAAGTAGAAGTCGGCGCCGATCTTGTCCATCTTGTTGACGAAGCAGATGCGCGGCACGTCGTACTTGTCGGCCTGGCGCCAAACCTGCTCGGACTGCGGCTCCACACCCTCTTTGCCGTCGAACACGGCAACGGCACCGTCGAGCACGCGCAGGTTGCGCTCCACCTCGACGGTGAAGTCCACGTGTCCGGGCGTGTCAATGATGTTGAGCTGGTTGTCTTTCCAGAACGTCGTCGTCGCAGCGGAGGTGATGGTGATACCACGCTCCTGCTCCTGTTCCATCCAGTCCATGGTGGCGGCGCCGTCATGAACCTCACCGATCTTGTACGTGATACCGGTGTAGTAGAGGATGCGTTCGGTCGTCGTGGTCTTGCCGGCATCGATGTGGGCCATGATGCCGAAGTTGCGGACCTTGCTCAGGTCGGTAAGCACGTCCTTCTGTGCCACAGAAGTCTTCTCTTTCGCTTGATTTTTGCTGTTGTCTTTACGCCCGGCGCAGCACTGCCCCGGGCGACTGAATCACCAGCGGTAGTGCGCGAAGGCGCGGTTTGCCTCGGCCATCTTGTGGGTGTCCTCACGCCGCTTGACGGAGGCGCCCAGGCCGTTGCTGGCGTCGAGGATCTCGTTCGCCAGGCGCTCGACCATGGTCTTCTCGCGACGCTGCCGCGAGAAGCTGACCAGCCAACGCAGGGCCAGCGTGGTGGAACGGTCGGCGCGCACCTCGACGGGAACCTGGTAGGTCGCACCACCGACGCGGCGGCTGCGGACCTCGAGGGCCGGCTTGACATTGTCGAGAGCGCGCTTCAAGGTGACCACCGGATCAGTGCCGGTCTTGTCCCGAGCCTGTTCGAGCGCACCATAAACAATGCGTTCAGCCAGCGATTTCTTCCCTTGCAGGAGAACTTTGTTGACCAGTTGGGTGACCAACTGCGACCCGTAGACCGGATCGTTGACCAACGGACGCTTGGGTGCGGGGCCCTTGCGCGGCATCAGCTCTTCTCCTTCTTGGCGCCATAGCGGCTGCGGGCTTGCTTACGGTTCTTCACACCCTGGGTGTCGAGCGAACCGCGGATGATCTTGTACCGCACACCCGGCAGGTCCTTCACACGACCGCCACGCACCAGCACCATCGAGTGCTCCTGCAGGTTGTGGCCTTCACCGGGGATGTAGGCGGTGACCTCAACCTGGCTGGTCAGCTTGACGCGCGCGACCTTGCGAAGCGCCGAGTTCGGCTTCTTCGGGGTGGTGGTGTACACGCGAGTGCACACTCCGCGACGCTGCGGGCTGCCCTTGAGGGCCGCGGTCTTCACCTTGGCGATCTTGTCGCGGCGACCCTTGCGGACCAGCTGCTGAATGGTTGGCATCTACCGGCTTTCTGTGTTGCTTCTTCTTTTTTTAAGTCTCTGTACTGCAGTTATGACCCATTCGCGTACCCCGCGATCGGGTGTGTCGCATGCGCCCGCCGCTAGATTTTCACTAGGCTTCGTGGACACGCGAATTGGCCCGGCGTGCAGGCATGCCTGTGATTTTCACGTCGACAAGCGCCTTATCTGCCAGGCACGATCGTCCACAATACCAGGGCTGGCGCAGCGCTCCAAACCTGCGCTAGGTGGCCTAACCGCAGGTCAGACCCTAGCTGAAGCTACCCGCTCTTCGCGCAAGCGCTCTTCGCGCAAGCGCTCATCGGTGCTGTCTGCTCTTCGCGCAAGCGCTCATCGGTGCTGTCTGCTCTTCGCGCAAGCGCTCATCGCCGCTCCATGCCGGCCGCCAGCCTCATCACCATGTCGGTGAAGACGGCGTCCGCGTCGATCCCGGTCATCGCGCCGGTCATCTCCAACAGCACGAAACCGTGCATGGCCGACCAGAACTCGAGGGCAGCGTAGAACGCCGCCTCGCCGTCCAGGCCGTAGGACGCCAGCACCGAGATGACCGGGGCGGCAGCCGCCCTCGTCGCGTCGGTGAACTCCGGATCGTCGCCGCCGAGCGGCATCCGGGTGAACGCCGAGTAGCGGCCGGGATGGTGGTGGGCGTAGCTGCGGTATGCACTGGCCATCACCATCACCGCGTCGTCGCGGGTGCGGCCCTGGCCGACGGTGTTGAGCATCTCGATGATGTCGCCGACCACCCGCATCCGCACGCTGCGGCGCAGATCCTCCAGGCTCTGGACGTGGTTGTACAGCGACGGGCCCTTGGTGCCCAACTGGGTGGCCAGCGCGTTGATGGTCAACGCGTCCCAGCCTTCCCGGTCGAGGAACGTCAGCGCGGCGTTGACGATGGAGTCGCGGCTGAGTCGGGCGGGGCGTCGGCCGCTTGCTGACTGCGGAGCTGCCATGCCGCCCTCCTTCCGTCGAACTGATCAGGGAAAACTAACACCTCTAGTTTCCCAGGCATCAGTTGACGCGCTCTTGACTGAGCGCGGCGAGTTGCCCCGTGATCGCACAGAGATCGGGCAGCATCGCCGGATTCATCGTCTGGATCGACCACGTGATGACGTCGGTGCCCTTGGCCACGTAGATGCTGCAAGCGTTGGCGTCGTAGGCCTTGAAACCCTTCTTGCCGTCGATGGACAACTCGGTGAGGGTGCGGCCCGCCTGCTGTTCCAGCGTCCGTTCGGTGTCCATGTCGCTGCCGCGATACCACCACGTCGAGATGCCCATGCCCTGGCCGAAGGTGCCGAGGACGGTGTTTTCCTGCCAGAAGCACCCGGCGTCGCTGACGACCGCCTTGGTGAACATCGACGAGCCGACGGCCTTGATGACGTCGGCATCGGTGACGCCATTGCAGTCGGCGCTGCGGAATCCGCCGGCGTTTGGCGGCGCCGAGGCCGCGGTGGTCGGCGCGGGTTGATCCGCCGGACCGCAGCCCACCGCGAACGCCGCAACGGCAACCGCAACGCACGCCACGACGGGGCTTTTGGCCACCATGATCACAGGTCCGACTGCAGGGTGGCGGTGAGCAGTTTCTCGGCGTCGGGGCACGGGTCGCCGTTGCGTTGGCCGCGCAACTGCACCCACCAACTGAGCACCCCGGTGCCTGCGGCCGCGGTGGCCGAGCAGGCGGCGCCGGTGGTGTCGCGACGCGCAAGGAAGGCCTGATGACGTTCGACGATCTTGTCGGTGATGTTGGCGCCGCGCTCGGCCGCGAGCGCGCGCTCGCGGTCGAGGCTGCCCGTCTCGTACCACGAGAAGGTGACGTCCACCAAGGCCGATCCGCGCGAGAGCACGTACTGGCACACCGCACCGCTGTAGGGCCGGACGATGTGGTCGGCGCCCATCGTCTGCTGGATCGAGCCGTCGACCAACAGGCCGCACCGGTCGTTGACATAGCCGTAGCTGCGATCGGGATCGGGCACACCCGCTTGCGCCTTAAGCGGCTTTCCGTCGACGGTCTGAGCACACCCTGCAACGGTCACCACCGTGGTGACCGCGGCAGCGGCCACCGCGGAAAAATAACGGGCACGCCAACGCATCGGTGCTCACGCTAACCCAGCACTGTCGCCGAAGCGACTCATGCGAACCTCTGTCCCGAGCGCCGATGCCCGTCGTAGGCTCCCTGCATGACATCGAAGGCTGTGGGTCGGACGCTGGCGGCATGCGCGCTCGCAATCCCGGTCGCGCTCGGCCTCGGGGCGCCTGCGGCGCAAGCGGCCAACGGCGATACCCACGTCACCGGGCAGGGCATCAACCAGACCATCGACTGCAACCAGTCGACGCTGTTCGTCAACGGCACCGGCAACACGATCTATGCGGTGGGCAGCTGCTGGGCGGTGACGTTGCAAGGATCTTCGAACGTCGTGATCGCCGACAACATCGTCGACAACGTCATCGTGTACGGCAACGACCAGAGCGTGTATTACAAGAGCGGGGATCCGGTGGTGTGGGACCGCGGCCGCGAACTGGGCATGGTCAATCGCATCGACAGGGTCGCCGCCTGAGATGCGCGTAGCGCCCGCCATCGCCTGCTGCGCAGTCGCCGTGTCGTCGTTCGGGTTGGTCGCCTGCGGGTCGGAAAGCAAGGACACCAACTCCCCGACGGCGACCGCGGGATCGTCCGGCGCGCAGATCGAGATCGGCAACACCATCAACTACGGATCGTTCGGGACGACCGGCGAGCTGGACTGCGCCGACGGGAAGTCGCTCAACGTCGGCGGCTCGAATAACACGCTGACGGTCAAAGGCACCTGCGCCAACGTGAACATCGGCGGCGCGGACAACAAGATCACCTTCGAGAAGGTCGACAAGGAACTGTCCGTCGTCGGCCTCAACAACACCGTCACCTACTCCAACGGGGACCCGAAGATCAACGACACCGGGTCGAACAACAAGATCAGCAAGGGCTAGACGGTTGCGCCATGGCGGCCTGCGCCGCCAGCGAATCGCGCTGCGCCCGCCAGTGATTCGGCCGCCACACGCGAGATGCTGGCGAATTCGAAGTCCATCGCGTCGGCTTCGGAGCGTCCCCACTGGTTCAGCGCAGACAGCCGATCGGATCGCATGCACTGCTGGGGCAGCTTCGCCAACTCGGCCGCCAATTCCTCGGCGCGTTGCCGCGCTTGGCCTTTCGGCACGACACGGTTGGCCAGCCCCATGGCCAGCGCTTCAGCGGCGTCGACGGGGCGGCCGGTGAGCATCATGTCCATCGCCCGGCTGTGGCCGACGATCCGCGGCAGTCGCACCGTGCCGCCGTCGATCAGCGGCACCCCCCACCGCCGGCAGAAGACGCCGAACACCGCGTCCTCTTCGACCACCCGCATATCGCACCAGATCGCCAATTCCAGTCCACCGGCGACCGCGTAGCCGCTGACCGCGGCGATCACCGGCTTGGACAGCGCCATCCTGCTCGGGCCCATCGGACCGGGTCCGCTGCGGTGCACCGGGTTGGCCTCGGGTGTGCCCATCGCCTTGAGATCGGCTCCGGCACAGAATGTTCCGTTATCACCCCACAGCACGGCGACGGACGCCGAATCGTCCTTGTCGAATTCGTCGAATGCGGCGTACAACTCTGCTGCCGCAGCACCGTTGACGGCGTTACGCG
Organism: Mycobacterium sp. ACS1612; assembly: GCF_001667505.1. GTDB lineage: Bacteria > Actinomycetota > Actinomycetes > Mycobacteriales > Mycobacteriaceae > Mycobacterium. The sequence continues at coordinate 52,894 of NZ_LZHZ01000037.1, forward strand.
CCTCCGGTCGGTTCATGATGACCGTCGTCACCGGCCCATTGCGTTCGATGCGCACGCCACCACTCGTCACGTTGCCTCCATCAGTTCGACACCATCGCGCCGCGCGACCAGTTCGGCGGCGAAGTCCGTATATGCCTTGCGCAGCGCGTCGCCCGGCCAATCGTCGGGCAGCAGTTCGTCGGGCAGCACCGGGTCCGTCAGCAGGTGGCGCACCATACCTGCGGCAGCGACGAACCGGCCGGGAACATCGGCGGCCGTTATCATTTCGTCGAGAAGCTCACGGCCGACCCGCATCCAGTTCGGCAGATCCCACAGCTGGGCGGCCAGCTCGTCGGGCGCGTCGTCGCGGGACTGCAGCACCCGCACCCGATCGCGCACATCTTGCCCCAGCTCGATGTCCAGGTTGTCCGGCCGAAGCCAGACCCCTTCGCGCAGTTCAGCGAACCGCTTGTCCTGCAGGGTGGTTCGTAGCGCTGCGCGGGTCCTGGCGTCGATGCCGATGCTGGTGATCACCAGGGTGGTCCAGATGCCGTCCCACTTGCGCTTGCGCGGATTGATCGCGTCGTCCTGGCGGCGTTGCCGAGCCAGCAGGCGGTCCGAGAGCCGGTAACCGTCTTCGGAGCGGACCAGATCACCGGCGCTCACCATCCTGGTCAACGCGACCCGCACCGTCGGCTCGCGGATATCGAAATCGGCTGTCAGTTTGATCAAATCGCTCGCGGTCGCCCAGGCCGGGTGAGCGCCGAGCAGCACGCTCAGCACCACCGATCGGGCCGTCATCCGCGACAGGGTGGGCATGTCCTCAGACTCCCGACGCCTTCCGGCCGTAGTCACCGAACGGCTCATCGCGCTGGCGGACCGCCTCCCTGAAGCCGTGTTCGCGGGACTGCGCGACGAACGCATGCCCCTCGGGGGTGTGCCGGGCGATGCCGTCGAAGACGGTGGAGATCATCGCGCTGTTGGCGGTGCCCTGGTTGTACAGCGCGGAGTTCATCGCGAGTTTGACCATGATGAGCTGGTTCACCGGGACTGCCGCGATGCGTTCGACCAGTCGCTCGCTGCGCTCGTCAAGGTCCTCGGGATCCGGCGCCTCGACCGCGAGTCCCCACTCGGCGGCCTGTGTGCCGGTGATGCAATCACCGGTCAGCAGAAGGCGTTTGGCTCGCTGATCGCCGAGCCGATGCGCCCACATACCTGCCGCGGGCACGCCCCAGACCCGGGTCGGCGGATAGCCGATCTTGGCGTCGGCCGCCGCGATGACCTGGTCGGCGTGCAACGCGATGTCCGTACCGCCGGCGACGCAGTAACCGTGAATCTTCACCACTGTCGGCTTGTCGGCGTGCATCAGGCTGGAGAATCCGCGGACGAACCGGCTCATCATCTGGTAGTCGATCATCGGGTCCCACGGCTGATCGGGCAGATGGTTGATCGCCTGCGTCTTACCGGAGAGCACAGTGTTCTGGTACGGGCTGCCGCCGCCCGCCGACGACGACCCCTCCGCATACGCCGACAGGTCGAAGCCGGCGCAAAAGCCCTCTCCCCGACCGGAAACCAGGATCACGTGCACTGCCGGGTCGAGGTCGGCGCGCTCGACGAGCGCCGACAACTCCAGCGGCGTGTCCGCGACGATCGCGTTGCCCTTCTCGGGGCGGTTGAACGTGATGCGGGCGACGCGATCGGTGACCTCATAGGTCATCGTCTTCAAGTTGTCGAAGTCCACCGGCCTGATCGCGTGTGTCATGCGCAATCCGCCTTCGCTTCTCGCTTGCAAGTCATCCTTTGACCATTGCACGTTCGAGGATCGGTGCCAGATCCAGCCCCGTCGGCATGGTCCCGAACGCGCCACCCCACACACCTCCCATGCGGGTGGCAAGGAACGCTTCCGCGACGGCGGGGTGGCCGTGGCGCACGAGCAATGAACCCTGCAGGGCCAGGCAGATGTCCTCGGCTATCTTGCGGGCGCGGTACTGGATGGTCTCCAGGTCCTCCAGTGCGGGCCGCAGCGCCGCGACGTGGGCGTCCAGCCGCGGGTCCTGGCCTGCGGTCCTACCGAGTTCGTCGAACAACACGTCGACGCATTCCGGACGAGTTGCCATGGCGCGCAACGTGTCCAGCGCGCTGACGTTGCCGGAACCCTCCCAGATGCCCATCAGCGGCGCCTCGCGGTACAGCCGGGGCATCCCGGACTCCTCGACGTAGCCGTTGCCACCGAGGCATTCCATCGCTTCGCCTGCGTGCGGGGTGGCGCGCTTGCACACCCAGTACTTGCTGGCCGCAAGGCCGATGCGACGCAGCAGCGTTTCGCGTTCGTCGCCGCGCACCGCGGCGTCGGTGGCGCCCGCCATCCGCATCGCGACGATGGTGGCGGCCTCGGCCTCGACCGCGAGGTCGGCCAGCACGTTGCGCATCAGCGGCTGGTCAATCAGATACTGCCCGAACGCCTTTCGATGTTGGGCGTGGTGAATGGCGCGGGTCAGCCCGCTGCGCATGCTGGTGGCGCTGCCCAGTGTGCAGTCGAGCCGGGTGAGGTTGACCATCTCGATGATGGTCGGCACGCCGCGACCCTCCTCGCCGACCAACCATGCGGTGGCACCGTCGTATTCGACCTCACTGGAGGCGTTGGCGTGGTTGCCGAGTTTGTCCTTGAGCCGCTGCAGGAACATCCGGTTGCGGCTGCCGTCGGGCAGGATGCGCGGCAGGAAGAAGCAGGACAGTCCGCCGGGCGCTTGGGCCAGGACCAGGAAGATGTCGCACATCGGCGCCGACGTGAACCACTTGTGCCCGCGCAGCGAGTAGCTGCCGTCGTTGTTCGGCGTGGCCTGCGTTGTGCCTGCGCGGACGTCGGATCCGCCCTGCTTCTCGGTCATCGACATGCCCGCGGTGATGCCCACCTTGGTGGTCGGCACCTTCAGCTCGGGGTCGTATTCGCGGCTGGTGAGCAGCGGTTCGTAGATCGCCGCGAGCTCGGCGTTGTGGCGCAGTGCGGGCACGACGGCGTACGTCATCGAAATCGGGCAGACGTGGCCGGGTTCAGGCGTCCACGCCGACATCTTGGCGGCACGCACGACGTGAGCGCCCGGCCGGTCGTCGGCCCACGGCGCGGCATGCAGGCCATGGCCGATGGCCGCCCGCATGAGTTCGTGGTAGGCGGGGTCGAACTCGACCTCGTCGACGCGATAGCCGTAGCGGTCATGGGTGTGCAGGATGGGCTGGTTGCGGTCGGCCAACTCACCCCAGCGCACCGCCTGCTTACTGCCCGACAGCGCTCCGAGTTCAGTGACCTCGTCGAGCCCCCATTCGCCGCCTTCGCGGATCAGCGCCTCGGTCAGGACCGGTGAGGTTGCGGGGTTGTAGTTCTCCAGGGTCGGGACCTGGTTGGTGACGACGTGCGTATCCGGCATGCCTTCATATTACAGTTTTACGACAGCTGCTCAAGAGTTGTAACATCGGCAGTCGATTTCGCAGGCTGCCTGCGCCGGGAGTCGTACCACCGCAGGGCGCTCATCACGACCGCGGCGAGCAGCCAGCCGAGCAGGATGTCGACGACGTAGTGCTCGGCGGTGTAGACCAGCGTGAACGCCATCACCAGCACGTAAGCCACCAGCAGCGGCCGCCATTTGCGTGAGACCCGTGTCCACAGGAACGCGGCGATCGCGGCGGTCAGGCCGGCATGCAGCGACGGGATGGCCGCCACCAGGTTGACGCTGGCCTGACCTTGGTCGATCAACGCGCTCGCCGTTTGGAGGTTGAGCTTGCCCCAGCCCCTGCCGACGATCCGCTCGACCCAGTCGTTGGCACCGTTTTGCGTCGTGTGCATCGCGCCAAGCAGGCCGCCGTCGGGCACGCCGCGGGGTGACCGGAACATGCATCGCGGGCCTGCGGGACCGCCTTCGACGTCGGCGGCCGTGCACCTGGCTGCGGCCCATGGCGGTGCGGCGGGCAGCAGCGCGTAGATGAGCAGCGCCGTGAACGACAGCCCGACGAACAATCGGACGAACGCCTTCCACTCGTCTCGATCGCGCAGCCACAGCGCGGCGGCGACGATGTAGGGAAGGATGAAGAACGACATGTAGACGGTGCTGATCACGATTTCCCACCAGGGCGGGAACGGTTGTTTCAGATGCTCCTGCAGCCACACCGTCGGGACCGTGCCGAAGAACAGCCTGCGATCCGCGTCGACCTGCCAATGCCACAGCGTCGGCCGCCCGATCAGCGTCGCCGCTCCCCTGCTCAGGTCATACGCGACGAGCACCAGCGCGAACGGCAGCCAGTCGCGAATGACGTACAGCATGCGACGGCCCTGACCAATGCTGGCGGCCAGCAGGCCGGTGCAGATGTACACCAGCAGCAGTTCGCGGTTGAACGCGAAACCCGTTGTGATTGTCCGATAGACGACGACGGCAGCCCAAATCGCGACGGCGATGCGGCGGACGATGGTCAATCGGCGGTTGCGCGTACGGTCCGCTTCCTGGGGGCGGACCAAGGCAATAGGCGAGTCATCGACTGCCGACACTCAATTCAGCGTAGTTCACCGAGGAGTTACCGCAGGTTCGGTGACCGTTCGGTTATCGAACCGTGCCTTCGGCCGGACTACCCCAGGTGTTCGCGCAGATAGGCGATGTCGTCCTTGCGGCCTTCGTCTGCGGTTTCGCAGATCACCGGCGCGTCGGCGGCCTTGACGACGGCGACCAGCAGTTCGGGATCGATCTGCCCGGTGCCGAAGTTGGCATGCCGGTCGGCGCCCGAGCCCGCGGCGTCGCGGGAGTCATTGCAGTGCACCAGGTCGATGCGGCCGGTAATACTCATGATCCGCTCGACCGCGTCGATGAGCTTTTCGCCTGCGGCCCAGGCGTGGCAGGTGTCGAGGCAGAAGCCGATGCCCTTGTCACCGATGTGGTCCCACAACCGGGCGATGGTGTCGAAATGCCTGGCCATCGCGTGGTCGCCGCCCGCGGTGTTCTCCAGATACACCGGCACGTCAGTCTCGAGGTAGTCCAGCGCCTTGCGCCAACGCTCGAAGCCCGCGTCCCAGTCGTTGTCGTCGGCGTGTCCGCCGTGCACGATCACCGCGGTGGCGTTGATCTCGGCCGCCGCATCGCAAGTGTCCTGCAGGATCTTGCGCGACGGGATGCGCACCCGGTTGTTGGCCGACGCAACGTTGATCAGGTACGGCGCATGCACGTACAGCGGCATGCCGGCCGCCTTCAGGACTGCGGCGTCCTCCCGGGGCTTCGGCTTCTTCCAGCTCTGCGGGTTGCCGAGGAAGAACTGCACCACATCGGCACCGTCGGCCGCGGCGTCGGCCAGGGGGTCGTCTCCGTGCACATGCGAACCGATCAACACGTGGTCGAGTCTAGGCGGGCCGCCCGACACCACCGCGGTCTGCGTCAGCGGCAGGCGTCATCGATCAGTTGTGCGGCCGCAGATCGGGCGTGCAGGAGCGCGGCGGTGTCGTTGAGCGATGTCGCCAACGCCGTCGCACCTTCGAACAACACCATCAGGTGATTGCCCAGCGCGTACGGGTCTCGGGCCCCGGCTTCCTGCGCCACCGCGACCAGTCGTTCGGTGAAGCGGCGCTTGTGAGACCGGACCAGGTCGTCGACGCCGGCCCAGGTGCCCGCCGACTCGACCGCGGCGTTGTGGAACGGGCAGCCACGAAAGCGCTCTACGGGTGGCACGTCGAAAACCGCCAGCAACCGCTCGCGGGGCGCCAGGTCCCCGCGGTCCAGGGGATGCTCCATCGGTGTGCCCGACTCGTCGAGCGTGCGGAGGTAGTTCTCGACGAGTTCGGTCTTGGTCGAAAAGTGTTGATACAGCGTCCGCTTGGACACCTTGGCGTGCTGGATGATGGTCTCGACGCCGGTGGCGTTGATGCCGTTGCGATAGAACAGCTTGGCGGCTGCGGTGGCCAACCGCTCGCGCGCTCCCCTGCCACCGCTGCGTGTGGCCGCCTCCCTGGTCACGCCGCCGAGTATACCGATCGTTACCATTTCGTCGGATGATTACGTAGGAGACGGTCAGATGGTTCATCCGTTCCGGCCTAGCTCACCCAGTCCGCTGGTGTGATGTCAACTGCCATAGTCGCCGACCTCCGCGAGGGCCCGATCTCGACCACGCGGGGCCAACAATTCGCGCCGGCTTTCGTCTACTACAAGGACTCGCTCGGCTGATCCCAGTAGACCGAGTGGTATTACCGAATATTGTGAATTCCATTGCGTCTGGCTTTTAAGATACCGATCGGTGTACTTTGATGCGCAGCCTTGAAGTAGGAGGTATCCATGCGCCACCTCGTCCTGACCGAATTCGGGCAACCTGACACATCCATCCACCTGGTGGACAGTTCCGACGCAACACCCGGCCCTGGCCAGGTGTCGATTCGCCTGGAGGCCGCCGCGATCAACCCGTCCGATCTGCTGCTGGTGCAAGGCAAATACTTGGCACGACCTGCACTGCCTGCGACCGTCGGGGCGGAGGGCGTCGGAATCGTGGACGCCGCCGGGTCCGGCGTCGACAGCGGCGTCGTCGGCAAGCGGATGATCGTGCTGCCCACCTATCAGTACGGCACCTGGTCGGAGCAGGTGATCGTGGCCGCGAACGACATCGTCGAGGCGCCCGACGCCGATCCGCTGCAGTTGGCAATGGTGAGCATCAACCCACCGACCGCGCACCTGTTGCTCGAGCGCGCCGATCTGAAGGTTGGCGACTGGGTCGGGCAGACCGCGGCGAATTCGGCGGTCGGCAGGCTGGTTGTGGCACTGGCCAAGCGGCGCGGACTTAAGACGCTCAACGTGGTTCGCCGCGAAGAAGCCGCGGCCGAGATCCGCCGCGCCGGAGGCGATGTCGTGCTGATCAGTGGCGAGAATCTGGCCGCCGACATCGAAGGCGCACTCGACGGCCAACAGCTGAGCCTGGTGCTGGACCCGCTCGGCGGCACGCTGGCTTCGGATCTGCTCGGCGCGTTGGAGTTCGGCGGCACGGCCGTCACGTACGGCTCGTTGACCGGCGCGCCGACCGGCCCGTCGTCAGCCGCGCTCTTCATGAAAGAGGTTCGCTTCACGGGATTCTGGCTGGGCAACTGGTATGCGCGCGCGCCGCAGCGAGAAGTCGTCGAGACGCTTTCTCACCTCGCCGGTTTGGTGGCCGACGGCGAACTGTCGGTACCCATCGAAGCGACTTATCACTTGAGCGACTACCGCAAGGCCTTCGACCACGCCCAGACCACCGAGCGCGGCGGCAAAGTTCTGTTCACCTTCGACTGACACGAAAGACGAGATACATGGCTGACAATCCGATTCTGGTATTCGGCGCGACGGGGCGCCACGGCGGTACCGGCGAATACTTGGTGCGGCGATTGCGTGATCACGGCCGACCGGTGCGGGTGCTGGCCCGCACTCTCAGCGAGCGCACCGAGCGGCTCGCGGAACTTGGCGCCGAGATCGTCATCGGGGATCTGCACGACCGCCGAACACTGTTGCCCGCGTTGGCCGATGTGGACCTCGCCTACTTCACGTATCCGATCGATGCAGGCATCATCCCGGCCGCGGCCAACTACGCCGCGGCTGTCCGTGAGGTGGGACGCCAGCCCCGCACGGTCGTGATGTCGATGGGTCCGGCCCAACCCGGCAGCCTCAGCGGTCTCGGGCGCGCGCAGTGGCTGGCCGAGGAGATTCTGCAGTGGGCAGGCCTCGATCTGCTGATCCTTCGCATCGTGGCCTTGTTCCACGAGAATCTCGCTGTCCTGCACAGCGATTCGGTCCGCGAACAGGGGCTGATTCGCAACTCGTTCGGTCCCGGCGAGGTCGCCTGGATCAATGGCCGCGACGCCGCGGAGTTGGGGCTGGCGGGGCTGCTGCATCCCGAGCGGTTCACCGAATCCGTCTGCTACGCGAAGGGTTCGGAGCTGTTCAGCCACGCCGACATCGCCGACCTGCTGACCGAACTCACCGACGCCCTCGTTCGGTTCGAGCCCGTCACGCAGGAGCAATGGCGTTACGACCTCGAGCAGTTGGCCCGGTCAGGCGGCCAGGGCGTGGTCAATCTGTCCATGGCACAACACATCTCCGCGGTCGGACACACGGTTTCAACGGCCGGGCGTACGATGCCCGCCGATAGCGCCGCGCTGGCCGCACTGATCGGCCGTGAGCCGATCACCATGCGCGAGTTCCTCGAGGCCAACCTGGACGGCTTCACCGCGCAAGTGCGGCAACCGATTTGATCGTCACGTCTGCGTCAGGAGCAGGAACACCAGGAACGCGGCATACGCGCACACCATCGCGCCGCCCTCGAAACGGCTGACCCGCCTGCCCGACACGAAAATCGGGACGCAGACGATGGCAACAGCCACCATGATCGGGATGTCGATGCGTACCATTTCCGGGGGCAGCGTCAGACCGTGGGCGGGGACCAGGCTGGTGACGCCGAGGATCAGCAGAATGTTGTAGATGCTGCTGCCGAGCAGGTTTCCGATGGCGATGTCACGCTCGCCGCGCACGGTGGACACCACGGTGGTGACCAATTCGGGGGCGGAGGTCCCGATGGCTACCACTGTGAGCCCGATCAACGCATCGGACACCCCGAACCCGCGGGCCATGCCGACCGCCGCGTCGACAAGCCGTTCGGCGCCCAGCACGATGACCACAATGCCTACCAACGTCATGCCGACATGTAACCCGGTGCGCTCTGACTGCGCTTTCGGATAGGCCTCGGTGAATTCTGCTGCCACATCCTGACTCTCACGTCGGGCCGCACGCACCACCGCGACGGTGTAGACGACCGCGCCTAGGGCCATCACGAGGCCGTCGAATCGCGAAAGCACACCGTCCGCCGCCAACAGCCACAGCAGCGCCGCCGCGCCGGCCATCACCGGCAACTCGAACCGCAGCGTGCGGATCTGCAGGCTCAGCGGCACGAGCAACGCGCTCAGCCCGAGCACGAGCAGCAGGTTGACGACGTTGGTGCCTGTGATGTTGCCGACCGCCAGCGCACCGTTGTCCTCGAGCGCCGCGACCACACCCACCGCCAGCTCGGGCATGCTCGTGCCGATCGACACCACCGTCAGGCCGACGACGATCGGGCTGACGCCGAAACGCGCGGCGACGCGCGCGCCGCCGCGCACCACCAGCGCCGCGCCGACGATCAGCGCGGCCAACCCCGCGAGGAACCACACCACGTTCGCCAACACCCGTCGAGTGTGGACTTGAGTCACGCAAAATGGACGCGAACCGTGCCGGTAACCCACGTTCGGCCCACATCACGCAACGAAAAAGCCCCCGCACAAGGCGGGGGCTTCTTCAGTATTGCCTACCGATAATCCGAGTAGCCGTAGTCGTCCAGCGGCACCGCGGCACCGGTGGCCTGGCCGAAGTCCGGGCTGTAGTACTGATCCTCGTAGGACGGGATCGTGTACGCGGCGGCCCGCGCCTCTTCGGTCGGCTGCACCTGGATGTTGCGGTACCGGCTGATGCCCGTACCGGCCGGGATCAGCTTGCCGATGATCACGTTCTCCTTCAGACCATTCAGCTTGTCGCTGCGGCAGTTGATCGCCGCATCGGTCAGCACGCGAGTGGTCTCCTGGAACGACGCCGCCGACAGCCACGAGTCGGTGGCCAACGACGCCTTCGTGATGCCCATCAGCACCGGGCGACCCGCCGCGGGCTCGCCGCCCTCGGCAACCACCCGACGGTTCTCGGCCTCGAACTCCGCACGCTCGGTCAGCGATCCGGGCAGGAACTCCGTTGAACCCGAGTCGATGATCGTGACGCGACGCAGCATCTGCCGGACGATCACCTCGATGTGCTTGTCGTGGATCGACACGCCCTGAGCGCGGTAGACCTCCTGGACCTCCTTGACGAGGTGGATCTGCACCTCGCGGGGGCCCTGGACACGCAGCACCTCGTGCGGGTCGGCGGAGCCTTCCATCAGCTGCTGGCCGACCTCGACGTGGTCGCCGTCCGACAGCAGCCGCTCGGTGCCGTCCTCGTGCTTGAACACCTTCAGGCGCTGACGACGAGACAGCTTGTCGTACACCACTTCTTCGCCACCGTCGTCGGGGACGATGGTGATCTTGTAGAAGCGCTCGCCCTCTTCGAGGCGCACCCGGCCGGTGACGTCGGCGATCGGCGCCTTGTCGCGCGGCACGCGGGCCTCGAACAGTTCCTGCACGCGAGGCAGACCACCGACGATGTCGCCACCGCCGGTGACGCCACCCTGGTGGAACGTACGCATGGTCAGCTGTGTGCCGGGCTCACCGATGGACTGCGCGGCGACAATGCCGACCGCCTCGCCGATGTCGACGAGCTTGCCCGTCGCCATCGAACGGCCGTAGCACATCGCGCACACGCCGGTGCCGGTGGTGCAGGTCAGCACGGAGCGGACCTTCACCTCGGTGATGCCCGCCGCGAGCAGTGCCTCGATCGCCGGGTCGCCAAGGTCGTGGCCGCGCTCGACGATCACGTTGCCCTTCGCGTCCAGCGCGTCGGCCGCCAAAGTCCGTGCATAGGCCGAGGTCTCGATGTGCTGATCGCGCACCAAGGCGGAACCCGAATCCGCGGACTGCAGCTCTGCAAGCGTGACCGTGATGCCGCGCTCGGTCTCGCAGTCGGTCTCGCGAACGATGACGTCCTGCGAAACGTCGACCAGACGACGGGTCAGGTAACCCGAGTCGGCGGTACGAAGAGCGGTGTCCGCCAGACCCTTTCGGGCGCCGTGGGTGTTGATGAAGTACTCCAGCACCGTCAGGCCCTCGCGGAACGAGGACTTGATCGGACGCGGGATGAACTCACCCTTCGGGTTGGTCACCAGACCCTTCATGCCGGCCAGCGTTCGCGTCTGCGTGAAGTTACCCGTGGCGCCCGAGTCCACGATCGTGATGATCGGGTTGTCTGCCGGGTAGTGGCTCCGCAGCGCCTCACCGACCTCTTCGGTGGCCTTCTGCCAGATCTTCACCAGCTCACCGTTGCGCTCCTCATGGTTGAGGGCACCACGCTGGTACTGCTTTTCGATCCGGTCGGCTTCGGCCTCGTAGCGCTCGAGGATCTCCTGCTTCTCCGGCGGCACGATGACGTCGGCCATCGAGACCGTGACACCCGAACGGGTGGCCCAGTAGAAGCCGGCGTCCTTGAGCTTGTCGACGGTCTGCGCGACCACGATCATCGGGTAGCGCTCGGCGAGATCGTTGACGATGCGGGCCTGCACCTTCTTGTGCATCTGCTCGTTGACGAACGGATACCCAAGCGGGAGCAGCTCGTTGAACAGCACGCGGCCCAGCGTGGTCTCGGCCGTCCACGCGTCGCCCGGCTTCCAACCCGCATCGCCGAACAGCTCGGCCTCGAGGTCGGCGGGCGGACGCAGCTGGGTCAGCCGCACCCGGATCTTGGACCGCACCGACAGCGCGCCACGATCCATCGCCATGATCGCCTCGGCGGGCGAGCTGTACACACCTGTCTCCGGTCGATCCTTGGCGGCAGGCGTGTACTCGCCGGTGTCGCCCTCGATCATCGTGGTCAGGTAGTACAGGCCGGTCACCATGTCCAGACGCGGCATAGCCAGCGGGCGGCCGGACGCAGGCGACAGGATGTTGTTCGACGACAGCATCAGGATGCGAGCCTCGGCCTGCGCCTCCGCGCTCAGCGGCAGGTGCACGGCCATCTGGTCACCGTCGAAGTCGGCGTTGAAGGCCTCACAGACCAGCGGGTGCAGCTGAATGGCCTTGCCTTCCACCAGCTGTGGCTCGAAGGCCTGGATACCGAGGCGGTGCAGCGTCGGTGCGCGGTTCAGCAGCACCGGGTGCTCGCCGATGACCTCTTCGAGGACGTCCCACACCTGCGGGCGCTGACGCTCGACCATCCGCTTGGCGCTCTTGATGTTCTGCGCGTGATTGAGGTCAACCAGACGCTTCATCACGAACGGCTTGAACAGCTCGAGTGCCATCAGCTTGGGCAGACCGCACTGGTGCAGCTTGAGCTGCGGGCCGACCACGATGACCGAACGGCCGGAGTAGTCGACGCGCTTGCCGAGCAGGTTCTGGCGGAACCGACCCTGCTTGCCCTTCAACAGATCCGACAGCGACTTCAGCGGACGGTTACCCGGGCCGGTGACCGGACGGCCGCGGCGGCCATTGTCGAACAACGCGTCCACCGACTCCTGAAGCATGCGCTTCTCGTTGTTGACGATGATCTCGGGCGCACCGAGATCGATCAGCCTCTTGAGCCGGTTGTTGCGGTTGATCACGCGGCGGTACAGGTCGTTGAGGTCCGACGTGGCGAACCGGCCACCGTCGAGCTGCACCATCGGGCGCAGTTCCGGCGGGATCACCGGCACCGCGTCGAGCACCATGCCCAGCGGCGAGTTGCTCGACTGCTGGAAGGCCGCGACCACCTTGAGCCGCTTGAGAGCACGAAGCTTCTTCTGGCCCTTGCCGTTACGGATCACCTCGCGCAGGTTGTCGGCCTCGGCGTCGATGTCGAAGGTCTCGATGAGCTTCTTGATCGACTCCGCGCCCATGGCGCCGGTGAAGTACTCGCCGTAGCGGTCGACGAGCTCGCGGTAGAGCACCTCGTCGACGATCAGCTGCTTGGGAGCCAGCTTGGTGAAGGTGTTCCAGATCTCCTCGAGCCGGTCCAGCTCACGCTGGGCCCGGTCACGGATCTGGCGCATCTCGCGCTCGCCGCCGTCACGCACCTTGCGTTTGACGTCGGACTTGGCGCCCTCGTCCTCGAGCTCCTTCATATCGGCTTCGAGCTTCTGCGCCCGGGCCTCGAGATCCGAATCACGCTGATCCTCAACGGCCTTGCGCTCGACGGCCATCTCGGCCTCCAGCGTCGACAGCTCGTTGTGCCGCATCTCGTCGTCCACGGCGGTGATCACGTAAGCCGCGAAGTAGATGATCTTCTCGAGATCCTTCGGCGCCAGGTCGAGCAGGTAGCCGAGGCGAGACGGCACGCCCTTGAAGTACCAGATGTGCGTGACCGGCGCGGCCAGCTCGATGTGGCCCATCCGCTCACGACGCACCTTGGCGCGGGTCACCTCGACGCCGCAGCGCTCACAGATGATGCCCTTGAAGCGGACGCGCTTGTACTTGCCGCAGTAGCACTCCCAGTCGCGAGTCGGTCCGAAGATCTTCTCGCAGAACAGGCCGTCCTTCTCCGGCTTCAATGTGCGGTAGTTGATGGTTTCCGGCTTCTTGACCTCACCGAACGACCAGTTACGGATGTCGTCGGCGGTGGCAAGACCGATCCGGAGCTCATCGAAGAAGTTGACGTCTAGCACGTAACTCCCTTTCCCCTTTCGGGACTAGAAACACTAATCAATGGCGACTCGCGCGAGCGCTCGCCGCTAAGCAAGATCCTCGACAGAAGCAGATTCGTTGCGCGACAAGTTGATTCCCAGGTTCGCCGCGGCGCGCTCCAGGTCCTCGTCGTCACCGTCACGCATCTCGATCGCCGCGCCGTCAGAAGACAGCACCTCGACGTTCAAGCACAGCGACTGCAGCTCCTTGAGCAGCACCTTGAACGACTCCGGAATGCCCGGCTCGGGGATGTTCTCGCCCTTGACGATCGCCTCGTACACCTTGACCCGGCCGACGGTGTCGTCGGACTTGATGGTCAACAGCTCCTGCAGCGTGTACGCCGCGCCGTAGGCCTGCATGGCCCAGCACTCCATCTCACCGAACCGCTGGCCACCGAACTGCGCCTTACCGCCCAGCGGCTGCTGGGTGATCATCGAGTACGGACCAGTGGAGCGGGCGTGGATCTTGTCGTCCACCAGGTGGTGCAGCTTGAGGATGTACATGTAGCCGACCGTCACCGGATACGGGAACGGCTCGCCACTGCGACCGTCGAACAGCTTCGCCTTACCGTCCTCGTCGACCAACTGCTCGCCGTCGCGGCTGGGCAGCGTCGACGCCAGCAGACCCTGAAGCTCGGCCTCGCGGGCACCGTCGAACACCGGCGTCGAGACGATGCTGTTCGGCTCGACCTCCAGCATGTCCTCGGGCAGGTTGGCCGCCCAGTCCGGGGAACCCTCGATCTTCCAGCCGGCCTTCGCCGCCCAGCCGAGGTGGGTCTCCAGGATCTGGCCGATGTTCATCCGTCGCGGCACACCGTGCGTGTTCAGGATGATGTCGACCGGCGTGCCGTCCGGCAGGAAGGGCATGTCCTCGACGGGCAGGATCTTGCCGATGACGCCCTTGTTGCCGTGGCGTCCGGCCAGCTTGTCACCGTCGGAGATCTTGCGCTTCTGCGCGACGTAGACGCGGACCAACTCGTTGACGCCGGCAGGCAGTTCGTCGTCGTCCTCGCGGGAGAACACCCGGATGCCGATGACCTTGCCGGACTCACCGTGCGGCACCTTCAGCGACGTGTCGCGGACCTCGCGCGCCTTCTCACCGAAGATCGCACGGAGCAACCGCTCCTCCGGGGTCAGCTCGGTCTCACCCTTCGGGGTGACCTTGCCGACCAGGATGTCGCCGTCGCGGACCTCGGCGCCGATGCGGACGATGCCGCGCTCGTCGAGGTCGGCCAGCACCTCATCGGAGACGTTCGGGATGTCCCGGGTGATCTCCTCGGCGCCCAGCTTGGTGTCGCGGGCGTCGATCTCGTGCTCCTCGATGTGAATCGAAGTGAGCACGTCCTCTTCCACCAGGCGGTTGGAGAGGATGATCGCGTCCTCGTAGTTGTGGCCTTCCCACGGCATGATCGCCACGAGCAGGTTCTTGCCGAGCGCCATCTCACCGTTCTCGGTGCACGGCCCGTCGGCGATGACCTGACCCGCCTCGACACGCTGCCCGGCGTCCACGATCGGACGCTGGTTGGCGCAGGTGCCGTGGTTGGACCTGGCGAACTTGCGCATCCGGTAGGTGTGCCGGGTGCCGTCGTCGGCCATCACGGTGACGTAGTCGGCGGACACCTCTTCGATGACGCCCGCCTTGTCGGCGACCACGACATCGCCCGCGTCGATCGCGGCGCGCAACTCCATACCGGTACCGACCAGCGGGGCCTCGCTGCGCACCAGCGGAACCGCCTGGCGCTGCATGTTGGCACCCATCAGGGCACGGTTGGCGTCGTCGTGCTCGAGGAACGGGATCATCGCCGTCGCGACCGACACCATCTGGCGCGGCGAGACGTCCATGTAGTCGACCTCGGTCGACGGGACGAACTCGACCTCGCCACCCTTCCGGCGCACCAGCACCCGCTCCTCGACGAAGCGGCCCTTCTCGTCGGTCGGCGAGTTGGCCTGCGCCACGACGTGGCGGTCCTCCTCGTCGGCGGTCAGATAGTCGATCTGGTCGGTGATCACACCGTCGACGACCTTGCGGTACGGCGTCTCGATGAACCCGAACGGATTGACTCGGGCGTACGTCGCCAACGAACCGATCAGACCGATGTTCGGACCTTCCGGCGTCTCGATCGGACACATCCGGCCGTAGTGGCTGGAGTGCACGTCGCGGACCTCCAGGCCGGCGCGCTCACGAGACAGACCGCCCGGGCCCAAAGCGGACAGACGCCTCTTATGAGTAAGCCCGGAAAGCGGGTTGTTCTGGTCCATGAACTGCGACAGCTGGCTGGTGCCGAAGAACTCCTTGATGGCCGCCACGACGGGACGGATGTTGATCAAGGTCTGCGGCGTGATGGCCTCGACGTCCTGGGTGGTCATGCGCTCGCGCACGACCCGCTCCATGCGGGACAGGCCGACCCGGATCTGGTTCTGGATCAGCTCGCCGACGGTGCGCAGCCGACGGTTGCCGAAGTGGTCGATGTCGTCGGTTTCTACCGGCACCTCGACACCGCCGGGAACGGTCATCGTGGTCTGACCCTCGTGCAGACGCACCAGGTACTCAATGGTGGCGACGACGTCCTCTTCGGTCAGCGTGGTCGACGTGGTCTGAGCCGGGTTCTCGGTGATGCCCAGCTTCTTGTTGACCTTGTAACGGCCCACCCGGGCCAAGTCGTAGCGCTTCTCCTTGAAGAACAGGTTCTCCAGCAGGGTCTGCGCGGACTCCTTGGTGGGCGGTTCGCCCGGCCGCAGCTTGCGGTAGATGTCCAGCAGCGCCTCGTCGGTGCCTGCGGTGTTGTCCTTCTCCAGCGTCCCCATCATGATCTCGGAGAAGCCGAAGCGCTCGACGATCTGCTCGTTGGTCCAGCCGAGCGCCTTGAGCAGCACGGTGACCGGCTGACGGCGCTTGCGGTCGATGCGGACACCGACGGTGTCGCGCTTGTCGACGTCGAACTCCAGCCATGCACCGCGGCCGGGAATCACCTTGACACTGTGCAGCGTCTTCTCGGTGGACTTGTCGATGGTCTCGTCGAAGTACACACCCGGCGAGCGGACCAGCTGGGACACCACGACACGCTCGGTGCCGTTGATGATGAAGGTGCCCTTCTCGGTCATCATCGGGAAGTCGCCCATGAAGACCGTCTGGCTCTTGATCTCACCGGTGTTGTTGTTGATGAACTCGGCCGTGACGAACAGCGGAGCCGCGTACGTCATGTCCTTGTCTTTGCATTCGTCGACCGGGGCCTTCACCTCGTCGAAGCGCGGGTCGGAGAACGACAGCGACATCGAGCCGGAGAAGTCCTCGATCGGCGACAACTCGGCCAGCACCTCTTCGAGGCCGCCGACGGGAGTGGCGTCACCGCGGGCCTTGGCCTTCTCGCGCCACGAGTCTGAGCCGACCAGCCAGTCGAATGACTCGGTCTGGATGTCAAGCAGACCCGGAACCTCGAGAGGCTCACGAAGCTTGGCGAAAGAAACTCGGTTGGGTGCTCCGGGAACGGAGCTATTGGTGGTAGCTACTAGTGAAGATTCGGTCTTGATCTGGCGGGACCCTGCCAAGATGCATCCTTCCAGCACCTCATGCGACGATTGCGGTGCGGGCTCTGCCCTATCCGAATAGTCGCTATATCTGCGTCGGTTCGGCTGGCCTCTCACGACCACAAACTCCCCGAACGCACGGCACACGACTAGGTCACTGAGCGGGGCTCAGGCCAGGACATCGGTGTCAGGTGCGGGTTTAGGTGGGCAGGATGCAGCCAGCGCAACGTCCAACAGTACCGCAGGACGGCGTATTCCTCAACCACTGCATGCAGGACTCACCGGGCGCTGGCTGGCGACTCGATCACTGACCCATGCATACATTGCTGCCCAACAGATTGGCCCGTTTACCTCTTTCCGTCAAGAGATAGCGCCGTGTTGCTGTGAGGTTTTACGCCAAAACCTCACATCTGGCACGCCCCAGCGGTGCTCGCGGGGCTACAGGTTCCGTGGGCGTTGAAGTCGACCGACTCCATGAGCGTCGGTCCGGGGGCGCAGCCGGTTTGCTCGTCATGCGGCGATTGATTCCGACGTGCAGGTGCTCGCGGCCATCGACTCCTGGACACAGGCCGGCTCGATCGTGACGTAACCGGTGCCCAGCGACACCAACGACTGCAACGGATTGAGGATGAACGGCTTGGTCAACGAGTTGGGCAGCGGCACCGCGGTCGCCACGCCGGACGGGGTATCGATCGTGAAGGGGTCGGTGATCGGTCCGCGCTGGATGCCGTCGAACATCTCGTTGGCCCAGTCGATCATCAGGATCTGCGCCGCATCGCCGTTCTGCGGCCGGACGAACCCGGCGACGAGTTCCTGGCCGAATTGAATCAGCGGGTTGCCACCACGCATCGAATCGACATGCGATCCGCCGGCCAGGGTGACGCCGATGAACGTCCCTGGCCGCGCCGCGAGCAGCGCGTCGGTGCCGACGCCGAACTGGTTCCAGAAGTACCGCGGCGCCGCCAAGTTGTAGATCGGAATGCTGTCGTCGACGTCCCCGATCTTCTCCGCGGCCTTGCGATCGAACGGGACGCCGTCGAGCATGATGACCCCGGCGAGCCTCTGCTCGGACTCCTTTCCTGCCATCGCGCCCGCGATACCGATTACTGCGCCGCCGCCCAGCGAGTGTCCGATCAGCACGACGCGGTCCGGGATCGCGCCCGAGTAACCGGCAGCCGCGGCGCTGTCGGCGAGCGCGGTGTTGCCGTCGTCGAACAGTCGCGCCATCGACTCGTGCATCGCACTGCCGCCGAGCCAGCACGCATCGGACGCCAGGAAGTTCGACGTGATCGACGGCGCGACGACGATGCTGCGGGTCTGCTCGGCAAGCGCCGCCGCGGTGTAGCTATACCAGGGGCCGCGGGCGAGGAACCCGTGCTGGAGGTAGATCAACCGGTCCGGTGCGGGCGCGCCCTCGGCTGTCTTCGGGACGTACCAGTCAGCTTGCACGTCGACGCCGTCGCCGGAGTTGCAGCCGCAGTCAAGGTGCAGTGTCGATGTGCGGACGGTGACGGTACTGCCCGGCGGCAGAATCGGCGGCCCTCCCAAAATCTGGGTGGCCAGGCCGTAGATGCCGAACACGATGGTGCCGATTGCACTGAGCAGCCCCGACAGCGGAGAGGCTGTCGCTGTCGAGGTGATCTCAGCCGCAACAGGTGTCGCAACCGCCACCGCGGCCGATTCAACCGGTTCGGCCTTCGTCGCGGTGCGCGAGAGCGGCACCACAGCCGCCGAGACCTCGACGACCGGTTCGGTGACCGTGGCCGGTTTTTCGGGTTCGGGTTTGTCGGGTTCGGGTTTTTCGGGTTGGGGCTCCGCCTGCTCTCTCGACGGCGCGGCCGCCGGCTTCTCGGCTGCCGCGGCGGGTTTGGCCGGTTTCGGCAGCGCCTTCTTGGTCGTCTTCGACTTCTTGCCGTTCGTCGGCTTCTCCGCGGGTGGTTGGGCGGACGGCTGGCCGGTGGGCTCGTCGACGGTTGCTTCCTGCGCCTCGTCGTCTGCGGGTTTCGGTTTGGGTGTGCCGCTTTCGGTGTCCGAATCCGCTTTGTTCTCAGCGGGTTTCGCTGATTCGGCGGAGGTGGCGCCCTTGTCGTCGCTGCTGGGCGCATCGTCGGCGGCCGCCGTGCCCGCCCCGGCTAACAGCGCCGCGACCACCCCCGCGCTCACCATGCTTGCGCTCAACCACATTCGGAAGCGGTCTGACATGGCGGCCTCCTGTCCCCGTCCGCGCAACGGTAACGCGCGTTGTCAGACGGCGGGCCGGGTTTGTTGCAGAAGCAACCGCGGAGTCGGCGTTATGTCATCCGCAATCGGGTCGGGTCAGATCGGATTATGCTCAGGTCACCGGCCATGACGACGTCGTGGCGGCGGCGATATCGAGACGACCGATGGTCACGAACGACCCACTGCCAACACAGGGGGATGTGCACGCCGGGGTGCCGGCGGAGTTGATGGCTGTCGGTTTCTCCGACCCCGTGGAGATCGGCCGCGGCGGCTTCGGTGTCGTCTATCGCTGCAGTCAGCCCGAACTGGATCGCGTCGTCGCGGTGAAGGTGCTGACCGCGGATCTGGAGCCCGACAACCTGGGGCGGTTCATGCGCGAACAGGTCGCGATGGGCAAGCTGTCCGGGCACCCGCACATCGTGACCATCTTTCAAGTCGGCGCCACCGCCACCGGCAGGCCGTACATCGTGATGCAGTACCACCCGCACGGTTCGTTGGAGGGCAAGATCCACGACAACGGACCGCTCGGATGGGCCGACGCGCTGCATCTCGGCGTCAAGGTCGCGGGTGCGTTGGAAACCGCTCACCGACGCGAAACCCTGCACCGCGACGTCAAACCCGCGAACATCCTGCTCACCGAGTACGGCGAACCGGCGTTGACGGATTTCGGAATCGCCCGCATCGTCGGAGGATTCGAGACGGGTGACGGTGCGGTGATGGGTTCACCGGCCTACACCGCACCGGAGGTGCTGCTCGGCGAGCAACCGGACGCGACGTCAGATGTCTATAGCCTGGCGGCGACGTTGTTCTGCGCGGGCACGGGACACGCGGTTTTCGAACGTCGCAAGGGCGAGCAGATGGTCGCGCAGTTTCTGCGGATCACCAGGCACCCGATGCCCAGCCTGCGCGACTCCGGCCTGCCCACCGATGTGTGCGCGGTGATCGAGCAGGCCATGTCGCGCAACATCGTGGATCGGCCACCGACCGCCGAGGCGTTCGGCGAACAGTTGCGGGAGGTGCAGCGAACGCACGGCCTGCCCGTCGACGACATGCCGGTGCCGACGCCTGCGCCGATCATCCGCTACAACCCGGCGCGCTCGACCGGCACGCCGAGCTACTCGGCGCGCGTACTGACTCCACCGGCGCCGGCCACCCGCTTCCAGTTGCCGGTGTCGACGAAGGAGTTGGTTCATCGCGCCCGGCTGATGGAGGCGTTGCGGGCTGGGCGCCACAAGAAGCTCACGGTGATCCACGGCCCGACCGGCTTCGGGAAGAGCACACTCGCCGCGCAGTGGGCCAAGCAACTGACCGCCGAGGGCGTCGACGTGGCGTGGCTGACCGTCGACCACGACGACAACAATGTCGTCTGGTTCCTGTCGCATCTGATCGAGGCCATTCGCACGGTAACGCCAACGCTGGCAAGCGAATTGGGCGAGGTGCTGGAGGAGCACGGCGACGAAGCCGAACGATACGTGCTCACCTCGCTGATCAACGAGATCCATCAGAGCGGCACCCGGATGACCCTGGTGATCGACGACTGGCACCGGGTCACCGACCCGGCGACCATTGGGGCGCTGCTGTACCTACTCGTCTACGCCTCCGACGATCTGTCGGTCGTGGTGACCAGCCGCAGCCAGAGCGGCTTACCGATGAGCCGGATGCGGATGCAGGACGAGTTGGTCGAAATCGACGCCACCGCACTGCGTTTCGACATAGCCGAATCGGAGAACTTCTTGGTGGAGCTTGGCGGACTGGATCTCGACCGCGCCGACGTCGAGGAGCTGACGGCCAAGACCGACGGCTGGGTCGCCGCGCTGCAACTGGCGACGCTGTCGCTGCGCGGCCGCGACGACCCGGTCCAACTGATCGGCACGATGACGGGCCGCCACCACGCGATCAGCGAGTTTCTCGCGGAGAACGTGTTGGACACCCTGGAACCGTCGATGCTCGATTTCCTGCTCGCCACGTCGATCACCGAACGGATCTGCGGCGGCCTGGCATCGGCGTTGTCCGGCGTGCCGGACGGCCAGGCCATGCTGGAGCAGGTCGAGGAGCGCGACCTGTTCCTGCGTCGGCTCGACGATCAGTGGTTTCGCTACCACCAATTGTTCAGTGACTTCCTGCGGCACCGGCTGAGCCGCGACGATCCTGCGCGGGTCACCCGGTTGCACAACGTGGCGTCGACGTGGTTCGCCGAGCACCAGATGGTCAGCGAGGCAGTCGATCACGCGCTGGCGGCCGGTGACGACGCGCGGGCGGTGCAGCTCGTCGAGAACGACGGCATCGATCTGGTGGCGAACTCGCAAATGGCGACCTTGATCGGGTTGGTCGGCAAGCTGCCCGCCGCGATCGTGCGCACCGACCCGCGGCTGCAGCTGGCGCTGGCGTGGGCGAACATCGTGCTGCACCGGATCCCGGCGGCCAACCAGGCACTGGAGCTGATGGAAGCCGGGCTGACGAAGTGTGGCTTCGGCGACGAGGAGATCGCGGACCTGCGCGCGGAAGCCGGCGTCGTGCGCGGAGTCGCCGACCTGCGTTCGGACCGGCTCGCGGGCATCGACGAGCACATCGGACCGTGCCTGGCGCGTCGGGACAGCCAGCGTCCGTTCGCCGTCGGGGTGGCGGCCACCGTGTCGACCTTCGCTGCGGCGTATCACTACAACCTCGACGAGGTGAACCGCATCCAGGCGTGGGCGGCGCCGTACGCCGAACGCAAAGGCGACACCTTCAACTTGGTGCACGGCCTCTGCTACACCGGGCTCGCGCACCGGTTGATGCTCGACAACCCGACCGCTGAAGCCTGCTTCCGAAAAGCACTGAAGATCGCGAAGAGGTCGAGCGGCAGCCATTCCTACACCGCCCGGTTGGCGAGCTCGGCGCTGGGCGAATTACTTTACGAGCGAGGCGATCTCGAGGAAGCCGACCGGCTTCTGGAAGAGGGTTACAAGCTCGGCCCCGAGGGCGGCTCGGTCGATTTCAAGATCGCGCGCTATGTGATCGCCGCCAGGATCAAGGCACTGCAGGGCGACCGGCATGCGGCGGCGCAACGCCTCGACGAGGCCATCCGCATCGGCCGCACACTTTCGCTGCCCCGGTTGCGGGCGATGGCCGAACACGAACGCACCCGCCTTGGGCTTGCGTCGCTTCCGGATGCCGACCCGTGGCCCGCGACCTCCTACGAACACCGCAGGCAACCGGTCGACGCGATCGACGAGATCACCGTCCAGTTCGAGGAGGCGTCGGCGATCCGGGTGCTGATGGCGGCCGACGATCAGGACTCGAAGGAGCGGGCGTGCCGGTGGGCGCAGGAGTGGGTCGACCGGACGTCATCACCCAACCGGCCGCAGGCGCTGCTGCGCGCGCGTCGCCTGCTCGGTGCGAGCCTGTCCGCAGCGGGCCGCGTCGACGAAGCCAAGGTCGTCATCGCTGGCGTCGCCGCCCAGTGCGCCCAGTTGCAGATGCTGCGCTACCTCGTCGACGGCGGCCCGTACGTCGCCACGGTGCTCACCGAACTGCAAGCCGACCAACGCTCCGGTCGGTGGCGCACCGAATGGCAGGAGGTGCCGCCGGATTTCCTCGATCGGGCAGTCGAAGCCGCTGTGGCACAACGGATCTGACCGCTACTGCGCGAGGTATCCGCCGTCGACGGGTAGCACGGCGCCGGTGACCACCGCCGACTTCCCACGAAGACGTCCGGGTCCGTCGGACATGACTACGCGCGTTCGATCCGCACGGCGACGCCGGTCAGCCGGGCCATGCCCGCCAGCTTCTCCAAGTCCTCCGGTGCGCTGGACATCAGCCGGTTGACGTTCGCGCCGCCCGCGCCGTTGGCCACCTGCCAGCCGCCGGTGCCCTTGTGGCCCCAGCCGTGCGGCACCGCGACGACGCCGGCGACGATGTCCTTGGTGACGACGACGGGCAGTTCGATCTCCCCATGCGGCGACGCGATCCGCACCCTGTCGCCGTCGATGATGTCGGCCGCGGCGGCGTCGTCGGCGTGCAGACGTGCGGCCTGCATGCGCTCACCGCGCATCAGCAGCGGCGAGTTGTGCATCCACGAGTTCTCCGACCGTGTCTCGCGCATGCCGATCAGCCGCATCGGATAGCCGTCGGGCGTGCTGCGATGCGCCAACTTGTCGATTTCGGCGCCGATCTCGTCGTGGCGCAGCCGCATCTTGGCGCCGCGATAGACGACGACCTTGCGCAGCACACCATCGCGCAGGTTGCGCGCCAGCACCTTGCCGTGCGGATGCTCGGCCGTCAGCCGGGAGAAGGTCAGCCCACCGCGGCGCAACCCGAACTGGTCGCCACCCTCGCTCAACCGGATCACCGCATCCACCAGCAGCCGCGGCGTCAGCCGAACACCGAACAGCCCGAACAACTTTCGGGCGACCGCCAGCGCGGCCAGCCCCGGCGTGCGACGCCACATCCGGCGGGTCAGGTCGTCGATCACCTGCCATTCGGTACGGGCCTGCCCGGCAGGCGCGACGACGGCCTCGGTGGCCTGGCGGAACGGGGTGGGCTGCAACGTCTGGAACGGCAGCGGGAAGTCGTCGCGTTCGTACATGGTCGCCGCGGGCAGCACGTAATCACAGTGCGCCAGCGTCTCGTTGACGTAGAGGTCGATGCCGACCATCAAATCCAAGGACTTCAGCGCCGTCTCTAGTTCGTCGCCGTTGGGTACCGACAGCACCGGGTTGCCCGCGCTGACGAACAACGCCCGCACCTGGCCGCGGCCCGGTGTGGTGATCTCCTTGGCCATCACACCTGCGGGCTCGGACAACAGCACCGACGGGAAGCCGCCGATCCGGGACCGCCTGCGGGTGTAGGTGGTTCGCAGCAGCGCGCCGAGGGCCTTCATCGCCCAACGCTCCCCCGGCAACCCGAAAGTGCCGAACATACTGCCGCCCGGACGGTCGAGGTTACCTGCGACCAGGTTCACCCCGTCGAGCAAATACGTTGTCAGCGTTCCGTTTTCGCCGGTGCTAGTGCCGACGCGGCCATACACCGCGGCCCGTGGGGTGCGGGCCAGATCGCGGGCCAGTGCGCGCACGGTGTCCGGGTCGATTCCGGTGCGCGATTCGGTGGCCTCCGGACTGAACGGCGCGGCCAACTGCTCGAGCCACGCCACCCCGTCGGCCTGGCGGTCCAGCATTGCGAGGTCGGCGAGGTGCTCGCCGAACAGCACGTGCAGCAGCGACAGCAGCAGGAACGCGTCGCCGTCGGGAATGATGCCCAGCCACTCGAACTGCGCGGCGGTCTCGGTCTTGCGCGGATCGACGACGACCACCCGGCCACCGCGCTTGACGATGTCGTGCATCCGGTCCTTGACCCGCGGCACGGTCAGCACGCTGCCGTGCGACACCACCGGGTTCGCGCCGATCACGATGAGCAGATCGGTGCGAAGGACGTCGGGCACCGGCAGCGTCAGCGGCGAGCCGTACAGCATCTGGCTGGCGACGAAGCGGTTGTTGACGTCCTGAGAGCCCGCAGTGAAGACGTGCATATGGGGCCCGAGGCCGAGCATGAAGGTGTTCAACCCCAGGGTGTGTGAATAGCTGAACGCACCGGGATTGCCGTAATACCAGCCGATACCGCCTGCTCCGTGCCTGCGGTGGATGTCGGTGAGCCTGGCGGCGATGTCGGTCATCGCCTCGTTCCAGCCGACCGGTTCGAAGCCATCGGGCCCTCGGCGCAGCGGCGTCGTCACCCGGTCGGGGTCGTTGACCACTTCGGTGAACGCGATGCCCTTCTGGCAGGCAAACCCGGCCGAGAGGGGATGGTCCTTATCGGGGCGCAGCGATATCAGTCGGCCGTCTTCGACGGTCGCGACCATGCCGCACAGCGGCTCGCAGATACGGCAGAACGTGATCCTCTGCTCTGCCGTCAACGGTTACCTCTCGGCTCGAGGGATCGCCCCGGTGGGAGCGTCGTCGTCGATGTTGCGGTGCCGCGCGGTCGGCTCGTTGCCGAACTCGGACGCCGAGTACTTGTGCGTGCCCTCGAGGTCGTCGCGGATGGCTTCCTGGGCGGCGGGCGGCAGGGTGTGCAGGATCTCGCGCACCCGAGCCTGACGACGACCGACGGCCTGGCGCTCCGGCATACCGGGTGTCGCCTGGATCTGTGGCGGCACGCCCTCGATCTCCTCGACGCCACCGTCGTGGTGACCGGCGTCGACCATGGCCTGCTCTTCGGCCATCGTCGATTCGTCCTTCTCCTCGGACATACCGATCGGACCGATGCGGCGGCCGTTGAGGAACTGCCGGACGACGGGCTCGTCGCTGGTCAGCAGCACCTCGCGCGGGCCGAACATAACCAGGTGCTTACGGAACAGCATGCCCATGTTGTCGGGCACCGTGCGGGCGATGTTGATGTTGTGCGTGACGATCAGGATCGTGCAGTCGATCTGCGCGTTGATGTCGATCAGCAACTGGGACAGATAGGCGGTACGCACCGGGTCCAGACCGGAGTCGGGCTCGTCGCAGAGGATGATCTGCGGGTCGAGCACCAGCGACCGGGCCAGGCCGGCACGTTTGCGCATACCACCGGAGATCTCGCCGGGGAACTTGTTCTCGTCACCGCCCAAGCCGACAAGCTCGAGCTTCTCCATGACGATGTTGCGGATCTCGCTTTCCTTCTTCTTGGTGTGCTCACGCAAGGGGAAAGCGGTGTTGTCGTACAGGCTCATCGAGCCGAACAGCGCGCCGTCCTGGAACATCACCCCGAACAGCGTGCGGATCTCGTAGAGCTCCTTGGCCGAGCACTCGATGATGTTGGTGCCGTCGACGATGATCTTGCCGCGCTCCGGGCGCAGAAGGCCGATCAGGGACTTCAGAAAGACGGACTTGCCGGTACCCGACGGGCCAAGGAGGACGCTGACCTCACCGGCCGGGATCTCCATGGTGACGTCTTCCCAAATTCGCTGGGCCCCGAAGGACTTGGTCAGTCCCTCTACTTGAATTCCGATGCCCACGCGCGATCCTTCCGCCAACTATTACGCTGCCCGCCACACGCCTCCCGCCTGTGGTTTGAGTCACTGTAGCTTACGCCTTCTGACCACAACACTCGTCTCGCGTCAGATTGTGACCGTCCCTAGACAATCCGTAGCTGCCCCGCAGAGACGAATGTGGGGCGGACCTGTTTGCCAGATCCGCCCCACACCCGGTGGTTTGCCCTACTTGACGGTGACCGTCGCGCCTGCGGCCTCGAGCTTGGCCTTGGCCTCCTCGGCGGCCTCCTTGGCGACCTTCTCGAGCAGCGGCTTGGGAGCGCTGTCGACCAGGTCCTTGGCTTCCTTGAGGCCCAGGCCGGAGACGATCTCGCGGACGACCTTGATGACGCCGATCTTCTTGTCGCCGGCACCCTCGAGGATGACGTCGAACTCCGACTGCTCCTCGGCGGCCTCGGCGGCAGCGCCACCTGCGGCGGGAGCGGCAGCCGCGACGGCGACCGGCGCGGCGGCGGTGACGTCGAAGGTCTCCTCGAACTTCTTGACGAACTCAGAGAGCTCGAGCAGCGTCAGTTCCTTGAACGCGTCGAGCAGGTCATCGGTGGACAGCTTGGCCATGATTGGTCCTTCCTTACTTACTTACGTGCGGGTTTGGTGGTCGGGTTATTCGGCAGCGTCGTCGGACGGCGCCGGGCTCTCGGATGCGGCCTCGGCGGGTGCCTCGGCGGCCTTCTTCTCTTGCAGTGCCGCGAACAGCCGGGCTGCCTGCGCCTGCTGGGCTGTGAACAGGCCAGCAGCCTTGGACAGGTTCGCCTTCATCGCACCGGCCAGCTTGGCCAGCAGCACCTCACGCGACTCCAGATCGGCGATCCGCTCGACCTCGGAGACGCTCAGGGCGCGGCCGTCCATGTAGCCGCCCTTGATGACCAGCGCCTTGTTGTCCTTGGCGAAGGTCTTCAGCGCCTTGGCGGCGTCGACGGCCTCACCCTTGACGAACGCGATCGCCGTCGGGCCGACGAACAGGTCGTCGAGCCCGTCGATGCCCGCCTCCGCCGCGGCACGCTTGACCAGCGTGTTCTTGGCGACCGTGTAGGTGGCGGAATCACCGAGCGAGCGGCGCAGGTCTTTGAGGTTGGCGACGGTCAGCCCGCGGTACTCGGTGACCAGGGTGGCCGTCGAATCCTTGAACTGCTCGGCGATGTCGGCGACCGCGGTGGCCTTGTCAGCCTTGGCCATGCATTGCCTCCTCGTGTTGGTATCGGGTTGTCCCGCCTACAACCGGAGGTGGCCGGAAATGAGGAACGCCCCGACGCAGACAGGTCGGGGCGCGCAGAAACAGCTACTAGCCTCGTCCTCCTGCGTGGGCCGCCGGGTATCTGATGAGCCGCTTGCGCGAAGAACAACAGATACGTCCGGACCTTCAACCGATTGCTCGGTGACCGACGGTCTTCGGTGGAACCAGTCAAGAGTAGCCGACCACCTCCCGATCAGCCAAAACGGCGCCCACCCCTACCAGCGCGAGCGACCGTGTTTGCACGCAGACACGCCGCATATCGGTGGCATTTTCCGGTCGCTCGCGGCAGTAGAAACGACTCACGCGTCCAGCAGGGCCGCCGCGCCGACCAGGCCCGCCTCACCGCCGAGTTGGGCGGGCAGCACGCGCAGGTCGCGGATGAAGTCGAGGCGGGCGAGGGTGGCCAGCTTTTCGCGGACCGGGTCGAACAACAACCCGCCGGACTTGGCCACCCCGCCGCCGATGACCACCAGGTCGAGGTCACACACCGCCCCGACCGACGCGATCATCGCCGCCACCGCCGTCGCGCCGCGGCGATACGCACGCATTGCCACCGGGTCGCCCGCATTGGCGGCATACGCCAGTTCTTTCGCGTCGGCTTCTTCCGGCGCGTCCCAACCGTTTTCGCGAGCCCACTGGGCCATCCGCGGTCCTGCGGCGATCGTCTCGACGCAGCCGCGGCCGCCACACGAGCAGGGTCCGCCGTCGGGCTCGACGACGACGTGGCCGACGTGGCCGGCATTGCCCGTCCGCCCGTCATAGGGGGCGCCGTCGAGGACGAGACCACCACCGACGCCGGTGGACACCACCATGCCGAGTAGGAACTGGGCACCGCGGCCCGCGCCGCGCCACCGCTCTCCGAGGGCCATGCACAGACCGTCGCCGCCGAGCCTGACCGGTGCACCGGTCAGTGCCCTCACCCGATCGACGATCGGAAAGCGTTGCCACTGCGTGATATTGATGGGGCTGACGGTTCCGCTCGGAAGGTCGATGGGGCCCGCCGACGAGATTCCGACGCCTCGCACGTTTCCCCTGGCCGAGGCGAGGGTTTCGGTGACCAACGTATCGACGACCGCCCACACCGCCTCGGCGTCCCCGTCCGGTGTCGGCAGCTTGGCGTGGTGCACCAACTTCCCGTCCTCGTCGACGAGTCCGGCCGCGATCTTCGTGCCGCCGATGTCGAGCACAAGTGCCAGCGCCATCAGTGCCTGTGGGTGTTGTCGGGCTGACGTGGGTCACCGGGATGCTCATAACCCGGTGCAAGCTCGACCATTTCGGCGCATCGGGCGTCCAGCCACAACCGGAACGCGCGGCGCCGCGCGGCGCCGAGCAGGTGGTCGGCGATCTCGGCGTCGGTGCCGAACCGCCGCGGGTTGCGGTCACGGTAGTCGCGCACCTGCGCCTCACTGATGTCCACGGAAGCGGTCACGTCGACGAACAACGCACGCGCCGCCGGGTGCGACAGCACGGCGGCCGCGACGCTGCCTATCTCCAGCCGCGCGGTCGCGTCCGGCAGCAACACCTCCTCGGCGGGCGCGTCGTCGGCGATCAGCCCGCGCGCCGCCGCCTCCGCCGAAGCCACCCGCTCGGTGACGAGCAGCTGAGTCAGCCAGCGGCGCAACTGTCTGCCCTCGCTCGTGCCGCGGCGAGGCAGCGCCGAGGCGATCCGTGACCCGCGTAGCCGGTCCTCGCGGGCGTCGACCTCGGCGACCGCTACCGGCACGCCCCCAACCGTCGCAGCGATGCTCATCGCACCGTCACCTTCACCGCGGGCGAGTACAGCAGCCGGCCCGCGCAGCCGACCCGGATCAGTGCCCACCATTCGCCGGGTTCCAACCCCGCCGGGGGCATGACGTCGAAGCCGATTTCGAGCGTCCCACGGGCAGGCAGTTCGCGGCCGATGGCGGCGGGCCTCATCCACTCCCAGGTGCCCCACGGGCTGATCAGATGCGCCTCGACGGCCAGATCGGCATAGGCGTCGGTACCGACGGTGACTGACAGCCGCCCGGTGTCACCTGGCGATAACGCCACCGGCTCGGGATCGCTGACCAGTTTCAGCAGTTGGTCGTCCGAGGCATCGACCGACACCACGCACACATCCTCGACCAGCTGCCGCCACGACGGCGGTATCGTCGCCGCGTCGCTTCCCGTCACGGCGAGTTCGGCACGCACGGGCAGCAATCCGCGCGGCGCATCCGGTGCCACCCTCAACGTGAGCTCGGCGTCGAGGTGCCGCCCCGGCGGCAGCACGAACGGCAGTTCGGCAGGCTCCACGCTGCATCCGGGCGGGCACAGCACCCGCGCCTTGCCGTGCAGCGCCGCGTCGCTGCTGTCGCTGGCCACCGTAAGGCGAAGCGGTACTACCGAATTCGGTGACAAATCGACGTGCTGTGGGTGCAGGTGCGCGACGGCGGGTAGACCACCGACGGCGGCGGGGCCACGGTTGTGCAACCAATACCTGGCGTACAGCGGCTGCGCGGCTTCCGCCTCCGGGGCGAGTTCGGTGTGGTCGGCCTCGAGCACCCGCGGCATGTTCAGCCGAGCCAAGACGGTCGCGATCTCGTAGCCGTGCAGCGTCAACGAATCCGACGCCATCTCCTGCAGCCGGGGCTGCTCGAGCAGGTCGACGCGAGACGCCGCAGCGATCCGCCTGAGCCCAGACCGGACCACGACATCGGTGGTGACTCCGCATGTTTCGACCAGTCGGATCGCGACGCCATCCGCGGGATCGACATGTTGCCCGCTGCCCGCGGCCAGCGGGTTGCCCGCCGCCTTGAGCGCACCGAGTGCCACTTTGCCCGCGGGCTCGATCGCGAGCAGCGATCCCCACGCTGGCAGGCCGCCGACCGGTCGCTGGTTTTCGGCAACCATCAGCAGCGGGCGGGAGAACTCCGCGCTTCGAGCAGGGATGTCGGCCTGCCGCCAATCTCCGTCGCCTGAGACCACCGCGTAGTCGAATGTGTGTGTCCAGTGCTGCAATTGGAAGTTCGAGCCGTCCGGTGCGGTACGTCGCGGCGGGTCGATCCAGGTGCCCGACGGCCATCCGGTACACGAGCGCATCAACGACATGTGCAGCGTGCCGTCGGCGTCGACGGCGAAGCCGGGCATTCCGCGGTTGAGCACCGCCACGGTCCGGGACTCGAAGGGCTCGACCGCCGATGGCGCGGTCTGGCTCACCTCGATCTCGAAGTCGGCGAGATCCTCGACGACGGCGCCGACGGCGTCCTCGAGTGCTGCGCCCGCGACGATCAGCACCGGCAGCGCTCGCACTCCGCGCAGATCCGCGCTCGGCACCCACTGCTCCACCAACGGCGATACGGCAGGCACCCACACCCTGGCGGTGCCGCGGGTGTCGAGTTGCCGCTTCAAGTCTTCGGCATACGCGGGATCGGCGTCCGCGAGAACTGCTGCGGTGAAATCGTTTTCGTCCGGGCCGCCCAGGGCGATCCGCGCGTCCGGCAGGTTGGAGTCGACCGAAAGGTCGCCGTAGCGCGGCTTGCCCGCGCTGCTGCAGGTGGCGGTGACACCCGCACGCACGAGGGCCACCATGAGGCCACGGGCCAGCGGCGCCGCCACCGATTCCGCCGGAGCCACCACTTCGGCGACCGACACCGCACGCAGGTCTGCACCGACGCGCACACGCACGGCCGACGAAAGACCGAACCAACCGTACGCCGGGTTGTCCAGCGTCCATGGATGTTGCGCCGAGTCCACCGCGTCGCGCGCGCCGCGCTCATGCGTCAGCCCGAATCCGCGGCCGATCACCGCGTCGCCGACCTCGCTCACCGGCAGCGCGCCAGGCACAGGGCACGGCCACCGCAGCCGCAGCAGCTTGTCGGCGCCGGTGAACTCGTCGACGGTGGTGCGGCAGTCCACACGCGGCACGCCCCGCCACAGCGTCACGGTTTGTTTGTAGCGCAGCAGATCTGCGATGCGGCCGCTGATCACCAGGCGCTCGCCGAGCGGCCCGCGGTAGGCCTGCACCGAGGCCGGTGCGGCCGACGACGCGACCACTGGTCCTTTGGGGAGCAGGTGCCACGGCCCCTCCCCCGCCTCCGGGTGCGCGGGATACTCGTCGTACACGGCCAGCTCGTTGCCGACTCGACCGTCGGCGATCAGTTCGCGACCGGAGTCGACCTCGACGACAGAGCTGACTCCGCCGCCGCGGGCCGGATCGACGGTCAGCCGGTAGGTCTCGTTACCGATGCTGTTGCCTGCCAACGGTTCCCAGCCCGAGGACCGACTCCCCGAGGCCAGCCGGTAGGACTGCCAACCGACCGATGGCACGTCTCGGGCCAGCCAGCTCACCGACCTGCCGTCGTGTTCTACCTGCACCGGTAACTCCGCGCCGTCGGCGTCCAGCACTCGAAGACCCCCGGCGGGCGGGCGGGACAGCCGGGCGGTCACCACATCGGAGCGCTTGTGGGCCAACGGGTTCCACACCACCACCGGCGCGTCGACGGCGCTGGACAGCAGGCGCAGCGCGTTGTCGCGGGCCGTAACACCGAGATCCCACGCGTCGCGCCATCCGGTGAGCAGGTCCAGGTACACCTGGTCGGATTCCGACCCTGTGATCGCGTCGTGGTGCGCGCCGTACGCCAACTGCACCCACGCCTTGGCCATCGCCGCCTGCGGATACGTCGCACCGCCGAGCAGGCCGGCGAACACCGAGAATCGTTCGGCATCCAGCACCGCGTCCTCGGCGGCGCGGTTGGCCTGCTTCGTGTCGATGTACGACACGTGACAGCCGGTGTAGATCGGGTTCATGTCCCTGGTCTGCGGCGACGCCGCCACACCACGCTGTTGGAGTTCGTCGCGCACGGCGGCGAAGAACTCGCGCGGCAGCGCGCAGACGAACCGGGGCCAGGTGTAGCGGGCATTCCAATCGCGGTGGATTTCGGTGACCCACTTGTTGGGTGGGGTGTAGTCGGTGCCGACGGGCAGTAACACGTTGCGGGTCAGCGCGACCGTCTTGAGTGTGGTGAACAACTCGTAGGTGGCCTGCTCGGCCTCAGCGAGCGTCGCCGACGAGTCCATCCACCAGCCCGCCGAATAATGCGCGGGCATGTAATGCGTCAACAGGCCGCGCCCGGACGGCGCGATCCATTCGAACTCGCTGGAGAACTGCATGCGTCGGGGGTCGCCGCCACCGGCGACCGGGCCCCACTGATGGTGCGGGCCGCGGGCCCACGAACTGGATGTCAGCCCGACGTCGGCGGCCATCCCTGGGAACTGCGGGTCGTGGCCGAAGACGTCCAGCTGCCACGCGGTGGCCGGGTCGGCGCCCATGATGTCGCGTTGAAACCCCATGCCCTGCACGAAGTTTCGGATGGTGGTCTCGGCACTGGTCAGGTTGGTGTTCGGTTCGTTGTATGCGCCGCCCATCACCTCGATGCGTCCGTCGGCGAAAAACCGGCGCAGATCCTCGCGGTCCTCGGGGTGAGTGTCCCAGTACGGCTTGAGGTAGTCGACCTCCGCCAGCACGAACTTGTACTCCGGCTCCCGGCGTGCCATCTCCAGGTGCGCGCACACCAACTCGAACCCGTTGGTCTGACGGCAGCGGCCCGGCGGATCCTCGCTCCAAACGCTGGTATAGGCCGCCTGCGTGTTCCACCAGACCGGGTCGTAGTGGAAGTGGCTGATCATGTACAGCGTCCAGCCGGGCTCGGCGACGGTGAACACGAACGGCGCGTCACCGGCGCGGGCTGGCCGCTGCTCTCCTCGCGTCGGCGCGTCGACGCGAACGGGGATCTCGACGCTGCCGTCGCCGGCCGCTACTTCTACGCGACCTGCGAGACCGTCGCCCTCGACGAGGATTTCGCCGCCACCGCCGGTGTAGCCGACGCGCACTATCTGCAGCGGATCGTCGGCGGGACCGACGAAGAGCTCCGTCGACTCCGCGGAGATGACCTGCACGCCAACAACACTACGGCGGCCGACGGTATTCACTCGCGCGAAATGTCGACAACCAGTGCCCGATGGTCGGAAATGGGCAACCGCGGCGCCGCGCACTCCTCGACCCGCATCGAGCCATCGTCGGTCAGGATGTGGTCGAGCTGGTTGCATGCCGCGTCGGAAGGAAATGTCGCCGCCTCAGCCAGCGGGCGCATCCCCGTCCACCGGCGCGGCGTCGGCGGCGTCATGTTCAGGTCGCCCGTCAAGAACCGCGGACCGGGAAACCCGCGCAGGTCCCGGATCAGCTGCCGCAACTGCACCCGGTTCCAACCGGGCACGAAGGACAGGTGGGTGTTCGCGACGGTCAGCGGTCCCAGCGGGGTGTCGAACCGACCGACCATCGCCGCCCGTGGCTCCTCGTGCACGATCTGCACACGGCGTGGACCGGGAAGGTACATCGGGAACCGCATTGGGATCCGCGGTAGCCGCACCACCTGCCAGCTCTCGGCAAGGTAGCGGGACAGCAGCGCGATGCCGTAAGCGGCGGTGCCGGGCTGCTCGCGTCCGGTGGCGGCCATCCAGGTGGCGCCCGGCGTGCCGGAGATCGCCGCGACGAACCGGTGACTGACCGCGCCCATCGCCTCGGCGGCGACCGCGGTGAGGTCGGCCATGCCCGAGCGCGGTTGATCGCAGTCGACCTCCTGCAGCGCCAGGATGTCGGGGTCCAGTTCCTTGACCGCGGCCACGAGTCTGTCCAGGTGCACCGCCCCGTCGTGGACGCTGCGCCCGTGCAGGATGTTGAAGGTGGCCATTCGGATCCCCATGGGTACTCAATACCCACGATGACGGATTCCGATGTGCTTGGAAACAATGACGAATTGCGCGACGCGCTCAAGCGCGCGGCGTCGGCGCTCAAGGCGCAAGGCCCCGAGTTCGCCCTCGCGGGCAGCTATGCGCTGTGGGTGCACGGGGCGCCGGAACCTGTGCACGACGTGGACTTCGTCGTCGCAGAAGACGACGCCGAAGCGGCCGCCAAGACGCTGGCGGAGGCCGGCTTCCGGGTGGATCGCCCGCCCGAGGACTGGCTGTTCAAGGCCTGCGTCGGTGACGTCGTGGTCGATATCCTGCATCGGCTGAACGACGTGCCGGTCACCTCGGCCACCATCAGCGGCGCCGAGGTCATCGAAGTGCTCGCGATCGCGATGCCGGTGCTGGCGCCGACGCTGGTGGTCTCGGAGAAGTTGTCCTCGCTCAACGAACACCACTGCGACTTCGCCGCGCTGCTGCCCGGCGTGCGCGCCGTCCGCGAGCAGGTGAACTGGCATCAGGTCCGCGAGAGCACCGCCGACAACGACTTCGCCGTCGCGTTCTTGGTCCTCACCGACCGACTCGGGATCACCGCCTAGCCCGCCGCACGCCGTAGCCGTTCGGCCAACGCGCCCACCGCCCTGATCACCTCTGGCGGCTCGAGCACTTCGAATTCGCAGGCGGGCAGCGCCAGGTAGAACACCATGCGCTCGGGGTCATCCGCACCGGCGGTGAGGATGCAGGCGTCGGGACCGTCCGGTTCGATGGTCACCGACGCGGTAGAGAAGTGTTGGGCCACAACATGTTCGGGAGCCTGATAGCGCACGCGAGCGACGTAGCGGTACGGCGACGAGCTGATCGAGCGCCGCACATAGGCAGCGGCGTCGGGCGCCTCCCGCGGGGTGAACGTGCTGCCGAGCGCGTGCACGTCGGCCATCCGGTCCAGCCGCAGGCTGCGCCAGTCCTGCCGGTCGCGGTCGTAGGCCAGCAGGTACCAGCGTCGGCCGGTGGTCACCAGTTGGTAGGGCTCGAGGCGCCGATCCGTGGCGTTACCGCGGATGTCGACGTATCCGCAGTTGACGTGTTCGTGGTCGCGGCACGCGCGCGCCAACGTCATCAGCACGTCCGGTTCGACGGGTGAGTCCGAGTAGTTCGACGGCAGCGTGACGGTCGCCTCGTGCACGGCCGCCACCTGCGACCGCAGCCGTGCGGGCATCACCTGGTCGAGCTTGCTCAGCGCGCGTAGCGCCGATTCGCCGACGCCGGCCACGCTGCCGCCCGCAGCCACGCGCAGGCACACCGCCATCGCGACCGCCTCGTCGGGGTCGAGCAGCAGCGGCGGCAGTGCCGCGCCCGCCCCGAGTTGATAGCCGCCACCATGCCCCTTGCTGGCGTGCACCGGATAGCCCAGATCACGCAGCCGCTCCACATCGCGACGCACGCTGCGGGTGGTCACAGACAGCCGCTCGGCGAGCTCCTCCCCGGTCCATACCCGACGCGACTGCAGCAAGCCAAGGAGCTGCAGCAGTCGGCTCGTCGTCTCGGACACCCGATTAGATTGTCACAGTTATAGGACAGAAACTGTCCTATATTGGTGTCACGCTACTCCCATGAGTGATGTGACGACCCAACTGGCCGACCAACTCGACTACCACTGGACGCACCAACTGCGACCCCGGCTCGACGGATTGACCGACGCCGAGTACTTCTGGCAACCGGTCCCGGCCTGCTGGACGGTGCACCAGGACGGCTCGATCGACTTCGCCCACCCCGCGCCGCAGCCAGCGCCGTTCACCACCATCGCGTGGCGGCTGGCCCACGTCATCGTCGGCGTCTTCGCGATGCGCAACCACTCTCATTTCGGTGGGCCGGTCGCCGACTACCAGTCGTGGCACTACGCAACCGACGCGCAGACCGCCCTGCAGCAACTCGACGACGCCTACCACGGTTGGATCACCGGAGTGCGGCGACTGGACGCAGCCGATCTGGCGCGCCCGATCGGCCCCGCGGAGGGCCCGTGGGCCGAGCACCCGATGTCGGAACTCGTCCTGCACATCAATCGCGAAGCCATCCACCACGGAGCCGAAATTGCTTGTATTAGAGATCTTTACGTGCACACCACCAAAAGAGAGGGAAAGTAGCCATGCCAGGAATGCCTCCGCCCGCCGTCGACGAGCGGCAGAGTTTGCTCGAGTTCCTGAAGTTCAACCAGAACGCGTTCTTCTCGGTGGCGTACGGACTGACCGATGAGCTGGCCCGGTCGACGCCGTCGGTCAGTGCACTGTCCATCGGTGGCCTGATCAAGCACGCCACGAGTGTGCAAAAGGGTTGGGTGCAACGGGCCGCGGCCGCGCCGGACTTCCCGCCGCGTGACGAACGGCCGATGGAGGAGATCATGGCCGAGTACGCCGACCAATACGTGATGCGCGACGACGAAACCCTCACCGGCCTGCTCGACGAATTGCGTAGGCAGAACGAGGAGACGCTGGGGGTGTTCGCCGAGGCCGATCTCGACACGCAGGTGCCGGTGCCGCATGAGGTGCCGTGGTTCCCGCACGACATCGACCACTGGTCGGTGCGCTGGGTCGCGCTGCACCTGATCGAGGAACTGACCCGGCACGCAGGGCACGCTGACATCATCCGCGAATCGATCGACCGCGCCACGATGTACGAGTTGATGGCCGCCTACGAGCAGTGGCCGGAGACCGATTTCATCAAGCGCTGGAGACCGACCGCCGACGTCACCGGTAGCTGACGGTCGCGATTTGCCGGCGCCGGTGTGGCGGCCCAACGTCGAAGCATTCGCAGTAAACATGGCGTCGACATTGTGGCGGACGTCACTACCGCCGGATTGAACGCGCACACTCGTTGTCAGGGTTTACCCGAGCATGACGACGACGATCGAACGCGACGCCTATCCCACCCAAGGCGAACTCGTGGCTCGGGCGGTGGAGTTGCAGCCGCTGTTGCGAAAAGCTCACGCCGACAGCGAAGTTCAGCGCAAGCAACCAGACGAGGTGATCGCGGCGCTCGTCGCGGCCGGCTTCTTCAGGCTCAACAAGCCGCGCAAATTCGGTGGATATCCGATCGATCTGCGGACCACTCTCCGGATCACCGAAATCCTTGCCGAGGCCGACGCCTCGGCCGGGTGGGTGGTGGGACTGGCTTCCACCGGCGCACGGGCAGCCACACGCGGATCCGAAGCCGTGCAGCAGGAGATCTTCGCCGATCCCGACGCCCGATTTGCAGGCACCGGCATGCCCTGTCCTGCCCAGCGGGTCGACGGCGGCCTGCGCGTGAGCGGTCGCTGGGGGTACGCATCGGGATCTCCCCACGCCACGTGGGCGGCCCTGGCAGTAACGGTCAGCGACGGTCCTGATCAGCCGCCCGAGCCTTACTTCTGCCTCGTGCCCGCCGCGGAGCTTCGACTGGAGGACACCTGGCACACCGTGGGGATGCGGGGCACGGGCAGCAATACGTATGTGGCGAACGACGTGTTCGTTCCCCAGCACCGGTTGATTCCGCTGGCCGCGCTGAGCGAGGGGTCGGCCAGCGGCGAGTTGCCGTTCGGGCAATTCGCGATGTTGCCGCTGGCCGGCACGCTGCTCGGGGTCGGGCGCGCGGCTCTCACGCTGGCCACCGAGCAGGCACCGCTGAAGTCGATGCACCAAACCTCCTTTGCCCGACAAAGCGATTCGGTCGGCGTACAAATTCAGATCGCACAAGCAGCGCTGAAACTCACGACCGCAAAGTTGCATGTCTACGGCATCGCCGATGACCTCGACACCATCGTCGCGAAACGGTTCGATCTTTCCTACGAAGACCGGGCGCGGGCGCGAGCCCAGTGCGGCTATGCCGCACAACAGGTGCTGGAAGCCATTCAGATCTTGCTGAACGTCCACGGCGCAGCCTCTTTCGCCGAAAGCAGCCTGATGCAGCAGTACTGGCGGGACGCCAATACCGCCGCGCGCCATGCGGGGCTGAACGAATTCGTCGGCTACGAGATCTTCGGCAAGGCCCTGCTCGGCGTTCCGGAGCGCATCAGCATGATGCTCTGATACCGCGCGCGGGCTACTACCGCAACACGAAGTCGAGGGCATGGGCGACGACGCGATCGAGGTCGTCGCCCAAATGCCCGGCAAGCCACTGCTGAGCCAGTTCGGCCATCGCGCCGGTGTACATCGCCGCAGTCACCTCCGCTGCCACCGGATCCGAACCCGGATGCAACCGGAAACCTTCGGTCAGCACGCTCTCGCGCAGCGAGTCCTGCGTCGCCGCCCGCCGCGCCTGCAGCACCGGGTTTGCCCTCGCGTCGGTGAACAGCACCCGGCCCCGTCGCGGATCGGCCGACGAGAAACCCAGCACTGCCGCGATGCCCGCGCGGGTGCGCCCCCGCAGCGAGTCACCCGCTTGGCCGATGGCCGCCTCGACCTCCACTGCGAGCTGCCCGCTCACGTCGTCGTATACCGCGCCGAGCAGATCGTCTACGCCGGAGAAGCTTTCGTAGAAGTAGCGGGTATTGAGCCCGCACTCGCGGCACACCGAGCGCACCGAGACCGCGGCCTCGCCCCCGTCACCGAACAACCGGAACGCCGCGTCGACCAGCAGCACACGCCGTTCGGCGCGGCGGTCCTTGATCGGCACGCCTGCCCACCGGGTCGGGCTCGACATCCCCACAGCCTAGATCTGGTCACGCCTGTGCCCAAAATGTATTCTGGCTACAGCTGTAACCAGAAAGGGTTGACGTGTTCCTTCCGCACCAGTTCGTCGGGCAACTGCTGAACGACCGGTTCGACCAGACCGTCCGCAAGAACTTCTTCCGCGGCATGGACTTCGCCGCGCCGGTCGGCGACCCCGGATGGTTCGGCCCTGGCAGCGCCGTCTGGCACGTGCACTCGCACATGCACGCGGTGATCTTCGGGTTGCAGTGCGCGGCCTATCTGGAGCGGCTCGACCCGTCGATCTACTGGATGGGCATGCACCACTCGCGGCTGGTGAAGCGCGACGACGACGGAACCGCGATACCGGAGATCGATCCCAAGGGCGCCGCGGTGCGCCTCGGACATTCGGTGGCGTTCTTCATCGGCACGGCGTACGGGTCGACGGAGACCGCCGAACGGCTGGCGCAGACCGTGCGCGCCATGCACCACACCATCAAGGGCACCAGGCCCGACGGCGCGCGCTACGACGCCGACGATCCCGAGTGGCTGCGCTGGAACTACGCAACGGTGGTGTGGGGGCTGGCCACCGCACACGAGCTGTATCACCCGAACCCGTTGCGCGGCAAGAAACTCGACCGGTACTACGGCGAGTTCGTCCGGGTCGGCCACGCGCTCGGCGGTACCGACCTGCCCGCCACCAAGGCCGAGACGCTGGCATGCCTGAAGTCCTACCTGCCCCGGCTTGCGGTCACGCACGGCACGGCGATGGCCACCGGCCCGAATGTGCCGTTGCCGCATAGCGTCATCGATTGGGCGATCCGCGACACCATGCCCCGGTGGGCAAAGCAACTCATCCAGCATCGCGACCCCAATGTCGTCGAGCGCACCGCACGCCGGGCGGCGGTGTGGTCGGTGATCAACGGGCTGAGCGTGGTGTCCGGCCCGACGCCGGAATTCCGGCAAGCCAAGGCACGGGTCAAGGCGGGCACCACCGTCCCACACACCGTCCCGACGCATGTGCCCGGCAGCGACCCCGAGCTCAGCCGCGCCGAGGTCGAGCTGACCTTCGCCTGATACGCCAAATACACTGAACCCCTTCTCGATACGTCGAGAAGGGGTTCAGTGTGTGTGCCCGCATCAGCTGCCGTGACGCCACCCGAAATCGTGATCGCGGTGGTGGTGCCAGCCCCAGAAATCCCAGAAAAAGGGGCGGAACTCGCGGTAGAAGTCGCGCGAGTCGTGGCCAGGCCGGTACTCCGTAGAGTAGCCACCGCTGGGGTGATCCGACGGGCCGGGGTCGGCATTGGCGGCGGCGGCCAATCCCATTGCGGCACCGCCCAGGATGCCTGCGGCGGCGATCGGGCCGACAACGAACCGGGCGAAGAACCGTGACTTGGTGGTGGTGTTCATTTGAATTCTCCTGTGTGAGTTGGTGTTTGGTTGTCCGTGACGGTGTCACATCAACGAAACTACGGACCGGGAATGACGGTGTCGCGGTTGTGCTCACAACACGCGCTGTTGGCGATCTCCACGTTTTGCGCATTGTGCTCGCACTTGTTGCAGCGGAACACCTTTCGTCTCAGGCAGGGCCGCGGCGCACACCAGGCTGACCACGACGACGGCGGCCATCATGGCGCCCACGGCGGGCACACCCCACGCCGCCTGAAGGGGTGCGGCGGCAACGGTCGGCACGGCGCCGCCCACCAACCCCGCGAGGTTGAGCGACAGGCCCGCACCGCTGTAGCGATACCGCGTGCCGAAGATCTCCGGGATGAACGCCGCCATCGGGCCGTAGGAACTGGCGGCGACCGCATACGTGCCCGCCATCGCCAACGCGAACAACGCGGCGTTGCCCGTGTCGATCAGTGGAAGCACCAGGAACGCCCACGGGACCCCGACGACCAGCGCGGCGATGATGACCCGCCTGCGGCCGAAGGTGTCGCTCAGCACGGCGCTCAGGGCGTTGAACACCACCACGACGACGCCGCCGAGCAGACCGACCGCGAGGATCAGGTCCGGCGAAAAGCCAACGTGGGTATGGGCGTAGTTCATCAGGTAGGCGTTGGCCATGTAGCCAAGTGCGAAGAACCCGATCATGCTTCCCGCGGCCAGCACCACCTCGCGGCGCTGTTCGCGCAACAGCGCCGCCAATGGCGTGCCCGAGTGAGGTTTCTGTTCGGCGAAGACGGGCGTCTCCGCGACGTTCAACCGGACGTACAACGCGATAGCGATCAGCACCGCGCTGAACAAGAACGGAATGCGCCAGCCCCAGTCGAGGAAGGCGGAACTCGACTCCCCGACCGTCTTGTTCACCGCCAGGAACAGCAGGCTGCTCATCACCAGGCCACTGCCGACGCCCATCTGGGTGAACATCCCGTAGCGCCCGCGGGCGTGGGCCGGTGCGTACTCGGCGGACAACAACGCGGCGCCGGCCCATTCACCCCCGACCGCGAAGCCCTGCACGAGGCGCAGGGTCAGCAGGATCAGCGGTGCGGCCATGCCGATGGTCGCTGTGCCGGGCACCAGCCCCACAGTCAGCGTGGATAGACCCATCGTCAGCAACGTGGCGATCAGCGTGGACTTGCGGCCGAGGCGGTCGCCGAAGTGTCCGAAGAACGCCGCGCCCAACGGCCGGGACACGAACGCCGCGGCGAAGGTCGCCATGGACGCGACCGTGGCCAAGGCGGTGCCCAGGTGCGGGAAGAACACTTTCGGAAACACCAGCGCGGCGGCGGTGCCGTAGATGTAGAAGTCGTAGTACTCGATGGCGGACCCGACGAAGCTGGCGGCAGCGACCCGCCGCATTCCCGGTATCAGCATGGCCATATTCGCTCCTCAGACGTAGTTTTCGTCCGAAGCTATGGATTAGCTGCCGCCAAGTCGCGGTTGTGCGCACTGTCCGGGTAACCAGCGTTCTCGACGTTCTGCGCATTTCGCCGAAACGGCATTCCGGGACGAAAAGTGCGAGAAGAGGCGTGCTGGAATGCCGTTTCGGCGCCAGCAGGACTGTGAGCCGCTGCACACGATTTTTACTCGTCAACCCGCCGTTTGAGACACTGCAACCATGAGTACGACTAGACACCGCGAGGTGGCCAAGTTGGACCGGGTGCCGTTGCCGGTCGAGGCCGCCCGGATCGGCGCGACGGGTTGGCAGATAACCCGCACTGGCGCGCGAGTCGTCACCAAGCTCGCCGGTAAGGGCTCGTTGCAGCAGAAGATCATCAAG
Organism: Mycobacterium sp. ACS1612; assembly: GCF_001667505.1. Taxonomy (GTDB): domain Bacteria; phylum Actinomycetota; class Actinomycetes; order Mycobacteriales; family Mycobacteriaceae; genus Mycobacterium. Next base: position 94,755 of record NZ_LZHZ01000037.1, read on the forward strand.
GAAATCCCGAAGGCATTCGCCGATCTCGGCCCGACCTACGTCAAGTTCGGCCAGATCATCGCGTCCAGCCCGGGTGCGTTCGGCGAACAGATGAGCCGCGAGTTCCGCGGCCTGCTCGATGCTGTCCCACCGGCCGACGCCGACGAAGTCCATAAGCTGTTCCGCGAGGAACTCGGCGACGAGCCGAGCAAGCTGTTCAAGACCTTCGAGGAGAAGCCGTTCGCCTCGGCCTCCATCGCGCAGGTGCACTACGCGACGCTGCACAGCGGCGAAGAGGTCGTGGTCAAGATCCAGCGGCCGGGCATCCGCCGCCGGGTCGCCGCGGACCTGCAGATCCTCAAACGCGGCGCGCAGATCGTCGAGCTGGCCAAGCTGGGCAGGCGGTTGTCCGCCCAGGACGTCGTCGCCGACTTCTCCGACAACCTCGCCGAGGAGCTGGACTTCCGGCTGGAGGCGCAGTCGATGGACGCCTGGGTGTCGCACATGCATGCGTCGCCGCTGGGCAAGAACATCCGGGTGCCGCAGGTCTATTGGGACCTGACGAGCGAGCGGGTGCTGACGATGGAGCGCGTCGGCGGCATCCGCATCGACGACGCGGCCGCCATCCGCAAGGCTGGCTTCGACGGCACTGAACTGGTCAAGGCGTTGCTGTTCAGCGTCTTCGAGGGCGGTCTGCGGCACGGGCTGTTCCACGGGGACCTGCACGCGGGCAACCTGTACGTCGACCCCGACGGCAAGATCGTGTTCTTCGACTTCGGCATCATGGGCCGCATCGACCCCCGCACCCGTTGGCTGCTGAGGGAATTGGTGTACGCGCTGCTGGTCAAGAAGGACCACGCCGCGGCGGGCAAGATCGTCGTGCTGATGGGCGCCGTGGGGACGATGAAGCCTGAGGCGGAGGCCGCCAAGGACCTGGAGAAGTTCGCCACCCCGCTGACCATGAAGTCGCTCGGCGATATGAGCTACGCCGAAATCGGGCGCCAGCTTTCGGCTTTGGCCGACGCCTACGACGTGAAGCTGCCCCGCGAACTGGTGCTGATAGGCAAGCAGTTCCTCTACGTCGAGCGCTACATGAAGCTGCTGGCGCCAAAGTGGCAGATGATGTCCGACCCGCAGTTGACGGGCTACTTCGCCAACTTCATGGTCGAGGTCAGCCGCGAACACACCGAAGAAGTCGAGGCCTAAGTGGAAATTCGTTCCGGCACAGCACGGAGCCGAATCTCCGGCGACCACGCGCCGGGGTCCGGTGATCTCGAGATCTACTACGAGGACATGGGCGATCCCAACGATCCCGCCGTCCTGCTGATCATGGGCCTTGGCGCGCAATTGTTGTTGTGGCGCACCGACTTCTGCGAGAAGCTCGTCGATCAGGGCCTGCGGGTTATCCGCTACGACAACCGCGACGTCGGCCTGTCGTCCAAGGTCAGGCATCAACACTCCGGCATGCCTCTGCCGATGCGGATGGTTCGCTCATTCCTGGGGCTGAAGAGCCCGGCGCCCTACACGCTGGAGGATCTCGCCGACGATGCCGCCGCGCTGCTGGACCACCTGCAGATCGACAGCGCGCACATCGTCGGCGCCTCGATGGGCGGCATGATCGCGCAGGTGTTCGCGGCGGTGCACAGCGCGCGCACCAAGACGCTCGCGGTCATCTTCTCCAGCAACAACCAACCGCTGCTGCCGCCGCCGGGAACCAGGCAGTTGCTCGCCATCCTGCAAAAACCCAAGGAGGCGACGCGCGAGGCGATCGTCGAGAACACGATCCGGGTCACGCGCATCACCGGCAGCCCCGGTTATCCACCGCCGGAGGACCGGATCCGCGCCGAGGCAATTGAAGGTTACGACCGGTCCTACTACCCCGCAGGCGTCGGCAGGCATTTCGCCGCGATCCTCGGCAGCGGCAGCCTGCTCGGCTATGACCGTCAGATCAGCGCCCCGACCGTCGTCATCCACGGCAAGGCCGACAAGCTGATGCGACCGTTTGGCGGTCGCGCCGTCGCCCGCGCCATCAGAGGCGCCCGGTTGGTGCTGTTCGACGGCATGGGTCACGATCTGCCCCGCGAATTGTGGGACGACATCGTCGGCGAGTTGAAGACCACTTTCGCCGAAGCCTGGTAACGGTTAGCACACCTTGCCAGTACGACGGAGAAATTTTGGTCGCGTACGCTCTTTGAGGTCGAGTGCTTCAGGGCTTGAATACCCTCAACGGCGACACCGCTGGGTTCTGAACTGCCAGGAAGGCATCATCCATGGCTGACAAAGCCGAATTGACGCCGCATTTCGCGGACGTCCAGGCTCATTACGACCTGTCCGACGAGTTCTTCCGGTTGTGGCTGGACCCCAGCCAGACGTACAGCTGCGCGTACTTCGAACGCGACGACATGACGCTGGAAGAAGCCCAGCTCGCGAAGATCGATCTGGCGTTGGGCAAGCTCGGGCTGCAGCCGGGCATGACGCTGCTCGACGTCGGATGCGGTTGGGGTTCGACGATGATGCGCGCCATCGAGCGGTACGACGTCAACGTCATCGGGTTAACGCTGAGCGAAAACCAAATGGCGCATGTGCAGACAATTTTCGCGGCGTCTGACAGTCCGCGCAGCAAGCGGGTGCTGCTTCAGGGTTGGGAGCAGTTCGACGAACCCGTCGACCGGATCGTGTCGATCGGCGCGTTCGAGCACTTCGGTTTCGACCGCTACGACGACTTCTTCAAGCTGGCCTATGGCCTGCTTCCCGACGACGGCGTGATGCTGCTGCACACCATCACGGGGCTGACGTTTCCCCAGATGGCCGAGCGCGGTATTCCGCTCACCTTCGATGTCGCCCGGTTCGTGAAATTCATCGTCACCGAGATCTTCCCCGGCGGACGGATCCCGTCGATCGAAAAGGTCGAGCAGCATTCGGCCAATGCCGGCTTCGAGCTGACCCGTCGCCAGTCGCTGCAATCGCACTACGCCAGAACCCTGGACTGCTGGGCCGAGGCGCTGCAGGCGCACAAGGACGAGGCGATCGCCGTGCAGTCCGAAGAGGTCTATGAACGCTACCTGCACTACTTGACCGGTTGCGCGAAGGGTTTCCGGGTCGGCTACATCGACGTCAACCAATTCACCCTGCAGAAGTAGCCGGATTTCAGTCCTGACCCTGCAAAACGTTAGGGTGTCAGGCTTGAGACGCGTGTTCGCACGTCGATGGACTGTGCCAGGGGTACGGTCGCAGCAATACTGATACGTGAACGGCTGCTTGCCGCAGCACCAATGGGTCACGACGGAAGGCCAAGCAGGGGAAATATGTCTGACAACTCATCCGGCACCAAGGACATGACGCCGCATTTCGAGGACATTCAGGCGCACTACGACTTGTCCGACGACTTCTTCGGCGTGTTCCAGGACCCGACCCGCAAGTACAGCTGCGCGTACTTCACCGGGCCCAATGTGACGCTGTCGGAGGCCCAGATCGCCAACGTCGACCAGCACCTCGACAAGCTCGACCTGAAGCCGGGCATGACGCTGCTGGAGGTCGGCTGTGGTTGGGGCCTGACGCTGCAGCGGGCGATGGAGAAGTACGACGTCAACGTCATCGGCCTCACGCTGAGCAAGAACCAGAAGGCGTACTGCGACCAGCTGCTCTCCAAGATCGACACGAACCGGACGTTCGACGTGCGGCTGGAGGGTTGGGAGCAGTTCCACAGCCCGGTCGACCGGATCGTGTCGATCGAGGCCTTCGAGCACTTCGGCTTCGAGCGCTACGACGACTTCTTCAAGACCTGCTTTGACATCCTGCCCGACGACGGCCGGATGACCATTCAGAGCAGTGTCGGCTACCACCCGTACGACCTCGCCGAGCGCGGCAAGAAGCTGACGTTCGAGCTGGCCCGGTTCATCAAGTTCATGATCACCGAGATCTTCCCGGGTGGCCGGATTCCGACGACGCAGATGATGATCGAGCACGGCGAGAAGGCCGGCTTCGTCGTGCCGGAGCCGATCTCGCTGCGCAACCACTACATCAAGACCCTCGGCATCTGGGCGGACCGCCTAGAGCGCAACAAGGAAGCGGCGATCGCTGCGACCGATGAGGAGAACTACCACCGGTACATGCGCTACCTGAAGGGCTGCCAGTTCTACTTCATCGACGACAGCATCGATGTCAGCCTTGTGACATACCTGAAGCCGGGTGCGGCAGCCTAGTTGCAACTCCGTTAGCAAATCCCCCGGCGTGTGGCGCGCGCGGGGGATTTGCGGTTATATACCTTGAAATCAAGGTCGAGGGAGGTAGCGGGCGGTGTCGGAATCGGCAGTCATCTCGGAGAAGATGCGCAAGAACTTCCACAACATCGGCGCCCACTACGACCTCTCCGATGACTTCTTCGGACTGTTTCAGGACCCCAGCAGGATTTACTCGTGCGCCTATTTCGAGCCCGAGGATTTGAGCCTGGAGGAGGCCCAGCACGCGAAGGTCGACCTGCACCTCGACCGGCTGCAGTTGGAGCCCGGCATGACGGTGCTCGACATCGGATGTGGCTGGGGCTCAACGCTGAAACGCGCAATCGAGCGACACGACGTCAACGTTGTCGGCCTCACGTTGAGCCGCAACCAGCATGCGGCCAGCGTGAAACTGCTCGACGAAATCGACACCGACCGCAGCAGGCGAATTTTGCTGCGCGGCTGGGAGGAGTTCGACGAGCCGGTCGACCGGATCCTGTCGATCGAGGCGTTCGAGCATTTCGGATTCGAACGCTACGACGAGTTCTTCAAGAAGTGTTTTTCGATCCTGCCCAAAGACGGCCGGATGACCATCCAGAGCAACATCAGCTACCATCCCGACGAGTTCCGGGCGCGCGGCATCCCGCTGTCGATCGATGTGCTCAAGTTCATCAAGTTCATGGTGACGGACATCTTCCCCGGCGCGCGCCTGCCGTCGACGCAGATGATGCGGACCCATGGCGAGGCGGCCGGGTTCAGCGTCGACGACGTGATGTCGCTGCGGTTGCACTACGTGCGAACGTTGACGCTGTGGGCGGATGCGCTGGAGGCCAACAAGGCCCGGGCGATCGCACTGCAGTCCGAGACGGTCTACGAGAACTACATGAAATACCTGCGGGGCTGCGCGCAGAAGTTCGCCGACGAGTACATCGACGTCCATCTAGTCACGTACCTGAAGCCGGGCGCCGCGGCCTGAGCCCGCACAAGGAAATCCCCCGCCACTGCCTGATGTGACGGGGGATTGGCTTATCGGGTTAGGCCGCGGCCGTATCCGAATCCGCATCGTTGGTATCGGGTTCGGCCTTCTTCTCGTTGTCGACCTTCTTGTCGGCCTTTTTCTTGTCGGCCTTCTTCTTGTCGGCCTTCTTCTTGTCGCTGGCCTTCTTCGTGTCGACCTTCTTGTCAACCGTGTTCCCGTCGGCCTTCGTCTCGTCGGCTTGCTTCTCGTCGGTCACGGACTCAGGCTTCGCCTCCGTCACCGCGGTGGTCTGCTCGACGGCGGACGTCGTGTCCTTGACCACGGTCAGCTTGTGCGCCGAGCGCTTGTTCTCGGGCGGCTCCGTCGAATCCGGCTCCACTGTCGGCTCCGTCGTTTCCTGCGTCCTCGCCAGCGTCGACATGGTCAGCGTCTCCGGAGGGTTCAGCGGCGGAGGTCCACCGTTGAGCGCCTGCTGGATGCCCTCCGGGATGTCTTGGATCAGGTCGACGGCCAGCTTGATCGGGTTGAAGATCGGGATCAGCCGGAACGTGGTCGGCTGGCCGTACGGAATCGAGCGGTCGTAACCGGTTTGCTCGATGATGTCCCGCAGTGCGGGTTCGAACAAATCCGCAACGAAACCGAGGCCGATCATGTGCAGGGGCACCAACATCGGCAGCACCCGCGGGGCGACGGTGATGTAGCGGGTGTCGTTGTATTGCTGCACGTTGACGATGTCAGGGTTCGTCGCGGCGTAGCCCTCAGGGTTGTCCATGATCGCCTGCCACTGCTCCTGCGTCCAGCCGCCGACCAAGCCCGTCGGCGAGTTGCCTTCAGGGTTCGGATAGGTGCCGTGGACGATCCCCAGACCCGGACCGCCGATCAAGGCGTTGAACATTGCGAGCGGGTTGGTCACGACCAGCGGTGCGTCGGCGATGATGTCCCACTTCAACGCGATGTCGTCGGTCTCCATCGAGGTGTTGGTGGGTGTCACTGGGCCGTAAGGGAATTCGACGATCGGGAGCGTCAACGGAAGGCGGCCGTTGAGGCCGCCGTTAGGCCGCGACACGTTGCCGATGATGTCCCACTTCACGAACGCCTGCTGCTCGGGTGTCAGCTGCTCGGCGAGGCGTTGCTTCTCGATCGAGGCGATCGCGGCGCTCTGCGAGTAGCCGAAGATCACCAGCTGGTTGTCGGCGCTCAATGTCGCGAGCCGCGGCTGCACCTCCGCGTCGAGGTCCTCGACGCCCTCGTTGACCGAATCCTGCCACGTAAGGGCGGACAACCCGCCATACAGTGGCCACGCCTCCGAGGGGGTGACGACCGCAAGGGGGTTGCATTGCACCGTCGGATCCGTGCACGGAGTGTTCGTCAAGATGTAGTAGCTCATGACATTCGGGACGTAGCCGGGCTCCGCGTCAGGGTCGGGAGTCCCGCTGCCGCCCATGATCAGCACCGTCGCTGTCGAGGCGGCAAGCGAGATGGCCGACGTGAACGCCGCGGCCACACCAAGGACGACCGTGCTGAGCAGAGCCAGCACCACAAGGAGAATTGACCGCACCGATTTACGCATGCGTCAACCATCACACGCGGCAGTTGGCTAAGTGGCCGAAACTACTCAAAAAGTTTGCCGGAATGGCGTGGGTCAGGCCGCCGCCTTGCCCGCGTCCGACTTGTCGGCTTCGGTCTTCTTCTCCGACTTCGCGGCCTTCTTCTTGTCGGCCTTCTCGGTCTTCTTGTCGGCCCTCTCGGCCTTCTCGGTCTTCTTGTCGTCGGTCTTCTTGTCGTCGGTCTTCTTGGCGTCGGTCTTGTCCTCATCGGACTTCTTCTCGTCCGCCGTCGACTCCGGTTTCGTCGCGGGTGTTTCCTCGGACGCCGCCGACGTCTTCTCAGGCTCGTCGGTCGACTGCTGCGCCACGGTGTCGGTGTCGTTGTCTTTAACCGCCGTCAGCTTCGTGGTCAGTTGCTTCTTGTCGGTCGGCTCGACCGTTTCGGTGGTCTTCGCTGCCGCCAGCGTCGACAGCGGCGCGGGGGTGACGGGCGCCTGCACCGCAGGGGCGAGGTTCGGAGCCAGCCCACCGAGGTCCTTGACGAACGCCTGGATGCCCTGCACCGTGGCGGCAACCAGCTTCACGCCCACTGCAGGCCAGTTTTGAATCGGGTTGAACGGCAACGGCGAAAGCCACCGCTCCTTGCCCGGATCGCCGCTGAAGTCGTAGCCGAGGTCGATCAGCACCTTCAGCACCGGCGAGACCAGATCCGCGACCGGCTTGGCCACCGGCTGCAGCGGAGCGGGAACCGCTGCCATGACCGCATTCACGATCGGCAGGCTCTTCGCCGGAATCATGTAGTACTTGTTGCCGTTCGCGTCGACGCGGCAGTTCGGGCCCGGGCACGGCCCGGCCAAAATGGTCTGTAGCTGCGCATCCGGATAGCCATACGCGATCGGATCGGTTGGCCCGTTCCCGTTGGGCGTCAGGTAGTAGCCGTGCACGCTGTCGAACGCCGCCAACGCGTTCAGCATCGTCAACGGGTTACCCCAGAATGTGGGGGCGTACATGACGGGGTCGTACTGGAACCCGATGCTGGTGATCGGAATCCCGGTATTGGTCGGCATTTTCGGACCGAATGTGATGTTCAGGAACGGGATCGTCGGCAGGAAGCCCAGACGCGTGAAGATTCCGCCGTCGGGATTGAAGGCGTTGCCGATCGTGACCGCTTGGATGCGGGCGCGCTGCTCCGGCGTGAGGTCACCGAGATTGCCGAGCTCATCGGAGACAACCGCACCGCCTTGCGAGTAGCCGAAGATGACGACATCGTCCGTAGTGTTGTCGAGCAGGTTCCTCAGTGCAGAGTCAAGGTTTTGCACACCCGTGCCGACCGACTTGTTCCAGGTGTCGCACTTGAACCCGGGACACCAGTTGCCGATGAAACCCAAGGGGTAAAACGACGCCGGGTAGTTGATGCCGTCAAGGGTGCACGAGGCGTCAGTGCACGTGGTGAACGGGGCCAAATAGCGGCTGCGGGCGTTCTCCATGTAGTCGGTCACGTTGTTCGCGTTCGGTGTGCCCGTCCCCGGCACGATGAGTGCCGTTGTGGCGCCAAGGGCGAATGCCGCCACGAAGGCCGACGAGATGCCGAGAACGGTCGAGGTGAGCAGGGCCAGCAGAACAAGGGCGAAGGCGCGTGCCGTCTTACGCATGGGTAAACGATCACATAGTTAGCGAGGCTCGGTAGCGGAACAATGAATTTGCTTCCGCAAAATTCCCTGTGATGTCGGATTCGCGCGGCGCCGTTCGTCGGACGGGTAGAAAGTGGAGCAGACGGCTCCGCTCCGCGACAGGAAGGTGACCCTCATGCACTACCTAGCACTGCTGCTCGGCGAGCCCACCACACCGCTGACCCCCGACGAACAGGCCGCCGGAATGGCGGCATATCAGGCGTTCCACGCCAAGGCCGGATCGGCGATCCTGGCGGGCGATGCACTGACCCCGTCGGCGATGGGTGTGCGCATCACGGGCGGCCCCGATGCGCCGACGGTGACCGACGGCCCATTCGCCGAAGGCGCCGAGGTGGCCTGCGGCTACTACATATTCGAGGCCGACAATCTCGACGAGGCGCTGGCGTTGGCACGAGACGTCCCGGCCGCGCAGCACGGCGCCGTCGAGGTTCGACCGATCTACCACACCTTCGATCCGGCGTGGTCGGTCTCCGGCGCGCAATGGTTGGCGCTGCTGCTGGAACCACCCGCATCCGCCCACACACCGGGTACTTCCGAGTGGCAAGCCGAAGCCGACCGGCATGGCGAATTCGCGGCTGCCGCAGGCGACCACATCGTGGCAGGCGCCGCGCTGCACGAGCCGGCGTCGGCGACGACGGTGCGTGTCCGCGACAGCAAGGTGCTGCTGACCGACGGCCCGTTCCCGGAGAGCGCCGAGATCGCCACCGGCTTCTACCTGCTGTCGGCCTCCGACCGCGACGAGGCCGTCAAGGTCGCGTCGATGATCCCGGGGACAACGGTGGAGCTTCGGCAACTCATGGGCGTTTCGGGGCTGTAACCGCGTCGATGACAAGCCTGGACGGCGTCTTTCGACGCGAATGGGGACCAGCCGTCGCCGCGCTCGCTCGCTGGTCGGGTGACCTCAGCGTCGCCGAGGACGCCGTCCAGGAAGCCTTCGCCGAGGCGCTGCGGGCATGGCCGCGCGACGGTGTGCCGGACAACCCGGGCGGATGGCTGGTGAGAGTGGCCCGTAACCGAGCGTTGGATCGACTGCGACGTGAATCAGTGCGGCCGGGAAAGGAACTCGCAGCCGTGGTGGACGACATTCGGGCCCGCACCGACCGGGTCGACGTGCATCCCGTTCGCGACGACGAGCTGAGGATGATGTTCACCTGCGCGCACCCGGCGCTCGACCCGGCCTCCCAGCTGGCGTTGACGCTGCGGCTGATCTCCGGGTTGACGGTCGCCGAGATCGCGCGGGCGCTGCTGCAGTCGCAGGCCGCGGTCGGACAGCGAATTACCAGGGCCAAGAACAAGATCAGGCACGCCAACATCCCGCTGCGGGTGCCGCCGGGAGAACTGCTTCCTGAGCGCACACCGCACGTGTTGGCCTGCATCTACTCGGTGTTCACTGAGGGCTACTGGTCGACCGCAGGTCCGTCGGTGATCCGCGACGAGTTGTGCGACGAGGGAGTGCGGCTGGCCGGTGAGTTGTGTTCGCTGATGCCCGACGAGCGCAACGCACACGCGTTGGCAGCGCTTGTGCTGCTGCATGATTCGCGTCGACAGACCCGGATCAGCGCTGCCGGGGCGCTGGTGCCACTCGAAGAGCAGGACCGCACGAGATGGGACCGCGGCAAAATCGCGCGTGGGTTGGAGCGGCTCGCCCGCGCCGAGGGAGCGACGGGGCCGTATTTACCGCAGGCGGTGATCGCGGCGCTGCATGCGACGGCGCCGAGTTGGCGCGACACCGACTGGGCGACGATCTGCACCGCATACGACCGGCTGATCGAGATCACCGACTCCCCTGTCGCCCGTGCCAACCGCGCGATGGCCATCGGCTTTCGCGACGGGTTCAGCGCGGGTCTGGCCGCGCTCGACGCGGTCGCCGACGATCCGCGACTGGCGGGCACCAACACGGTGATCTCGATCCGCGCTGATCTGCTGCGCCGCGCCGGCCGCTATGAAGACGCGGTGCGGTGTTATCGGGTTGCGTTACAGCGCAACGGCTCCCCCGCTGCACAGGAGTTCCTCCAGCGCCGCCTCGTCGAGTGCGGCGGCACCGATTGATCAGCGTCCTCGACATACTTGCGATCGTGGCTACCGCCGTGGCCGTGCTTGCGTTGGCCAGCCGGAACCTTCCGTGTCTGCACCGCGCGGTCCTGGCGACCGCCGCACTGTCGCCGTACCTGGCGGTCGGTGCGCCCGTCGCCGCGGTGCTGTTCGGACTCACACGCAACTGGGTCGGTGTGGCTGCGGCAGGCGCCTTGACGGTCGCCAGCGTATGGGTCCGGTGGCGCTGGTACGTTTCGGTGAAGGCCGATGGGGAGGTCGGTGTTCGGGTCGTCTCGGCGAACCTGCGCTACGGACGCGCGGATGCGGTCGGCGTCGTGCGACTGGCCGACAACGCGGACATCCTTGCGGTACAGGAACTTACGCCGGAGAAGGCGGAGCAGATCGAGGCTGCGGGCATCGGCGCGGTCCTGCCCCATCGCTATTTGCGGGCGCGTGAGGGTCCCGCGGGTGTCGGTATCTGGAGCCGGTATGCGCTCTCGGCCTGCCGCGACTACGACGAATTCTGGCTCGGGCTCATCACGGCGCGGGTCGCCCTTCCCGGCCTGGATGGGCAGGCCACGGTGGCGACGACGCACATGTCGGCACCGTGGCCCGATCCGATGAAGGGTTGGCGCGACGACCTCGCGAGGCTCGCGGAGGTGCTCGGCGAGATCGGCGCGTCGGCGCCGGGCCCGGTGATCGTGGCGGGTGATCTGAACGCGACGCCGGACGTGCGCGAGTTTCGGCGACTGTTGCGCGGTGGCTACCGCGACGCCGCTGAGCAAGCGGGGGCTGGACTGACCAGAACGCACCCGGCTGACATCCTGCTTCCCCCGGTATTCGCGGTCGATCACATCTTGCTGCGCGGCGCGACGGCCACCGTCGTGCGCACCGCGGCCATCCCCGGCTCGGACCATCGGGCCCTGCTGGCGGTCGTCAGTCCCGATGACCAAACCGTGATGAAGCTATAGGGAAACACCCGATTCCGGAACAGCACGTCGGCATTACCGTCCGGAGTCATGGAGGCCACCGACAACTTGGCGTACTTCCTCGCCGAGTGGTATCTCCCGGAGATGACCACCACCTCGGTCGATGAGATGGTCGCCAAGCTCGATGCGGCCGCGGCGGCGGTCAGCAACGCCGAAGAACGTGTCCGCCTCGTCGTCACACTGTCCGTGCCGACCGACGAAGTGTTGTACGGGGTGTTCGGCGCGACGTCGCCGGACATCGTGTCGTTGACCTGTGACCAGGCCGGTGTCCCCTTCCAGCGGATTTCTGGTGATGTCGGCGCCCGGATCCAGCCGAGCCCCGTCGTCGAAGTTGCCGATAGCGCCCCTGTTTAGTTGCGAAATCGTCAGTAAACCGACGATTCAGCTGGCAAACGCCGTTGCACATTGCTGTACGGCTGTTGCAAGTGCCATGTACTCTCAGTTGCTGGGTGCGATTGGGGGTGCCGTGGATGCCGGGCATGGTGGACCGGCCGCTGGAAATTCGTGCGGTCTCGGACTTCTTGCGATCAGCAGGACGCCAGCCCACTGCGCTCGTTATCGAGGGTGAAGCCGGCATCGGCAAGACCACGCTGTGGTTGTCCGCCGTCGAGCAGGCCCGGCAAAGTGGTTTTCGGGTGCACACCGCGCGGGTGGGGCAGGCGGAGTCGGGGCTGGCATATGCCGCGGTGGCGGATTTGCTTCGCGACGTCGACGCCGACATCCTCGCCGAATTGCCCGACGTGCAGAAGCTGGCCGTCGACCGCGTGCTGCTGCGGGCGAGCAGCGATGAGCATGCCACCGATCAGCGGGTGGTGGCCGCGGCGTTCGCGGCGGTGTTCGACCGCCTGGCCGGTGACTCTCCGGTGCTGATCGGGATCGACGACGTGCAGTGGCTCGACAGGTCCAGCCACGACGTGGTGGCTTACGCGGCCCGGCGGTTCAAGGGTCCGGTCGCGTTGTTGTTCACCGAGAGGTCGGAGGCAGACGGCGGCAGCACGGTGTCGTGGTTGCAGCTGTCCAGGCCGGACGGCATCGAGCGGTTGCGCGTCGGGCCGTTGAGCCTTGGTGGGCTGCATGTGCTGATCTCCGGGCGTCTCGGCCGGTCGTTTCCGCGGCCGACGATGGTGCGCATCGCCGAAATCTCGGGTGGCAACCCGTTCTTCGCACTCGAGTTGGCTCGGGCGATCGACGCGGGCCCGTCGAATTCACTGACGGGGCTTCCGAGCTCACTGGCGGAGCTGATGAGGCTGCGAATCGGACGGCTGGAACGCGATGCGCGCACGTTGCTGTTGGCGGCGGCATCGGCGGCGAATCCCACCGTGGAGTTGTTGGCTGCGGTCACTGGCGCACCGATCGAGTCGCTCGGCGAGGCGGAAGCCAAGGGGATCGTCGTGATCGACGGCAACCTGGTGCGGTTCACCCATCCGCTGTTGGCGCAGAGCGTCTATGCCGATGCGACCGCGCGTGAGCGTCGGGCGATGCACCGGTCGTTGGCGCAGGCGGTGACGCTGCCGGAGCTGAAGGCCAGGCATATGGCGTTGGCGGCGGCCAAAGCCGACGCCGACACGCTGAGCGCTTTGGATGCCGCGGCCGAGGAAGCGGTAGCGCGCGGGGCGCCGGCCGCGGCGGCAGAGTTGATCGAGTTGGCGATCGGGCTCGGGGGCAATGCGCCCGAACGCCGGATCCGCGCTGCGGAACAACATTTCAACGCCGGTGATCCGGACCGGGCACGCGCGTTGGTTGAAGCAACGCTCAACGCGCCGGCTCCGCGGGCACTGCGTGCGGCGACGCTCAACCTGATGGCCGGCATCCATCTCTATGACGACAACTGGGGTGAAGCCGTTGCCGTTCTCGAGCGTGCGCTCGACGACGCCGAGGACAATCCGCCGTTGTTGATACGGACGCTTGTGCTGCTGGCGTTCGGCAAACGGATGATGTCGAAGTACGACGACTCGTTGTTCTACGCGCGTAAGGCGGTGACCTACGCCGAGCATCTCGGTGATCCGGCGCTGACCAGTAGGGCGCTGGCGATGTCGGTGCAGTTGAACTTCATGTTCGGCAATGGCGTCGAGGAGGATGCGCTGCGTCGGGCGGTGGAACTGGAGGAGTTCGACGTCGATGCGCTGTCGCCGTTCAGCGCCAGCATGATCGAGGGTTTGATGTTCGCCTGGACGGGGTGGTTGGACGAGGCGCACGACAGGATGGTGGCGGTGCAACGGCGGTGCGCGGACTGCGGCGCCGAGAACGATCTCACCGCGGTGGCGAGTTGCGACGCGTTGGTCGAGATTTGGCGGGGCAATTTCGTCGCGGCCGAGAAGCTGGCCGACGAGGCGATGGAACGGGCCGAACAAGGCAGCGGTTCGTTGGCGATCGCTTTGTCGATGCGGGCGTTGGCGACGGCTTACCTTGGGCGCGAAGAAGAATCACGGGCTGCGGCCACGGCAGCCATCGATATCGCGAATCGTGGGGCCACGCCGCGGTTGGCGCAGTGGCCGGTCATGACGATGGGGTTCTTGGAGGTGTCGGTCGGCAACTACGCGGACGCGTTGGCGGTCCTGGCACCGATGCGCCGCATCCTCAAGGCGATCCCGGGCTCCGAGATCATGACGGCGTCGTTCATCCCCGACGCTGTCGAAGCGATGATCTCGCTTGGCCGCAGCGACGACGCGAAGCAGTTGATTCATCGGCTGGAATTCAACGGCCGCAGATTCAACCGGGCGTGGATGCTGGCCGTCGGCGGGCGGTGTCGCAGCATGTGGCTGGCGGCCCAGGGCGATGTCGAGGCTGCGGCGCAATCGGCGAACAAGGCGATGGCTGTCCACGATCGGCTGCCGATGCCGTTCGAGCGGGCCCGTACGCAGCTACTGCTCGGACAGTTACAACGCCGGCAGCGGCAGAAGGAGGGCTCGCGCGCGACGTTGCGTGAGGCGCTGCAGACGTTCCACAAGTTGGGGACACCGCTGTGGGCGAAGCGGGTGGAAGCCGAGTTGGCTCGGGCGGAGGTGGCACCGAGTCGGGACCTGGCCCTCACGCCGTCCGAGCAACGCGTCGCCGAGTTGGCGGCGTCGGGCATGACGAACAAGGACGTCGCCGCCGCACTGTTCATCAGCCCGAAGACCGTCGAGGCAAACCTCGGCCGGGTTTACCGCAAGCTCGGGATCAAGACGCGGGCGGAGCTGGGCAAGATCATCGGGGACCTGTAGCCCTGCTGTGCTAGCTCTCTGCGCGGAAGTGATAGCTGATTAGTGACACTAGCGCAAGTAAGGGACTGTATGCTGCTGCAGCAAACGCGAGATCGTTTGACGGTGGGGGCGGGCTACGAGGGGGCCACATGACCATTCAGGAATTGCTGCGGGCAATGCGGGCTCGTTGGCTGATTATCGTCGCCACTGCGGCTGTTGCTGTCGCTGCGACCGTTTTCTATAACATCCTCACCACTCCGTTGTACGAGTCGTCGACGAGACTCTTCGTTTCAACGTCCGCCGCACCCGGTGACGCCAGCCAGATCTACTCGGGCACTCTTTCTTCGCAGCAGCGCGTGGTCTCGTACACGAAGCTTCTGACCGGCGAGACCCTGGCTCAACGCGTTGTTGACAAACTTCACCTGGATATGACCGCGGAAGCGCTCCGAAAAGAGGTCAAGGCCACTGCCCCTCCGGATACGGTCTTGATAGACGTATCGGTGCTCGACGCTTCACCAGTTAGGGCGCGTGATATCGCCGACGCCCTATCCGACGAGTTTGTCGTCATGGTGCGGGAACTGGAGACTCCGCCGGATGGTGAGGCGCCCGTTGCTCGCGTTGTCGTCGAGCAGCACGCGTCTGTCGCTGCCAAACCGGTCATCCCGGAAACGACTCGCAACATTGCAATCGGCCTGGCGTTGGGCGTGCTGTTGGGGATTGCTCTTGCAATTCTCCGTGATCGGCTTGACAACACCGTCAAAAGTCGACAAGTTTTTGAAGAAATTGCTGGCGCCGGACTCATCGCCAACATACCTTTCGACAAGGACCGTCGAAAGGACCCAGGAATATCTTTCGCCAACGACGTCTCGCCAATTGCCGAGGCCTTCCGCGAACTTCGGACAAATCTGCAATTTCTGGAAGTTGATGACCCGCCCCGTGTGCTTGTCGTAACGAGCTCTCTGCCAGACGAAGGCAAGTCCACTATCGCCATAAACATCGCCTTGGCATTGGCGGAAGCCGATTACAACGTAGTAGTAATCGATGGCGATATGCGACGCCCCAAATTGGCTGAATACCTCGACGTGATCGGGTCGGTAGGGCTAAGCACAGTGCTCGCTGGCCGGGCGTCGCTTCCTGAAGTGCTACAGAAGACGCGCTTTCCTGGACTGACGGCTCTCACCTCGGGAGCTGTTCCGCCGAACCCGAGCGAGCTGCTCGGGTCAGAGGCGGCCAAAAAAGTTCTGCGGGAACTGCGTGGGGGGTTTGACTACGTCATCGTGGATTCGTCTCCGCTCCTGGCGGTCACCGACTCCGCGATCCTGGCGGCCGAATCCGATGGCGTGCTCGTGATCGCAAAATTCGCAACGACCAAGCGCGAACAGCTCGCGCAAGCGATCGAAAACCTCACAAAAGTTGGAGCTCGAATTCTCGGCGGGATATTCGCGATGTCACCGACGGGTAAAACCGGGAACTATCACTACCCCTATTACGGCAAAGAGCAGAAACCTGCAGCGGGAGCGCACCCGGCCTTTCGGCACGGTGCAGACGACCGTTTGCGTCACCGCCGCAAGCAATGATCCGAAACGGCACCCAACTATCGCAAGGGCTTTCGCGGCGAATCTGCCGGCACTGTTAGCCCCTACGGCGCTGGATTGCGGCGTCGATACGAAAGTACGTAGAGCGTGCACGCTTGGCGGCCTGATGTAAGGACGGAAGGCCCTTAACTGCTTGACGCATTCTGTGGGACGACACACGCCGAATCGAATGCAGCGCGGCGCCCGGCGATCGCCGCGTCACACGGCCCTGCGACACAGTGAGCGTGCCGGTGGCGAACCTTTGCTTATATTCCTGCTCGCCAAGCCCTAGATCTAAATGCTGAATTCTGCGGCTGGCAGCGGCCTCTGCGAGGAGGAGGTTCACAATTAGACCCGGCGAGTATGGCGCGAACTGTCGGTCGTACGCAGGAACCCAATACGCCATGAAGCGATCCGACCGCAATCCAAAATGGCCCGCGACCGGCTCGTCACCCGCATAGAGCATCGATAAGACACCCGCAAAGGTTTCGGAGCTAGTTGCGAAAAGTCGGTCGCAAACGTCAACGAACCATCGTTGTGCAAAACGATCCAGCTTTCCCGTTCGGACGTATTGGGCCGACTTCCACGCCATCAGCGTTCGCAGGGCGCCATGATCTTGCGAGTCATACACGAACCGCAAGGCTCCCACTTCCCGAGCAAGCTTTCGCTGTTTGCGGATCAAGTTACGAACATATTTGCCACGGCCTTTTTCGAGTAGCGCCTCCAAGTACGCCTCGAACCCGGCGGAGAAATCCATGATGGGTGATCGAGCATTTGTTACCTCGTACGGTTCGAAGCGCGTTTGTCCCTCAACCAGGTGATTAAATTCCCATACGGCAAGACCACAAGCCCGCAAAAGCTCCTGCGGATCGAATTCCAAACCGGGCGACTGAACCATGCCTTGACAGTCCGAATGCCATGCTCCGATCGGCACTCCATAGCCCATTCGCTGTCGTTCGTAAGGAAAAAATCCAACGACCTGCGCTCCCTCTGTGAGGACTGCAACCCTCGACCTCGGCCGGAATTCACCGACTGCAAGGGTAAACTCAGGCGACAAAAAAGGGTTTCCGAGTAACGGCGTCTCAGACTGAAGGTGGCGCCATTTATCCAGCTGAGATTGACTAAGCTCGGCAGGATGTACAACTGAATATGTAATCAATGGCCGCCATCTCGTGTCAGTGCAGCGCGAACGACATTAGGGTGTGCAGTGAACAGATGCCGCATTGGGCAACCCCCCTCGGCGAAGTCCAGCAGACCAGCTTTCAGTATCCGGGACG
The DNA here is from genome assembly GCF_001667505.1 of Mycobacterium sp. ACS1612. Taxonomy (GTDB): domain Bacteria; phylum Actinomycetota; class Actinomycetes; order Mycobacteriales; family Mycobacteriaceae; genus Mycobacterium. The sequence goes on from NZ_LZHZ01000037.1 coordinate 112,224, forward strand.
GCCCCGCGGACTGAGGGCATTTTCGACCGGTTCGAGAGTGTCGTTGGTGTCCACCAGCGTGGTGCCGTGGTCGGATCCTGCATGCACCATCAGCGGTCGCTGGCGGAGATCAAGGCAAACAAACTTCCGGGGTCACGCTGACACAGCCGCCGACTGTTGCGTGTACGGGCGGGCAAGCGCAGCGGCACCATGCTCAGGGGTTTCCCCCGATGATGTCGGCATCGACCAACGTTTCGCGCCCTCACCGAACCAACGTGATCACGTTTAGCGGCTCAGCGAATACGCTGCAGTCATGCAGAGCCGTCCAACGTTCTTGATCACCGTTGACACCGAAGGTGACAATCTGTGGTCGTGTCCGCGCGAGATCCACACGGACAATGCGCGATTTCTGCAGCGCTTTCAAGAGCTCTGTGATCGCTACGGGTTCAAACCCACCTACCTCACTAATTACGAGATGGCGATGGACCCTGATTATGTCGCCTGGGCGCGCGATCAACAGGCTGGTGGCGCTGCAGAGGTGGGCATGCACCTGCATGCTTGGAACAGTCCCCCGCTAAAGGCCCTCACTCGGGACGACTTTCGCTACACGCCATACCTCACTGACTACGCCGACGATGTCATGCGGGAGAAGATCAGGTTCATCACCGATCTGCTGACGGTGAAATTCGACCGCCAGCCGACAAGCCACCGCGCCGGCCGCTGGGGGTTCGACGAGCGCTACGCGAACATGCTTGTCGATCACGGCTATATTGTTGATTGCTCTGTGGTGCCCGGTGTCTCATTCTCTGAACAACGGGGCGACCCGAACCGCAGTGGGGGACCCGACTACCGCGTCTTCCCCGCTCACGCCTACTGCATCGATCCCCAGAATATCGGCAGCATACGAGCGGAGGGACTTCTCGAACTGCCGGTCACCACAATGTTCCGGCGTCCGCGAATCAGGTGGCTAGGACGCATGCCTGCCGTTGCGGGCAAAGTCGGACGCCGACTCCAGGACCTTGTGTGGCTCCGCCCCAACGGGCGCAATCTCGAAGACATGATGTGGTGCGTCGACCGTGCAATGAGCGAGAATCGTCCTTACATCGAATTCATGCTGCACTCATCCGAATTGATGCCAGGCGGAAGTCCCTACTTCCCGACCACCGAATCGGTCGAGCTGCTCTACGAGCACCTAAAGGTGTTATTCGAGCGCATCGCGAAGTCCTTCGCGGGTGAGACTCTCACTGGGTACGCGGAAAGGCTGCTGCGTAGTTAGGGCGCTGCGGTCTATGGCGTACGACTCGGTCCACGTGCTGCAGCCAGTTTGCCCGACGCGGGCCGGCAGTTTATCTCGAACCAGTTCCTGGCAAGGGCTCACACCCATATAGCTCGCCATCTACGATGGTGTGAAACTTTGCTGGGCGGGGCGGGAGCGGACAGGAAATCTATACAATGAGGGTCCTGCTAACTACACACTCTCTTTCCAACGGCGGCGCGGAGTTCGTGGCCGCGCAATGGGCACGGTACCTGGCGCAGAAGGGTGACGTCGTGACGTTGTACACCACGCACCCAGAGGAAGAGGATGCGGCTCCCGAAGGTGTGTCGCTGGTGAAGGCTCGGAAGGGCAACGTCCTCGCAAAGACACGCGATCTCGCGCGGTACCTCAAGGACCACCCAGTGGACATAGTTGTCGGGGTGCAGACGTACTGCAATCTCATCAGCATCGCCGCTGCACGCGGGCTGGGTGCAAATCGGCCTCAGGTCGCAATCAGCGAGCACACCCTGACCCACGGGCCGCGCATGGTTCGCTCTGCATCGCGTGCAGCGCAGCGGTGGCTGGGCCGACGCACATATCGATACGCCGACCTAATTGTCGCCGTCTCGCACCCCGTCGGCGCCGAGGCCATCGCTGAATACCGGTTGTCCTGGACCCAGGTTTCCGTTGTCCCGAACCCAGCGTATGCCAAAGTCCAAGAGCGAATGACTCGCCGCAACGTCCGCACTCGCGATCCAGACCACCTGGACATCGTCGTTCCCGCCAGGCTGGTGCCGCTAAAACGGCCTCTGATCGCGGTGGACGTCGCAGCCGCTCTGTCTTCGGCCTTCCAGGGTGGCGTCACGCTTCACTTTTTTGGGGTTGGTCCGCTGCATGACCAGATCGTGATGCGAGCACGCGAAACAGGCGTCGAGGTGGTCATGCGCGGCTGGGTCGGGGATTGGTTCGACGACTGCCCGGCAGGCTCTGTTGTGCTACTAACGTCCATCGTCGAGGGATGCCCCACGGTCTTGATCGAGGCTGCTGGGGCCGGTTTCAGGAGTGTCGTCTCGTCCCGCGCTCTTGGTGCAGCTGACGCGATCTTGCCAGGCTTAACTGGGGAGCTGATCGTCGGCGATTCGGTGGAAGAATACGCGGCTGCAGTCCTCGCATCCGCCGACGAGGGTGTGCACGGGGTAGAGCCGTGGCTGCAACGCTTTACGTGCGAAAACAGTGGAGGGATCCTTCGCGATGCGCTGGTGCGGACGGCGAACGGCGCAGCGGGGAACAGGTCTTGACCGACAGCGTCGGCCGCCCAGCTGGGACCGGTCGCACGTCGCTCGTTGCGTCAGCCGGCACCCTAGGTGCGACTGTCATCGGTTTCGCGAAGACTCTTGCTCTTGCGGCAGCAATCGGCACCGGTCTCGTAGCCGACTCGTACAACGTTGCCAATCAAGTTCCGAACAGGATTTTCCTACTCCTTGGCGGCGGAGTGATCGCAATTGTCTTCGTTCCGCAACTCATGCGTCATGGTCGAACATCTGCTGACCGCGGCGACGAGTACGGAAGTTTCCTACTTTTCGCTGGCGCCGCGTTCGGGGTCGTCGTCACAGTAGGTCTACTCGTACTCAGCCCACTGGCTATTCGACTGATGGGCGGTTCATCGTGGGGAGACGCCCAATCGTCGCTGGGTCTGCGGCTCTCCCTCTGGTGCATCCCCCAGATTTTCTTCTACACGCTTACCGCAATCACTTCGCAGCTGATGAACGCCCGTGGCCGATTCAACGCCGTTGCCTGGATGCCGACAGCGAACAGCCTCGTCGTCATCCTGGCGTGCATTCCGATCATAGCGATCGGCACCGTGCAAGCGAATTCGCCCGAATCAATGAGCGCTTGGGAGGTGGCGCTCCTCGGAGGCTCAACCCTGTTCGGATCCGCCCTCCAGTCGGTCCTCCTTATCATGCTTCTTCGCCGCACGGGGTTCCGTCTTCGCCTTCGTTTTCAAGTTCGTGGCTTGGGTCTCCGGGTGACCGCCTCGCTGGGACTTCTAGCGCTGGCGAATACCGCTTGCTTCCAAATCGCTAATCTTTTGACCGCGGCGCTCTCAACACAAGCGGGGAGCGAGGCAAAGACATTGGGTTATGACGGGCGTGGTTACACCGCCTACTTTTATGCGTCCATCATTCTGATCGCGACAAGCTCTATCGCGTCGACGAGCATGGCGAGCGTCCTGCTACAGCGATTGTCGGGTCATTACGCAGAAGGAGACGTTGGCTCGGCGTCCAAAGAGTTGGACGAGGCCATTCTTGCGATAGGCGCTTTCCTCATTCCCGTGACGGCGATTTTCATATGCCTGGGCCCGCTCGGTACTGAGCTTTTGTTTACGCGCGGTGAAACGGGCCCTGCCGAAGCCCAGTTCATCGGCGTTGTGCTTGCAGTGATGTCCGTCGGACTCATCCCGTGGACACTGCATGACCTGCTTCTCCGGCCTTTTTTCGCGGTAAACGATGCCAAGACGCCGCTACGAAGCGCGGCAATAATAGGAATAATTTGGGTTTTGGGCGCGTACGCGGCACGTGGATTTCTTCCTCCACAGCAGGTACTCCTGGGCATCACAGGAGCGATTGCCCTCGCTTACTTAGTCGACTTACCATTGAAACTGCGCAGTCTTTATACGCGACTCAGATACAGAATGTCACGTACGGTCATTCGCGGATACCGCACAGCATTAGGCGCCGCGGGACTCTCCGCATTGATCGTGGGCCCGGGAACGGTTTGGCTCGAGGAGAGGGTCCCGCAGCATTGGCTTCTGCGAACAACGCTGTTCTTCGCCGGGACGATAGTATTCTTGATGATCTATTACCCTCTCACGGCTGGCAGTCCCGCGTCACTAAGGCGGCTTGTACGTTGGCTCAGAGTCTGAAGAATATCGAGTGAATGAGGTAAGGGGGAAGCGGTGGAGCACCGCGTTATCATTGACCAATTTGACCCGGAACGGTCGGCATTGGGGGGAGTCGACACGTGCATTCGCGGTCTAGTGCGATACTGTCCGGCACACATTGAATTGAAGATTATAGGCGTTGACGCACTTGGGCATCGACAGTTGGGGGAATGGCACGAATGCAATATCGGCGGCCGTACAGTCGAATTCATGCCTGTTGCAAGACTGGATCCAAACGTTGCAAGGCCGGTGCCGCGCTCTGTGAGCGTTGCGTTAGGTCTACGCAAATACCGCCCCAAACTGGATGTCGACATTGTCCAGACGCACCGGATAAACACCGGAGCAGTGGCAATGCGACTCTATCCGCGCGCCCAGCATGTGCAATTTCTTCACATCGAGAACGGTGTGGGTTGGGATAGCCGGCCTTTTTTTCGCCACTTTCGTTTCGCGTACCGTTGGCTTGAGCGGACTGTCATCCCGCGCACAGTCGATACGGTGGTCTTCAGCAAACCAGGGACTGCTCGACTACAGGAGATCGACCCGCGTGTGCGCTTTTCGCCCACTTGGTATGACCCTGCGGAATTCTTCCCGGCAGAGGCACAGTCCGCCGACAGGTCGCGCATTCTTTGGCCGTTTCGAATTGAGCCGGGGAAAAATCCGAAACTCGCGGTCGATGTCATGACAGGACTTCCGAAGCGATACACCCTCACGGTCGCGGGAGGCGGAACGATGGAATCGGCAATGCGGCGACATGCTCAGAAATCGCTTGCGGCCGAGAGGATTAGTTTCCTAGGCGCCGTCCCAAAGTCTGAAATGGGGGCGGTGATGCGCAGCCACGACCTACTGTTGATGACCTCGGCCTTCGAGGGATACTCGCGTGCAATCGTGGAAGCACTGGCCTCAGGCCTTCCTGTCGTCACGACACCCAGCGGCGAACCGAACGGGCTCGTGCAGACTGGGGTGAACGGAGCCCGGGTTGCATCCGCAAGCGCAGACCTGTTTGCACCCGCGGTGGAAATCGCATCAAGGATCTCCGCATCAGCTGCGCGCGATTCGGTGGCTCAACTGAGTGCCGCGACCGTCGTCCCAAACGTTCTCACCATCCCGCAGCGAGTGCGTGATGATGCGTGAAGCAGTACGCGCCAAATGTTTGATCGGTCACCTCCGCAAAGCGGTGGGTACTTCAATCGATGGTGGTTAAGAAGAACGAAAACCATCGGGTATACCACGGCCTCATGATCCGCTAGTACGTGCATCCGATCAGAGGTCGCCTGAGATGAGAGATGGTCGCCGTTCAGCGAACACAGCTTTGGGTCGTGGCCGTTTGCAGCTCGCCAGCAACTGCGACCGTGTGCGTGGGGAGCGGCGCGCGCCGTAGCGGCTACGACCTGGGGGAATGGCTGCTATTGTTTCGGTTCATGAGCAAATCTGAAAACATGATTCAGACTTTGAGCAAGCGAGCCTATTTTTCCCGTGGCGCGCTGAAGTCGTATAACAAGTACGAACTCATGCGCACCGAAGTAATGGTCCTACTAAAGTACCAGCCATTCATTGTCGGTAAAGACGTATTGGATATCGCGATCGGGGCGGGTAGAACCACTGTCTATCTTGCGCCTCTCGCGAAACGCTATGTGGGGACCGACTTCTCCCCCACGTTCGTCGACTTCGTAAAGAAAACCATGCCACAAGTCAAGGCCCAGCTGGGTGACATGCGAGACCTACGGGAATTTCGTCCGGGAGAGTTCGATTTCGTCATGATTTCCTATAACGGCATAGACGAAGTCCCGCCGGAGGATCGTATCAAGGTTCTGGCTGAAGTTCACCGAGTACTAAAGGTCGGCGGATTATTTGTATTTTCTTCTCACAACCGCACCTACGAGGGCGCGGTCCGAGGGCCCAAATTGGAATTATCGCCCGACCCTTTTCGACAGGCAGCCAGACTGCTTCGTTGGTTGCGTGGTCTAGTGAATCACAGCAAGTGGAAGAAATACCAAATATTTACTGAGGATTATGCGATAATAAATGATGCAGCGCAAAATTACCTAAATCTTCATTACTACATCGATCAGATTTCTCAGCGACGGCAGCTTGAATCCAGCAATTTCACAGTCATCGACGTGTATGACATCACTGGAAATGAACTCGCGTCAACGGACTTAGATACTAAGAGTCCCTGGCTGTATTACGTCGCGACGAAATCACCAGATCCGGCCAACTGATGTTACCGCCGAGCTCCCACCGTCCAGCAAGTGATCATGCGGGGACGCCCAGGTCGTCGGCAACCACGTCGGCCGCTTCGGCTTATTTGGCATGCCGCCGCCCACGGTAGTGCAGCGCGGTTTGCCGCTTCCCTGCCGCGAGGCGGTCGCGGCCTTCCAATTGATGGCGGTTCCATGCCTTCTACCGGCAAAGATCTGCGGGTTTTTGGCCCAGCTGCCCTTAAAAGATGCCGAGCCATGAATTAGCGCGAACCCCGCACCCCATCACGTAGGATGTCACGATGCCCGAGTGTCGAGGCTACGAGACGACACCGTCAGTAAGGAGCAGCAAGCGTGACCGACGTTCCAATCGCCACCCGCTCCTGGCACTTCGCCCAACGCTCAGTGCGGCGAGTCGCCGACGTCGTCATCGTGCCGCTACTTCCGTCCAAGGCTGCAAATCTGTTGCAGAGCCGCTTGGCGGATTGGAAGCCCTATTTTCAGGAGGCGGAAGGTCTCTTCGAGCAGCAGTGGAACGAGATCATTTGGCCGCTTATCCATGACTTCGATTTCACCACGACCCTGGAGTTGTCGCCTGGTGGCGGCCGCAATACCGAACGCCTGAGCACACTCACTTCCCAGCTGATTGCGGTGGATTACCGCCAGAACGCGTTGAATCAGACGCGCGCGCGGCTGGGAACGTCTCGTAATGGCTGCGAAATTACCTACCATCGGAACAATGGTTCTGATCTTCAGATGGTGGTCGACGATTCGGTGACCGCCATCTACTGCTGGGACTCTGCGGTGCATTTCGAGAGGAGCGTGATCCGGTCGTATATCGGTGAGTTCTCCCGCGTCCTCCGACAGGGTGGCTCTGGCTTTCTTCACCACTCGGCCCTAGGCGACGTTGCTCACAAGGACATAAAGCGGAACCCGGGGTGGCGCAGCAATGTCAGCAAGGAACTGGTGGCCGAGGCGTGCGAGGCGAACGGCCTTACCGTGGTACTCCAGCAGTCTGTGCCATGGGTTGAAACCGTCGATTGTGCGACTATCTTTCGAAAAAATGCTTGATTCCGCCTTGCGAACCCTGCTCAGCCAGCCTGAGCGATTTACCATCGCCTATGAGATCCCAGAATTCTGCGTAACTGGTAGGAACGCAAACGGCTCATAAACGGGCACATAGCCGTTTCGTCACGAGCCCTAAATTCAATCGGCCCCCAGATACACGAGCGGATCATCCACCCCCTCGGTGCACGGGCCGGCCCGGCGAAGAAGCTACGTGTGTTAGCTGTGGTGGTCCGCACTCGCTATGGGAGTCGCTTGGAAACCCTCGGATCCGCCGGGTTGGCTCCCCCAGACCCGATCGTCTGGGCCAGCTTCGCGCCGGCAGGACGGGTTATTTCGCGGCAAATCAGGACAATAAAGATGAGGCCGACGACCGGGAAAAGTGGCCGGTTCGGGAGAAGGGTCCAATTAACTTCGGTGGCTGATGCGGCGAGAAACGCGATCAGATATCCAAACAACGCAATTTGGTGAGGTGAATCGTCGTCAAACGCACGGGTTGAGCGCACCGCGGTCAGGAGAATTATCACCACCAGGCCAAGGCCTACCAGGCCGGATCGTACGAGCGAGTCGATGACGAGGTTATGCCCGTGGTTAAACGTCCAGGAAGCCGAATATGTTTTGAAGTGTGGTCCCACGAAGTGAACGCCCAGCCCGACCCATGGCGATTCTTTCCATAAGGTGAGACTCTCCGCCCAGGCGTACCCGCGGCCAACGAAAGCGTATTGATTCGAGGTCAGAAGCGGTAGCGCCACGACGGCCGCCGCGCAGCAACCGATCAGCACCGTACCCGCGCGACGAATAGAGATCTCCGATCGGAAGCGGCAAAATATCCACCACAGCACCAGGATCCCGGCCACAATCACCGCGGTTCGCGCCGACGAGGCCACAATTGTCGCGCACAATACGAATCTGTTGAGCATTCGCCACCGAACGTTGGTGACGAGCGGTGTCAAGGCAAGTGAAAACAAACAATAAAGACCTAGTACATTGCTCCCCCAGAACGGCCCGGCAAGCTCCCAATTCGCAATGAGCGCCTTTGCGGAATTCGGTCGATTCATATACTCGGGAAAGAGCAGGCCACCGATGATGGAGTAAATTCCGATCACGGAGGCGGTGATCGGCACCCATTTCAATCCGTCGACCGGTGCCGCGATACTCCAAACTGTCACGATCACCGCCACACCCAACGTGACCTTGACGAGATCCTCGATTTCGGGCAAGGTCGGGCTGATGATGTAGGGGCCCACCAGCGCGACCAGCAATATCAACGGCGCGGAAATGCTCCGGTCTGCGCGGCCGTGGCCCAGGACAATAAGGGAACACACCAACAACAGCGCCACCGCCGCTGTCGTGGCCAGCCCCCTCGTGAGTGAAACTTCTGCGAGCAAATCAGAATCTGACGTGACACGCGTGACATTCAGATTCTTCACCAGGTAAGGAAGTATCGCCATCACGACGAGCGCGAAGACCAACACAATGAACGCCCTCTGCTGGCCGCCGAATACCGCCGGTTGCGTATTGTCAGCAGGCGACAGTCCCGGCAAACGAGACGCCGCCAGACGATCGGACGGAGCAGACATTGCGTCGAATCCTAGTCCGTTAGCGAGCAAATCACTCCGGAATTGCGTCATGAGGGGTCCGGTCGAAGCGCACGTCGCGTCTAGCTCGTCGTCATCAGCGCCCGCAACCGGCTCCACCGTGCAGACCGCCCCCTCAAATCCCCTTCGTCACGTTTAGTACCGCTGCCCGAACCGAGTTCGGGCGCCGCAATTACGCGGCCCCCGCACACCGCGTCGGGAGCGCAACCAGCCATAAATCACCGATCACGTGGTAGAGCAATGCCGAGGTGATCGTCGCCGTGCGGCCCTACCACTGAGGTCCGCCCGAGGTGTGCGGCCGGATCGGTGCCGGCGTGGGGCGATCGGTGACCTGCCAGATGCGTTCGGACAGCCCCGGGCTTCGTACCTCGAGGGCTTACTTCATCGAAGAACGCACCGGTCGGCAGTCGGCAATAACTGCGAACGCTGTTTAGGGATCGGCACCGCCCCGCGCACCCATGCGCCGAGCCTTCGCGTAACCGAGTGCCATCGCCGACAACGTCACGAGTGGGACTGTCGTCTCGATGATGAGGATGTTGTCTAGCGGTTGACGGAACCTAGTTCTGGTGAAGAAGACGGCCATCACGAATGCGTTGAGCACGAAGATACAGAGAAAGAATTTCTCTGTTCCGCTCAGAGGTCGCCGGAATCTCAACACGAGCCTTGCGGTGACGCCAGCAACAAGGAGTACGAACGACGCAATCGCAGCCCACTTCTCGGCGCGGCCGCCCTGTGACATCGTCGTCGGCTGGTTATAGGGCGAAAAATAATTCAGGGCCTTGCCAAAGTACAGCCGTACCGCAGCGCCCTTGTTGTCCGATATCCACTTTATTGCGAGCGAACGAAGGTAAGAATCCTTCTCGATTTCTCCCATACCGGAAGAACTACGCTTCGCAGCCTCCATGTCCACCGCTACACCGGACGACGGTGTCGCAGTTGGATTGTTACCGACGAATAGGTTCTGGCCGGCGCTGGCGCTAAATACCACCGGTGACCCAAGAACTATTTCATTTCGGACAGTCCAGGGCACGATTAATAGACCAGCGCACAACCCCGAAACAAGAAGCAGACGGATCCGGTTGCCGGGCTGCTGCCACCAAAACCATCCCAGGATCGCAAAAGCAGTAAATGCAAGAATCGGAACGGTCAGCATGATAACTGCTGTCAGAAGCCCCACCAACGCGCAGGAAGCAGTCGGCATCGCCGACTTATTCGACGGCGACTCTGCTCGAACGGCGATCGCCCACAACGTCAGAAATGCTGCCGTTGCCATGGCTTGCGGGTATAGCGTACTAGCAGTGTAGAGGTTCAACGGGTACAGCAGAACGAATACTCCTGCCATCGAACCCCAACGCGAATTTGTGAGACGGATTCCTATATAGGCCGCCGCAATAGCGGCACCGATCATGCACATCGCGGAAATGGCCGGCAAGCAGGCACCCGGCAGCCCGAGAGCTAATCCCGCAGCGAGTAGGACCGGCCACGCTGGAGGCCTGTACGCGGTTGCGGCTCCGTCAAGTTCGAAACCCCGACCGCGGACGAGGCTCTCGGCGATATCAAAGTACTGCTGTTCGTCGAGGTAGCGAAAGGGAGTACCCGTCTTGAGTGCGAACACGATTGTGACAATTGAAAGAATCGCCAGAATTACGCGCACAATTACGGGTGGCCGTAGCATCTTACGATTTGGTGCCCCGGTGTCTGTCATTGCCCCGGTGTCTGTCATGCCATGTACACGCGCTGATGACCTGGTGCGCGGCAAATCAGGACAATAAAGATGAGGCCGACGACCGGGAAAAGTGGCCGGTTCGGGAGAAGGGTCCAATTAACTTCGGTGGCTGATGCGGCGAGAAACGCGATCAGATATCCAAACAACGCAATTTGGTGAGGTGAATCGTCGTCAAACGCACGGGTTGAGCGCACCGCGGTCAGGAGAATTATCACCACCAGGCCAAGGCCTACCAGGCCGGATCGTACGAGCGAGTCGATGACGAGGTTATGCCCGTGGTTAAACGTCCAGGAAGCCGAATATGTTTTGAAGTGTGGTCCCACGAAGTGAACGCCCAGCCCGACCCATGGCGATTCTTTCCATAAGGTGAGACTCTCCGCCCAGGCGTACCCGCGGCCAACGAAAGCGTATTGATTCGAGGTCAGAAGCGGTAGCGCCACGACGGCCGCCGCGCAGCAACCGATCAGCACCGTACCCGCGCGACGAATAGAGATCTCCGATCGGAAGCGGCAAAATATCCACCACAGCACCAGGATCCCGGCCACAATCACCGCGGTTCGCGCCGACGAGGCCACAATTGTCGCGCACAATACGAATCTGTTGAGCATTCGCCACCGAACGTTGGTGACGAGCGGTGTCAAGGCAAGTGAAAACAAACAATAAAGACCTAGTACATTGCTCCCCCAGAACGGCCCGGCAAGCTCCCAATTCGCAATGAGCGCCTTTGCGGAATTCGGTCGATTCATATACTCGGGAAAGAGCAGGCCACCGATGATGGAGTAAATTCCGATCACGGAGGCGGTGATCGGCACCCATTTCAATCCGTCGACCGGTGCCGCGATACTCCAAACTGTCACGATCACCGCCACACCCAACGTGACCTTGACGAGATCCTCGATTTCGGGCAAGGTCGGGCTGATGATGTAGGGGCCCACCAGCGCGACCAGCAATATCAACGGCGCGGAAATGCTCCGGTCTGCGCGGCCGTGGCCCAGGACAATAAGGGAACACACCAACAACAGCGCCACCGCCGCTGTCGTGGCCAGCCCCCTCGTGAGTGAAACTTCTGCGAGCAAATCAGAATCTGACGTGACACGCGTGACATTCAGATTCTTCACCAGGTAAGGAAGTATCGCCATCACGACGAGCGCGAAGACCAACACAATGAACGCCCTCTGCTGGCCGCCGAATACCGCCGGTTGCGTATTGTCAGCAGGCGACAGTCCCGGCAAACGAGACGCCGCCAGACGATCGGACGGAGCAGACATTGCGTCGAATCCTAGTCCGTTAGCGAGCAAATCACTCCAACCCACCGTAGGTGAACGGCCTTGAGCTGAGACAACCCGACCAAAGATGTGGTACTTGACTCATTTTGGGCAACCGCGCTTTCACGTTTTGCCTACTGCCCCGCTGGACAACGACTCTCGCAGCCATGCGGTAAAACGAGCCAGTCCTTCATTGAGCCCGACGCGTGGTTCCCACCCCAGCAGTTCGCGCGATCGCGTGATATCGGCATAAGTTGCGGGAACGTCCCCGGGCTGCGCGGGGGCCGACACACGTATCGCCTTAATACCGAGCGCGGTCTCTAATCGATCGACCAGCTCGCTGGTCGTCACTGGGCGATGCCCCCCGACGTTAACCAGCGTGTAAGGCATGGACACATCGATCAACCTGACGATCGCATCGACGACATCGTCGACATAGGTGTAGTCGCGACTGCCCCGACCCTCATCGAACAACGTAATTGGTTGTCCGGCAACCATCTTGCGCGCAAACGAATTGATCGCCAAGTCGGGGCGCTGCCGTGGCCCGTACACGGTAAACAGTCGGGCGATAGCGACAGGGAGTCCAGTTGTTGAATAGTGCGCATACGCGAGCGCCTCGCCGGCAACCTTTGTCGCTCCATACGGTGAGAGTGGCCGTCCCTGCGCTTGGTCTTCACGAAACGGGCGCCGCTCGTCAGCTCCATACACGGAACTCGACGATGCGAACACGAGACGAGCTCCCGCCGCCTGGGCTGCAGCCAAAGTGTTCTGGAAGCCGCGAACATTGGTGTCGATGTACGCGTGTGGGTCAGCTATCGACGGACGCACCCCGGCACGTGCCGCCAACTCAACAATGACTTCTGGTCGTGCCCGATCCACCGCCGCGAGCAACGCATCGCGGTCTCGGGTGTCGACCCGAGTCAGTTTGAATGCCGGATTGGCCCTCGCCCGAGCGAGGTTGTCCTCCTTTATCGCGCTCGGGTAGAAGGGATCGAAACTGTCGACGGCAGTAACCGTCCAACCCTCTGCAAGCAGCCGTTCTACCAGCGTGCTGCCGATAAAGCCTGCTCCACCGGTGATGACAATGCGGCGTGTACCCGAGGTCACCCGCCCGCACCGATCCGTTCCATATCCAGGAGTCCTATCGAAATAGAGAGAGTCGAATAGATGTGTTGATGATAGGGGGTGAAATGATTAGAACCGGCGATTCCGCAAACAGAACCTTCCCAGATCCGGTCAGAATCTCAGCGATTCCACCCACGACCACAGCAAAGTCGTGATGTGAGCCGGAGCCCACGTTGCCCCTGTGATAGGGGGGACTTGTGTGGTTCTAGGGCGCGGTCATGTCGCCGGGATTGGGCGCGAGTTTCCCACCGGAAAGTCCCCAAAAGTCGCGCCGTACCCTCGGGAAGCGCCTCATATTCAGCGACGCGACGCAGCACACGACCTGCCACTCCATCGGCGTGGCAAGTCGAGGATCGACCGTGCCAAGCGCCCTCCGACCGCGGACTAAAACCCTTGCGGACTGTAGCGGTCACGCCGCGCGCCGCAGCTGAGCAGGCGGACTGGAAGAAAGCGGGGCACCACCTCTAAACGGTTTGCTAGTTCTTATCCTCTGTGGGCAGAGCTGCCTCCGGTCTCAATTCACCCGCGAAGGAACCGCACCCTTGACGAGGACGATCTTTTGGCTCTGGCCAGCCAATACTTTGCAGTCACGTGTTAGACTGCCGGCTTATGGGGCAGCTAACCACGCGACTCGGACGAGACGTCGAACAAGTTGCGCGAGCGCTTCTGCCCGAGGGCCTCAAGGTGGAGCTGCGACGACTACGCTTTGCTATTGGTGAACGCTCTTTTCGACCGTACACACAGGCAGTGACCATCGACGGATCGTCATTCGAATTCCACTTCGGCGATGTCATTGGGCACCGCTGGTATGGGGGCCCCTCGACACGCGAACTGAGCCACGAAAACGTGTTCATCAAGCGAATGATTGAGCCCGGTGACGTGGCATTCGACTGTGGCGCGCATCATGGGATGACGACGATCCTGCTCGGTCAGTGGGTGGGCAAAGGTGGAAAGGTCATCGCCTTCGAAGCGTCACCCCACAACGCGGCCATTCTCCGCAAAAACATCGAGCTCAATCACCTCTCGCACGTGCGTTGCGAAAACAAGGCCATTGCCGCGCACCCCGGCATCGTACGCATCACCGAAGAGTCCAACACCCGCGTGACCCCAGGCCAGCGGATCGGCAAGAGGGTCGAAGCGGTCCAAATCGACCAATACGTGGATGAGAAGCCCACCTTTCTGAAGCTCGACATCGAAGGCTTCGAGGTCGACGCTCTGAAAGGCGCCCAAGCTGTGCTGGCTTCGCGGCCCAAATTCATGATCGAGGTGCACACCAAGACGCTCGCAAACTTCGACACGAATGTGGAGCAACTTCTCTCCCTTATTGACCTCGATGCCTATGACATTTGGATTCAGTGGAACGATAACGAGCCACCAGTGCCTTATGACAAAACCGATCGCATCACCGATCGAGTGCACCTGTTCGGACTTCCGAAGGCGAACTAGCGTTACGATCCCAAGTCTCGCGGTGTTTGCCGGCTCATGCCGAAACACATGCGCGCTCAGCAGTCGGGACAGTCCATTTTCGCGGCGAATAATGGGCTTGAGCTCCAATGACGCCATAGCTTCCCGTAGACTCACGCCGTCGCATTACTAAGCGTATGGGGGGAACGTGAGCGTTGCGCTGGTGACAGGATCTGCGGGTCTGATCGGTTCCGAGGCGGCCCGGCATTTCGCCGGACTCGGACTAGACGTGGTCGGCATCGACAACGATATGCGCGGGTACTTCTTCGGCGACGACGGGTCCACCGCCAGGAGCCTGCAGCGGCTCACCTCCGACCTCGGCGGCGTCTACACCCACTTCGACACCGATATACGCGACCGGCACGGGCTTTCGCATATTTTCAAGAGATACGGCCGTGAGATTTCAATCGTGATTCACACGGCAGCGCAGCCCAGTCATGACTGGGCTGCGAAGGAGCCATTCACCGACTTCGACGTGAATGCCGTCGGAGCTCTCAACGTCCTGGAGAATAGTCGACTGCACTGCCCGGAGGCTGCGTTTATCTTCTGTTCTACCAACAAGGTTTACGGGGATCGGCCGAATTCGCTTCCGCTGCGGGAACTCGAGACGCGGTACGAGATCGAAACTGACCATCGCTACGAGCAAGGCATCAGCGAGGACATGTCGATCGATGATTGCCTGCACTCGATCTTCG
Source organism: Mycobacterium sp. ACS1612 (assembly GCF_001667505.1). Lineage (GTDB taxonomy): Bacteria > Actinomycetota > Actinomycetes > Mycobacteriales > Mycobacteriaceae > Mycobacterium. Next base: position 127,535 of record NZ_LZHZ01000037.1, read on the forward strand.
GCGTTTCCAAGGTTGCAGCCGACGTGATGGTGCAGGAGTACGGGCGGTACTTCGGCATGAACACTGCATGCTTTCGTGGCGGAACGCTAACCGGCCCGGCTCATTCGGCCGCCGAACTGCATGGCTTCCTCGCGTACCTGATGCGCTGCGTGATGGAGGGCCGCACCTACAACCTGTACGGCTACAAGGGAAAAATGGTGCGGGACGCGATTCACTCGCACGATGTGCTGACCGCGTTCGAGGCCTACTTCCGCCAGCCACGGCAAGCTGAGGTGTACAACCTGGGGGGTGGCCGGTTCGCCAATGTCTCCCACATTGAGGCATTCCGACTGGCCGAAGAAATCACAGGCCGGGAGGCTGTGATCAACTACGTAGATCAGGCGCGCATCGGCGATCACCAATGGTGGATCAGCAGCATGGGGAAGTTCCAGTCGCACTATCCACAGTGGAGGCAACGCTACGATATCCCGACAATCCTTCGAGAGATTCACGACGCCAACGCGAACACCTGGGTTCCACAGTGATCGCGACGGGTAAGCGAAATGTATTGGGCGTCATGATCGATGTCGTCGACTACGAGGCTGCCGTCTCTCGTGTAGTTGCTGCCGCCCGCGACCGGCGGCCGTTCGCGCTGACGGCGCTCGCTGTGCACGGCGTCATGACAGGAGTACAGGACCGAGCCCACGCTGCCCGGCTCAACTCCTTCGACCTCGCCACGCCGGACGGGCAACCGGTTCGATGGGCGCTGAACCTCTTGCATCGGGCAAGACTCAACGATCGGGTATACGGCCCCACCCTGACGCAACTGGTGCTAGATCGGTGCTCCGCCGAAGGCCTTCCGGTATATCTGTACGGCTCAACAGAGGCCACCCTGGAGCGGTTGGAGGCCGCACTCACCGAGCAGCTACCGACGCTGAAAGTTGTTGGCAGCGAGCCTTCTAAATTCCGACTCGCCAGACTCGGTGAGCCGGAAGAGATAGCGAAGAGGATTCGCGACACAGGAGCCCGGTTGGTGCTTGTGGGCCTTGGCTGTCCGCGCCAAGAGCAGTTCGTCTATGCGATGCGGCCATTGGTGGATGCACCCTTGCTCGCAGTGGGAGCAGCATTCGACTATCACGCCGGTACGCTTCGTCGGCCTCCACCCCTGATGCAGCAGTACGGCCTGGAGTGGTTGTGGCGGCTGGCGCTGGAACCGCGGCGCCTGTGGCGGCGGTATGTCCTGCTCAATCCCGCTTACCTGGCCCGGCTCGGGGCCCAACTCGTGCATCTTCGACGGCCCAACCCTCCGGTTGCAGCCACCGAACCGCTGACCGAGTTCGCGGTCTAACGAGGAGCCTGCTCTGCAGTTACTGTTTGTTTGCACTGGAAACATTTGTCGGTCACCCATGGCAGAGCGGCTCGCCCTCGCCTACGTCGCTCGCTATGGGATTCAGAACCTCAAAGGGTCCAGTGCTGGGACCCATGCACTAAGCGGGCACCCGATTGAACGCAACGCGGCGCTCGTCCTTGAAGAGCTGGGCGGTGAGGCGTCAAACTTCGCCGCGCGGCGGCTCACGCCGAGAATTGCTGAAGAGGCCGATCTCGTTCTCACCATGACGAGGGCACACCGCGACACCGTGCTCGAACTTGCCCCACACCAACTTCGCAGAACCTTCACATTGAGCGAAGCCGCCCGACTTGCGACCGAATTCCGCGCGCGAAGCGTCGCCGACCTCGCGGCACTCCGTCCTCAGATGGCCGCGCACGGTGTGACGGATATTCCCGACCCGATCGGCAAGAACGCCGCAGTCTTCGCGGCGGTCGGCTCACAAATCGCCGACCTCTTGCCACCCATACTCCGCCTGTGCGCGGATGAATGATCTGTTCGAAATACTTTATCGTCGAACCATTTTCATCTCAGGGATGGAGTAAGCGCGGGATCGTAGCCTGACGCTCAGTAGGCGCCGCTGCCCCCGAACACAACTTTCGGCGTTTGTGCCATGATCCGAAGATCCCACATCAACGACCATGACCGGACGTACGCCGAGTCGAGGTGCTGGAGGTCGGCATAAGTCAAATCACTTCGGCCGCAAACTTGCCAAAGTCCTGTAATACCCGGGTTGACATCAAGGCGGGCAAGTGCGGCACCGTCGATGCGATTGGACTCCTCTGTCGGCAATGGTCGCGGACCAACCAACGACATCTCACCACGAATTACGTTGAGGAGCTGCGGTAACTCGTCGATGCTGGTTTTACGAATCAAGGCACCGACCCGGGTTACCCTAGGGTCCTTCTCCATCTTGAACAGCGGTCCGTCCGCCTCGTTGAATTGTGCGACGGTGTCGCGCTGACACCACGCGTCAGCGGTCATCGAGCGAAACTTGAATATCCGAAATGGTCTACCGGCGCAGCCGATTCGCTCCTGGCGGAAGAACACTGGACCCGGGGTATCCATTTTGATCGCCAGGGCAGTCATGAGTAGAACCGGGGCGGCAACCACAAGGGCACATGTAGCGAGCGTTATGTCCATGACTCGCTTTATAATTCGTTCGCTCGCCGCCAGCGAGCCCGTGGGCAAGTGCATTAGCGTGAGTCCGTGCAGCTCCTCGGCCTCAGTGCGCCAGTTGTGCAGTTCAAAATAGCGCGGGATCTCCGATACAGGCACCTGACCCTGTAGCTTGCGTAGCGCTTCAAGCACGATTGCGTCGCTGGTGTTCGGTAACGCGACGATGACCCGGTCAATTGCATAGTCGGCGCAGACGGCGGGCAGATCCGCAAGTCCGCCTAGGAGGCGGGTGCCTGGGGCCGCGTTATCGTCGACATGACCGACGAGAAGGGTATCGGGGCAGCGCTGCAACCTCGAAATTAGTCGATCCGAGATCGGTCCCGTTCCGATCACCAAAATACGGGTCACCGTGGGGTCGAACGCCCGAACGATCATCCTGCGTCCGAAAGGAACCAACACAATGGCGGGCAGGGTCATCGCGACTGCAGCCGTCAAAGTCATTCTTCCACCGCGAAGGATGAATGCGTCCACTGCGAGAGCTAATAGGACAGCGGTTGGAAGGCAGCGCGTGATCGTGCCGGGTCCCCACCACTCGCTCGGCCGGAGCCGCGACGCGGGCCGGCGGTATAACCCACGCACGTGCAACGCGGCGATCAGCGCGATCGTGACTACCGCAGCATCCCGGATCGTGAGGTTGCCCGCACGTACAGGGCTGAAAAGGCTGACGGTCACGGCACCCAAGGCTGCGGAAGCGGTTATCGTCGCCACGTCTGAGACCTCGAGTAGGTACCGATATCGTCGCCCCAGCGCAGGCGCGATTGATTGTGATTTGATGTCGATCTGAGCTCGTGGCGGCGTTAGCCTCTTGTGGCCAAACCGAGCACGAGTTACCGAAATCTGAGGTGTTGCTTCGATGGTCACGCTCTCCCCCAAGTCCCGCGTTTACCAGCCGAAGCCGATGAGTCGCAGTCCAGAACCCTCGAAGCTTGCTTCGGGCAAGCAATTCCGACCATCGAGGACAAGGTCGCCGCGCATGACACGGCGCAGTCCGGCAGTCTCAATGAGGCGGAACTCCGGCCACTCGGTTGTTACAACAACTGCGTCTGCCCTGTCGGCCGCATCGTAAGCATCGCGGGTCAGCCGGATAGCCTTGAACTCTTCGGGCAGCGCCTTCACGACCGGATCGAATGCAGATACTACGGCACCTGCGGCCAACAGCCGGCCAGCAATGTCAAGGGCCGGAGCGTCGCGTAGGTCGTCCGTCCCGGGCTTGAATGTCAACCCGAGAAGCGCGATTCGGCGGCCTTTCAACATGTGGAGCTCCCGCTGAAGCTTGCGCACCACGCTCGCCCGCTGAGCTCTGTTAATTTCTACCGTCGCCTGAAGCATCGAAGGTATGTAGCCGTACTCCCCACCAGTTGCGATCAGCGCCGCTACGTCCTTACCGAAGCAGGAACCACCCCACCCCACACCGGGGTTCAGGAAGGCGGTACCAACGCGGTGGTCGGCGCCGATAGCGGGGAGAACCTGGCGGACATCGGCGCCGAACAACTCGCACATCTGCGCCATCTCGTTCGCGAAACTGATTTTCGTCGCCAGGAATGCATTGGCCGCATACTTGATCATTTCGGCGGACGCCAGGTCCGTCGTGATCAGTGCAACCTCGAGACCTCGGCGGCCGCCTTTGAAGGATTGGTCCAGCACCGGCTGGTACAGCTCGGCGACGGAGCCGACGTCTGTCGCGGCGCCTCCCAGGACGATCCGATCCGGATAGAGGAAATCATTGATGGCGCAGCCCTCGCGAAGGAACTCGGGGTTGGAAACGACGTGGAACGCGACGTCGCGGTTTCCTTCCAGGGCATCTTCGAGAATCGTGCGTGTCCAGCCTCCTGAGCCGACGGGCACGGTCGATTTGTTGACAATGATCGCCTCCGCTCGCAGATATGGAGCCAAGGACTGGATTGCGGTCTGCAGCTGTGACAAGTCTGGCGAACCATCAGGACCGGGCGGCGTCCCCACGCAGAGGAAGACGAAGTCGGCATCAGACAAGGCCTCACTGGGCTGGTCCATGAACCGCAAGCGGCCGGTCAAAAGGGTTGACTTCAAGAGCTCCGGTAAGCCCGGCTCGTGGAAAGGCGCCTGCCCCTCATTTAGTTGCGCGGCGCGCACGGAATCGGTGTCGAGGCCACAGACCGAGTGACCCAGCGACGCCAAGCACGTCGCGGTTACCGCACCCACGTAACCGGTTCCGATGACCGCAACCCTATGCAGCGGCGGCCCTGGCTTAACTTCGACCTGTGTCCGAGTCGGCCCGGTTTCCTGGGTTGCGGGTTTACCGCGACCACGGAACCAGGCGATCGTGTCCAACAAACCGGTACGCACGTCGACTTTCGGTTCCCAATGAAGTTCGGTGCGCGCAAGCGTGATGTCAGGCCGGCGCTGCGACGGATCGTCTTTGGCGCGGTCGATGAATTGAATCGGCGAGTCTGACCCGGTGAGCTCGCGTATGAGTTTCGCTAACTCCAGGATGGTCATCTCATGTGGATTACCTATGTTGACTGGGCCGGACAGGTCGGAGAACAGCAGCAGTAGCGCTCCCTCGACGAGGTCGTCAACGTGGCACACGGATCGCGTCTGGCTCCCATCGCCCTGTACGGTGACGGGCGCGCCAGACAGGGCCTGGTTGATGAAGTTCGGAATTGCTCGACCGTCCTCGGGGCGCATCCGCCGGCCGTACGTATTGAAGATCCGCATGATCGCGGTGTCCACGCCATGCTTGATCCGATACGAAGTTGTCAATGCCTCTGCGAAACGCTTGGCCTCGTCGTAGCACGCTCGAGGGCCGACCGGATTGACATTCCCCCAGTACTTTTCAGGCTGGGGGTGGACAAGCGGGTCGCCGTATGACTCCGACGTTGACGCCAGTAGGTAGCGGGCGCCCTTCTTCTTCGCCAAGCCAAGGGTGTGCAGGGTGCCAAGCGACCCGGCCTTCATCGTCTCGATCGGAAGCTCGGCATAGTCGACGGGGGAAGCTGGCGAGGCGAAATGCAACACGAAATCCACGGGGCCGGGGATCGAAATGTAGTCACTAACGTCAAGGTGAAGCTCACTGAAACCTTGTCGGCCCTCGAGGTGGGCAACGTTCTCGGCCGAGCCAGTCACGTAGTTGTCCACGCACACGACATCGATGTCGAGCGCTAGCAGGCGTTCGGCCAAGTGAGAGCCAACGAACCCCGCTCCGCCCGTCAGTACAGCGCGTTGGCGCATGACCCCTCCGTATTTAGCGTCTCAAGCCGATCGCATCGAGATACGCAAGCTGATGTGGTTCCGCTCGGCTGTCGATCGCTGGCAGAGCGCGACATTGCGAAGCGCCAATGCATGGCGGGCCCCTGATACACGAAGCCATCGACGCCGCGTTTCAAGCCGTCACGCGACTCACGTGGCGCACCGATTTCGGACGCACCCCTACGTGCAAAGCACGGCTCTGACATCTCTACCCCCGGTTGTCGGACGGCGACAACTTTGCTGCTGAGACTTCAGGCTCCGCAGCCCCCCGGCCCTAGCCGTAGGCAAGCACGGCAATCGGCCAGCACAGTAGCCCGACGTCTCTAGCAAACCATAGTCTATTAACCACAACGACGCTAGGAATCAGGTGTTTCCCTATCGTTACCGAGCGATACGCGGTCTACCTCGCTATATATCTTTTGGGGCGATTCTGCCAATTCTCTTCGTGACCTTTGCTGAATCGACGACGTCGTACAAACGACCTACACGCGTGCCGGGATCAGCTACCATCGCGACGCCCATGCAGCGTCTGACAATTGATGAAGGTGTTCGAACGCCTCACCGCGTCTTCCCCGGACAACTGATTAGCTGGCTCGCGACGATCACAGACAACGTCCCTGCAACCGCCCGCCATGACGCGCCCGGCCGCCGGACGGGACGAGGCGATCGGGTTAACCCCAAGCCGGTCGGCGCCACTTAGGCCGTGTGTGGTGGACGCTAGGAGCCGATACCCGCATCTCGTGTGTCCGCAGCGAACGCTCAAGCATCGACATTGCGTGCCCGCTTTTGCGCCTCCCACTGGTCAGGACGACTGTCAGCCTCAGCGTGATGCCAAAACTGTATATACTCCAGCAAAACGCCGGAACCGCTCCGCGACGCGGAGAGGCAAGGACGCACGCGTTCGAGGGGGGCCTTGAGACAGCAACGTGCTCTCGATGATCACGGGCAATGGGCCAGTCCGGGGATTCCCTCGAAGTTGTACGGGGCTTCGCCTCGGCCCACAGGTAAGAAGGCCACCCACAGGGACCACGGCGATCTCGTCAGACCGGTCGCTAGCTACTCCTGCGGGCCAATCGGAAAGAAAGCGGCACACAAAACAAATATGAGCGGTCCTTGTCGCCACTTCTTGGAGACGGAATAGCGAAACTGATGAGCGCCTCAACGAATCGATTGGCTCTGGCTTGGTCTGCCCTAAGCCGAACTGCACGCGGCGACAATTCAGCATCGATGGACAAGTTCAATCCTCACAGTGTGGGCTTCCTATTCGTAGTCATTTCCGTAATCGGGCTTGCGGTAATTCCTGGGCTGATAAATTACTTGAACGTTAAGCATACATCCCCCGCAGGCGTGAATTTAGAGCCGTTTCCGCGTGTTGCTAATCTTGTAGCGGCGGGATTTGTGCTTGTGGTCTGCGTTGCGGTTGCGTTCGTGCGCGGGCACCCAGACCGGAATCTCACAGGACTAGTCGTACTTCTGCTCGCGCTCATCGTCCCGTACATTTTCAGCCCCGCTTTGCCAGGAGCGGCAGACCTTGTACGCATCGCTATCGCGGTGGCAGTATTTGTTGCGGTATGGAATATCGCCCCATCCGTCGACGGATTGAAATGGGTGGCGTTGAGCGGCGCGGTGTTTGGAGCATACTCGATACTCGGGGCGGTAATAAACCCAGAACACATGATGTTCCAGGCCAAGTCAACGAAGGCGCTCATCGCTGATGTCAATTTAGCTGGCCCATTTATGCACAGCAATGTACTAGGAATCTACTGCGTCCTCGCGCTCGCGCTGACACCATTGCTGGCCAACATTCCTCTCAGAATTTTAACCGGACTAATTATTATCGCGACAATTGTCGGTTCAGCGTCGCGGACGGCGCTGGTAGCGACGGGCGTCTTGGGACTTTGGTGGACGATTTGTTGGTTCCGATCGGTTGTATCGATCCGATTCGCGGGCACAGTGGTGGCGTGCATGTGCGCCGCCGCTGTGGCGGCTATTCCACTCCTTGGCCTGGGTTCGAAGACGTTATCGGGGCGCGGTCAGATCTGGACAGGAAGCCTCAAGGCATGGCATGAATCTCCGTTGGTCGGATTGGGCCTCACTTTCTTCAAGAGCCAGCGACGGCCGGAGTTATACATCGACTACGAGTACATAGGGTCAGGACATAATCTTCTTATACAGACGCTCGTGACGTCTGGGCTCGTAGGTTTGTGCTTTCTAATGACCGTTTTGTTCGCCGCGTTGCGGTCGACCCGCGCATTGGTCGTCACTCGCGATCAAATTGCGTGTTTCGGGTACCTGATTGTTTTTTTGGCGGTATCGACCACTGAGGCTGTCTGGGAAATTCTTCCGAATTTGGAATTGTTTCCGGTCGTTGGCCTCGTTTTCCTGGTGATAATCGTCGCGAGGCGCGATGCTGGGCAATTGCAGGATGGCATCCTGTCCGAAACACATCTACACGATTAAGACGCGACATCGATCGATCTTATACATTAAGTGCACGCTACTTGATGACCCGCGAGGTCAGGCCGTAAAAATTCTTTACAACCCGCGCACAACTAAACGGAAGACGACCGCGCTGCGTTTGAGCCCTGGCCGAGCCGCCAAGGCTTCTCCAACTGACCATCGACAACGCGTACCAGTAGCGATCACCTGACTTTTAAATGATTTGCTAGCTCAACACGCACTCCCTTGCCAGACATGTATCGCGTCCGCATAATGATGCAATGCCGCTCGTTTCCGTCATAATGCCGTTTCTCAATCAGGAGACCTACCTAGAAGAAGCGGTACAGAGTGTTCGCGACCAGACGCTTTCCGATTGGGAGTTAATCCTCGTCGACGACGGCTCTACCGACCGCAGTACAGCCTTGGCTCACGATCTTGCGGCACAGGACGCTCGGATCCGCTACGTCGAGCACCCTGGACACGAAAACCGAGGCGGGAGCGCGTCCCGCAATCTCGGCGTCGCCCATGCACGCGCGCCATACATCGCTTTTCTCGACTCGGACGACGTAGCGATGCGTGGCAAACTCGCGGATCAGGTCGACCTCTTGGCGAAGATGCCCGACGTCGCGATGGTCATGGGTGCCATCGAGTACTGGTATAGCTGGGATCCGAAATCCAAGCGACCGGACCGTGTCGTCCTGACGGGTGGGATGGCCGACCGGCGTCTAGATCCGCCAGAAGCGGCTCTGGCTCTTTATCCGCTCGGACGAGGGACCTCTGGCGCAGTAACGGGCATGGTTCGGCGCACCGCCTTCGACGCGGTGGGTGGGTTCGAAGAACGTTTTCGTGCACCCTATGACGATCAGCCCTTCCTAGCGAAGATCCACTTGCGCTACCCCATCTACATCTCGGCGAGTCCGTGGACTCGCTACCGCCGGCATGACGCTTCCAGCGTGGGCAGTACGAGCCGGTTCGAATCCTGGCGGCTGCGAAGCGTCTTCCTCGAGTGGTTGGAGTCCTATGTTGGACCGAACGGTGACCCGCGCGTGATTACAGCTATACGGCGCGCCCGGCGCCAACTCCCGTACAGAAGGCTCACGGCACCTGCCTACGAAGTGTTCGACCACCTCCCCGAGGGTCTGCAGTTGCGACTGCGCGCCCTTGCGGGTCGACCGTGAGATCGTATTTGCATCGCCCCGGCTCAATTACTTGACGACTTACTGCACGCTTCTGTCCGTTTGACGGAGTGACTTAGCCGGATGGGTTTGGCGAAGCGCAAAGTGTCGCTACCGGTGAGCATTAACATGATCCAGTGTCGATGAGTCCGCCCGTAAGGTTCACTGCGGATACTGCCGCCTTTCAGCTGATCAAACCTGTCCTCAGACTGCGATAGTCGCGAGCACGAAACTCTGATGCCGCAGGAATTTGCCCGAAATACCTTTCTCGGTTTTGTCGCTGGTGCGGCCGTCGCGTTGGGGGGCTTCATCTGCACCACAATCGCTGCGCGGCTTCTGGGGCCTCAGGGCATGGGAGTTTTTGCGTACGCCGTCTGGTGCGTCACGACGGTGGCGACCGTCACGGAGTTGGGCATCGCAATGGTGCTGCAGCGATTCATCCCCACTCTGCGCGCCGAAGACAAGCCGGAGGCGGCCGAAGGTCTGGTCGGCGCGGGCGCACGCCTATCGGTCTTTGCAGCGATCGTGGGAACTGTTTTGCTTGTGGGCTGGCTGCACGGACCGGGCGCCAGCGCAATGTCGGCACCCTTGCAGGTTCCTCGCGCGGTACTCATCGCGGTGATTGTGGCCTGGTTCATCGTTCTGAACATGTCGGGCACTTACATGGCTTACCTCAAGGGCGAGCAGAGATTTGGTGAGTTTGCTCGACTGTCCGCACTTTCGGCATTGACCAGGTTGGTCGTGACGTTATTGGGCGCGTGGCTCTTCGGAGTCGTCGGAGCCCTTTGTGGCTACTTCGCCGCCGCGCTCATCGGAGCTCCTCGCATCCGCAGATTGTTGCGGAATAAGCCAGTCGTCGGGCAGGAACTCAGACGCGACGTTGTCCGCTTCGCCTTCGCCGGCTGGTCGGTGGGAGTAATCAGCGGCCTGCTGTGGGGCCGAACAGAAATAGTGTTCCTCGAGCACTATTCAGGTGTAGGCACGGTGGGGTTGTTTGCGGTGGCGTCGATGTTGGCGGACATGGCGATGCAGCTTCCAGTGCTTCTCGTCACCGCTCTCCTGCCCGCCTTCAGCGAGAAGCAGGGCCTTGGCGCACACGACCAGATACAGCGCCTTTACCGGATGATGTCGGGAATCCTGACGCTGGTAGTGGTGCCGGTGTGCATTGGCATTGCAGCCATTGCGCCAGCCCTCGTGCCGCTAGTCTTCGGTTCGGAATTTGCTGAGGTAGTACCCGTCGCCACGGTGCTGCTGATCGCCGCAGCGGTGACCTGCATTGCTCAAACGACGGTGCGGTTGATTTACAGCACCGGCAAGATCGGCCTCCTTCTTATTTCAAACGGTGCCGGGATGGTCGGCACGATCACATTGGGTTTCCTCGTTATCCCGCATTTCGGACTAATTGGAGCCGCCTGGTCGCGCGCATCCGTTCAGATGCTGTGCGTCGTGATCGAGCTCTGGTATGTGACTAGGCGCCTTGGCTACCGGCCGCCGTATCGAGCGCTTGGAGCGATCACTCTTGCCGCCATCCTCCAGGGCGGCGTCGCATACGCGATTTGTGTCAAATGGGGGGGCGTCGGCGCCGTGGCGCTCGCCGTTCCGGCCGCGATTGTTGTCTACTTGGTTGCCATCCGCGTCTTTGCGGTGTTCCCATTGGTGGACCCGTTGTTGGGCGACACTGTCGTCGCGAACTCGCCGCAACGGCTCAGACCTGTTCTTTCATGGGGACTCAAACTCGTCTCACCAGCGACGAAAGACCCCGCCGCACCTGACTGAGATTTTGGAATCGGCCTGAGCTGAGAACCGACGATTTTTTCAGAGATTTGCCATGCGCGTTGTCAGTCATCTGCGAGACTTTCAGTGTGCCGCTCGTATCTGTTGTGGTGATTTTTCTTAACGCCGGTGGTTTTCTGGAAGAAGCCGTGCAGAGCATTCGCGGACAGACATTATCGGATTGGGAATTGATCCTCGTCGATGACGGATCCACCGACCGAAGTACTTCTATCGCCCGCAGCCTTGCGACAGAAGATGACAGGATTCGCTACATCGACCATCCAGGTCACCAGAATCGCGGAATGAGCGCCTCACGTAACTTTGGCGTAGCACACACCACCGCGCAATACATCTCCTTTCTCGACGCTGATGACGTGTGGGAACCGGAGACGCTAGCCGAGCGGGTCAACATCCTGGAAAACATGCCGGATGTGGCGCTGGTCTGCGGTGCACTTCGCTACTGGCACAGCTGGGACGCGGCGTCAACCATGGAGGACCGCATCGTATTGACAGGCGGCCTGGCAGAGCGTCGACTTGATCCTCCGGAAGCAGCATTAGCGCTATACCCGCTCGGTCGCGGAGCCACCGCGGGCGTCGACATGATGGTCCGACGCAGTGCTTACGAGGCCGTCGGGGGTTTCGAGGAGCGGTTCCGCGGGCGCTACGAGGATCAGGCGTTCCTGATCAAGATTTTTATGCGCTATTCCATCTATGTTTCGTCGCGCCCGTGGTACCGCTATCGGCAGCATGACGCTTCTTGCTCTGGGCAATTGTCCCCGTCAGATTGGTCCACGCGACGACGTATTTTCCTCGACTACTTACAGGAACTCGAAGATTCTGGGCGGATTGACGACCGACGCGTTTCCGCGGCGGTTCGGCGCGCTCGTCGCGCGCTGCCTTACCAGCAGCTAGCTTCACGCCTCTTCTACCGACTTCCGCCTCGGGTCAGGTGGTACGTGCACGGGCTCAGGTGGCCTACTAGTCGTGCCCCGGCAACGCACGAAGCGAAATAGACCGCGAACGCGTCCGATCGTGCGTAATCACGAGTGGACTAGATTATTGGCGTCCATCGCCCCGTGTTCGACCCAGGCGCAGAACGTCTTTCGAAAACTCGAGTTTGAGAATATGCCGATTGTGGACCTGACTTTCGTCATGTCCATCGAAATGGCAGCTTGCACCGCTTGAGGATCGGTGAAGCGCGAGTCCTGGAATCCTGTGGCAAGTCCCCCGGACACCGCGAGAACACTCTCCCTAGCGCCGCCAAGCTCGTTGACAAGCACCGGGGTACCGCACGCCATCGCCTCGACGGGCATGATGCCGAAGTCTTCTATTGCCATGAACACGAACAAAGCTGCACGGCGGTAGATCTCGATCAAGAGATCATCGCTCACGCGTCCGATGAAATGTACGGGCGTGCGTGCATGCTCCGCTACCGCTCTCAGCCGAGGCTCGTCTGGACCCGACCCGACGAGAACAACTGGTAGATCTGCTATCTCGCCCGCGCGGATAGCAGCCTCAATATTCTTGTATGGAACGAAGCGCGAAGCCCCCAGGACAAAGTCGCGGGGCAACCCTCTTGCGGTCGCATCATCAGCCTCGGAGAGTTCTCCTGTGAAAGCGTGAATGCGTTCGATATCCACCGGTTCATAGATGACCGAGGCATCCACCCCCCAGGTGTCGGCCACTCGCTTTGCTACGAACTGACTATTCACTGCGTAACTGACGTCGTTGGAAACGGCGCGGCGATCCCGCCTGCGGAAATATCGTCGACCAACGCGACCTACTAGCGTGTTGCCCCGCTTATCGAGTTCCGGAACCCAAACATACCGTGCGGGACTGTGGACATAGGCGAATGCCGGAATACCGTTTCGAGCAGCTCTGCTCGCGAGGTGGTGCGAAAACGCGTGGGAACTCACAACAACCTTCCCAACCCCTGTTAGGTCCACACGTCGCCAAGCGCTTTCCATGAATGGCATCCCCGCGACCTTGTATCTGCGCAGTGGCGTCCGAGCCAACCAACTCTCTTCGACGCCACCGAAACGAACCGAGTCGTCGTTCCACAAGCACACTGCCCGACGGTGTGGGACCGCAAGGCGGATCTGCTCAAACGCATTCTCTGAGCCGCCGACCTCTTCAATCCATTCGTGGGCGACCAAGGTTTCAACATCCCCAAGCCGTGTTTTCAGATCAATCCGCGAGGTGCTCACGTTAGCTCCGTACTACTCGCTTTACCGTTTCTTCGACGCCACCGCCTTCGGCTGCGACCACAACAGAGACGCCAGAAGCTGACATGTCGAGTATTGAGTTGTCAGGAGATTGCATGTAATTGGGCGGTGTGATCCCGAAGTAGTCCAGCATGGCGGGTGCGATATGAAGCGTCGAGATTGTGGGGCGACCGGCTGGTCCCGGCTTCTGGGCAGCAGGGTCGTGGACGAGCATCATCCCGTGCGGAGTGTGTCGGGCGGAGCAGTCGATGTTGTCTTGATGCTCGCGGAACCCCCAGCCGATCGACGCAAATGGCAAACGCGCGCCGGCAAGTTGAAGCTCAGGCTGTCCGGCGAACTTCTCAAAATAGATGAATAGGTGAAAGCTGTTTTCCACGCGGTCATAGCTCAACGGCGCAATCTCGCGTTTCGACAAGGACATTGCATGGCCATTGCACGATATGCTGCGTAGCCGCTGCTCGAAATAGTCAGCCTTCGCGGGATCGATGGTCACACTCACGCACGGAACCATCGCGTATCGCTCAGTCCACTCTGAGCGCGAAAGGCCCAATTCGGTCATGAACCGATCGAGGTCAACAATTGTGATGAAGCCGCTTGTCTCGTTGCCTTGGCTCGCGGCTTGCCCCATGCTGCTACAAACGACCAGCGTGTAGTCATACTTGTTCGCGAACTTCATCAGCCGCCCGAGCATGAGGTCGAGACAATCCATGGCGTACCGAATCTCACCATCGTATCGATGTTGCCAATCAGTTGGCATGGGGGTTCCACCAGGATCGTTTGGATATGCAGCAGCCCAGAATCGGTGCATGGCAGCTGCTACATGGTTCGTGTAGAGAGTCGCGAATTCCGGCCTGGTCTTCTTCATCAAATGCGTGAACACGTCGAGTGCAAGCAGTGGTTGGATGGACCGCCTGCGACAACGCAGATGCGGATGAAGGCTTTCTGCGGCAAGCGCTTTCGCGGTCATCTTGAGAGAGGCACCCGACATACCGTGGGTCGGGTAGAACTTCAGAAAATCAGCGGCAGAATCCAGCGGCACTGCTGTCTCGACATTCCTCGCCGACCGCCGTGTCATATTCAGGTTGAATCGCTGAAACGGAACGACATCGGCCGGGTAAGCGAATGCTTCATTTGCAAAGAAGTCAGGAAGGTAGAAGGCGTAATCACCCACGTTATCGGGAACATTGGAGCTGTGCAGCGAACCCATTACGCCGACTTTCACTCCTTGCGCTGAAAGCAGTCGCCAGATCGGCGGGTAGTGCTGGTCCGCGAAGTCGAGCGACTGGCCCAGGTGGAAAATCTGATGCGTTTCATCGATGACTCCACGATGCAGCGTCGACCAGCTGATCCACGGATCCAATTCCACCTGGTCTTCGCAGACAGTAGCCAGTTGTTTTGATGCAGCCATTAATCGCGCTAGATTACTAGACGGTCGTTCCTCGATATAGTCGTCGAGAATCCTGAATGGAATTTCATTCGCCTCGACCATTATCAGCTGACGTTTGATGTTCACTACGACTCAATTCTTGTGGCGATCGTGAGGGGAGTTTCAGCATCCGCGGCGGAGGACGACTTCACGAAAAGTCCTGAGGATGATTTTGATGTCTAGCCACAGCGACCAGTTTTCAATGTAGAAATTGTCATGGCGGGCGCGGTCAGCGATTGATGTGTCTCCGCGCAGTCCGCTGACTTGGGCGAATCCGGTGAGACCTGCTTGTACGCGATGCCGTTGGGCGTATCTGTCGTACTGTGCAGAGAACAATTCGACGAAGTGCGGCCGTTCGGGCCGGGGCCCAACCAGAGTCATGTCGCCACGAATGATGTTCCACAGCTGCGGCAATTCGTCGATCGACGTGCAGCGCAGGAAACGACCCACCGGACCGACGCGATTGTCGGTGGCCACGCACCATTTCGTCTGCGACTCGAGTTCATCGGCTGGGCGCATTGACCTGAACTTCAGCAGTTCGAACTGTTTCCCGTCGCGACCGACTCGCACTTGTCGAAAGATGACGCCGCGGCCACCCTCTAGCCGAACGGCCAGCACCACTACGGCGAGCATCGGCGACAGGACCAGCAAGGCAGTCATCGCGAACACGATGTCGAAGATGCGCTTGATCAGCCGCGCTGGCCCCCGCAGGTTGGGATTCCGGATGCGCATGATGGGGATTGAGCCGATGTGTTCGGCCATTCCCGTCTGCGTGTGGAACTGATGCATCCGTGGAACGACCAAAAGGTCTGCCGCCTGGCATTGTGCAGTGCGTACCGCGTCCACCAATGCGCGTTCATCGAAGCTTCCATCGGCAACCAGTAGGGTGCCGGCACCAGTTGCGGCAACCGCCAAGTCGAGGTCGGCAAGGCGGCCGAGACGCGGCACGCGATCGTCGACCGCAAAGTCCTCGCCGTCATCCACAAATCCAACCACTTTCAGGCCGTAGACCGGGTGCGCCTCTAGTGTTTTGACCAGCTCGGCGGCCAGCGGACCGCCTCCGATCAGCACTGTGTGGTATTGGGCGATCCCATGCCGTCGCGCGAAGGCGATCACCCGTGTGGTGATGACGCGGCCCACCACTACCAGTGCAATTCCCTGGGCGGACGTTTCCAGAAACGTGAGAACCCCATCTCTTTGATGCAGGTACATCATCACCGGGATCACCGTCCCCGTGGCCGCCAGCATCCGTGTCAAGATCGTCGGCAGCTCGTCCAGCACGCTTAGGTGAAGTCGTGCGCGATGTCGGCCGCCTCCAGCCAGGAACAACGTTCCCAGCGCGGCCATCGCCACGACAGCGTGGATCTGCATCGGCCGCCACGCCAAGGGCAATATGCTCAGCCCGAAATCCACGAGTGGGACGAGCATCCAGGCCCTAATGCTGCTGAGGACGCTAGAACGCTCTTTGACGGCAGCACGGTCCGAATTGAACTGATCTAGAAGTGTCGTCGCGTCACTGGTCGGCTCGGCCGATGGGCTCATCGAGGCAACGCCAGGACCTGGATCAACGACGGTCATGGTCGCACCCCGACGCTGCGATTGCACGTGTGCGCGAAGTTCCCCTTGCCATCTCGTCCCCCCGAGTCGTCTGCCGTGACAACTTTGCTACTGAGAGGTTGGAAACCTGGTCCCGCTTGATGACCTCGTTGCGAGTCCTGCAACCCCTCCCGCTCGTCGCGAGCGCAGCTTCCGACCTTCTCAAGCTGAAGATATCTTATTAACCAATACAGCGCTAGGGAATTAGGTGTTTCCCTATGCACTAACTAGATAAACCCCATCATCTGCGGCTTTGTCCAGACGGTGGGTACCGATCTAGTTCTCCAGGCCAATCCTTCGAACTTTGCTGATTTGACGCTGTCGTCTAAACGGCGCACAAGACTGCTCGATGCTCCCACGATTTGGCAAACAAATGGGGGCGATAGGACACGTACGCGAATCCCCTGACCTCTTTGGCCGCCGCCGCCAGGCCAGGTTAGCTGCAATCGCATGCGTCGCACGGGTATGGCGCAACACCCATGGACACCACAGCCCAAGCCGTGGCGACACTTAACCGGGTCGCTAATTTGACCGCGCGGTAGCCGATGCAGTCGCGCGGCCCACGGTCAATCGAACCCGAGGGACGGTTCGGCGCCGACAATCCAGACGGGCTGAGCGCTAGCAATCGAGTAGACAACCCAACGAGCGCCGACGAGGCCGTAGGTCCCGAACTTCGCTGGGATCAGTTGGACAAGAATCTCTTCATCGACAGAAATGCGATTCGCAGCAATCTTCGCAGTCCACCCAGCAGCATTGAGCGCGTTTCTAGCCTCGCCGATGACGGAACAATCCGAGACAACACGGGCGACCTGTTCCACCGTCGAGACTGCCTCTCGCGGTGCTGCGGATAAGCACGTATCCGCCAGTTCAACGTCTGCACTCTCATGCGGATCTGACTGCGCCGCGCACGCCTCTGCTGTCACCTTGCCGCCTCCCCCGCGCACCCACCCGAGCGCTCCAGCTAACTCCACGAGGTTATCGACAGCGGTGAAGCGGACGTATCAGGTGTTTCCCTAAGCTTTGCGCTTCCGGGTCCCAAGGCGGCGCGATCCTAACGAGAACCGAACGCTCGGCGCAGAGATGTATCGATGAGGCGCCGAGCGCCAGGTGGCTACGCCTCCGCGAAGTTACGCGTGACCGACGGGTCGACCGGGATGCCCGGGCCGGTGGTCGTCGAGACTGTGACCTTCTTCAGGTAGCGGCCCTTCGACGACGACGGCTTGGCCCGCAGGATCTCATCCAGCGCAGCGCCGTAGTTCTCAGCCAGCGCCTTCTCGTCGAACGACGCCTTGCCGATGATGAAATGCAGATTGGCCTGCTTGTCCACGCGGAAGTTGATCTTGCCGCCCTTGATGTCGTTGACGGCCTTCACCACATCCGGCGTGACGGTGCCCGTCTTTGGGTTCGGCATCAGACCACGCGGACCCAGCACACGCGCGACCCGGCCCACCTTGGCCATCTGGTCGGGGGTGGCGATCGCGGCGTCGAAATCGAGGAAACCGCCCTGGATCTTCTCGATCAGGTCGTCGCTACCGACGATGTCGGCGCCCGCGGCGGCGGCTTGCTCGGCCTTCTCACCGACCGCGAACACCGCGACGCGCGCTGTCTTACCGGTGCCGTGCGGCAGGTTCACGGTGCCGCGCACCATCTGATCGGCCTTACGCGGATCGACGCCGAGGCGGATCGCAACCTCGACGGTGGCGTCCTGCTTCTTCGACGACGTCTCCTTGGCCAGCTTCGCGGCCTCCAGCGGGGTGTACAGCCGGTCCCGGTCGACCTTCTCGGCGGCTTCGCGATATGCCTTGCTGGTCTTGCTCATTCGTGTCTCCTAGTTGTCAGAGTTGTGGTTGTTCGGGCCGATGCCAGCCCTCCCACGGGATCGCGCGCCGAAAACTATTCGACGGTGATCCCCATCGACCGGGCGGTGCCGGCGATGATCTTGGCCGCCTGATCAATGTCGTTGGCGTTCAAGTCTTCTTTCTTGGTCTCGGCGATCTCGCGCACCTGATCCCAGGTCACCTTCGCGACCTTGGTCTTGTGCGGCTCACCTGAACCCTTTTGCACGCCAGCGGCTTTCAGCAGCAGCTTGGCCGCGGGCGGGGTCTTCAGGTTGAAGGTGAAGCTGCGATCCTCGTAGACGGTGATCTCCACGGGGATGACGTTGCCGCGCTGGTTCTCCGTCGCGGCGTTGTACGCCTTGCAGAACTCCATGATGTTGACGCCGTGCTGGCCGAGCGCGGGACCGACCGGCGGGGCAGGGTTGGCCTGCCCGGCCTGGATCTGCAGCTTGATCAGCCCGGCGACTTTCTTCCTCGGGGCCATGTCGTGCGGTGTTCCTTTCTCGGACTTAGATCTTGGCGACCTGGTTGAAGGTCAATTCGACAGGTGTTTCGCGGCCAAAGATGGACACCAGCACCTTGAGCTTCTGTTGTTCGGCGTTGACCTCGCTGATCGACGCGGGCAACGTCGCAAACGGCCCGTCCATCACGGTGACCGACTCACCGACCTCGAAGTCGACCAGGATCTCCGGACGTTCGATCGACGCCTCGGAGCTGGCGGCCGCCCCAGCCGTGCTCTTGGCCGGCTTCTTCGCGGCAGCGGGCGGCAGCAGGAACTTCACCACGTCATCCAACGACAGCGGCGACGGACGTGAAGTCGCCCCGACGAAGCCGGTCACGCCGGGCGTGTTGCGCACGGCGCCCCACGACTCGTCGTTGAGGTCCATGCGCACCAGGATGTAGCCCGGCAGCACCTTGCGGTTGACCTGCTTGCGCTGGCCGTTCTTGATCTCGGTGACCTCTTCGGTCGGCACCTCGACCTGGAAGATGTAGTCGCCGACGTCGAGGTTCTGCACGCGGGTCTCGAGGTTGGCCTTCACCTTGTTCTCGTAGCCGGCGTAGGAGTGGATGACGTACCAGTCACCGGGCCGGGTGCGCAGGTCCTTCTTCAGCGCGACCGCCGGATCCTCTTCCTCGTCCTGCGGCGCGTCCTGCGCAGCCGCGTCATCGGCAGCGTCGGCCGCGACGTCGGCTTCATCAGGAGCCGCGTCGGTGTCCTCGGTCACCGGATCGACGTTGCTCTCGTCTGTGATGACGTCGACGCTCTCGGCCGAAGGCGATTCGCCCTCGAAGGAAGTCACTTGTCAGTCCTCTCTCATTCGCTCGTTAGCCGAACACCAGCGTCACGAGCTTCAATAGGCCCATGTCGACCAGGCCGATCAACGCCACCATGAAGGCCAGGAAGACCAGCACCACGGCGGTGTAGTTGACCATCTGCTTGCGGTTCGGCCAGATCACCTTGCGGAGTTCGGCGACGACCTGCGCCAGGTAGTTCCAGACGAACTTGAACGGGTTCCGCCCACCTTTTCCTGGCCGATCGGCGGACTTCTTGGCCGTCTTGGTCGCGGTGCCCCCACCGTTCTTGGTCGGCGCGGCCTTCGTGCCCGTCCCCAGGTCGACGGCCTCGCTCTCG
Organism: Mycobacterium sp. ACS1612; assembly: GCF_001667505.1. Lineage (GTDB taxonomy): Bacteria > Actinomycetota > Actinomycetes > Mycobacteriales > Mycobacteriaceae > Mycobacterium. Next base: position 147,410 of record NZ_LZHZ01000037.1, read on the forward strand.
GCGTCGACCGCGCCGCGTCGCGACCGTTTGCCGGTCGGACGGGCCGGGCGGGTCACCACCGCGGTCTGGCCAGTGCTGTCAGTTACGGTGTCGTCGCCTGCGGAGCTGACACCGTCGCGCTCGTCGCTCACCGCATGCCTTTCGTATGGGTTCACGTGTGGTCACCTTCCAGTGTCCACACTTGTCGAGTATTCAGTTGAGCAGGGGCGACAGGACTTGAACCTGCAACCTGCGGTTTTGGAGACCGCTGCTCTGCCAGTTGAGCTACGCCCCTTCATCGGGGCTCACACAATTTGCGCGCTCCCCGTTCGGCCGATTGAAAACCGACGGACAGCGCGCTGGACTGGGAAAACCCCGAGGACCGAGTGTAGCGCGCCACCCGTGATAGTTACTAATCCGCCTCTAGTCGTCGTGCTTGACGGGCTTGCGCACGACCTGCCCGGTTTCCGGGTCCCACCCGGCCGAAATCGAGTTGTCGCCCTCGTGACCCATCAGCGTGGTGAACGACTCCATCACGACGTCGCCGTTGGGCCGTGCGCACACGTTGCGGGTGGTCACGATGTCGGCGCCGAACCGCTCGTTGACCGACTCGATGTACATGGTGCCGGTCAGTACGTCACCGTCCTTGATCGGCTGGTGGAACAGGAACTTCTGATCCACCTGCACGATCTGCAGCGTCTCGAAGCCGACGTCGACGTGCTGGAAGAAGTGCCGCTGGATCATCACCGCGAAGATCGACATGAACGTCGGCGGCGCGATCAACCCGGGGTGACCGAGTTGGGCGGCGGCGTCCTCATCATGCGAAGCCGGGTCCATCGACTTGACGCTCGCCGCGTACTGCCGGATCTGCTCCCGGCCGACGACGAAGGTGTCCGGGTACTTCCAGACCATCCCCCGGATATCAGTTTTGAGTGCCATTGGTCACGCCAGCTTCGCGGTGGCAACGGCGCGACCGAAGATCTTTTTTCCCCCCGTTGTGGCCGACAGCGCGATGGTCACTGATTTTGTTTCCGGCTCAACGGATTTCACTCGACCATTGAACACGATTTCGGCGCCGACGCCATCGTTGGGAACCGGCACCACCGCGGTGAAGCGGACGTTGTACTCGGTGACCGCGGCAGGGTCGCCGACCCACGACGTCACGTAGCCCCCACCCAGGCCCATAGTGAGCATGCCGTGCGCGATCGCGGTGTCCAGTCCGACCTGCTTGGCGATGTCGTCGTCCCAGTGGATCGGGTTGAGGTCGCCGGACACCCCGGCGTAGTTCACCAGATCCTGACGGGTCAGCGGTATCACCTTCTCAGGAAGGGTGTCACCTACCTTCACCGAGTCGAATTCACGCAGTGCCATCGCTGAAACCCTCTTCTCCCTCTTCACCCGAGCGACCCGCGAGGGTCGTGTACGACTCCTGGACGACGTCACCCTTGTCATTGGTGACGATGTTCTTGGTCACGATGATGTCGGCGCCGTGTGCCTGCCGGACGGAGTCCACGTACACGTCGCAGTACAGCGTGTCGCCGGCATAGATGGGCCTGACGAACTTCAGCACCTGATCCACCTGGACGATCTGGGCATCCCGGATCGCGATGTTCGCGTTTTCGAAGAACGCCAACTGCGCCTGGTAACCGAATACCGAGATGAACGTCAACGGCGCGGGCAGCCGATCGTGGCCGAGCTTGGCGGCGGCCTTCTCGTCGTGGAACACGGGATCGTCGTTCTTGACGGCGACCGCGTACTCGCGCAGCTTCTCCCTGCCCACGACGTAGTGGTCGGGATAGCGGTAGTGCATCCCGACGATCTGCTGTGACAGCCCCACGGTGAACGAACCTCTCGGGTCAACCCCTGGCAGATAGCCGAATGGGGTGACGCGCTAGCGCGATTCCTTGTGAGCCTGGTGCTTGCCGCAATTCGGGCAGAACTTCTTCAGCTCGAGCCGATCGGGATCGTTGCGACGGTTCTTCTTGGTGATGTAGTTGCGGTGTTTGCACACCTCGCACGCCAAAGTGATCTTCGGCCGTACATCTGTACTTGACGCCACGTCAACTGCCTCTTTCTCAAATGCCTTCGTGTCCTGTAGCGGTGGGGGGACTCGATCCCCCGACCTCACGATTATGAGTCGTGCGCTCTAACCAGCTGAGCTACACCGCCATCCGGGTGCCACCTACTGGCGACCACCGAGCCCCCTAACGGAATCGAACCGTTGACCTTTTCCTTACCATGGAAACGCTCTACCGACTGAGCTAAGGGGGCCAGACCCTCGCAGCAGCGGCGTGGGCCTTAAAGAGGGTACATTCTCGCGGATTGTCGTGCCAAACCGCAGGTCGTCGCGCCGCTACAGATGGACCGTGACCCCGGTCGAACCGGGCCCGTCGTGCAGTTCTATTGATTCGACGTCTGCGCCGACAGGCACGTCGAACACCACAGAGCTGTCCGTCGATTCCCCGGGATTGAGCCTGGGTGGCAGGTTGCCGAAGTACAGCCAGGCCTCGTCGTCAGGCGTATACGCGGTGGCGCCGTCCGAGAGCGTGTGGAACGACCCGGTGTAGGTGCGCGGCTCGGCGGCGACGTTCGTCACTGTCATCTGGACGACGACGAACTCGCCCGGCGCCACCTCGGGCGCGGCCACGTCGGCCGCGGGGATCTGGACCGCGGGCAAGGGGGCGGGAGGCGCTGAGGCGGCCTCGGCGCTGGTGGTCTGCGCCGCGACGGCCGGTTCGTCGACATCCATCCTGACCGCCAGCACCACCCCCGCGACGACGACGCCGATCGCCGCCACCACCGTCACGCCCAGCCCGATCAGCAGGCCCAGCTCGCGCCCCGACCGCCTGCGCGGTGCGGCGTGTCGGCTCACGCAGCAATTGGAACTCGGTTGGCCACCAGTTCGATGGCGGCGCGCCGCGGATACCGAGGTGATAGGACAGACGGATGACCGAACCCAACACGCCGCGTGTGGCGGTCTACCTCGACTTCGACAACATCGTCATCTCCCGCTACGACCAGGTGCACGGCCGCAACTCGTTTCAGCGCGACAGGGCAGCCGGGTTCCACAAACGACCAGGGCGCCTCACCGAGGCGGTCGTCGATGTCGGCGCCATCATCGATTTCGCCTCGTCGTTCGGGACGCTGGTGCTGACGCGGGCCTACGCCGACTGGTCGGCCGACGTGAACGCCGAGTATCAGGGCCAGCTGGTAGGTCGGGCCGTCGACCTGGTTCAGCTCTTCCCCGCCGCCGCCTACGCGAAGAACGGCGCCGACATTCGGTTGGCCGTCGACGCGGTCGAGGACATGTTCCGGCTGCCCGACCTGACCCACGTGGTGATCGTCGCGGGCGATTCCGACTACATCGCGCTGGCGCAGCGCTGCAAACGCCTCGGCCGCTATGTGGTCGGCATCGGCATCACCGGCTCGATCAGCCGATCGCTGACGGCCGCATGCGACGAGTTCGTCACCTACGACGCGCTGCCCGGTGTCCCGGTGGCCGCACCGAAGAAGCGGGCCAAACGCGCCAAGGCGCCGGAGGCGGACGACGAGTCGGAGCAGCCTGACCCGCAGGCCGCCGCGACCGGGCTGCTGGAGCGGGCGCTGCGCATCGGCCACGAGAAGGACGACGCGGACTGGCTGCACAACTCCGCGGTCAAGGCCCAGATGAAGCGCATGGACCCCTCGTTCTCCGAGAAGTCGTTGGGGTTCAAGTCGTTCAGCGACTTCCTTCGGTCGCGCAGCGACATCGTCGAACTCGACGAGAGCAGCACCACCCGCATGGTTCGGCTGAAGACCACCGCAACCTAGTCTGAAGTCATGACTGACCGCCTGTATTTTCGGCAGCTGCTCTCCGGACGCGACTTCGCGGCCGGCGACATGATCGCAGCGCAGATGCGCAACTTCGCCTACCTGATCGGCGACCGGGAGACCGGCGACACCGTCGTGGTGGACCCGGCCTACGCCGCAGGCGATCTGGTCGACGCGCTGGAAGCCGACGGCATGCACCTGTCCGGGGTGCTGGTCACCCACCACCACCCCGACCACGTCGGCGGGTCGATGATGGGCTTCGAACTCAAGGGCCTTGCTGAGCTGCTGGAGCGCACCAGCGTGCCTGTACACGTGAATTCCCTTGAGGCTGACTGGGTTTCGCGGGTGACCGGGATCGCGCGTTCGGAGCTCACCACACACGAGCACGGCGATGTGGTCAGTGTCGGCGACATCGACATCGAGTTGCTGCACACGCCGGGGCACACCCCGGGCAGCCAGTGCTTCCTGCTCGACGGGCGACTGGTGGCTGGCGACACGCTGTTCCTCGAGGGCTGCGGGCGCACCGACTTTCCCGGCGGTGACGTCGAGGCGATCTACCACAGCCTGCAGGCGCTGGCGCAGTTGCCCGGCGACCCCACGGTGTTTCCTGGCCACTGGTATTCGGCCGAGCCGAGCGCGTCGCTGTCAGAGGTGAAACGCACCAACTATGTGTACCGGGCCAGCAATCTGGACCAGTGGCGGATGCTGATGGGAGCCTAGTCGTCGCGCAAACTGAAAGGCGTGCCTGACACGCTCTACGCCGATGTGTCCGAGTGGCAGGTCGGCGTCGATGACAGTTATCCGTATCCGGTGTTGTGCATCCGGTCCAACGACGGGACGCATCGAGATCGCCGGTGGGACAACAACTATGAATGGTGTCTGCGCAACGCCGACAGCGGGCGGCTGACGTTCTTCATCGCGTACTTCGTCTGGCGGCCGAATTGGCAGCAAACCGTCGACACGTTCACGGACATGGTCGGTGCGCCGCATCCGAAGATGACGGTGATGATCGACATCGAGTCGTGGGGAGGGCAGGTCCGCGGTGACCGGTCGGCGGGCATCAACGCCGCCTACGAGGCCGTCGGTGCGTTCGTAGGCTCGACGGCCAAGGTGATCGGCTACGGCAACGTGGGCGACCTCAACACCTTGTGGCCGGCCAAACCACCCGGCATCCGGCTCGTCGTCGCGGCCTACGGGCGCAACCCGCCGTACCCCGGGAAGGTGGCTCACCAATACACCGACGGATCCGGCTACGGCGGCGGCCTGCCGGAGGGCGCACCACCGTTCGGCCGCTGCGATATGAACTCTGCGGACGGGCTCACGGCGGAGGAATTCGGACGTGCGTGCGGCATCACGCTCGCGGATTCCGCGCCCACCGAGGTCGCCCTGTAGCGAATTCGAAGGGGTTCGCAATTCGAGTAGTGCAATACGCAGGACACGGCGATTTTTGCGGAGCAAACTAATCCCAACAGCGAAAACACTTCCGTCGGGGGTCGTCGTGAAGAACATCGTGCTGTGCTTCGATCGCGTGCGTCGAGATGCCACCAACGCCGAGGCGTTGCTGAAATTGCTCGACGAGAGCGATGCACAGCTCAACTGGTATCACTCGGGCACGCCGGTGCACCCGCAGAGCAACGTGGACCGACTGCGATACCGCCGCAACGCAGCCCAGGAAACGCGCGCCACGATCGCCGACGCCTACGAGTTCCTGGTCGACAATTGGGATCGGGGCGATCGGATCTACCTGTTCGGTGTGGGTCGCGGGGCGTACTGCGCGCGCGCACTGACCCGACTGCTCGGCACCGTCGGATTGCTGCCCGATCTGATGGACTACGTACTCGCCGCCTACTCCGTACCGCGGACACATCGCGATCCGCAGGACTGGAGGCGGCTCACCAAACTGGCCGCCAGCTTGACCGGGTGTCCTCAGACCGGTGTTCCGGTGCAGTTTCTGGGGCTCTGGGACATGATCAGCGTGCCTGATCGGCACCCGTCGGGTGTACCGCTGACGAATGTGGTCGACGGCAGGCACGCGGTCGCGATCGACGGCCGGCTCGGCGGCGCACATCTGGTGTCGTCACCGGACTGCGTCGAGGAGGTCTGGTTCCGCGGCGCGCACTGCGATATCGCGGGCGGGTCGGGTGCGTGCTGGGCGCTGGCCGACATCGCGCTGGACTGGGTGCTCGACGGTGCGGTGCGGGCCGGCGTCGCGATGCGTGATCCCAGCCAGTCCGATGCGCCCGCACCGACCCAATACGACGCCCTCGCCGGCAGTGCCCGCACGCTTTCGCTGCGCAGGCCGCCTGCCGATGCGTTGGTGCACGCCAGCGTCGACATCTATCTGCGGGCGCATCCCGAATACTGGCGGCGTCTACCCTCCCACGTGGTGTGGGCCGACGTCGACTGGTTGGCCCGCAGCGAACGGCTGGTGCACACCGAACCCGCCGCGCAGGCACGGCAGGCGGAGTTCGCCGCCGCGGCGTCGTGATTCGCGTAGCCCTCTACTCGCATCAGCGCCATGAATCGCCCGCAGACTCGTCCCATGACCGTTGAAGCGGTGGCCCACGGATGGCCAGTCGTCCAGCGCGACATCGAGTTCGCAAAGATCCACAGCGCGCTGGCGGAGCAAACCGGTGTGTGCGGCATCGTCCTGATCGGCGACGCCGGCGTCGGCAAGACGACGTTGGCGCGGCTGGTGACGCAGTCCCTGCCGTCGCGGGTGCAGTGGGTGGCTGGCACCGAATCGGCGCGCAGCATCCCGCTGGGTGTCTTCGCCCACCTGGTGGGCGCCGCGACGTCCAGGGATCCGGTGGCGTTCCTGTCCGCGGCGCGAGAGACCATTCTGGCCGAGGGGCATTCGGTGATCGGCGTCGACGACGCGCACCTGCTCGACCAGCTGTCCGCGACGCTGCTGCATCAACTGGCGCTCGACGGCCAGGTGCGCATCGTGGCCACCGTGCGGGCCGGCGAGGCGGTACCCGACGCCATTACATCGCTGTGGAAGGACGGCTATCTGCAGCGGCTGCACTTGATGCCGTTCACCAGAGACCAGTGCGTCTCGCTGATCGAATCGGCTCTGGGCGGCCGCGTCGAGGGCCTGTCCGCGGATCTGATGTGGGAAGCATCCGGCGGCAACGCCCTGTTCGTCCGGCATCTGGTCGAGGGCGCCCTGGAAGCAGGCACGCTGCGTCAGGTTCGCGGCGTGTGGCAGCTCCGGGGCCGCACCGCGGTCACGTCCGAGCTCGCATCGCTGCTGGATGCCAGAATCGAGCAGCTACCCGACAACGTCCTGCACGCGCTGCGGCTGTTGACGTTCTGCGAGCCGCTCGACCTCGACACGCTCACCGACATCGTCGGCGCGGAAGCCGTCGAGGATGCGGAGTCCCGCGGACTGATCCGCATCGCCGAGGACCACTCCAGCATCGAAGCACGGTTCAACCACCCGCTGTTCGGCGAGGTGATCCGGCGGCGGCTGGGCATGGCGGCGGCGAGGCGGCTGCGCGGCGAGGTGGTCAAGGCACTCCAGGGCCAGCCGTTGAGCGGCCCGGCAGACCGAATCCGGTTGGCGGAGTTGACCCTCGACAGCGATCAGCAGCCGGAGGTGGACCTGCTCGTAAGCGCGGCACGCGACGCGATCGCACTGACGAACGTCACGCTCGGTGAGCGGTTGGCGCGGGCCGCGGTGAACCGCGGCGCCGGGCTGGTCGCCAGCGAACTGCTGGCCCGGTCGCTGCTGTGGCAGGGCAAGGCGGCCGAAGCCGAGGAGACATTGAGTTCTTTCGAGCCCGAGGTGATGGACGAACTCGATCTGGTGCGTTGGGGGTTGGCGCGAATCGCCAACCTGCACTGGTCGATGGGCGATGCCGAGAGCGCCGACGAAGTGCTGGAACTGTTGTACGAGAAGGTCACCGACGACCGGCTGCGGCTGATGATCGACGGTGTCGCATCCGCATCGCGGACCTTCGAGAACCAGCTTGTCGACTCCACCGCGCTGTCCAGACGGGTGCTTGCCGACCCGACTGCCCATCCGACCGCGGTCGAGTGGGCGGCCTTCGGCGGCGCATTGGCGCTGGCACTGATGGGCCGCGACGACGAGGTGGCAGCCGTCGCGTCGCGCGGGCATCAGGTCGAGAACAAGGTCGACGGGCTGCTGCGGTATCTGGCGGCGTTCGGCGAAGTCAAGGCTCTCACCCTGGCGGGCGATTTCGACACTGCCGCACAGCGTTCCGCCGACATCATCCGGATCACCTCGGCGGGCCAGTACCTGGCGTGGGGCATGGCCAACGTGCTGATGGGCACCGTCGGTGTGGCCCGCGGGGTGTTCGCCGACACGGTGCCCAGGATGGAGCAGACCGTCGCGGCGCTCACAGCGGAGTCGGCCTCGTCGTGGAGCTTTCCGGCGCGGCTGCTGCTGGCCCAGTCCTACTGCGCGCTCGGCAGAGCGGAACCGGGCGCCAGGATGATGGCCGAGGTCAAGACGCGGTACGGCCGGCACGTCGCGGTGTTCGGGCCGCAACTGAAGATCGCGGAAGCATGGTTGGCCGCCGCGGAGGGGAATGTCAGCGCGGCAATAGGATTCGCGCTCGAGGCTTCGCATCAAGCGGCGGACTCCGGGCAGCGGGCGATTCAGATGTTGGCGCTGCACGACGCGGTCCGGTTCGGCGACTCGACCTGTCTGGACGAGCTGGTCGAGGTCGCCACTGCGACCGGCGGCAGGCTCGCGGCTGTCATCGCGACGCATGCCGAAGCGCTTCGCAACGGCGATGCCACGGGAATGGCCGCGGCGGCAGGACAATTCGAGGACCTCGGCGCGCTGCTGTCGGCGGCTGACGCTGCGGCGCAGGCTGCGGTGTTGTTCGAGGCTGCAGACGATCGCCGGCGGAGCGTGGAGGCCGCCGCGGTGGCGAACCGGCTAGCGGCCGAATGCGGTGGGATCCGCACGCCCGCGTTGAATTTGGCGTCTCACCCGCTGCCGCTGACGGTGCGGGAGCGCGAGATCGCCAACCTCGCCGCCGCGGGGTTGACCAACCGCGAGATCGCCGACCGGCTCACGGTGTCCGTGCGTACGGTCGAGGGTCATCTGTACCGCGCGTGCACCAAGCTCGACATCAACGACCGCGAGGAACTCGCTGCGTTGATACTCAAGGGCGGTCGCGGGTAGTTCACACCTCTGCTGGGGGTGGCGGCCCGGACCACGGCTCGTCGTTGACAGTGAATTTGTCCGGTAGCCGCGGCTGATACTTGGGATTCATCTTGGCCATGCGTATCTCGACGCTGCTGTGGATGGTTGCGCCGTCGGGGATGGGTCGGGTCCGCCATGGCTTGACCGCTGCTCGCCAAGGTGCCTGAAGGAACCGCCAGGTTGTGCTGTTTCTGCGCATGCCCGAACATGCCTCGGCTTCGCCCAAGTTGGTCAGGTGATAACGGTACTTCCCCGACCGCACCTTGAGTCCGCATCTGATGGCGCCGTCGAGAATCCAGCGCATCGGGATCTTCGACAGCACAAGCTTTTTGTCTTGAAATCCGCCACCGACATCGGAATGGACGCCGGCGAACCACACTTCCTCCAGCGAGGGGTACTTCTCCTCCGAATCGGGTTTGACGAGGTACTCCACGAACTGAGGCCGGGTCTCATCGATCGAAACGGCGTGCCGCACCACCCGCACGTTGGGCAGTTGCCGAGTGTAGGGCCAGCGGATGTCGCGGCCGAAAGCCTTGGTGGCCTTGACGGTGTCGAAGAGGCCGAGATACTCCACCGGGAACGCGAAGCTTTCGCCCTCGATCTGTCGCGACAGGCCCTCGGCGAACTTCTTCATCCGGCCCCAACCCTCTGTCCTGCTGAGGTCGGAGTCCTTGCCGGGTTTGCGTGCGTAGGTGCGCACCGCGTAGGGAACCAGATTGTCCGACCCGGGCCGCAACAGCCCGATCCGGTACAGCATCCCGCAGAGGGCCCGGGCGGTGTACGCGCCACGGCTGAAACCGAAGACGAAGACCTTGTCGCCGGGTTCCCACGTGTTCATCAGGTAGGTGTACGCCTCGGCGATGTCCTGTCGCATGCCGTGGCCCAGCGCCAATCCTCCGACCAACGAAACCCGCTGCGCCAGTCCGGTCCAAGCGCTGGGTGGGGCCATGGTGCCGACGCCGGGGCCGTAGTAGAGCACCTGCTCGGCTGGATTGGTCAGATCGGCGAACTCGGCGATGCTGAAGACGTTGGTGACCTCTTTCGCCTCTACCTGATTCTTCGTTCCATCCAGGCAGATCAGGATGTTCTTGGACACTTCACTCACCTCTCGATCGCGAGCAAGTCGACTAGGATTCCCGGCTTGCCCTGGGGCGGGTAGACGGTCTGGTAACCCCACTTGTCGCGCAGTGTGTCGCTATCCCAAACGCTGTTTCGATCCGATCGATAGTTGAAGACCAGTACCGGTGAGGGACCGCCGTATTTGATGACCCGCGCGACCGCTTGATCGTTGGGATGCCTCTGATTGCCGCTGCCATCGGTGGAGAACACATACGTGTGGGCGCGCACTCGAGACAGCAGGTTGCGGGTGACATTGGCCTTGCTGCCGTGGTGAGGCAACTTGAAAACATCGACGTCGAGCGCATTTCCCGCGCCGACGAGTTGATCGATACCGGCGATCAGCACATCCGGATGTGCGTCACCGGCGAGAAGGCAAGTGCGGTTGGAGAATTCGGCCAACAGGGCAATCGTGCTGCCATTGGCGACGGTGTCATCGGTTTCGGTGCTCTGATCGGCTAGCGCATCGACGTCGGGCGGTCCCATCCGCTCCGCCCCGGACATAGGCGGAGGGGGCGGAGGGGGCGGAACGTGCGGATCCAACCCCGCGGCCCGCACGATGTCGGCCCAATTGGTGCCCTTGCGAAGTTTCCGCAGTTGCTCCATGCCGGGCGACAGCACCGTGAACCGCAGACCGTTGATCGGGTCTGGCGTCGGTGGCTTCGCGGGGGCGGGTTCGGTGATGGCGACCGGCCCCTTTCCGAAGGACGTATTCCAGGCATATCCGCGGTCGACGATGAGAGTGGTGAGCTTCTCGCCCTCGATCGGCCCCATCGGCTCCAATGCGGTATCCGGAAGATGACGGAACCCGTTGAACCACACTTGTTTCGGCGCAGGCGGATCAGTCTGTTTCAACAGCTTGACCATTCCTGCGATGTGATCGTTGTCGATGTGGGTGACCACAAGCAGATCGAGATCCGCATTCGCACCGAGGAACTGGCCGACGGCGGCCGCGGCCGGCCCGACACCGCCGTCGATCAGTATTCGGCTCATCTGACCGTCGGTGCCGTACTCGAGCACCAACGCGTCGCCGTTACCGGCTGGCAGGGCGTGCAGTAGGAACGTCGCCTCACTCATCGATCCACCCATCCTCTATCGAAATCGCCGCGCGGCGGCCCGACCTGCTTCCAGCCGGCGTTCGGCGGAACATCGGCCATCAGGCGCTCATGTACGTGCAGCGTCGTGCAGAGTGCGGAGAAGTCGGCCAACGGCGCGAGAGCCGCCGCGGTCCGGGCAACCTCGGCGATGTCGAGGGCGTCGCCGAGCTGTGGCTGTCTCAGTGCATTGCTCTCGGCGGCAAGCAGCGACAGACCCTCCGAGAAGATCGGGATGCCGCGCTTGATCGCTGTCCTGAACCAGCCAGCGGCCACTTCGTCGTCGCCGCGCCGCGCCGCGAGGACACCGGCGATAACCGGGCCGTCCGGCAACAGGTCGAAGATCTCGGCGAGATTGTCCGGCCAATTGTGCATGCGGTCCAGTTCGTGCAACTTCAGCAGCGCGTAGCCGCCGATGATCGCACCTATAGGGTCTGCCATCTTCTCTCGCAGCATGTCCTCGGCGGTGGTGGCCATACTCATCACCGCTCGGTCCGCGCGGCCCGAATTCAGGTATCCCGCAATGGTGTTCACTTCCTCATCGCCTGGACGGGCGATCGCGGTCACCTTGTCGAATCCCACGCCGACGTACACCTCGCAGGGCGCGCGTCCGCCGCCGATCGGTAGGGCCACCATCGGCGACTGCTGCCCGCCGTCGGACTCGATCTGGAAGAACACCGGTGCCGTCCACATGTCACGGATCGTTAGCCTGTGCAGGTCGTTCACTCCCGCAGATGGGGTGTACGACTGCAGGGGCGGCGGAGACTCGTGCAGACGGAATGCGCCGTCCGCCCATCGGAAGAACCTGATGTACCAAGGCATGGGCACCAGGCCGAGTTCCGGCGGCGCGGTCAACTGGTCCGAGGGCACTTCGACATCGATGACGAGTTCACTGTCTCCCGGTGTCACCACGAATCCGTGGACGTGTTCTCCGCCCCACGGCAACGGCACAACGGCCTCGTAGTTGCCGACCGCCAATTCGAGTGGCTTGTCTGTGAGCATTCGAGTCTCGCTGGCCAGAATGTTGCCCGCCAGTCGCACCGACACCGGCCGCTGCGGATGTACCGCGATACGCACGAACCGCAACTGGCCCAGTGGTGAATCCACATCGAAGGTGGGAGCCCAGGCGGGTATCGGCATGCCTGCGCCCGCGGCAACTTGCGGACGACGATGAACCGCTACATCGAGGTCGCCGTCGCCCCCCAGCGTGGTCCGCTGCTCTTCGCCGTATTGCCTGCCAAGGTCTTTGACCACCTGCCGTAACGTGGAGGTGAGCTCATTGAATTGCACCGTGCACCCGTCGTTTTCGACGGGCGCTCGGCTTTCCAGGCACTCGATCAACGCCTGCGAATACAACGTGGCTCGTCGCGCGGGATCGGCGAACGCGTAATCCTTGGGCCGCGCACCGAAACACACCCACGACGCCTCCGCCTCGGGCCCGCGCGGACCGTCCAGTCTGATGCCCGCAGAAAGTGTCTCGTAGCTCGCCGTGGCCTCAGGGTCGATTCGGCATGCGTCGTAGAAGTAGAACTGGAGCTTGGGTGTTGCGGTGGCCGGTCGGTTCGGGTCGGCGACGATCCCTCGTCGCACCGATTCAACATCGATGGCGGCGTGCAACGGGGTCGGCGCGTTGGGCGCGCCGAAGTCTTCCAGCAGCAGGATTCCACCACCGAAGCCGGTCTGTATGCCGTGACCGGCGATGTACAGGATCGCCAGGTTATCTGCGTTGGCGCGGACATCCCTGCGCCACGCTGTGATTGCATCAGACGCGTTCTGGTATGTCGCCGGCGGTGCAGTGATGCCGTGCGGTAACGGCACCTCGTTGTCGGAGGGTGAGACCAGTAACCGGATCGATCCCTTGCTGGCAGTGGGGTGTTCGAGGTTGTCACGGATCCACGCAGCCACCCGCACGGCAGAGGTAGCCGCTGCTCGCAACTGCGTCAACCCGGCCGCCAATGGCTCATCGGTCAAAGGGCCAGTGCCGCCGGATAAATGGGGATAGCGGCTTACGCCGATGATCAGCGCATGATAGGCGGGGTCTGCGTTTCCCGCGGCTTGGAACAGATCGCTCACTGACCCACCTTGAAGGTCAGCTGAGACCACCACTCGGTCTCGACGAGGTCACTGGCCGGGTTGTCGCCGACGGTGTTCTTGTTCGGCTTGATCACCCGATGATGTTCGGTGGTGAGCGCATCCATCAACGGCTGATAGGGAATGGAGTCCTTCCACAGCTTGACCAGCCCCCACGGGACCATCACGTCGCCCGGCCTGTTGTTCCACTGTTTTTCGATGAACGACATCGGCGTCGCGTTGTGTGACCCGTGGTGGCCCATCTTGTAGAAGTCGACACTGCTGATCAGCTCCAACGATCTCGGATCGGTACGAACCGATTCCCAGGCGCCGTACTGAGCGTCGCCGGGGAACAGCAGCCGCAGCCCGCCGACCTCGAGCACGAAGAACAGGCTGGTGTTGTTGACAGACTGTTCGAGCACGGACGCCGCCGCCAGCAGACCCATGTCGTTGCTCAACCCGTCCAGGTCGAGCTTGGCCCGCGCGTCAAGCAGTTCGCGCGGCACCTGTGTATCGGCGACGACGTACTTCTTGTTGAACAGCCGCATGCCGTCCTCGGTCGCCCGCTCGGTTGCCTTGGGCGGCTCGTCACCGTCGACTTCAGCGTCGACGACGTCGTCGAGGTTGAGCGTGAGCCATCCGGCGTTCCTGGGCGGGTCCATCTTCTTGAGCATCGCGGCGTCGCGAGGCGGGCCCAGAATGTGTGCGACGACACCGCATCCGTCGAATCGGACCGTGTTCTTCACCGGGTCGATATCCGGCAGGTACCGCACGGCGTGCTGGGGGTTGGCGAAGCCAAGGCCGCGTCCCAACAATCGGTTGGTGGCGGTGGCATTGCCTCGCGAGTTCTGCGCCATCGCCATGGCTTGTGCCAGCGACGGATTCGCCCTGGCCCCTTCGGCGCCCAGTTTCTGCTGACGTTCCCCGATCAGCATCGCCAACTTCAGCGCGGTCCGCCGCTGCGCCTCACGCAGGCTCTTGGCATCGTCGTCGTCTTCGTTTTCGACGAACGGCAGCCAGACCTCGTCGACCTCCACTTCGGCCCAATCGTCTTCGGCGAACCCGCGGATGTGGTCGCGGTGGTGATGGGTGGCCACCACGACGTCGAGGCGCGCCGTGCCGCCACAGTCGGCTTTCAGGTCATCGATGATGTTCTTCACCGACTCCTTCAATGGCCGCGCAGCGCCGTGCGAATGCACACCGCAGTCGACCAGCATCCGCCACGTGGATCCATTGCGTTTCACGGTGATCCGGAAGGCGTCGCCGAACCCGACGTTGTACATCCGCACCTCGACGGTTCCGGTGGTGGTCTCGCTTGTCATAGTCATCGCGGATCCGCCTAACAGTTCGAGTGCAGGTTGGCGAAATTGAGCCGGTGCACGGCAGGCTCATCGCTCCAGGCGGTCAACGGATCGGCCTCCGAGACCTCACCGAAGTAGTTTCTGATCTTCTCCAGACGGTCCTCGCCGAACATGTTGACGTAGCGCGAGTCCTCGTCGGTGCCCGGGTTCTTCAACGGCAGCGGCTTGGAGATGATGTGCTGCACTTCGCCGTTGACCCGTGCGATCAGGGTCGTCCCTGCGCGCAGCGGGGTCCGGGCTTCGTCCGGCAGGTCGGGTTGCTCGATCTCCTCGAGGTCTTTGCGCCGCTGGGTGAACTGGACGACGATCTCAGGGCGCGGCTGCGCGTCCTCGGCCTGCCGGTAGGCGACGTGCAAGCTGGCGACCGCGATCGTGTGGTTGGGTTCCAGCCCGATCCGCACCGCGTGGTTGTGCGCCCATTTCGTCAACTGCCGGTAGACCGCTTTCGGTTCCACGACACCGTAATTGGCGTCGGTGTCGAGGTTCATCGACGCCTCCATGACGAGCGTCTCCAGCGGCACCTCGGGCTGGCCGTCACACAGGTTCAGGCCGTTACCACCCGGCCAGCACAACGAACTGTCGGTCAGCGAATCGACGCGCTCCGGGTAGATGCCGCGGCGGCGCAACGCTTCGATCAGGTTGCCGCGCAATTGCAGCGTGTCAGTCGGATAGAGGGCATGGTCCGATGTCGCGATCGCGCGGATGACGTCGCCGAATGTGACATCAACGGGGGGCAGGTAGTCGAACGCCCGGACAACCATCGCGAGGTAGCGGTCAGCGGTCCGGATCGCGTCGGTGGTGACCCGCGCGACAAGGTCTGGGTGAAGCGCTCCCTCTGGCAGTACTCCGGTACCGTTCGTCGCGATGCGGAGCAGGTCGGCGACGGCGGCTTGGTAGCGATCGAGGAACGCGTCGAACACCGCGCCTACGAAGATCGCGCCGCGCTCGTGGGGTTCGGTCGCGTTGTCGAAACGATCCGGCGACCGGAGTTGGCCGGCGGGTATGTCGGGATTGATGGCTGACCGGAGTGCCGCGCCACGGCCGGTGGACTGGCCGAACTCCGATGCCAGATCGAAAAGGGCTCTTCCCTTTTCGAGGCTGCCGGATGTCGACGCGATTGCTTCGAGGACGACCTCCCGGTAGGCGAAGTGCTGGAACAGCGCGATCAGATCGGCGAAAGCTTCATGCCACCCGAAAACGTCACGATTGGTCGCCTCAGCGAAATATGGGCGCAGCCGGTGCACGATCGCATGGGTGACTTCGTGGGCAATGATGTCCGACGACAGGCAGGTGAAGATGACCTGCCCAGGCAGATTCGCCCCCGGGTCGTTGGCGTCGGCACGGTAGTAGCCGAAAAGCACGGCCCTTCTCTTCGGATCGAAGTACGCGTTGCGCCCCTCGAAGGCGTGCGGCACCAGGGACAGCTTGTTCTGACCGCGCCAACGGAACCGCCTGCCGAGGTAGCGCTCGAATCGTTCGATGACACTGGACGCCACGGCGTAGACGATCTGTTGGTGTGACCGCGGGTCGCCCTCAGACGGCTGCAGGCCGTCCTGCGCGAGAATGAATGCATCATCGAGATCGACGAGCGCATACCAGGTTTTGTGCACCGGGTCGTAGTCGACGACGCGCAGCAGCTTGCCCTGCGGCCCTTTCCGGAGAATCGTCTCGTACGGCACGCTGATGGTCAGATATCGCCCGGACAGCCGGGTCGACATCGGGTCGAAGGCAAAAGTGCGCAGGCGCCGGCGCCGCGGTGTGGGCACCAGGGGACCCGCTATCGAGGCCGCGTCTGATCTGGTTGGCAGATGGGACTTTTCGCGCGTCTCACCGTTGCCGGGTGTGATGGCCGCGCCCCCGCTTGCCGCCGTGGTGATCGTCATGTCCATCTCCCCCACCTAGCTGGACACTGTGGCTACAGCGTACGCTCAGCGACCGACGCCATCGGCCCAAACTCCGGGCCAATTGCCCGCGATCGGCTTCGGGTAACCCGGCTCGACGCGGTCTGCCGCGATGTCGTAGCGGACGTACTGCGGGCCCTTGAAGAAGTAGGCCGTGCCGTCGTTCCACACCACGGCTTCGTCGATACCCGACGTGAAATCGTCCGGCATCCCCGGCCAATTGCCCGCGATCGGAGCCGGGAAGCCTGCGTCGACCTTATTGCGGGCGATGTCATACCGGATGTACTCCGCACCCTTGAAGAAATAGGCCTTGCCGTTGGGCCAGACCACGACCGCGTCGATGTCCTCGGTGAACACCCCCGGCCACTTCAACGAGATCGACTTCGGGTAGCCGGGGTCGACTCGCTCGGCCGGCAGATCGAAGCGGACGAACTGGGAACCCTTGAAGTAGTAGGCCTTTCCGTTGGTCCAGATGACGCCCGCGTCGACACCCTCATTGAACTCGGCCGGGAAACCCTCCCATTGCCCGGAGATGTCGACCGGATAACCAGGGTCTGTCTTGTCCGACGCCACGTCGTAGCTCACATACTGCTCGCCCTTGAACAGGTAGACCTTGCCGTTGGGCCACACCCCGGACGGCGACACCGGTCCCGGGTACAGCTTGGCCGCGAAAGCCGCGTCGAGATTGCCGATGTCCTCCCCGCCCGGCACTGCGATGCCGTCCCTCATGATGCTGCCAGGAAGGTCGTAACACATGATCGAGTTCTCGTCGGTGGCGGCGGTGGCCCGCAGCGCTGACGCCGCGAAAGGCGTCAACACCTGCTCGATGACCTCCTGGCGCGACCAGCCCTGCGTGCGCATGAAGAGCTCGATCGCCTTGTCCCGGTCGATACGGTCGATGATCGCCTTGCGCATGTGCTCGTGCGGGAAGCCGAGCGTATGACCGGTTTCGTGCCGGACGACGCGGTATAACTCCGAGTCGGTGGTGTTCATCGTGAAGCTGTCGAGGTTCATCGTCGGCTCGGCGGCCGGGATCGACAGCACGTCGGTCCCCAGGTACGACCAGTAGCCGTCGTCGCGTATGCGGGCGATCCGCACCTGAGGGTCCGTGTTGGTCGCGGTGAACACCACGTTCGCCCATGCGCCCCACGCGTTCATGTGCGAGAGGATTCGACGTTGCAATTCGGCCGACGGATTGTCGAGGAATCCGACGGTCAGCCGGACGCCTTCGGGTCCCCAGTAGTTCTGAGTCATCACCGCCAGCTGTTTCGGCGACGGCGTGAATTCCCGTGGTAGCAGTGCGGTGTTGGGCGCGTTCGCCGGGTTGATGTCGATGGCCCTCGCCGCCGACTCGAGAAGCCTGTCAGGCGGTACTTGCTTGATGGTGCAGCCGATGTATGCCACTGCAGTTCCTATCACCGATCTGGATCGATGTATCGACGGTAGATCCGCACCGATGCGGCGCCATGAGTACTCGACTACTCGAATTCGAATCGGAGTGAACAGTTGCCGCTGGCCGATTTGCCGAAATCCTCCTGAATTGCCGAAAGACACCATATTGCCCTTCAGCGACGAACCCACCGATTTGCTCTGCCTACAGTGCGATCAATACGCGGGCGCCAGAACACAATCCGGCGCTGAAATCGAGTAGTCACCTACTCAGGCCAGGGGTGCCGGTCGACCGTAGTTTCGCCGGTGGGCGAGGAATGGCGCGGCGGGGGGAAGCCATGGACACTTTCTATACGGTCATTCGCGGCGACACGCTGTCCGGTATCGCGCAGCGGTTCTACGGCGACGCCACCAAGTTCCCGATCATCGCTCAGGCGAATGGCATCGCCGACCCCGACCGGATATTCGCCGGGCAGGTGCTGCGAATTCCAGACATCACCCCGCCGGATCCGGGGCCGGACCCCGACCCACAGGAGCCGCCGGACCCGGTCGCGTTCCGGCTGTTGCGCCCGGCCGACCTGTTGAACGTGCAGTGCACCGCCATCGGCTGCCGGGTGGTCACCGACGGGCCAGTCCCGACTGAGCCGCTGGCCCGGCACACCGTCGTCAAGGACGACAACCTATGGAATCTGGCCGTCCACTATTACGGCGACGGCCGGCTGTACCGGTTGATCGCGGAGGCCAACCACATCCCGAACCCGAGTCTGATCTTCCCCGGCACAGTGCTGAGCATCCCGCGACGGCCCAGTCCGCCACCGCCTCCGCCACCCGTGACGCACGTCGTGGTTGCGGGAGACACCTTGTGGGATCTGGCGCAGCGCTTCTACGGAAATCCGTTCCGGTACAGGGAAATCGCCGCTGCCAACAACATCGCGAACCCGTCGCTCATCTTTCCCGGACAGGTCCTCGTCATTCCCGGCATCGGCGGCCCGACAGCGCAGGGCACACGACTGGTGGCGGTGGTCGCTGACGCGCACCTCATTGTCACCTTCGGCCCGCAGAACATCTATGAGGAGGCACCGGAGGCGGGGACCACTCCTCCCGACATCGCCCGCTCCCGCGCCGCCAACGATTCACGGATCGTATTCGAACTACCCAAGGGCACCGAGATCCCGTTCACGACGGCCGGTGTGCTGACCGCGTTGACCACACTCGGACTGCGGGTTGCGCCGCTGGCGGTGCCGAAGCTGGAGCCCGGCGGGCAGCGTGCGCCCGAGGCGCTGGTGCCACCTTCCGCGCCGAAAGAAGACCAGACTGCGATCGAGGCGCCGTATCGACTGGTCGTGTCGCCCGACGTCAACGGCGGGTTCACCCATGCGGCCGACGCCGCGGCGGCACCAAGCGATTCCAGCCGGATCGAACTGTGGCACTCCCGACTCGGGGTACGCCGCGTCGTCGACGGCGAGTTCGTTGAAGTCGACGAGGACGACGACACGCGCCGAACGGTGCGAGCGGTGTGGACGCGGGACGACGACGACACGCAAGATGCCGACCCGACCTACGGTTCCTTGGGTCCCGCCGACCGGCGGGCCATCGTCCGCCAAACCGCCAACCCGAAACCGAACCAAGAACACGGGCCCGACATCGAACCCGAACCGCTGACGGTCGACAAGTTGTTCGTCTCCGCGCTCGGCGCATGGATCGACTGGCGCGCGGGTTGGCCACGGTTCGAGGAATACCTGGGCGACGCGTTGTCGGCATATCGGCATCTCGCGCCGATGGGCCGTGACGCCTACGTGCGGGTCGAAAGGCCGATCTACCTCTTCCCGTTCGGGCACCGCGCCACCCTGGTCAAGCTCACCGAACGCAAAATCAAAGCCGTCGACGGCGATCACGCCGCGCATCTTTTCAAGCGATTCTTCATCGTTCTGCGCGAACGCACCCGCAGCTACGACGACCGGCGACTGCCATTCAGGTCCGTGTCGATCGACCCGGTGGTGTCACCGGACCTGACAGGGATCGTCGACCCGCCCGCGGACTGCTTCGTGCCGACGGTCGGCACCGACAAGTACCAATGGAAGATCACCGCGGTCGACTGGGCCGGCCGCCAGATCACGATGACCACCGCACTGGTGGCTGTGCCCAAGGGCTTCCACACCAAAGCCTTGGACACCTGGAATCAACAGATCGCCAAGAACAAGTCAATCGACGTCGGCGGCGCCGAGGTGGCGTTCGCCAAGGCGAACGTCCCAGGCGACACCACAGCACGAGTACAGTTTCTGGACCTCACCGGCGACGCCGACAAGTTCACCAGCGCGCCCTGGATGGTGAAGGCGCACGTCACGATGCCCGCCCTGGCCGCGATCAATCGCGGTGGCGGCCCGGTACCCGTCACGTATGAAAAGGACTATGTCACCAACGGATTCGTGACGGATGAACCAGCGCAGATCTTCCTTGTGCTCGACGCCGCGAGCAAGCTCGACTTCACCGGCGGCAGTGACAGGGGCGGTGGCTTCATCGAGCCCAATGTGGCGATCAACGCGGTGTCGCGAACGCAGGGGGCCGTCGGCGACAAGGGTGCTGCCAACGGCATCAAACAAGGCGTATTCAATCCCGACGCGTTTCTGGGCAACGCCATGCCGCGGTTGTTCGGCCTGTTCGACCTCAAAGACATCTTGGTCAAGAACCTGCCCTTGACCGAGGCGCCGAAACTGATCGCGGACCAACTCGACTTCATCGGCTCCGTCCTTGCCGGTTACCAGAATCTCGCCACGGCACTGCAGACGGCACGCACCACGCTCGACGCCGATATCACGGCGGCCACGACCGCTGGCGCCAAGCAACGGTTGCAGACCCTGCGAGACCAATGTCAGCTTGCGATCGACAACCTGGCCGCCGAACCAGTTCAACCGCTGATCGATTCGTTGGCCAAGGCCGTCACCGGTGACGTCGGCGCCGTCGGGAACCTGGCGTCCGACTTGCACGCGGCCGCCGGCAAGGCGAAGGATCTCGCGGACAGCGCTTTCCTACCGGCCTATCTGCGCGCCCAGGTCGAGCGGCCATACAAGGCACTGGCCGGCGCACTGGACGTGGCGAAGAGCAACAAGCTCCTCGATGCACTGAAGAACCCCCTCGACAACGCGACGATTCGCTACGAGTGGACACCGACCATCCAGGGCTGGGGTCCGACGCCGGGCGACGACAACCGCGTGTTCATCCCCGCAGATCCCGACAATGCGCTGGCGATCGCCGTCGAGGTCCGCATCCCCACCCAGGGCGAACCGCAGTCCGACGTCAGCGCACAACTACGCAACTTCCGGCTGCAGCTGCTGCCCGGCGCGCCTTTGATGGCAATGGTTTTCAGCCGTGTCGGGTTCCGCGTCGCCACCGGTGGCAAGCCCGAGGTCGACGTCCAGTTCGACAAGCTGGAATTCCTCGGTGCGCTGGGATTCATCGAAAAACTGCGACAGCTGATCCCGTTCGACGGCTTCGCCGACCCGCCCTACGTCGATGTCTCTCCCCAGGGCGCGACGGCAGGGTTCGAACTCGCGCTGCCCAGCGTTGCGGTTGGCGTATTCACGTTGGAGAACATCGCGCTGTCCGCTGACTGCCGCGTGCCGTTCCTCGGCGAGGCCGTCACCGTCGGCTTCGGATTCTGCAGCAAAGAGGCCCCGTTCCGGCTGACAGTGATGGCCATCGGAGGCGGCGGATGGGTCGCAATTCGGTTGGCGCCCAAGGGTTTGGTGATGCTGGAGATGGGCCTTGAGGCCGGTGCCTCGCTGAGCGTCGACCTCGGCGTTGCCTCAGGTTCGGTATCCGTGATGATCGGCGTCTACCTTCGGCTGGAAGGCGAACAGGGGCAGCTGACCGGATACTTCCGTATCCGCGGCGAAGTCGAGGTGCTTGGCATCGCATCGGCGTCCATCACCCTGGAACTGTCCCTGACTTACGACTTCGGTTCAGGCAAGCTCATCGGCCGGGCCAGCCTGCGGGTGGAGATCGAAATCGCTTTCTTCTCCGCATCGGTCGAGATCACCTGCGAGCGGAAACTGGCCGGCTCGAAGGGCGATCCGACCCTGCTGATGATCATGCCGCCCAACGAGGGCGGGCAGCGCATGTGGGATTTGTACTTCAATTCGTTCGCGATCGGAGCGTAGGCCATGGCGACCACTCGGGTGATGACCACCGTTCTACCGTTTTCGGTGGACGCAAATGATCCCTTCCACGTCTCGCTGTACTTCTCCCATCGGCTAGAGGGCGGCGGCACACTGGCCGACTACCCAGCCATGGTCAACTGGGTCAAGGTGCTGCGCGAGGCCACCTTCCGGCTACACACCGACTCGAGTCTGTCGGAGATCGACTGCACACCGCTGCTCGACCCCGACCCCGATCCTTCGATCGTGCCGCCGGTTGAATCTGCCTGGATTACAGCATTTCCCCCCACCACGCAGATTCGCGACTTCCCGAAGCCGACCGTGACGCAGAATTCCTGGCGGTCATTTCCGGCCAACCGGATGCGCGACCACGCGTTGGATGCCCATTACGCATCGGCATGTTCCTGCCCGGTCAACCGGCCGAGCGTCGCGGGCAATCCGCTCGCCGAGGCCACGCTCGACGTATTCCAGGATGCGAGACCGCGCAACGGCGTCATCCGCGCGCTTCGGCAATACCGCGCAGCGGCAATCGATCACCGCGCCGTGCTGACGCGTGATCAGGACAACGATGCGCGCGCGGCCGTCAGCCCGGATCGTCCAACGCCTGCGATCTTCGAACCCGACGTCGGCCCTGTCGTCCGCGTGCGCGACGTCATCACACCGCAGCCGTGGCGTTCGCCGATCGAACTCCTGCTCGCTGATCGCGAACTCGACGCCGATATCACCGCGTTCCTTGATCGGCTCGTCGCCGATCCGCGGCTGATCACCACGCCGATGCTGCAGATGCTCGCCGACGTGCACGCCGCGCAGAAGTATTACAACCGTACCGAAGAAGCCCGCAAGTACGAGCAACGGCCCATCCACGGGCAGAAGGAACCGCCGCGCACACCGCACGCCTCGCCGGACTTCCACGAGCGGGCAGCGTCGACGGCCAACGTGCCCACGCTGGCGCGGACCCTTGGCTTCGTCGTCGACGTCCGCGTCCACGATCTCGATGCCCTCCGCACCGCGACGCGCATCCGTTGTGACGTCATCGTCGACGGGGCCGAGGAGTATCTTTCACCCGAAACACACTGCATGACAGCAGGTTCCCGCTTCCTCGCCAAGCCGACCAGCGACCGGTGGCGGACCGGGAGACTCGCACTCGGCGACCCGGACCGGTACCGGGTGTTGGACCTTGACCCCGACGCGGCCGGACTCAAGCTCGAGCAGTTGCTGCGCGACGTGGTCCGCGCGCTGGCCACGGAGGCCAACGGCGACCGCAGCACGTTCGCCCCGGCGGGCCTGCGCGCGACGGGATTCTGCGTCGCCGAGCTGAACCGTCCCGACGACCTGAAGACCCGCCTGCAACAATCCGAACAACTCGAACCAGTGGTCGAGGTGCCGGGCACTGCGCAGTCGCGCCACCAATTCCACTACGAGGGGCTGCTGCGCGGCAGCCGGGTCGAGGTGTGGGACGACGCCACGAAGGTCTGGCACAGCCTGCACGAACGACGGGTGGACGCGTCGTTCGCCGATGCGGCGATCCTGGGCGGAGCCCGCGACATCGGCTTCCTGCAGAACCCGCCGATGAACCGGGTTCCGGGCAACGAGAACAACCCGTATTACGTCCACGAGGTGCTGGCCGGATGGGACGGCTGGAGCCTGTCAGCGCCCAAGCCGGGCAAAATGGTCATCCACAAGGACGGCGAGGAAGACGTCACCACGAACGCCGAGCAGGTCAGCGACCAAGCAGGGCAACCGCCCGGTATCGAGGTCCATTCCACCGCGGCACAGGGTTCGCTTCCGGCACTGCGCTACGGCCGCAAGTACTCGTTCCGGATCGCCGGGGTCGATCTGGCGGGCAACAGTGTGCCGATGGATCCGCTGCCGACGGGACAACCCGACACACCGCTGGTCGCGGCCGCGCAGGCGCACCTGGACGCGTTGCGTGCCAACGTAACCCAACGCGAGCAGGCCGGTGTCTTCGCATCGCTGCGCGACAGCGGACTGGCACGGCCACGGGCGCCGCAAGCCGAAGGCACTCCCGGTGAGATCGAACGCGCGTCCGCGTCGGCGGTTGAACACGCGTCGGCGGTGCGGATGAACCCCCAGTTGGACATCGAGCCGGAAGGATTGGCGGGATTGTTCGCCGACTCCGGTGATCCGCAAACGGTGAGCACGCCGCGACCGTTCTATCGGTGGGATCCGATCCCGGCACCGACGCTGGTGCCCCGCGTCGCGTACACAGCCGGGGAGTCGTTGCAGCGGATGGTCATTCGGACGGGCTTGGTCGGAGATCCTGGGCTCTGCCAGCGCCACGTCGTGCCGCCGAAGGGCAGCCAGATGGAGGCTGAACTCGACGGCCGGTTCGACGCACTGATGCGGGCGGGCAACCACGCGCGCGCGTACGCGATCGCGCTGAAGGAACGCGGAAATCTTTTCCACACCCGGATCCAGGACCTCAACTCCCCCACTGCGACGATCGTCCAACCGGGCATGGCGCTGCTGGCCACCCCCGGCGCCACAGGCCTCGTAGATCTCGACGACCTGCAGAATCCGACCAACGACCCGAAGCACGACAAGCAACCGGCCGAAGGGCAGTACATCGTTCACGACGTGGACAACCTTGTGCTGCCCTACTTGCCGGACCCGATGGCCCACGGTGTGGCGCTGGTGTTCTACGAAGCGGGCGCCGATCACCGCATGGCCAATCCCCGCGTCCTTCAGTCGGTCGCGATCAAGTACGCCGGTCAGTGGCCGGAGCTGCAACCGTTGCGGTTGGTGCTGCACACCGCGCCGCGACTGGATGCCAAGCAGGACGGCAACGTCATCAACGTCGGCTTGCCTCCAGGCGAGCAGGTGGCGGTGGCGTTCTCCACCACGCTGGATGCCGACCATCTGGACAAGATGGCGTTGTGGAAGCTGCATCCTGTGCATGATCCGAATGTGCCTGAGGCAGACCGCGACACGCTCGCTCGCGCGGCGCGAGACGGTTGGCTGTGGTGGTTGACCCCGGATGAGAGCCTGCGGCTGGTCCATGCCACTGCGCGGCCCGCCCGCCCCCCGATGATCACCCGGTTGCTGGCGCAACCACGGGCAGCCGACATCCCGACCGCCAACCTCGACGGCGTCATCGACGTGCACGGCGCCAGCACCGAAAAGGTCGAGCTTCGTGCGCGCTGGGATGATCTGATCGACGATCCCGCTACCGACGAAACCACCCTTGTCAGTTCCAAGGAGATCGTCGTCGATCACCGGATCGAGGAGCACGAACGGTACTCCCTGCTGACATTGCAGTCCGATGCCGAGCACGTCGGTGACCGCACATCGGAAGTCGCCGTCCGGACGGCAATCCACAAGTTGCCGGATACCAGGGCGCGAGTGGTCAACTACCGGCTGCATGGCACATCGCGATACCGGGAGTTCTTCGCGCCCACCGAACTTCCGCCCGCAGACGACCCTGAATCCGCGGGCAACGAAGTCGCCGTGAACATTCCCAGCTGCGCGGTGCCCGCACCACCTGTGGTGCACTCCGTGATCCCGATGTTCATGTGGGAGCAGACGTCTGAACCCGATCACCCGTTCGCGACTCGCCGAATCCGGCGCAGCGGTGTCCGCATCTGGCTGGAACGCCCCTGGTATTCGAGCGGCAGCGGAGAGTTGTTGGCCGTCCTGACTACGGGAGATCCGGGGCTGACACCGGACGAGAAGGTCAGCCTGTGGGCGCGTGACCCGATCCTGGCCGGACCGGCGATGGCGAACTCCTTTGAAGTGCCGGTGCTGCCGGCGTGGCAGCAGCGCGCAGCCCAACTGGCCATGACACCGCTCGAAGGACCCGGCCGACCGGTGATGCACGTGGTCAAGCAGCGCAAGTCCGATCAGTTCGCCGACCGGGACAAGGTGGTCAACGCCTACATGTTCAAGCCGGAATTCCACAAGGGCCGGAAGCGGTGGTTCGTCGACGTGGTTCTCGACTCGGCCACGGCGGTGTGGTCGTTCCTGCGACTCTCGCTGGCTCGGTATCAGCCCAACTCGATTGCCGGGAAAGAGTTTTCCGAAGTCGTCGCGACGGACTTCGTGCAACTGCCCCCCGAACGGATCGCGACGCTGAGCCGGCCCGAGGCAGATGAGGTACGTATCACGCTGACCGGAGTCACCGCGGTGACAGCGGAACCGGGCGCAGAGAAACCCGTGGCCCCCACCGACAGCACGTCACTGCGGGTCGGGCTCGCGAAGTCCCGCCGGGTCAGTGCCACGCTGCAGGCGCGGGCCGCCGGGGCGAAATCCGATCTCGATTGGACCGACGTGCGGTCGGTCTCGTGTGAGCTGGCGGGCGTCGACGCGACCGCATTCAAAGCGTCGTGGACAGGGGCACTGAAGCTGGAACCTGCCGAACAGCTTCTCACGCCTGGCACGTCGGATGACTTGCGCGTGCTGGTCGAGGAGTTCGAAGTGCTCGCCGCCGACCCGAAGCCGGGCGAGCGGGGGCTGTCCACCAGCGAGCGGCTGGTCTACGCGGATCACGTTGGGCTCTAACCAATATCCATCAGAGGGGGACGACAACAATGCCACTGCAATCAGCCCAGTTCGCCGGGGACGACAGGTTGAACAAAGCACTCGTCGACGACGCGAGTCACGTCACGCCGGGCAGCTTCGGCACGCACGTCCTGAAGATTCAACTGGCTCTCGAGACGTTGGAGCAGATCGAGATCCCGTTCGACGAGAAGGACAATCTCACATACGGGCCTGCGACGGCCGATGCGGTACTGCATTACAAGCGGATTCGGCGAATCATCAACTTCGCGATTCAGCAGGATGCCGACAACATCGTCGGGAAGCGCACGATCAAGTCTCTAGACGACGAGTTGCTGGCCGGCGGCGTCACACGAGCCAGCCAGCTCTCGATCGCCCACCGGCGAAGCCGTGACTCGCTCACCGCGGTCCGCGACCGCCTGGTCGGCTTGCAGTCCGAAATCGACATCGCCGACCAATTACCGGAACCTGCAAGGACATTCGAGGCAGGCATCATCAGTGTGTCCCATGCGCGCGACATGCAGGTGTTGTCGCGGCGCCTGCTCGTCAGTGCCCAACCGTTGGATGCGGGTCTGCGCTCGGCTCTGCAAGCAACCATCGGACTGATGAACCAGAACCTCGCGCAACCGGTGACCGTCGTCGACCAAGGAACGAGCGGCCGGTGCGCATTGGTACCCGGCGGCGTTCCCTTCGCGGCCACCCTCGCGGGCGACCCGCATCCCCGGGTCAGCGTCTGTGATCCGTTCTTCACCGCGTCGGACGATCTCCGTCGCGATGTGATCACCCACGAGTACTTCCATCTCGTCGGTCTCGGCGATCATTCGGTCAGCAATGTCGATGAGGCGCTGACCAACGCGAACACGATCGCCCAGATCGTCGCGTTCCTGTTCGATCGCGATCGGCAAGTGAACTCGGACGGCAACGAACCGGCCATTCCGCCGCTTCCGTCGCCGTGAATCGTTGGAAGCAGGGGGCCTTCATGTTCCTGAACGCTTGCTGCGGATGGGTACGCTCCCGTTCGCCCAGCGATAAGTATTTGCCGAAGTCGGCAATCAGGTCGCCGTCCCGTTAGGCACTTCTGCCCCTGGTGACACACCGTGCTGCGATTTTCCAGCAATGGGCAAAGACCCGCGCTGGCGAATGCTGAAGCCCGCCGCGGACCGTGGTTTACTTCGCTGCGTGGACTGGTTCGGTGACCACGTGCTCGGCATGTCGTCGGGAGCATGGACGGCGCTGGCGGCGTGGCTGGCGGTGGTGGTCGGCATCGTGGCGCTGATCTACGCATGGCGTCAGTACCAGCGAGCCAAGGAAGACGCCGCGGAGCTGTTGCAGCCGAACGTCGCGATGTACATGGAGCCGAGCGCCAGCGACTGGCACCTCATCGAACTCGTGGTCAAGAACTTCGGCCGAACCCCGGCATACGGCATCCGCTTCGAGTTCGCGAACCCGCCGACGGTCGGCAAGTACGAAAGCGCCTACGAAGACCGCTACGTCGACATCACCGAACTCAACCTGCCCGCCGAGATTCCTTATCTGGCACCGACGCAGGAGTGGCGGATCGTGTGGGATTCCGCGCTGGACCGCCGGGAACTCGGCGAAGCCATCGCGTCGCGGTTCCACGGCGCGGTCACGTATTACGACCGGCCGAAAGACACCGGGCGACGCGGGCAGAGCAGGCCCCAGTACCGGTCGAGCGCGGTGTTGGACTGGGCGACGCTGCATCCCGTCGAACGACTCGAGCTGCTCACCACACACGACCTGGCCCGCCAGGAGAAGCAGAAGCTCGAACTGCTGCGCAACCTGTTGACCTACTACCACTACGCGGCCAGTGAGAGCCGCGAAGAAGTGCTGCGCGTCGAGATCAACCGGGTCAAGGCCGCCGCCGACGATCTGCGTGACCGGTACCGCACCCAGTACAACGCGGCGCATCTGCGCAACAACGTCGACACCGCGTTCGAAGAGGCGCACACCACGGTCATCAACGGCAGGCATCGCCGCGACCTGAACTAGCGCGGATCGGCGGGCTGCTTGTCGTATTCGATGTCGAGTTGTTGTTCCGGCCGCTGCGTTTCGGCCCGCAATCTGTCGGTGTAGTACGCCTCGTCGGCCTTGGTCAGCGGCGGCTGCACGATACTTCTCGGCCACAGCCGCTTGACGCGGACCACGTCGATTTCGATCGCGTACACGATCACCGTGGCCTGCAACGCGAGCCAGGCGAGCAGACCAAGCACTGCCCCGAACAGGCCGGCGATCGCCTGTGCATGCCGAAGTTGGTGTGCGACAACGTATCCCGCGAGCATCAGCAGCACCTGCCAGCCGACTGCGCTGATCGCCGCGCTCAGCAGCAGATCCTGGTCGGCACGTGTCCCGCGGCGGCCACCCGAAACAGCGCGAGGAAAAACGCGAAACCCAGCACCGTGCCGACCGTGAAGCTGACGAGACGGGCAGGCAGGCCGCCGAAACCCACCGATGTCGCGGCCGCCGCGGACGTGCCTGCGGCGCCGGTGACGACGACGATAGATCCGAGCAGCAGCAGGGTGAGTGTCCGCAGGTAACGCGGCACGAAGCCGGGGCGGTCGGTCTTGGGCACGGCCCACACGGTGTTCAAGGTGTTTTGCAGGGCATGGGCGAAACCGCGTCCGCCGACTATGGCCACGAGTATCCCCGCTGTCAACGCGAAACTTGTGCCGCTGAACCTCTCGACACCGAGTTGTTGGTGGATCTCGCCGCCGACGATCGGGAACTCGGCGAACGCCGAGTTGACCAGTTTCGCGTGCAACTGGGGATACCTGCGCAGCGCCACTCCCAGTACGGCGGTGAACGCCATCAGCATCGGAAAGGTGGCGAGGAACCCGTAGTACGTCAGCAGGGCGACAAGGTTTCCTGCCTCGTCGTCGCCGAACTTCTTCACCACCGCGACCGGCCCGGCGACCACGGGGTGGCGCTGCTGCCAGCAGTCGACCCGACGTGTGATTCGCTCTACGGGATTCATCGGCCGCCCCTCGGTAAGTGGCGGGTGAGTACCCACATTCGCCATTGGCTTTCGTAACGTCGTTACGTAACATCGTTAACCATGGCTGACACCGTGAAATACGAGTTCAACGATTCCGTCGCGACCATCACGCTGGACGACGGCAAGGTCAATGTGCTTGGGCCTGCGATGCAGGCGGCGATCAACGAAGCGCTCGACAAGGCGGAGAAAGACTCGGCCAAGGCCGTCGTGATCGCGGGCAATCAGCGGGTGTTCAGCGGCGGTTTCGACCTGGCGGTGTTTCAGTCCGGCGACGCGAAGGCGGCGCTCGGGATGCTCTCCGGCGGCTTCGAACTGTCGGTGCGCTGCCTGACTTTCCCGGTGCCGGTCGTCATGGCCGCGACGGGCCCGGCGATCGCGATGGGATCGTTTCTGCTGCTCTCCGGCGACCACCGCATCGGGCAGCCCAAGTCGCGGTGCCAGGCCATCGAGGTCGCGATCGGTATGACGATTCCGATCTCCGCGATCGAGATCATGCGGGCGCGGTTGACGCCCGCGGCGTTCGAGCGTGGCGCCGCGCTGGCGGCGACGTTCGTCGGCGACGAAGCGGTTGCCGGCGGGTGGCTCGACGAGATCGTCGACGCCGAGCACGTGCTGCCCCGCGCTCAGCAGGTGGCCGCCGAGGCAGCCGCCACCCTGCATGCGGGTGCGCACCTGGCGACCAAACTGAAGGCGCGCGATTCCGCGTTGAAGGCGATCAGGGCCGGAATCGACGGGCTTGCCGCGGAATTCACGCTCGGCTGATGCCACGGGCCAAGCAGCGCACCCCCGAGTTACGGGACCGCCTGCTGGAGGTCGCGATCGCCACCCTGTCCGAGGAAGGCATTGCCCGGTTCACCACGCGGCGGGTGGCCGAGCGGGCAGGCACGTCGGTGCCCGCGGTCTACGAGCTGTTCGACGACAAGGCCGGCCTGGTGCGGGCGATGTTCTTCGAAGGCTTCCGGCTGCTGGGCGCGGAGTTGGCGAAAGTGCCTGTCACGTCGGATCCGTTGGCCGACGTCGAGCGTCTGGTTCCGGTGTTCCGGTTGTTCTGCCGGGCCTATCCGCGGCTGGCGCAGGTGATGTTCTCGCGCCCGTTCGCCGATTTCGAGCCGGGGCCGCAGGAGCTGGCGGCGGGCGCGGCGGTGCGGGAGGTGTTCGTCGGGCGCATTCAGCGGTGCATCGATGCGGGCCTGCTATCGGGCGACCCGAACGATATGGCGCACGTATTGCTCGCTCTCGCACAGGGTTTGGCGGTGCAGGAGGCCGGCCGATGGCTCGGGTCGGGGCAGGTGCTCGAGCGACGATGGAAACTGGGGGTGACGTCGCTGCTCGCCGGGCTGCAGTAGCCAGGGCCTACCCGCGTGAAACGTCGGCCCGCCACCGCCGCCTCTTGAGGTGACGGGCCGACGCAGTCTCTTACGGCGGCGGGAACGAGTACGGCGGCCGCAGACCGGCGGGATGCGGGGTGCCGCGCCACGGGTAGATCACGTTGGCGTTGACGTCGACCACGCCCTCGGAGTTCCAGAACCAGTCGTGGCAGATGTTCCAGTCCCAGCTGATGACCTGGCTGCCCGGGATCAACGGGTCCCCTGGGCACCAGTGCGTGCATGTGGTGCTGCCTGGACAGTTGCCGCCCTGGTAGCTGGGGCCGTCCGCCTGTGCGGTGGGCGTGCCGAGTCCAGTCAGGCTCAGACCGGCGGACACCACCGCAACGGTGGCGAACCGGGTGAATCGGCTCATGGTTTTTTCCTTTCGTTGCTGACAAGTAGAGCCCGCCCCGCCCCCTACCGATCCCAAGTTGGGGCAATTGCCTCATGCCCACGCGCGGCTCCCAGCCGGACCATTGCCACATGACCACTCCCCAAGCGGCCGCGGCCGCCACCAAACACCTCGACCTGCCCACCGGCGACGACGAGCGAGTCGTCGGCTTCGGTGTGATGGGTCTGCCGTTCGCAGACGGCCACTACCTGGCCTTTCGCGATTTCCCGGCGACGTCCTTCTCGCCGGCCTACCTGTCGGTGTGGCATCGCACCCCCGACGGCGTCTGGACGTTCTACGCCACCACGCCGGGTCCGCAGAGCTGCTCGCGCTACTTCAGCTCCGTGACACCGGTCGACCCGGTGGTGTGCGACATCCGCTCGACCTGGACCACGCCGTGGACGTTGCGGGTGTTCATCGACGGCCTGCTCGACTGGCGCGTCGACGTCACCCGGACCGCGGCGACCCGGCTGATGAGCGTCATCGGCGGCCACATGCCCGCCGCGGCGTGGACCAGTCGCAGGACCCTGCGGGCCATGAGCCACCTCGTCGGGCCGCTGCTCGGCGTCGGCAGGCTGCGGCTGACCGGCAACCTGCCCAACGGACAGGAATTCCGGATCGCCCCCAAACGGGTGTGGGCGGTCGCCGATTCGACGGCCGTCGTCAAGGGTGAAGACCTCGGCCCCGTCGGCCCGCACCCCGTACAGGGCAACCTCGCCGACTTCCATCTGCCGCAGCGCGGTATCTGCGTCGTCGCGCAAGGCCGGTTCGAACCGTTCGACATCGCCCGGCATCGCGACGGGGACAGAATCGGCATATGACCACGCGCGCGGAGGTGCTGGCGGCGCTGTCGGTGGCCGTCGACCTCGGCCTGGGTCAGCCCGCCGAGCACATGCTGCGCTCCGCGCTGATCGCCACCCGGCTGGCCGACCGGATGGGCCTGCCCGAGTCGCAGCGCGAGTGCGTCTACTACTCGACGTTGATCATGTGGATAGGCTGCCACGCCGACTCTCACGAATACGCGCGGTGGTTCGGCGACGACATCTCGGTGCGCCGCAGTTCCTATCTGGTCGACTGGTCGGGTCTGCCCTATCAACGCTTCCTGCTCACCAACATCCGGCACGGCGAATCGCTGCTGCAGCGGCTGAAGACCATCTCGACGCTGTATGTGAATGCCCGCGGTCACATTTCGAGCCTGATCCATTCGCACTGCACCTCGGCCGCGCTGCTGGCCGACCGGATCGGTCTGAGCACCGATGTGCAGACCGCGCTGGGCTACACATTCGAGCGTTTCGACGGCGGTGGACTGCCGAACGGCGCTGCGGGCGAAGACATCCCGATCGAAATGCGGGTGGCCCAGGTGGCCGACATGGTCGAGGTGCATCAGCGCGAGTACGGCACCGTCGGCGCGGTGGCGATGGCCCGCAGCAGGCGCGGCGGCCAGTTCGACCCCGCCGTGGTCGACGCGTTCACCGAGGACGCCGAATCGCTGCTGGCCGTTCCCGCGACCGGGGACGTCTGGGCGATGGCGCTGCAGCAGGCACCCGACCGGCACACCAAGCTCGACGAGCATGCGCTCGACGACCTTCTGGTGGCGATCGGCGACTTCGTCGACCTGAAATGTCCGTTCACACTTGGCCATTCACGGGCGACGGCGCAACTGGCCGCCGACGCGGCGAGCGCCGCCGGGCTGGACGCCGACGCCGTCAGGCTGACCCGAAGGGCCGCGCACATCCACGACATCGGCCGCATCGGGGTGTCCAACCAGATCTGGTCCAAACCAGGTGAACTGACGATGGCCGAGTTCGAGCGGATGCGGCTGCACCCCTATCTCACCGAACGCATCCTGCATCGGGTGCCCGGCCTGAAAGACGTGGCCTTGGTCGCTGCCAATCATCATGAGTGCCTTGACGGCTCCGGGTATCCGCATGGGTTGGCGGCGCGGCAGCTGACGATGCCGGACCGAATCCTGGCCGCCGCGGTCAGCTACCAGTCGGCCCTGGAGCCGCGGCCGTACCGCGAGGCGATGTCACCCGAGAGCGCGGCACGACGACTGCGCAGACGCGTCACCGACGGCGAACTCGACGAAGTCGCGGCGGACGCCGTACTGCACGCGGCTGGCCACGGGCCACGTAAGACCACGCCGCGCCCCGACGGCTTGACCGCCCGCGAGGTCGACGTGCTCCGGCTCGTCGCGCAGGGCGCCAGTAACAAGCAGATCGCCGCCAAGCTCGTCATCAGTGAGAAGACGGCCCGCAATCACGTCGAGCGCACCTACGCCAAGATCGGGGTGTCCAACCGGATCGGCGCCAGCATGTACGCGCTCGAGCGGGGGCTGGTCGGTCGCGTCGACAGTTGAGGCATTTGCCTCATGCCTGCAGGGTCGCGGCGGAGCGACGCTGAGCCCATGAACCGATATTTCGCAATGGCCTACGGCGTCATCAGTTACGCCCTGTTCCTCGTGGTCTTCGTCTATGCGATCGGCTTTGTCGGCGGACTGACCCCGCGCAATGTCGACAATGCGATTGCCGCCCCGACCATCCCCGCGTTGGCCGTCGATGCCGCACTGCTCGCGCTGTTCGCCGCTCAGCACAGCGTGATGGCACGGCCGGCGTTCAAGCGGTGGTGGACCCGCTACGTGCCGCGGCCGGTCGAGCGCTCCACCTACGTGTTGCTCGCCAGTATGGTTCTGGCCCTGCTGCTCTGGCAGTGGCGCGACATCCCTGCCGTGGTGTGGCAGGTGAATTTCCAACCTGCACGGCTGGCGATCTGGGCGCTGTTCTGGCTCGGCTGGGCGATCGTGCTGGCGTCGACGTTCATGATCAACCACTTCGAGTTGTTCGGGCTGCGGCAGGTGTTCGCGGTCTGGCGGGCGCGGCCGCTGGCGCAGACCGGCTTCCGCACGACGCTGTTCTACCGGGTGGTGCGCCATCCGCTGAATCTCGGCTTCATCGTCGCGTTCTGGGCTGCGCCGACCATGACGGCGGGACACCTGTTGTTCGCCGCCATGACGACGGCGTGGATTCTGGTCGCGATGCAATTCGAGGAGCATGACCTTCTCGCAGAGCTCGGGGAGCGGTACGCGGCTTATCGCAAGCGGGTGCCGATGCTGGTGCCGGGCCTGCGGAAGCGGTGCACTGACATGATGGTGGGGTGACCCACGTCCGAGGCCGAGTCTGGCGGGCAGGAAAACCCCAGGACGATTTCGACTTCGCCTCGATCTCGGACTACTTGGCCGAGGACGACGCGCTGGTCTGGTGCGATATCTACGACGCCGACCACGCGATCCTCAAGGATCTGGCCGAGGAGCTGGGGCTGAACTCGTGGGCGGTCGAGGACGCGCTCGCCGAGGCCGAACGCACCAAGGCCGTCGTCTACCGGACCCACACGTTCTTCACCGTGTACGGCGTCACCACCAAGCAGCCTGCCGACGAGGCGGGGTCGATGCTCGACATCCATCGGATCTCCGGTTTCGTGCTGCCGCGCGGGCTGATCACGGTGCGCCTCTCGCCGCATCTCGACATGGATGTGGTGTCGCAGCGGTTCGACGAGCTCGGCGGTCAGGAGTACGGCGTTGGCTCGTTGGTGCACGGGCTGCTGGACGTGGTGGTCGACGGCCACTTCGAGGCGGTGCGGGAGCTGGACGACGGCATCGAGTCGCTCGAGGACGATCTGTTCGAGAACAACGCGCAGAAAGGGTTGCAGCGCAAGACTTTTCAGTTACGGAAGGATCTTGTCCAGCTGCGGCGGGTCGTGCTGCCGATGCGTGAGGTGGTCAGCTCCATTCAGCATCGCCGGTTGGACGCCAAGACCGCACCTGAGCTCGATCCGTTGTATTCCGACCTGTACGACCACGTGCTGCGCGTGTCGGAGTGGACGGAGTCGTTGCGCGACATGGTCACAACGGTGTTCGAGACGAACCTGTCGCTTCAGGACGCGCGGCTGAACACGGTGATGAAGAAGCTGACGGGCTGGGCCGCGATCATCGCGGTGCCGACGGCGATCACCGGGTTCTATGGGCAGAACGTGAAGTATCCCGGCATCGACACCGTCGGCGGTTTCCTCACGAGCACCTCCGTCATCGTGCTGATCGTGTTGGCGCTGTACTGGATGTTCCGCCGCCGAGACTGGCTGTGAGGACGCCGACGGGTTCGCCGTCCGACTCGTAGTAGACGGTGAACCCGTCGCGGTGGTCTTGGAGCCGGGCGTGGTCGTAGTCGACGCCCCAGCCGCGATACTGCAACGTCGATTCACCGATGGTGCACGAAAATTCGGGGACCTTGCTCCACGCCGCGGCCTGCCCCGCCGCAGTCAGTCCGGCGATGCGGCCCTGTTGCGCGGCGTCGCGCCAGTGCTCGGCGCGGATGCGGCGTCCCGCGGCGACGTTGTAGGCCAGCGCGACGTCGCCCGCGGCGTAGACGTTGCGCGCCGAGGTGTGCATGTGTTCGTCGACGACGATACGGCCGTCGCACGTTTCGAGTCCGGCGTCGACGGCCAGGTGTGGATCGGGTCGCACACCGGAGGCGGCGACGACGACGTCGCCGTCGAGGGTGCCGCCGCTGTCGAGGTGGACCTCGGGGCCGTCGATGCGGGTTACCGTCGTCGAGCCGAGGAACCGAACACCATTGTCGGACAGTATTTTTGCGACCCGTTCACCGACCTGTTCGCCGAAGCGGCGCTGCAACGGCACCTGCTCGGCAGCCACCATCGTCGTCGGCACGCCTTGTTCAGCCAGGCAGGCCGCGGCCTCACAGCCGATCAGTCCGCCACCAATCACCACGGCGGAATCGGCGCTGCGGGCCGCCATTCGGAGGATCACGGCGTCGGCGAACGAGCGCAGCGACAGCGCCGTCTCACCGCCGGGGATGCGCAGCGGGACGGCGTTGGCGCCGCAGCCGAGCATCAGATGCCAGTACGGGTAACGGCGGCCGCCCTCGGTGACGACCTCCTGCCTGGCCAAATCGATGTGGTCGACGGTGACGCCGCGGATCAGCTCGACGTTGTTGCGAACGAACCAGCCCGCGCTGTGTAGGTCGAGCTTGGCTTCGCGGCCGCACAGGTATTCCTTGCTCAGAGGCGGCTTGGCGTACGGCAGCGCGGGGTCGTTGGTCAGAATCCGCACGGGAATGTTGGGATGCTTGCTGCGGAACGTCTCCGCCGCGCTCAACCCTGCCGGACCACTGCCGATGGCCGTGAAACCTGGAGCCACCACATTTCCTGGGTACCACCTCGGCGGCCCGCTCATGCCCCTTGTCATGGTTTGGTCACAAATTCACAGGCAACGACGCTGTGGGTTGCTGGCAGGGCAAGTGGAGAAATCTAGTTAGCTGAGTGGGGATTATGCCTGCGACAGATGTGTCGTATTGTCCCACTCCGCAACGCTTTGAGATTCGACTCGGCGGGCGCGCGGAAGTGCGACTATTTCGCTATGCAAAAGCGCCAATTCGAGATTGTTGCCCAGGATCCGAGTGTGCGCGACCGCAACGGCAGGGTCTTGACCGCGACGGTCAGCCTTCCGCTCGAGGATCTGGCCCGCGGTCCGATGGGCTACTCCCTGTTCGTCGTCGACTACGACGCGTCGACGAACACGATGTACGAGGCGCCGCCGCCGCTGAAGAACGCCGAGGCCGTCACGGTGCCGAAGGGCGGCAGGAAGGGACTCCTCGCCGACCCCGGCTACCACGCGATGAACGCGTATGCCATCGCGATGCGCACGCTGCTGCGATTCGAGTTCGCACTCGGGCGCCGCGTCGGCTGGGGCATCTACGGTCACCAACTCAAGATCGTCCCGCACGCGTTCGAGGAAGCCAACGCGTTCTACTCACCCGAGATGGAGGCGCTGCTGTTCGGCTACATCCGGCGCAGTGAACCGACCTTCTTGTGTCTGTCGCACGACATCGTCGCGCACGAGACGGCGCATGCTCTGTTGGACGGGCTGCGCGACAAGTTCATGGCCCCGTCGTCGCCGGATCAGGCGGCGCTGCATGAGGCGTTCGCCGACATCGTCGCGCTGTTGTCCGTGTTCGGGTTGCCGGAACTGGTGCAGAACCTGATCACCCCGATCGAAGAGCAGGACCGCACTGCACCCCCAGGTCTGGTGCGTAAATCGAAGCTCACCTGGAATGAGCTCAAACGCTCGGCGCTGCTCGGGCTCGCAGAGGAGATGCGGACCGAAGCCGCCGATGCCCGCGTCAACGCCTTGCGTCGGTCTGTCGAGATCGACCCGAATCCGCACATCCTCGACCGCCTCGAGTTCGAGGAGGAGCATCGACGCGGTGAGGTGCTGGTTGCGGCGGTGATGCGCGCGTTCCTGTCGGCGTGGGTGGCCCGCATCGGACAACTCGGCGACGACGACCCAGAGGGCCTGGTGGATGTCAGTCTCGTCGCCGAACAGGGTGCCGACATCGCCGATGTCCTTCTGACGATGGTGATCCGAGCCATCGACTACACCCCGCCGATCCATATCGATTTCAGTGACTTTCTCAGCGCGATGCTCACCGCCGACAACGAGGTGCGCAGCGACGACAGCCGTTACCACCTGCGAGGGCACCTGCTGACGGAGATGGCGCAGTACGGGATTCTGCCGAAATCGCGCGAAGACGGCGGCTACTGGCCACCGGCGGCACTGAAGCTGGTACGGGAAGGTTCACATTTGAGTGCGCTGCAGTCCGATCCGACAGAGATGTTCCGGCACATCTGGAACAACCGACTGGATCTCAAACTCGACACCGATGCGCTGACCCGCATCACGAGTGTGCGCCCATGTGTGCGTGTCTCACCCGACGACGGATTCCAGATTCGCGAAACCGTTGTCGAACTCGTCCAGTACCTGAAGGTCACCGCCGCCGAACTGTGGCCGCAGTACCGGATCAGAAAGCCTGCCGGGATGCCGGACGACCAAGAAGTGGTTCTCGAGGGCGGCTCGACGTTCATTCTCGACGAGTACGGTGAGCTCAAGTTCGAAGTGTCCAACAGACTTCCGCCGCCCGCGACCAGAGTCGAAAAGCAGGCGTGGGAGCGCCGCCTCCAATATCTCTGGGATCGAGGATATTTCGCGGTCAGCCGGTCATCGGCGCTCGCCTCGTTCCACCGTCAACGGGCTCTGGCGGCCGGCTCAGTGGACCCCGACGTCGAGTTGGAAGCCAAGGAACGCCGCGCCAGCGAGGGGTGGAACCGATGAAGATCACCGACGCGCGGTTGCGTGCGTACAACGTCGGATTCGGCGACTGCCTGCTGTTGACCCTTACATACGACGAGGGCGAGCGGCCGGTGCGAAGTGTGCTGTTCGACTTCGGCAGCACCAGGCTGCCCGACTCGCGGGTCAAGAACCACATGGAGGTGATCGCCAACAACATCGCAGGAGAAACGGGCGGCAAGCTCGACGTGGTGGTGGCCACGCACCGGCACGCCGACCACATCAGCGGTTTCGGCGATTCCGTGACCGGTCCGATCATCGAGGGTCTGCGACCCGAACTCGTCGTGCAGCCGTGGACCGAGGACCCCGATCTGGAAACCGATGCCGCGCAACCGAGGGGCCGGGCAGCGCCGACCGACCACAAAGCGCTAGCGCGGACGTTGACGAACATGCACGCGTTCGCGGCCGGGGCCAGCGTGGAAGGGCTGCGCCTGGCTAGCCTCGCCGGCTTCCCGCCCACCGTCGCCGAGCGGCTCAACTTCCTCGGTGAGACCAACATCAAGAACGAGGCCGCAGTCAAGCGGCTGATGACGATGGGCGTGCGTAAACCGAAGTACGCCAAGTTCGGTGACCGTATCGACGTCCGCGGCCTGCTGCCGGGAGTGACGATCGATGTGCTGGGGCCGCCCACGCTCAAGCAGGCACCCGCCATCGCCCATCAGGCCCGCACGAACGCCGACGAGTTCTGGCACCTCGCCGCCTCCTGGGGTCGGCTGGCCGCGGCCGGGGCACCAGACGCGACGGCTGGAAGCTCGAACTTGGCGCCGCTGTTTCCGAATGCGATACGAGCCGACGTCCCACAGGCCGCCAAGTGGCTGGTGCCCCAGATCACCCGCGGCTACGCCGACGACATGCTGGGCATCCTGCGCATCATGGACGAGGTGCTTAACAACACCAGCCTGATCCTGCTGATGCAGATCGGCGGGACCACACTGCTGTTCCCGGGCGACGCCCAGATCGAGAATTGGAGCTACGCCCTCTTCGATGCGCCGAACCACAAGGCGATTCGCGAGCGCCTTGCCGGGACCAATGTCTACAAGGTGGGCCACCACGGGAGCCTGAACGCCACGCCCAAAACGCTGTGGAATGGCTTCAGCCACAAGCAGGACGCTGCACACGCCACGGCGAACCGTCTGGTGTCGGTCATGTCGACGAAGTCCGGGAAGCATGGCGACGCCAGGCGGGGTACGGAGGTGCCGCGGGGTCCGCTACGCGAGGTGCTCGAACAGTTCTCTGAGCACTTCAGCACGCAACGACGTACCGGCAAGAGACCGTGGGTCGACGTGGCGGTGCCGATTCACTAGGCGTGGCGGATGTTCACCGATCTGCCCGACGCATTGGGCAGGGCGAGCAAGGTGTCGCGTATCGCGTTGGCTCCCTGGCCGAACGGGCGGGCGAACGGATAGCCCATCTCCCTGTTGTCGGGATAGCGGTCGCGGGCTCCGCAGAAGCTCATCGATCCGCACTCGCCGGGTTGGCCGACGTTGTCGATCGCCGCGTCGGTGAACATTACCAGCAGCCGACATGGCATACCCGGCGCTGCAGTGCCTTTCGGCAACAGCAGCGTGTAGGGCCAGCCGCAATCGCAGTACGACGTGCGTCCGCCAGGCGGCCGATTCTCGATCGCCGTCGGCGACGTTTCGGCCTTGCGCTTGATCACCGCACTCTCGGTGTCCGGCCGATACAGCACCGCCTTCTGCCGCGCGGCCAGCGTGGTGGTGAACTTGTCCATCTCGATCCACGCGGTCCGATCAGATTCGAACGCCGTCGGCACCGAGAAGATTCGTACGGTCACCGCGACGGGTTGGTTTTTGGTGTTCTCGACGCGGATGAAGTAGACGAACGGTTCGTGGTTGAGGAATTTCACCGGATTGGGCCGGCCTGCCACGTTGGCCGTCGAGATCAGCGTCACGAATTCGCTTGTGGTGGTGAGCGACACGTTGCCCGATTGCGCGGCCGCCTCGGTGAAGTCGGTGTCCCAGTTGGGGCCGCCGAACAGGCGTTCGCCGAGTTGTTGGCGTTGCGCCACACTTTGATTGGCGGGCAGATCCGACGTACGCACCAGGATGATGTCGGGGCTTGCCCACGGTGCGGCCCCCTCGCGGATCAGCACTGCGGGTCCGTCGCTGAAATCCTCTGCGGCCTGCCTGGACTGCCACTGTTCGGCGAGGTCGTCGATCAGCTTGTGCCAGCGCCAGAACACCTGATCGCGGATGGCCCCGAGCGGGTTGTTCATCACGCCGTTCGGCTGGTTCTGACCGAGTTGCCCCGGCGGAATCGGTTCGGACAGCGCGCCAAGTGCGCCGTGTCCGTTGTTGTGGATGCCCATTTCGATGAACTCGCCGA
The DNA here is from genome assembly GCF_001667505.1 of Mycobacterium sp. ACS1612. Classification (GTDB taxonomy): domain Bacteria; phylum Actinomycetota; class Actinomycetes; order Mycobacteriales; family Mycobacteriaceae; genus Mycobacterium. The sequence continues at coordinate 188,293 of NZ_LZHZ01000037.1, forward strand.
GCGGCGAGATCGCGATCGCGACGTCGGGTTCTGAGGGGTCGGCACCGGGAATTGTCCCGCTGCTCAGCGCGTCGTCGACGCCCTGAGTCAACGATGCGAGGCGGTTGCGCCAGGCCGCGGAAAGGGTCTTGTTCTGCTTGCGGGTCGTGAATAGGACGCCTTGTTGGTCGCGTAGGCCTTCCGGGTCGTATCCCTCGGGTATCGGGCTCGGCCACTGGTTCGGGGTGAAGGCCTTCACCCGCTGCTTGCCGTGCGAGAGCAGTTCGGCGTCGTAGCGTGCCAGCATCTGCCGGTGCATGTAGAGGAACAACTCGCCGTGGCGGTCGTTGAGCCGGAACAGCTTGCGGTACAGCGCGCGAGGAAACGTCGGCGGTTCGGCGAACGCCGCGTTGATCAGCCGACGGCGGCCCTGCCCGTTGAGTCCGTTGACGACGAATTGGGCGACCTGTGTCGGGCTGGCGTTCTGCAACTGGGCGGACCAATTGGGACCGGGCGAGATCGTGTCGAGCAGCGTCACCTTCTCGGCGTTGGTGACTGTCTGCACCCACTGCGGGAAGGATTCCGGCGGGCGGCCGGTCCACGGGTAGACCTCGTGCCAGTGCTGGTGGTGTTCGTTGGCGAGCATGTCTTCGCGCCAGTAGTCGAGATCCGGTGACAGGCCTCCGATGGAGAGTCGCCGCCCGATCCGCTTGGCGGTCGGCGCGGTGAACATGCCCGGCGCGGCTTGCACCACTCGGGGTTTGAAGAGTCGACGCCCACGGTCGTTGTGGGTGACGAACAGGGCGAAGCCCTGGCGGACCAGTTCGGGATCCTGCTGCGTGCGTTCCTCGTCGACGACGGCGAGCGCGGCGGACAGGCCCGCCGTCTCGCCGGACCGGGTGGCGGCGGCGGCACTCAACCGTAGTGCAAGCAGGCTGGCGTCGACGCCCTGCTGCGCGTCGAACCACGAGAAGCGCTGTCCGTCAAGATGAATGGGCGGCGTAGCGTGCCCGGGCTCCTGGACGGTCATCAATTCGGTGAACAACTCCGCTCCCCTGTCGCGGAGTTCGGTCAGCGTCGCCATCGGTGTTCCCCCAAACCCCAAGGTCATGCTGTGCTGTTGACATTTCAATGAGACCACAGGAGTTCGGTGACACGCCGCGAATGCGCAATTCGGATGGCGCGGTATGCGAACTGCAGGGTTGTCGTATGACGCCATGGTGATGACCCCAAATATCCCATTTGCTGGCAGCGGCTCCGCTACGGTCGGTTTCCATGTCAAACCCGGCGGAAGGGAGCCCGGCATCGAAGCTGACCGGCCGCCGCGCCGAGAGCCGGGCGCTCGACCTGTTGGTGGCGGCGCTGCGCCGCGGCGAGAGCGGCGCGCTGGTCGTGCACGGCGAGGCCGGAGTGGGGAAAACCGCGCTCGTCGAGAACCTGGCAGGCCGGGTGCCGGACTGCCGGGTCGTGCGCACGTCTGGCATCGAGTCGGAAATGGAACTGCCGTTCGCGGGCGTGCACCAGCTCTGCGCGCCGATGCTGGACCGTCTCGACGAGCTTCCGTCGCCGCAACGACAGGCGCTGCGCGTCGCGTTCGGAATGGTCGCGGGGGCGGCGCCGGACCAGTTCCTGATCGGGTTGTCCGTACTGGGCCTGCTGTCCGCGGCCTCCGAAGAGCAGCCGCTGCTGTGCCTGATCGACGATCAACAGTGGTTGGACCGAGCCTCGGCGCAGGTGCTCGCGTTCGTGGCGCGCAGGCTTGGCGCGGAGTCGGTGGGAATGATCTTCGCGACCCGAATACCCAGTGACGAGCTGGCAGGCCTGCCGGACCTGCTCGTGGAGGGGTTGCCCGAAAGCGAGGCGCGTGAGCTGCTGTCTTCGGCCATTCCTGGTCCTCTCGACAAGCGGGTGCGCGATCAGATCGTCGCGGAGACACGGGGCAATCCTCTTGCGCTGCTGGAGCTTCCGCGCGGACTGTCGCCCGCGGACCTGGCCGGTGGGTTCGGTGTGCCCGCCGCGGAACCGCTGTCCGGCGCGGTCGAGGAGAATTTCCGTCGCCGCATCGCCGAACTTCCTGCCGACACCCGCCGCCTGTTGGCGCTCGCCGCGGCCGACCCGACCGGAGACCCCGGTCTGGTGTGGCGAGCGGCTGCACAGGTCGGCATCCCAGCCGCGGCGGCCGATGCCGCAATCGAGGCGGGGATCGCCGAAATCGGGACGCGGGTGCGGTTTCGCCACCCGTTGGCTCGTGCCGTGGCCTATTGGTCGGCGCCGCTCGACGACCGCCGCACGGCGCACCGCGCGCTCGGCGACGTCACCGATCCCGCACTGGATCCCGACCGGCGGGTGTGGCACCTGGCCGAGGCCAGCCGGGGGCCCGACGAAGAAATCGCAGCGGCACTGGAGCGGTCCGCCGAACAGGCGCGCGCCCGCGGCGGACTGGCCGCGGCCGCCGCGTTCCTCGAACGCGCCGCGCTGCTGACCCTGGACCCGGCACACCGTGCCGGGCGGGCGCTCGCCGCGGCCAGCACCAAATTTCAGGCCGGCGCGTTCGACGCGGCGACGGAACTGCTCGCCATGGCCGAGAACGGACCGCTTGACGAAGCCCAGCAGGCGAGCATCGATCTGCTGCGCGGCGCACTGGCGTTCGCGACCAACCGCGGCGGTGATGCTCCGCTGCTCCTGCTCAGAGCCGCCAAGCGGTTCGAGCCCATCGATGCGGGCCTTGCCCGCCAGACCTATTTGGACGCGATCAACGCCGCCGCGTTCGCCGGACGGCTCGCCACCCCCGGTGGGCACGTCCTCGTGGTGGCACGGGCCGCCATCGATACCCCTGCGCCCCTACATTCGCCGCGCGCGACAGATCGCCTGCTCGACGGCCTTGCGACCAATTTCGCGGTCGGCTACCCGGCGGCGGTGGGTGACCTGCGGGCGGCGCTCACCACCTTCGGTGAGGACATGACGCCGGACGAGGAACTGCGGTGGATGTGGCTGATCAACCTGGCGGCCCTGCACTTGTGGGACGACGACCACTGGGACCCGCTGTCGGCCCGCTATCTCGAACTCGCGCGGACGACCGGCGCGTTGAGTGAGCTTCCTCTGGCGCTGAGCACCCGCGCCATGCTGCTGCTGTTCGCTGGGGACCTCACGGCGGCGGGCACGCTCGTGGAGGAACAGCGGGCGGTGACCGAGGCAACGGGCGGCAACCTCGCGCCCTACGCCGCGATGCGACTGGCCGCGCTGCGCGGCAACCGGGCCGACGCATTCGCGTTGATCGACCAGACCGCGCGCGAGGTGCCACATCGCGGAGAAGGCATCGGGATGGCAGTCGCCGAGTGGACCAAAGCTGTTCTGCACAACGGGCTCGGCGAGTACACCGACGCGATGGCCGCCGCCGAACAGGCGCTGTACCACCAGGAGTATCCGGACGTCCGATATCCGGGCGTCGCGAATTGGGCGGCGGCCGAGCACATAGAGGCCGCGGTCCGCGCCGGGATGGTCGAGGCAGCCGCCGAAACGTTGCGCTGGCTCATCGAGATGACCGACGCCAGTGGCACGGAATGGGCACTGGCCGTGGGGGCACGCTCGCGGGCTCTTCTGGCCGACGGCCAGCAGGCTGAAGACCTCTACACAGAGGCGATCGCGCGGTTCGACCGGGGAGGGGTGCGGACTGAACTGGCGCGTGCGCACCTGATCTACGGCGAATGGTTGCGCCGTGACCGGCGGCGCGTCGACGCCCGTGAACATCTGCGCACTGCTCACCAGATGTTCGAGTCGATGGGGATGGCGGCCTTCGCCGAGCGCGCCAACCGTGAGCTGCTCGCGACCGGCGAGACGTCGCGTAAGCGGACCGCCGTCATGCGGACACCGGAATTGACCGCTCAGGAGGCTCAGATCGCACGACTAGCGCGCGAGGGCTTGTCCAACCCCGATATCGCCACCCGCCTGTTCATCAGCTCCAAGACAGTGCAGTACCACCTGCGCAAAGTTTTCACCAAGCTCGACATCACCTCGCGCAGCCAGCTCGAATACGTGCTGAACTAGCCGACTGCTAGGCACTGGTGGATGCGAAGGACCGCGGCAGGCGGCACTGTCGATGACGTGACGAGCGTCATCGATCCGATCGATCGCCGGTCATGCACGTCCGCCTCATCCCGACCCCGGCCGATTCGAGGCAGGGCCGCCGAACTTAAGGTCGTCGGCTCGCTGGTGTCCACACTGGGCCATGGACGCGGCGGAGTGCTGATCGTCGAGGGCTCGCCGGGGATCGGCAAGAGCCGCTTGCTGACCGAAACGCGGCTGATGGCGGAGCGGGCCGGCATGCGGACGCTGTTCGGTCAGGCCTTCGAATACCAGCAGACCGTGCCGTTCTTTTCCCTATTCACCGCAACGGTCTACTCCGACACACCGGTCGGAGATGCGAAAGCACTACAGCAGCTGGGCAATTCGCCGGAATCGCATTACTGGGTGGTGCACAGCCTGCGCAGCGCGATCCCTGCGGCAGCGGCGAACGCACCGCTGGTGATCCTGCTCGAGGACATTCACTGGGCGGATATCGGCACCCTGTTGGCCGTGCGGGCCCTGACGGTGTTGCCCGACGAGTCACCGGTGCTGTGGGTGCTCAGCGTCCGCACCGGCGCGGGCGGTCCCGCGGTCCGCGATCTTGTCCACTATTTGGAGCGCCGGGGCGCGGCGCTGATCCGGCTGTCGGCCATCGGGCGCGACGGCGTAATCGACATGGTCGAGGACGCGGTGCGGGCCCGCGCCGACGTCTCGCTGCTGAACCTGATCGACAAGGCACACGGAAACCCATTCCTGATCAGCGAAATTCTCGGCGGTCTGGACGAAGAGAGCCGGTTGCGCGTCACCCGCGGCTGCGCGGTGGCCACGGGTAACACCTTGCCTCGGCGGATGAGCGCGAATATGAGTCAGCGGTTGGACGCGTTGTCCGACAGCGCCAAGGAGGTCATCCAGATCGCCGCCGTGCTACCCGACCGGTTCACCGCCGCGCTGCTGGCGCAGATGATGGAGCGCCAGCCCGCCGCTCTGGTGTCGGCGGTGCAGGAGACCGTGCGCGCCGATCTTCTTGTGGAGGACGGCGATTACTTGAGATTCCGCCACGACCTGATTCGTGATGCCGCCCGACAATCGCTGCCACGATCGCTGCGGCGCGCCATAGAGCGCCAGTCGGCAACCGTCATGTTGGAGATGGGCGCCGCCCCGACGGAGGTGGCCACCCAGCTTGTGCGCAGCGCCGACGTCGGCGACCTGGCGGCCATCGCCGTCTTGCGCGACGCCGCCCGATATGTGGCGGCCACCGACAAGAGCGGCGCCGCGGACCTGAGCAGGCGAGCGCTGGAGCTGTTGCCGGCCGACGATCCTCAGCGGGGGTCGCTGGTGACCGAAACCGTTGGCCTGCTGAACCGGTCGGCCCGTTACCAGGAGGCCGAAGATCTCGCAGCGGCGGAGCTGCAACACCTGTCGCCCGAGGACGAAGCCCAAGCCAGGCTGCGCACGCCTGCGGCCGCCGACTCGTTGGAAGACCGCGTCGAGCAGAATCGGCGCGCACTGAAATTGCCCGACATCACCGACGCCACCCGCGCCCGTCATCACGCCTGGCTGCTGTGCAACCACGCGGTCAGCGGCATGCCACCCGACGAGTCGATCATTGCACCGGCCGTGGCCGCCGCCGAGGCCACCGGTGATTCGGAGAGCCGACTCATCACCGGAATATCGCTGGCCATCCTCGACTATGTCGACGGGCGCGCCCTGCGCGCCCTCGAGCGGCTCGAGAGCCTCGAATTACCGGCTTGCGGCGACGACCCCACCTTCGCGAACGTGCTGGCGTGCGTTCATCGGACGAACGTGCTGTGCTTCATCGGCCGGTGCCATGAAGCTGCCACCGTCGTCCGCGTCGGGGTCGAATCGGCACGCCGCGACGGCAGCGACATGGCCTCGGCCCTGTGGGCCCTGAAGGGGGCGGAGCTCGACCTCGCCGCGGGGCGGTTGGCTGCCGCGCGCTCGACGCTGGAATCGGTTGCACCGGCCTCATGGGGTACCACCAGCGAGATGAGCATGAACCGCTGGCTGCTGCTGGCCGAAGTCGCAGTACACACCGGTGATCAGGAGCTGTTGCAGCGCAGCGTCGTCGAGGTGCGTGCGGCCAATCCGAGCGGAATCACACTGGTGAACCGCGGCGCGGCGTTCGTGCTCGCGCTGGCCGCGTGGCACTGCGGCGACATGCACGAAGCGGCCCGCTGGTTGAGCGGTGACGGACCGCCGGTGCTGAATGCGTTGTGGCCCAACGCCTTCGACAAACTGACCAGGACCGCACAGATCGCGGTGGCCACCGGTGACGCGGGACTGCGGGCACGCGTGCTGCGCAGCCTGGAACTGCTGGACCATGACCGCAGCGAGGTTCCGCTGTTCGCGGCTATCAGCGGCTACACCACGGGAATCCTGGAACGCGACGGCCCTGCGTTGGTCGACGCTGCCGCAGCCCTGTCCACCGATCGTCCGCTGCTGTCGGCATCCGCCGCCGAAGACGCGGGCGCGGCGCTGGCCCACGTGGGCAGTAACGCGGCGGCAGTCGAGGCGTTCAACACCGCGTTCGATCGGTTCGTCGACTGTGAAGCGGTGGCCGACGCCCGCAGGGTCGCTCGCCACCTGCGCTCGCTGGGAGTGACGCGCAGGATCGCCGGCCATCCGCGCGACAAAACCGGCTGGGACAGCCTGACAGAGGCGGAGTTGAAGGTCGTCAACCTGATCGGCGAAGGCGCAACGAATTCCGCTGTCGCCGAGCGGTTGCACCTGTCGCCGCACACGGTCAAATCCCATGTCCGAAGCGCGTTCGCCAAACTCGGCATCAATTCGCGTAGCCAACTGGCACAGCGCCGGCCTTAAAAATCACCCGGCGGGTGATGGTCAGGAACCGACGCCGACAGCACAGTTGATCCATGAGCACCGATCTACTCGACACCGTCGCAGGCATCACCGTTCCCGACACCGCGCTCACGCGCGACGCCACCGATTACATCCGCAATTCCGAAAACGATCTGCTGTTCGACCACTCGCGCCGGGTGTTCTTCTTTGGCGCACTGCAGGGCAGGCGCCGCGGTCTCGCGCCCAACCTCGAACTGCTGTACGTGGGGGCGATGTTTCATGACATCGGGCTGACGGACCCGTACCGCACTTCGTCGAGTCTGCGGTTCGAGGTCGACGGCGCCAACGCGGCTCGCGACTTCCTGCTGCAACATGGGGTCGCCGAAACCGATGCTCGCCGGGTGTGGCTGAGCATCGCGTTGCACACCACCCCCGGCGTGCCGGAATTTCTCGAGCCTGAGATCGCACTGGTGACCGCCGGAGTGGAAACCGACGTCCTTGGTTTCGGGCGAGACGATCTTCCGGAGGAGGACCTGTCGGCGGTCACCGCCGCGCACCCGCGTCCCGACTTCAAACAACGTATCTTGCAGGCGTTTACGGAGGGTATGAAGCACCGTCCGCGTAGCACCTTCGGCACCATGAATGCCGATGTGCTCGCGCATTTCGACCCGTCCTTCGTTCGCGACGACTTCGTGACAACCATCCTCGGCAACAGTTGGCCGGAATAGGCGCAGGCAGCCATGTCGGAAACCTCCACCACGCCGACGCTGCGGCAAGACTTGCAGGCAGTGCTCGGCCAGCTGTTCGAACTGCACGTACAAGCGGTAGAGGCGCACGCGCATTTCATCGGAACAAGGTTCACCGGGATGCAGCAACAACTGGAAGGTGTCGTGGAGACTGCGCGCCGCGCAGCCGGCACCGTCGCCGACGTCGTGCGCGGCTTTGACCGTGACGGCATCCGGCGCCTGGTCCTCACCGACATTCCGCCAGTTGTGCCGGGGCTGCGTCCCGGCGAGCGGTGCGCCACTGCCGCGGTCAACATGATCACCCACCGAATCGCGGTGCTGATCACCACGATTCGCAGCGTCTGCGACAGCCTTGACGATACCGAGCCGTCGATCGCCGATCTGCTGCGCGATGTCGGACAGAACGTCGATATGCACACCCCGCTGCTCGCATCGGAGTCACGACGAATCAACTACAGGAGCGAATAGTGAACAGCCAGAACGGAATTCCTACCACAACCGACGCGGGCATACCCGTGCCGAGTGACGACCATTCGCTCACGATCGGCCCGGATGGCCCCATCCTGCTGCACGACAATTACCTGATCGAACAGATGGCGAACTTCAACAGGGAGCGGGTTCCGGAACGCCAACCGCACGCCAAGGGCTCCGGCGCATTCGGCCATTTCGAAGTGACCGCCGACGTGAGCGCCTACACCCGCGCCGCGGTGTTTCAGCCAGGCACCAAGACCGACACCTTGACCCGATTTTCGACGGTGGCCGGGGAACGCGGCAGCCCCGACACCTGGCGTGATCCGCGCGGCTTCGCACTGCGGTTCTACACGACAGAAGGCAATCTCGACATCGTCGGCAACAACACGCCCGTGTTCTTCATCCGGGACGGAATGAAATTCCAGCATTTCATCCGGTCGCAGAAGCGGCGCGCCGATACGGGCATGCGGGACAACGACATGCAGTGGGACTTCTGGACGCTCTCACCGGAGTCCGCCCATCAAGTGGCGTGGTTGTTCGGTGATCGCGGCATTCCCCGAACGTGGCGCCACATGCACGGGTACGGCAGCCACACGTACAGCTGGGTCAACGCCGAGGGCCGGATCTCGTGGGTGAAGTACCACTTCATCTCGGATCAGGGCATCGACTATCTCACGCAGGCGGAGGCCGACCGACTGGCCGGTGTCGACGGTGACTACCACCAGCGCGACTTGTACGAGGCGATCAAGCGCGGCGACTATCCGAGTTGGGTGTTGAAGGTTCAGATCATGCCGTTCGACGACGCGAAAACCTACCGAGTGAATCCGTTCGACCTGACGAAAGTCTGGCCCCATAGCGACTATCCGCTCGTTGACGTCGGAAAGCTGGTATTGGATCGCAACTTCACCGACCATCACGTCGAGATCGAGCAAGCTGCATTCGCTCCCGCCAACCAGGTGCCGGGCACCGGGCTGAGCCCCGACAAGATGCTGCTGGCACGGACGTTCGCCTATGGGGATGCGCATCGGGCACGAATAGGGGTCAACTACAAACAAATCCCTGTCAACGCTCCGAAAGCCGCCGTACACAGCTACTCGAAAGACGGCCGTATGCGAATCGCCAACGCCTCCGATCCGGTTTACGCACCGAACTCGTACGGCGGCCCACAAGCCGATCCCAGCCGAACAGCCGAGGCCAGCTGGTACGCCGACGGCGAAATGGTCCGCACCGCATACACCTTGCGGCCAGATGACGACGACTGGACGCAGGCCGGCATCCTGGTGCGGGAAGTGATGGATGCACCGGCGCGTAACAGGCTGGTCGGTAACGTCGCCGGGCATCTGCGTGATGGCGTGTCCGAACCGGTATTGCAGCGGGCGTTCGAGTACTGGAAGAACATCGACAAAGAGGTCGGTGACGGAATCGAGCAGGCCGTTGCGGCGCAATCATGAACACCGTCATGGACCGGTTCCACCGAGACGTGGTTCCGATGGCCGACCAGATTATGGCGCGCGCGCTGTATATGGCACGCAGCCGACAAGATGCCGAAGATCTCACACAGGAAGTACTGCTGCGAGCGTACGCGGGCTTCGATTCATTCCGGGAAGGCACCAGTCTGAAGGCCTGGCTGTATCGCATTCTGCATAACACGTGGATCAGCCAGTACCGCAAGAGCAGATGCCGCCCCCCGGAGGTCTCGGCGGACTGCATATCCGAGTTGCAACTGGAAGCGTTGCATGCGCACGTCTCTCCGTCCGCAGAGGACTGTGCGCTCGACGCGATGACTGACGACAACGTGCGCGCCGCGTTGGCAGGCCTGCACGACGGAATCCGCACTGCCCTCTACTACGCAGATGTCCTCCAGTTCACCTGCAAGGAGATCGCGGTCATCACGGATTGCCCAATCGGAACGGTGTCCTCGCGACTGCATCGAGGGCGAAGACAGCTTCGCGCCAGCCTCTCTCGAGTATCAGCGCAAGCTGCGTGACGCCATGCGGCGGGGGTGCCACCTGATGGTGAGAGCCTCATTGCTCATCGCCGCGGCTGTTGTGTTCGCCGGCCCCGCCTCGGCGGACGACCGGGGGGCGGCGGGGGTTGCTCCAGAGCTGCATGTCGTGCCCCTCGAGCCCGACGCGAAGACATCCACGACCGCAGAAGACGCCCAAGACCAGCCGCCTGTATGGACGCCATGGTTGGAGTTCGAACCGGGCCGAGACAAGTGCAAGCGGCAGAAGCCGTGGCCATTGCCGTTGTGGTGTTTCGGTTTGAGCACTTGGCCGGTGCTCAAGGCGCGCGCCGTCACAGCTGCTGTGAAAGGCATCCGCGATCACGGTGTGGGTTCACGAAGGCGGTGACGCATTGTCGGAGCGCAGAAGCCGCCGCAGGTCGATCCGCGAGTTGATGCCCAGCTTGCTGAACGCGTTGCGCACATGGGTTTTCACGGTGTGCGGAGAAAGCCGCAGATGCTCAGCGACTTCAGTGTTGGTGGCACCGCCTGCGATCAGGCTGACCACACGCAGTTCGGACTCGCTGAGGCTTTCCCATCCGGTTCTCGGACGCGGGTGAGACCCGATTCGTCGCTCGACGCCCAGTTGGCGCAATGCGCGGCCGACGCGTCGGGCATCTGCCAACGCCCCGTATGCGGTGTAGGTGTCGAACGCACGGTTCAGTTGATGTAGCACCTCTGAATGCTGACCGAGTTGCAGCAACTCATCGGCCGCGTCTTCAACGGCGCCTGCTGACAACAATGGCCAGCCGAGGCGATCCAACGCCTCGCCGGAGCCAATCAGTCGTTCCGCGTCGCGTTCGAGTATCCCGTACAGATAGTCGGTGACCGCCGTCGCGGTCGCGGCCGGTGGTCGCTCGCGCTCGAGCAACCCCGCGCAGTCCAGCATGCGGGCCCGTAAACCGGCATCGCCTGTGACGGTTGCCACCCGGGCTGTCAACAGCAACTGATGAAACAGATTGGCGAACAGCGGCGTTACCAGCATTGCGGCATCGCCGCTGAGTAGACGCAATGCCTCATCGACGTCACCGCGGTGCCAGGCCGCCAGCGCCAACACGTATGCCGCGCCGCGCGTTACCAGAGGGGAGCCTTCGATTTGAGCATCGCGGGCCTCGATTATCAACTGTTGCAGCAGGTTACGATCGTCAGTGTGGACTCCGATCTCGGCGAGGCACAGCATCCGGTTCATGTTGATCTCGGTGGCCGTTCCCCAGTCGGCCCGGGGGACGGATTCGACTGCAGCACGCGCGTCGCTGAGTCTTCCTCCCGCCAAGTACACCAACGCCTCATTGAGCGTCCAACTCGGAATTGACAATCCGTCGCGCTGCTGCCGTGCCACTCGGGCGCCGTCTTCAGCCAGCGTCGTGGCTTCATCGAGGTGATCGGCGTATGCGAGGATCGTGGGCCAGTGGATGCCGGCGACGATGTGGCCCAGCGTGATTTCTCCGCCGCGCGCCCGGTCGTGCAGGTCCTGCATGCGCTGCGCCGAACGCCTGACGAAACCGTCGGTGAACTCGGCTATCGCAACGGCTGTTTCGGCAACCATTGTCGCCTCGACGTCACCGCTTGACGCCGCGAGCGATGCGGCGTCACCGACCGCGGTGGTGCCTCGTCCTGGCAGCCAATTGATCGTCTGGTTGTAGGTCAGCCAGACCTGGTGCCGAATCCGAGTCAAATCGCTGACGTCGGGCAACTGCAGCGCGCGCTCGCTCATCTCGACGCGCTGCTGAGGAGTTTCGGCGCCCGAGCTGAGCCGCAACCGAATTCCAGCCTCCGCTTCGGCGGGCATGCGGGCCGACAATGTACGGCCGGCCAACTCGCGGGCTTCGTCGTAGCGAGTCGCTTGATTCAGGTACACCACCGTCTCGGTGACCAGCTTCCCGCGTTCCGGGTCCTGCTCGGGCAGCAGTTCCAAGGCGCGTTGACTCAACTCCGCGGCCGCGCCGGGGTCGCCCCGTGACACCGAGGCGGCGGCGCGCCGCAACGCGTCGATCGCGGGCCGGTCACCCGGATCGGCGCTGCGGACCAGTTGCGTCGCAACGTGTTCCGGCGAGGCACCCATCTCCAGCAAGGTGGCGGCCGACTGCCGTTCCATCGCCCGCAGCAGCGAGCGCGGTAACGAACGCCTGGTGGCCTCGCGCAGCAAGTCGTGGCGGAACCGCATTTTCTCGCCCGTCTCGAGAAGGAGATCGGCGCGCGCCGCTTCGTCGATGGCCGTCACCAGCGATGCCGGCGACCGTTGCATCATCGCGGCGAGCAATACCACCGAAAACCGATCTGGCAGCGCTGCGGCGACCGAAACGACTTCGCGCGTCTCGACCGACAGATGCTCGAGACGCTGCCTCATATGCGATGTCAGCCGGCGCGGCAGCTCGTCGCCACTGACCGCGACGCTGCCTTGTGTCCTGGTGAGCCGGTTGTCCTCATCGAGTCCGCGCAGCATCTCATGCAGCAGGAACGGGCTACCGTGCGCCTTGACAGACATTTTCAGCAGCGAGTCGTCGGCTTTCGCGCGGATGGCGTCCTGCACGATGTCGGCGACTGCCCGATCGTCAATCGGCTGCAGCCGAAGGAATGTGGCGTTTTCGCGCTCCAGCGCTGTCATCGTATCGAGAACTGCGGGTCCGCCAGCGCCGCTGCGCACGGTGAAGATCCACAGCGGGGACACACTTCCGTTATCCCGTGTCAGCGCACGCAACGCGGTCAACGTCGCATTGTCGGCCCAGTGCAGATCCTCGAGCACGATGGCCAGTGGTGTCTGCGCGGCGGCACGCGCGATCGCGCCACCGACCTCGTGGGTCACCCAGTACCGCATGTCGGCAGAAGGGCCCAGCCGGGTCAACGCCTCCATGTCGCCGACCGGCGGATCGGCGTGCACAGTGGCCACGAGAAGCGGCCAGAACGGTACCGACTGCTGATATTCGAACGCTTCGCCGTAGAGCGTTCGCACGCCGCGCTGCCGGGCAAGCGCCATGACCTCGGCGACCAAGCGGCTCTTGCCGATTCCCGGTGCCGCTTCGACGACCACGACGCCGCCGCTCCCATCGGCGAGAGCGTCGAGCAGAGCGTTGAACAGCGTCAGCTCGTCTTCTCGGCCGCGCAGGGGCGGCGGCCCTGCCGTGGTCGACGTGGCGTGGCGCATGGTGGTCAACTCCGCAAAAAAGGGTACGCGCGCGTTGCAGCATTTTTAGCAAACCCAGGCCGCAGCCAACCACCACACGCGGGACCCACCTCTATGGGACCATCGGCGCATGGAGCCACAGGACGATCCCGAGGCGCGGATCAGGGCGCTCGAGCAACCGCTCGCCGAGACGGCAAGGGCCACCGAACTGGGTGCGTCCGGGTACGCCGGCTATGCGCCGCCGCCGCTGCCGCCGATGCCGCCACAGGCGCAGGGGCCGTACCGGCCGCCCGGCTACAGCGCGCCGTGGTCGCAGCCGCCGCGCAAGTCGTCGGCGGGCATTCCGTGGGTGGTGTTCGGGATCGCCGCCGTGGTGTTCCTGATCATCGCGGGCGGCGTGGGCTGGTTCATCGTTCAGAAGTCGACGAGTTCGATCCCGAGCTTTCCTGGCGTCACGATTCCGAGCATCAGTGTGCCGTCGGCACCGAGCATGCCGTCGCAACCGACCGCCGCGGCGCCCGGTGAGCAACTCAGCGTGTCAGGCATGGGCGAGCACAGAACACTGGAATGCAACGACAACCCGGTCACCGTCAGCGGGATGGGCAACACGGTGACGATCACCGGTCACTGCACCAGAGTCACGGTGTCGGGGATGCAGAACAACGTCACGCTCGATGGGTCCGACCAGATCACCGCGTCGGGCGTCAACAACGTGGTGATCTACCACTCCGGTTCGCCGGACGTGATCAACAGCGGTGCCAACCGGGTCGAACAAGGCTGAGTTCGGCTGCGCAGTCGGTGTATTCGTCGGGATGGGCGAGGGTGAACACGGTTCGCTCGTCGGCGAGGGCTGCGCCCGGTACGAGCAGCACCTGCCATTCGGGGGCCCACTCGGCGTGGCCGTCGGTGCTCGCGAGCGCGTAGGAGACATCGTCGGGGCGGTGGTGCCAAAGGGTTTCGGCCGTATTCAGACGGACCAGTCCGTCGCGCACATGGGCCTTCACCGGGATGGTGACCGCAGACTTCGCGACGGCCATGAAATAGCGCCCGACGTCGATGTGGTGGCCGGGGTCCGAGGACGCGCACACGGGATCAGCGACGAACGAGCGGAAGAAGTGCTTGCGCATGCAGCTCCCTTTTCGGGGCCTCCGCTGGGGAGGCGCTCTTGCCGGCACCGGTCGGTGCGGCCGCTTCGTCATCCGAGCCACCCACGAGCGTGGGGTTGGCGTGCCGTCAAGTCGGAGCTTGGCGACGGCAACTCGTGAAGCTGGGTTGAGTCTAGAGCCTCGGGCTGGAGCTGTCGCTCTTGGGATCGATCAAGATCTTGGCGTGCTTTTCGGGGTCGCCGAGCGCGGTGAAGGCGTTCTCGACGCCCGCGAGGCCTACGGTTCCGGTGATCAGTGGAGTGACGTCGACCTTGCCGTCGGCGAGCATGTGCAGTGTGTCGCGGAATTCCATTGGGGTGTAACCGAGTACGAAGCGCAAGTCGATCTCTTTGACGATCGCCATCGAGGGCCTCAGTTTGTCGGCGCCCATGCAGACGCCGACCACGACGACGCGGGAGAACAGCGGAGCGCTGGTGATGATTTGTTCGATGATGCCAGGCACGCCGACGCATTCGAACACGACGGGGTGCTTGGGGGTGGCGGCGCCGACGGCGTCGGCGGCGCGCCAGACGTGCCACCACGGCAGGCGGGCTTTCTGCACTTTCTCGATCGTGCCGATGACGAGATCGAGAACGTCGGGCGGTGTTTCGAGGTGGCCGTGGCCGGTTGCCTTTGCATACGGCGAGTCCTGAGCGGGGTCGACGACGATGTCGGCGCCGCAGGTGGTGGCAAGCGCTCGGCGGCCGGCGGAGTAGTCGCTGGCGATCACGGTGCGCACGCCGCGGGCCTTGAGCATCAGGATGACGGCCAGGCCGATCGGGCCGCAGCCGATGACGATGGCAACCTGGCCCTTGGCGATCTCGGAGCGGCGGACTGCGTGCCAGCTGATGGCCATGGGTTCGGTGAGGGCGGCGTGGGCGATGGGCAGGCCGTTGGGGACGGGCAGGGCGAGGGATTGCTCGACGACGATCTGTTCGGCGTAGGCACCAGGAGCCTTCCTGCTGAGACCGAGGGCGTGCACCTCCTCGCCGCGGCGGAGCAAGGGCAGGGCGACGACGGGCGTGCCGGATTTCAGGGCTTTGCGGGTTTTCGGGCCGTGGTCGAGGACTTCGCCCGCGAACTCGTGGCCGAACACGACGGACTGGTTCGAGCGCATGAAGTCGGGGTAGCCGGTTTCGTCCATCACATCGGCGAGTTCGTCGCAATGGTGGCGGGCGTGCAGGTCTGAGCCGCAGATACCGCAGCGCAGGACATCGATGAGCAGTTGGCCCTTGGCGGGGGTCGGAGTTGGCAGGTCGACCACGTCGAGCTTGCCGTCAATGCAGGTGACTGCCTTCATGAGCCGAGCCTAGTGATTTCCGCCTTAGCCACAGGCCGAATGCGTCATCCTGGATGAGGAGGCTCTGGTGTTGCGGTCGGCGGTCTTCACACTCGCAGGGGTTCTCGCGCTGCAGGTCCCCCAGGCCAGTGCTGCCCCCGCCGCGACGGGCATCGTCACGGTTGCCGCCGTATCGGCCAACGGCGAACCGGCCGGCGGATATCAGGTGGTGAATCGACAGGGCTCGCCGAACCTGTCGGTTTGCCCGGGACCTTCGCCGGCGGCCGTCGCGCCGAACATCTACTCCTGTGAACCGGCGCAGGCAGCGGCGGAAGTGTGTTGGCCGGCGTCGGCCTTCATGTTGTGTCTCGCCGACCCGTGGAGCAGGGGGTTGCGTCGGTTCGCCAAGCCCGGTGCGCTACCCGCGGTCGACCCGCCGCCCGTGGCGATGCCGTTCGCGCTGCAGCTCGATGACGGGACGCGGTGCATCCTGCCGAACGGAATCGATTGGGGCGCAAGGGCTGACGACATGGTGCCGGTGTACGGATGCAATCCGGGCAAGACATCGATGGGAGTGCTGGTGGCGGCTGGCGAGGATGCGCTGGCGGCGATCGACCGCTCCGGCCCGGTGTGGGTGGTGCGGGTGGGCGAGTTGGGACCGCGCGATACGCCGTTCGAGTCGCCGCGGCGGCGGGCGGTGGCCACGGCGTGGTTCGCGGGGAACTGACGGCAAATACTCGTGTCGGCCCCCCCCCCGCTATGGTCAGGCTGAAAGGGGAGAAATCGACATGGACATCGAATTTGACTGAGCAAACCTCCACTCCGAAGCTGACCGACCAATTCGCCAAGGCGCTCGTCTACGCCGAGCACAAACATCACAGCCAAGTCCGCAAGGGCGGCGACATCCCGTACATCGGGCATTTACTCAGCGTCGCCGGTCTCGTCATCGACGACGGCGGTTCGGAGGCGCAAGCCATCGCGGCGCTCCTGCACGACGCCGTCGAGGACCAGGGCGGTCCCCCGACACTCGAGGAGATCCGCACCAACTTCGGTGACGACGTCGCCCGCATCGTCGACGAGTGCAGCGACACCGCCGAAGAGCCGAAGCCGCCTTGGCTCGACCGCAAGCGCGCCTACATCGACCACCTCGCCGAGGTCGGCCAGGACACCCTTCTGGTCTCCGTCGCCGACAAACTCGACAACGCGCGGTCGATGCTGCGCGACTACCACGAACACGGCCCGAGCCTCTGGGAACGCTTCAACCGCAAGAACCCGCACGACCACCTCTGGTACTACGCGGAGTTGCTCGCCGCCTTTCGCAACCGCGGGCTCGGCAGCTGGATGGTCGACGAACTCGGACGAGTCGTCGACGAGCTCAAGGGCGAAGTCGCCGACGGCATCGCAAGCTCGGAAGGCGCTGGCGCAGCTAGCATTTCGACGTAATCGCGTTGCAGCTGGTACCGCGCACTCATAACTGCCGGTATCAGGCGAAGTGCCGAACAGTCGCTGGGTTCGCCGACTCGTATGGCTGCCAACGACTGTCGGCGGGGAGACCGGTGGCAACGAACGCCGCTACTGCGCGGGAGAACGTATGGGCGAGGTCACGCACTTCAGCGGTGGGCTTGCCGAGCATGGGGCTGTCGGGGTACGCGTCGATGGTGTCGAAGAAGAACGGGAGCTCGCTGCAATGGGCGGCGCCGATATGTGCTGGGTCGTCGGACGGGGCGTAGTCGAACTGGTAGACGTAAGTCGGGAAGCCTGCAGCGGCTTGGTGGTCGGCGATGGCCAGCGTGTCGTCGCGGAACAGGATCTCGGTCTCGACCTCGGTGAGCACGTCGCTTGGCGCCACGTCTTGGCGCCGAGCAGCGGCGCGGTCGTAGAGGGCGGCACCCCCGTCCACTTGTCTGGCCAGCAGTTGGCGAGCGTCCTCGGCGGTGATCGCCTGAATTCGCGGGTCGAAAGCCAGAAACGCGGCCATCTCGTTCTCGGTGGTCCCGGTCAGCAAGTCCTTGCCGTCGAGGCGTCCGGTGGCCAGCGCCTCCTGCCAGGTCACCGGAATCCCGGAAGCGCCGAGCACGGGATACATCGGCGGAGCGACCTTGACCGGGGCGGAAAGCTCTGCCGCGAGCTGCCCGTAGGCGGAAAGCAGCCGGTCGACCGGAACGGCGCGCAGCGCGGCGAGCATGTCCTGGGCGCCACTGACACCAAGGATCTCGATGAACCGCCCCGCGCTGGCGGCCGCCTCGGCGCCGGATTGCGGTGCCAGCCCGAAGGGGCCGCTCTGGGTGATGATGCGCCTGATCAGCGGACCGGTAACGGGTGACGCGGCCAGGTAGAGCGAGGAGAAAGCGCCGGCAGACTGGCCACCGACGGTGAGGTCATCGGGATCTCCGCCGAATTCGCCGATATTGCGCTTGACCCAATCGAGCACCGCACACTGGTCCAAAAAGCCGAGGTTCTCGACGCCGGCGTCCGGCAGATAGAGGAAGCCGAGCGGGCCGATCCGATAGTTCGCGGTGACGACGACGATCTCGCCGGCGGCAGCGAGGGCACGGCCGTCATACCAATCCCAGCCGCCGGAGCCGCTGGTGAACCCGCCGCCGTGAAACCAGACCAGCACCGGTCGGGCGGCCCGGGCGGAGCCGGTGACCGGATCTCGCGGCGTCCAGACATTGACGGTGAGCGAACCGTCTTCGTTCCAATCGGGAGTGCGCGGACCCATGATCGCTTCCAGGCGCGAGCGGCCTTGCGGAACGGACGGGCCTGGACGGGCGGCGTCGCGGCAGCCCGACCACGTCGGATGCTGCTGGGGTGCGGCGAAGCGCAGGTTCCCAACCGGGGACGCGGCATAGGGAATTCCCCGGAACGCGGCGAGGGCGCCGTCGAAGGTTCCGCGCACGCTGCCCGACTCGGTCTCGACGATGGGGCGGTCCATCACATTGCGTGTCACCTTCCCGATTGAAGCGGAATGTCTCTGCGAGCGCACAATCGTGCGCCGCGGGTTGGAGCCACACGCAGTGTTCCAGCGTCGTCGACCTCCTATGGTGGGCTTCGATGGGTTTGCACCTCCACCGCGCTGAGCGCACCGATCTTCTCGCCGACGGTCTGGGCCTGCTGCTGTCCACTCCCCTTGCCGACCCGTTCACCGAAGAGTTGATCATCGTCCCGGCCAAGGGCATCGAGCGCTGGTTGAGCCAGCGACTGTCCCACGTCCTCGGCCGCGGCGCGGGCCAGGACGGTGTCTGCGCGGGCATCGCGTTCCGCAATCCGCGCTCGCTGATCGCCGAAATCACCGGCACCGTCGACGACGACCCCTGGGCGCCCGATGCCATGGTCTGGCCGCTGCTCGACGTCATCGACGCCAGCTGCACCGAGGCCTGGTGCAAGCCGCTGGCCACCCACCTCGGCCACTTCGAAGCAGGTGAGGAGAAGGAGCTCCGCCAGGGCCGCCGCTACGCAGTCGCACGACGGCTCGCCGGCCTGTTCGCCTCCTACGGCCGGCAGCGCCCGCAGCTGCTGATCGACTGGGAGCAGCGCACAACCGGCGACATCGACCCCGACCTCGCATGGCAGCCGCCGCTGTGGCGCGCGCTTCTCGACAAAGTCGACGCCGACCCACCGCACGTGCGGCACGCCGAAACCCTTGCCCGATTGCAGCAATCGCCGCTGGATCTACCCGAACGGCTGTCGCTGTTCGGGCACACCCGGCTGCCGTCCACCGAGGTCGAGCTGCTCACCGCGCTGACTACCCATCACGACCTGCACCTGTGGTTGCCGCATCCCAGCGACGACCTCTGGCAGCGGCTCACCGACCAGCACGGCCCGATCCCCCGCCGTGACGACACCAGCCACCGCCAGGTCGACCATCCGCTGCTGGCCACCCTCGGCCGCGACCTTCGTGAACTGCAACGCAGCCTGCCCGCCGCCCCGCAGACCGACGAATATCTCGGCAGCGCAAGCCATCCCGACACCCTGCTCGGCTGGCTGCAGTCCGATATCGCGGCCAACACCGTCCGCGCCGACGGCCGCACCCTGCGCGCCGGCGACCGCTCCGTCCAGGTACACAGCTGCCACGGACCGGCCCGCCAGATCGACGTGCTGCGCGAGGTGCTGCTCGGCCTGCTCGCCGACGACCTCACCCTGGAACCCCGCGACATCCTGGTGATGTGCCCCGACATCGAGAGCTACGCGCCGTTGATCAACGCCGACTTCGGGCTTGGCGACGTCGTGCACGGTGCGCACCCGGCGCATCGTCTGCGGGTGCGCCTCGCCGACCGCTCGCTGATCCAGACCAACCCGCTGCTCGGCGTTGCCAGTCAACTGCTCACCCTGGCGGGCAGCCGAGTCACCGCCAGCGAGGTGCTCAACCTCGCCCAGACCGCGCCCGTGCGCGCCCGATTCGGTTTCACTGACGACGATCTCGAGAGCATCACCCGCTGGGTCAGGCAGGCCAACATCCGGTGGGGCTTCGACAAAGAGCACCGGAAGCCGTTCGGCGTCGACTTCGTCCACAACACGTGGCGATTCGGCATCGACCGCGTTCTCGCGGGTGTCGCACTGTCGGATGACTCGCATGCCTGGATCGCCACGACGCTGCCGCTCGACGACGTCAGCAGCAACCGCGTCGAGCTGGCCGGTCAGCTCGCCGAGTACGTCCACCGCCTCCAGCACACCGTCGACTCGCTGAACGGTGCACGGCCACTGCAGGATTGGCTGGCCGCGCTGGCCGACGGCATCACCTCACTGACCAAGGTCGACGACAACGACGCCTGGCAGACCAGCCAGATGCAACGCGAATTCGCCGACGTGCTCGAAACGGCGGGGCCGCGCAAGGACACGATCATGCGGCTGCCCGACATCCGGGCGCTGCTCGAACGACACCTGGCAGGCAGGCCGACGCGGGCCAACTTCCGGACCGGCACGCTGACCGTGTGCACCATGGTGCCGATGCGCTCGGTGCCGCACCGGGTGGTGTGCCTGGTCGGCCTCGACGATGGCGTCTTCCCCCGGCTGGGCATCGTCGACGGCGACGACGTGCTGGCCCGCGACCCGATGACGGGGGAACGCGACATCCGGTCCGAGGATCGCCAACTGCTGCTCGACGCGATCGGCGCGGCCACCGAGAACCTCGTCATCACCTACACCGGCTCCAACGAGTTCTCCGGCCAGGACCGGCCGCCCGCGGTACCGCTCGCCGAACTGCTCGACACCCTGGACCTCACCACCGGCGAGAGGATCCGCGACCGCATTGTCGTCAAACATCCGTTGCAGCCCTTCGACATTCGCAACGTCATCCCCGGCAAGCTGATACCCGGCGAACCGTTCACCTTCGACCCGACCGTGCAGCGGGCCGCGATCGCCAGCACCGGCCATCGCACCGAGCAACCGCCGTTCATCTCCGGCCCGCTGCCGCCCACACCGCTCGATGACGTCGTGCTCGAGGACCTGATCGGGTTCTACCGGGATCCGGTGAAGGGATTCTTCCGCGCACTCGACTACACGCTGCCCTGGGACGTGGACGGAGTCGAGGACGCGATGCCCGTCGACATCAACGCCCTCGAGGAGTGGACCGTCGGCGACCGCATGCTGCACGACATGCTGCGCGGCATGTCGCCGCAGGACGCGCGGCAGGCGGAATGGTGCCGCGGCACACTGCCTCCCGGCCAGCTCGGCTGGCGCAAGGCACAAGAGATCACCAAGCAGGCCGCGCAACTCGCCCAGCGCGCGCTGCGCTACCGGAACACCGAACCGCGGGCCTACGACGTCGACGTCGACCTCGGCGCCGGCAGGCGGTTGACCGGCACAGTGTCGCCGGTGTTCGGTGATCGGCTGGTGTCGGTGACGTACTCGAAATTGGACGGCAAGCACCTGCTGGCGTCGTGGATTCCGCTGCTGGCCTTGTATGCCCACGACTCCGCGCGGGATTGGCAGGCGATCTGCATCGGCAGGGCGAAGAAGCGTGACATGTTGCGCACCGAAGGTATCGGCCGCCCGGAAGTCGATGCGGCGGTCCTGCTGCGCGACCTCGTCGCGGTCTACGACTCCGGGCGTCGCGAGCCGATCCCGTTGCCCATCAAGACGTCCTACGCCTGGGCCGCGGCACGGCACTGCGGCGACAGCCCCGAAGGCGAGGCGCGATACCGGTGGAAATCTGGTGACCGATACCCCGGCGAGGACGCCGAACCGGCGCACGTGCGGGCATGGGGCGAGCGGGCCGATCTGTCGATTCTGATCGACAAAGGTTTCGGCGACTACGCCGAACGGGTGTGGCTGCCGATGCTGCGCGCGGGGAGGCCGGCCGAATGATCCCACCGTTCAGCTTGCAGGACCCACTGCCCGCAGCGAACTCGACCACGGTGCTGGAGGCCAGCGCAGGCACCGGAAAGACGTTCACGCTCGCGGGCCTGGTCACTCGGTA
Source organism: Mycobacterium sp. ACS1612 (assembly GCF_001667505.1). Classification (GTDB taxonomy): domain Bacteria; phylum Actinomycetota; class Actinomycetes; order Mycobacteriales; family Mycobacteriaceae; genus Mycobacterium. The sequence goes on from NZ_LZHZ01000037.1 coordinate 210,339, forward strand.
TGTCGCCGAGGGCGCCGCGACGCTCGACCAGATGCTGCTCATCACGTTCGGCCGCGCCGCCAGCCAGGAGTTGCGGGACCGGGTTCGCGCCCAACTCGTCGAAGCGGCAGCCACGGAGGAACAACCGGACCGCCGCCGCAGGCTGCGCGACGCGTTGGCGGGTTTCGATGCCGCGACCATCGCCACCACACATCAATTCTGCCAACTCGTGCTGAAGTCACTCGGCGTGGCCGGCGACGGCGATACGGGTGTCACACTGGTGGAGAGCCTCGACGACCTGATCACCGAGATCGTCGACGATCTGTATCTGGCGCACTTCGGGCACGAGCGCGACGATCCTGTCCTCACCTACAAGGACGCCCTACGGCTGGCGCGCGAGGTGGTCAACCATCCGGCGACGCAACTGCGACCGCTCGACCCGGAACCGGACTCCCGGGCCCAGGTGTGCGTTTCATTCGCCAAAGACGTTGCTGCCGAATTGGAAATCCGCAAGCGGCGCCTCGGCATCCTTGGCTACGACGACCTGCTGACCCGTCTGGCCGACGCGCTGAAGGGCGACGACTCCCCCGCGCGCATCAGGATGCACCTGCGCTGGCCGATCGTCATGGTCGACGAGTTCCAGGACACCGACCCCGTGCAGTGGCAGGTGATCGATCGCGCGTTCAGCGGGCGTTCGACCGTCATCCTCATCGGCGATCCGAAGCAAGCCATCTACGCGTTCCGCGGCGGCGACATCGTCACCTATTTGACGGCGGCCGAGACCGCAGGCGAGAAAAAGACACTGGGCACCAACTGGCGCAGCGACGGCGCCCTCGTCGAGAGGCTGCAGAAGGTGCTGCTCGGCGCCGAACTCGGTGACCCGCGCATCGTGGTGCACGAGGTCGATGCCCATCACCGCGGCAGCCGACTCGCGGGCGCGCCGAGCTGTGATCCGTTCCGGCTGCGCGTGGTCAAGCGAGCGACGTTCGGTCGCAGGGGAATCGAGAATCTCGCGATCGACGACCTGCGGGCACACATCAGCAGGGACTTGGCCGCCGACATTCGTGTGCTGCTGGCCAGCGACGCGACCTTCGACGGCAGGAAGCTGGAAGCAGGCGACGTCGCGGTGATCGTGGAAAGCCACAAGGATGCCCGCGTCTGTCATCGGGGGCTGCTCGACGCCGGGGTGCCGTCGGTGTACACCGGCGACTCCGATGTGTTCGGGTCACAGGCCGCGGCGGATTGGCTGGCGTTGTTGGAGGCATTCGATCAGCCGCACCGCTCCGGTGTGGTGCGCGCCGTGGCGGCGACGATGTTCTTCGGTGAGACCGCCGAAACCCTTGTCGCAGGCGGTGATCAGCTGACCGACCGGATCGCCGAGACCCTGCGCGAGTGGGCCAGCCACGCGCGTGAGCGCGGCGTCGCCGCGATCTACGAGGCCGCGCAACTGAACGGCATGGGTGACCGCGTGCTGTCGTGGCAGGACGGCGAGCGCCACATGACCGACCTGGCGCACATGACGCAACTGCTTCAGGACGCCGCGCACCGCGAGCATTACAACCTACCCGCGCTTCGCGACTGGCTGAGGACACAACGCGAAGAGCGAAGCGCCGTCACCGAACGCAACCGCCGACTGGACAGTGATGCGGCGGCGGTGCAGATCATGACGGTGTGGGTGAGCAAGGGACTGCAGTTCCCGGTCGTGTATCTGCCGTTCAACTTCTACCGCAACGTCTCCGACCGCGAACTGGTGCTCTACCACGAGGGCGAGACCCGCTGCCTGCACGTCGGCGGTAAGGGCAGCGCCGACTACGACGAGGTCGCCGCGCAGGGCCGCAAAGAGGACGCCAGCGACGATAGCCGACTGACGTACGTCGCGATGACACGGGCGCAGTCACAGGTGGTGGCGTGGTGGTCGCCGGCGTGGGCCGAACCCAACGGCGGACTGTCGCGACTCTTACGCGGACGCGAGCCCGGCGAGCGTTCGGTTCCGGATCGCTGCGTGCCCGCCAAGATCTCGGACGACGACGCCATGGCGCGACTGCAGAAGTGGGCGGCCGCCGACGCGCTGGTGATCGAGGAATCGATGGTGGCCGACGCCGCACCGGTCGCCCGGCCCGTCGAGGAGGTCGCGTTCGAGGTCCGCCACTTCCACCGCGCCATCGACACCACCTGGCGGCGCACGTCGTATTCGGGGTTGATCCGGGCCGCGGAGACCAGCGGGGTGTCCAGTGAACCGGAAGTCGTCGAATTGGACGACGAGGTCGCCGAGATTCCGGTTGCGGCACGGTCTTCCGGGCCGGATGTGCCGTCGCCGATGGCGGATCTGCCGACAGGGGCGAAGTTCGGCACGCTGGTACACGCGGTGCTGGAGACCGCGGACCCGTTCGCCGGCGACCTGGCCGCGGAGTTGCAGGCGCATATCGAAAAACACGCGGTCTGGTGGCCGGTGGATGTCGAGGCGTCGGAGTTGGCGGCGGCGATGGTACCGATGCACGACACCCCGCTTGGCCCGTTGGCCGACGGCCTGACATTGCGTCAGATCGGCCTGCGCGACCGCTTGCGGGAGATGGACTTCGAATTCCCGTTGGCCGGTGGCTCTCTGCGGGACGCGGGGGAGTTGCTCCGCGAGCACCTATCGAAGGACGATCCGCTCGCGTCGTATGCCGACCGGCTCACCGGAGCGGCGCTGGGTGGGCAGACGCTGCGCGGTTATCTGAGCGGCTCGGTTGACGCGGTGCTGCGGGTCGGCGGCCGGTATGTGGTGGTCGACTACAAGACGAACTGGCTCGGCGACGCTGACCGCCCGCTGACGTCCGCAGACTACGACGGGCCCCGAATGACCGAGGCTATGCTGCATTCCGACTACCCGCTGCAGGCGCTGCTGTATTCGGTGGTGCTGCACAGGTTCCTGCGGTGGCGGCTGCCCGGTTATGACCCGCAGGCCCATCTCGGCGGGGTGATGTACCTGTTCGTGCGGGGCATGTGCGGCGCGTCGACGCCGGTGGTCGACGGGCATCCGACGGGTGTGTTCAGTTGGCAACCGCCCGCGTCATTGATCCTCGCGGTCTCGGAGCTGGTCGCATGACCGTCGAACTCGCGATCAACGACGTCTTCGAGCCTGCGGATGTGCATGTGGCGCAACGGCTGACCGCGCTCGCCAAGGAACCCGACGAGCGGGTGACCCTGGCGGTCGCCTACCTGGTGCGGGCATTGCGCGGCGGATCGGTGTGCGTCGACCTGAAATCCGACGAAATGGCCGACCTCGCCGAGGCCGTACGGGTGAGCCCGCTGCTGGCCGACCCGCCGATCCTCCGACTGAACGGCGACCTGTTGTACCTCGACCGGTACTGGCTCGAGGAGCAGCAGGTGTGCGACGACATCCTCGCGATGGTCACGCCACGGCCCGCGCAGCCGACACCCGACATCGACCGGCTGTTCCCTGCGGGCTTCGAAGAGCAGCAGGCGGCCGCGGAACTCGCGCTGTCGCAAGGGCTCACGGTATTGACCGGCGGCCCGGGCACCGGCAAGACGACGACGGTGGCGCGGTTGTTGGCGTTACTGGCCAGCGGTAAGCGGCTGCGCATTGCGCTGGCGGCGCCGACCGGTAAGGCGGCCGCCCGGCTGCAGGAGGCGGTGCAACTGGAGGTCGGCAAGCTTTCGTCGTCCGACCAGCAGGCGTTGAGCGGCCTGCACGCGACGACGCTGCACCGGCTGCTGGGCAGCAGGCCGGACACGTCGGCGCGGTTCCGGCATCACCGCGGAAATCGGTTGCCGCACGACGTGATCGTGGTGGATGAGACGTCGATGGTGTCGTTGACGATGATGGCCCGGCTGTTGGAGGCGGTGCGGCCGGACTCCCGGCTGTTGCTGGTCGGCGACCCCGATCAGCTGGCATCGGTGGAAGCCGGTGCGGTGCTGGCGGATCTGGTCGACGGGCTGGGTGAGGCGCAGATCGCGGCGCTGAAGACGTCGCACCGGTTCGGCGAGTCGATCGGCGCGCTGGCCTCAGCCATCCGGGACGGCGATGCGGACGCGGCCATCGAGGTGCTGCGGGCCGGCGGCGAGCACATCGAATGGGTCGAGACAGACGATCCCCGGGACAAATTACGCAAAGTGCTTGTGCCGCATGCTGTTGCGCTTCGCACCGCAGCCATCCTCGGCGACCAGAAGGCCGCGTTGGAGGTGCTCGACGAACATCGGTTGTTGTGCGCGCACCGGCGGGGGCCCTTCGGCGTCGCGTACTGGAATCGGCAGGTCGAGCGGTGGCTGACCGAGGAGACCGGCGAGCCGATCTGGTCGGCGTGGTACGCGGGTCGCCCGGTGTTGGTGACGGCCAACGACTATGGGCTTGGCTTGTACAACGGGGACACCGGCGTGACCGTGGTGCGGGACGAGTTGCTGCGGGCGGTCATCGGCGACGCGTCGTTCGCGACCAGTCGGCTCGCCGATGTGGAGACCATGCACGCCATGACCATCCACAAGTCGCAAGGGAGTCAGGCCGACGAGGTGACAGTGCTGCTGCCGCAGGAGGATTCGCGGCTGCTGACGCGCGAGCTGTTCTACACCGCGGTGACCAGGGCGAAACGGCGGGTGCGCGTGGTAGGTGCCGAGGCCGCGGTGCGGACGGCCATCGAGCGGCGGGCGGTGCGCGCGTCCGGGCTGGCGCAGCGGCTGCGCGCGGTTAGACGCAGCCGCTGACGCTGATGCGCCGTCCGAAGTTGGCGCACACGTTGACGTTGGGCGGTGGTGGCGGCGGCGGTGCGGTTTCGAAGTCCTCGGGTAACGGCGCGTACTCCGCGGGCGGCGGCGCCCACTGAGCAATGGCGTCGGCGACGCTGCCGCAGGCGTTGACCGATACGTGGCGGCCACCGACCGACCCGCAGACGTCGGCGTCCGCTGTTGCCGGATCTGCGACCGCCGACAGCCCGACCATCACAGCGCACATCCCGACCAGCGCGAGGCCGCGGGCACCGAATCCGTTCATGGCTTCGATTCTGGCAGGCATCCGAACAGTGCATCCCGGAATTGACCGGCATTTTGGCGAACTTTCGGCCACAATTCTAATGATCCGCGCTCAATCCGGCGCGCTGCGACGTCCAATCGGGTATGTCGTCTGTACAGTCGGTGCGTCTGGCGAATAACCCGCCGCCCAAGCCGGGGTGGCGGGTGTTACTGGGGTGAACAACGCGGAGTCGAGGACCTCCGCAGGCATCGTCGAACCCAGCGGCTTTCCGGAACAAGAACCCAACTACGCGTATCGCGCGCAGGCAAGGGAATTCGCGTGAGTCGATTTACCGAAACGATGTACCGCAATGCACAGCGCAGCTCCAAGGGCATGGTCACCGGGGAACCACACATCCCTGTTCGACATTCTTGGGCCGAGGTACATGACCAAGCCCGCTGCGTCGCAGGAGGATTGGCCGCCGCAGGCATCGGACCCGGTGACGCCGTAGCCGTCTTGGCAGGAGCCCCAGTCGAGATCGCTCCGACTGCCCAGGGCATTTGGATGCGCGGGGCAAGCGTCACCATGCTGCATCAGCCGACGCCACGCACCGATCTGGTCCGCTGGGCCAAGGAAACAGCCGATGTCATCAACATGATCACAGCCAAGGCTGTCGTCATCTCAGATCCGTTCATGGCCGCCGCGCCTGTGCTGTACGGGCTTGGTATGACGGTGCTGACCGCCGAGTCGCTGCTCGCGAGCGCGCCGATCACGCCGGTAGACACTGACGACGACGACGTTGCCCTGATGCAGTTGACCTCGGGCTCAACAGGATCCCCGAAGGCCGTTCAGATCACGCACGCCAACGTCGTCGCCAACGCGGAGGCGATGATGGCCGGTTGTGATTTCGATCCGGACCGTGACGTGATCGTCAGCTGGCTGCCCTGCTTCCACGACATGGGTATGACGGGTTATCTGACGGTGCCGATGTATGTCGGTGCCGAGCTCGTCAAGATCACGCCGATGGATTTCCTGCGCGATACGTTGTTGTGGGCCAGGCTGATTGACAAGTACAAGGGCACCATGACGGCCGCGCCGAACTTCGCCTACAACATGTTCGCGAACCGATTACGCAAGCAGGCCACCGTCGGAGACTTCGACCTGTCTTCGCTGCGGTGGGCACTTTCTGGAGCGGAACAAGTCGATCCAGTCGATGTGGAAGACCTGTGCATCGCCGGAGCGCCGTTCGGACTCAAGCCCGAAGCCATCATCCCCGCCTACGGAATGGCCGAGACGACGGTGGCCGTGTCGTTCTCCGAGTGCGGCGGCGGCATGGTCGTCGACGAGGTCGACGCCAACCTGTTGGCGGTGCTGCACCGCGCCATCCCGGTGACCGGCGGACACACCCGGCGCCTCGTCACGCTGGGCCGGCCACTGCAGGGCTTGGAGGTCAGGGTCGTCGACGAGTACGGCGCGGAATTACCCGCACGGGGCGTCGGCGTCATCGAAGTCCGCGGTGAACCGGTGACGAGGGGTTACACCACCATGGGCGGCTTCATCTCGGCGCAGAACGAGCGCGGCTGGTATGACACCGGCGACCTGGGCTACCTGACCGAAACCGGCAGCGTCGTCGTCTGCGGCCGGCTCAAGGACGTCATCATCATGGCCGGACGCAACATCTTCCCCACCGACATCGAACGCGCCGCGGGCCGCGTCAAGGGCGTGCGGCCGGGGTGCGCGGTCGCAGTACGGCTGGACGCGGGAATGTCACGGGAGACGTTCGCGGTCGCGGTCGAGTGCCAGGAGTTCGCGGACAAACAGCAGGTGCGCCGGGTGGAGCGGCAGGTCGCGCACGAGGTGTTCGCCGAAGTCGATGTGCGCCCGCGCAACGTCGTCGTGCTCGAGCCGGGGATGATCCCGAAGACCCCGTCGGGGAAGCTGCGGCGCGCGCACGCGCTGTCGCTGGTGACGTAGGACGCTCAGGAAGCCAGCGCGCTGCCCTTGCGCCACTGGTCCCACGGCACTGTCCAGTCCCCGTTGTCCCACAGCTTCAGCGGCGGCCCGCCGGTGTTGCGCACCTCGACCACGTCGCCGGGGACCGAGAAGTCGTAGAACCAGGCCGCGTTGTCGCCGTTGAGGTTCAGGCAGCCGTGGCTGGTGTCGGTGTTGCCCTGCGCCCACACCGTCGAATCCAACTGGTGCAGATAGATGCCGTCCGTGCTGATTCGGGTGGCGTATTTGATGGTTTCGCGATAACCGAGCCGCGAGTTGATCGGCAGCCCGAACGTCGAGGAGTCCATGATCACCGGGTTGGCCTTGTCCAGCACCGTGTAGACGCCCGGCGGCGTCCAGAAGCTCAACGTGGTGTTGCCGAACGTCTCGGTGCCACCCATGCCCATCGACGTTGGCATGGTGCGCACCAGCTTGCCGTTGTCGTAGACGCTCACCTGTTTGGTTTTGTCGTCGGCGATCGACACATGCGCGTCGCCGATCCGAAACGAAACATGTTCGTCTTCTTGGCCGTACAGTCCGTCACCCACCGGGGTGCCATACAGGTTGGCCGTCACGTCGACGGTAGTGCCTGGCGCGTAATACTTCTCGGGCCGCCAGTGCGCGGTCTGGTCGTCGATCCAGTTCCACGATCCGGTCACCGGCGGGTTCGTCGTGACCACGAGGTGGCGTTCGGCGTTGGCCTTGTTCTCGATGGGCTCGTCGAACTTCGCGACGACCACCATGCCGACACCGTACGTCGCGCCGTCCTGAATCAGCCCGCCTGCCGTCGTCTCGAGGTACACCTCGGTCTGGTTGCCGGGTGTCAGCGTGCTGAAGCTGGACGTCTCGCGGGTCGGCATCCCGTTCGGTCCGCGAGCCGCGATGGTCAGGGTGTAGGTGCGGCCGTAGCCGAGCTGGGTCGTCGGCTTCCACACGCTCCCGTCCGGGGTGAGCACGCCGGAAATCACCTTGCCCGAATCGCTGCGCATCTCGACGGTCGTGATCGTCCCCGACGTGGCGGTGACCAGAACCGGTCCCGACGGGCTGACGTGGTCGGCGCCCGACGCCGGCGCCACCCAGACCGCGGCGGGCTGCGGCGCCACGGGCTGCGTCGCGGCGTGCGCGACGGGAGTGCCCGTCACCGCGCAACGGTTGCCGCAGGCTGGAGTCGTGGACAACACCACACCGCCGAGCACAGCCAGGACCGCGAGCACAACCGCCAGGCAAGCTTCCTGGACACGGCGAGTAGACGTCAACAGTTCTCCGTTGGGGTCGGCGAGGGCCGGGACGGCTCAATATTAGACAGAGCGCGGTGGGATCAGTGCAACTCGGTTGAGGTGCACTGATTCGTAACGGTCTTGTTGTGCGGGCGAATTCAGCGCTTCACCCCGCCGTGTCCGCGGCCACCCAGTCATACGGCAGGAACTTCCCGTCGAAGGTGACGACGACGCGGTCCCCGGACGGGTGCGGCTTCTTCTCCACGCTCACGCTGAAGTTGATCGCGCTCATGATGCCGTCGCCGAACTGCTCGTGGACCAATTCCTTGATCGCGGGGCCGTAGACCTGCAGGGCTTCGTAGAAGCGGTAGATGGTCGGGTCAGTCGGCACCGCGGTGGGCAGCCCGCCGCGCATCGGCACGGCCGCGAGTATGGGCACCGTCGACTCATCGAGGCCGAGCAGGTCGACCAGTGTGCGGCCGTCGTCCGGCGGGATCGGATGTTGGCCGAGCAGGGCGGCGGTGGTCCAGACGACCGGCTTTCCGATGGCGTCCGCCAGCTGCTGCCAGGTCAGCCCTTTGGCGAGCCGGGTGGCGATGATCTGTTGGGTGATCTCGTCTCGAGTCATGCCGTCAATGATCGGCCCGGCTGCAGGCTTACGCCACGTCGGTACCCTGGCTTCATGCAGGTGAGCGCCATCCACATCGCGCCAGGCAGCCGGCTTCCGGTGCGGGTGGTCGACGAGGTGACGGCCGAAGCGGGTAGAGGTCTGGTCGGCGACCGCTATCACGGCACCCGGCACCGGCACGTCACCATTCAGTCGCAGGAGATGCTCGACAAGGCGGCGGCCGAACTGGGCCACGGGTTCGACGCCGGCGCGACCCGCCGCAACATCACGGTGGACGCGGGTGAGATCCCGACGAAGCCTGGCACGCGGCTGACGATCGGCGACGTCGAACTGGAGGTGGTGCGGGTGTCGGCACCATGCCGACTGCTCGACGACTTCATCGGACCCGGTGCCGCCGCGGCGCTGCGCCGCCGGGCCGGTTCGGCATGCCGGGTGCTGCGTTCGGGCACCATCCGGGTCGGCGACGCCGTATTGATCGACTGTCAGCCCGAGTAGGGCCGCCACTGCCCTTCCGGCTGTGCCAGCCGGTCGGCGATCACGCGGAGGGTCTCGAGGTTGTGCCCGTAGCCCAGATGGCTGCAGTGCACTTCGACGTTCTCGGTCTGTGCGGACGGCCTGCTCAGGCAGCACTGCCACGCGACGATGCCGTCGGACTTGCTGTAGATGCACGTTGTCGGAACGGGCAGAGGCTCCTCACGAGCGATCCGGGCCGCGTCTGAAACCACTTGCCGTGCTTGCGTTTTACGGTTGAGGATCCGCCACATCCGCCAGGCGTGGGTGGCCTGCTGGTTGCCGCGGACCGGCGAACCGAGCGTGATCACCATCCGGACGTCATCGGGCTGGGCCCTGGCGAGCTCGCGCGCGTAGATGCCGCCCGCGCTCCAGCCGACGATGCTGACCTTGCGGCCGTTGTTGCGCGCTCGGATGTCGTCCAGCCGGGCAGGCAACTGCTTGAGCATGCCCGGCCGGACACCCAGATTGGTGCCGAGCCGCCAGTCGTAAGAGCGGTACCCGAGCCTGCGCAGCACGTTGCGCAGGAACTGCGTCGACCCGGCGCCCGCGAGAAACCCGGGCAGCACCAAAACGGGATGCCCGTCGCCCGCGGGCCACGCCGATATCTGATGCACCGACCGCCGCGCGGCCAGGTACTCACCGACGGTGCGCCACTCTTTGGCGAGAAGTCGGTAGTCCGGTGGCAGCGCGGTGTCGGCATCGGGAAGATCGGTACCGTCGTAACGCATCGACTCCGACATTAGCTGTAAGTACCCGACTTCTCACCGACGGTGACACGATGATCACGTGGCCTACCGCGAACTCGCGGAGCGATATCGCTCGACCGTGACATCCCTTGGCTACGAGGGCCATACCGGGTGACTACATGATCAGCGACGCCCGCCGCCGTCGTTGAAGCCTGGCTCAGCCACTTCCGCTTCGCTGAGCCCGAACGGTCCCGGCGCTTCGACTTGTGGCGCGACGTCGTTCCCGCCTGTGGTGCTGCCGCCATCGGTGGCGCCGCCGCCATCCGCGGCACCGCCGCCGGCGCCCTCGGTGGACTCGCCCGCGACGTCAGGCGCGCCACTGCTGATCGGAGTCGGCGAAACCCACGCCAGCAGATCCTGAACACCGTCGTTGTAGACAACGCTGTTTGGCGTGTCACCCACGACATCGAAGTAGATCTTGCCGGGAATGCCCCCGCCGACGATCCGATAGTTCTGTCCGCTTTCAGCACGTGCGTTGAACAGCGCGGCGATCGGAATGCCGCCTTCGTTGGTCACGTTGGCTTCGTACAGCCGACCGTTGTGGGGCACGGCGTCCGAACTCGGATTCAACCCGTGCACGATGTAGGTGATCATCGGGTTGCCATAGACGTCCTCGAGCGCCTCGGGCTGACCGAACACCTTGATGTTGTTAGCCGCCCCGGCGGGCGCGGCCGTGACAGCACCAAAGCTGAATGCGATTGCGGTGGCGGCGACGACTCCCGCCAATTTCTTGACCTTCACCCTTACTCCCCTCATGCCATGACGCTTCGACCTGCGGGAACGTTACCCTCCCGGACGGGCAACAAAACGCAAAACGGATTGATCTTGTTCTCGCCGTGTCGCCGTAACGAACGAGAGCGTCGGCTCGATTACATCGTCAGTAACATCCTTCTCATCAGTCCCAACCGTTGCGGAGGGCACATGCGTCGCCGATGGAGAGCCGCGCTTGGCGCGGTCGCCGTTTCGATCGCTGCCGTGTTGGGCGGCGTGTCCCCCGCGATCGCGCAGGCGCAACCGGCGCCCGCGGCGAAGGACTTCTCGAAGCCGGCCATCGTGATCCTCGGCTACGGCCTGACGCCCGACGGGTCCATGCGCGCGATCCTGCGCCGCCGGGTGATGACGGGGTTGATCGTCGCGCAGTTCTTTCCGCAGTCGCCGGTCATCGTCACCGGCGGCAATCCGCAGAACGGCAAGACCGAGGCCGGGCAGATGCGCAACATGCTGATGCTGCTCGGTTTCCCCGCGAACCGAATCATCGCGGAGGACAGGGCGAATAGCACGGTGCAGAACGCTCAGTTCTCGGTGCCGCTGGCCAAGCAGGCGGGCACCACCGGGATCATCCTGGTGACGTCGACGACGCATCAGGGCCGCGCCGACGGCGACTTCGCCGACGCGGGCGGCAACATCCTGGCGACGGTGAGTTTTCCAGACGGCAGCCCGGGCACCAACGTCGCGCAATTCGCACGCGACGCGATAAGCCCGTTCGTCAACGTGGGCTAGCGTCGTGCGGTCCGAACGGCGAATAACCGTGCGCGACAGGCGGACCGGCCTTACGGTGGGTCGATGAGGCAGGCGTCGTCGGATCTGTCCGCTTTGGTCAGCCACTACCTAGACGAGACTGAAGCGCAATTAGCGCATGTGCTTGAAGCAGTAGAAGGTGGTTCGGCTGTCTTCTTCGACGAGGCAGATGCTCTGTTCGGTAAGCGCTCCTTCGTCCGACGCGCCCGTTGGTTAGGCGTAGTACTGACGAGCATCGCGATCTTGGCGACGGTGATCTTCTTGCTACGCCGGCGGGCCGACCGCACAGCCCCACACCGAGGCGTCGTGTCTGACGAGAGTTGATTCACCGCGGTAGTCGCCTGACCTGCCGCCCGCAAAAGTCAACGGCGTACTGTTCGACCGTGCGCGTCGACGTGATGACGGTCCCGCAACCGTTGGGCAAGATCGGAGACCTCGCTCGCCGGACGCAGGCCGCAGGTTTCGACGGGATGCTGTTCACGGAAACCGGTCGGACGGCGTACCTCAACGCCGCCGTCGCGGCGCAGGCCGCGCCCGGCCTGGAGTTCTCGACCGGCGTTGCGGTCGCATTCCCCCGCAGCCCGTTCGTCACGGCCGCGACGGCGTGGGAGTTGCAGGAAGCCACCGCCGGAAAGTTCCGCCTCGGCCTCGGCACCCAGGTGCGCACCCATGTGGTGCGGCGCTACGGCGTGGAGTTCGAGCGGCCGGGTCCGCGACTGAAGGATTACGTGCGCGCGGTCAAGGCCTGCTTTGCAGCCTTCCGCACTGGCAAGCTCGATCACCACGGCGAGTTCTATCAGCTGGACTTCATCACGCCGCAGTGGAGCGCAGGACCCATCGATGCACCCGATCCCAAAGTGGATGTGGCAGCGGTGAATCCGTGGATGCTGCGGATGGCCGGCGAGATCGCCGACGGTGTGCACGTGCATCCGCTCGGCGAACCCGGCTACCTGGCTCGGCATGTGATGCCGAATGTTGCTGAGGGAGCGGCGAAGTTGGGCCGGTCGACGGCCGACATCGCGGTGATCGTGCCGGTGATGACGATCGTCGGCGACACCGACGCGGAACGGCACCACGAGCGCGAACTGGTGCGCGCCAGCATGAGCTTCTACGGCAGCACCTCGAACTACGCGTTCATCTGGGACGAGGCCGGTTTCGAAGGGACGACGGCGCGAATCCGCGAAAAGCAGAAAGCCGGCGACTTCGAGGGGATGGCCGCGCAGATCACCGACGACCACATCGCCACGTTCGCCACCGAATCGACGTGGGACGGCCTGGCCGACGCGCTGACCAACAAATACGGCGAAATCGCCACCCGCATCGTGCTGTACAACGCACTCGGCGACGAGGGGCGGTTCGAGAAGTACGGAACCGTCGCACGCAGCCTCAGCAGACGGTAATGGCCTTATGGTCTGGCCTTGATTCAGCCTGACATCAGACCGTAACCTGGCTCACATGCCTGGAGCACAGCGCGCGCATCTGGAAGCCGACGGGGTGCGGATCGAATATCGCAATCCCGACACGCGTGCCGTTCCCACACTCGCCGTCGCCGACGTCAGCCTCAGCGTCGCACGCAACGATTTCGTCTGCATCGTCGGCCCGTCGGGCTGCGGAAAGACCACCTTCCTCAACGCCGTCGCCGGCTTCACCGCCATCGAAAGCGGAGCGCTGCGCCTCGACGGTCACGACATCCCCGGCCCCGGCCCCGACCGGGCCATGGTGTTCCAGCAGCCCAGCCTCCTGCCGTGGCGCAAAGTAATCGACAACATCACCTACGGCCTGGAATTGGGCAAGCAACTCAAGCGGCGCGAGGCCCGCGACCGCGCCAACGAACTGCTCGAACTGGTCGGCCTCGCCGGTTTCGGCGACCGCTATCCGGCCCAACTGTCCGGCGGCATGCAGCAGCGCGTCAACCTGGCCCGTGCGCTGGCCGTACAACCGCAACTGCTGCTGCTCGACGAACCGTTCGCCTCGATCGACGCCCAGACCCGCGAAGTCATGCAGGTCGAGTTGCTCCGCATCTGCGCCGCACAACGCGTCACCGCGCTGTTCGTCACCCACGACATCAGCGAGGCGGTGCTACTGGCCGACCGCGTGTGCGTGTTCGGCCCGCGCCCAGGCCGCATCATCCGTGAGGTCGAGGTGCCCTTCGAACGTCCGCGCGCGCAGAGCATCCGCCGATCACCGGAGTACCTCGCGCTGGTGGAGGAGATATCCGAATTGCTCTACAGCCCTGAAGCGATCGCAGGAGGCGTGCGCTGATGGCCGTGACCGCGACAAGGCCCGTCACCGCCCGCCGGAAACCGGACAGCTCGCGACCACGCCTCCGGCTCAACGCCAAGTTCGCCTACGGCACCGGCGCCGTCGTGGCGGTGCTCGCCCTGTGGCAGATCGTGGCGATGCTGCGGATCAAGCCGGCGATCATCCTGCCAGGCCCGTCCGACGTCATCCTGGCGTTCCAGCAGTTGTTCGCCAGCGCGACCATCTGGACCGACCTTGCGACAAGCGGCAAGGAACTGCTCTACGGACTGGTGCTCGCCACCCTCGTCGGGTTGCCGCTCGGTCTACTGATCGGCTGGTACCGCAAGCTGTCCTGGGCGGCCAGCCCGTTGATCAACTTTCTCTACGCCACCCCGCGAATCGCGCTGACCCCGCTGCTGATCATCTGGCTCGGAATCGGCCAGACGTCGAAGATCGCGATCGTCTTCCTGATGGCGATCTTCCCGATTCTCATCAACACCGCCAGCGGCGTGCAGAATCTCGATCCGGCGGTGCTGCGGGTTGCACGCTGTTTCGGTGCCAACGATCTGCAGATCTTCCGCACCATCGCGCTGCCGGGATCGGTGCCGTTCATCATCAGCGGTCTTCGACTCGCGGTGGGCCAGGCGCTGATTGGAGTCTTCGTCGCGGAATTGAGCGGCGCCACCCACGGCGTCGGCATGCTGATGAACAACGCCGGCCAGCAGTTCCAGACCTCGGTGGTGTTCGCCGGGCTGTTCATCTTCGCGATCACCGGTGTGGTGCTGACCGGACTGCTCCGCGCCGTCGAACAACGCTTCGCCGCGTGGCGGCCCGAAACTCATTGACGGAGAAAGACTATGAAACGCATCTGGATTCTCGCCGCAGCCGCCGCCATGGCGATGACCGCGTGCGGTGACAACGCGGGGACACAGGCCTCCGGCGGTGACCCGAACTCGATCACGTTGAGCTACAGCCAGATAGTCGCCGACGAGCTTCCGTTTTGGATCGCTGATGAGGCGGGGCTGTTCAAGGCACAGGGCCTGGATGTGAAGCTGACCAACCTCAGCAGTTCCGACGGCTTCCCGGCGTTGATCTCCGGTCAGACGCAACTCGCGTCGATCGGGGCGCCGGAGATGGTGTCCGGCGCCGCGTCTGGCGGGCAGGTGAGTTACCTTGCGACGCTGACGCCGGTGTTCACCTACGAGTTGTTCACGAAAGTCAAGACGCCGCAGGAGCTCAAGGGCAAGCGGGTCGGTATCACGTCGACAAGCGGCTCGCTCTACATCGCCACGGTGGAGGCGCTCCAGCAGCTGGGGCTGAAGCCGAGCGATGTGGCGCTCACGCCGTTGGGTTCGGTGACAAACGTGAACAACGCACTCGTGGCGGGCACGATCGACGCCGCCATGTCGCATCCGCCCACCACGACTCAGTTGGAGGCGGAGGGATTCCACTCGATGCTGGACCTGGCGTCGCAGAACATCCCGACTTCGAATGTGGGCATCGCGGCCACCGACGCCTATGTGCAGTCGCACGGCGATCAGATCCGCCGGTTCATGACAGCCGTGCAGCAGGCGATCAAGCGGGAGAAGACCGACGAGGCGTATGCCGTCAGCGTGCTGTCCAAACATCTGAAGGTGACCGATCCCAAGGCATTACACGACACCTGGGCGTACTACACGAAGGTGCTGCCGGACGTGCCGACGCCCACCATCGAGCAGCTGCAGACCTCGGTGAACGAACTCGCGCCGACCAATCCCGCGGTCAAGAACCTCGATCTCAAGACTCTGGTCGACGCGTCGTTCGTCAGCCCGGAGTAGAGCCCCGGAGTCGAGCCCCGGAATAGAGCTATGTGACCGCGCTGATGCTCGCGGCGCAGATCGGCATGTCGACAGTCATCGGGTGTGAGACAAAGCCATTAGGTGGTGTGACCACCAGGTTGCCCCAGCGGGGGCACGGGTCCCCCGTCGCGGTGTCGATCGCGTAGGCCGTGACGTCCGCGGTGGCGACTTCGTTCGGGTTCAGCGTCAGATGCGGTGCGGCGTTGGCCGGCCGCCGAGGCACGTTGATCAGCACACCGCCGGCGGGCGTCACGAGATCCGCTCCCGGATAGCCGACAAGCGTGCACGGATGTGACGACGTGTTCTTGAACGACAGGATCACGTGGCGCTGGGTGTTGGCCGACTCCACCGTGCCGTTGGTGACTTCGAGGTCGTCGATGCACGGGCCGAGCGCCGCAGGCGCCGGCGCGTTGAAGGTGCTGGTCACGGTCACGGTCACCGGTGCAGGTGCCGGCCGCTCCGAAGAACAGCCTGCCAGCACAGCAACCGCAATCAACGGCAGCGCGATTCGCTTCATGTCGGCAAGGATGCCGCCGACCGCTTGGCAGATTCTTGACACCGCGCGCGGAGTTTCGCCCAGAAGCCGAGCGGAAACACTGCCTCCATGAGCCGGGCCATCCGCGCGGTCGCGGCCGCCGTCGCCTCGACGCTGGGGGCCGTCGCCGCCCGTGACCTCTTCCAACGTAAGCACGCGCTGCTGCGCAACTTCCCCGTCGTCGGGCATGCGCGGTATCTGATCGAGGCGATCGGCCCCGAACTTCGGCAGTACGTCGTCGCGGCCAACGACGAGGAGCGCCCGTTCACCCGCGATCAGCGCCGGTGGGTGTACGCCTCGTCGAAGCACGAGAACAACTACTTCGGGTTCGGCACGGACAACGACCTGGAGTACACGGCCGGCTATCCGGTGATCAAGCACCGCACGTTCGGCCGGGCCGTGCCGCGGACGGCGCCGAGGGCCGGCCACGAAGTCGACCTGCCGTGCGCCAAAGTGCTCGGTGCCGCACGTGGCCGACGCAACGCGTTCCGGCCGACGTCCGTCGTCAACATCAGCGCCATGAGTTTCGGCTCGTTGTCGGGCAACGCGGTCGAGGCGCTCAACCGCGGCGCGGCGTTGGCGGGCTGTCTGCATAACACCGGAGAAGGCGGCATCTCCCGTTATCACCGCAACGGCGGCGAACTCCTCTTCCAAATCGGCACCGCTTACTTCGGCTGCCGCGACGCCGATGGCCGCTTCGACTTGAACAAGCTCAAGGACGTGGTGGCCGGCGCGCCGGTGCGGGCGCTGGAGATCAAGCTGAGCCAGGGCGCCAAACCGAGCCTGGGTGGGTTGTTGCCCGCGCCGAAGGTGTCAGCCGAGATCGCCGCCGCCCGTGGAATTCCGGAGGGCCGCGACTGCGTCAGCCCGTCGCGGCATGCCGAATTCTCCGACCCGGACAGCCTGCTGGACTGGGTGGAGCTGCTGGCCGACGAAACCGGCCTTCCCGTCGGCATCAAGTCAGCCGTCGGCGACCTCGAATTCTGGTACGAACTCACCGATCTCATGCAAAGCACGGGGCGCGGCGTCGACTTCGTCACCATCGACGGCGGCGAGGGCGGCACCGGTGCCGCGCCGTTGATCTTCACCGACACCGTGTCGCTGCCGTTCCAACTCGGCTTCGCGCAGGTGTATCGGATTTTCGCCGAGCGGGGGCTGCACGAGCAGGTGACGTTCATCGGCGGTGGCAAGCTCGGCCTGCCTGACAACGCGGTGGTCGCATTCGCGCTGGGCTGCGACATGGTCAACGTGGCGCGCGAGGCCATGCTCGCGATCGGCTGCATCCAGGCGCAGAAATGCCACACCGATACGTGCCCAACGGGAGTCGCCACCCAGAACGCGTGGTTGGCCCGCGGTCTGGTGCCCGACGTCAAGGCGGTGCGCGTGGCGAACTACATCAAGACGCTGCGCCGCGACTTGGTCAAGATAGCCGAGGCGTGCGGCGTCGAGCACCCGGGACTGATCAGCACCGAGTCGATCGACATCCTCGACGGTCGGACGGCGTCGACGCCGCTGAACGAGGTGTACGGCTACACGACGGACATGGGTCTTCCGTCGGCGGCTGACCGCGACGCCATCATCCGCTTGATGACAGCCGTTGAGTCGCAGGGTGGTTCGGCACCGTCGTCAGCGTCGGCAACCGGTTAGGAGGGCGGATACGGCCGGGTTGCGCCCTCGGCGCGGACCGAGCCCCTGCGCCGCGCGGCGGACAGCGGAGTCGCGATGTCCTCCAACGACTTTCCTTCTGCGTCGACCGCGAGGAACCAGGCGACCAGACCGCCCGCCATCATCACGCCCGCGCCCAGCAGGTAGCCCAGGAACAGCGAGAACGAGTTGGACCCGTCGCCGATCAGGGCACCGTAGATGACCGGACCCAGCGCGCCGAAGCACTGGGCGATCGCGAAGAACACCGCGATGGCCTTGGCCCGCACCTCGAGCGGGAAGATCTCGCTGACCGTCAGATACGCGGCGCTGGCTCCCGCCGACGCGAAGTAGAAGATGATGCACCACGCGATCGTCTGGGTGATCGCGTTCAGCGCCCCGGCGTTGAACAAAACGGCGCTGACGGCCAACAGCAGACCGGACAACAGATATGTGCCTGCGATCATCTTCCTGCGGCCGATGGTGTCGAAGAAGTGCCCAATGGTCAACGGGCCGGTCAGGTTTCCGACCGCGAACGCGATCAGATACAACGGCGCCGACTCAGACGCCACCCCGTAGAACTTGCCGAGCACCAGGGTGTAGGTGAAGAAGATCGCGTTGTACAGGAACGACTGGCTGATCATCAGCGACGCGCCCAGGATGGAACGGGACGGGTACTCGCGGAACAACACTCGGGTCAGCGCGACATAGCCGATCTTCTCCGTCGGCCGCAGGTCGATGGCCTTGTTTTCGTCGACCGGAGGCAGGGTGACGCCGGTGGCCTCGACCTCTTCTTCGATGTAGGTGATCGACTTCTCGGCGGCGTCGACGCGGCCGTTCATCACCTGCCAGCGCGGGCTTTCCGGCAGGTGCCGTCGCACGAACAGGATGACCAGGCCCAGCACCGGGCCGAGCAGGAAGGCCAGCCGCCAGCCGAGGCTCAGGTCGATGGCCTTGAGGAAGATGAAGGTGCCCAGCGTGCCGAGAATCGCACCACCCCAATACGTTCCGTTGACGGCGATGTCGACTCGGCCGCGGTATCGGGCGGGGATCAGTTCGTCGATCGCGGAGTTGATGGCCGCGTATTCGCCACCGATGCCCATGCCTGCGATGAACCGGGTGACGTAGAGGAACACGATCCAGCCCGCGCCGTTGCCCAGTGTCAGCGCGGTCAGACCGCTGCCGATCAGGTAGACGCCCAACGTGATCATGAAGAGGTTGCGTCGGCCGAGTTTGTCCGACAGCCGGCCGAAGAACAGCGCGCCGACCACCTCGCCCGCCAGGTACACCGTGGCCATGAAGCCGACCGCGGTCGACGACAGGCCGAGGGTTTCGTCCTGGGTCAGCGTGTCGGCCACGGCGCTGGCGACGGTGATTTCCAGGCCGTCGAGGATCCAGGCCACGCCCAGCGCGACGACCATCCGGGTGTGGAACGGCGACCACGGTAGCCGGTCTATTCGGGCTGGAATCAAGCTTCGGATCACGCCGGGTGCTTCGGCTGGCGCTGCCATGACCGCCTCCTTGCGAACAGCACAAACAGTGGAGATCGCTTTCCCGCCGACGGGTGGTCGCAAACCTGCTCGCCAGCGCTAACGTGGCAGCCGTGGTGCCCATCAGCCAGGGTCTCGTCCTCACGGACGAGTTCCGCCATGCGTTTGACCTGCTGGCCGGCGGGCGGCACCTGTTTTTGACCGGTAAGGCGGGCACCGGCAAGTCGACGCTGATCCGGCAGTTCATGGCGCAGACGGATCGGGCGGTGGTGGTGGTCGCGCCGACCGGCATCGCGGCGCTCAACGTCGACGGCTACACCATTCACCGGCTGTTCGGCTTCCGCACCACGACGACGCTGGCCGACGTCCGCGGCGGCGCCTACCGGCCCGGCCGCTTCACCAAGACGTTGGCGTCGCTGCAGACGCTGATCATCGACGAGGCGTCGATGGTGCGCGCGGACGTTTTCGACATGCTGGCCGCGGCGCTGGAGCGGTTCGGCCCCGTCCCCGGCGAACCGTTCGGCGGCGTGCAGATCGTGTCGGTGGGCGACCTGTACCAGCTGCCGCCGGTGGTCGGTGAGGGCGAGGCTGAGTACTTCTCGACCGCCTATGAGACGCCGTACTTCTTCTCCGCGCGGAGTTTCCGCCGCGAGGACTTCCCGACAGTGTCGTTGACGACGGTGTTCCGTCAACTCGGCGACGACCGAATGACCGCCATCCTCAACGAGATCCGCGAGGGCGTGCTGCTCGGCCATGCGCAGGAACAGCTCAACGCCCGCGCGGACAGGGATTTCGTCCCGCCGGACGACGAGTTCTGGATGACACTGGCGCCGACGAACCGTCTGGTGACCGCGCGCAATCGGCAACAGCTGGAACGATTGCCCGGCGACGAGTTGGTGCACCACGCGAAGGCGTCGGGTGACTTGTCGCTGTTCGACCCGCCGGTCGAGGAGACGCTGCGGTTCAAAGTCGGCGCGCAGATCATGATGCTGAACAACGACCAGAGCGACCGCTGGGTCAACGGCACCATCGGCCGGGTCATCGGCGTCGACTACGACCGCTATGGCGCGGTGGTCGAAGTCGAATTCGCCGACGGCTCTTGTGCGGACGTGACGCCGTACACCTGGGATGCGACCCGCCCGGTGGTGTCCGGCGGCTCGCTGAGCCGCGAGGTGATCGGCTCCTACACGCAGTTGCCGTTCAAGCTGGCGTGGGCGATCACCATCCACAAGGCGCAGGGGCAGACGCTGGAACGGTTGGTGGTCGACCTGTCCGGAGGGATGTTCTCGACGGGCCAGCTGTACGTGGCGTTGAGCCGCTGTACGTCGTTGGCGGGGCTGGTGCTGAAAAGGCCTGTGCTGCCGAAGGACCTGAGGACGGATCGGCGGATCGCGCGGTTCCTGCGCAGCTCGGTCGACGACGGCAGTGCGCGGCGGTACTGTGCGATCGGGATGCTGACCGTCGGCGAGGAGGGCCGAATGTCGCGGCCGCGGCCGGTGGAGTTGGCGGTCGCGTTCGACGACGGCACGGCAGTGTCGACGCTGATCAATCCGCAGCGGGATCTGGCCGACGCTCGAACGGCGTTCGGTATCAACGTCTCTGACGTGTTGCTGGCGCCGACGCTGCGGGAGGCGTGGGCAGTGATCGCGCCGATGCTGGCGGGTTGCACGCCGGTGGGCGCCGGAATCGACGAGACGCTCGGCCTGATCGACTTCGAACTGAAGCGGCTGGGATATGTGACGGCGATGCCGCTTGGCATCGAACTGGCCGACGCACTGCGCGGTGTGCGGGTGTCGGGCCGGACAGCGTTGGAGCGGGCGCAGTCCGCGTTGGCCGCGCATACCGAGTCGGAGTCCGAACAGGGCTCGTCGGCGTTCGAGGAACCCGAACCGGCGGAGTCGATTTCGGGACTGCTGGTCAGCCGCGACCACGCGGTGCCGACACCGGCTGCCGCCCATCTGCCGGCCCTGTCGGCGCTGCTGCGGGTCAGCCGGGATGTCGGCGCAGTGTTGTTGGGAGCCGAGCCGCCCCACCAGTTGGATTCCTCATGGGAGGCGGCGGCGCGGCAGTCGGTGGCCGATCAGCTGCGGGCGGCGGCGTCACGGGTGCAGTTGCCCGCGGTGGTGGTGGAGCGGCTGCAGCAGGCATCTCAACTGCTGGGTAGCGAAATCGTCGCCGAGTCAACCTTTTTCGAGCGCGACGACATCGGCGCCGTGCTGACGCCGGGAGCGCGCATCTGTTTCACGGGGACCGCGCAGGACAGTGCGGGTCGGATCGTGGAGCGCTGGGAGATGGAGGAACTGGCCGAGTCGGTGGGGCTGAAGCCCGTCAAATCGGTGACGAAGACGCGCTGTGAGGTGCTGGTCATCGCCGAGGCAGGCACGCAGTCGGGCAAGGCACGCAAGGCGCAGGAGTACGGCAAGCCGGTGTTCACGGCTGATGAGTTCCTGGCCTGGGTGTCCGCCCCTCGTTGAGCCCTGCGGCGCTGACGGACCGGTGGTCGAGACCTGTTCGCTCGCTCACCACGTTCACCAGGTCGTCGTAGGTCCGACAGACCACCGATACCCCCGTGGGGCCGCTGACCATCCATCCCGACGTTATCGCGCGTATCTGGTCGCGCTTCATCAACGCCGCCAGGCGATTGGCCACCGCCGACCGGCGTCGTGGCCCAGCGACCAAGTCAGCGGCCCAATCCGGTGGTGCACCCGCGCATCCGCCACACATCAGGGCATCACGTCGCCCGAGTTGGGTCCGAGAACCTGGCCGACGTAGAGATTGCCGCCCGGTTCGGACGCCAGCAGCACGGCCGTCGGCGCGATCTCGTCAGGAGTCCCGAACCGCCCGAGCGGAAGTTCGGCACGCTTGTCGCGCTTCCAGTCCTCGTCGATTCCCGCGACCATCCGGGTGTCGATGGGCCCCGGTGCGATCACGTTCGCGAGCACTCCTTGATCGGCCGTCTCCAGCGCGATCGACTTCGTCAGCGCGATCACACCTGCCTTGGCCGCGGCGTAATGAGCGAGCGACACACCGCCTTTGATGGCCAACTGCGACGCGATGTTGATGATCCGACCACTTCGCTGCTGCAACATGGGCCGCAGCGCAGCACGGTTGAGCAGAAACACCCCCGTGAGGTCCACGTCGAGCGTCTCCTGCCACCGTTCGGTCGACATGTCCACCGCAGGCGCCTGCGTCAGGATGCCATGCGAACAGACCAGGATGTCGAGCCCGCCGTCGTTTTCGACGATGTCGGAAACCACCGCGTCGACCGCCGATTCCACCGTGACGTCCAAGACGTGGGCGCGCCGCGCCCCCATCGTGGCTGCGAGTCCCATGACTTCGGGATCGCGGTCGGCGGCGGTGACCACCGCACCGGCCTCGACGAACGCGGTCGCGATCGCATGCCCGATGCCGGATGCGGCGCCGGTCACGAGTGCTCGTCTGCCGTCAAGAACCTTGGTCATGGTCAGTCCCGCATCGCCACGGTCAGCGCGCCGTCGACGACGATGGCCTGACCGCTCACATAGGACGCCTGCGGGCTGGACAGGAACGCAATGACCTCGGCGACTTCGCGAGGATGTCCGACACGGCCCCACGGGATGTAGCCGCCCGCACGGTCCAGGCCCTCGGGGCCGAGCGAATTGACCGCGTCAGTGGACTGCGGTGTGCGGATCAATCCGGGGATGACGGCGTTGGCGCGGATTCCACGGGGGCCGTATTCGACTGCGAGACTGCGGATCAGCCCCAGCACGCCAGCCTTGGCGGTGGCGTAATGCGCGTGCTCCTGCCAGCCGTACACGCCGCCGGCGATCGACGAAATCGCGGTCACCGATCCACCCTCACCCATGTGACGGAGTCCGGCTCTGGCCGTGCGCATCACCCCGTGCAGATCGACGTCGAGCAGATCGTGCCACCGTTCGTCGGTGATGTCGGCGAAGGCAGACCCGCGCAGGATGCCCGCGTTTGCGACCGTGATGTCGATGCGCCGCCACGCAGACATCAGCACTGCGGCGAAAGCATCGACCGATTCCGTCGACCGCACGTCGACTTCCACGATTTTCCCTTCCCCGCCCGCGTCATGCACGTCGCGCAACGTGGTCTCCGGGTCGTGCGGGTCGCCGGGAAATGTCCCGATTCCGACGCGAATACCCCGTTCGGCGAGGCACACCGCGGTCGCCGCGCCGATTCCCGAGGCGGCGCCGGTGATCATCGCCACGGGCTGATCGCTCATGACTGCACCTCCGTGATGGCTTGTGCCTGTTCCCGCGCCGCAGCCGCCGTCGGCGGCGCGACCTTGTGTGCGCCGAGGACGACCACACCCGAAATGACGGTGCCGACCGCTCCCACCCAGAACGCCGCGGTCGAGTAGCCGATGGATGCGGCGGTCAGACCGGTGAGGATGAAGCCCGAGATGATGGCGCCGGGTTGCGACATCGCCCCGATGAACGCGCTACCCGTTGCGCGGCAATCGGTGTCGAAGCACTCGGCCTGGAAGAACATGATCGCCGCATACGGGCCCAGCAGGAAGAACAGGCCCATCATGTAGGTGACGAGAACATAGGCCGTGTTCGAGGGCCCGAACAGCATGGCCGCGAAGAACACGCCGGCCAGCAGCCAGCCGACGGCGATGGTGTTTCGCCTACCGAACCGATCGCCTGCCCAGCCGTGCGCCAGGTAGCCCGCGATGCCGACGACGTTCGACAGCACGACCAGCATGAGGGTGCTCGACGCGTCGATTCCCTTGCCCTGTTCGAGCACCGTGGTGCCGAGCACCGAAAAGGTCTGGATACCAAACCAGTTGAGCAGCCACGCCAGCGACAGCACCACCGTGTTGCGCAGGTGCTTGCCGGTGAAGATTCGCCGGTACGGTGCCGCGGTCTGCTCGACGGTTGCGGTGGCCGCGGCCAGGGCTGTGGCTTCGTCGTGCTTGCCTTCGCGACGCAGCTTGCGCACCGTCTGTTGCGCCTCGAACTGCGGGCTCTCCTTCAGGGTGCGGCACAGCAGGGCGACCAGCACGGCGGGGATGGTCGCCAACAGGAAGGCCACGCGCCACGCGCCCTCGCCGAAGACCGAGGTGACGACCGCGACGAAGCCGGCCGCGAGTAAGGCGCCTGTGGGCCAACCGGTTTGCACCATTGAGTAGACGAATCCGCGACGCTTCTTGATCGCCTCGTCCTCGGTGAGTTCGTAGAGCTCGTTGAGGTAGGTGGCGTTGACCGACTGTTCGGCCAGACCGAGGCCGCTGATCGAACGCACGCCGACCAACGACGCCGCACCGAAGGTTGCGGCCGTTGCTGCCGACGATGCGGCGGTGCCGCCGACCGAGATGATCATGCCGCGACGCCGGCCGAGTTTGTCCACCATCGGGCCGACCAGAAGGACCACGATGGCGGTGCCGACGCTGACCAATGTCGAGACGAGAAGGGCGTGACTGGTGGACCACCGGAACGACTCCGCGATGCGCGGCAGCAGTGTGCCGAACAGGATGAAGTCGTATACCGCGATGGTCCAGGCTATGTAGGCGATCCCCGAGGCGCGACGCGTCTCGCTGCCGGTAACCCGCCGCAGCCCAGGGCCTACGAAGGCATTCGATGATGACATTGGCCGATCCTTTGTCTGGGTGAACTGGTCAGGCGCGAGGACGCCGCTTCTTGAAGTCCTCGGCGATGGTGTCGAAATTGGCCCAGGTGATGCCGTCGTGGGAGTTGATGTGCTCGATGAGACGCTCGAGCATGAGCAGCACTTGCGGGCGGCCCGACACATCCGGGTGAATGGTGAATGTGAAGACCGCGTAGTCGCTTTCGCGGTACACCCAGTCGAATTGGTCACGCCACATCTCTTCGATGTGTCGCGGGTTGACGAAGCCGTGGCTGTTCGGGCTGCCCTTGATGAACATCATCGGCGGCAGGTCGTCGAGGTACCAGCTCGCCGGGATCTCGACGAGGTCGGTCTCCTCGCCGCGCACCAGCGGATTCATCCACTCGGCGGCCGGCTTGTCGTAGTCGATCGGCGTCCAGGAGTCGCCGACGCGAACGTAGTAGGGCTCGAAGTCGCGATGCATCAGCGAGTGGTCGTATTTGATGCCGCGCTCGACGAGCAGTTCGTTGGTGACCCTGCTGAACTCCCACCAGGGCGCCACATAGCCCGTCGGCCGCTTTCCTGTCCGCGAATCGATGAGATCGATGCAGTAATCCAAGATTTCGGATTCCTGCTCCCGCGTCATGGCGATCGGGTTCTCGTGGCTGTAGCCGTGGACGCCGATCTCGTGACCCGATGCCACGACCATGTCGAACTGCTCAGGGAAGGTCTCTATCGAGTGGCCGGGCCAGAACCAGGTGGCGGGAAGGTTGTACCGCTCGAGAAGGGTGTTGAGGCGGGGCACACCGACCTCGCCCGCGAACACGCCGCGTGAGATGTCACCCGGCGAGTTCTCACCGCCGTAGGAGCCCAACCACCCACCGACGGCGTCGACGTCGATGCCGAAGGCCACGAAGATCTCTTTAGCCATTGCTCATTCCTCCTTGTCATCTGCGTAAAGCGCGATCATCGAGTCGACCCCAGGGGTGTTGCCACCGTGGTGAGATAGCCACAGCGCCAGGAGAATTCGAAGTTGTGTCGCCGGCAGCGCCGGTGCGGCCGGCACGTCTGCCGCGATCAGGTCGGCACCGCCGCCGTTGCCGTACACACCGGCCACCGGACCTTCCGGAACGCGGGTCGACAGCACGACGGCCACTCCGTCGGCAACGAGTTCACGAGCGGCGTCGACGACCTCTGGGTTGGCGTTGCCGATACCGGTGCCCGCCAACACGATTCCCCGGGCGCCCGCTGCGACCGCGGCTCGCATCAGCGTGGCATCGGCGCCTGGATACATCTCGACGAGATCGACACGGGTGTTGTCGAAGTCTGCGGTCGGCCGGGCAAGGGCTTTGGGCCGCTTGGGAATCGCGCTGATGGCCACGGTGCCGTCGGTGACCGCCCCGATCTTCGCGCCCGACACCGACCCGAACGCCGCCAGGGCTGTCGTGTGCAGCTTGCGGGTTGCGCGGGCGGGCAGGATCTGCCCGGCGAATACCACCAACACCCCGATCCCCCGCGCGTCCGGCGATCCCGCGACGACGACCGCGTCGGCGAGGTTCTGCGGCCCGTCGGCGTCGAGGGCGTCGCTGGCTCGCTGTGCGCCGGTCAGCACCACCGGTCGCGGGTCGTCGTGCACGAGGTCCAGCAGGATCGCCGTCTCCTCCATGGTGTCGGTCCCGTGCGTGACGACGATGCCGTCGACCGGATCGTCCTTGCGGTCGAGAAGCGCGGCGACGGCGTCGCTGATGGACCGGATGTGCTCCAGCCTCATGCAGTAGGACCCCACGGTCATCAAGTCGATCGATTCGACCTCGATGCCGGTCACCTGAGCGGTCTGCAGCAGGTCGGCGGCCGACCGGGTGGCCACGACCCCGCCGTCCGACGCGGTGGACGCGATGGTGCCGCCGGTGGCGATCACGGCGATGCGGGTCATCGGCACCCAGGTGCGCTGTGGCGGTCGTAGCCGTCGGCTGTGACGGCTGTCTCGGGATGGCGCATGTCCCGAGTGAAACACAACACAAACGTTTGACGCAATCGTTTGTGTAACTTCCGTCAAACGTTTGTGTAAAACGGTTGGAAACGCGCCAGGTCTTGTAGGGTGATGGCCATATCAGGGAGGACAGTTAGCTGATGGCGTCGCAACAGGGACCCATGACGCTGCGCAGAATCGCCGACGAGCTCGGGGTCAGCCCGTCGACGGTGTCCCGCGTGTTGGCCACGCCCGGCGGTGAGGCGTTGCGGTGGGGTTCGCCCGAGACCGTCGCCCGGATCCGCGCCTTCGCGAAAGAGCACGGGTACTCCCCCAACCCGCAGGCGTCCAGCCTGCGCACGCGGCGGTCGGGGTTGATAGGGGTGCTCGTCCCTCGGCTGCAGGACTACGTGCTGGCGACCATCTATGAAGGCATCGAGGAGGCCGCGTCAGAGGCCGGCCTGTCGACATTCGTCACCAACTCGCTCGACATCGACGAGAACCAGCGGGCGCGGACGCGGATGATGATCGATCGGCGCGTGGATGGCCTGATCTACGGCGACGCGCACCTCGATCATCAATTTCTCGACCAGGTCTACGCGGAAGGCATCAAGTTCGCGCTGGTCTCCCGGACCGCGGGCGGCTATCCGTCGGCCACCTGCGACGACGAGAAGGGCGGCCGGCTCGTAGGGCAACATCTGGCGGACACCGGTCGGCGCGACGTCGCGGTGGTGGCCGGCCTGGAATTCGCATCGACCGCACGTAACCGGACGAACGGCTGCCTTGCTGCGCTGGCGGAGAACGGGATTCACGTTCGGCCCGAGCGGGTGGTCTACACCGGCTTCGATCCCGCTGGTGGCCGCGCGGCCGCGGAGCAGATTCTGGCGCACGGTTCGGTGCCCGACGCGATCTTCGCCACCAATGACTTCGCGGCGATCGGGGCGTTCGGAGTGCTGCGCGACAAGGGAATTCGCGTACCCGACGATGTCGCGTTGGTCGGATACAACGACACCCCGCTGGCCGAAGGCGGCGCGGTTCCGCTCACCACCATCCGTTCCCCGATGCACGAGATGGGCCGGCAAGGCGTGCGGCTGCTGCTCGAAGTGCTGGCGGGCCGGCGCCCCGAATCTGTGCTCCTCTCCCCGGAATTGATCATCCGTGGCAGCAGCATGGCTGCGTGACTCAGCGCCGCAGGTATTCACGAATTCCTGGCATGGGTTTCCGTGAGCCGCTGACGTGACTGATACTCATGCGATGACAGTCGTCGACGCGGACTGCCCGTGGTCACCGCGTGAAGCCGAGTTGCTGGCGGTCACGCTCGAGCTGCTGCAGGAACACGGTTACGACCGGTTGGCCCTGGAGGCGGTGGCCACGAAGGCGCACGCCAGCAAGGCCACGCTTTACCGTCGGTGGCCGACGAAGGCCGAACTGGTGCTGGCCGCGTTCATCGAGGGCACTCGACAGGTCGCGGTCGACCCGGACACCGGCAGCCTGCGCGGCGATCTGCTGGCATTGGGCGAGCAGATCCTCGCTCACGTCGAACTTCATGCCGGCACCATCCGAGCGGTGCTCGTCGAGGTCTCCCGCAACGCCGAACTCGAGACCGTCATGCAGGAGCAGTTCCTGGTCCAGAAGGAAGCGTTGATGGGTGGCGTGCTCGCGCGGGCCGTCGAGCGTGGAGAGATCGAGACTTCGGCGATCACCGACGATTTGTGGGATGTGCTGCCCGGCTACCTCATCTATCGCTCCGTGTTGACCGGGCGGAACGCATCCAAGGACACCGTGCGCGTGCTCGTGGACAACGTCCTCATCCCCGGTCTCACTCGCCACAACACGTGACGTCTGGGTTGTGTGGTCCGGTCCCGTACCGTACTGTCAATCAGGTTGATATCCAGCAAGCGATGAGCCATGCTTCGTTGACATGCCATAACGCCTGAAAGGGTCACGGATGCCGCGGTTTTCGATCGGAAGCCGAGTGCTGCGGCATTGGATGCTTGTGGTGGCGGTGTTCGTGGTCGCGTTAGCGGGGTTCGCGGTGTATCGGCTCAACGGCATTTTCGGCTCCAAGGACGTCACCTCGACCCCGAGCGGGGCGGCCAACGAGATCCATCCGTTCAACCCGAAGCATGTGGTGATGGAGGTGTTCGGGCCGCCGGGCACGGTGGCGACCATCACCTACACCGATGTCAACGCCCAGCCACAGCGGGTCGACAGTGCGACGCTGCCGTGGACCTACGACACGACCACCACCCAGCCGGCCGTTTTCGTCAACGTCTCCGCCCAGGGCGACAGTGACTCGCTGGGCTGCCGGATCAAGATCGACGACGTGGTCAAGGACGAGAGAACGGTCAACGCGTTGAACGCCTTCACCTACTGCTTGGACAAGTCCGGATGAGCCAGCATCTGGCCAGATGGGTGCGCTGGCTGTGCGTGCCGATCGTGGTGTTCTGGCTGGCGGTGGCGGCCGTCACGAATGTGTTCGTGCCGCAGCTGGAGAAGGTCGGCGAAGAGCACAACGTGGCGTTGAGCTCGCCGAGTTCGCCGTCGCTGCAGGCGTTTCAGCGCATCGGCAAGGTATTCCACGAGTTCGACTCCGACAGCGCGGCAATGGTGGTTCTCGAAGGTGACCAGCCGTTGGGCGCCGAGGCCCACCGCTACTACGACGAGTTGGTCAAGCGGTTCAACGCCGACACAAAGCATGTCCAGCATGTGCAGGATTTCTGGGGCGATCCGCTGACCGCGGCGGGCTCGCAGAGCCCGGACGGTAAAGCCGCCTACGTGCAGGTGTTCCTGGCGGGCAATCAGGGTGAGGCGCTGTCGCTGGAGTCGGTCGACGCGCTGCGCGACATCATCGCCAAAACGCCTGCACCACCGGGCATTCACGCCTACGTCGCCGGCTCGGCCGCGCAAATCGCCGACCAATTCGAGGTGGGCAACGAGAGCACCACGTTCGTGACGATCCTGACCGTCGCGGTGATCGCGGCGATGCTGCTGATCGTCTACCGCTCCCCGGTGACGATGGTCCTGGCGCTGCTCACGGTGCTGGTCGAGATGTCGGCGGCGCGGGGGATCGTGTCGTTCCTGGCCAACGTGGGACTCATTGGGCTGTCGACGTATTCGACCAACATCCTGACCCTGCTGGTGATCGCGGCGGGCACCGACTACGTCATCTTCCTGCTCGGCCGGTACCACGAGAGACGCAACGACGGCCTCGACAAGACGGCGTCGTTCTACGACATGTATCGCGGAACGTCGCACGTGATCCTGGGGTCGGGGTTGACGATCGCGGGTGCGGTGGCGTGCCTGTACTTCACCCGGTTGCCGTACTTCCAGAGCCTGGGCATCCCGGCGGCGATCGGTGTGCTGATCGCGTTGGCGGCGTCACTGACGTTGGCGCCCGCCGTGTTGGTGATCGGCAGCCGGTTCGGGCTCTTGGAGCCGAAACGCAAGACGGCCAAACGGGGTTGGCGGCGGATCGGGACCGCGATCGTGCGGTGGCCGGGGCCGATCCTGATCGCGACGATGGCGTTGGCGTTCATCGGGTTGGCCGCGCTGTCGGGTTACAAGGTCAGCTACGACGTGAGCCCCTATATGCCGGCCAGTGCGCCGTCGAATGTGGGGTATGCGGCCGCCGAGCGGCACTTCTCCAAGGCGCGGTTGAATCCGGAACTGTTGATGATCGAGGCCGACCACGATCTGCGTAATCCGACCGACATGATTTTATTGGAGCGGGTGGCCAAGGCGGTGTTTCACACCGACGGCATCGCCCAGGTGCAGTCGATCACCCGACCGTTGGGCACGCCGCTGGACAACACCTCGATCCCGTTCCAGCTCAGCGCCAACAGCGCCGCACAGATCAACAACCTGCCGTTCCAACAGGATCGGGCCTCCGACCTGCTGCGGCAGGTTCAGGTCATCAACGACTCGATCGACGTGCTGCGCCAGCAGTACGCGTTGCAGCAGCAGTCCAGCGCGATCACCCACGAGCAGAGTCAGGCGTTTCAGGACACGGTGACCACGGCGCAGAATCTGCGCGACAAGATCGCCAATTTCGACGATTTCTTCCGCCCGCTGCGGAACTACTTCTATTGGGAGCCGCACTGTTTCGACATCCCGGCGTGTTGGGCGTTGCGGTCGTTGTTCGATGCGCTCGATGGCATCAACGAGTTGACCGATCAGCTGGCCAACGTCTCGGGCAGCATCGCCAAGCTCGATGCGTTGCAGCCGAAGTTGTTGGCGTTGATTCCGCCGCAGATCGCCAACCAGGAGACCAACCGCGATCTGACGATGACCAACCATGCGACCACGTCGGGGATCTACGACCAGACCGCCAAGGCGTTGGAGAACTCGACGCAGTTGGGGGCGGCCTATAACGCGTCGAAGACTGATGATTCGTTCTATCTGCCGCCGGAGGCGTTCAGTAACCCGGAGTTCCTGCGCGGGCTCAAGCTGTTCTTGTCGCCGGACGGCAAGGCGGCGCGGATGATCATCACCCATGACGTGGATCCTGCGACGCCGGAGGGCATTTCGCACATCGATGCGATCCGGCATTCGGCGGCCGAGGCGGTCAAGGGGACACCGTTGGCGGGGTCGAAGATCTATATCGGCGGGACGGCGTCGACGTACAAGGACATCGCCGAGATGGCGCACTACGACCTGATGATCGCGGGCATCGCGTCGTTGAGTTTGATCCTGCTGATCATGTTGTTCATCACCAGAAGCCTGGTGGCGGCGTTGGTGATCGTCGGCACGGTGGCGTTGTCACTGGGGGCGTCGTTCGGTGTATCGGTGTTGGTGTGGCAGCACCTGTTGGGTGTCGACTTGTACTGGGTGATTCTGCCGTTGGCGGTGATCCTGCTACTGGCGGTTGGCTCGGATTACAACTTGTTGCTGGTGTCTCGGTTCAAAGAGGAGATCCATGCGGGCATCAACACGGGCATCATCCGGTCGATGGCGGGCAGCGGGTCGGTGGTGACGGCGGCAGGCCTGGTGTTCGCCTTCACGATGGCGTCGTTCATTTTCAGCGACCTGCGGGTGCTGGGGCAGATCGGGACGACGATCGCGTTGGGTCTGATGTTCGACACCCTGATCGTGCGGTCGTTCATGACGCCGTCGATCGCCGCGCTGCTGGGTCGGTGGTTCTGGTGGCCGGTGCGGGTGCGGCAGCGGCCGATTCCGCAGAGGTTCGGCGAGGACCGACAGCTTGCGCTGTTCTAGATTCGGCGGCGCGGGTATTCGGTCGGCATGAGCAAGGAAACTGATAGGCAGAACGAGGACTCGGCGAAGGTCGATCCGCCGCCCGGACCGGCCGATCACGGCCGCGAGGGCGGGATGGCGACCCGGGAGAATGCGCCCGAACTGACCGAGCCTGACCGCGGGGATTAGGAGATAGCGCGGCTTGCCGGATATCTCCTTATACCTCGATCTGATCGATCGCTTCATCGGGCGGGAGATCTCCGCATCGGAGTTCGAGAAGTCGTTCCTGCACGCGATGAAGTCCGAAACACGGATACTCGGCGATCCGGTCTACCCGATCCTCCGAGACCTCGTCAATGAGCTCAGCTGGCTTAAAGGGTCCAGTTACCTCATCATCGTAGACTCTGCGCAACACCTCCTGACCGAGTCACCAGAGGACTTCCCGCTGCTGCTCCAAATACTCGACACTCACGCTGAATGGCGGGCCATAACAACGGATTTCGGTGAACGAGGTAGGTTCCCGATCGCCTTTCAGACGGTCTTTGCGTGCCAACCCGAAGCGGTCGAAGGATTCAAGAAGCGGCTGACCGACGCCAACGCGTCTTTCACAGTCTTACACGGTGATTAAGGAGAGGCCGTTTGAATGAGCAGCTGTTCAATCCCGACGGTCCGGCAATCTCCGTCCTCGCCGCGACCCCGTCCACGTTAGCGGACCATCTCATGGCGTGGATGCCAGCACATCCCGAATGGGACATTCTCCGCGTCCGCGGCACCAAATCGTCCAATAAGAAGGAGTTCTTCGACGAAGTGGGTGCCGCGGTGCAGTTCCCCTACTACTTCGGCGAGAACTGGGATGCATCGTGGGACTGCATCACCGAGCTCAGCTGGCTCAAGGGGTCAAGCTTTCTCATCGTCTTCGATTCGGCGGAATACCTACTCACACAGTCGAACCAGGATTTCGAGATCCTGCTCAGAATGCTCGACGACGCTAGCAGCCTGTGGCACGAGTGACTGCGGACATGAGGGACCAACCGGTCGTTTCCCAATCCGTACTGGCATGCGATCCGCATATTGTCGATGCGCTGACGAAGAGGTTGCGCGCTTTGAAGTGATGATTCAGCCCGCGCGCGACGCGTTCGCCGCCTTGACTTTGAGAACCTTGTCGAGATAGTCGGCGACTGCGTCTCGGTTGCGGGTCAGGAACTCGATACGTTCGGTCAGCCGGGCTTGTTCGCGTCGCAGCGTGGTGATCATGTCCGGTGTCACGTCCGGAACGTAGATGGTCTGCGGCTGATCCAGGCACGGCAGCAGCTGCTGGATGATGCGCGTCGGCAGGCCGGCGTCGAGCAGTCCCTTGATCTGCAGCACCACATCGACGGTCGGCTCGCGGTACTCCCGGTATCCGTTGTCGCCGCGGCTGGGCGTGAGCAGTCCCTGCTCCTCGTAGTAGCGCAGCAGGCGGCGGGAGACGCCGGTGCGCTCAGCAAGTTCGCCGATTTTCATGTGCTCAAGGTTACATTTGACCTTCACATCAATGTGAAGGTTCAACACTCGATGCGTGGACATGAAACTCGGACTGCGCCTGCCCCAGCGACTAGGCGTCAACCTGCAACACGACATCATCGAGGCAGCCATGACGGCCGAAGATGCCGGATACGCCAGCTTGTGGACATATGAGCGGCTGCTTTTCCCCGACAATCCCGTCGAAGGTTACGGTGGCACGGACCTCGCGTGGCCGGAGACCCAGCGACAGGCCGCCGATCCGCTGGCAGTCCTCACTGCGGCGGCGGTTTCGACCGAAGAGGTGCGCCTCGGCGTTGCCGTTCTGGTTGCAGCACTGCATACGCCCGTGCATCTGGCGAAGGAACTGGCCACGATCGATCAGATCAGCGGCGGCCGCGTGATTGCCGGACTCGGCACCGGCTGGTCCACCGACGAATTCCGGGCGGCGGGCGCCACCCGAGCCGATCGCGGGCGCCTCCTCGACGAGACGCTCGATGTGTTCGATGCGATGTGGGGACCGGACCCGGTGACGTTCCGCAGTCCTCGCGTCGTCGTCGACAACGCCTCAGTCCTGCCGAAGCCGGTCACAAGGGTCCCCGTGATGCTGGGCGGCGTCGGTTCGAAAGTCATGCAGCGCATCGCCAAACGTGCGGACGGCTGGCTGCCGGTGATGCTCCAGTCAGGACCGGCCGGAGCCGCAGAGCTCCGCAAAAGCTGGGGCCGCATCAGGGAATTGGCGTCCGAACACGGCCGAGACCCAAGCACTATGGAGATGATCGTGGTCGGAAATGTCACCTTCACCGAGCGTCCGACAGGTCCAGACCGCACCGCGTTCGTCGGCACTCTCGACCAAATCGTCGACGACATCCACACGGCCGCCGAAGCCGGCGCAGACGAGCTCATCATCGACCTGAATCTGCAGGACTGGTTCACCAGCACGCAGCAGATGCTCGAGACGGCGGTGGAGATCCGCCAGCGGGCCGCTGCTTGACCTCTGCCTCTGCCGAAGCCCCGCGTCCGGCAGTTGAGGAAGGCAGAGCGATCGACTGTGGGTAACTGTCGGGCCCCACCGTCAGTGAGCAGTAATGTCGGCCCCGGCATGGCGAAACTGGAAACCCGGGTGGCACGAATCGCTGACGCGTTGTTGGCCAACCACCGATACGTCCGCCCAATCGATGTGCTCATCGGTCTGGGCTGGCTCGCTGAGCCGAGCGTCGATCGTTGGATGAAGGGTCGCGCACCTGCGCTCGATTGCTGCCTCGGCGTCGACACCACCAAAGTCCCGACAGCCCTTGCCGCATTGCAACATTGGGGCCAAGGCCGCGGGCTCGCGGCGTGCGAAGGCGACTATCAAGCCTTGCATTTCATGTCCGACGGCGACCCGGACGTCGAACGCGCCTACCGCACCCATTGGGTTTTAGCCGACGCTCCCGAACCGGTAGCGGAGGTTCCACCACGCCGCCCCCACAAGATCACCGTGATGTTGGCGGACACGGCGGCGACGTGCACGTCGTGCGGCGGCATCGGAGACCTGCTGCGCGCGGGCGAGGCGGGCGCGCTGTGCCTGGATTGCGCGGGGCTCGGACATCTCGAGTTCTTGCCGTCCGGTGATGCGGCGCTCACCCGCCGCGCCAACAAGGCCAGCGGGATGTCGGCTGTCGTGATGCGCTGGAATGGTCGACGTCATCGCTTCGAGCGCCAAGGGATTTTGGTAGAGCCGGCGGCGATCGAGCGAGCGGCGCAGCAATGTCTCAACGACGCCGACGCGCGCGCCCGCCGCAGAGCGGCTCAGGACGTGCTGTTCCAGGAGAAGTTCGCCGCCGCCATCCGTGAGCAGTTCCCGGGTTGTCCCGCCGAGCGGGCCGAGGCGATCGCGTTGCATACGGCGGCACGCGGCAGCGGACGGGTGGGACGAAGTGCGGCCGGCCGGGCGTTGGATAGTGAGGCGGTGCGTCTTGCCGTCGTTGCGTCAGTGCGCCATGTCGATACCGATTACGACGAGCTGCTGATGTCAGGCGTCGACCGTGAATCGGCGCGCGCACAGGTGCATGCGCGCGTCGAGGACATCGTCAGTGCCTGGCACGACGGTGTGGCGATGCTCGACGACTAGCGCGATCACCGACTCTGGGATTAGAAAACTATACCCAGGAGTTAGGACTTTCAGGCAGCGCTGCTGGCTTCGGTGGCGCGTCTGAGTGACGACCATCGACCGCTGGAGGGCACGAGGATGTGCGGAATTTTCGCTGCGATGACACGTGACGGCGTTGCCAGCGACCGCTGCGATGCGGCGCTGAAGCTTCTTGAGCATCGCGGGCCGGACGGCACCGGCCTGTGGACGTCGCGGGATGGGCGGTGGACGCTCGGGCACACGCGGTTGTCGATCATCGGATTGAACAACGGTAGTCAACCCATGACCAGCCCGGACGGCGCGGTACATGTGGTGGTCAACGGCGAGTTCTACGGCTACCGCGCTCTGCGCGAGCGGCTGCACGACGCGGGCTATCAGTTCTCCACCGACAGCGACAGCGAGATCGCCTTGCACCTGTATCGGCAGCGCGGCATGCAGGCTGCGACACAGCTGCGGGGCGAGTTCGCGGTGGTCATCGCCGACGAACGGCAGCGGGCGATGTATGCCATCCGCGACCGCTTCGGCGTCAAGCCGCTGTACTACGCGGTGGTCAACGGCGAGGTGTTCTTCGCGTCGGAAATCAAGGCGCTGTTGGCGCTCGGTGTGCCGGCCGCCTGGGACCTCGAGGGCGCCACCGGCGGGATGGGCCGATCGCACGAGAAGACCGAGTTCGCCGGGATCAGCACGGTACCGCCGGGCTGCTACGCGATCGCCAGGGACGGTGCTGTGCGCATCTATCCGTATTGGGATTGGGAGATCCCGACCGCTGAACAGATGAAGGCGGACACCCGAAGCGAGGCGGAGGTCGTCGAGGAATTCCGCGAGGCGTTGGCCGACGCAGTACGCGAACGACTGGTGGCCGACGTCGAGGTGGCGTCGTATCTGAGCGGTGGCATCGACTCGTGCGCTGTGCTCGGGCTCGCGCAGCAGGAGATGGCGCGGCCGATCCGCGCGTTCACTCTCACCTTCGACAATGCGCTCTATGACGAGGCGCGGATCGCGGAGGCTCAGGCCAGGCATGTCGGTGCGACGTATCAGCCGATTCCGATCACCGGCCGCGAGATCGCCGAGTCCTTCGCGGATGCGGTCTGGCATTCCGAGACGCAGATGTTCAACGGTCATGGCGTCGCCAAGTATCTGCTCAGCCGTGCGGTGAGCCGCGCCGGCATCAAGGTGGTGTTCACCGGTGAAGGCGCCGACGAAATGCTGGGCGGCTACCCGTATTTCCGGATCGACGCGCTGAACAACGATCCGACCTTGAGTCCTGATCAGAAGACCACGCTGCTTGACGAGATGTTCGGTGCAAATGCGGCGACGCGAGCGGTGCTGATGCCGCAGCAGCTCAACAGTCCGGAATTGCAGGCGGTGGAGCGGCGGCTCGGCTGGTCGCCGGCGACGCTGAATATGGCTGCGGGGCAGGCCAATAGCGTGGTGCCGTTGCTCCGCGAGGACTTACCGGCGTCGGTCAGGGAATTCCAGCCGCTGGTGGCCGCGCTGGATCGGCTGCCGCTGGCACAACGGGTCGCGGGGCGCGACCGGCTCAATCAGATGCTCTATGTCAATGCCAGGACCGTGCTGCCGAATTTCATCCTGAACTACCTGGCCGATCGGATGGAGATGGCGCATTCGATCGAAGGGCGGGTGCCGTTCCTGGACCATCGGGTCGCCGAAGCCGCGGCGCGGGTGCCGGTGAGCATGAAGGTCAAAGGCATTCGGGAGAAGCATGTTCTGCGTGAGGCGACCAAGGATGTGTTGATCCCCGAGGTGTACGACCGGCAGAAGCATCCGTTCACCACTCCCCCGACGCGGAACCCGAACGACCCGATGCTGGAGTTCTATCGCGACACCTTCGCGTCGCAGGCGGCGAAAGACCAGCCGATCTACGACATGGCGAAGGTTTCGACGGCGCTCGATGGGCTGCTCGACGTGCCGGCCGACCAGCGCATCGCGGTCGAAGGAAATCTGCAGCGCGTCGCGAGCGTAGTCGTGATGCAGGAGTTGTTCTCCATGGCGTGAGCCAGCCACACATTTCAAAGTGCCCACGTACTGAGCGACTTCGGCTCAGTTGTCGCTGGGTGGTGGTTTGGGTTCGTAGGGGTTGTACCACCACCAGTCGGCGCGTTCGCCGAGTGGCCCGGTCCAGGGTGGCACGTCGGGCGGTGGGCCGTTGGGTGGGCGGGCCAGTGATGCCGAGGTCAGTGGGTTGCCGTCGCTGTCCGATACGT
>NZ_LZHZ01000038.1 GCF_001667505.1 Mycobacterium sp. ACS1612
GAACTACACGGATGCAAAAAAGTACTCCCCAGAAGAAGGAACCAAATTTCTCGGTCCAACTTCCGGGGACCACTTCAGAGCGTGCGGGGCCTTCTGCGTCTTTTCGCGCTAAGTTTCGGTGCGCTCGTGCGCGTCCTCGATGACGGTGCGGCCGATCTCCGCGTAGGCCTCCGGCTTGGCGTACCGCATCCACACCGCATAAGCCAGGCCGACGACGAACACCGCCAGGATGAGGTAGGGGGCCGACTTGAACACCAGCGAGTTCGCCGCATACCCGGCGGCGAACGCGCGGTTGTCCCACAGCAGCCACACCACGTACAGCATCGCCACGCCACCGATCAGCGGAGCGATCAGCGTGGTGATCACATTGCCGGAATGCGTCTTTCGCACCCAGAAGTACCAGATCACCGCCGCGGAGCAGATCGCCTGCACCAGCAGTATCGCCGCTGTGCCGATCAGGGCCAGCAGGCCGTAGATGTTCGTGTAGGGCACCAGGGACGGGGTGTCCACCGGAACACCGTTGGTGTCAGGCACCTGCACCGCGGTGAACCCGGCGAACAGCAGCACGATCACCAACGTGATGACGGCCTGCACCGCCGAGGCGATGTGCGGCGACCCGTGCTTGCGGTGGGTGCTGCCGATGGTGGAACGCACTGCCTTGGACGGGATTTCGCGCCCGAGCGCGTAGAGGTAGCGCGACGCCGCGTTGTGGAACGCCAACGCACACGCGAACGATCCGATGACGAGCAGGATCTTGTAGATGTCGAGCAGCACACCGCCGAGGTTGGCCTTGACCAGCCCGAAGAACAGGTCAAGCGGTGACGCGCTTATCGACGTCTCGACGGAGGTCTTGGCGCCGTTGCCCGCGATCACCATCGCGGAGATGAACGTGTAGAACAGCCCGAGGCCGATCACGGCGATCAGCGTGGCCCGCGGGATGATCTTTTTGGGATTGCGCGACTCCTCGCCGTAGACGGCCGTCGTCTCGAAACCGACCCACGACCAGAACGCGAAGAACAGACCGATCGCCATCGAACCCGCCGCTGCCGCGGTGCCGAACGCGCCTGCGGGCAGGCTCTCGAACGCGTTGTTCAGCAGCACAGTCTGATTGAGCATGAGCCCGTCTGGGCCGCCACCCTTGAAGATCACCGAGAACGCCAGCGCGAACAGCACGATCACCTCGGACACCAGCGTGACGCCGAGGATCGCCGCGGTCAGCGTGATGTGGAAGTGGCAGAGCGCAGCGATGATCAGGATCGCGGCGATGGCGAACACCAGCCACGGGATGTTCACTCCCAGCAGGGTGTTCACCGCGTCGTTGGCGAAGTAGGCGCAACCGCCGATCAGCGAGCCCTCGAAGATCACGTAGGCGAACGTCGCCAGCAGGCCGCTCGCCATGCCCCAGATCTGGCCGAGGCCGTGGGAGATGAAGCCGTAGAACGCACCGGTGGTGGTGATGTGCTTGGCCATCGCGACGTATCCGAGCGCGAACACCGTCAATACGATGGTGGCGAACAGGAAGCCGGCGGGTGCGCCCAGTCCGTTGCCGAAGCCGACGGCGATCGGCACGTTGCCGGTCATCGCGGTGATCGGAGCTGCGTTGGCGACGGCCATGAAGATGACCGCGACGATGCCGACGGCGCCCTTCTTGAGCCCTGCGGCGGGCGCAGATGTGGTTTCGACGGCTGCGGATTCAGTTGTCACCGCGGGCCTCCTGGTTGGGATCAAGGTGCATGAATGGCCCGCGACGCTGCAGACCGCAGAGAGCGTCGCATCCCGCCGCCGTCGCGACAACCGGAGGACACAAGCTCGTAACACAACTCCCAGCTACGGCCAAGCCCGGCCGCGACCGGGTGGTCGCTGGCCGGGCTTGGCGAGGATTCCTGATTAGCCGCGCAACGTGGCGGTGTCGATGACGAAGCGGTACCGCACGTCGCTGGCGAGCACCCGCTCGTAGGCGTCGTTGATGTAGTCGGGTGTGATGACCTCGATCTCGGGCAGTACATCGTGCTCGGCGCAGAAATCAAGCATCTCTTGGGTTTCGGCGATGCCGCCGATCATCGAACCCGAGAGGCTGCGACGGCCCTGGGCCAGCGGGAAGACCGGCACCGGCATCGGCTTCTCGGGGATGCCGAGTTCGACCAGGGTGCCATCGGTGGCGAGCAGGTTGAGGTAGTCGCCCATGTCGAGGTTGGCCGACACGGTGTTCAGAATCACGTCGAACCTGCCCGCCAGCTTGGTGAAAGTATCGGGGTCGCTGGTCGCGTAGTATTCGTCGGCGCCCAAACGCAGGCCGTCCTCCATCTTCTTCAGCGACTGGCTGAGCACGGTGACGTGTGCACCCATCGCGTGGGCGAGTTTGACGCCCATGTGCCCGAGGCCACCGAGGCCGATCACCGCGACGCGCTTGCCCGGGCCCGCATTCCAGTGCCGCAGAGGCGAATACAGCGTGATGCCCGCGCACAGCAGCGGTGCGGCGGCGTCGAGGGGGAGGCTGTCGGGGATCCGCAGCACGTAGTTCTCGTCGACCACGATGGCGCCGCTGTAGCCGCCATACGTCTTCTCACCGTCCCTGCCGACGGTGTTGTAGGTACCGGTCATGCCGCCGTCGGTGCAGTACTGCTCCAAGCCGGCCTTGCAGTTGTCGCATTCACGGCAGGAGTCGACGAAGCACCCGACCCCGACGCGGTCGCCGACCTTGTACTTGGTCACCTCGGCGCCGACCTGGGTGACGACACCCGCGATCTCGTGCCCTGGGACGACGGGGTACAGCGGCTCACCCCACTCGGACTTCACTGTGTGGATGTCGGAGTGACAGATGCCCGCGAAATGAATGTCGAACGCGACATCGTGCGGGCCTACGTCGCGGCGAGTGATCGTGGTCTTGGTCAACGGTTCGGTGGCCGACGTTGCGGCATAGGCGGAAACAGTGCTCATCACAAACCCTCTTCTGGTTTCTTCACAGCCGGCGCTAAGCAGATAGCAAAGCTATGTGGGAGTGCCGCAACGATGCGGCCCAGAGACACCAACCGACGATTCCGGGACTGTAATCCCGATTCTGGCTGTGAGTTAGAGCCTAAATTCCTGGCGCGCGGAACGCCCCGTTGAACGAGGTCCGCTCGTAGCGCGCTGCGCCAGCCGGTGTGTAGGGGTCGCGGTCGATGATGTCCTGCACGGCCTCGTCGGTCATGTCGCCGGTGATCAGGACCGCCCCGGACCCGTCGTCCAACCTGCCTGCGAGCAGGATTCGCCCGGCGGCCACCTCGCCCTTGAGCCATTCCAGATGAGCCGGACGGGTTTGTTCGACAACGTCGGGCGGTTGCAGATAGGTCGACCTCAATACGTGAAACACTCGCGCGACATTAGTTGATCGGAGCGTTGACCCACCTCAGGTCGGACAGGATTCCGCGTGCGGCGACGATGCCTTCGCCCGTCTGCCACACCTCGTTGTTGACCGCGAACACCCGGTTGTCGCGGTTGGCCGACAGTTTCTTCCACGCATCGCTGTCGAGCACCTTCGGCGCGCGGTCCTTCGCCGAGGCCGACGCGAACGAGATGTAGACGATGTCGCCGTCGGCGGCCGAGAAGTCGGGCGAATGCTCCAGATCAGCGTCGGATATGCCGATCTCGAGATACGGCTTGTCCGTAAAGCGTTGTGCCGCAGGGCGATCGACGCCGACGGCGGCGAGCACGCTGCCGGGGAAGGTATCGGCACCGTAAACGCGCATCGTGGTGTCGGTGAACTGCACGACCGACGCCTGGAAGTGCGTGGCGTCGTTGTCGGCGCCGGTCTTGTCGGCGTCCTTCTCGAAGCCGTCGACCAGTCCGTTGGCGGCGTCCAGCCGTCCGGTCGCGGCGCCCACGGTGCGCAGGTTGTCTTCCCATTTGGCGCCGGGCGGGCCGGTGAATACCGTCGGCGCGATCGCGGCCAGTTGCGGATAGGCGTCCGGGGTCAGCGCCACCGACCCGAGGATCAGGTCGGGGTTGGCAGCCTTGATCGCCTCCATGTCCGGCTCGCTGCGGCTGCCCGCCGCGGGCACGTTGTGCACGACGGTGCCCAGATACGACGGCTGGCTCGGGGAGCCGTCCGGCAGGGCCGCGACCACAATCCGCGACTGCAGACCCAGCGCGCACAGCGCGTCCAGCTGATCGCCGGACAACACGACGATGCGCTGCGGGTCGGCGCGCACGGTGGTGGTGCCCGCCGCGTGGCGAACCTCGCGGTCCGGTGGACCCGGGTCGAGCGCCGCGGGATCGGGCGCGCAGGACTCGTCGGGCCTGCGCTGATTGCCCAGCACCCCGGCGCTGGCGATCTTGGTGGTGCTGGTGATCACAGACTGCTCGGCCGCCGTCGACTGTTGGTTGCCGGCCGGGGCGCCGCACCCGCTGGCCAGCGTCACCACCACGGCCGTGAGCGCAGCGCCGGTGCCACCGACGAGGCCCAAGCTCCGCCCGCTGAT
The DNA here is from genome assembly GCF_001667505.1 of Mycobacterium sp. ACS1612. Taxonomy (GTDB): domain Bacteria; phylum Actinomycetota; class Actinomycetes; order Mycobacteriales; family Mycobacteriaceae; genus Mycobacterium. The sequence goes on from NZ_LZHZ01000038.1 coordinate 4,461, forward strand.
CAGCACGCCGCCGACCGTAACATCTGGGCCGCTCTCGGCTGGTCAGCGCGCCAGCCGCGGATCTGGCTGTGTGTTTACGACAGTTTGTAGGACCCATGCCGACACGACGCCCGTCGGAGGATAGGATTCGGACAAGACTGCGGGGATGTCCCGATCAGATGTTTGGAGGACCTGTTGGTAGCCGAAGCGCCCCCAATCGGAGAACTTGAGGCTCGCCGTCCGTTCCCGGCCCGGCTCGGCCCCAAGGGCAACCTGGTCTACAAGCTCATCACGACGACCGATCACAAGATGATCGGCATCATGTACTGCGTCGCCTGCTTCATCTTCTTCTTCATCGGCGGGCTGATGGCGCTGTTCATGCGCACCGAGCTGGCGCTGCCCGGGTTGCAGTTCCTGTCCAACGAGCAGTTCAACCAGCTGTTCACCATGCACGGCACGGTGATGCTGCTGTTCTACGCGACCCCGATCGTGTTCGGGTTCGCCAACCTGGTGCTGCCGCTGCAGATCGGCGCCCCCGACGTGGCCTTCCCGCGGCTGAACGCGTTCAGCTTCTGGCTGTTCCTGTTCGGCGCGATGATCGCGATCGCCGGGTTCATCACCCCCGGTGGTGCCGCGGACTTCGGCTGGACCGCCTACACGCCGCTGACCGACGCGATCCACTCACCCGGCGCGGGCGGTGACCTGTGGATCATGGGCCTGGCCGTCGGTGGTCTCGGCACCATCCTTGGTGGCGTCAACATGATCACCACCGTGGTGTGCATGCGCGCGCCGGGCATGACGATGTTCCGGAT
>NZ_LZHZ01000039.1 GCF_001667505.1 Mycobacterium sp. ACS1612
AGCTTGCGGATACCGGTCAACAGCCCGTTCTCCAGCGTGAACGGTGTTGTCTCGATGATGAAGTCGCGCGGAATCTCATAGGACTGCAGGTTCGCGGCCTTCGCGACCTCCTGCAGCGATTCGCTGATCAGCGGTTTGAGTTCGTCTTCGGACCAGCGTGCCAGCGCCTCGGGGGTGGGCACGATCACCGCCAGCAGATACGACCGCGCACTGTTGCCGTAGACGAAAATCTGGCGCACCAGCGGGCTGTCACCGAACACCGCCTCCAGCTTCGCCACCGTGACGAACTCGCCCTGAGACAGCTTGAGCACATTGTTGCGCCGGTCCACATACTCCAACCGGTCAGCACCCAACTCGGCGACGATGTCGCCGGTCCGGTAGTAGCCGTCGTCGTCGAACACCTCGGCGGTGACCTCGGGCCGCCGATAGTAACCGGGGAACATCGCCTCGGACTTGAGCAACAACTCGCCACGCGGATACGGACGGTCGGTACTGAAGTAGCCAAGATCCGGCACATCGACCAGCTTGTAGTCGATCACCGGCGGCCGCTGCACCCGACCGTCGGTCT
>NZ_LZHZ01000040.1 GCF_001667505.1 Mycobacterium sp. ACS1612
AAGGGTTCGTCCACACCGACGCGGTCCAGCCCCAACACCTCGGCATAGATACCGGCCAAAATCTCCTCGACCACCGTCGCAGGGGCGCGGTAGCGGTCAGTGTCCTGGACCACCGGGGCAGGCAGCGCACGCGAATCAAGCTTGCCTGAGGAGGTCAACGGGAACTCGTCGAGCACGACGATGTGGGCGGGCACCATGTAACCGGGTAACCGCTCGCTCAACTTCTGGCGCACCGCGCTGATCTTGGCGGTGGCATGCGGATCGTTCGCGTGGGATCGGCGAATCGCGTTGGAGGGCAGATAGATACCCACCAGCGGACCCGAGTCGATGGTGAACACGGCATCGACGACGCCGAGGCGGGCGCCCCAGGTGACGGCGACGCGGTAGCCGAGCGTCTCGCCGAGGCGGTACAGGTCCTCCGGGGTGATGCCGGCGGTGTCGACCAGTCCGGCGCGCGGGATGTCGGTGATGCGCACGGCTGACGGAGATTCGGACGCCAGTAGGTCGCGCAGTCCGGTCAGGCTGCCGGTCCATGCTCTCGCCGGTGCGTCCGCCACCGAACACACCGGCGTTGGGGCCCTGTGCACGACGACGTCGTAGCGGTATCGGGTGAGCTCGTTGTCGGCCCATCCGCGTTTGACCTGGATGTCGACTCCGGCCGCAGAGGGCTGCTCGGCGGCCCAGGAGGTGAAAAAATCTGGCGCGAGTAGCAGTTCGGATTCGGCGATGACGACGCGGTCGGCCCGTTGCGTGATGGAAGCGTGGAAGGCGCCCTGAAGGGCGTGGTTGCGCACGTCTCCGACGAACAGTGCACCGCCGGGTGCCAACAACTTCATGGCGTTGTTGATCACGTCGGCCAGGTAGCCCGCGTTCGGGAAGTACTGCACGACCGAATTCAGGATGATCGTGTCGAAGTAGTCCTGCGGCAGGTCGTCGATGGCGTGGGCCGGTCGGGTGAGTAGCTGGACGCGGTCGCGCCATGGAATTTGCACGCGTTCGAGTGAACGGGCCAGCGCGTCGATTGCGGTGACCGAAAGATCGGTGGCGACATAGGTTTCGGAGTGCGGTGCGATCTGCGACAACAGCAACCCCGACCCGACGCCGATCTCGAGGACGCGTCGAGGCGAGAGCACCATGATCCGCTCGACAGTGGTTGCGCGCCATTCCTCCATCTCGTCGAGCGGGATCGGCTCGCCGGTGTAGCTGCTGTTCCAGCCGCGAAAGTCGCGGCCAAAATGCGACTTCGGGTCGTCCTCGCGATACAGGTCGTCATACAGGTGTTGCCATTGCCCGACGGCGTCGGCGGTGTCAAGGGTGGTGGCCTGGTCGAGGGTGAGGTAAGCCACCAGGTGTGGGTGCCCGGCATCGCTGTGGTACACCTTCGCGACCGCCTGGTCGACCTGCGGACAGTCGAGCAGGGCGGTTTCGATCTCCCCCAGTTCGATGCGGTAGCCGCGGATCTTGACCTGCTCGTCGGTGCGTCCGACATAGTGCAGTTGCCCGTCGGCACTCCAGGACACCAGATCGCCTGTGCGGTACATCCGTTCGCCCGGACGCCCGAACGGACATGCCACGAAGCGCGACGCGGTGAGGCCGCCCCGGCGCCAATAGCCCATCCCCACGCCGGTACCCGCCACGTACAACTCGCCCACCACCCCGGTGTGCACGGGTCGCAACCATTGGTCGAGTACGAAGAAGCCGAGATGCGCCAGGGGCCCGCCGATCGGGCTCGCGGGGCCGTCGATGTCGGCGGCGCCGATTTCTCGCAGGGAGGCGTGCACCGTCGTCTCGGTCGTGCCGTAGAGGTTGAGTAGCCGTGGTGCGTTCGGGTGGTGGTCCTGCCAGGCCCGAAGACGCTGGGGCTGCAGCGCTTCGCCTGCGAACAGCACCGCCTCGAGCGTCAGATCGCGTTTCAGTACCGCGTCGGCGGATTGCAGCGCGTAGAACGCCGACGGGGTCTGACTCAGGACGGTGACCTGCTCCGCTGCGAGTAGCACGTGGAAGTCTTCGGGTGAGCGCGCTGTGGTTTCCGGTACGACGACCAACCGACCGCCACCGAGCAGCGCGCCCCAGATCTCGCACACGGAGACGTCGAAGGCCAGCGAGTGCCACTGCGACCACACGCCTGCGGTCGGCAACTGGGGTCGCAGGGAGTTCAACAACTCGGTGACGTTGTCATGCGTGATGGCAACACCTTTCGGGACGCCCGTGGTGCCCGAGGTGTAGATGTAGTACGCGATGTTGTCGGCGGCGGGCGTGGGCAGTGGCGTGCACGGGTGAGCGTCGGCGTCGCCGATGTCGAGGACCGGCAAGTCATGTTCGCGCAGCCGATCGGCGAGCGATGCGGTGCTGACCGCGGCGACCGGAGTGGCGTCGGCGAGCATGAATTCGATGCGGGCTGCGGGCAGGCTGGGGTCGATGGGTAGGTAGGCGGCGCCCGTCTTCAGCACTGCGAGGATCGCCACGATCGCCTCGGTGGACCGCGGGAACAGCAGTGCGACAGCCGAACCCGGGCCTGCGCCGTGATCGGCAAGCAGGTGCGCCAACCGGTTGGCGGCGTCGTCGAGTTCGCCGTATGTGGTCGAGCGGCCCTGGTCGGTCACCGCCACCGCATCGGGTGTGCGGGACGCCTGCGTGGCGAACAGGGCCGGGATCGAGTCGCCGGTGGGTGCGGCTTGGCTGAGCGCGGGCCGGTTGCCCCAGCGGTCAAGTGCCGTCCGCTCGGCGGCATCGAGCAGATCCGTCGACGACAGCGGCCGCATCGGATCGGCGGTCATGGCGGTAACCGTCCGCTCGAACCGGGCGACCAGCGCCTGGATGCCGCCTGCGTCGAACACCTCGCTGTCGTATTCCATGCGCAGGCCCAATTCCGTTCCCGGCAGCGCTTGGACGGTCAGCGGATAGTGGTTGTAGTCGTGCCTGCTCACTTCGGTGATGGCCAGGTGGTGGGCATCCGACAGCGCGGCGGCGTCGATCGGGAAGTTCTGGTACACGAACAGCGTGTCGAACAGGGCGTCGTGCCCGCCGATGCGGTGGATGTCGCGTAGCGCGAGGTGCTGATGTTCGAGGGTGAGGTGATGGCCGCCGTGCAGTTGGTCGACCAGGTCGGCGGTGGTGGTGGTCGGCGTGAGCGTGGCCCGCACCGGAACGGTGTTGACGAAAAGACCCACCATCGACTCTGCGCCGAGCACGTCGGTGGGCCTGCCGGAAACCGTTGTGCCGAAGGCAATGTCGTGTTGACCGGTCAGTGACATGAGCAGTTGCGCCCATGCGGCGTGCAGCACGATGTTGACGGTGGTGCGGCATTGCTGCGCCAACCTGTTGATCGCGCGGGTTGTCTGTTCGGACAGGCGGAACAGTTCGGCGCACCGCGGACCTTGTGTCGATGCGCCGATCAGTGTCGGGGTGTCGAAGCCGGCCAGTTGGTCGCGCCATGCCGCGTGCGCGGTGTCGAGGTCGCGGTCGGCCAGCCACGACACGAACCTGCGGTAGGACTGCGGAGCCGGT
>NZ_LZHZ01000041.1 GCF_001667505.1 Mycobacterium sp. ACS1612
CCTGTTCAGAGTCGGTTGACGGTTGACGGATCTGTTTCGGCTGATCCTTGACACTCTGGGTTATGGGTTTAGGGCTGTCCGCTGGTGCGAAGGGCCCGTTTGTTTCGTACCTCGCCGTGGCTGGTGCGGGCGGCGGTTTTGACTAGTTGGTCGCCGACCCAGAACCGCAAGAGGTCGCCGTCGACGTGGACGTCGCAGCGTTGTCCGCCGTAGTGGCGTCCGATGCAGACTTGCTGCCAGGACACGCACACGATGCCGTTGGCGCAGACTCGACGACTGACCCAGTCATCACCGCTGCGGTCGCGCTGGGCGGTCCTCGAATTCGACGGCGGTGAGGCCGGGGCGCCGGCGTGAAACCGTTCGGCAGGGGTGGCCATCTTCAACGCCTGGTGCGGCCGGCTGGTGTTGTAGTCGGCGACCCACTCGTCGAGTGCCTGCTGGGCAACCTTGAGATTGGTGAAAGGTGTTCGGCTGCTGAGGAACTCAGCGCGCAGACTGCGGTGAAACCGCTCAATCTTGCCCGTCGTGGTCGGGCTTCTAGGCTGCGTCAACAGGTGCTCGATACCGTGCTCGCGGCAGATCGCCTCGAACAGCACCTCGGTCGATGGATGGTTGAACCGGCCGGTGAACACCTTGCCGTTATCAGTCAGGATCTGTTCGGGCACACCGTAGGTTGCCAGCGCCGCGCGCAGCCCATCACAGACCGCCCGGGTGCGTTCTCGGGCCATCAACCGGGCACAGACACACAGCCGGGAATGGTCATCGATTCCGGTCAGTGCTTTGGCGCAGCTGCCGTCGGCCAGCGGGAACCCGCCCACCACATCCATCTGCCACAATTCCATCGGAGCGCCGCGTTCCCAGCGTTTCCACTTGCGTGAACGCCGATCCCGTAGATGCGGATCGATCATCGCCGCCCGCAGCAACGCCCGATAGGCCGCCGACTCCGAGGGCACCGGGACCACCCCGCGTTTGGCCAGTTCGAACACCAGCCGCCGCGGCCCCCAATACGGACGTGAACGCCGCAGCTCCAACAGTCGGGCCTCGACATCGGCGGGCATTTGATGCGGACAATTCACCGGCCGATGCGACCGGTCCACCAGCCCCTCCAGGCCCTCGGCCTCGTAGCGGGCCAACCACGAGTGCAGCGTCTGACGCGACACCCCAACCTTCGATGCGACCTGCGAAATCGACAACCCGTCGCTGATCACCGCTAACACGGCCTGATACCGCTGCTCGGCCACGCTCAACTCCCTCATCTAGGGAGTGTCAAGGATCAACCGACATAGGTGTAAAGCATCAGCCGAAACACTGTCAGCCATCAACCGGAGCCGAAACGTCAAGCATCAACCGACGTCATACAG
>NZ_LZHZ01000042.1 GCF_001667505.1 Mycobacterium sp. ACS1612
TTTCTTAGAGTTTTCTTCGGTTCGGCACTCGAGTTTCCTTAAAGGTCGAACATATGTTCGAGTCATGGGTGGGGATGTGGTCGATGAGGCGGTGGCGGCGCTGCGCGCCGCGCACACCGCGCTGGCCGGCCTGCCGGTGGAGGTGTTGACCCGCCCGCAGTTGTTGGCGGTGCTCGACGAAGTCGAAACCCTGTCCTGCCAGTTGCCCGCACACCGGCACGGCTTGCTGGCTCGGTTGCAGACCCAGGCCACCCCGACGCAGTTGGGCGCCAAATCGTGGCGGCAGGTGTTGGCGATCCGGTGGCGGCTGTCGAGCAAGGAGGCGGGCCGGCGGTTGGCTGAGGCGGCGGTGTTGGCGCCGCGGCGCGCGGTGTCGGGGGAGCCGTTGGAGCCGGTGTTGGCCTACACCGCCGCGGCCCAAACCCATGGGGCGATCACCGCCGAGCACGTGCGGGTGTTGCGCACGGCGATGGAGTCGATTCCGGCCGGGGTGGATGCCGCGACTCGCCATCAGGTTGAGGCCGATCTGGTGCGTGCCGCGCTCGGGGCGGGGCCGAAGGAGTTGAAAGACACCGCCGACCGGCTGATTTTTCTGCTCGATCAGGACGGCCCCGAACCCGACGACACCCAACGGGCGGCGCGCCGTGAGATACGGATGGGCCCCCAACACCCCGACGGCAACTCGAAGATCACCGGCACCCTCTCACCGGAGGGGCGGGCGATCTGGGAGGCCATCTGGGCCAAGCTGGCCGCCCCGGGGATGGGCAACCCCGACGATGCCCAGCCCTGTGTGTCGGGTACCCCCAGTCAGGCCCAGATCGAGGGTGATCACCGCAGCCTGGCCCAGCGCCAACACGACGCGCTGGTCGCGATCGGGCGCAGTGTGTTGGAAAGCGGGGCGCTGGGTCAGCACAACGGGGTGGCGACCTCGATCATCATCCGCACCACCGTGCAGGACTTGGAACACCGCGCCGGGGTCGGTGTCACCGCCGGGGGCACCGTGCTGCCGCTGGCCACGTTGATCCGGATGGCTGCGCGCGCGCACCCGTGGTTGGCGGTGTTCGACCGGGCCAGCGGCTCAGCGTTGGATCTGTTTCGGTCCCGCCGCAGCGCCTCGGTGGCCCAGCGGATCATGCTCATCGCCCGCGATGGGGGTTGCACCAAACCGGGCTGCACGGTGCCGGCCTACGGCTGCCAAGTTCACCACGCCGCCGCCGACTGGGCCGATGACGGCCAAACCAACGTCGATGACCTCGGGCTGGCCTGCGGGCCGGATAACCGGATGGTCGAACCCGGCGGCTGGAGCACCCGCCTCAACGACCGCCACGAAGTCGAATGGATCCCCCACCACAGCTGGACACCGGCCAAACCCGCATCAACACCTACCACACCCCCGAACGACTCCTCCGCCCACCAGACGACCACCACCCCGGCGGACCCGAACCCAACGCCGCCTA
>NZ_LZHZ01000043.1 GCF_001667505.1 Mycobacterium sp. ACS1612
ACTCGACGTCTACATCCACTGGTACAACGACGAACGCATCTCAATAAAGCTCAAGGGCCTGAGTCCGGTCCAATACCAGGCCCAGGCCCTCGCGGCTTAGGCTCCCTACGTCAGGGTCCAACTTTCGGGGACCACTTCAGGATACCCGAGGGCCTTCGCTGTGGTTCCGCCTGGTTACGCCTGACCGACCTCGAACCGGACGAACCGGGTGACGGTCACGCCCGCCTCGTCGAGCAGCGCCTTGACCGTCTTCTTGTTGTCGGACACCGACGGCTGCTCGAGCAGCACGACGTCCTTGTAGAAACCGGTCACGCGGCCCTCCACGATCTTGGGCAGCGCCTGCTCGGGCTTGCCCTCGTTGCGGGCAGTCTCCTCGGCGATGCGGCGCTCGTTGGCGACGATGTCCTCCGGCACATCCTCACGCGTCAGGTATTTGGCCTTCAGCGCGGCGATCTGCAGGGCGACCGCGTGTGCGGCCTCTGAGCCTTTCTCGTCGGAACCCCCGTTGTACTCGACGAGCACGCCGACCGCGGGCGGCAGGTCCGAGGCCCGCTTGTGCAGGTAGGTCTCGACGGTGCCGTCGAAGTAGGCCACCCGGCGCAGTTCCAGCTTCTCGCCGATCTTCGCGGACAGGTCCGCGATGACCTGCTCGACGGTGGTAGTCTCCGAACCTTTTTGAATAGGAGAAGCCTTCAGCGCGTCGATGTCGGTGGCCTTGGCGGCAGCGGCCGCCGCGACGATCTGATCCGCGACCGACTGGAATTCGGCGTTCTTCGCGACGAAGTCGGTCTCGGAGTTCAGTTCGATGAGCGCACCGTCCTTGGCGGCCACCAGACCCTCGGCGGTCGCGCGCTCGGCGCGCTTGCCGACGTCCTTGGCCCCCTTGATGCGCAGCAATTCGACGGCCTTGTCGAAGTCGCCGTCGGCCTCAACCAAAGCGTTCTTGGAGTCGAGCATGCCGGCGCCGGTCAGCTCCCGAAGCCGCTTGACGTCGGCAGCGGTGTAGTTCGCCAATGTTCAGCCTTTCTAGGAAGACTCAGTGGGTTCGGTTTGAGTTTCGGCGCCAGGCGACTCCGTCGACGCCGTGGCGCCTGCCAGCAGCTCCTGCTCCCACTCGGCGAGCGGCTCGGCCGCATCGGCCTCGGCCTTGTCGCCGTCGCGGCCCACGTTGGCGCGGGCCTGCAGGCCCTCGGCGACCGCGGAGGCGACGACCTTGGTCAGCAGCGCGGCCGACCGGATCGCGTCGTCGTTACCCGGGATCGGGTAGTCGACCTGGTCGGGGTCGCAGTTGGTGTCGAGGATCGCGATGACCGGGATGCCCAGCTTGCGCGCCTCACCGACGGCGATGTGCTCCTTGTTGGTGTCGACGACCCAGATGGCCGACGGCACCTTCTGCATGTCGCGGATACCGCCGAGCGACCGCTCCAGCTTGTTCTTCTCGCGGGTCAGCATCAGGATTTCCTTCTTGGTGCGACCCTCGAAGCCACCGGTCTGCTCCATCGCCTCGAGCTCCTTGAGGCGCTGCAGCCGCTTGTGCACGGTGGAGAAGTTGGTGAGCATGCCGCCGAGCCAGCGCTGGTTCACGTACGGCATGCCGACGCGGGTCGCCTCCTCGGCGATGGACTCCTGCGCCTGCTTCTTGGTGCCGACGAACATGATGCTGCCGCCGTGGGCGACGGTTTCCTTGACGAACTCGTACGCCTTGTCGATGTACGTCAGCGTCTGCTGCAGATCGATGATGTAGATGCCGTTGCGGTCGGTGAAGATGAACCGCTTCATCTTGGGATTCCAGCGACGGGTCTGGTGCCCGAAGTGGGTGCCGCTGTCGAGCAGCTGTTTCATGGTCACAACAGCCATGAGTTGGTATTTCCTTTTGTTGTCGGTTGCCGCGCGGCGCCGGGTGACGCCGAGCCCTGGTGCCTGCTCGAATGCCGAACCCCTCCGGGGAAGGGACCGACGGCATCCGGATATGACCTTGTGAAACCGGGTCATGTGTAGACACGCGAAGTCAGCCCGCTCTGCGAGCTGCGGTTAGCAGTTTACACGCTGGACAGGGGTGCTTTTTCCACACACGGGGCGCCATCCACAGATCGCGTGGACGCCCTGGCGGATATTACGTGCGACCGGCTGAACTGGTCGAATGCGATGGATCGCCCTGATGGTCGTCACGTTGCTCGTTTCCGCCCCGGCCTCAGCTGAGGGTGGCAGGTTGAATTGGCCGCTGCGGCCTCGGCCAGCGGTGCTGCGGGCGTTCGACGCGCCCTCGCCTAACTGGCACCCCGGCCATCGCGGCGTCGACCTGGCGGCGGCGCCGGGCCAACCCGTCTTCGCGGCCGCGGCCGGTACGGTCGTTTTCGCCGGTGAACTGGCAGGCAGGCCGCTGGTGTCGATCGGCCATCCCGGCGGCCTGCGAACCACCTACGAGCCGGTGCGGCCGTCGGTGCGGCCCGGCCAACGGGTCGAGGCGGGCACGGTGATCGGCAGGCTCGACGCCGGCCACGCCGGATGCGCGCCAGCGTGTCTGCACTGGGGCGCGATGTGGGGCGCGGCGTCACGGGCGGCCTACGTCGACCCGCTGGGCCTGGTGATCAGCACGCCGGTCCGGCTCAAGCCCCTTCACGGCTGACGGGCCTACCGTCGGAGGTATGACCTCCGACGATCACCGCTCACGCCCGCTTCGCTTCGGTCTGCACACCGCGCTGCCCCGCGCGACGGAGTTCGGCGCGTTCGCAAAGTCGGTGCAGGACGCCGGATTCGACGTATTGACCATCCCCGATCATCTCGTGGCATCGATGTCGCCGTTTGCGGGTGCGACGGCCGCCGCGGCGGCCACCGACCGTCTGCACACGGGCACGCTCGTGCTCAACAACGACCTGCGCCATCCCGTCGAGGCCGCGCGCGAAGCCGCGACCGTCGCCGCCCTTTCCGGTGGACGTTTCGAATTGGGCCTCGGCGCAGGGCATATGAAGTCCGAATACGACGCCGCCGGACTGCGATTCGACCCCGCCGGCACACGCGTCGACCGGCTCATCGAGGCCGTCGATGTGATTCGGGCTCTGCTGTCCGGCGAAGCTGTCGACATCGACGGCGCGCACTACTGTGTGCGCGCCGCGGCCGGTGAACTGGTCGCCGCACCCGACGTGAAGGTTCCACTGCTGATCGGCGGCAACGGAACCCGGGTGCTGCAGCTGGCGGGACGGGTCGCTGACATCGCCGGGCTCGCGGGGTTCAGCCACAACCGGGACGCGACGAAAGTCATCCTCAGCCACTTCGACGCGGCCGGGTTGAAGGACCGCATCGCGGTGGTCCGCGACGCCGCGGGCGACCGATTCGACGCCGTCGAACTGAACGCGCTGATTCAGTTCGTGGTGCCCACCGACGACCGCGAAGCGTCGGCGGCCGAACTGGCCGCGCTGTTCGGCGGCGTCTCGCCGGAGTTCGTGCTCGACTCGCCGTTCGTCCTGCTCGGCACCCACGAGCAGATGGCCGAGACGCTTGTCGCGCGCCAGCAGCAGTTCGGGGTCAGCTACTGGACGGTGTTCGACGAGTGGGTCGGCCGCGAGTCGGCGATGCCGGACATCGCGAAAGTCATTGCCCTACTTCGGTAGCGATTACGCGCGGGGGTGGGCCTGGTCGTGGACGGCCCGTAACCGGGCGACAGTGACGTGTGTGTACAACTGCGTGGTGGCCAGCGTCGAATGGCCGAGCAACTCCTGCACCACCCGCAGGTCGGCGCCGCCTTCGAGCAGATGGGTGGCGGCGCTGTGCCGCAACCCATGCGGGCCGATATCGGGCGCGCCGTCGACCGTCGCGATGGTCTGATGCACGACGGTGCGGGCCTGCCGCGGATCCAGCCGACGGCCCCGCGCGCCGAGCAGCAGCGCAGGCCCCGAATCCGCGATGGCCAGCGCCGGTCGTCCGTCGCGCAGCCAGTCGGTCAGCGCCGCCTGCGCCGGTTCTCCGAACGGGACCGTCCGCTGCTTGTTGCCCTTGCCGAGGACGTGCAGCAGCCGCCGAGACTCGTCGACGTCGTCGATGTCGAGCCCGCAGAGCTCGCTGACCCGAATACCGGTGGCGTACAACAACTCAACGATCAGCTGGTCTCGCAATGCGAGCGGATCACCTTGCTGTGCACCGGATTTCGCGGCCGTCATGGCGTCGAGAGCCTGGTCCTGGCGTAACACCGACGGCAGGGTGCGTCGCGCCTTCGGCATCTGCAACCGGGTGGCGGGATCGGTGGCCAACAGGCCGCGCCGCATCGCCCACGCCGTGAAGGTCTTCACCGCCGACGTGCGCCGCGCCAGCGTGCTGCGCGCCACGCCCGCCGACGCCTGCCCAGCGAGCCAGGACCGCAGCAGCGGCAGGCTCAGCCTGTCCAAACCGCCGTCGGGCACCTGCTCGGCGAGAAAGCCGAACAACGAACGCAGGTCACCCAGATAGGCCCGACGCGTGTGTTCGGAGCGGCCGCGCTGCAGCGCGAGGTACTCGTCGAACTCCTCGAGCACTGCGTCCACTCCCCCACCCTCGCAGACCAGCGCGCGCAGCCTCAGGTGACGCGCCGCAGCGCCTCCGGTGTCAGGTCCTTGCGCGTGGGATAGCCGTCGACGGCCATGATCAGGTCGGTCTCGGCCAGCAGCGAACGCAGCACGTGCACCACACCGTCCTCACCGCCGATGGCCAACCCGTAGGCGTACGGCCGGCCGACGCCGACGGCCGTCGCGCCCAGCGCCAACGCCTTGACGATGTCGGCGCCGCTGCGGATGCCGGAATCGAACAGCACGGGCAGTCCGTCGGCAGCGGCCACCACGCCGGGCAGGCAGTCGATGGCCGGTATCCCGCCGTTGGCCTGTCGCCCGCCGTGGTTGGAGCAGTAGATGCCGTCGACTCCTGCATCGCGGGCACGGCGCGCGTCGTCGGGATGACAGATGCCCTTGACGATCAGCGGCAGTTCGGTCAGCGACCGCAGCCACGGCAGGTCGTCCCATGTCAGTGGATTGCCGAACAGCGACACCCAGCGCAGCACCGCGGCTTGCGGATTCTCCTGCGGTGTCTGCGGCAGGCCGGCCAGGAACACCGGGTCGCTGGTGTAGTTGGCCAGGCAGCGGCCGCGCAGTTGCGGGAAGTTCGACGTCGAGAGGTCCCGCGGCCGCCAACCCGGCACCCAGGTGTCCAGCGTGACGATGATGCCCTTGTATCCGGCCGCCTCGGCGCGTTGCACGAAGCTGGCCGCCAGGTCGTGGTCGGTCGGCGTGTAGAGCTGGAAAAAGCCTGGGGTATCACCGAATTCGGCCGCGACGTCTTCAAGGGGATCCTCGGTCAGCGTCGAGACGACCATCGGCACACCGGTGCGCGCGGCGGCCCGCGCGGTCGCGAGATCGCCGTGGCCGTCCTGTGCGCAGATGCCGGTCACCCCGATCGGCGCCATGAACACCGGTGACGGCAGGGTCAGGCCGAACACCTCCACCGACAGGTCGCGCTCGCGCTGCGCATTGAACATTCGCGGCATCAGACCCCAGTTGTCGAACGCCGTCCGATTCACCCGCTGGGTGCGCTCGTCACCTGCGCCACCCGCCACGTACGACCAGATGGACGGCGGCATCGCCGCCTGCGCCTTGGCCTCCCACTCCGCGAAGGACATCGGATACGACGGCACGATGCCCGACAGGCCCTGCAGGTAGATCTCGAACTGGTAATCGCCGAATGCCATGGGCCTAGCGTGCCAGCCCGCGCCCGGATCGCGTCACCGAACCAACCGCTGCGCCACTCCCGCGTACACCTGACCCAGCTTCTGCGCGTCGCGGTGTTGACGCGACGGGAACCACCGGCACACGTCCACGCACAGCGAGGAGATCGCCATCACCACCTCGTCGACGTTGTCGACGTCGAATTCGCCCGCGGCCACCCCACCCGCCACGATTTCTGTGATGACGTCGGTGGCCTGGTGGCGCAGCGGTGCGATGGTCCGGTAGTGCGCCGGAGTCAGGCCATGCAGTTCGTATTGCACGACGCGTGCCTGCTTGTGGTTTTCGGCGTGCCAGGACGCGAACGCCGCCACCACCGCCCGCAGTCTTTTGGTGAACGCGGCGGCCGGATCGTCGGCCCGTTTCAGCGCGGCCAGCAGGCTGCTGTGGCCCTCCAGCGCGATGGCGTAGAGCAGTTCCTCTTTGGAGCGGTAGTGCGGATACATCGCCGTCGCGCTCATGTTGAGCCGCTTGGCGATCTGCCGGGTCGAGCTGCCGCCGTACCCCGATTCCGCGAAGGCTTCTATCGCGGCGCGCCGCATGCGTTCCGCCGCAGCTGAATCCGCAGCTCGATCAATGGTCATGACGGTCGGGATCCTACACGTATTTGACTTCCGACCACGGTCGGCGCATTATTAGCGAGCGCTCATAAAATGAGCGATCGCTAATGTGACGAAAGGCTGTCCCCGACATGGCGGAGTTCCTCTCGCGGCGTGACGTCGACTTCCTGCTCTACGAGTGGCTCGACGTCGTCGAACTGACCAAGCGCGACCACTTCGCCGAGCACTCCCGTGACACCTTCGACGCCGTACTCGACCTTTCGGCCGACATCGCGACGAAATGCTTTGCGCCACACAACAAAAAGGGCGACCAGAGCGAACCTATAGTCGGGCCCGACGGCAAGGTCGTGTTGATCGACGAGATCAAGGAGGCGCTGGCCACCTTCAGTGAGGCCGGTCTGCTGGCCGGGTCGTTCGACGAGGCGGTCGGCGGCATGCAGCTGCCGATGGTGGTCGCGCAGGCGTCCATGGCGTTCTTCCGGGCCGCGAACCCGAGCACGACGTCGTATGCCTTCCTGACCGTCGGGAACGCCAACCTGTTGGTGGAGTACGGCACCGGAGAGCAGATCGACACCTGGGTCCGGCCGATGCTCGAGGGCCGCTACTTCGGCACCATGTGCCTGTCCGAACCCGACGCGGGTTCGTCGCTGGCCGACATCACCACCAAAGCCGTTCCCGCCGCCGACGGCACCTACCGGATCACCGGAACCAAGATGTGGATCACCGGCGGCGACCACGAACTGACCGAGAACATCGTGCACCTCGTGCTGGCGAAGGCGCCGGGCGGCGGACCGGGTGTCAAGGGCATCTCGCTGTTCGTCGTCCCGAAGTTCCTGCCCGACGGCACCCGCAACGACGTCGCGCTGGTCAGCCTGAACCACAAGATGGGCAACCACGCCACCACCAACGCGCTGCTGAACTTCGGCGACGGTACGCACCAACCCGCCGAGGAGGCCGGCGCCGTCGGCTATCTGGTCGGCGAGGAGCACAAGGGCCTGGCGTACATGTTCCACATGATGAACGAAGCGCGGATGGCGGTGGGGTTGCAGGCGATGGCCACCGGCTACGCGGGCTACCTGGCGTCGGTCGAGTACGCCAAGGAGCGCACCCAGGGCCGTCCGGTCGGCGACAAGGATCCGGCGCGGACGCCGGTGGCGTTGATCGAGCACGCCGACGTCAAACGAATGTTGTTGGCGCAGAAGTCTTATGTGGAGGGCGCGTTCGCGCTCGGCCTGTATTGCGCGATGCTGGTGGACGAGGGGCGCACCAACGTCGGGGCCGACCGCGACCGCGCCCGATTACTGCTCGAGGTGCTGACGCCGATCGCCAAGAGTTGGCCGTCGCAGTGGTGCCTGGAAGCCAACAACCTGGCCATCCAGGTGCACGGCGGCTACGGCTACACCAAGGAGTTCGATGTCGAGCAGTGCTACCGCGACAACCGGCTCAACGCGATCCACGAAGGCACGCACGGCATTCACGGTTTGGATTTGTTGGGCCGCAAGGTGATCATGGCCGACGGCGCGGGTCTGACCCTGCTGGCCGAGCGGATCACCGCCAGCATCGATCGGGCACTGCAGTCCGAAACCACCGCGGCCTACGCCCAGCAGTTGCGCCAGGCGGTGCAGCGGTTGGTCGACGTCACCGCGACGCTGTGGGCGGCCGGCGACGTCACCATCACGCTCGCGAACTCGACCGCCTATCTGGAGGCCGCCGGACATGTGGTGGTGGCGTGGATGTGGCTGGAGCAGTTGATCGCCGCGGGCGATCATCATGGCGACTTCTACGACGGCAAACGCGCTGCGGCGCAATACTTTTACGCCTACGAGCTACCGAAGACCGGTCCACAGTTCGACCTGCTGGAAAGCCTGGACCGCACCACGGTGGACGCGAAGGCCAGTTGGTTCTAGGCGGACGCTTCCGCCGCGGCCAACTCGCGCTTCCACTGCCGGAACGTCTCCTCGGTGCGACCACGCCGCCAGTAGCCGGAGATCGACGCGGCCCACTTGGCCTCGATGCCGCGTTCCTTGCGGAGGTAGGGCCGCAGGTTGTGCATGACGGCCTGCGCCTCGCCGTGGATGAACACCTGCACCTGCCCCGGCAGCCAGGCGGCTTCCTTGACCGCGGCGATCAACGGTGCGTTGTCACCCGCGACGTCCTCGGGCACCAGGTCGGCCCGGCCGCCGCGGTAGATCCACCGCACCTCGACACCGGACGGTGCCTTCAGCGCGATCTCGTCCTCAGGTCCGGCGACCTCGATGAACACCTGGCCAATCGCGTTGTCGGGCAACGCTTCCAGCGCGGCGCTGATGGCCGGGACGGCCGCCTCGTCGCCGGCGAACAGGTGCCAGTCGGCGGCGGGGTCGGGCGAGTACGCGCCGTTGGCGTTCGTCACGTAGGCGGGTTGGCCCGGGGTGGCGGATGCCGCCCACGGCCCGGCCACGCCGTGCTCGCCGTGCACGACGAAGTCGATGGCGATCTCACGGCGCTCGGGGTCGACCCGTCGCACCGTGTAGGTGCGCACCGTCGGCCGTTGTTCGGCGGGCAGGTCGTTGAAGCTGTCCATCGTCAGCGGGTGCGGCAGCGCGGCGACGTCGACGTTGTCGTTGACGAACACGATTTTGACGTAGGAGTCGGTGCAGTCGTTGGGGACGAATGTGTCGAAGCCGGCACCGCCGAGGACGACGCGGATCAGGTGCGGGGTCAACTGTTCGGTGCGCACCACTTCGAACGTGTTCAACGGTCGCCCTGCCACTGTTCCTCCAGACTCGTTAGCCAACCTCACCGAGGATACGAGTCCGGCCGAATCAGTGGCGGGCTACCTGGCCAGCACGGCCGCCGCGGCCTTGGGCTGCCAGTCGGAGGTCAACAGGGCGCCGAAGTTGTCCTGCTCGTTGTCCCGGTCGGCGGTTTCGATGTCGCGGATCGAGAAGATGAACGCCGGACCGCTGAACCCCGATTCCGCCGCCTTCCACAACACATCGGTGATCTGCCGAGCCTGCTCGTCCTGGCTGACGCCGGCAGCCGTCGGCGCACTGGTGGGCGCACCGATCTCGGTCATCCAGATCTTTTTGCCGCCGTCGCCATTGGCGACCATCAACTGGTGCACGCGTTCCACGTCGGACCACCCGTTGTGGTCGTCGACGCCCAGCCCGTTGGGATACACGTAGGGATGCATCGCCATGGCGTCGAAGGATCCCTTCGCGCCGAGTTCGTACATCGCCTTGACGAAGGTCGGCGGATCGTCGGGCGCCCATGCGCGGCTCAGACCCGCGGCGATCACCGTGCTGTTCGGTTGAGATGCCTTGATCGCCGGATAGGCGGTCTTGAGCAGTTCGGTGTAGCGGGCCGCGCGGTCGGGCACCTGCCCGAAGAACAGCGGCACGTTCGGCTCGTTCCAGATCTCCCAGTTCGAGATCCGGTCCCGGTAGCGCTGCACCACCTTCTCGGTGAACGCGGCGAACGTGTTGGGATCGACGGGCGGCGCGCTGAAGTAACTTCCCGGCGCCCGGGCCCAATCGGGGGTGTAGGCGATCAACCCGAGCACGTTCAGCCCGCGCTGCCGCGCGCCGTTGACCCAGTGATCGACATAGCCCCAGTTGTAGGCGCCGGGCATCGGTTCGACGAGATGCCAGTCGATGAGCACCCGCAGCCAGGTGGCGCTGGTCTTGGCGACGGCGTCGAGTTCGCGGTCGGCATCGGCGGTGCTCATGTAGGTCATCGGTGCGCCGACGCCGAACCCGTACCCGTCCGCAGGCGGGGTGACCGCCCCGGCGGTCATTGCCCGCTGTCCGACGACCGTCATCGCGGCAACGAGCAGGACGACGGTGGCTATGCGGGCAACGATCCTGCTCGTCGCGCTGTGCATGGAGTCAACTTACCGGAGAGCCCGTTTCCACCGTCCACCTTGGCTGACGACCAGACCTGAGATCTCCAGCATCGAAAGCGGGCCCAGCAACTGCGTCGGTGGCAAACCCGATGCGACGGATAGTTGCTCGACGGTGCGCGCGCCGCGGGCCGGAAACGCGTCGTAGACCCGTAGTTCGTTGGGCGCCAGCCCATCCAGACGCGACGTCGGCCGCTGCGGGTCGGCGGCCAATTCACCCACGCGGCCGACCAGTTCCAGCACCTCGTCGGCGCGGGTGACCAAAGTGGCGCCGCCGCGCAACAGCACGTGGCATCCGACGGACGTCGACGACGTGATCGGCCCCGGCACCGCGCACACGCCGCGGCCCAGCGCCTTCGCCCACGCCGCGGTGTTGGCCGCGCCGCTGCGCGCCCCGGCCTCGACCACCACCGTCGCCCCCGACAACGCGGCGACAAGCCGGTTGCGGGTCAAGAACCTGTGCCGCTGCGGGCGCAGGCCCGGCGGATACTCCGTGACCAGCAGGCCCTCCCGGCTGATCCGCCGCAGCAGGTCCGCGTGGCCCGCCGGGTAGGGCACGTCGATGCCACCGGCCAACACCGCGACGGTGAACCCGTCGGCGGCCAGCGCGGCGCGGTGGGCCGACCCGTCGATGCCGTATGCGCCGCCGGACACCACCACCACATCGCGCTCTGCGAGACCTGCCGCCAACTCCCCGGCGACATGCTCGCCGTACGCACTGGACGCACGGGTGCCGACGATGCCGGCGGCGCGCTCGGCCACAGTGTCCAGACTCGCGGGACCCAGCACCCACAACGCCAGCGGGGCGCGGCCTTCCGGCCGCTTCGTCGTATCGACGCCGTTGAACGCCGTGAACGCCAGCAGCGGCCATTCGTCGTCTTCCTCGGTGATCAGCCGACCACCCAAGCGGTCCAGTGCCTCGAGATCTCCTGCAGCACAATTGATCTCATGGCGCGCCTCGGTCAACCGCAACAGTTCGTCACCCACGGCCCGCCGCTTCACCCGCTCGGCGGCCTCGACCAGCCCGACGCCGGCCACCAACGCCGCGAGTTGCGGGCACGGCGGTTCGACCACCCTGGACAGATACGCCACAGCACCCAGCCTCGGATCGGTCATCGCATCCCTCCACCTCGTCGGAAACTCAGCGCCGTGCTGACCTGATCGGGCCCCGGTGACGTCAGCCCATCCAGATCGGCAAGTGTCCACGCGACTCTCAGCGTCCTGTCCGCGCCACGGATGCTCAGCGAGCCGCGATCGAGTGCAATCTGCAGCGGTTTCATCGCATTTGATCCGAGCCGAAAATTCCTTCGCAGCAGTGCACCACTGACTTCCGCGTTGGTGCGAATCCCATACGGCCGCCAGCGTTCTGCGGCAACCGCGCGCGCGGCCGCGACTCGCTGGCGGACCACTGTCGTCGACTCACCGTCCCCGGCGGCGAACGCTCCCGCCCGCGCCATGTGCATCTCGACGCGCAGGTCCACCCGATCCAGCATCGGCCCGGACAGCTTGCCCAAATACCGGCGCTTCACCGTCGACGGGCACACGCAGTCCTTCGGATCCGCCGGCGCGCACGGACACGGGTTGGCGGCCAGCACCAGCTGGAAACGCGCCGGATAGCACGCGACACCGTCCCGGCGGGCGAGCCGAACTTCGCCTTCCTCCAATGGAGTTCGCAGCGCCTCCATCGCACTGACCCCGATCTCGGCGCACTCGTCGAGAAACAGGACGCCCCGATGCGCGCGGCTGACCGCGCCTGGCCGCGCCAGCCCTGACCCGCCGCCGACGAGCGCGGCGACGCTCGACGTGTGGTGCGGCGCGACGAACGGCGCCTGGGTGATCAGCGGCGTACTTCCTGCCAGCACCCCCGCCACCGAGTGGATGGCCGTCACCTCCAGCGACTCGGCTTCCGACAGCGGTGGCAGCAGACCCGGAAGGCGTTGCGCCAACATCGTTTTCCCCACCCCTGGTGGGCCGGTCATCATCAGGTGATGAGCACCGGCCGCGGCCACCTCGACGGCGTACCTGGCGTGCGTCTGACCCACCACATCGGCCAGGTCGACGGCGGGTTCCGGGGCCGGGGCCACCGCATCGATCCGGCCCTCGAGAACGGTGGCACCGCGTAACCAGTTGTACAGCTGCTTCAGCGTGCGCACACCCCACACGTCGACACCGTCAATCAGACTGGCCTCGGCGAGATTGGCGACCGGGACGACCACCGCGGGCCAGCCCTCCCGCTTGGCCGCCAGCACCGCAGGCAGCACACCGTTGATCGGCCGCACCCGGCCATCGAGCGCCAATTCGCCAAGCAGCACTGTCTTTTCGAGCCGTTCCCACGACTTCTTGCCGTTGGCCGACAACACCGCGCACGCGAGCGCCAGGTCGTAGACCGAACCCATTTTCGGGAGCGTCGCAGGCGAGAGCGCCAGCGTCAGCCGCGTCTTCGGCCATTCGTGCTCACAGTTGGTGATCGCGGCACGCACCCGGTCCCGCGACTCCTGCAACGCGGCGTCGGCCAGACCGACGAGATGCACCCCGGGCAGCCCGGAGCTGATGTCCGCTTCGATCTCGACGATCTGGCCGGAGAGGCCACGCATTGCCACCGAGTAGGCCCGCCCGAGTGCCATCAGCCCATTCCCGTGCGCGTGTCGGTGCGTGTCGACGGATCTGGTTCCCGATCGCTGTCCATGGCCTCAGGCTCGGCGGGGCCACCGACAATTTCGGGGCGGGGCGGCTGCTCGGATGGTGGTTATCCACAGCTGCCAAGCGGAGCCGACGTCGAAGCCGTCACTATCGGGCCATCGGTGCCTGGCGCCACGACATTCCGTGCGAGATAACCGAATCCACGGCTCTGATAGACCGGTCCGGCCTTGACGAACGACAACCCGGCCAATTGTCCGTCCTGCAGCGCTTGCGCCTTTGCGTCGAGCGCCTCATGGCCGACGGACACGCCCTCATCGTCGGTCCACCGGACGTCCGGCGAGACCGCAATCAGCCCACCGCCTGCAGGTGCGTGATCTCCGGGGTCCTGGTCCGGCCGATGCGCACACCGATCACGTCGATGCGCACCGCGGCCCAGCTCCGGTCCTGGGCCGCAAGCCACAGCCCGGCGAGGCGCCGCAGCCTGCGCAGCTTCGTCGGCGTCACGGCTTCGGACACGCCGCCGAACTGGTCGCTGGTGCGCGTCTTGACCTCGACGAACACCACGGTGCGCGCGGCGTCGTCCGCCGCGATGACATCCAGCTCCCCATATCGGCACCGCCAGTTGCGGCACAGCACGCGCAGCCCCAGTGCGGTCAGATGGTCGACGGCCAATTGTTCGCCGAGTGCGCCGAGTTCGGCGCGGGTCAACGTCGTCATGTCGCCACCTTCTGGGCCGGCACCGACAACGGCTGACGCTCATCCCCCGACGCAAACTCATCCACAATTGCGCGGCGCGCCGTTTCGACGGCGTAAAAAACGGGGTATACGGGGCGCCATGGTCGACAACTCAGCGCACGGCGCGGTCCACAGGGCAACTGACAGCGACGCCTTCGAGTACGCGGCCCGCGCCGGATTCGCCGTCAGCGGAGTGCTGCACCTCATCGTCGCGTTCATCATCGCCCAGATTGCGTTCGGCTCTGGCGGCAACGCCGACCAGTCCGGTGCACTGGCCACCCTGGCCGGCCACACCGGTGGCGCGGTGATTCTCTGGTGCGCCGCGGTGGGGCTGTTGGCGCTCGGCTTGTGGCGCGTCGCCGAGTCGATCGTCGGCGCCAAACCCGGCGAGGGCGCCGGTCCGTACCAGGACGACATCCCGGCCTGGAAGCGCGCGAAGCCCCTCGGTCTTGCCGCGGTGAACTTCGCAATCGCGTTCTCCGCGGCGCGTTTTGCGATGGGCCGCGGCCAGCAGAGCAGTCAGCAGAATGCCGGGTTGAGCGCGCAGATGATGCAATCCGGTTGGGGCAAAGCGGTTCTCATCGCCGTCGCGGTGGGGTTGATCGTCGTCGGCGGGTATCACGTCTACAAAGGGGCGGCCAAGAAGTTCTTCAAAGATCTCCGCGTATACGGCGGGACCGCGGTCACCGCCGTCGGCGTCACCGGTTACATCGCCAAGGGCATCGTGCTGGCGGGCGCGGGCGTTCTGGTCATCGTGGCCACCCTGCAGGCCGACCCGTCGAAGGCCACGGGCTTAGACGCGGCGGTCAAGACCTTGGGCCACGCCCCGTTCGGGAAGGTGCTGTTGATCGTCGCCGCCCTCGGCATCGCCGCCTTCGGCGCCTACAGCTTCGTGCGCAGCCGCTACGGCCGGATGTGAGTTGCTACATCGGCGCAGCCGATTGGGACAACGCCTGATACAGCGCAGCGATCTGCATCGGCTGAATCGCCGCGCCGCAGCCACGCTGCATATCGATCAGCGGCGCGGCAATCCCACGCAGCTCCTGGAACTCCTGTGGATGTGCGACGAAGTAATCCCGCACTGACTGCTCGGCGCCCGCTCCCTGCATGCCCGCCGCCGTCAGCACATTGTTGGCGTCCGGGTGGACATCGAGCCACCCGCCCGCGGTGTTGAGCACCCCGGAGGCGACATGGGCGAACCCGCTCGCAGTGCAATCGGGCTGTGCGCCTGCGGTCGGGATACCGACCGTCGCGGCCGCGAGCGCGCATGTGGTGAATGCGCCGAACAGGCCGCGGCGCACGGCAGTAGCTGACAACCTCATGGGGAAAGTGTTACCCCCGGCGCGGCGTGACCACGCCTGCTCAGGCGAACCGTAAGAATTCCTCGCGGTCCGCTGTGAGGCATTTTCGGCCCCGACGAGCAACAGCTGTGCGGCACCCCTCCTCCGCACCGGACGGCATCGGCAAAACCTGACACCACAGCGTCGGATCGGATGTCGATGCAGGGTAGGTTCCTTAGGTAAAGCTCCACTTACCTACGGAAGGACCTGCTGGATGCGACGACGTTGGGGCCGGATCGCGGCAGCGGCAGCAGCCCTCGCCCTCGTGCTGGGCTCGACCGCCTGCTCGGGATCGGATCAGAAGGACGAGTTGCTGGTGTACAACGCCCAGCACGAGTCGCTGACCAAGGAATGGATCGACGCGTTCACCAAGGCGACCGGCATCAAGGTCACCTACCGGCAGGGCGGCGACACCGAACTGGGCAACCAGTTGGTGGCCGAAGGCGACAAATCGCCCGCCGATGTCTTCCTCACCGAGAACTCCCCCGCGATGGCCGCCGTCGAAAAGGCGGGGCTGTTCGCCGATCTGGACCCGGAGACCATCAAGCAGGTTCCGCCGCAGTACCGCCCGGCCAGCGGCAAGTGGACCGGTGTCGCGGCGCGTTCCACGGTGTTCGTCTACAACACGGCCAAGCTGAAACCCGACCAACTGCCCAAGTCGATGCTCGACCTGCAGCAGCCCGCGTGGAAGGGCCGCTGGGGCGGAGCGCCGACGAAGGCCGACTTCCAGGCCATCGTCGCCGCGCTGCTGCAACTCAAGGGTGAAGCCGCCACCGCGCAATGGCTGGCCGGGATGAAAGCCAACGCGGTGACCTACAACGACAACATCGCGACGATGAAGGCCGTCAATGCCGGCGAGGTCGACGGCGGCATCATCTACCACTACTACTGGTTCCGCGACCAGGCGAAAACCAAAGAGCAGAGCGGCAATACGTCGCTGTACTACTTCAAGAACAGCGATCCCGGCGCGTTCGTCAGCCTGTCCGGCGGCGGTGTGCTGAAGTCGAGCAGGAAGGCGCAGGAGGCGCAGCAGTTCCTCAAGTTCATCACCGGCAAGGAGGGCCAGGAGGTGCTGGAGAAGGGCACGTCCTTCGAGTATCCGGTGGCCTCCGGTGTGCCCGCGAACCCCGCGCTGGTGCCGCTGGCCGACCTGCAGGCACCAGTCGTGAACCCGACGACGCTCGACGCCCAGAAGGTGACGGACCTGATGACGAAGGCTGGTTTGCTATAGGTGGTCGCTCCCCAGACCCAGTCACTCCCGACGGCTGCGCGGCCTGACAAGGCTTCGCGGCCGGGGCCGTTGGTCACCGCGACGGTCGCGGTCCTGGTGGCCGCGACCCTCATCCCGCTGGGCTACGTCGGATGGGCTGCGGTGTCGATCGGGCCGACAAAGGCCTACGACCTGGTCGTCCGGCCCCGGGTCGGCGAACTGTTGTTCAACACCATGGCCCTCGTGGCGATCACCGTGCCGGTGTGCGTGGTCATCGGAGTCGGCGTCGCCTGGTTGGTGGAGCGCACCGACCTGCCCGGCCGCACGTTCTGGCGTCCGTTGTTCGTCGCGCCCCTTGCGGTCCCCGCATTCATCAACAGCTACGCGTGGGTGGGTGTCATCCCGTCGGCGCACGGGGTGTGGGCCGGGGTGTTGGTGTCGACGTTGTCGTACTTTCCGTTCATGTACCTGCCGGTGGCCGCGACGCTGCGGCGACTCGACCCCGCTATCGAGGAGTCGGCGAGGGCGCTCGGCTCTCACTCGGCGGGCGTCTTCTTCCGAGTCGTGCTGCCGCAATTGCGGCTTGCGATTCTCGGCGGCGGCCTGCTGATCGGTATCCATCTGCTCGCCGAGTTCGGCGCTTTCGCGATGGTCCGGTTCGACACCTTCACTGTCGCGATCTTCCAGCAGTTCCAGGTGACGTTCGACGGCGCGGCGGGCAGCATGCTCGCCGGTGTGCTGGTGCTGCTGTGCCTGGTGCTGCTGGTGGCCGAAGCGTTGGCCCGCGGCTCCGCCCGGTTTTCCCGCGTCGGCGCGGGTGCGCCACGGGTGGCCACGCCGATCCGCTTGGGCCGCAACATGTTAGCTGCCCAAGCCGGTCTCGCGGCGGTGGCCGTCCTCGCGCTCGGGGTGCCGGTGTGGACGATCCTGCGCTGGCTGTGGATCGGCGGAGGGCAGGTGTGGGCGCTCGACGACATCGCCACTGCGCTCGGGCAGACCATCGGACTGGCGGCGGTGGCGGCCGTGTTGACCACGGTGCTGGCGTTCCCCGTCGCATGGGTGGCCGTGCGCTCCCGCGGCGCGCTCGCCCGGATCGTCGAGGGCGCCAACTACGTCACCGGTTCGCTGCCGGGCATCGTCACCGCGCTCGCGCTCGTCACCGTCACCATCCACCTGGCCCGTCCGCTGTACCAGAGCGTCGCACTGATCGTGTTCGCCTACGTACTGCTGTTCATGCCGCGCGCGCTGGTGAACGTGCGCGCCGGACTCGCCCAGGTGCCGCCCAGCCTCGAAGAGGCATCGCGGTCGCTGGGCAGCTCACCCACAGCCACCTTCCTGCGCGTCACACTGCGGCTCACCGCACCGGCGGCCGCGGCCGCCGCGTCGCTGGTGTTCGTCGCTGTGGCAACGGAGTTGACCGCGACACTGCTGCTCGCCCCGACCGGAACCAACACGCTGTCGATGCGGTTCTGGTCGTTCGCCAGCGAGTTGGACTTCGCGGCCGCTGCGCCCTACGCGCTTGTCCTGGTGGTGCTCGCCATCCCGGTGACGATTGTGCTGTTTCGCCAGTCGACGAAGGTGGCCGCGCTGTGACCGCCGTGCTCGAAGTCAACGGCCTCGCCAAGGCTTTCAACGGGCACACGGTGCTGCACGGCGTCGATCTCGACGTCGAACCCGGCACCACGACCGCCGTGGTCGGCGCATCGGGCTGCGGTAAAACCACGCTGTTGCGGCTGATCGCCGGATTCGAAACACCCGACGCGGGAACGATCGCCATCGACGGACGCCAGGTGGCGGGTCAGCACAATACGGTGGCCCCGCACCGTCGCAGCGTCGGCTACGTCGCGCAAGACGGTGCGCTGTTTCCCCACCTGACCGTCGGGCAGAACATCGCGTACGGACTGCGCGGCACCGGGCGCGCCGCCGCGCGCCGCCGCGTCGATGAACTCCTCGAGACCGTTTCGCTCGACCCGTCGTACGCGTCGCGGCGCCCCCATCAACTGTCCGGTGGTCAGCAGCAGCGCGTCGCACTGGCGCGTGCGCTGGCCCGCCGCCCCGTGCTGATGCTGCTCGACGAACCGTTCAGCGCGCTCGACACCGGCCTGCGCGCATCGACTCGCAAGGCCGTCGCCGGACTGCTCACCGACGCCGGTGTGACGACGCTGTTGGTCACCCACGATCAGGAGGAGGCGCTGTCGATCGCCGACCAGGTCGCGGTCATGCGCGACGGGCTTTTCACCCAGGTCGGCAGCCCGCAGCAGGTGTACCGGCAGCCCGCCGACCGGTTCACCGCAGAATTCCTCGGCGACTGCATCGCGCTGCCGTGCACGGTGTCATCGCGCATCGCCGAGTGCGCCCTCGGCCGCGTGCCGGTCGACGCCGAGGACGGCCCTGGCACGCTGATGCTGCGGCCCGAACAGCTTGTCGCAACTGTGGTTTCGGACAGCGAACGGATTGACGGTGTCGGCACGGTGATCGCCACCGAATTCCTCGGCCACGACGTGCTGTTGACCATCGACCCGGCGGGTGACACCGAACCGCTCATCGTCCGGCAGCACAGCCTCAGCCCGCCCGCCATCGACGCCAAGGTGCGGATCAAGGTGGTCGGCGCCGGGATCGTGCTGACATGAGCCGACTCATCGACCACCTTCGCGCTCACGGCGACAATGTCGCCGTGCTCACCGACACCCGGCTGCTGTCCTACCGCCAACTTGCCGACGCGGTCGAGGACACCGCCGCCGACCTGGACGGCCCGCGCCAGCTGGTCATGCTCGAAACCCGCAACAAGACAGCTACTTT
This sequence comes from Mycobacterium sp. ACS1612, assembly GCF_001667505.1. Lineage (GTDB taxonomy): Bacteria > Actinomycetota > Actinomycetes > Mycobacteriales > Mycobacteriaceae > Mycobacterium. The sequence continues at coordinate 18,909 of NZ_LZHZ01000043.1, forward strand.
GGTGCACTACCTGGCGGCGATGGCAGCCGGGCACGTCGTCCTGCCGGTCGACGCGCGGCGCGACAACACCGCGATACTGCGCACGTATGAGCCCGGCATCGTCATCGACTCGGGGGGAATTCACCATCGCGACGGTCGTCATCGCCTGCACGACGACCTCGCGCTGTTGCTGTCCACGTCGGGCAGCACCGGCTCACCCAAGCTGGTCCGGCTCTCCTGCCGAAACTTGATCAGCAACGCCGAGGCCATCGCCGACTACCTCGACATCACCGAAACCGACAGGGCGGCAACGACTCTGCCGATGTCGTACTGCTACGGACTGTCGGTGATCCACAGCCACCTACTGCGCGGCGCCGGGCTGATCCTGACCGAACGCTCGGTCGTCGACGACGAGTTCTGGCAGTTGTTCCGCAGGCACCGCGGCACGTCGTTCGCGGGTGTGCCCTACACGTTCGAGTTGCTCGAACACGTCGGCACGCAGGCGTTGGATCTGCCACATCTGCGCTACCTGACCCAGGCCGGTGGCCGGATGCCGCCCGAGCGTGTCCGCTTCTTCGCCGAACTCGGGCGGTCGATGGGCTGGGATCTGTTCGTGATGTACGGGGCGACGGAGGCCACCGCCCGAATGGCTTATCTGCCACCGCAACTCGCCGCCACCCATTCCGCGGCGATCGGGCAGCCGATTCCCGGCGGCGCGTTCTCGATCGAGCCGTCCGGTGAGCTGGTGTACCGGGGGCCCAACGTGATGTTGGGTTACGCGCACCGGCCCGCCGACCTTGCGCTCGGCAAGACCGTCGAGGCGCTGCACACCGGAGACCTCGCCCGCCGCGGCGCCGACGGGCTGTACGAACTGATCGGCCGCACAAGCCGATTCGTGAAGATGTTCGGGCTGCGGATCGACCTGCAACGCATCGAGGCGACGCTGTCCGAGCACGGCGTGACGGCGTTCTGCACCGACGTCGACGACGTTCTCGCGGTGGCCGTCGCCGGCGGCGACTGCACGCAGGTGCAGCAGGTGGCGGCCGCGGCGGCCGGTATCCCCGCGAGCACCGTCAAGATCGTCGCCGTCGACGAACTGCCGATGTTGCCATCCGGCAAGCCCGACTACCAGGCGGTGCGCCAACTCGCCCGCCCGTCGAACACCGGGCACCCCACCAACCTGCGCGAGGTGTTCGCCGACGTGCTGCACGTCGACGCCGACCGGATCGACCCCGACGCCAGCTTCGTCGACCTCGGCGGGAACTCACTGTCCTACGTGGCGATGTCGGTGCGGCTGGAACGCACGCTGGGTCGGCTGCCCGCCGATTGGCAACGACTCCCGCTGCGCGAACTCGAGGCCACGCCGACGCGGACGCAGCGCAGGCGGCCGTGGTGGGGGTCGACCCTGGAGACCACCGTCGCGCTGCGCGCGGTCGCGATCCTGCTCATCGTCGCCTCACACGCCGGATTGTTCGAACTGTGGGGCGGCGCGCATCTGCTGCTGGGCATCGCGGGATACAACTTCGGCCGGTTCTGCCTGACACCGGTGCCTCGCGCCGACAGGGTTCGGCATCTGCGCAACACGATTGCCTGGATTGCGGGCCCGGCGTTGGCGTGGATATTGATCGCGTTGATGATCACCGACGACTACACCCCCACAAACCTGTTGCTGGCCAACAAGTTCCTCGGCCCGCACGACAGCATGACCGCGGGCCGACTGTGGTTCGTGGAAGTGCTGGTGTGGATCTTGGTGGCGCTCGCGCTGCTGTGCTGGCTGCCCGCCGTCGACCGGTGGGAGCGACAGCGGCCCTTCACCGTCGCGGTGACGTTCCTGGCCGTCGGCCTGGCGCTGCGCTACGACATCCTCGGCCTGCACCTGGGCAACCAGGCTTGGTTCACCGTGCTGGCGTTCTGGTTCTTCGCGGTCGGCTGGGCCGCCTCGAAAACCTCGACCATCGTGCAACGCGCGGCGGTGAGCGTGGTGCTGGCAATCAGCATGTACGGCTATTTCGACCGCACCGAACGAGAGCTGTTGGTGCTGGCGGGCTTTGCCTTGTTGACCTGGTTGCCTGCGCTGCGCTGCCCGCCGGTGGCCACCGTCCTCGCCGGTGTCGTGGCGGAGGCGTCGCTGTACATCTACCTGACGCACTTCCAGGTGTACCCGCTGTTCGGTGAGCACCGCCTGCTCGGCGTCGTCGCCTCCGTCGTCGTCGGGATCGCGGTCACGTATCTGGTGACGAGGCTACGGGCCCGAATCTCGCCGAAACTACGCTCTATGACGGATTCCGGCCCGATCTCCATCAGAAACCGTAGTCTCGCGGCGCGGGTAGACGACTAACGCTCGGCGATCAGACCCTCCTGGGTCATGGTGGCCGCGATGGCGCCGTCGGATCGGACCCAGCTGGCGGTCACGACACCGCGTCCGCGTGCCGCAGCGGGTGACCGGCACTCCAGCAGATTCCATTCGTTCGCGCGGACGTGCCGGTGAAACCAGATCGACGAGTCGGTGGTGCCGCTGCGGTGCGTGCGGGCCTTCATCGAATGCCCGTGCACCGCTAGCGCGGGGTCGATCATGTAGACGTCGGTGACGTACACCGCGACCAACGTGTGCACGGCGGGATCGTCGGGAAGCGGAACGGTTGCGCGCCACCACAGTCGGCGGACGAACTCCCCGTCGACGGTGTCGTCGGCGATGCGGATGTCGAGTTCGTCGAGCGGCATCGACGGTGCCGGCCCGGCGGGCCCGGTCCGTGGCAGCGTCTCCGGATCACCCGGCAGCTGCGGACGCTGGCCGTGCTGCGGGCCGGGCAGTTCGGCGGCGAACGACACCGTCGTCGTGGTCAACAGGCGACCGTCCTGATGAGAGTCGACGCGCCGCGCCGCCGCGGTCCTGCCGTCGAACACCCGGGTCACGGTGTACTCGACGGGGTCACCTGCCTCGCCGCCGCGCAGGAACTGCAGATGCATGTTGGTCGGCGGCCGGTCGTCCACCACGGTGCACCACGCGGCAGCCAGGCTCTGCGCGGCGAATTGCCCGCCATACGACCGCTTTCCAGCCGGTCCGCTGGCGGGCCCGATCCAGGTGTCAGCGGTGGCGCCCGCGGCGAGGTCGAGCAGTTCCAGGAGCGCGCTCATGCGACGGTGCCCGAGGCGGTCAGCCTGCCGATCTCGTCGGCGCTCATCCCCAACCATTCGCCGAGCACCGCGGCGGTGTCGTCGCCGAGTGCCGGTGCGGGCACCGCGGGCGGATAGGCACCATCGATCTCCACAGGCAGCCCCGGCGCCAGATACGGGCCGATGCGCGGTTGGTCGACGCGATTGAACAGCGGATTGGCGGTCACCTTGGCGTCGACGGCGGTCTCGGCGAACGTGCGGTAGCGCTCCCACAACACCGAAGTCGCCGACAAGGCGGCAGTGATCTCCTCGGCGGTGTGCCGGGCGAACCACTCGCTGAACAAACCGGACAGTGCGTCGCGGTGACGGTACCGCTCGCCCTCGTCGGTGAAGTCGGCGCCGAGCGTGTCAGCCAGCGCGACAACGGCTTTGCTGGTATTGGTGAGTTCGGACAGATCGCGGAAATGCCGGTTGGTGAGCGCGACGACCATGAACGACACCCCGTCGCTGCTGAGGAAATCCTGGCCGTACTGGCCGTATACGGAGTTGCCGATGCGCTCGCGGGCGGTGCCGTTCACCATCACCTCGGCGAACAGGCTGAGGTTGCCCGCCGTCGCCAGCGCGACGTTCTCCAGCGGGATGCTGATCCGTTGCCCGTGCCCGGTCGCGTCGCGGTGGCGCAACGCGGTCACGACGGCCAACGCCACGTAGAGGCCGCACGACACGTCCCAGGCAGGCAGCACATGATTGACCGGGGTGGCGAGTTCGGCGGGCCCGGTCACCATCGGGAAGCCGATGCCCGCGTTGACGGTGTAGTCGACGCCAGTGCCGCCGTCGGCGCGGCCGGAAACCTCGACGTGTATCAAATCGGCCCGCAACCGGGTCAACGTGGCGTACGAATGCCATTCCCGCCCAGCGACATTCGTGATCAGCACGCCGGCGTCCGAGATCAGCCGCTGCACCAGATCCCGGCCTTCGTCCGAGCGGAAGTCGGCGGCCACCGAACGCTTGCCCTTGTTCAGCCCGGCCCAGTAGATGCTGTCGCCGTCGCGGGTGACCGGCCAGCGATGGTAGTCGGCGGCGCCACCGATCGGGTCGACGCGGATCACCTCGGCCCCCAGTTGACCCAGTGTCATGCCCGCCAGAGGTACCGCGACGAAGCTGGAGATCTCGACGATCCGCACCCCGGCCAGCGGCTGGGTCGGAGAGGGTGTGCCAGTCACCGGGCCAAGTGTAAGGACCGGCTGACCTACATCGTCGCGGCCATTGCCAAGTGGCCCTCGTAACCGTGCGATTCGGACATCGTCCGGTAGCGGGCCACGAGGTCCCGGTAGGCGGACTCGTCGCCATGCGCACGCGCGAGCAACGCACGCAGACGCAACACCAGTACCTCGAAGATGACGAAGCCAGGGTCGGCCGCCATGGCCGCCAGATCTGTCACCGCGTGCTCGGCTTCGTCCACCCCGGCGGTGCCACCACGGCGCAGAAGCGACTCCACCAGAATCCATACGCCCAGTCCGAATATCCCCACCTCGCCCCGCTCCCGCCGTGCGTAGGGACGAACGATCTCGATGGCTTCGTCGAGTTCGCCGCACTCCGCCTTCACCCGCGCCACTTCGACGTCGATGTAGGACAGAACAGGAAGGCTGAAGCGCTCACGAAGCGTCTCTTTCCGGACCTGCTCTAGCAGCTCGAGGCCCTCTTCACGCTCGGGGGACTCGCGGTGCACGAGCGCCACGCCGTGCGCCCCCATGGCGCAGCTGAGCGTGGTCTCCGCACCCGACCGCCCGGCAACCTCGAGCGCCTCGGCGGTTTCGGTCAGCAGAGTTCCATCGGATCGCACAACTCCGTACGGGATGCCGATCAGGCAGATGTAAAAGAGCACGATGGCACGTGTCGCTGCGTCGGTGCCCCGCGCCATCGCCATGGACTCGTCGAAGTCAGCACGCCAACCAGCTATGCCGAGCCCACTGCGGATGCACCCGCGAAGCATGATCGCGAGCGCCAGTGGCGACCCGAAGAACAGACTGCCCATGGCCGCATCGCTGCCGGCCAGGTCGATGACGCGCTGCGCCAGCCGCAACGCCTCGTCGGGTTCGCCCGCCCCGTATTTGGCCACTGCCGCTGCGATCGACAGCGAGACGGTCAGCTCCGGGTCATCGATCGCGTCAAGCAGCCGAGTGTGCTCGGCAGCGAGACGCGAAGCGTCCTGATATCGGGAGTTGAGGGCGTGCTTCATCACCACACCCGTCATTCCGATGGCGAGCGACCGCTTGTCGCCCGCCTCCTCGCACAGCTCCCGTAACTCGTCGAAATTGACCTCCGCGCCGCTTCCTTTGACGCGCCAGGCGCCGCCGGTCATCAGCGTACGGGGCGCAATTCGCATCGTCATTCGGTCCGGATGGGCGGCGGGCAATCGGTCGGCCACCTGTCGCGCTTTGCGCCAACAGGCGTCGGCGGCCAAGGTGTCGCGGATGGTCAGCCAACCACCCGCACGCATGTGCCAGCGATACGCACCGACAAGGTCGTCGGCCGCTTCCAGATGCTCGGCGATCAGGGCTGCGTTCTCGTCCGCGGCAACGGGATCTCGTTGTTCGATGGCGGTGGCCAACCGCCGGTGCACCACTGCGCGGTCCGCCTTGAGCTGCGACTCGTAGGCCACGGTGCGAATCAGGGGATGGTGGAACGCGTACTCGGCACGCGGGGTGAACCGCACCTGGTCGATGAATTCCATTCGCACCAGGTCGCCGAGCGCTGATTCGTGGACGAGCGCCGCGAGCATGTCCGCGTCGAAGCGCAGGCCGATGACGGCCGCCGCGTTCAGCGTCTGTTTGGCGACGTCGTCAAGCCGGTCGATGCGGGCCGCGATAGCCGCCTGCAACGAGGCAGGCACGCTGACTTCCATTGCGGGATCGGGGCATACGTACGCGCCCCGTTCGCCAAGCAATACTCGCCGCTCGGCGAGATCGCGCACGATCTCCTGGGCGAAGAACGGGTTGCCGCGCGCCCGCTCGGCGATCTGCGTGGTCAGGCCGGCCACTGAGGGGTCAGTTCCCAACAGTTCGCCGATCAGCGTCGTCGACTCGGAATCATTCAGCGGCGCAAGGGCAATCGTCTGCGCGCCCGGCGTCTTGCTCAGCGTGCCGACGTATTCGGGTCGGTGCGTGATCATCACCAGCGAGGCGGTTTGCGGCGCGACCGAAAGGAAATCGGCGAGCAGTGATTCGCTCGCCGTGTCGATCCAGTGTGCGTTCTCGACGACATACACCGACGGTGTCGACTGCGCCAGATACGCGGCGTTCACCAACGCTGTCAGCCGTCGTCGACGGGCGTCGGGGTCGATGTCGGGTGGCGGCCGGCCCGGCTCGCGTATCGCGAGCAGATCCTCGAGGAGGACCAGGTCCCCGTCCTGCGCACCGGCGACTCGGGCGCGCAGGCTCGACCGCGCCGCCTCGTCGTCTGCGAGCTCCTCGACCCCGAATGCGGCCCTCAACAACCGGCTGACCGCCTGGAACGGGACCTCCCTCGCATGGGATTCGCAATATGTGAAGAAGACCGGAATCCCGCGGCTGGAGGCGAGCGCCGACGTCTCGGCGACGATCCGGCTCTTGCCGATGCCCGCCGGTCCCACGACGTTGATGATGCTGCCGTGCCCCTCGACGGAGCGATCCAGCACACCTTCGACGGCCGCCATCTCCCAGCGTCGGCCGACGAAGCTCGTCACGGCCCGCGGACCCAACTCCTGTTGCGGCCCGGTCTGCAACAGCTTTCGCGCCGTCACCGGTTCGTCGAAACCCCTGATGTGCACGGTCTCCGGTGCGTCGAGGACGACGGAACTGGCCACCAGTCGTGCGGTCGACTCATTGACCATCACGCCGCCGGGCGGAGCCACGGATTCCATCCGCTGCGCCATTCCGACTTGGTCGCCGATGGCGGTGTAACCCAAAGCGCCGGAACCGATTTCGCCGACGATGACTTCACCCGAGTTGAGCCCGATGCGTATCTGCAGTGTGACTGCGTCGCGTCGGTCGACTTCGGCGGCGAGCACCTGGGTGGTCCTCTGCATGTCCTGCGCGGCCAGACATGCCCGGACCGCATGGTCTTCGAGTGCGATCGGTGCCCCGAACACCGCCATGATGCCGTCGCCGGTGAACTTGTCGACCGTGCCGCCGTAGTTCTTGACCACCGCCGCACAACTCTCGACCAGCGCCGTCATGACCTCGCGCAACCGCTCTGCGCCCAACGCCGCCGCCAGATCCATCGAGCGCACCACGTCGGCGAACAGCACGGTCACCTGTTTGTACTCAGCGTGCGCATCGGGCGCGTTGAGCGGAGACCCACAGGCGTCGCAGAACCGGGCGCCGGCCCGGGATGCTTCCGCACCACACGCCGCGCACACAACCCCCGTAGCCGTCACCCGAGTCCTCCCCGTAGGTCCCGGCGCACTTATTCGGCAAGCATATGACCGCACCAGCCTCGGCGAAAGGTATTGACAATGGCGGTCAGCGGGCCAATTTGACGGCCGCAGCCTCGATTTCGGCCTCGGACAGCAACACCTCAAGCGCGGCGTCGCCCAACGGAATGAAGCTGTCCTTGCTGGCCACTCGGTCGACAGCACCGGTATAGCCCTGCTGCAGCAACGTCGCCAGGACACCTTCGCCGACGCCGCCGGTCGCGCGGGTCTCGTCGACGATCAGCACCCGCCCGGTGGCGTTGGCCTCGCGCATCATGTCGCCGACCGGCAGCGGCGCGAGCCACCGTAGGTCGACGATCCTCGCGCGGATACGGAGAACATCCAGCTTGCGTGCCACCCGCAGGCTCATCCGCAGCCCGTTGCCGAACGTCAGGATCGTCATGTCCGCGCCGTCGCCGTAGGTGCGGGCGCGGCCGATCGGCACCCCCGCCTCCGGATACGGCGCGAGCCATCCGTCGTCGCCGTCCTGATAGAGATCCCGGGTGTGGTACAACGCGATCGGTTCGAGGTAGACGCACACCGCACCGGCCGACTTCGCCGCGGCGGCACAGGTGTGCAGCATCGCCGCGGCGTCGTCGGGGCGCGCCGGTGATGCGATGACCACACCGGGGATGTCACGGATCGCCGCGATGGAGTCGTCGTTGTGGAAGTGCCCGCCGAATCCCTTCTGATATCCGTAGCCGGCCACCCGCACCACCATCGGGTTGCGGTACTGCCGATTGGAAAAGAATTGCAGCGTCGCACCTTCACCGCGTATCTGGTCGGCGGCGTTGTGTAGGTAGGCCAGGTACTGGATTTCCGGGATCGGCAGCAGCCCTGACACCCCGGCGCCCAGCGCGAGGCCCAGGATGGACTGTTCGTCGAGGAGCGTGTCGAACACCCGCGCCGAACTCGTCTTGCCGAGAAGTCCGCGCGTCACCCCGTACACACCGCCCTTGCGGGCGACGTCCTCGCCGAAGATGATCGCCTCCGGAAAGCGGTCCAGAATGTCGTGCAGCGCACGGTTTATCGCCAACGCAAGGGTCAGTGCCGCATCGGGTTCACCTGAGCGCACCGTCGCCACCAATGAGGCGGGCGACGCGGACGCAGCCTCATCGAGGCTGTCCTGCAGCGGCTTCATCACCGCCGCCGCGCTGTCGAGCTGGGGCAGGTCAGCGACCTCGTTGGCGATGTCGGTCACCTCGGTCCGTTTGGCTTCGTAGCGGTCGAGCGCCTGCTGCGGTGTCAGTATCCCGGCCTCGATCAACGCCAACGCGGTGCACACCACCGGATCTCGTTGATAATCGGCCGCCACTTCCTCGGGCTTGCGGTAGGCCGGTTCGTAGTCCGAGCCGGCATGACCCATCAGCCGGACCATCCGCAGATGCAGGAATGCCGGCCGCCGATGGGTGCGCACATACGACACGGCCGCGGTGGCCGCATCCAACGTCGCCGTCACATCCCACCCGTCAGCGGCGAAATACTTAAGCCCGTCCCGGTTTTCGTAGGTGTGCTCGATCCACCGCCGTGGCGTCTTGACGCTGATCCCGATGCCGTTGTCCTCGCAGACGAACAGCAACGGCATCGGCACCCCTTGATACGCCGAATGCAGAGCGGTGTTGATGGCGCCGACCGCGGTCGAGTGGTTCACCGATGCGTCACCGAAGCTGCACACCGTCACGGCGTCGTCGGGCCACGCGCAGGAGACGCCGAGTTTCCTTGTCCGCGCGACGGAGAACGCGACGCCGACGGCGCGCGGCAGGTGCGACGCGATCGTCGAGGTCTGCGGAATGATGTTCAGGTCGTGGCGGCCGAACACCTTGTGCCTGCCGCCCGCAATCGGTTCCTCGGTGGCCGCCACCACCCCGAGCAGCACGTCCCGCAGCGGATCTGACCCTTCGACCTGAGCGGCACGGGCCAGGAAGAAGGCGCCGGACCGGTAGTGCAGAAGCGCCGGGTCGGTCGGCCGCAGCGCCGCCGCGACCGCCGCGTTGCCTTCATGCCCCGACGAGCCGATGGTGTAGTAGCCCTTGCCTTTTGACCGCAGCCACCGAGCGGCCAGATCGAGGTGCCTGCTGCCGAGTTGCGCGTCGAACAGGCGCAGGATCTCGTCCCCGCGGGAGACATCGCCCGGCGGGCGCTGCGGCGCGGCCGCCGTCGAGATGGTCGAGGTGAAATAGTCGTCGATCGGCTCGGCCAACCGGGCTCCTAAGGACTGATCGTCGGGCGAACCAACACATTTCGGACGAAGGACACGATCCGCGATGCACCCGAGCCGTCGGGGTCCTGGTCGGGATCGTAGATTGCGAGGCTGCCGCCCGCGCATACCGCGGGGCCGGTGAACAGCGCCGAGACGAGGTCGGTGAGCTGATCCCAGGTCAGGCCGCCGGTTTCGTCGTCGACGTCCGGCAACCCCTGCGCTGCGAACTCGACGGGATCGAGCACGTCGAGGTCGATGTGCAGCCACCACTTGTCGACGCGGTTCGACAACTGCTCGATCGCCTGGCGTCCCGCCGCGACCGGATCGTCGGCGACCTCGGCCAGCGGGGCCAGCCACACGTCCGAATCCGCGAGACTGCCGACGTTGAACTGACGCCGCCAGTCGTCGTCGCGTGGGCCCAGAATCACCAACTGCTCGGGCCGCAGCGCGGGCAGACGGTCGCCGAGTTCACCGGTGAGCAGCCGACCGGTCAGCCCCAGCAGCAGCCCGATTTCGGCGTTGGCCGCTTCGCCGTCCTCCGAGACATCCAGCGGCATGGTGTCTTCGTGACCGTCGATGAACACCAGGCCGACGTCGCCGACGTGATCGCGCAGGCCCGTCACGATGCCGAGCAGCGTCGAACAGTCGCCGCCGTAGACGAACGGAAACCGGCCCGCGTTCACCACTTCCCCGACCTTACGGTTGAGGGCATCGGTCATGGCGAGCAGCGCGCGTTCGTTGATCAGGCTGGTCGCCTCGCCGCGTGCCGGATCCGGGCCGGGCAACACGAGATCGTCGTCGTCGATGACATGGTGGTGGTCGAAGGCGTCGCGAAGCCCCGCCGCACGCAGCGCCTGCGCGGCGCGCGCCTGATGGCCGGGCCGTCCGTAACCGTCGAACGGCACCCCGATCAGTTCGATATCGGCCACAGCGTCAACCCTCGATCAGCATTGCGGTGTCACCCCTGCCCGTCAGGAGCACGCCGCGGTCGCCTTCCACGATCACTCCACGAACATAGGACGTCGAGGGTGTGGCGCCGTCGTAAATCTCGTTCTTGACCTCTTCGGCCAGGATCACCCCTTTGTGACATCGGGACAGCGCAGTGCCACGGTCGGACATGGCACGCAACGACGAATGCACCTCGGGCGCGAGTTCGACGGGTATCAAACCAGTTCGATGCAGTCGGCGATCGAGTCCAGCACCCGACCGGGCCGGAACGGATAGCGCTCGATGTCGGCGACTGTGGTCGATCCGGTGAGCACCAGGATCGTGTCCAGGCCGGCCTCGATTCCGGCGACGACGTCGGTGTCCATCCGGTCGCCGATCATCATGGTGCTCTCGGAGTGCGCCTCGATGCGGTTGAGCGCGCTGCGGAACATCATCGGGTTCGGCTTGCCGACGAAGTACGGATCGCGGCCGGTGGCTTTGGTGATCATCGCGGCCACCGAACCGGTGGCGGGCAGCGGTCCCTCTGCGGACGGCCCGCTGACGTCGGGATTGGTGGCGATGAACCGCGCGCCGCCCAGGATCAGCCGGATCGCCTTGGTGATCGCGGTGAAGGAGTACGTACGCGTCTCGCCGAGCACGACGTAGTCGGGTTCGGTGTCGGTCAGCGTGTAGCCGACCTGGTGCAGCGGAGTGGTGAGGCCGGCCTCGCCGATCACGTACGCCGACCCGCCCGGCTGTTGGGCGTCGAGAAACGCCGCGGTGGCCAGGCCGGAGGTCCAGATCGACTCTTCGGGCACTGTCAGCCCGGAGCGCTTCAGCCGGGCGGACAGGTCGCGCGGCGTGAAGATCGAGTTGTTGGTGAGGACGAGGAACGGCCGCTCCCGCTCGACCAGGCGCTGCAAGAACTCAGCGGCGCCGGGCAAGGCGTGTTCTTCGCGGACGAGCACGCCGTCCATGTCGGTGAGCCAGCACTTCGGCGTTGAGCGCACGGGTCCACCCTATGCTGACGCGCATGAGTCGGACGTCGATACGGCGAGCCACCGCGGCTGACATGGCGACCGTTGCACAACTGGTCGCTGACGCGTACGTCAAGTACGTCGAGCGCATCGGCAGGCCGCCGGCACCGATGACCACCGACTACGCCGCGGTTCTCGACACGGCTCGGGTGTGGGTGCTCGAAGACGACGGCGTCGTTGTCGGTGCGCTCGTGACCGAAGACCGCGGCGAGGACCTGCTGCTGGAGATGATCGCCGTGGCGCCGGATGCCCGGGGCAGCGGCTACGGCAAGCTGCTGCTCGACCGCGCCGAACTCGACGCCGCCGAACTCGGGCGGCCCGAGGTGCGGCTGTACACCAACGAGGCGATGACCGAGAACCTCACGTTCTATCCGCGCCACGGCTATCGGGAAACGGGCCGCGGCGTCGAGGACGGGTTTCGACGCGTCTACTTCGCGAAGACAGTGCGCGGCAACGACATCGGTAGCGCTCCGTCGGGTAGCGGCGCCCTGAGCTAGGTCGCGAGGATCTCGATCTCCATCGCCGTTGGCTGTCCGCCGTTGATGGCGTTGAGATCTTGTGGGCACGCGGAGAGCACGAATACGCAGTCCATGGCCGCGGCAAAGGTGATGGTGTCCCCAGGTCGGCTCGAAGCGGGTAACCAGCCCAGGTCTCCGTCCGCCGCTATGGGGATCGTCATGAACACGTTGACAGGTTGCGGCACGACGTGGATGTCAAATCCCTTCTCGGTCAGCGCATTTCGGAGGTTATCCGCGCAGGAGGCGTGGCCGGGGGCACCGAGCGCCCGGTACCGTTCGGGGTCGCAGGCCGCGATCAACATGTCGTGTGTCCCTGGCGAGGTGTCCGCGATCAGCGTGAGGATCGGTCGTCGCATATTGGTCACGAACGCTTCCCCGATCCGGGGAAACAGTCGGCTCGTGTGGGTCCGGGTGTGCGATGCACTGAGATGCTCGAAAGGGTCGTCGGCCGCGAAGGCGAAGACATCACCCACTTGGCCGCCTTCGGTGTCAACCACGCGGACATGCTGACCAGCGCGCAACGCGACCGCGCGGCCTTCGCCTGCCGGTACGACGATGCTGCTAGTCGTCTCCATCCCGCTCCCCGGCTAACCCTGCGCCGGCAGCGCCACGGTGTCCGGATCGTCCTTCGACGTGCGCCGAGGCTGCGGCGGCAGGAAGTGGTAGTCGCCGCGCGGGTACACCACCTGCGGCCACCAGAACCACCGGCCCAACAGCGTCGCGATCGACGGCATCAAAAACGAGCGGACGACGAACGTGTCGACCAGCAGACCGATGGCGATGGTCGAACCCATCTGCGCCAACACGATCAGCTTGCTGCCCATCATTGCCGCCATGGTGGCCGCGAACACCAGACCCGCCGACGTGACCACACCACCGGTGCCCGCCATCGAGCGGATGATGCCGGTCTTCAGGCCCGCGTGGATCTCGTCCTTGAACCGTGACACCAGAAGCAGGTTGTAGTCCGACCCGACGGCCAACAGGATGATGACCGACATCAGCATGACCAGCCACTGCACCTGGATGCCGAACAGGTCCTGCCAGAGCAGCACCGAGATGCCGAAGGACGCCGCGATGGAACTGGCCGCCGTACCGACGATCACGAGTGCGGCCACCGCGCTTCGGGTCAGGATCAGCATGATCATGAAGATCAGCGTCAGCGACGACACCACCGCGATCATCAAGTCGTACTTGGCGCCGTCGGCCATGTCCTTGTACGTGGCCGCCACGCCACCCAGATAGATCTTGGCGTTGGACAACGACGACATCTTCAGCGCCTCTTGGGCGGATTTGCGTTCGCCTTCCACCCGCTTGATGCCGTCGACGGTCGCGGGATCGCTCTCGTGCGTGATGAACATTCGCGCCGACTTGCCATCCGGTGCAAGGAACATCACCAGGCCGCGTTTGAAGTCGGGGTTGTCGAACGCTTCGGGCGGCAGGAAGAACAGGTCGTCGTTCTTCGCCCCGTCGAAGGCCTGGCCCATCGCCAGCGCGGTGTCGTTGGAGGCCTCCAACTGGTCGAGCAGGGCCTTCTGCGAATTGTACGACGCCAACGACAGGTCCCTGCTGGCCTTCATCGAGGCGATCGTCTGCGGAAGCAGCGCAGTCAGTTTCGGTGCGAGGTCGGCGAGTTTGTCGGTGTTGACCTGAACCGCACCCGTCTGGTCGGTCACTTCGTCTATCCCGTCGAGGGATTCGAACAGCGATCTGGTCGCTGCGCACAGCGGGATGTCGAAGCAGTGCGGTTCCCAGTAGAAGTAGTTTCGGATCGGCCGGAACTGGTCGTCGAAATCGGCGATGTTGTCGCGCAGTTTCTCGGTGGTGGCAAGCAGGTCCTGCGATTTGGCTGCCGAGTCCTGGGTGAGCCTGGTCTGCTCGAGCGAGAGCTGGTACTGCTGCTCGAGAATGGCGATCGACTTGTTCGTCTCGTCGATCGTCCTGAGCTGATCGGCCAACTGTTGCCGCTGAAACGGCAGGTTCATGTTGGTGGTCTGTCCCGAGATGCTGGTCTGGAACGGAATCGAACTGTGCTGGATCGGAATTCCCAACGGCCGGGTGATGCTCTGCACCATCGCGATGCCCTCGGTGTGCATGACGTTGCTGGCGATCTTGTTCAATACCAGCATGTCGGCCGGGTTGCGCATATCGTGGTCGGCTTCGACCATCAGGATGTCGGGGTTCATCCGGGCTTCGGTGAAATGCCGGTCGGCAGCAGCGAATCCGATGTTGGTCGGGGCGTCGGCGGGCAGGTAATAGCGGTCGTTGTACGCC
>NZ_LZHZ01000044.1 GCF_001667505.1 Mycobacterium sp. ACS1612
ATGCTGTCAGATAGGGAAACGCCCGATTCCTCGCGACCGGCTAACCCCTAGCGTCATTCCTCGGGGGGAGCCGCGTCATGCGGCCGGTGCTCCCATGCCCCACCGGCCGCACGACGTTCCGGCGTTGCAGTCACGGCGGGCGAGTCACAGCCGTAGGGTCAAACCCATGACGACCAAACTGGACTCACGCCTCACGACGTACTCCCCGGCGGTGCTGAGCCTGTTCCGCGTGGTGTTCGGATTCCTCTTCACGCTCTTCGGCACCTCGAAACTGTTCGACTGGCCCATCGCATTCGGCATCCCGACGGGCAACTGGCCGATCTGGTATGCAGGCATCATCGAGTTCGTTGCCGGCCTGCTGATCATGTTCGGGTTGTTCACCCGCATCGCCGCCTTCATCGCGTCAGGCCATATGGCCGTCGCCTACTTCTGGCAGCACCAACCGCATGCGCTGTGGCCGATCGTCGGTCCGGAGATGGGCGGCAACGGTGGGCTGCCCACGATCCTGTTCTGCTTTGCCTTCTTCTTGCTCGTCTTCACCGGCCCCGGCGCGTATGCGCTGGACACAATGCGCGCCGGACGGCTGAAACAGCGAAGATGGTCACCAACAACAGCTAATCTACGGCAAAGTTAATTAGCAGGTAAAAGCGTAGGAGGGCTTTACTAGGGAAACACCTGATTCCCCTTTAGCAACAAATAGCCGATCATTGGCCAATGACCTCTGGGTCGACGGCCGACGCAGCCTCTGCACTGAGCGTGCATCAGGTGGGGGACGGCGACCGCGTCACGGGCGCGGTGACCTATCAGGCCGTCATCGGATCGGACGAGGCGGCGGTCGCGCTGTCGTTCACCCGACCGCGCGACGGCGTCGTCACCGACCTGGGCTACGGCATGTTCCGCTATACACCCAACGCACGGGTCAACGCCCAGACCGACAGCTTCGTCGTCACCGCGTCCGAGGGCCGCGGCCGGCTACTGAGTTCGATCATCACTTGGGTCAACGACAACCATGCTCCTGTCGTGGTCGCGCCGCCGCGACTGTGGCCACCGGATCCGACGACGGGCTCGGTCACTGTTTCTCCGAATATCGTTGACCCGGACGGTGATTGGCTGACGTTCACCCTCGATGCGCCGTTCCCGCGACGCGGCTCGGTCACCATCGATTGGGACGGAACGTTCACGTACGTCCCCTACCCCACCGAACGCGACGACACCGCCGCCGGCGAGGAGACACTGGGCTTCCGCGCGGTCGACCCTCGAGGCGCCAGCGCCTACATCACCGTCACCGTGCCGATCAGCCCGCGCCGCGTCGAGCCCGCACCGGATACCGACTCGACCGCACACAGTCCCGACCCCGCCACCGGGGTGGTCACCGGCACCTGTGGAGTGGCCGCCGACGGTTACACCTACTCGGCCAGCGCCGCCTCGAAGGGCACCGTCGTCATCAACGCGAAGACCGGCGTGTGGGCGTATCGTCCCGCCGTCGCGGCGCGCCACGAGGCAGTGGCCGTCGGGGCGTCGGCGGCGCAGCGGCGCGACACGTTCACGATCACGCTGGCCAAGGGCAAGCGAACCAAAGTCGTTGTGCCCGTGTCGGTTCCGCTGGTGTCGATGAGGACGGTGCCGTCGTATGCCGTCACGGCCGAGATCCCACTCGGCGTGGTGCCCGCCGGGATCGCGATCAGCGCGCGCGGTGACCGAGTCTTCGTGACCAGCTCCGTCGACGAGGCAGCGGTCACGGTGATCCGGACCGCTGACCACACGTCGTCGCGAATTCCGCTGGCATTCCGACCGGAAGGCGTGGTGGTCGGCCCGGACGGTCGGCGGCTTTACATCGCAGACCCGGCGGGGGGTCGGGTCGCCATGCTCGACCCAGACGACGGCGCCGTGGAATACATCGCCGTCGGCGATCACCCGTTCCAGTTGGCCCTCGTCGGCGCAGATCTTTACGTGGCCAACAACCGCGACGGCACCGTCAACGTGATCGACACCATCGACAACGTCGTCGTCCGCACCATCGGGGTCGGCGGACATCCGTATGCGGTCGCCGCCGCATTGGGACAAGCCTTCGTCACCGACTACGGCTTCTACGGCGGTCAGTCCACCCGCACGATCTCGATTCTCAGCGCGCGCGGTCATGTGGTTCGGGTTGCGCCCGTCGGCTACTACCCGACCGGTGTCGCGGTGTCACCGGACAGCAGGCGGGTCTATGTGGCCAACAACGAAGGGTCGTACAGCAGCAGCGCGCATCCGGGCACCACGACGGTCGTCAACGCGTCCACCGGCGCGGTCGTCGAAACCCTGCCCGTCGGCGGCTGCGCGGTCGGCGTCTCCGACAACGGTGATCACGTGTACGTGGCCAGTCAGGGCTACGAGTCGACGTTCACCAGCAAGTTGTCGATCGTCGACCTACCGGGCGGCCAGATCGCCTCGGTACCGATCCACGGGATGCCGAATACGTTGGCGGTCAACGGCGACCGCATCTATCTGACGGACACCTGGCACTCGTCGCTGGTGCAGATCACCGCGCGGGACACCTCCGTCGTCGACACCGACGTAGCCAACGAGCCACCGAAACTGACCGTCACCGAGGTGGATTACCACCTGTATCAGGTGAGTGTGGACGATCCCGATGGTGACACCGTGACCATTGCGGCCACCCAACCGTTCTGCGGGACCGTCAATGATCTCGGCGACGGGCTGTTCCAGTACACCCCGAACGAGAGGGCGGTCGCCGGGTTCGTCGACCACTTCGCGATCACTGCCGACGACGGGCACGGCGGCGTGGTGACCCGGACCGTCGGGTTACGCGTCTAGCCCGAGATCTTTGCGAAACCTCCGCAGGCCGTCGATCTTTTCGGGCAACGACGCCTGCGGGCCGCCGTAGAACATCCATGGCATCGTGATGATTCCGGTGATGCCGTTGTCCTCGGCGCGCTTGTAGTGCTCGGCAGTGAACGCGTCGGTCAACGGCGTCAGCACTTCGAAATCGTCCATCGACAAACCGCGTTCGGCGCGCAGCTCGCGCAGCTTGCTCACCCGTTCGATGGCCTTGTCGGTGGTGATCAGGTCGCCGATCCAGCCGTCGTGGCGGGCGGCGCGGCGCAACGCGATGTCGCTGAGGCCGCCGACGTAGATCGGGATGTGCGGCGGCGTCGGCTCCATCTCAAGCCGCGGCGCCGTGTAGAACTCGCCGGAGAACTCGGTCCAGCCCGGCTGCCACAGTGCCTTCATCAGTTCGAGCATCTCGTCGGTGCGCTTGCCGCGCAGGTCGAAGCGCTGCCCCATCAAGGTGAACTCTTCCTCGCACCAGCCCACCCCGATGCCCAGCTCGAGCCGACCATCGGCCAGATAGGCCGCGGTACCAATGGATTTCGCGGCGGAGTACGGATCGCGCATGGCGGGCAAATACACCGTCGTCACGAACCGCAGACGGGACGTGACGAGCGCGACGGCGCCGATCATCACCCATGGGTCTGGCCAGTCGGTGAATGCTTCCCAGCGACGCTTACCGTCCTTGGTGTACGGGTAGGGCGTCGCCAGCGTCTCCAGGTTGATGACGTGGTCAGGGACGCCCATCCCGTCGTAGCCGAGATCGTCTGCCGCCTTGGCGATCTCGATGGCTTCGTTGGTGTCCAGGAACGCGGTACTGACATAAAACTTCATGGGCACCTCATCCCACTTCTCTGGCCCATGCAGGCCGGATGAACACGCCGTCGGCCTCGACCGTGGTGCCACCGGCGTCGCTGAGATAGCCGCGGGCGAAGGTCTTCACGCCTTCTGTGCGCTCGATGAACGCCTCTGCGCGCAGCGGCCCCAGCGGGGTACCCCGCAGGTACCGCAGTGTGATGGTGCCGGTGAACTTCGGTTTGGTCAGCCCGTCGCTGGCGGCCTCGCCGAGGATGTGGTCGAGCACCAGCGCACAGATGCCGCCGTGCACCCATCCCGGCGGACCCTCGTACGCACCGCTGAGGGTGAACTCGCTCCAGGCCCGCCCGTCGGGTTCGTGGTGGATCACCATCGGCGGGGCGATCGCATTGCGCAGTCCGACAGCGGGATTGGCCCAGGCAAGCGGGCGTCCGGTGTCCTCGTGGCGCAGCGTCGAAGTGGCGGTGCGCCGCTTCTGCTCGAGCATCGCGGTCACGGCCTCGACTGCGGCCTGCGCCTCGCGCGCGGTGGCTTCGTCGACGTCGGTGTGGATGCCCGCGTCGATCAGCTTGCGGATCGCCTCGGTCAGCGGCTCGTACAGCACCCGCTGGCGGTCGTACTCCTGCGCACTGATCACATCAAAGCCGAAATCCATACTCATTCGCTGTGCCCTATTCTCCGAAGACCTTCCGCACAACCGCTTTCGCCCGGCGCGTCACCCGCAGATAGTTGTCAAGGAACTCACCGCCGTCGTCGGTGTCCCAACCCGCCGCCAGCGCAACGGCATTGAGTTGACGGCCCGGTCCCGGCAGCTGATCGGTCGGTTTGCCGCGCACCAACACCAGCGCGTTGCGCGCCCGCGTCGCCGTCAACCAGGCCTGCCGCAGCAGTTCGACGTCGCCCTCGGCGATCAGTTCGGCGGCGCCGATGGCGTTGAGCGTGTCCAGGGTCGAAGTGCTGTGCAGCGCAGGCACTTTGTCCGCATGCCGCAGCTGAAGCAGCTGCACGGTCCACTCGATGTCGGCCAGCCCGCCACGGCCCAGCTTGGTGTGTGTGTTCGGATCCGCGCCCCTGGGCAGCCGCTCCGCGTCGACGCGCGCCTTGATCCGCCGGATCTCCTGCACCGCCGCGGCAGACACCCCGCCCGAGGGGTAGCGGGTCTTGTCGATCATCCGCAGGAAGCGCTCCCCCAGTTCGAGATCGCCTGCCACCCGATGCGCCCGCAGCAGGGCCTGCACCTCCCACGGCTGCGCATACTTCTCGTAGTACGCCTCGTATGACGACAGCGTTCTGACCAACGAGCCGTTACGGCCCTCCGGCCGCAACCCGGCGTCGACCTCCAGCGGCGGATCGGCAGACGGCGTGCCCAGCAGCGTGCGCACCTGTTCGCCGATGGTGATCGACCACCGCACCGCCGCCGACTCGTCGACACCGGGGTTCGGTTCGCATACGAACATCACGTCGGCGTCGGATCCGTAGCCCAGTTCGCCGCCACCGAGCCTGCCCATTCCGATCACCGCGATCCGGGCGGGCGCACCCTCGGCGGGCGTGTTGGCGCGGATGATCACGTCGAGCGCTGCCTGCAGCACGGCCACCCACACCGACGTCAGCGCCTTGCAGACATCGGTCACCTCGAGCATGCCGAGCAGATCCGCGGACGCGATGCGGGCCAGCTCACGCCTGCGCAACGTGCGCGCCGCCGCGATCGCCCGCACCGGATCGGCGTGCCTGCCCGCCGATGCGACCAGCGCCCGTGCCACCCCTTCGGGCTCGACTTCCAACAGCTTGGGCCCGGTGGGGCCGTCGGCGTAGAGCTGGATCACCTCCGGTGCCCGCATCAGCAGGTCCGGCACGTATGCCGACGTCCCGAGCACCTGCATCAGCCGCTTGGCCACCGCACCCTCGTCCCGCAGCGTCGACAGGTACCAGCGTTGGTCGGCCAGTTCCTCGCTGATGCGCCGGTAGGCCAGCAGACCCGCGTCGGGGTCGGGGGTGTCGGACAGCCAATCCAGCAGCGTGGGCAGCAACACCCGCTGGACCCGCCCACGCCTGCCGCTGCTGCCGGTGAGTGCGGCCAGGTGCGTCAGCGCGCTCTGCGGACCCTCGTAGCCGAGCGCGGCGAGCTGACGTTCGGCTGCCTGGGGGCTCATTGCCCCGGAAAATTCAGTGATGCCGACTGTGCCAACGGATTCCAGCAGCGGCTGATAGAACAGCTTGGCATGCAGCCGAGACACCCGCATGTTCTGGCGCTTGAGTTCCTCGCGCAGCACGCCCAGCGCGTCATGGCGGCCGTCGGGCCGCACATGCGCGGCCCGCGCCAGCCACCGCAGCGCCTCGTCGTCGTTTTCGTCGGGAAGCATGTGGGTGCGCTTGAGCCGCTGCAGTTGGAGCCGATGCTCCAGCAGCCGCAGAAACTCATATGACGCAGTCATGTTCGCGGCGTCGTCGCGGCCGATGTACCCGCCCGCACCCAGCGCGGCCAACGCATCGACCGTCGACGCCACATGCAGCGAGGTGTCGTTGCGGCCGTGCACCAGTTGCAGCAACTGCACCGCGAACTCGACATCGCGCAGCCCGCCGGTGCCCAACTTGATCTCCCGCGCCCGCACCCCGGCTGGCACGAGTTCCTCGACCCGGCGGCGCATCGCCTGTACCTCGGGCACGAAGTCCTCACGTTGGCTGGCCGTCCACACCATCGGCATCAGCGCGTCGACGTACTGGCGGCCCAACTCCGCATCGCCTGCCGCGGGCCGCGCCTTGAGTAGCGCCTGGAACTCCCACGTCTTGGCCCACCGCTCGTAGTAGGCGATGTGCGACTCCAGGGTGCGCACCAGTTGGCCGTGCTTGCCTTCCGGCCGCAGCGCGGCGTCCACCTCGAAGAAGGCGTCGCCTGCGAACCGCATCATCTCGCCAGCCAGCCGGGTCGCAATGGCGTCGGCGGGATCGGCCGCGAAGATGACGTCGACGTCGCTGACATAGTTCAGCTCGCGCGCACCGCATTTGCCCATCGCGATCACCGCGATCCGCGGGGCCCCGTCGTCCCCGCAGACCGAGCGGGTGGCGACCGTCAGCGCGGCGCCGAGCGCGGCGTCGGCCAGGTCCGACAGATGCTCACCGACGGTGGGAAACGGCAGCACGGGTTCGTTCTCCACCACCGGCGCGAGGTCCAGCGCCGCCAGCACCAGCAGCCGGTCGCGGTAGAGGGTTCGCAGCGGCGCCACCGCGGGCGCTGTGTCTCTGCCGATTTCGACGCTCTCCGCGATCTCGGCGAACGTCGCGCGCAACTCGTCGGCGGACGGCAGCGCGATGTCACCGGACAGCAGACGCCACGACCCGGGGTTGGCGACCAGATGGTCGCCGAGGGCCAGCGACGAGCCCAGCACACCGAACAGCCGGCCGCGCAGCGCCTTGTCCTTGAGCAGCGCGTGGTTGAGTTCGTCCCAGTCGGCGCCCATGGCGTCGGCGAGTCGGACGATTGCGTGCAGGGCTTCATCTGCGTCGGGAGCCCGCGACAGCGACCACAGCAGTTCGACGTGTGCGTCGGTGTTCCACCCGAGCCGGTCCAGGTCCGCGGTCGCGGACGCCTCGACCAGCCCCAGCCGGCCCACGCTTGGCAGCTTCGGTCGCTGCGTCGCAGGTTTGGCCACGTCGGAGACGTTATCGCGAGCGTCAGCTACAGCGACAGGTAGGTCTTCAGCTCGAACGGCGTCACGTGGCTGCGGTAGTTTTCCCACTCCGTGCGCTTGTTGCGCAGGAAGTAGTCGAAGACGTGCTCCCCCAACGCTTCCGCGACCAGTTCGGAGTTCTCCATCTCGGTCAGCGCGACGCCGAGGCTGCCGGGTAGTTCCTTGTAGCCCATCGCGCGGCGCTCCTCGGCCGTCAGGCTCCACACGTTGTCCTCGGCCTGCGGGCCAAGCACGTAATTCTTCTCGATGCCGCGCAGGCCCGCCGCCAGCAGCACGGCGAACGTCAGGTACGGATTGCACGCCGAATCGGGGCTTCGCACCTCCACGCGTCGCGAGGACGCCTTGCGCGGGGTGTACATCGGCACCCGCACCAACGCCGAGCGGTTGGCGGCGCCCCAG
The DNA here is from genome assembly GCF_001667505.1 of Mycobacterium sp. ACS1612. Taxonomy (GTDB): domain Bacteria; phylum Actinomycetota; class Actinomycetes; order Mycobacteriales; family Mycobacteriaceae; genus Mycobacterium. The sequence continues at coordinate 7,734 of NZ_LZHZ01000044.1, forward strand.
GACGCGGCCGTCGGCGCCTCGCCGCCGTGCACCAATCGCTTATAGGAGTTCACCCACTGGTTGGTGACGGCGCTGATCTCCTGGGCGTGTTCGAGGATGCCTGCGATGAACGACTTCGCGACGTCGGAGAGTTGCAGCGGGTCGTCGGGGCTGTGGAAGGCGTTGGTCTCGCCCTCGAACAGGCTCATGTGCGTGTGCATGGCCGAGCCGGGATGTTCGGCAAAAGGCTTGGGCATGAACGAGGCTCGCACCCCGTCGCCGATGGCGACCTCCTTGACCACGTACCGGAACGTCATCACGTTGTCGGCCATGGACAGCGCGTCGGCGTAGCGCAGGTCGATCTCCTGCTGACCCGGTGCGCCCTCGTGGTGGCTGAACTCGACCGAGATGCCCATCTGCTCCAGGGCGTCGATGGCGTGCCTGCGGAAGTTCGGCGCCGCGTCGTGCACCGCCTGGTCGAAGTAGCCGCCGTTGTCGGCGGGCACCGGCGGGCTGCCGTCCTCCTCGCCGGGCTTCAGCAGGAAGAACTCGATCTCCGGGTGGACGTAGCAGGAGAAGCCGAGGTCGCTGGCCTTGGACAGCTGACGACGCAGCACGTGCCGCGAGTCGGCCCACGACGGCGAACCGTCGGGCATGGTGATGTCGCAGAACATCCGCGCCGAGTGATGTTTGCCCGAACTGCTGGTCCACGGCAGCACCTGGAAGGTCGACGGATCGGGACGGGCCACCATGTCGGCCTCCGACACGCGGGCGAAGCCCTCGATCGCCGAACCGTCGAAACCGATGCCCTCTTCGAAGGCGCCTTCGAGTTCGGCGGGCGCGATCGCCACCGACTTCAGGTATCCGAGCACGTCGGTGAACCACAACCGGACGAAGCGGATATCGCGTTCTTCCAGCGTGCGCAGCACGAATTCCTTCTGCCGATCCATGACCGCAGCGTAGGTTCGCGCTGTTAAATCTGTGTTACACGAGCGCTGCTTTTGGCATGCGGTTTGCGCCCCAGCGGACTGTCCAGGGCACTTTCGGCATTCGCGGCAGACCGAGGGTATCGAGCAGTCTCTGGAGTTTCTGGTGCATCAGGCGCGTCCCCGGCAGGCATGCCGGCCAGCACCGTGCGCCGGCGTGCTGATACCCACCACATCAGCCCCGGACCTAATTGATACCGATCCCACCCGCGGCCCAACTCATCCAGCCCGTGATGTTACCCATGTCAACCATAACCAGTGGCCTGAGTGGTTTCTGTGGATGTGGTTCGCGATGAACTGTTTTGGTGGTGGGTGCGTTTGAGTGGCATAGCGATCGCTATATCAAACTGAGGAGGGCGTTGTGGGCGGTGCGTTGGAGTCGCGGTACGACTTTGTTGTGTGTGGTGCCGGAACGTCGGGGTCGGTCGTGGCGCGTCGACTTGCCGAGAACCCGCAGGTGTCGGTATTGCTGGTGGAGGCTGGCGGTACTGATGAAGTTGACAGCGTGAGGCAGGCTGACCAGTGGACGCTGAATCTGGGCAGTGAACGTGACTGGGGGTTTGCGGCTGAGCCTGATGAGCGGATTCATGGTCGGGCGCTGCCCTTTTCGATGGGCAAGGGACTCGGTGGGGGTTCGAGTATCAATGCGATGATTTGGGCGCGCGGACACCGCAGTGACTGGGATCACTTCGCCGACGAGTCCGGGGAGACGTCCTGGAGATACGAGCGGGTGTTGGATCTCTACCGCACTATCGAGGACTGGCAGGGTAGCGGGGAATCGCTTCACCGCGGTCGGGGTGGACTTGTTTTCGTCGCGCCGGCTGCCGGTCCGCACCCGTTGGCCCCGACGGTGTTGGAGGCGGCCAAGGGGTTCGGGATTCCGACCTATCAGAGTCCGAACGGGCGGTTGATGGAGGAGAACCGTGGTGCTGCGGTCACGGACATGCGTATCCGCGACGGGCAACGTGTCTCGGTGTTCCGCAGCTATGTGGGCCCCTATCTGGACAAGCCCAATCTGACCGTGCTCACCCAGGCACTGGTCAAGCGGGTGATGTTCCAGGGCACCCGCGTGACCGGTGTTGAAATCGAACACGCCGGAGCGACACATCAGGTCGCTGCCAGCACCGAAGTCGTGCTGTCGCTGGGCGCTGTTCACACACCGAAGGTGCTGATGCAGTCCGGGATCGGTGACGTGACCGAACTGCGTCGCCTGGGCATCCCCGTGGTGCAGCATCTACCAGGAGTGGGCCAAAACTTCCAGGACCACTTTGGCTTTGACTGCGTATGGGAGCTGCCCGCGACCGTCCCCGGTAGCACACAAGTCCAAGCCGCCCTGTTCTGGGACTCCGGACTCAACACGGACATCGACGGACCCGACCTGTTCGCGTGCATGGGACCATTCCCTAAAGCCACCGCCGAAAACGCCGCCAAATACGGCCTGCCGCAGAACGCATGGACACTGTGCGGCGCACCATCACACCCCAAAAGCCGCGGCCAGCTACGCCTCACCGGACCCCGCCCCACCGACCCCATCCAGATCCAGGCCAACGCGCTAGCCGAACCCGACGACCTCAAAACAGCCATCGCCTGCGTGGAGACACTGCGTGAAATCGGCAACAGCGCCGAACTACGTCCGTTCGTCACCCGAGAGGCCATGCCCACCAACACCTCAGGTGCCGAACTGGAAAGCTACCTACGCAACGCCGTCACCACCTACTGGCACCAATCCGGCACTGCCAAAATGGGCCGCGACAACATGTCAGTGGTCGACGGCCACCTCAACGTCTACGGCACCACCGGTCTACGCATCGCCGACGCCTCCATCATGCCCCGCATCACGACCGCCAACACCATGGCACCCTGCGTCATCATCGGCGAACAAGCAGCCCACTTCACCAAGACCCAACACAAAACCTAAACACTCGCACGTGGCTGAGAACCGGCCCACCTATGAAAGCGCTGCGTGTTGATCAACGATTCCCTGAGTAACTATCGCTACCCCAACGCTTCTCACGCAGTGATTAATTGTCATAACAGTAGACACAGAGCGACCAGAGCCTTACCTTCTCGACATGGAGGACCGTGACCCCAGGACAGGCCACCCGGCTATCTGTCATTTACTACTCGGCTACCGGGCACGGAGCCGCGATGGCTCGCGAGGTCGCTGACGCCGGCGAAGCCGTCGGAGCTGAGGTGCGTCTGCGCCGCATCGCCGAACAAGCGGATCCGGCGGCCGTGGCAGCCGACCCGATATGGGCCGCCAATCTCTCTGCCGGCCAGCAGATTCCAATCGCGAGCCGAGAAGATGTGCTGTGGTCCGATGCCATCGTTTTCGGGACCCCGACTCGATACGGCAATCAGGCCTGGCAGTTCAGGGTGTTCATCGACTCCCTGACCCCGCTGTTCCTCGAGGGCAGGCTTGCCAACAAGGCGTATTCTGCCTTCACGTCTGGCCGGACCCAGCACGGCGGCCAAGAATCAACGCTGTTGAACATCTACGTCACCTTGATGCACTTCGGTGGCATCCTGGTGCCGCCCGGATTCACCGAGGAATTGAAGTGGGCAGACGGTAACCCCTACGGTGTCAGTCATGTCACGGGCATGGACAACAGCGCAGCAGTCTCTGAGGCGACGGTGGCAGCGTTGCATCATCTCGCCAAACGCGTAGTGTGCGTTGCCAACTGCATCAAAGGACGACTGTCTCTCAGTTAGGCAACTGGTTTACGCTTCTCCGGTACCGAGACCAGCTGATTGGCTGTTTTCCGCACAGAGGCAATGACTTCCGACTGTGTGGCGCTGCTGGACATGGCGCGTGAGATCGTAATCGCCCCCACCATCAGCGAAACGATGCTCCATGCGCGCCGCATCCGATCAGCTCGAGGACCGTCGAGTGCATCTGCTATTCGCTCAGCCATCGCCAAGATATTGCGCTCGTAGCCCGTCCGGGTGCGAGTGCTTGCCCGAGCAACGTCCGCACTCAGCGCTGGCATAACGCAGCCGTTGGCTGGGTCTGCGACATGGTGGTCACTGATGTAGTCCGCGATGAACTTCTTCACCAGTGACCGAAGTTCGGCTTTCGTAGTAGCGGATTCGCTCTCGGAGAGAAGCGGCTCACCGACGGCTGCGTCGACGATCGCCTTCAACATCTCTTCTTTATTCGCGAAGTTGGAATAAAACGCCCCAGAGGTGACACCCGCTGCCGCGGCGAGCCCGTCGACCCCAATTCCGTTGAAGCCGGCCACCTTCATCGAAGTCAAACCAGCCTCCAGTAGGGAGGCTCGCGCTTTTACCTTCTGATCCGGTGGATATCGCATTAACACCCCTTGTGACAGCGTTTTCAACGGAATAGTACGAGTTTACCCCCATAACGTAACTACCGCTATCAATACATCGGCGTCGTGACAGCCGTCCGGAGTCGTTCGGTTGCTGGCAGCCACTGCGGCGGGATTGAATCACGACAGCAATGACATCCCGAATCAACTGCGCGCACTCTGCCGACGCGCGGGGGATCGCTCGCGTGCGCACTTGATACCTCGGGGGTATCGACATTGCCTTGAAAAGGTCTTGGACACACCCGTCCGGGGACCGCAAGGCTGGTAGCCATGAGCTTGCAGAATCAACGCGTCCTAATTGTTGGTGGAACGTCGGGCATTGGCCTGGCTGTGGCTGCGGCGGTCGCCGAGCGTGGCGCCACGCCCATCGTTGTGTCACGCGCGCAGTCGAGTGTTGATCGCGCGCTGGCCCTCTTGCCCGCCGGCGCCCACGGTGCCACCGTCGATCTCACCGATATGGCGGCCGTCGAGCAGCTTGCCGAGGACATCGGGTCCGTCGATCACCTCGTCTATACCGCAGGCGAGCCGTTGGAAGCCGTACCTCTGACAGGCCTGACTCCAGCGGTGATCTCGAGCTTTTACCAAACCCGCTTCATCGGTGCATGCAGCACGGTGCGAATGTTCGCACCGCGTCTGCCCGCGACCGGTTCGATCACCCTGACCAGCGGGTCGGCGAGCGAGCAACCTGAGTTCGGCGCCCTTCCTGTGAGCCTCTGTGGCGCGATGAACGCTTTGACTACCGCGCTGGCCGTCGAGCTTGCGCCAGTGCGGGTGAATGCAGTTGCCCCCGGCGTGGTGCGCTCCCCGCTGTGGAGGAATTTGGACGGCGCCGATCGTGAAGCGATGTTCTCCATGACGGCCGAACAGATCCCGCTCGGTCGTATCGGCGAGGTGGACGACGCGGCACAGGCGTACTTGTACTGCATCGAGCAGAAGTTCTCGACCGGTGCCGTGATCAAGGTCGACGGCGGAAGCGTCCTGGTTTAACCCAGGCGGCAGTCAACGCGATTCGACGTCGGAAAGGTGTTGGACATGGTTCGTGAGGATGTGGTGTTTGACGCCGAAGGCGCATCGCTACACGCCTGGTTTTACCCGGCGAACGGTGCCGTTGACCGGAGTCCGTGTGTGGTCATGGCGCACGGATGGACGTCAACAAAGAGGATCTATCTCGACAAGTTCGCCGAGGTTTTCGCACGAGCCGGGTTGGCAGTGCTGGTGTTTGACAACCGCGGCTGGGGAGAATCAGGCACAGCTCCCGGCCAACCGCGCCACGAAGTGGATCCGTGGGAGCAGATCCGTGATTATCAGCACGCGATCAGTGTCGCTCAGAACCGTGCCGAGGTGGACCCCAATCGAATTGGTGTGTGGGGAACGAGTTTTTCTGCAGCGCACGCCTTCGTTGTCGCCGCGATCGACCGACGCGTGAAGGCAGTGTGCGGCCAGGCGCCGTTCATAAGCGGCCGGGCAACCTACGCCAACCTCGCGCGGGTGAACAATGTGGTAGTTGGTCCGGACGTATTCACTATGGATCGGCGCGCCCGCGCCGCCGGCGAACCCGCAACGATGATCCCTGTGGTGGGCACAGACCCCTCTGTGCTTGTGGGTTTGCCAACTCCGGATTCCTATGAGTTCTTCACCCATGCGCGCGAAACGCTGGATCCGGACTGGCCTAACGAGGTGACGCTGCGTAGCCTGGACAACTTCTATGGCTATGAGCCAGCACGCTATCTGCCGGATATCACACCCACTCCCCTTCTGATGATCGTCGGCCGCGACGACGGGCTTACCGGTGGAAATCTGGCGACGGCGGCGTATGCAACGGCGGCCGAACCCAAGAAGCTCGTCTTGCTTGCCGGCGGACACTTTTCTGCATACACCGGTGAAGGCTTCACTGTGGCTTCCGAGGCTGCGCGAGATTGGTTCACGACGCATCTGTCGGTCTAGTCCGACGCATGGAGCTTCGGCGCTCAGCTCAGACGGTAGGAGCATCTCAGCCGAGATCCGGTTGACGATTGAGATAGCGCTCTTCCATACCGACCGCTATCTTAGGCGTCGCGCCTTGCGTCATGTTAGGAGAACGGGGTGGGTCCCATATGCCGTACCGACCGCTATCCCTACATGAAGTCCCAGCGCCCGGACGAGCGGTAAACATCAATCAACGGAAGGCGCGTCATCAGCGCACACACGGGTCGCTGAATTGGATGCCGTAACGGTGGTGATCGCCAACGACAGCGTTCTGCTGCGCGAAGGGCTGGCGAGCCTGCTCGATCGATCCGGCTTCACCGTGGTCGGGCAGGCTGCCGACGGAACCGAACTGTTGACATTGGTCGAGGAGTTGCAACCCAATGCAGTGATTGTTGATATTCGAATGGCTCCGTCATATTCCACCGAGGGACTCGACGCTGCGCTCGCGATCCGTGCAAAGTACCCTCAAACGGCGATCATGTTGCTCTCCGAGCATGTTGACGTATCCGACGCGACGTCGCGACTGCTGAGCGAACCCTCTACTGGTTATCTTCTCAAGTCGGAGGTGTCCGATGTGCCGACTTTTCTCCATGCTCTCGAGATGATCACGCAGGGGTCGGTGGTAATCGATCGCACTCTGATCGGGATGTTGATGGCGGCGCGTCGAGTGAATGATCCGCTGGAGATGCTCAGTAGCCGCGAAAAGCAAGTTCTCGCACTAGTTGCCGAAGGCCTTTCCAACGCGGCGATTGCGCGGCGGCTGGAGGTCAACAATCGAACCATCGAGGTGTACATAAGACGAGTTTTTCGAAAACTGGGTCTCCGAACCTCTGATGACGACCACCGTAGGGTTCGCGCCATGCTCACGTATTTGCAGGCACGTAATCCGCTCAGCGGCCAATGTGCACAGCGGCTCACGACCGAGCGACTGGACCCGTGAGATCGAGGATGAATTATAGAATAGCGATCGTTATATAACCGTATGGACTCTGACTACCTCTTTTCGACACCCGAACGCGCCACGCTGGCTGCGGATGAACGCGGCGAGGACTTTTACGCCTACGTGGCTCAGACCTGGGAGCACGCCCAGGCGTTCCCGATCAAAGGCGCGACCCAGGTGCATCTCACCGACCAGTCCGACAACCGCTACCTCGACTTCACGTCGGGTATCAGTGTGATGAATCTGGGTTTGCGTCCGTCAAAGGTCATCACGGCCATCAAAGAACAACTCGACGTATACACCCACACCATGATCTACGGCGAACACATGCATGACAGCCAAATCCGATATGCGAAGGCGTTATCGCAGCGGTTTCCACCGGGTGCGAACGGTTCACCGCAGCAGGTCTTCTTCGTCAACTCGGGCACTGAAGCAATCGACCTTGCCCTCAAGATCTCGCGCAGGGTCAGCGGCAAAAAGCCGATGGTGGCACTCGAGAACGGCTTCCACGGCCGGGGATACGGCTCGATGGCGGTGTCGTGGCGCGACGAATACAAGAGTGGATTCTTCGTCGACGACTCGACGACTTTCCTCGATCCAAATGTCTCTCCTGGCCGGTGGGCTGACCCGCAAAACTGGGCGCAGTTCGGTGGATTTGTTCTCGAACTTGTACAAGGTGAAGCCGGTTGCATCCCGCTCGATGTCGAGTGGGTCCGCTCCGTCGTAGCCGCGGCCCAATCTGCGAACGTTCCTGTCATCATCGATGAGATCCAAACCGGATACGGCCGAACCGGCACATTCAGCGCGCAAGAACAGTACGGCATCCACCCCGACATCACCTGTCTGGGCAAGGCCGGAGGGGGCGGATTACCTTTCGGCGCCGTTGTTTCCAGCGTCGACAACTTCCGCGCACTCCAGACGCCCCCGTTGTCGCACATCTCGACCTTCGGTGGTAACGCCGTGGTCATGGCTGCCGGTTGCGCCGTGATGGACTCGATGACCGACGAACTGTTTATCCATGTGCAACGCATGGGTAATCTGCTACGTACTCGTATCGGCGAACTCGTCGAGCGTTACCCCTCGATCATCAGCGGCGTCCGCGGCCGCGGACTGATGAACGGCCTACTGCTTGCCAACTCCGAACTGAGCGCGCCCTTTCACCAGGCTTGTAAGCAGCGCGGCCTCATGCTGTTCTTCAAGCTCAACGCGGAGAACGTCTTGCGTATGTCGCCCGCGCTGATCATCTCTTCCGAACAGATCAACGAAGCGGTGACGATCATGGACCAGGCCTGTCAGGACCTCGCACGTCGCACATGATGAATGGCGGCGACAGGCCACCGCTAGCAGCGCAGGCCGTCCGCAGGCACCACCGCGTCGATGAGATAGTTGACCACCGCGGTGTCGACGCATTCGTCGCCGTTGAACACGACGGTGTGCTGGGTTCCGTCGAAGGTGATCAGCGGGGCTCCCATCTGACGGGCGAGGTCGACGCCCGCCTGATACGGGGTTGCCGGGTCATGCGTGGTCGACACGACGACCACCTTCCCCGGCCCCGGCGAGGTGGCCGGGTGCGGCGTCGACGTCGGCGGCACCGGCCACATCGCGCACAGGTCGCGCGGGGCGAACCCGGTGTACGTGCCGTACTGCATGAACGGCGCGACTTCGCGGATCTGCCGGTCGGCGTCGGCCCACACCGCGGGATCGGTCGGATACGGCGTATCGACGCAGCGGATCGCCGCGAATGCGTCCTGGAGGTTCTTGTAGTGACCCGATTCGTTGCGATGCTGGTAGTCGTCGGCCAGCAGCAGCAGGTCGCCGGCATCGGTGCCGCGCTGCAGGCCCAGCAGACCGCTGGTCAGATACGGCCAGAAGCGCCGCGTGTAGAGCGCGTTGACGGTGCCCGTCATCGCGTCCTGATAGCTCAGCCCGCGCGGGTCCGACGTCCACCCCGGCCTTGTCACCAGCGGGTCAACCAGTTCGTGGAAGCGGTCGACGAACTTCGCCGGGTCGGTGCCGAGCGGACACCCGGTCGACTGTGCGCAGTCGGCGGCGTAGTCGTTGAAAGCTGTTTGGAAACCAGCCATTTGGCGGATGCTGTTGGCGATGGGGTCGAGGCTCGGGTCGACGGCGCCGTCGAGCACCATCGCCCGGATCCGGTCAGGGTACTGCTCGGCGTACGTCGCACCGAGGTCGGTGCCGTACGAGAATCCGAGGTAATTGATCTGGTTCTCGCCGAGTGCGGTGCGCACCACTTCCATATCGCGCGCCGACGAGGCGGTCCCGATGTTGGCCAGGAAATCCGCACCCATCCGCGCCAGGCAGTTGTCCGCGAGTTGGGCGTACAGCGCTTCGATCTGGGCCACGCCCTGTGGGCTGTAATCAGCCATCGGCTCACGCCGCCACGCATCGAATTCTTCGTCGGTGCGGCAACGCAATTCTGGTGTCGAATGCCCGACACCGCGAGGGTCGATGCCGACCAGATCGAACCGTCGCGTGATGTCGGTATTGGCCAGCGATGCACCCATGCCTGCGACGGTGTCGACCGCCGACGCGCCCGGTCCGCCGGGGTTGACCACCAGAACGCCGATCCGGTCACCGGCCGCGGGGATCCGGATCACCGCCAATTGCGCTTGTGCGCCTTCGGGTTTCGCGTAGTCGACAGGCACCGACACCGTGCCGCACTGCGCGGTCGGGATGGCGGAGACGTCGCCGACGAACCTGCCACAGCTTCCCCACAGCGGCGGTTGGCCGTACCGCTGGACGGACTCGCCCTCCGGTGACGCCCATGCAGCGGGGCACGCGATCGCCGAAGCCAGGAAGATCGCGAGCAGCATCGAACTCAGCCTGCCCACCCGCCACATGGCCAACATGTTCGCACGGGGGACGGGCGCGGGTCTGCGCCTGGAATACAAAGGTGACCTTGCTGTTATCGCGCAGCTAGCAGCGCGTGTTCGGCGGCGGCACAACAACGTCGACCAGATAGCGCGCCGCGATGTCGTCGACGCAGGCGTTGCCCTGGAACACCACGGTGTGCTGGGTGCCGTCGAACGTCAGCAGGGTGCCGCCGAGTTGATGGGCCAGGTCCACCCCAGCCTGATACGGGGTGGCCGGATCGTTGGTCGTTGACACCACCAGGATCGGCGGCAGGCCGCTCACGTTGATCTGGTGTTGGTCGCCGGTTGCGGGAATCGGCCAGAACGCGCAAGCGTCAAGAGGCGCAAGGCCGGTGAACTGGCCGTAGCTCATGAACGGTGCCGCCTCGCGGGTACGACGGTCCTCGTCGACCACCTTGGCGCGGTCGGTGATGTGCGGTTTGTCCATGCAATTGACCGCAACCCGTACATCGGTCGAGTTGTTGTAGTGACCCCGCGGATCGCGACCCATGTACAGGTCGGCCATGGCGAGCATGGTGTCGCCCTCGCCGTCCTTCAATTCGGACAGCGCCTGGGTGAGATGACGCCACAGGTTGGGCGAGTACAGCGGCAGGATGGTCCCGACGATCGCGTCGCTGTAGCTGAGCCCGCGCGGATCCCTGGTCTTGGCGGGATGCTGAACCAGCGGTTCGACGAGACTCTTGTACACGTCGACCGCCTTGCTCGGGTCGGTGCCCAGCGGGCAGTCCGGGCTGTTGGCGCAGTCGGCGGCGTAATTGTCGAACGCCTTCTGGAACGCGGCGGCCTGACGGATCTCCTCCTCGATCTGGTCCGCGTTGGGATCGACGGCGCCGTCGAGGATCATCGCGCGGACCTTGTCGGGATACGCCTCGGCATACAGCGCCCCGATGCGGGTGCCGTACGAGTAGCCCAGATACGTCAGCTTGTCGTCGCCGAGGGCGACGCGGATCGCTTCCAGGTCCTTGGCCACGTTGGCCGTTCCTAGATTCGCGAGGAATTCGGTACCCATCTTGTCCACACACCGCTGGACGAAGGCCTTGTTCTCCTTCTCGATGTGGTCGACGCCCGCCTGGGTGTACTCCACGATCGGGTCGGCGCGCAGTCGGTCGTTGTCCGCATCGGAGTTGCACCACGCCGCGGGGGTGGAGTTGGCGACGCCGCGCGGGTCGAAGCCGACGAGGTCGAAGCGCTGGCGCACCGAGTCCGGCAGCGTCGACGCCATCGTCGCGGCGGCCTCGACGCCGGATTCGCCGGGACCGCCGGGATTGATCACCAGCGAGCCGATCTTCTGACCGGTCGCGTTGAACCGGATCATCGCGATCTGGGCGACGTCGCCGTCGGGTTTGGCGTAGTCGACGGGCACAGACAACATGCCGCATTCGGCGCCTGCGGGGATGCGGGCGGTCTCAGAGGCAGCGGCGGCCTTACACGGGCCCCACTGGATCGGGGTGCCCGGCCTGGGCGCCGCGATGACGGCCCGCCCGTCGACCATGTTGCTGCACCCGCCGAGCAACAGGGCAGCGATGGTCGCAAGGACCCCGATCTTGAGGCTCATGGCTCAACATGCTGCCATGACAACCTATCGACCCTGGAGACGGCCGGTTTTGGTGGCTATCTCGTGGCGTCCAGTAACTCGGCCAGCGCCACTTCGAAGTCGTCGGCCATGTCCCACAGGTCGGGCAGCAACTCGGGGCAGGAGACGATCCCGACGTCGAGCTTGCCGGTCAGGGACATCACGGTGATGTTCAGTCCCGAGCCGTGGAAGATCGGGCCGAGCGGATACATGGCCTTGACTTCACTGCCGAGGAAGTACAGCGGCACCTGCGGGCCCGGCACGTTCGAGATGACCAGGTTGTGCACCGGGCGTGCCTCGGTCAGCCGACTGCTCGCGTAGACGCGCATCGCGATCCCGAACACAGCGGGCGCGGCGAACTGCGTCCAATCTTGAAGCAGAGTCGCGCCGATCGCCGAACTGTGTTGTTTGGCAACGGAATTCGATTCAGCGATGGACTTCAGCCGCTCGGCTGGGTCCTCTATGTGCGTTTCCAGTCTGGAGAACATCCCCGACACCTGGTTGCGGCCGGGCCGGTCGGACTTCTCGTGCACCGACACCGGAACCATCGCGACCAACGAATTGTCGGGCAGTTCGCCACGGTCGGCGAGGAACTTGCGAAGCACCCCGGACACCAACGCCATCACGACGTCGTTGACCTTGACGCCGAAGTGGTTCTTCACCGTTTTGATGTCCTCGAGGTCCAGTTGGGCGAACGCCACGTTGCGGTGGCCGGTGAGGTTGGCGTTGAACGCGGTCTTGGGCGCGGCGAACGGCGCGGCCATGGTCAGCCCGCTGCGAGCCCGCTTGACGGTGTCGACCACCGAGGACACCGTCGTCGGCACCACATTCACCAGGCGCAACGGCCGGGTGACGAACTTGACCGCGCCGCTGACCGCGATCTCCAGGCTGGAGGCGCCGCCGACGCCCTCGACCGGCTCGGGCGCGGGCGCGTCCGGTTCGGTGCTGCAGAGCTGCGACATCAGGTTGGCGCCGGTGACGCCGTCGACACCCGCGTGGTGCACCTTGGTCATCACCGCGAGCCGTCCGCCGGCGTGCGCGTCGGTGCCGGCGATGTTCTCGATCACCCAGGTCTCCCACAGCGGCCTGCTGCGGTCCAACGGCAGCGACGCGATGTGGCCGCAGATCTCGGCCAGCTCATGTCGGCCGCCTGGCGCGGGCAGACCGATGCGGTGCAGGTGCCGGTCGACGTCAAAATCCTTGTCATCCACCCACACTGGATGATCCGGGTTGAACCGGCTGTCGGCGAGCTTCTCGCGGAATTGCGGCATCGCCTTGATGCGCAGATTGAGTGCGTCGCGCAGTCGATCGAAGGTATATCCGCCCGGCATGGTGGACGTGTCCAATTCCAGGATCGAACACACATGCAAGGGCTGTTTGGCGGTTTCGAGGTACAGGAAGCTGGCGTCGAGTCCGCTGAGCCGTTGCATGCCGCCGAGCTTATGCGTGGCCGCGGTCACTGTGAGGAAATCCACTTAACGTGGCTTTTAACTTTCGGACACGCAGGTGGCAGACTTATAAACGTCAGACGAACCCGGGGACCCACAGGGCCACGAGGATCGACCCGACGAACCTACGAGGGACAACGATGTCTGAGCAGACTGTTTACGGTGCTGCCGATTCCAAACCGCGCGTCACCGCTCAATCGTCCGCCCCGCGGACGAAGGTGCGCACCCATCACCTTCAGAAGTGGAAGTCAGAAGGCCACAAGTGGGCCATGCTCACCGCCTACGACTACTCCACCGCCCGCGTCTTCGACGAGGCCGAGATCCCAGTGCTGCTCGTCGGCGACTCCGCCGCCAATGTGGTCTACGGCTACGACACCACGGTGCCGGTGACCATCGACGAACTCATTCCGCTGGTGCGCGGCGTGGTGCGGGGCGCTCCGCACGCGCTGGTGGTCGCGGATCTGCCGTTCGGCAGCTACGAGGCGGGCCCGCAGCAAGCGCTGGCCACCGCCACCCGGTTCCTCAAGGAGACCGGCGCGCACGCGGTCAAGCTGGAGGGCGGCGAACGGGTTGCCGACCAGATCGCGACGCTGACGCAGGCCGGTATCCCTGTGGTGGCCCACATCGGGTTCACCCCGCAGAGCGTGAATGGGCTCGGCGGATTCCGGGTGCAAGGCCGCGGCGATGCCGCAGAGCAGACCATCCACGACGCGATCGCGGTGCAGGAAGCCGGCGCCATCGCCGTCGTGCTGGAGATGGTGCCCGCCGAACTGGCCACCCAGATCACCGGCAAGCTGACCATCCCGACAGTCGGTATCGGCGCAGGACCCAACTGCGATGCGCAGGTGCTGGTTTGGCAGGACATGGCAGGCATGACCAGCGGCAAGACCGCCAAGTTCGTCAAGCGCTTCGCTGACGTCGGCGGCCAATTGCGCAGTGCCGCAGTGCAATACGCCGTCGAGGTGGCCAGCGGAGCGTTCCCCGCCGAGGAGCACTCCTTCTAGGCGAACTTGGCCTTCCGCTTCTCGAGGAACGCGTCGATGCCCTCGCGGCCATCGTCGGAATCCGCCAGCAGCGCGATCAGGCGGCCTTCGAGTTCCATCTGCTCCTCGAGTCCGTTGCAGAACGTCGAGAGCATCAAGAACTTCACGCCGCCGTTGGATTTGCTTGCGGTGGCGGCCATTTGCTCCGCAAGCTGGTTCGTGCGCGCTGCCAGTTCAGCATCGGGAACCACCTCGGTGACCAGTCCCCACTGCGACGCTTCCGGTGCGCTCAGCGTGCGGTTGGTCAGCATCAACTCCTTGGTCCGCGTGATGCCGATGAGCCGGGGCAGGTAGTACGACGAACTGCCGTCCGGACTCAGGCCGGCGCGGGTGTAGGCCATGGTGAACGACGCGGACTCGGCGGCCAGCACCAGGTCTGCGGTGACCGCGAGCGAGAAACCCGCGCCTGCGGCAACGCCGTTGACCGAGGTGATCACCACCGCGTCCATCCTGGCGAACGTGGAGATCGCGCGGTGCAGGTCGTCTGCGACACCCTTGATGAACGGCCCCCGCGTCTCGGCGGCCGCGAATGACTTCAAATCGCCTCCGGCACAGAAGAATCGGCCCTCGCCGGTGATCACCACGACCTTGGTTGCAGCGTTGTCACACCGCTTGGCGGCGTCCGCAAGTTCGCGAGTCATGGTGTCGTTCATGCCGTTTGCGGCGTCGGGCCGGTTCAGCGTGATCCGTGCGACGGGCCCGGCCTGCTCGAATGCGATGGTCTGGTATTCGGTCACACCTGGACTGTATCGGCAAACCCCAACCGCGCCGCCGTCAGCTTGCGCAGTTCTCCGAAATCACCGGCGAACCCGAGCGTCCGCAAGGCGCCCTCGGCGATCACCCATGGTTGCTCCGGCGGGCAGTCGGCGTCGTCGGAGCGCCGGTTGATCACCGACTCGACCAGTCGAAACGGCAGCTCCTCGGCGTCGGCAGGACCGTCGCACTCGGTGATCGCCTCGGCGGACAGGCTGCGATAGCGGCCGCGCAGTTCGGCGCGGCGCAACCGAAACTGTTCGAATCGGTCCCGGCGAAGTTCAGGCAGCAGATACAGCGCGCCAAGATTCCATCGACTGGCGCACAGTTGGGTGACGTCGAAGACCACCAGCGCGTGCAGACGCCGCGCGGCGGGGCCTTGCTCGCGAAGAAGGTCACCGGCCAGTCGCAGGGGCGCGTCGATCGTGCCGGTGAGTAGCGCGTCGAGAATATCGTCCTTGGTGGCGAAGTGGTGATACAGCGATGCTTGCCGGACACCGACGGCGTCGGCGATGCGGCGGGTCGAGGTGCTGGCATAACCGAGGTCGGTGAACAGTTCGGCCGCGGCGTCCAGTATTTCCTCGCGGGCGCTGTTGCCGGGTCTGCGGGACTGCTCGAGCCTCGGGCGGCCACGACCATCGGAGCGCATGGCGTCATTGTGGCACCGCGTCATACAGCGCGCGCTAATACCTGTCACACGACAGAAATACAGTCAACGCACTCGTAACAACCGCGATACGCGGGCGGAATGGCTGCGCTGAAAACTTTCAACTGACAGTTATTCGGACAGGAGCCGACCTTGAGTACCGACTCGACGACCGGAGCGCGTGATCACGCCCGGTCTCAGGTGCGCACCGCCACCATGCGGGTGCCCGCCACGCCGCCCGACGTCGACCCGTCGCATCTGCTGTGGGCCGAGGCCATTCCGCCGGGCTCGTATGCGACCAGGGTGCTAGGCCGCGGCACCCGGTTGCGGTTGGTGGATCCCGACGGCGGCGCCTGTGCTCATCTGCTGCTGTTTCGTTCCGACGCGTCGTGGGAGCGACTCAACGTTGCCGACACTGTCAAGGTGCCGTGGCAGGCCTACCTCGGCGCGGGCCATCCACTGCTGTCCGATCAGGGCCGGGTGCTGGCCACCGTGGTCGCGGACACCTCCGGTCGGCACGACACGCTGTGCGGGATGACCGAGGCGGGACAGGCCAAGATGCTGCTGGCCGCCATCAAACACGGCCTCGATGTCCGCGACGTCGCGCCGTCGGTGTCGTTCTTCAAGGGTGTACGCGTCGGTGACGACGGCGCATTGGGGTTCACCGGTTCGGCGGGTCCCGGCGCGGCGGTCGATCTGCTGATCCACCTGCCGGTGGTGGTCGCGCTGGTCAACACCGCTCACCCGCTTGACCCCGAACCGGCGCTCACCGATCTGGATGTGTTGGCGTGGCGCGCAGGCGAACAACTCGGCACCCCCGTCAACGATGATCCCGAATATCTGCGCGCCCTGTTCAACACCGAAAGCACTTGGGCCGCAGCGCAAACCAGTGAGGGTACGAAATGACCACCACAGAGCGGATCATCGTCACCGACCACGTCGTCGGTGCCTGCGCGCCATGGTCGGCGATCGTGCGGGCAGGCCAGACATTGCAGATCATCGACATGGAAGGCAATCAGGCGGTCGACACGCTGTTCTACGGCGTGTCGGATGAGCAGGTGGACCGCGCGCTTCGGTACAGCGCACAGGCCACCATCGCCGCGCAGCGCAACATCTTCTTGACCACCGGTTCGGTGCTCCGCGCCACGAACGGCACGCCGTTGATGACGATCGTCGCCGACGACGTCGGCAACCACGACACGATCGGCGGCGCATGCTCAAAGGAGTCCAACACGCTGCGCTACGGCCACCACACCGTGCACCAACACGCTTGTGTCGAAAACTTTTTGGCCGAAGGCGCCAAGTGGGATCTCGGCAAACGCGACATCGTGTCGAACATCAACTTCTTCATGAATGTGCCGGTCGAGTCCGACGGCACGCTCGGCATTGTCGACGGACTGTCCGCGCCGGGCAAGTCGCTGACGTTGCGCGCCGAGCGCGACACGCTGGTGCTGGTGTCGAACTGCCCGCAGATCAACAACCCGTGCAACGGATTCAACCCGACTCCGGTCCGGATGATGATCTCGGCACAATGACTGGCATCGAGGTGGTGCGGCCCGGATTGCTGACCACCGTCCAGGACTGGCCCGGCCGCATCGGGTACTGGCATGTCGGCGTTCCGCCGTCCGGTCCGATGGACGACCTGTCGTTCCGTATCGGCAACCGCGTGCTCGGCAACCCGCAGGGCGCAGCGGGGCTGGAATGCACGAGAAGCGGTCCTGCCCTTCGGTTTCCGGACGGCGGGCGGGTATGTGTGACCGGTGCGCCCGTGGCCGTGACGTTGGACGGGATGGCCGTGCCGCAATGGCAGTCGATCACGGTGCCCGCGGGTGCGGTGCTCGACGTCGCATCGTTGACCGGTCCTGGCATGCGCTGCTACGTCCTGATCGCCGGGGGTCTGCAGGAGACTGAATTTCTTGGTAGCGCAGCGACGTTCACGCTCGGCACGTTCGGCGGGCACCGCGGTAGGCCGCTGCGGAAAGGCGATGTGCTGACGGCAGGGCCCGACCAGGCACCATCCAACGCCCGTCCTGCGAGAGCCACCATCGACGAGCAACCGAGCATCGGTCACCGGTGGGAGATCGCGGTGACCGAAGGCCCGCACGCTGCGCCCGAGTTCTTCACCCGCGCCGATATCGAAACGCTTTTCAGCACCGACTACTCGGTACATTTCAACTCCGATCGCACTGGTGTCCGGTTGGAGGGCCCTAAGCCGCAGTGGGCGCGAAACGACGGCGGTGAGGCGGGTTTGCATCCGTCGAACATCCACGACAACGCCTACTGCGTAGGCAGTTTGGATTTCACCGGCGACACCCCGATCCTGCTCGGACCCGACGGGCCGAGTCTCGGTGGGTTCGTCTGCCCGGTCACCGTGGTCAGCGGCGACCGGTGGAAGCTCGGCCAGATGGCGCCGGGTGACGCGGTGCGGTTCGTCGCGGTCCGCGCGGACCGGGCACCGTCGCTGCGCACCATCGACGCCGACCGGCGCGCGTCGTTTCCGTTGGTGATCTCGACGTCCAGCGACGCCGACAACGGTGTGCTCGGCCGCTACTCCGCGTCAGACGGCACCGATGTGACGCTGCGCCGCACCGGCGACGGCGGAGTACTGGTGGAGTACGGACCGATGATGCTCGACCTCGCAATGCGGGCCAGGGTGCATGTGCTCTACGAGCACCTCCTCGGCCAGGCCGTCCCCGGCATCACCGAACTCACGCCCGGCGTGCGTTCACTGCAGGTGCAGTTCGATCCCGCGGTGCTGTCGATCGCTGAAATCACGGATCTGCTGCAGGGTTTCGACGCCGACCTACCGCCGTCCGATCAGCTCATCGTGCCAAGTCGCACCGTGCGGTTGCCGCTGTCATGGGATGACCCGGCCACCCACGAGGCCATCCAGCGCTACATGCACGGCGTGCGGGCCGATGCGCCGTGGTGCCCGTGGAACATCGAGTTCATCCGTCGGATGAACGGTCTCGACGACGTCGCGCAGGTGCACGACATCGTGTTCGACGCCGAGTATCTGGTCCTCGGACTCGGCGATGTGTACCTCGGCGCACCCGTCGCGACTTCCCTGGATCCGCGGCACCGGCTCGTCACCACGAAGTACAACCCGGCGCGCACCTGGACGCCGGAGAACGCCGTGGGCATCGGCGGCGCGTATCTGTGCATCTACGGCATGGAGGGTCCCGGCGGTTATCAGTTCGTCGGCCGCACCACGCAGGTGTGGAATCACCGCCACCCCGGCGACGCCCGTGCGTTCGAGCCCGGAACACCATGGCTGCTCCGGTATTTCGACCGGATCAGCTTCTACCCGGTTAGCGCCGACGAGTTGCTGCACCTGCGCGCCGAGATGGCCGCCGGGCGAGGCGACGTCGCGATCGACGACGGCAAGTTCTCTCTCGCCGACTACCGGGGCTTCCTCGCCGACAACGACGACAGCATCGCCGCGTTCCGCCAGCAGCAAGCGGTCGCGTTCGCCGAGGAACGACGAGCCTGGGATGTGGCCGGGGAGTTTCGCCGGGCGTCCTGAGGTTCGCCGGGCATGTATGGCACGCTGTGAGCACCATGTCGAAATCGGGTGAGCAGGCGAAATCCAGGCATCTGGAGGTCGAGCGCAAGTTCGAGGTGTTCGAGTCGACCGTGAGCCCGTCGTTCGACGGGTTGTCGTCCGTCGCGCGTGTGGAGCGCCAACCGGCACAGCAACTCGACGCCGTTTACTTCGACACGCCCGCCCACGATCTGGCCGCCCGCCGCGTCACGTTGCGTCGCCGCACCGGAGGATCCGACGCCGGTTGGCATCTGAAGTTGCCTGCGGGGCCGGACGCCAGGACCGAGGTGCGGATGCCGCTCGGCGATGGCGACGACGACAGCGTGCCGAGCGACTTGCTGGACGTCGTGTTGGCCATCGTGCGTGATCGTCCGGTGCGGCCCGTCGCGCGCATCTCGACGCGTCGCGCGGTCGACATGCTCTACGGCGCCGACGGTCGCCCGGTGGCGGAGTTCTGCGATGACGACGTGGTGGCGCGCGCCGAGGACGACGAATCCGAGCAGCGGTGGCGCGAATGGGAGTTGGAACTCGCCGAGGGCGCCGATCGCGGTCTGCTGGACCGGTTGGCGAACCGCTTGCTCGACGCGGGCGCTGTGCCCGCCGGACACGGTTCGAAGTTGGCGCGGGTGCTCGAGGACCCCGAAGCCGCCGCGCCGCCTGCCGACCCTGTGCACAGGGCGGTGGCCGAGCAGGTGGAGCAACTAGTGGTGTGGGACCGCGCGGTGCGGGCCGACGTGTACGACGCTGTGCATCAGATGCGCGTGACCACGCGCAAGATCCGCAGCCTGCTGCAGGGCTCGGAGGATGCGTTCGGCATCTCCGACGACGCCTGGGTTCTGGACGAGTTACGGCAATTGGCAGCGATTCTGGGTGTCGCCCGTGACGCCGAAGTGCTTGCCGAGCGGTATGAGAAGGCGCTGGACGAACTGCCGGAGGATCTGGTACGCGGCCCGGCGCGGGAGCGGTTGGTCGACGGCGCCAAAAAGCAGTACAAGTCGGGCCTGCGCCGGTCGTTGATCGCGATGCGGTCCGAGCGCTACTTCCGGCTTCTGGATGCGTTGGAAGGTCTGGTGGCCGCGGAGCCCCCGCCGGCCGCTCCCGGCAGCGAACCGGCGGCGCTGACGATCGATTCGGCCTACCGGCGGGTGCGCAAGGCGGCGAAGCATGCGGCCGCCGCCGCCGACGAAGACCGCGACGAGGCGCTGCACCGAATCCGCAAGGGCGCCAAGCGACTTCGGTACACGGCGGCGGCCACCGGCAAGGACAAGGTGTCGACGCGCGCCAAGACCATCCAGACGCTGCTCGGCGACCACCAGGACAGCGTGGTCAGCCGTGCGCATCTGAGCCGTCAGGCCGAGGCCGCCCACGCGGCGGGCGAGGACACTTTCACCTACGGGCTGCTCTACCAAATGGAGGGCGAACTGGCGCAGCGGTCTCGCGCGCAACTGGACAAGGCGCTGCGCAAGCTCGAACGGTCGGTGCGCAAGTCGCACTGAGCGGGCGGATGAGTTGGCCTGTAAGCCGGATTCTGTCCCTCGCCGCCGTCTGTTAAACGGCGGCGAGGCGGCGACCATCCATCTGGACACACCGTTGCCGGGTGCCTCGAGCGGCCTACCCGCAGGCTCGGGCGAGCAACCCTCGGGCGCCTGCGCGACCACACCAGGTGCGGTCTTCTTGGCCTTGCTTCGGGTGGGGTTTGCCTAGCCATTCCGGTCACCCGGAATGCTGGTGCGCTCTTACCGCACCGTTTCACCCTTACCACCGTTACCGGTGGCGGTCTGTTTTCTGTGGCACTTTCCCGCGAGTCACCTCGGATTGCCGTTAGCAATCACCCTGCTCTGTGAAGTCCGGACTTTCCTCAAGTCCACCGGGAACCGGTAGGACCTGCGGCCGCCCAGCCAACTCATCCGCTCCATAATGATCGCATGTCGCAGGTTCCGCCCGTCCGCTATCTGCAGCGCGCGAAGGATCTGGTCGACGCCCGCTACGCCGAGGCCATCACCGTCGACGACCTGGCCGCCGCGGCCGGACTGTCACGAGCCCACTTCAGCAGGATGTTCACCAAGGCGTTTGGAGAATCGCCGCGGTCCTATCTGCAGTCGCGGCGCCTCGAACGGGCCGCGGCACTGCTGCGCTACACCGACCGCTCGGTGGCCGACATCTGCGTGATGGTGGGACTACAAAGCGTCGGATCGTTCACCACCAGTTTCGCCCGGGTCTACGGACTACCGCCGGCCGCCTATCGGGCCAGCATGCCGCCCGCCGCGATCTACGCCCGCGTGCCGAGCTGCATCCTGCGCCGCGACACCCGCCGACCCGCCGACAGCCGCGTCAAGACAGCACACGGGAAGAAGACGGGCGACGGGGACCGACCGTAGCGTCGAGGCCATGATGAAAATTGGCAGCGCCCATCTGTGGGTGCACGATCAGGAAGCCGCACTGAAATTCTGGACCGACCTGGTCGGGATGGAAGTGCGTCAGGATGTGTCCTTCCCCGAGGAAATGGGCGACTTCCGTTGGCTCACAGTCGGTCCGCCCGGCCAGGACGACGTCAGCCTGGTCTTGATGGCCGTGCCGGGCCAGCCGGTGATGGACGCGATCACCCGCCAACAAGTGCTCGACCTGACGGCCAAGGGATTCGCGGGCACGGTCTTCCTCACGACCGACGACATCCAGCGCGACTACGACGAAATGACCTCCCGCGGCGTCGAGTTCACCGAGCCGCCACACCAGATGCCCTACGGAATCGACTCCGGATTCCGCGATCCCTCGGGAAACAGCGTGCGACTGACCCAATTGGCGCCACCCCCGGCCAATACTGTGTAGGTGCGCACCTCGACCGCAGCGGTTGGCTCGGCGGCTTTCTTCGTGGCGGCCCCAGGCACCTTCGCGGGACTGGGCCCATGGCTGATCACCCGATGGGAGATTCCGGGGTCCAGTCCCCCGCTGCGAGTGGCGCTCGGGGTGGCGTTGATCGTGCTCGGCCTCATCCCGCCGGTGCACGCCTTCGTCGAGTTCGCCAAGGCCGGTGGCACGCCGATGCCGGCCGCGCCGCCGGAACAGCTTGTCGTGTCGGGGTTCAACCGATTCGTGCGCAACCCGATGTACGTCGGACTGCTCACGGTGATCCTTGGCCAGGCACTGCTTTTCGACAGCCCGTGGCTGGTGCTCTACGCCGTCATCGGCTGGATCGCGACGGCGTCATTCGTGCACTGGTACGAAGAACCGACCCTCCTGAAGTCGTTCGGCGAGCAATACGAGGAGTACCGCCGCAATGTGCCTGCCTGGGCCCCACGCCTGACGCCGTGGAACCCGGCGCCTCAGAAGGGTGGTGGTTCGTAGTTTTGGGCGAGCCAGGCTTGGCGTTGGCGTTCTTCTTCGGCGATGAGTTCGCT
>NZ_LZHZ01000045.1 GCF_001667505.1 Mycobacterium sp. ACS1612
AGGTGTAAAGCATCAGCCGAAACACTGTCAGCCATCAACCGGAGCCGAAACGTCAAGCATCAACCGACGTCATACAGCTTTTTGGTGCCCCCGCGGAGTTTCGATCTCCGTACCCGCGGATTAAAAGTCCGCTGCTCTTCCGAGTGAGCTACGGGGGCGGAGCCACTCTATCGGAGCGCCAGGCAAAGCGCCGTAGTCGGTGCCCGCGAGCTTCTCGTTTGAGGATTGGGGCCTCGGTACCCTAAGCTATCGAAGCTCCCAGCGTCACAGCGTTGTGAGTACCCCGGAGAGATTCGGCTGGCCCCCTTCGTCTAGCGGCCTAGGACGCCGCCCTTTCAAGGCGGTAGCGCGGGTTCGAATCCCGTAGGGGGTACCCGCGACGCCTCGTACGATGGAGTCGCACGGTACGACAAGCAAGGCCCTGTGGCGCAGTTGGTTAGCGCGCCGCCCTGTCACGGCGGAGGTCGCGGGTTCAAGTCCCGTCAGGGTCGCCAGTGTTTGGCGAGGCACTTGGGTTTTGAGGTATGGGTGCCTTCCGGCCAGGTAGCTCAGTTGGTATGAGCGTCCGCCTGAAAAGCGGAAGGTCGCCGGTTCGATCCCGGCCCTGGCCACCACAGTCGACGACGTTTTCCTCCGCGGTTCTCGGCGTCACTTGGCGACATTCGTCGTTGTAGCCAACCGCTTTGTCCAGAACGTCGCCGACCTCGGTGTGTGCTTGGCGGTGGCCACCGTGTTGCGGAAGCCAACACGACCACCTGATCGACCTGCCGCTCGCCTTGTCCAGAGGACATCCGCCGTTTCAACAACGACGCCGTCGACACTTTCCGACGTCGCGGCCACGGGCCCGCGACTCGCCGTTTGCTGCCGGGCCGGCCTGACACCCCAGGCAAGTCGCTATGGGGCTGGCTCGAACTTGACCCAGTCCACCAGCATCACTGCGGGAGACGGCGTCGAGGCATCTGGTCGACCCACCCAGCCCCCGGAAGCGACAGCCAAGTTCAAGATCAGATAGAACGGCTGATTGAACACCCAAATGCCGCCGAATTTCATCGACTCCGGGGTGAACGTTCCCCACGTAGTCGAGTCCACTCCAAAGGTGAGACTGTCCTCAGCGTGGATCATCCAATAGGTGTGAAACGCCGTGCTCAAATCCGGCGTGGGTGTCCTCAACTGGGCTTGGAAATCCTGCGGCAATATGTAGGTGAACGGTCCATTGATACTGGTATTGGCCTTTGTTGCAACGCTCGCGAATTCGAAAACGTCGATCTCGCCGCACGCTGGCCACGGCACACCTTCTGCGCCATTGGCTCCCAACAGCCAAAACGCCGGCCACAAGCCTGGTCCCATGCCGTTAGGTATTTGGATGCTCGCCGATAGGGTGCCGTAGCCGAAAGTGAACAGGTTTGCCGAGCTCGCCTGACTATTGTTGCCCGGATAAACTGGCACGGCGGTTTGCACACGACCCGACGTCCATTTGCCACCATTGTTGACTGCTTTCAACACCAGATGGCTGTTGCCGTCAACGTACGCGTTCTCGTTTGTATAGTTTTGCTGCCCACCCCAATGGAGGCCGTTCACAACGGCCCAGAAGGCCGGGTTGGGTGCAGACCCCGCCGGACCCGTGAAGTCATCGAAGAAATCGGGAGCCGACTCGGCCCTGGCCGCGGGAACGCGGACCGTGGTCGCCAGCAGGGCAGCAGCACCCGTCAGCATCATTGTGCGTCGATCGATCTCACGCATTGGACAGATACTAGTTGCTAGAAGGGCTCGGGCTACCAACTTGCTCGAGAAAGGCGGCACAGCCGACAGGCTGCGGCAGTTGGCCGGCGGCGCTGGCGGGCCGGTGGCGAGTTGGTGCCTCTGGAACCATTGACGTCGATGCGCACCGTTATCGCCCGCCTGCGGTGGATGCTGCGGCCACACCGCGACGTGCCCGTCGGCCGATTCGACGTGACAACGAACAAGTGGGCCGACGTCACGGTCGACGCCGATTCGACGCGCGACGATTTGACCCTGGCGACCTACAACATCTGGTTGAGCGACCACCACGCAGACGAACGCTACGGCGCGATCGCGCAGTTGCTCTCCGAGCATTCGCCCGACGTCGTCGTCTTCCAGGAAGTCACGCCCCGCGCGCTCGCTGCATTCCTTGCGCAACCCTGGATCCGGGAGCGCTACTACCGGGCGGCGGTGACGGGCAATGAGTTCGGCGACTACGGCCAGCTGATGCTCTCGCGGCTGCCGATCTCGCGGGTGACGTACACCCACCTGCCTACCAGTATCGGGCGCGGCTTACTGCAGGCCGAGTTGACGGTCAACGGGCGCGCACTGGCCATATGTTCGGTCCATCTGGAAAGCGGCAGGCGAGCCTCGCGGCTGCGCGCCCGACAGGTAGACCGGGTGTTCAGCGCGGTCGGCGCGGCGGAAGACGTTGTGCTCTCTGGAGACTTCAACATGCGCGATGACGAGGACGCGCGAATTCCAAACTCCTATGTCGACGCGTGGCCGACGCTGCACCCGAGCGAGGAGGGATTCACCGAAGACACCTCCGTCAACCTCATGCTGTTGGACAGCAAGAAGAAAAACAGACGTGTGCGGTTCGACAGGGTGCTGATCAAGGGCGACGGCTGGACGCCGGCGCTCATCCGACTTCTGGGTACCGAACCCGTCTCGAGCACGCTGCCCCGGGTGTTTCCCTCCGACCACTTCGGTCTGTTGTGCCGCGTTGTCCGGACAGCCGCTCAGCGGTCGATGCACGGATAATTCGAAATCCTAAACACCGGGGGCCTCCGTATGGTGATCCTGAAAAAGGGGGAAAGGACGGGGGAAGGTGAGCGATCGGATCTCGATCCTCATTGCCGAGGACTCGCTACTGATGCGCGACAGCGTCGAGCGGGCCTTGTCGACCGATCCCGAGGTGACCGTCGTGGGCACCGCCGAGGACTACGACTCCGCGGTCGAACTCGTCGACAAGCTGCGACCGACCATCGTGGTCACCGACATCCGGATGCCGCCGACGTCGACCGACGAGGGGATCCGGTTGGCGCGGTGGATGCGCACAGCCCACCCCGACACCGGCGTGATCGTGCTGTCGCAGTACGCCGAGCCGCGCTATGCGGCCGGATTGCTCGAGGACGGCACGGCGGGCCGCGGCTACCTGCTCAAAGAGCGGATCTCGCGTTTCGACGAACTGAACGACGCCGTGCGCCAGGTCGCCGGCGGCGGCACGGTGCTGGACCCCCTGGTCGTCGAAGTGCTTCTCGCGCAGCCCCGCTCGGCCCCCACCTTGAGTCGGCTCACGCCACGGGAACGCGAGGTGCTCAGCGAACTGGCGACCGGGTTCTCCAACCGAACCGTCGCCGAGCGGCTGGTGTTGTCACAGCGCGCGGTGGAAAAGCACATCAACTCCATCTTCGCCAAGCTGGAACTGACCGGCGACGACGCCGTTGACCGCCGCGTCAAGGCCGTGTTGATGTTCCTGAACGACAGCGGGTCGACGTGACCGCTGATGGAAAAGGTGGTGTGTGCACCCTGGTGCGCAGCAAATCCACTCGACACGATGACACCGTGGCGGGCGAACTCGTGCGCGTCTGGGTCGTCGACGACCAGGCCAGTTTCCGGCGGGCTGCCGCCGCGACGCTGGCTGCCATGGACGACTTCGAAATGGCAGGCGAATGCGAGACCGGTGAATCCGCCGTCGACCGCATCCCCGGCGGCGCCGACCTTGTGCTGATGGACATCCACATGCCGGGCATCGACGGCATCGAAGCCACCCGGCAACTCCGCGCGGCACACCCCGGCTTGCTCGTCGTGCTGATGTCGACCTACGACCTGGAGGACCTCCCGGCGGCCGCGTCCACCTGCGGTGCCGTCGCGTATCTGCATAAGGAGCACCTGTCGCCGGAACTGCTGAGCCGGATATGGCGGACAGCGAGCTGAAGTCGCCCGCCACCGGCGGCATGATGCCTCACTGGCGGGTACCGCAGGTGCTGCTCACCGCCGCGGTGCGCTCGTCGTCCCTGCTTGGTCATGACCTGATCAACCGATTTCGGGCCGAGCGTTATCAGCTTTTCCTCACCGGCCATCTACTCGGATGGGCCGGTGCCGGAATCCTGTTGCCGCTCTTGGAATTGGCGTTCTGGTACCGCAACCCGTACGTGCTGCTGTTCGCGGCGGTCGGCGCCCCGCAGTGTGTGGCGCTCGCGGTGGGGCTGCACCTGGCCCGGCTCGGCAGATACTCACAGTCGATCAGCCTGGTCTGCGTCACGAACTGGATCAGCGTGGTACTCGTGACGCTGATCAACCCCAACTTCCTGGCCGTGATGGCGCTGGTGGCCCTCGTTCCCGTGGTCTTCGCCGAGCCTTACATCCGCTGGCAGCGCGGGCTGGCCTTCACGGTGATCACCGCGCTGTGCGTACTGGCGATGGCACTGTTGGTGCGGATCCTTCCCGTTCCGGAGGCGGTGCAGAACGGGCCTCGTTGGTTGGAGACCGCGTTCATCGTTGTGGCGTTGCCGTTCAACGCATTTCACCTGTTGGTGATCGTGTGGAACAACGCCGCGGCCTTGCGGACGTCGGAGGGGCAACTCGCGGAACGCGCCGCCGAACTGGCGGCCTCGCGCACCCGGTTGACCACGGCCGCCGACGAAGAGCGACGCAAACTGGAACGGGATCTGCACGACGGCGCCCAGCAGCATCTCGTTTCCCTCTCGGTACTCATTGCGCTTGCGCGCAAAGCGGATCCGCAGCGGTGCCAGTCGCTGTTGAGCGAGGCGTCCGAACTCGTCGAGACCTCGATCGTCGAGATACGCCGGCTGGCCCACGGCATCTATCCGCCGCTGCTCGTCAGCGGCGGATTGACCGAAGCCCTGCCGACGCTGGCCGCTCGCGCGTCGGTCCCCGTGCACGTGGACCTGCAGGGCCTCGGCCGTTACCCGTCGTCGACCGAGGCGGCGCTGTACTACTGCTGCAGCGAGGCATTGCAGAACGCCGCCAAACACGGTGGTCCCGGCACCACGGTGACGATCAAGGCGCGCGGAGACGGGCAGGCACTGCACCTGTCGATCAGCGATACCGGCCGAGGATTCGAGCCGGGAACCATCGGCCACGGGCTGACCAACATGACCGATCGGCTTTCGGCCATCGGCGGTCAACTCGTGATCGACACGGCGCCGGGACGCGGCACCCGCATCGTCGCCGCCGTCGACGGCAGCGGGTCCTGACCGGGGGGTGTACACACCACCACCAATCGTGTTGTGCGCACGGTAGCTAACGCCGATCGGGGCCAGCAGGATGAGTGTCATCGTCGAAACTGGGGGCAGACATGACGATCACCATGAGCGCGTTGAGTGCGATGGACGCCGACGAACTCCTACCGACCGGCACCGTGACACTGCTGCTGGCCGACATCGAAGGCTCCACCCGACTCTGGGAATCTC
Organism: Mycobacterium sp. ACS1612; assembly: GCF_001667505.1. Lineage (GTDB taxonomy): Bacteria > Actinomycetota > Actinomycetes > Mycobacteriales > Mycobacteriaceae > Mycobacterium. Next base: position 5,439 of record NZ_LZHZ01000045.1, read on the forward strand.
AGCCCGAGCGGATGGCGACCGCCCTGGCCACCATGGATCAAGTGGTGGCCGACGTCGTCGACGCCACCAACGGGGTGTGCCCGGTGGCCCAGGGCGAGGGAGACAGCTTCGTGGTGGCGTTCACCCGTGCCGCCGACGGCGTGGCATGCGCGTTGGCGCTACAACGGGCCGCCCTGTCACCGATTCGGCTGCGGATCGGTCTGCACACGGGTGAAGTGATGCTGCGCGATCGCGGCAACTACATGGGGCCGACGATCAACCGGGCCGCCCGGTTGCGTGAGCTCGCCCACGGCGGACAGACTCTATTGTCCGGTGCGACAAGCGATCTCGTTCACGCTGCGCTACCCGACCAGGCGTGGTTGACCCCTTTGGGTTGTCATCCGCTTCGTGACCTGACGCGTCCCGAGCGCGTGGCGCAGCTGTGCCATCCCGACCTGGTCAACGACTTTCCGCCGCTACGTCGCAGTACGATGCCTGTGACATGAAAGGCATTGAGTGACCGCAGCCGCCGGGCGGCGTGACGAGGACGCGAGCAATTTCCGCCAGCGCCTGCTCGACGCCCTCGAAGCGTCGATCGCCGAGGACGGTTATTCGCGTACTACTGTCGCCGACATCGTGCGCCGGGCGCGTACCTCACGACGGACGTTCTACGAACACTTCGACAGCAGGGAAGCGTGCTTCGTCGCGCTGCTCACCGATGCGAACGCGTCGCAGATTCGGCAGATCTCGGCGGCAGTCGATCCGCAGGCCCCGTGGCGGACTCAGGTGCGGCAGGCGATCGAGTCCTGGGTGTCCTCCGGCGAGGCGCGGTCCCCGCTGATGTTGAGCTGGTTTCGCGACGTACCGTCACTTGGCGCGGTCGCGCGACGGTTGCAGCGGGACGGCACCGAGCATTTCATCGAGATGGTGCAGGCGCTCGGCGGCTCCGACGAATTCCGCGCGGCCGGCGTCGGCCCCGTTTCGCGACAACGGATCATCATGCTGCTCGGCGGTCTGCGTGAACTGGCCGCCATCACCGTCGAGGAGGGTGGCCGGATGAGCGATATCACCGAGGAAGCAGTTGACGCGTCGATCGCGTTGCTGAGCCCGCGGTGAACACGACGGCGTCGTCGACCGGACCGCGGCGCAGCAGCCGGACATCCTTGACGTAATTCTGATGCAGCCGCCACGGCGCGCGATCGCCCTGCTTCGGCAGCTCGGCCAGGCTGCGCTTGACGTACCCGGACGCCAGGTCCAGGAACGGGTTGGCCGCCGTCGCACCCGCCGCGTCCGGCGTCACCGCGGTGTAGCCGTTTCGGTCCATGTGCTTGAGCAGCCGGCAGACGTACTCTGCCACCAGATCAGCCTTCAGCGTCCATGACGCGTTGGTGTAGCCGATCGTCCACGCGAAGTTCGGCACACCCGAGAGCATCATGCCCTTGTAGGACACCGTCTTCGACAGCTCCACCGCGCGGCCGTCGACCTCGAGTTGCATTCCACCGACGGCGAGCAGATTCAACCCGGTGGCGCTGACGACGATGTCGGCTTCCAACTCTGCACCGGATCGCAGGCGGATGCCGGATTCGGTGAACGTGTCGATGTGGTCGGTGACGACCGATGCGCGGCCGTCGCGGATGGCGGTGAACAGATCGCCGTCGGGCACCAGGCACATGCGTTGGTCCCACGGGTTGTACGAGGGCGCGAAGTGGGTGTCGACGGCGTAGCCCTCGGGCAGTTGCTTGATCGCCGCCTTGCGCAGCATCGACTTCATCGTCTCCGGGCGGTGCCGACTCAGGCTGAAGATGGCGATCGCCTGTAATGCGTTCTTCCACCGCACGATCGCATAGGCGAGCTTGGCTGGCAGCCATGCCCGCAGGCGGTCCGCGATCGTGTCACTGGCGGGCCGCGACGTGACGTACGTCGGCGAGCGCTGCAGCATCGTGACGTGTGCGGCCGATTCGGCCAGCGACGGCACCAGCGTCACCGCGGTCGCTCCGCTGCCGATGACGACCACCCGCTTGTCGCGGTAGTCGAGGTCTTCCGGCCAGTGTTGCGGGTGGATCACCGGGCCGTGAAACCCCTCGACGCCAGGAAATTCCGGGGTGTACCCCTCGTCGTAGCGGTAGTAGCCGGTGCACACGTACAGAAACGACGCACTGATCGTCAACAGTTGGCCGGTGTCGGTGCGATGCACCTCGACCGTCCAGCATGACTCGGCGCTATCCCAATTGGCGCTCACCACACGGTGATTCAGGCGAATGAGCTTGTCGACGCCGAAACTCTGTGCGGTGTCGTGGATGTAGCGCAGGATGCTTCCCCCGTCGGCGATCGCCTTGGGGTCGGTCCATGGCGAAAACCGGTAGCCCAGCGTGAACATGTCCGAGTCGGACCGGATGCCGGGGTAGCGGAACAGGTCCCAGGTGCCGCCGATGGTGTCGCGCGCCTCGAGCACCGCCACCGACTTGTCCGGACACTCCTGCCGGAGTTGGCACGCTGCGCCGACGCCGGACAGTCCAGCGCCGACGATCAAGACATCAATTGTTTCCGCTGGTAGTGACATTGACGCCGCCTCTCGCCCGCGTTTCGGTACCGCGTTGTACCACGGTTCGGTACCAGACGGTACCACTATTAGACGCGTGTTGGAAAGGGTTGTGCAAATCGGTACCTTGGCGTACCGTGAACCGGTACCTCGGAGTACCACCAACGGAGGTGATCGCATGGCCGTGGCGACGACGGACCCGGTACGGCTACCGCCGGCACCGCGGATCCCGAAACTTCTGCAGGGTGTCGGGTTCGTCGCCGCCAGGGAGAGGTCCGTCGCCGCGTTGGCCAACCGTTACGGGTCCGCGTTCACGCTACGGTTGCCGATTCTCGGCGAGACCGTGGTGGTGAGCGACCCGGCGCTGATCAGAGACCTGTTCACCACCAACACCGACCTCATGCGTCGGGCCGGCGTGCTCGGCGAAATGTTCGGTCCGGGTTCGACTTTCAGCCTGGACGGCAAAGAACACCGCGAACGGCGCAAGCTGCTGGTGCCGCCGTTTCACGGCAAGCGGATGACGTCCTACGAGGACATCATCGAAGAAGAGGTGCTGCGCGAGACCGCGACATGGCCCGAAGGCAAGGAGTTCGAAACCATGCCGTCGATGATGCGCATCACCCTGAACGCGATCCTGCGCACCGTTTTCGGCGCAGAGGGCGCCGCGCTCGACGAACTACGTGAACTGCTGCCCGGCATGGTGCTGCACGCATCACGGTTGGCCGTCATGCCGCGGGTCGTGCGCCGTGACCTCGGACCGTGGAGCCCGGGCGGAAAGCTGGCGGCACACCGTACGCGCTACGACGAGATCATCCGGCGCCTGATCACCGACATCCGCGACGACCCGAAGTTCGCCGAGCGCAACGACGTCCTCGCCCTGCTGCTGCAGGCGCGCTACGAGGACGGCTCGCCGATCTCCGACGACCACGTCGCCGACGAACTGCTCACACTGCTCGCCGCAGGGCACGAGACGACCGCGACCACACTGGCGTGGGCTGTGGAGCGGCTGCGTCGCCACCCGCGCATGCTGGCCCGGCTGACCGCTGAGGTCTCCGCAGGCGGTTCGGACCTGGTGCAGGCCACCATCTGGGAGGTGCAGCGCAGCCGTCCGGTGATCAACAGCACGGCGCGACTGGCCAAGACACGAATCCGATTGGGCGAATGGGTGATTCCGGAGGGCCACACGATCCTGGCGAGCATCTCACTGGCGCACGCGTCCGAGGCCAGCTTTCCCGACGCCGCGACGTTCGATCCCGACCGATTCCTGGGCAACCCGCCCGACAACTATGCCTGGATCCCCTACGGGGGTGGAGTGCGCCGTTGCATCGGCGCGGCGTTCGCGAACATGGAGATGAATGTGACACTACGAACCTTGCTGCGCGAGTTCGAATTCGGCACCACCTACGCCCCCGGTGAACGCCTGCACTCACGTGGGGTGGCAACCGCACCCGCACAGGGTGGCCGTGCGATGGTGTACCGCCGGGCGGTCAGGACGGTGTCGAGGGCCGGGCATGCGCAGCAGGTTTCGGCATGACCGCCCGCGACGAGATACTGGTCGACGTCGGTCGCGGCATCGAATTGTGCTACGACCAGACCGGCGATCCCGCCGATCCGCCGATCGTGCTGATCGCGGGCCTCGGCCAGCAGTTGCTCTCGTGGCCGGACGATTTCGTCGCGGCGCTCGCCGGACGCGGGTTTCTGGTGACGCGGTTCGACAACCGAGACGCAGGCCGGTCGACGCACATGTCCTACCGGCCGCCGAACCTGGTCGCGATGCTGCGGGGCCGCAACCAGTACCACCTCGGCGACATGGCCCGCGACACCGTCGGCCTCCTCGACGCGCTCGATTTCTCCGACGCTCACCTGGTCGGCATCTCGATGGGCGGGATGATCGCCCAGACGGTCGCCGCACACCATCCGGGCCGGGTCCGCACGCTGACGTCGATCATGTCGAACACGGGAGCGCGTAGGCTGGGCCGTCCTGCACTGTCGACATGGCGGCTTATGCTGACCGCGGGACCGCCGCGGACGCGCGCCGAGGCGATCGACCGCGCGGCGAACATGTTCGCGCACATCGGCTCTTACGGGTTTCCGTTCGATGAGAATGCCGTGCGCGAATACGCAGGCACCGCGTGGGATCGGGATCCCAGCCCCACGGGCATCGCCCGTCAACTGCCGGGCATCTTCGCCTCAGGCGACCGCACCGCCGAACTGCGCGACATCGACGTGCCGACGCTCGTCATCCACGGCGACCGCGACCGGATGGTGCACCCCACCGGAGGCGCCGCGACGGCGCGGGCCATTCCCGACGCCCGCTTGGAGACCATCGTCGGACTCGGCCACGATCTGCCCATCGGGGCGTGGGGCCGAATCATCGATCTGATCACCGAGCACACATCGTCCTCACCAGCCACCTACGCCGAATCTGAGGAGCGAGCATGAGCCACCGAAAACGACAACGAGCGAGGACCGGAGCGAGGAGGAGTCGAGCATGAGTAAGAGGACCATCAGCGGCCGTACGGTCGTCATCAGCGGAGCGGCGTCCGGCATCGGTCGCGCGCTGGCGCAGCGGCTTTCGGCGCACAGTTGTCCCGTTGCGATCACCGACATCGACGAAAAGGAACTCAAGGAGACCGAGGCCTCGCTGAGCGGCCCGACGCTGCTGCGGGTCCTCGACGTAGCCGACGCCGGGGCGCAGCGTGACTTCGCGGCCGAGGTGCGCGACTGGGCGCCTAAGCCGATCGGCGCGGTGTTCAACAACGCGGGCGTCGCCACGTCCTCCAGCGTGCTCGACACCATCCCCGAGGACGACGACTGGCTGTGGAACATCAACTTCCACGGCGTCGTCAACGGCACCAGGGCATTCCTGCCGATCCTCGTCGAGCAGAACGACGGCGCGATCGTCAACACGTCCAGCGTGTTCGGACTGGTCGGCATGCCCAACCAAAGCGCCTATTGTGGAGCGAAATTCGCTGTCCGCGGCTTCACCGATTCGCTGCGCCAGGAACTGCGCGGCACCGGCGTCACCGCCATCAACGTCCACCCCGGCGGCATCAACACCAACATCGTGCGAAACGCCCGGTGGCGCAAGGACCCCGCAGGCCGCGGCCGCAGCCACGAGCAGATGGTCCAGGAGTTCGCCGCGATCACACTCACCCAACCGGACAACGCCGCCGAGATCATCCATCGCGGTGTGGAACAAGGTAAAGCCCGCATCCTGGTGGGTCCGGACGCGTATCTAATCGACGCGCTCGCGCGGTTGGCGCCGACGCGGTACTACGACATCCTCGGTCGACTCGAATCGGTGTTGCGCCGCCGGACGACCAGTGCAGCCGAGGCCACCGTCTCGTGAGTGCCGTGCACATGCCGCCAGGCCCGCGGCGGCCGGTGCCGATCCAAGGACCGGTGTATATCGCTGCGCGCCAACGCATGATGGCAATCCTCGGTAAGCGCTACGGCACCACGTTCACCGTGCGGGTGCCGTTCTTCGGGCCGACGGTGGGCGCGCCGTGATGTACCGACGGATGCCTGCGGCCGCAGCGAAAGCCGCCAAGAGCAGTGTCGGAGTTGGTGTGTGAGCATGCGCGCGGTCGTCATCACCAAGCACGGTGACCTGTCGGTGCTCCAAGTGCAGGACCGTCCCGACCCTCCACGGCCAGTCCGGGGGCAGGTACGCATCGCGGTGCGCGCGGCCGGGGTCAACTTCGCCGATCATCTCGCCCGGGTCGGGTTGTATCCCGATGCGCCGAAGCCACCGATGGTCGTCGGATACGAGGTGGCCGGAACCATCGAGGCCGTCGGCGGCGGCGTCGACGCGGCCCGGATCGGGCAGCGGGTGTTCGCAGGCACGCGGTTCGGAGGCTACGCCGAGATCGTCAACGTCCAGGCGGACGACGCTGTGCCACTGCCTGATTCGCTGACCTTCGAACAGGGCGCCGCGATCCCGGTCAACTACGCGACGGCGTGGGCGGCGCTGCACGGCTACGGGTCGTTGCAGGCCGGTGAGCGCGTGCTGATCCACGCGGCGGCAGGCGGTGTCGGCATCGCGGCCATCCAGTTGGCGAAGGCGGCCGGCGCCGAGGTGCACGGCACCGCCTCGCCGGGCAAACACAAATGGCTCGCCGAGTTGGGTGTCGACCGTGCCATCGACTATCGCCGAGACGGTTGGTGGAAAGGCTTACCGCCATACGACATTGTGCTCGACGCGATCGGCGGCACGTCGCTCAAGCGGTCGTATCAGCTGTTGCGGCCGGGAGGCCGGCTCGTCGGATACGGCGTGTCCGCCATGCAGCAGGGGGAGAAGCGGTCGTTGCGCACCGCACTACCGCAACTATTGTCGATGCTGCGCGGGTTCAACCTGATCAAGCAGTTGTCGGAGTCGAAGAGCCTGATCGGGCTGAACATGCTCGCGTTGTGGGATGACCGCGGCACGCTGCAACCCTGGATCGAACCGCTGTCCACCGCACTCGCCGGCGGCATCGTCGCGCCAGTCGTGCACGCCGCGGTGCCGTTCGCCGATGCCCGCGAGGCCCACCGCATCCTGGCGGCGCGCGAGAATGTGGGCAAGGTCGTATTAGTGCCGTGACGGCGTGGGGTCGGCGACCCCACCACCCCTTTAGGCAGTAGTGCGTGCTTGCTCGAGCAACGTCGGGTCGTGCGCGCAGACAATCAACAGGTCCGGCTCCTGGCGCGCGTACAATTCGGCGAGGCGAGCATGGTTGTCCAGCACCGCTTTTCGGTCGAACGCGAACATTGTCTCCATCGCGGTCAAGGCCCGCGGCACTGGCGTCCCGTCCAGCGTGCCGTGGTGGTAGAACGCATCACCGGCGTGCAGCACCCAGCGATGGCCTGCGTCGACGGCCACGCAGGCGTGGCCGCGGGTGTGTCCGGGTAGGGCGACCAATGCGATGCCAGGCGAGATCTCCGTCAGTTCCTTCGCCGCGGCGAAGCCACGCCACTTCTCGCCGCGCGGATCGTGTTCGACGATCTTCGGGTTGTGTGCCCACTGCACCGAGCGGTATCGGACCTTCTCGCGTCTCGACGGCGCCCACATCGCGCCGAGCGCCTCCGCGGCGGTGAGATGGACCTGAGCCTGGGGAAAATCGGCCAACCCGCCCGCATGGTCCATGTCCAAGTGGGTGATGACGATGTGCCGCACGTCGTTTCGCGCAAATCCGAGTCCCTCGATCTGATGCGCGACGGTCTCGTCGTGCCGCAGAACCGGTCTGACCATCCGGCGGGCAGGCCCCACCCGCTTGGGATCGACACAGTCGTGGCTCCCGTAGCCGCTGTCGACGAGCACCAGTCCGCTGTCGGTTTCGACGAGCAGCACGTGGCAGACCATCGGATGTGGCTTCGTCATCGTCCCGCAATTGAGGTGATAGACCTTCACGGCCGCATCCCCAGTCGGGAGGCCAGCAACTGCTCGACCTCGCCGCGCGCGGCGACCAGATCCACCTTCTCGTCGAGCAGATGTTGTAATGCGACTCCTCGCAACATCGCGACGATCACCGTCGCCAAACCGACGGGGTCGACGTCGTCGGGCACGTCGCCGGCGGTCACCGCCGACTGGATCCGCTTCTCGATCTCCTCGCGGAACTCGCGGTCGGCGGAGACCATCTGCGGTCTGACGTCCTCCGATGGCCCCGCCACCGCATCGGCCCACAACACCAGTCTGGCGCGGTTCACCGGCTGGAGGTCGGCCACCACCCGAAAGTAAAAGTCGACCAGCTGGCGCAGCTGGTCCATCGGCGAATCCGATTGACTCTGTTGGCTGATCGCGTCGCGGAACTGACTCGTCACCACCTCAACGAGCCGCTGCATCAACGCGCCCTTCGACCCGAAATGGTGCGTGGCCAGCCCGCGGCTGTAGCCGGCGCGCTGACCGACGTTCGCCAACGTGACCCCGGTGGGCCCGACCTCGCCGACCAGTTCCGCAGCAGCGTGCACCAACCGGCGTTCGGCGTCGATCCTGCGCTGCTCCTGGGTACGCGGCAGACCCGATTCAGTCACCGAGTGTCCCTGCCAGCGCGAGCAATTCGCCGCGGCCAATCTGCGTGACCAGACTCGCGGTGTCAAAGTAGATGCGCTCGTTGATGATTCGGTCACCCTCGAAGAAGAACACCGCAATCAGCGGCACCCGGAACGACTTTCCGGTGGGCGGCATACCGTAGAACTCACCGAGATTCGTTCCTAGAAGGTCGAATTCGACGATCACCGCATCGTCGCAGACATGGAATCGGGCGTTCTCGTGACGCTGGTCCGGGAATGCGGTGCGAGTGCTCAGGTAATAGCCCATCACCTCGTCGTCGCCGTCGTAGATCTGACCGGTGGCCATGATCTCGTAACGCGGATGGCCTTCTCCGTTGGTCTTGAACGTCGCCAGGGTGGCGTCGAACTCCTTGGTCACCTCGGTGTCCATGTGCGTGCGGACGATCGCGAGGCGGCGTTGGCGGAGATCGTCGGTAATCATGGAGCCCTCCCGAGCACACTTGCTTGTTGACGAACAAGTTACGGTACCTGACGGTACCGCGTCAAGAGCCGCCTCAGTTTTGCCGGGTGGCAGAGCGCGCGAGCATCCGGATCAACAACAGGCAGACCGCCGCCAGTGGCGCCTTGACCAGCGGCAGCCGGGCGCTGGACGTGAGGGTGTAGGTGATTTGCGTGCCCGTCCCTGCCTCGCTGAGCCGCACCTCGCCTCCGTAGCCGGGAAACGGCACGCCGGCCAGCGCTTTGTACCCGAGCAGATGAGGCGGTTCGAATGCCACGACTTCTTCGACGAGGTCCGGTGCAGGTCCCGCGACCGCGATACGCCGAACGGCGCCAAGGCCGTTCGGATCGCCTGCGCCGACTTTGTCCATCGTCACAGCCAGCCCGGGCGCCCATCGGCCGATCCCGACGTGATCGCTCAGCGCATCCCATACGGCGTCGATTGGCGCGGCAACCGTTGTTTGTGACGTGACCTGCATTCGTCCCCCTAGGCGGTGTTCTTGGCGTGTTCGTAGAGCTTGCGGTCGTGCGAGCACACGATGAGCATGTCGGGAGCACCGCTTCGATACAACTCGACGAGGCGAGCGTGGTTGTCCTGCACCATCTTCCAATCGAACGCCGTTGCCCGTTCGAATGCGGCGAGCGACCGTGGCATGCGCGCCGTTCCGTCCAGCGTGCCGTGATGAAAGTACGCGTCACCGCAGTGCAGCACCCACCGGTGTCCGGCGTCGACCGCCACGCAGGCATGGCCTCGGGTGTGCCCCGGTAACGAAATCAACGCGATGCCCGGTGACACCTCGTCGAGTTCCTTGGCCGCCGCGAATCCGCGCCACTTCTCGCCGTCGGGCGTGTGCTCGACGATCTTGGGTCCGTGCGCCCACCGGATGGTGCGGAACCGCATCTTCTCTGAGCGGGTCGGCGTCCGTAGCGCGCCGAACGCCTCCGTGCCGGTGATGTGCACCTGGGCGTTGGGGAAATCCGCGATTCCGCCGATGTGGTCGCAATCGAAGTGGGTGATCAGGACATGGCGGACGTCGTCAGCCCGAAAGCCAAGACGGTCAACCTGTTTGACAGCGGACTCGGCAGGGTCGAGCACTGGTCGGACGAAGGTGCGGGAGGCTCCCACCCGACGCCATGGGTCGGCGCAGTCGTGCGTTCCGAAGCCCGTGTCGATTAACACCAGGCCGTTGTAGGCCTCGACGAGCAGGACGTGACACACCATCTGTCCGCACCCGAGCGGATAAATCGTTCCGCAGTTGAGGTGGTGAACTCTCACATGTGCAGTCTCACACGCGAGATGGCACCTCGAGGTCGCTAATCTTGTGCCGATGCTGCCGCTCGACGGTCGCGAAGTAGAACGCGTAGGCGAACGCGCAGCTGGTGAACAGGCTGGACACGAAGAACAGCCACGGCCGCCGGATGCCGCGTCGACGCCCGTCGATGATCGTGAACAGCGGCAGCAGAAGAACATTGACGATCGTGTAATCGGCGCTGGCGGAGGCCGCCGCGGGGTTGACGTAGCCCATCGAGATAAACTGCGTCCAGTTCGCGCCGTCGCCCCAGAAGGGGTTGGCGGAGTATCCGTACACGTATTGGACGTTGAAGTACCAGCACAGCGGCAGTGACGCCAGGCCGATCGCCCAGAACACGATCTCGAGAGTCGAGAAGCGGGCGCCGCCGGCGGGCCGGTTGAAGATCTTCGGGTTCGACGCGATGGTGAACCACACGGTGACGATTCCGAGAATTGCGTGCACGACGAGGGAGACCATTTCCGGAGTGTCGCCAGCCATCCGAGTTTTGTCAATATTGACATAACTGGAGTGCGGTACCTTACGCACATGGTCCGGCCTGCCCAAACGGCACGCAGCGAGCGCACCCGCGAGGCGCTGCGCCGCGCCGCCGTGGTGCGGTTCACCGCGCAGGGCATCGAGGACACCTCAGCCGAGCAGATCGCAGCCGACGCGGGGGTGTCGCTGCGGACCTTCTATCGCCACTTCGCCTCGAAGCACGATCTGCTGTTCGCCGATTACGACGCCGGTGTGCACTGGTTCCGCAAGGCGCTGGCGGAGCGCTCGGCCGACGAACCGATCATCGAGTCGGTGCAAGCGGCGATCATGGCACGGCCCTACGACGACTGGGCGGTGACCGAGATCGCCGCGCTTCGGGCGCAGGAACTCGAACCCGGCCGGATCGTCCGGCACATCCGGCAACTCGAGGTCGACTTCGCCGAGGCGATCGAGGAGCGACTCACCGGCGACAATCCGCCCAAGGCGGGCACCGACGAGCGGATGCGCATCACGGTCACCGCGCGCTGCATCGCCGCCGCGGTGTTCGGGGCGATGGAGGTCTGGATGCTGGGCGAGGACCGGTCGCTGCCCGAACTGGACCGGTTGTGCCGCGCCGCGCTGAAGTCGCTGCGGACAGGGCTGGGGGAGCGGGATTGACCCCTAGTTTTGTCAATATTGACAAAACTATCGGACCCGTGTCAGCCTCAGCCGATGACGGACTTTGACGCGATTGTCGTTGGCGCGGGCCACAACGGGCTGACTGCGGCGGTGCTGCTGCAGAAGGCCGGACTGCGCACGCTGTGCCTCGATTCCAAGCTGTACGCCGGCGGAATGGCGTCCACGGTGGAGTTGTTCGACGGCTACAAGTTCGAGATCGCAGGCTCGGTGCAGATTCCGACCTCGGCGGTGGTGAGCCGCGAACTCGGACTCGACGAGCTGCCGACCGTCGAGCTCGACGTGATGTCGGTATCGCTGCGCGGCGTCGGCGACGAACCCCTCGTCTACTACACCGATCCGATGAAGCTGCTCACCCACATCAACGAGGTGCACGGCGCCGAGGCCGTCAACGGAATGGCCGGGCTGATGGCCTGGTGCCAGGCGCCGACGCGCGCGTTGGGGCGCTTCGACGCTGGCCAGCCACCGAAGACTCTCGACGAGATGTATGCCTGCGCGACTAGCGAATTCGAGCGTTCGACGATCACCGACCTGCTGTTCGGATCCGTCACCGATGTGATCGACCGCTATCTGCCGGACAAGGAGAAGAACGGTGCGTTGCGCGGCATGCTCGCGCTGTTGGCGTGTAACACCACCTATCGCGGACCTGCGACTCCCGGCACCGCCGCCGCGTTGGCGTACGGCTTCGCCGTTCCCGACGAGAACGCGCTGCTGGTCAAGAAACTGCGCGGCGGCATCGGCGCCCTCACCACACACCTGCTCGACGTGTACACCGCCAGCGGCGGAGAGTTGCGCCTACGCAGCAAGGTCGAGGAGATCCTGGTCGCCGACGGACGGGTCACCGGCGTCCGCCTGGAAGACGGTACGACGCTCACCGCGCCGGTCGTGGTGTCCGGTATCGCACCCGATCTGACGGTCGGTCTGGTGGACGGGGCGGCGATGCCCGCCGACATCCGGGAGCGGTTCTCCCGTATCGATCACCGCGGTAGCTACCTGCAGATGCACTTTGCGCTCGACGGGATACCGGAGTTCGCCGCACCCTACGAACTGTTGAACGACCCGGCGATGCAGTCGAATATCGGGATCTTCAGCACGCCAGAGGAACTGCAGCAACAGTGGGAGGACTGCAGGCGCGGCATCGTGCCCGCCGATCCGTCCATCGCGCTTCAGATTCCGTCGGTCAACGATCCCGGTCTCGCGCCGCCGGGCAAGCACGCCGCGTCGGCGTTCTCGCTGTGGTTTCCGCCCGCGGACGCGAGGAGCGGAGATAACCGGGAAGAAGGCGACGTCGGCTACGGGGAGATGAAAGTGCAGATGGGGCAACGGGTGATCGACAAGATCACGAAACTGGCGCCGAACTTCGCGGATCTCATCATCAGGCACACCACGTTCACGCCCAAGCACATGGGCACCATGTTCGGGGCGCCCGGCGGCGACTACTGCCACGGTCTGATCCATCCCGACCAGATCGGCATCAACCGGCCGGGGCCGAAAGGTTATGTCGACCAACCGATTCCGATCGGGGGGTTGTATCTGGGCAGCGCGGGCTGCCACGGCGGGCCCGGTATCACGTTCGTTCCCGGCTACAACGCGGCCAAGGCGGCGCTCGCCGACGCGTAGGTGTATCCGCCGAGACCCCGGTTTCTGACGAAGAATCAGCAGAATCCATCAGAAACCGTAGTCTCGGCGCTGTTTGTTCGGCCGGGCGGCGGGGAACGCCACCGGGTATGTCCCTCACAGTTGCCGTCACAGGTCCCACCGGTGACATCGGTATCTCGGCGGTCCAGGCGCTGGAAAACGACCCCGCAGTCGGTCGAATCGTCGGGATGGCGCGACGGCCGTTCGATCCGGCCGCTCACGGGTGGACCCGGACGCAATACCTGCAAGGCGACATCCTGGACCGCGAAGCCGTCGACGCGTTGGTCGCCGACGCCGACGTGGTGATCCATCTTGCGTTCATCATTCTGGGCTCGCGGGAGGAGAGCGCCCGCGTCAACCTGCAGGGCACCCGCAACGTCTTCGAGGCGACGGTGGCAGCGGCGCGGCCGCGCCGACTCGTGTACACATCGTCGGTGGCCGCCTACGGCTATCACGCCGACAATCCGGTGCCGATCACCGAGGATGTGCCGCCGCGAGGTTCCCCAGAGCACTATTACTCCGAACAGAAGGCTGCGTGTGAGGCGGCGCTGGCCGAGATCACCGGCGGCTCGTCGCTGGAGGTGTACGTGTTGCGGCCGTGCATCGTCGCCGGCCCGAAGGCGCCCGCGTTGGCTGAGGCGATGCCGTGGAACCAGCTGCCTGGCCCGGTGAAGCGCATCGCGCAGGCGCTCCCGGTACTCAAGCCGCCATTCCCCGATCCCGGCACGCCGCTGCAACTCGTTCACCACGACGACGTCGCTGCGGCAATCGCTTTGGCGGCAACGACTTCCGCCCCGCCCGGCGCCTACAACCTCGCCGGTGACGGGGTGCTGTCGATGTCCGACGTGGCCGAGGCGCTCGGTGCCAGGCCCATCCGGTTGCCCCGCGTCACCGCGTCCGCGGCGTCACAAGTCATCGCCCGCCTGCCGTTCGTGCCGTCGGCGCTGGAGTGGCTGCATGCGGGCCGCACGTCGGTGCTGATGGACACCACCAAGGCGAAGACCGTCTTGGGGTGGACGCCCAAATACACTGCCGCCGAGACGTTGTCGTTGCTGGGCGAGGCGATCTAGCGGTCGTCGGTGTCTTCGGCAGGCCCACTCGGTGTGGCGCCGCCTTCGTCGGACCAGTCGCTGCGTTCGCCCGCGCCTTTCGCCGGATCGCTTTCGACGTCGTCGTCGGTCTGTGGCTTCTTGCTGTTCACCGCTGGTGACTACCCGCGTCGTCGGGTTCGGAAACGGTCAGCACGGCGTCGACCACGTACGGGTCGTCCTCCAGTTCGCGCTCGAGGTGGCGCAGCCTGCGTGCCACCGACGACTCCGCGTCGTCGCCCGTGAGATCCACGCTGGCCACCAGGAAAAGCTGTTTGGGCCCAATGAATTCCAGCCGCAGGTACCGCACCTCGGCGACACCATCGAGTTGCCGCACCCGGGTGACCGCCGCATCTCTCAGGTCCGCCGACCCTGGCTCACCGGTCAGGAACCGGCGGTTGCGGTCGATCAGCAGCACAGCGACCACGCCGAGCAGCACGCCCACCAGGATCGACCCGATCGCGTCCCACGCGGCGACACCGGTCAACTCGTGCAGCGCGATCCCCGTCCCGGCGATGACCAGGCCCACCAACGCCGCAGCGTCTTCGGCGAACACCGCTCGGGTGGTCGGATCCGACGTTTCCAGCGCGTGCGTCAGCAGGTCGCGATGCAGGGTGTGAGCTTCCGCGCGCAGCTGCCTGACCGCTTGCGTAAACGAAATACTCTCCAGCACAAGGGAAACAGCTAATACGACGTAGGCAAGCGTGTAGTCTCGGCCGCCCGGGTCCTGGTCACTGGTGAGCTCGGTGATGCCGTGCCAGATCGACACCGACGCGCCGACGACGAACAGCCCGATCGCTGCGAGCAGCGACCACACGTACGCCTCGCGGCCATAACCAAGTGGGCGACGGTCGTCGGCCGGGCGGGCGCTGCGCCGATTGGCGATCAACAGAAACACCTCGTTGCCGGTGTCGGCCCACGAGTGTGCGGCTTCGGCGAGCATCGACGCGGATCCCGACACTGCCGCGGCCGCCGTCTTCGCGGCCGCAATCGCGAGGTTCGCACCGAACGCGACCAGAACCGTCAGTGCGCTTTCGCCACCGGCCTTGGCCACAAGTCCTCAGCCGCGCTGGCGCAGTTGTGCCACCCAGTCCTTGGGCACCCGCTCGGCGGGACCCGGCACCGCCTGGTCGGCCGGGTGGCTTTCGGGCGGCGCCAACTCCGGTCCGTCGTAGTACTCGTTTGCGTCGAAGTTCCAGAACCAGTCTTCGCCAGGTTCGTACGACCGGATGATCGGATGCCCGGTTTCCCGCCAGTGCGCGGAGGCATGCCGGGCCAGCGAGTCGTCGCAGCAGCCGATGTGACCACAGGCCGCGCATCGGCGTAGGTGAACCCACCAGCCGCCGACGGCGTCGCACTCGACGCATCCCGGGCCGCTCGGCGGAATTGACGGATCCACAGCGGTGCTCATGGGACAGGAGCCTACCGAGTGAACCCTTGCGCGCTCTTTCGTCGAATGTGCGTCGCCGGCGCCTCAGCGCGCCATCGTCGATTCCGGTGCGCTCCAGTCGGTCGACACGAAGCGGTGCCGGATCAACCAGTGGTCGTCGACTGGTACGAAAACGTCGCGATAGCGGCCGTAGTGGTCAAGGCCGATCTCGTGAGAACGGTGAAATAGCAAGCTACCCAGCAGGTCGACGATCGCGGCGCGTCCGCGGACGAGATTGCTGCCCCGCAGTTCGAGTTCGCCGTCTTCGCAGAACGTCTGCGCGAGTTCGTCGAGCCGCAGAGCGTCACCGGACCAGTTGTACCGGGCCAGCGTGTCCCTGATGCGTTCGCGGGCCACCAACTCCCAAAGCTGCATGGTCCAAACCGTAAACCGTTATGGTCGCGCCATGGCTACCAGCGATTCCCGTGAGGTTGTGATCGAGGCCAGTCCGGAGGAGATTCTCGACGTCATCGCCGACGTCGAATCGACACCGTCGTGGTCGCCGCAGTACCAGAGCGCCGAGATCTTGGAGGCCTACGACGACGGCAGGCCCAAGCGGGTGAAGATGAAGGTGAAATCCGCAGGCATCTCCGACGAACAGGTCGTGGAGTACACCTGGACTGACAACAAGGCCAGCTGGACCCTGATCTCGGCGGGCCAGCTGAAGGCCCAGGATGCCAGCTACACCCTGACCCCGGTCGGCGACGAGACGAAGGTCAAGTTCGACATCGCCATCGACCTGTCGGTGCCGCTGCCGGGCTTCGTGCTCAAGCGGGCGATGAAGGGCGCGATGGAAACCGCCACCGACGGGCTGCGCAAGCAGGTGCTGAAGGTCAAGGGCGCCAAGTAGTCTCCTAGGCAAAGTAGTTGGGGTCGCCGGCGCGAAGTCGACGTAAATACCGCGCGAGCGACATTGCGTCTTTTAACCTCCTTGCATGGGTTTGACGTGGCCGTTAATAGGCCGGTCGGACGAGATGGCAGTTATTCAGGACGTCATCTCCTGTCCGGCAACGTCAGGCCTCTATGTTTGCGGAGCGGCGGGGGTCGGCAAGAGCCGCGTCGTCCGCGAAGCGCTCGCCGCGGCGGCATCCGCGGGATGTGAGACCCGCTGGATGGTGGGCACCCCCTCGGCGCGGGGCATTCCACTCGGCGCGTTCGCAGCATGGGCGCCGTCGGGTGTCACCGACACCTTTCAGTTGTTGCGTGGGGTGATCGAGTCGCTGACCACCCAGGACTCGGCGCGGCAGGTCGTCCTGGGCGTCGACGATCTACATCTGCTCGACGATCTGTCGATCTTCGTCGTCCATCAGGTCGTCCAGCGGGGTGCGGCGAAGGTGATCCTCACCGTGAGAGATTGCGCACGCATGCCCACCGGGCTGCAGGAGTTGTGGGCGGCAGGCCAGTTCGACCGACTCGAGTTGAAGGCGTTGTCGTCCGACCAGATCGCCGAGTTGGTCTCCGCCGCGCTGGCCGGTCCGGTCGATCCGGACGCGGTTCAGCGGCTGTGGAAGTTGACCGGAGGCAATGTGCTCTACCTGCGCAACATCGTCGAGCAGGAGGTGGCCGACGGACGCATGGTCGAAGAGCGCGGCGCGTGGCGGTGGGTCGGTGACCCGATCATGCCGCCCGGACTGGTCGAGCTCATCGAAGCCAGAATCGGAGAACTGCCGGGGCCGGTCAGCGATGTCATCGACGTGCTGGCGCTGGGGGAGCCGATCGAACTCGAGGCGCTGATTCGGATCACGGACGCTTCGGCGGTGGAGGAGGCCGAGACTCGCGGCTTGATCACCATCGACCCCGCCGGTCGCAGCATCGAGGTGCGTATCGCGCATCCGCTCTACGGTGAAGTACGCCGCAAGCGTGCCCCGTACACCCGGCTGCGACGGCTGCGTGGACTGGTTGCCACCGAACTCGCCGCGGCGCCGGACCGCGACGAGATCAAGGCCGTCGTGCGTCGCGCGACGTTGAGTCTCGAGTCGGACCTACCGCCGGACGGCGATCTGTTGGTCAGGGCGGCGCACGGCGCCGTGCTGCTGGCGGACCTGCCACTTGCGCAACGACTCGCCGAGGCGGCTTATCGCGCCGGGGTCGGGCCGGAGGCCAATTTCGTTCGCGCATACGCGTTGTCGTGGCTCGGGCGGGGTGAGGAGGCCGAAGCCGTGCTCGCGGGTATGCGCGGCGACGACCTGAATGAACACGATCAGGCGAGGGTCGCGTTCGTCCGATCCAGCAACATGCTGTGGGCGCTGGCCGATCCGATCCGCGCCAAGGCGCTCATCGACGAGGCCGCGCGGGTCACTCATCCCGATGCGTGTGGCTACATTGACGCCTTCCTCACGCTCTACTGGTTCGCGATGGACGAGCCGGAGGCCGCGGTGCAGGCGTCTAAAAACCTTGCACTCGAGGCCATTCCACTCATCGGCGCTGAGGTCACGTGGGCGCTCACCCAGATCTACGCGGAAGCTGGGCGGGCATCCGAGGCATCGGCCCTGGCGGCCGCGCGACGCAGCATCGCAAGCCGTCCGCTGGAGGCCCCGCACGTGCGGCTCAACGTCGCAGATGCGGAAATCAGCGCACTGCAGCTGTCCGGACAGGTCACGAAGGCGCTCGAGGTGGCAACCATGGTCCGTCATGAAGCCGCCAATCTCCCCGGGATCGCACAGCTACTGGCCGATGCGGTGGCCGGCCGTGCGGCGCTGGGCGCAGGGAACCTGCACGAGGCATGCCTGCGCCTGGAGCGTGCGACGGCAGGCCTGTGCGGATCGCACCCGTTCGGCTGGGGCTACCGGTACCGCATCCCGTATGCGACCGCGGTCGCGATGCGCGGTTCGGCGTGCGAGGCGGCGACCACACTGGTCGCGCTCGATGCTGTCGAACGTCGATTCCGGTCTCTCGACCCTGAGCGCAGCCTGGCCCGTGCATGGGTGTCGGCCAGCCAGGGGGCGGTCAGCGAAGCGATCGGCGTTCTGCTGTCGGCAGCCGAACGATGCAGAGTGACAGGCCGGTTCGCCGACGAAGTGCTGTGTCTGCAGACAGCCACACAGTTCGGTGATCGCGGTAGTGCGCCGCGGTTGCGTCTACTCGAATCGATCGTCGAGGGGCCACGCGCCGGCCTTGCGGCGCGGTTCGCAGCCGCCCTTGGCGACGGCGATGCCGACCAGTTGTGCGTCGTTTCCGAGGAATTCGAGCGCATGGGTGACCTAGTCGCCGCCGTCGACGCCGCCGCCCTCGCCGCGTTGGCTTACCGTCGGCAGGGCAAACGTGGCACGGCCCTGGGCTGCTCCACGCGCGCAGATGCGCTGGCGCAGCGGAGCGGCGCATGCACCCCGGCGCTGCTGCAGGCCAGGGAGAGTCTGCCGTTGACCGACAGGGAAACAGAGATCGTGATGTTGATCGGTCAGGGTCTGTCGAACCGCGCGGTCGCCGAGCGGTTGACGTTGTCCGTGCGCACTGTCGAAAGCCACATCTACCGGGCGATGCTGAAGACCGGAACAACCAGTCGTGACGAACTCGGCGCCCTGTTGCCACATCACGATTCGGCTAAGTAGCCGCCGGTGCTCCCAGCGGATCCGCCAGGCATTCTGCTCCGCCGACTCCTCGCTGTCCGCTTCGATGGTCGCCGAATGGCTACGGTTTTCCAATGGCCGTCACCGAGACACGGGAGGTCGTCATCGAGGCGACACCCGACGAAATCATGGATGTGCTGTATGACCTCGAGTCGCTGACGAAGTGGTCGCCGGCGCACCAAAAGGTCGAAATCCTCGATCGCGACGAGGCGGGCCACCCCCGACGGTCCCGGCAGGTGGTCAAGATCGTCGGTGTCCGCGACGAGCAGGTGCTCGACTACACGGTGCATGACGACGGCGTGAGCTGGACGCTGGTGAGCTCCAAACAACAGCGTGCGCAGGCTGCCCGCTACACGCTGACCCCTGAGTGCGACGGCACCCGGGTTCGATTCGAGCTCACCGTCGATCTCCTCGTGCCGCTGCCCGGCTTCCTGATCAAGCGAGGCGCCAAGGGGTTGATGGACACCGCCACCGAAGGATTGCGAAAGCGGGTTTTCGAGGTGCGCGGGCGCGCCTGAGTTACGTTGCTTCGATGACCAACACCGGACCCCTGGCCGGGGTGAAGGTCCTCGAGCTCGGCGGCATCGGACCCGGCCCGCACGCCGCGATGGTGCTCGCCGACCTCGGCGCCGACGTGGTGCGGGTGCGCAGGCCGGGCGGCCTACAGATTCCCGCCGAAGAGTTGGACCTGCTGCATCGCGGTAAGCGCATCGTCGATCTCGACGTCAAGCGCGAGCCGGCCAAGCTGCTGGGCCTGGCGGCCAAGGCCGACGTGCTGCTCGACGGCTTCCGGCCAGGCACCTGCGAACGGTTGGGCATCGGACCCGACGACTGCGCGGCGGTCAACCCGCGGCTGATCTACGCCCGCATCACCGGCTGGGGGCAGCACGGACCGATGGCACAGGCCGCGGGCCACGACATCAACTACCTGTCGCAGACCGGGGCGCTGTCGGCGATCGGCTACCGCGACCGCCCGCCGGTCGCGCCGCTGAATCTGGTTGCCGACTTCGGCGGCGGGTCGATGTTCGTCCTGCTCGGCATCGTCGCGGCGCTCTACGAACGGGAACGGTCGGGTGAAGGCCAGGTGATCGACGCCGCTATGGTCGACGGGGTATCGATCCTGGCGCAGATGGCGTGGACCATGAAGTCGACCGGCTCTCTCAAGGACGAACGCGAATCGTTCATGCTCGACGGCGGCGCGCCGTTCTACCGCACCTACGAGACCGCCGACGGCAAGTACATGGCGGTCGGCGCGATCGAACCGCAGTTCTTTGCCCAATTGCTGACCGGCCTAGGTTTGTCGGCCGAGGACGTCAACCAACTCGACGCGGCGGCTTTCCCGGACGTCCACAAGTTGTTCGCGGAGAAGTTTGCAGGCAAGACGCGCAACGAGTGGACCGAGATCTTCGCGGGCACCGATGCATGCGTGACTCCGGTGCTCACCTGGCGTGAGGCAGCGCAGAACGAACACCTCAGGGCGCGCTCAACAATGGTTACTGTCAATGGTGTTGATCAGGCAGCGCCTGCCCCGCGGTTCTCCCGCACCTCGGCAGGCCCGGTCGGCTCACCACCCCAGTCGATCACGCCCCTCGACGAAATCGACTGGTGAGATAAATTAGCTACAAAACGGGCTGCGGTTCGTCAGCGAGTTAGCTAGACTCTGCGGGTATGGCTGTCCGGGCATCGAGAGAGGTCGTCTTCGAGGCGTCGCCTGAAGCGATTCTGGAGGCGCTCGCCGACATCGAGTCGGTGCCGGATTGGTCGCCGGTGCACAAGAAGGCCGAGGTGATCGACCGGCATCCCGACGGCAAGCCCCGTCACGTCAAGGCGACTTTCAAGATCATGGGCATCACCGAGAAGGAAGTGCTCGAGTACAACTGGGGCCCGCGTTGGATGGTGTGGGATGCGAAGGCGACGTTCAACCAGCGCGGCCAGCACGTCGAGTACAACCTGACACCCGAGGGCGACGACAGGACGAGGGTGCGCTTCGACATCATCCTCGACCTGGGCGCCCCCATTCCCGAGTTCCTGATCACGCGGGCCAAGAAGATCGTGCTCGACGTCGCGACCGAGAGCCTGCGGAAGCAGGTCATGGAGAAGTACGCGTCGTAGGTTCTCGGAATAGCGGATGCGGGGTCCGCGGTTGCCCGCAGGTATGCCGACAGGAATCGTGCTCTTCCCCAATCCGCAAGCCCCCAATCTCGTCGACGATGTGATCGGGCAGGCCGCCCGCGCATACGAGCTCGGCGTCCGGCAGATCTGGCTGGCCCAGCAGCTCGACCACGACGCGATATCGCTTGCGGGTTTGGTCGGCGCGGCGGTGCCGGGGCTCGGTGTCGGGACGTCGGTGGTGCCGATCAACCCGCGCCATCCGCTGATCATCGCGTCGCAGGCGCAGACGGCGCAGGCCGCATCGCACGGCAACTTCAGCCTCGGCCTCGGCCTGGGCGCGCACGAGCCGGAACGGCAGGCGTTCGGCGTGTCGTGGCCCAACACCATCACCCGCCTTCGCGAACACCTCACCGTGCTGAGGGCCATCTTCGACACCGGGACCGTCGACTTCACCGGTGCCGAGGTCAGCGCACATTCTGGTTGGCCGGTGCGCGTCGCGGGAGGCACACCGGTTCCCGTCTACGTCGCGGCGATGGGACCGAAAGCGCTGCAGGTGACAGGCGAATTAGCCGATGGCACATTGCCTTTCATCGCCGGCCCGCGTGCCATCGAGGAGTTCATCGAACCGACGATCGCAAAGGCGGCTGCCGACGCAGGTAGACCCAAACCAAAGGTGATCGCCTCGGTGCCGGTGCTGGTGTCCGACGACGTCGAATTCGCGAAGCGGGTGGCGGCGCAGGAGCTGGGGTTCTACGCGACGATCCCCTCGTATCAGAAGGTCATCGCCAGGGAACGGGTCGACAGTGTCGCCGACCTCGCCGTGGTGGGCCCCGCGCAATCGGTGGCGCGTCAGCTCAAGCGCTACCTGGACGCCGGGGCCACCGACGTCGTGCTCAGCGCGATCGACCGCACCGACCCGGCGCAGGCCGAAGAACTCTGGGCGGTCGCCGCCTCGCTCTGAGCGCTAGTGGCAGGGGAACCCCAGCAGGTGACGGGCGTCGTGCATGAACTCGTGAATCGCGGTGTTGGAGCCGAAGATCGACGATGCGCCCTGGTCGAGGC
Organism: Mycobacterium sp. ACS1612; assembly: GCF_001667505.1. Lineage (GTDB taxonomy): Bacteria > Actinomycetota > Actinomycetes > Mycobacteriales > Mycobacteriaceae > Mycobacterium. The sequence continues at coordinate 27,803 of NZ_LZHZ01000045.1, forward strand.
CGACGAAGTACAGAGTCAGCAACGCCAGCAGCACGGTGACACTCAGCCACCCGGCGCCTGCCAGCGTGATCGACCGGCTCTTGGCGACTGTTTCACTCATGTCCGTCTCCGTTCAGTTTCGGCGGCGCGGTCAGCAGCCGGTGGTCGTCGATCACCTTCTCGAGTGCGGCGACCCAGTGGTCGTAGTACTGCCAGTCGCCGCGCCCGTCGGCCGGTGCACTCTCCCATTCACCGATCGCCTCGATCAGACTCTGCTGGAATTCACTCCACTGGTAATGGCCGAATTCGGACAGCGCCAACGCCAACCCGAACGCCCGCCGCTGCCATTCGTGCTCGAACTGCGGTGCGGCCTGATCGGTTGTGCAGGTGTCGTGCAGCCTCACGACGCCTGCCCTGCCAACGCGACCCCCATCATGGATTCCGTCGTCACCAGATCCATCAGCATCTCGTCAGTGAAATCCTCGGTGCCGCAGGGCCGTTCGGGGATCACGAACCAGCGGGAGTGTCCGCTGCTGTCCCAGACCTTGATTTCGGTGTCGTCGGGCAGGTGCAGACCGACCTCGGCGAGCACCTTGCGCGGTTCGCGCGCGGCCCTGGCCCGGAACACCGGATCCTTGTACCAGTACGGTGGCAACCCCAGCACCGGCCACGGAAAGCACGAGCACAGCGTGCAGATGATCAAATTGTGTACGCCGGGGGAGTTGGCGACGGCCTGCAGGTGTTCACCCTCCGCGCCCGCCATGCCCTCGGGTAGGTCGAGTTCGGCGATCGCGGCGGGCGTGTCGGTGACCACCCTGGCCGCGAAGTCGGGATCGGTCCACGCCTTGACGACGATCCGCTTACCGTTCAGCGGCGTCATCTCCGATTCGAAATAGGCCAGCACCTTGTCGACCGTTTGCGGATTGATCACCCCCTTGGAGATCAAAAGTGATTCCAGCGCTTCGACTTTCGCCGCGCTGGACGCTTCCCGGTCGTCGGGATACTGAAACTGGCCGCTCATCACATACCTTCCAGGTAGGCCTCGAACAACTCGGCGTAGAACATTTGCGGGCCGGCCTCGGCACGCACACCGAACAACTCGGACGGGTCGAACGCGACGATGTAGACGGGCATCGGGGTGCCGATGCCGTCGCCGGTCTCCACGAAATAGGCGTAGTCGCCCTCGAAGATGCGCTCGACGATGCCGGTCCTACCGCGTAGGTGGCCCGGCAGTCGGGTGTGCTCGGCGGCGGGCACGTTGGTGATCCGGACCTTGTCGCCGACGGCGAACTTGGGGTGCGCCACATCCCGGCGAGGGGAGTCGCCCTTGCGCAGGTAGCGCGTCACCTGATCATCGATCGCAGGCTGGGGATCGGGGAGACCGGGAGCCTGTCCTGACGCCAATTCGGTTTGCCGCGAGGTCAGTTCGTCATCGGTCAGGTAGCCCTTGTCGATTAAGAACTGGGTGATGCCACCCAACCACTTCTCGTAGTACCGGTACTTGAAGTAGTCGAACGGGTCCATCGCCTCGGCGCCGGTGCGCAAGTGGGCCCATGTCCAGGTCTCCGCGAACGTCGTCGGCACCTGATCGATCGGATATTTCGGCAGCGCGGCACTCAGGTGCTTGGACAGGCCCATCATCGCGACATGGATGCCGAAGATGCGCTTCTCCCAATCCTCGACGAACACCCGCCTCTCGAGGTTCCTCAGTTCGGGTAGCCCTTCCAGGCCACCGAGATAGTGCTGCAACTTCATCCGGCCGGATTCCTTTCACGCGGGCGATGAAATCAGGCTCCGGCGACGTTGTTACGAACGTGTTACACCGTGTTTTCCATCCGCGACGAACTAGGACGCCGGATACGCAAATCCGGACATCACCCAAGGCGGTGCGCTGATGCCTGCGGCGTCCAAACAGGTTGCGGTGCTGGTGTATGACGGCGTGCGCACGCTGGATGTGACCGGTCCGTTGGAGGTTTTCGACGTTGCCCGATCATTGCGCTGCCGCTACGACGTCCAGCTGTACGCCGTAACGGGTGACACGGCGGTGCGTTGCTCGTCGGGTATGACCCTGGGAGCTGCACCGCTCTCCGCGCTTCCATCCGCCGTGGACACCCTGGTGGTGCCCGGCGGTGAATGCCTGGTGGCGCCTGGCCCCGACCCTCGTCTGGTGGCGGCCATCCGCCGCCACGCGCCGACCGCGCGGCGCATGGCGTCGATCTGCGCCGGTTCGTTCGCACTCGCGGCGGCGGGGTTGCTCGACGGTGTGCGCACCACGACGCACTGGCGCCTTCTCGACGTCTTCGCCCGTCGACATCCAGAGGCGGTGCTGGAATCCGAATCGGTGTACGTCCGTGACGGTGAGATCTGGAGCTCGGCCGGCGTGGCGGCGGGCATCGACCTGACGCTCGCAATGGTGGCCGACGATCATGGGGCGGCGATCGCGCACGAAATCGGCAAAGACATGGTGGTTTTCAGCAGGCGTCTGGAGGGGCATCCGCAGCTGTCGGTGTCCGCACGAACCCCGCGGCCCAGCCATCCCCGCCTGGAGCACCTGCTGCAGACCATCAACGCCGACCCCGCCGCCAAATACACGCTCGACAAGGTCGCGGCCGATATCGGGGTGAGCGCGCGGCACCTGACCCGGCTGTTCAGGTCGCAGGTGGGCTGCACGTTGCGGGAGTACGTGGTGGCGGTGCGGATGGAGGGCGCGGTCGGACTGGTGCTCGCCGGTGAGTCGTTCCACGCCGCAGCGCGTCGGTGCGGATTGCGCGACGGTTCGCAGTTGCGTGAGCTGTTGGCTTCGCCGCCACCGCCGTTCGGGCGGTGACGCTACCCGCGCAGCACCGACAGTCGCCGGATGGCCTCGTCGAGCGTCTCGTCCCGCTTACAAAAGGCGAAGCGCACCAAATGATTCCACGCTGCGGCGTGGTCGGCGGCCGGATCGCAGAACGCGGACATCGGGATTGCCGCCACGCCTGCGCGTTCAGGCAGTTGCGCACAGAATTCGGTGCTGTCGTGATAGCCGAGCGGCCGCGGATCCGCGCACAGGAAGTAGGTGCCGAAGCTGTCGTGCACCTCGAAACCGAGTTCCGCCAAGGCCGATCCGAGCTTGTCGCGCTTGGCCTGTAGCGAGTCCCGCAGCGCCGCCACCCAGGTTTCCTCGGTGTTGAGCGCATGCGCGACGGCGGGCTGAAACGGCGCACCGCCGACGTAGGACAGGTATTGCTTGGCCGCGCGCACGCCCGCAATCAAATCCGCTGCGCCGCAAGCCCATCCGATCTTCCACCCGGTGCAGTTGAACATCTTCGCCGCGCTGGAGATGGTGATGGTACGGGCCGCCATACCCGGATAGTTGGCGAGCGGCAGGTGACGGTGACCGTCGAAGACCAGATGCTCGTAGACCTCGTCGGTGATCACCAGCAGGTCGGCGTCGACCGCGAGCTTGGCCAGCGCCCGAAGTTCGTCATCGGTGGCCACCATGCCCGTCGGGTTGTGCGGCGAGTTGACAATCAACGCTTTCGTCTTCGGCGTCACCGCGTTCCGGAGTCCGTCGACGTCGATCCGGAAGCCCCGGCCGTCCTGCACCAGTGGGATCGCCCGGCGCTCGCACCCTGCCATCGCGATGACGGGGGAGTAGGAGTCGTAGAACGGTTCGATCAACAACACCTCGGAGCCGGGTTCGACGAGGCCGAGCACCGCCGCCGCGATGGCCTCCGTCGCACCGACGGTGACAAGCACCTCGGTGTCGGGGTCGTATTCGGTGCCGAAGTGGCGGCTGCGTTGCGCGGCGATCGCCTCCCGCAGCGGCGCGATGCCGACGCCGGGCGGGTATTGGTTGACGCCCTCGGCGATGGCGTTTTCGGCGATCTTGAGCATCGCGGGAGGGCCGTCCTCGTCGGGAAAACCCTGGCCGAGGTTGATCGCGCCGATGCGGGCGGCGAGCGCCGACATCTCGGCGAAGATCGTGACCGCATAGGGCTGCAGCCGAGAGACTGTCATGGTCGCCGAGCCTAGGCGAACAGAGATACACAGCAGGAGTGGCGAGTGGACGAGCGGTAGCTCCGCTGCTGAGCAGCCTCCCAACCACCCGGTTGGGTGGGGCTGTTAGGCTCGCCGTATGTCTGAAGAAGCCTTCATCTACGAGGCCATTCGTACGCCTCGCGGCAAGCAGCGCAATGGCTCACTGAACGAGGTCAAGCCCCTGAACCTGGTCGTCGGCTTGGTCGACGAACTCCGTCGGCGCTACCCCGATCTGGACGAGACCCTGATCAGCGACATGATCCTCGGTGTCGTCTCCCCCGTCGGCGACCAGGGCGGCGACATCGCCCGCACCGCCGTGCTCGCGGCGGGTCTGCCAGAGACCACCGGCGGCGTCCAGCTGAACCGGTTCTGCGCGTCTGGCCTCGAGGCCGTCAACACCGCTGCGCAGAAGGTGCGGTCCGGCTGGGACGACTTGGTGCTGGCCGGTGGCGTCGAGTCGATGAGCCGGGTGCCGATGGGCTCCGATGGCGGCGCATGGGCGACCGACCCGGAGACCAACTACCAGATCGGCTTCGTGCCGCAGGGCATCGGCGCCGACCTGATCGCCACCATCGAGGGCTTCTCCCGTGAGGACGTCGACCGCTATGCGCTGCGCAGCCAGGAGAAGGCGGCCGCGGCATGGTCGGGCGGCTACTTCGCCAAGTCGGTCGTGCCGGTGCGCGACCAGAACGGTCTGGTCATCCTCGACCACGACGAGCACATGCGCCCCGACACCACGCTCGAAGGCCTCGGCAGGCTGAAGACCGCCTTCGACGGCATCGGTGAGATGGGCGGCTTCGACGACGTGGCGCTGCAGAAGTACCACTACGTCGAGAAGATCAACCACGTCCACACCGGCGGCAACAGCTCGGGCATCGTGGACGGCGCCGCTCTCGTCCTCGTCGGCAGCGAAAAAGCAGGCGCCTCACAGGGATTGACCCCACGAGCGCGCATCGTGGCCACCGCCACCAGCGGTGCCGATCCGGTGATCATGCTGACCGGTCCTACGCCGGCCACCCGCAAGGTGCTCGATCGCGCCGGGCTGACGATCGACGACATCGACCTGTTCGAGCTGAACGAGGCGTTCGCGTCGGTGGTGCTGAAGTTCCAGAAGGACCTGAACATCCCCGACGAGAAGCTCAACGTCAACGGTGGCGCCATCGCGATGGGCCACCCGCTCGGCGCCACCGGCGCCATGATCACCGGCACCATGGTCGACGAGCTCGAGCGTCGCAACGCCCGTCGCGCGTTGATCACGCTGTGCATCGGCGGCGGCATGGGCGTGGCCACCATCATCGAAAGGGTGTAAGACCGTGGCAGAGAACACCATCAAGTGGGACAAGGATGCTGACGGCATCGTCACCCTGACACTCGACGACCCCACCGGCTCGGCGAACGTGATGAACGAGCACTACAGCGAGTCCATGCACAACGCTGTGGAACGGCTTGCCGCCGAGAGGGATTCGATCACCGGCGTCGTGATCACGAGCGCGAAGAAGACCTTCTTCGCCGGTGGTGACCTCAAGGGCATGATCAACCTCGGGCCGGAGAACGCTGGCGAGGCGTTCGACACCGTCGAGGCCGTAAAGCGTGACCTCCGCGCGCTGGAGACGCTGGGCAAGCCGGTCGTCGCCGCCATCAACGGTGCCGCGCTCGGCGGCGGCCTTGAGATCGCGCTGGCCTGCCACCACCGCATCGCCGCCGACGTCAAGGGCAGCGTGCTGGGCCTGCCCGAGGTGACCCTGGGCCTGCTGCCCGGCGGTGGCGGCGTCACCCGCACCGTGCGGATGTTCGGCATCCAGAACGCGTTCATGAACATCCTGAGCCAGGGCACCCGCTTCAAGCCCGCCAAGGCCAAGGAGATCGGTCTGGTCGACGAACTCGTCGACTCCGTCGAGGAATTGGTACCCGCCGCCAAGGCCTGGATCAAGGCCAACCCGGATGCGCACACTCAGCCGTGGGATGCCAAGGGCTACAAGATGCCCGGTGGCACACCGAGCAGCCCGGCGCTGGCCGGCATCCTGCCGTCGTTCCCCGCGCTGCTGAAGAAGCAACTCAAGGGCGCGCCGATGCCCGCACCGCGGGCCATCCTGGACGCGGCCGTCGAGGGTGCGCAGGTGGACTTCGACACCGCCAGCCGCATCGAGAGCCGCTACTTCACCCAGTTGGTCACCGGCCAGGTCGCCAAGAACATGATCCAGGCGTTCTTCTTCGACCTCCAGTACATCAACGGCGGCGGGTCGCGGCCCGACGGCATCGAACCGGTCAAGATCAACAAGATCGGTGTGCTGGGCGCGGGCATGATGGGTGCGGGCATCGCCTACGTCTCGGCGAAGGCCGGTTACGACGTCGTACTCAAGGACGTCAGCCTCGAAGCCGCGCAGAAGGGCAAGGGCTACTCCGAGAAGCTCGAAGCCAAGGCCCTTGAGCGGGGCAAGACCACGCAGGAGCGCTCCGACGCACTGCTGGCGCGTATCACGCCGACCGGCGACGCGGCCGACCTCAAGGGTGTCGACTTCGTCATCGAGGCGGTGTTCGAGGACCAGGACCTCAAGCACAAGGTGTTTCAGGAGATCGAGGACATCGTCGAGCCCAACGCGCTGTTGGGATCGAACACCTCGACCCTGCCGATCACCGGCCTGGCGACCGGCGTGAAGCGCCAGGAGGACTTCATCGGTATCCACTTCTTCAGCCCCGTCGACAAGATGCCGCTGGTCGAGATCATCAAGGGCGAGAAGACTTCTGACGAGGCGCTGGCCCGGGTGTTCGACTACACGCTGGCCATCGGCAAGACGCCGATCGTCGTCAACGACAGCCGCGGCTTCTTCACCAGCCGCGTCATCGGCACCTTCGTCAACGAGGCACTGGCGATGCTGGGCGAGGGTGTCGAGCCGGCGTCCATCGAGCACGCCGGTTCGCAGGCCGGCTATCCGGCCCCGCCGCTGCAGCTGTCCGACGAGCTCAACCTGGAACTGATGCACAAGATCGCCGTCGCCACCCGCAAGGGGGTCGAGGCCACGGGCCAGACCTACGAGCCGCACCCGGCCGAGGCGGTAGTCGAGAAGATGATCGAAATCGGTCGTCCGTCGCGGTTGAAGGGTGCAGGCTTCTATGAGTACGTGGACGGCAAGCGCACCGGTCTGTGGCCTGGCCTGCGCGAGACGTTCAAGTCCGGCAGCGCTGCAACGTCTCAAATCCCGCTGCAGGACATGATCGATCGGATGTTGTTCGCCGAGGCGCTGGAGACGCAGAAGTGCCTCGACGAGGGCGTGCTCACGTCGACCGCCGACGCGAACATCGGCTCGATCATGGGCATCGGCTTCCCGCCGTACACCGGTGGCTCGGCGCAGTTCATCGTCGGATACCAGGGCCCGGCGGGTACCGGTAAGGACGCCTTCGTCGCCCGCGCCAAGGAACTGGCGGCACGCTACGGCGACCGCTTCACCCCGCCGGATTCTCTGACCAGTTAGCGGTCCGTACGCGAAAGCCCCCGAACAACTTTCGGGGGCTTTTGCTATGCGACCAGTTCGTCGTTGTGCGCCAGTGGATTCGCCGCGGCGTTGGCTGCCAACGCGTCGAGCACCACGAACCACACCTGAGGGCTCAACACCACGCCGAGATGCCCGGCGGGCAGTCCCGGATAGAGGTCCTGCAGAACGACGTTCGTGACGTTGTCGCCTTGTAGCAACTGCTGGGTGTACGGGGTGACGATCTCGTCGTTCTTGGAAATGATGTTGGTGTACAGGACGCCGGGGCGGGTGTCGCCGTTGCCGTACACCTCCTGTTGGAACGGGTTGCCCATCGACTGCTGCTCCAGCGCGGGGCCCAACGCGTTCGCGAGCCCGATGAGCAGCGGCCCGATGATCGGCAGCGCCTGCAGGCCGATGAGGCCGGAGGCGTCTGTGCCGTGGTTGCTCGGTGCGATGCCGATGACCTGTGACACCTTGTCGGCGCCGCCCAGGTTGTTGATGTAGTAGGCAGGCAGGATCCCGCCGCCCTGCGAATGCCCGATCAGGATCACCTTCGGAGCCTGGGTTTCCTCGAGGACCTTGTTCACTTCGGCGGCTAGTTGTTTCGCGGATTCCCGGATGTTGTCGGTGGCTTGAATCGGGTAGTTCGGGTCATCACCGACGTTGCCGTAGTTGAACGTGTAGACCTTGTAACCGGCGTTGGCCAGGACGGGTGCCCCGACGCTCCAGTTGACGCCCTGCGTGGTCGTCGTGCCGTTGAGCAGAATGATCGGCAGCGGATGCGCAGCAGTGAGCTTGATCGACGGATCGTTCGCACCGGGCGGCGGCTGCCGCGGAGTGAAGAACGCGAGCCCGTTGAGGATCCCGTATGTGACCGGGAACGGCTCGGTGCCCGTGGCGCCCGACGGTGCGCCGATCAGCGTCCTGCCCACCGCCGCAGCGGAATTCGCCACCGCCGACGCCAGCGCATACGGCGCTCCGAAGAAGCTGTGTGGGCCGAAGATGTTCGCGACGGTGTCGGCGGCGGTGTAGACGACTGACACCGCGACCACGCCGACGTCGGACACCAGCCCGACGACCTCTCGTGGCTGCGGAAGCCTGACGGACGGCGCGCTGGTTTGCGGACTCGAAACCGAGGGGGCGGGCTCGGCGAGCTTCAACTGCGCCCGCGGCGCGGAAGTGATCGCGGCGTCGCCCACCGGCTTGTCAGGTGTCGCGGACTTCGTCGATGTGACGGTCAGGCTCGGTCGGCGAGGCTTGTGGCGGACCTGGGTTGATGACGGATCGTCCTGCTTCGACGCCGCCTCCGCCTTTTCGTCAGGGGCGGTGCTCTTGTCGGCTGGCTTGACCGATCCGGCCGATTCGGTGGTGTCGTCGGCTTTCGTCTCGTGCTTCTTGGCAGCACGCTTCGGCTTTGGCTTCGGCCGCTCGGGCTTCGACGGTTTTGCCTCGCTCGCCGCGCCCTCCGAACTCGACGACGTCCCCGACGTTGACGGGGTGTCGGCATGGGCGATGCCGGTGGACGCCAACGTCACCCAGGTGGTCAGCAGGAACGCGGCCAGCAGAATCTGAAGCAACAGACGTTTGGTAGACAACCCCAGACCTCCCGACAGACAGGCATGCAATGTATCCAGCCGACGGTCCGCGCGTGCCCCTTTTGGCAATGCTCGTTGTCGTTTGACGAATCGCGTCTTCCCTTGATGAAGAATCCGACCCGCTCCGGCGTTAAGCCGAACAATGGACGACGACGGCGAATGCTTGGATGGTCGCGAAATGGCCATGGTGCACAGGATGTTTCGCAGAGAGTTCGGTCTCGCCGGCGGTGTGGTGCGTCGCGTTGCCAACGGCGACACCGCACGCGCCGAGGCGGTGGCCGGGCATCTGCGGTTCATCGGGGCGGTCCTGCATCACCATCATTCGGGCGAGGACATCCACGTGTGGCCACTCCTGGAGCAGCGAGCACCCGCGCAGCTGTCGTCGCACGTACAGCGCGTGACCGAACAGCATCGGCAGATCGATGCGCTTCATGCGGAGGTCGACGCGGAACTGCCGATCTGGGGTGCTTCGGCGACTGCTGCCGCCGGTGTGAAGTTGGCCGCCGCGGTGGATCGACTCGCCACTTCGCTCGTTGAGCACATGGATTACGAGGAGTCCTACATCGTCCCCCTCATGGAGACGCATATCGGCTTGGCCGAGTGGAACGACATCGTAAAAATGATGGGCTGGCCTGGATCCCGACCACAGGCTGCTCGTCCTCGGCATGAGCATGTACGAGGCCGACCCGGACCTCATCGAGCGCACCATCGGAAACATGCCTGTGGAGATGCGCGCCGGTCTGCGCTGCAGCGCGGCCCTCGCGTATGCCGAACACGCGCAACTGATCCACGGCACCGTCACCCCGCCCCGCAGTGCGGAGATCGCGGGTTCAGTGACAGGTTGACCAGACCCGCAGCATCGCCACGTCGTGTGGTGCCACGGTGCGCCTGATCTCGCCGGTGGTCGTCGTTTCGGTGTGGCTCCACAGGTCGCGCACCGTGAAACAGTCACCGACCAAACCGGCCGCGGCGGTGCTGGTGGCGATGTCGGCAGGTTTGTCGTCGGAGTTGAACAACGCGACCGCCATGGCGCCACCGGAGAGGGGTTTCACCAGCACCCGGTGGTCGTGCGGAAACGTGGTCGCCTCCGCGACCAATGGATCCTGGTCGACCGCGATGACGTCGCGGTTGGTCAACATATCGCGCGTCTGGTCGTCCATCGTCCGAACGTCGTTGCCTGCCAGCAGGGGCGCGGCGAGCATCGCCCACAGCGAAAAGTGGGCCCGCTGTTCAGATGCGGTCAGGCCCGGTTGGCCGTTGGCGCGCCACGCCACATCGGCGTCGGACAGAGCGAGCTTCATCCGGAGCTTTTCCAGACGCTCCGGTGTCAGCTGGTCCTGCGCCACGATGACCCGGCTGAAGTCCAGATGATTGACGAAGAAGTCGCGCCACGACAGACCGACGACCAGCATGTCGGGGTCGTTGAAGAACCCAGGGCGGCCCCGCGAAGCCGTCGGCAATGAGGCAAGGAACTCGTCGGGCACACCGAGGTACGAGCCGGTGAGGAACGAATCAGAGCTGTCCATCGGCGGCAAGGTGCTGCGCCAGACCGGCACCAGATCGGCGGTGTTCCGGGTCATGTCGGCGATGCCCGACCAGTCGTATTCGGTGCCAGCGTGGTGGTTGTTGGAGCTGTTCGGGTTGATGCTGTAAAAGATGCGACGACCCGTGGCGCGCAACGCGTTTCGCATCGTGGTGAAGAGCTTGACCTGGTTGGCGTGGTCGGCGTTGCTGTGGCACCAGTCGTACTTCAGGTAGTCGACGCCCCATCCCGCGAACGTCCGCGCGTCGGTGTCCTCGTGCCCGGCGCTGGCCGTGCGGGGATCTTGGCCGCAGGTCTCGTCGTACGGACTGGCGTACAGGCCGAGCAGCATGCCGCGGTCGTGCACGTAGCGGGCCAACGCCGCGATGCCGTGCGGAAACGTCTTCGGATCGGCCCGCAATCTGCCGTCGGACCCGCGGGTCGGGGCCGCCCAGCCCGCGTCCAGATTCACGTATCGGTAGCCGGCGTCGCGCATGCCGGAGGACACCATTGCGTCGACGGTGGCCTTCACGGTTTCCTCGGTCAGCGGTATGCCGGAATTCCACGAGTTCCAGCCCATCGGCGGCGTAAGACGTTGCGGCGCGCCGGTGTCGGTGGCGGTCGCACATCCGGCGACGTAGGCACCGGCCAGAATCAGCGCCGCGACGATCGAGCACAGCCGTAGGCTCACCTGCCGAGGATCGCCGACCCGGTTGTACGGGCGCTGCCAGCACGCTGCCTGCCTGCTGTGGTTGTCGTTGGCTATCGTCTATGCGTGCCCGAAAGCTTTACCGAAACGTTCGCGGCAGGGCTCGCGAGCTACGGTGCGAAGCAGTGCATCGAATTCCACGGCCGCTGGTACACCGGTGACGACATCACCGCATACGCCGACGCCCTCACCACGGCCCTCGGCGACGCGGGCGTGCCTCCCGACGCGCCCGTCGGCCTGGTGGTCCGCAACCGGCTTCCGCACGCCGCCGCGATCATCGGCTTCCTCGCGTCGGGCCGGCCTGTCTCGATGATCTACTCGTTCCAGTCGCCCGAGGCCATCGGCCGCGACATCGAGAAGCTGAATCCGGCTGCCGTCGTCGCCGACCGCGAGGACTGGTCCGACGAGGCCGTCACCGCCGCGAAGCGTTCCGGCAGCGCGGGCGTCGCGATCTCGTTGACGTCGCCGCGCGTCGCGGCCGTCGACGGACTCGAACGCAGAGACCCCGAACACGCGCACGCCGACGTGGAACCTGGTGTGGCGCTGCAGATCCTGACCAGCGGCACCACCGGCCCGCCGAAGCGGCAGGACATCAGGACGTCGGTGCTGGAGCGCACGGTGTTCAGCGTGACCAGCGGCGAGAAGGCCCCGCCAGACGCTCCGCCCGAGTTCGCCTACTGGCAGTTCGGCGGCATCGGAGTATGCCAGTTGGTGGCGGGTGTGCACAATGGCAGACGCATCGTGATGCTCGAACGGTTCACCGTCGACGGGTTCGTACATGCGATCAAGACCCACCGCATCAAGCGTTCCGGGGTGCAACCGGCCGTCGTCCGTATGCTGCTCGACGCCGACGTGCCCCCCGAAGATCTCGCGTCGCTGGACTTCCTGATCAGCGCGTCCGGCCCGCTGGACCCCGAGACCCGCGACGAGTTCGAAAAGCACTTCGGCATCCCGATCCGGTTGGCCTATGGGGCAACGGAATTCGCGGGTTCACTGTGCGCCTGGACGCCCGCTGACATCGACAGGTTCGGCGAATCCAAACGCAACAGCGTGGGCAGACCACTGCCCGATACCCAGGTGCGCGTCGTCGACCCGGACACCGGAGGCCAGTCGCCATCCGGTGAGCAGGGTCTACTGGAAGCGAAGGTCTCCTCGATCGGTCCCGACTGGATCCGCACCACCGATATCGCGTCGATCGACGCCGACGGGTTCGTCACCCTGCACGGCAGGGCCGACGGCGCCATCAACCGCGGCGGGTTCAAGATTCTCCCGGAAACCGTTCGGCGCGTGCTCATCTCACATCCGGCCGTGCGGGACGCCTGCGTGGTGGGCGTACCCGACAAGCGGCTGGGGCAGGTTCCGTTCGCGGCCATCGAAACCACGCCGGGAATGCCTACTCCTACGGCCGACGAGCTGAAAGACCTTGTCCGCCAGTCATTGTCGGTTTACCACGTGCCCGTCGACTTCGCCGTCGTCGACGAACTGCCGCGCAACCCCGCGCTGAAGGTGAGCCTGCCCGCGGTCGCGGCGCTCTACGACGCGCGGAGTTGACTCACAACGCGCCGAGATCGGACGAAAGCCAGTGCTCCGGTTTCATGAAGATGGCTACACCCACGCCGTGTTCCCTGCGGGCGAATTCCAAGTAGGCGTCCACCTTGTCGGCAGGCAGATAACGCTTCACCATCTCGACGAGCTGTTCGTCGGTGGCCGGCTCGATGCGGCTCACCGGCCCGTCGACCGCGACATAACGCACCGTCGGCTCGACGCGCTCGACCATCAACGTGAATTCACCCTGCGCCTCGATCAACCGGTGCTTGCGTGAGCCTTCTCCGGTGTGCACCCACGGCTCACCGCCGGGCGTGTACTGGTACCAGATCGGGACGGTGAGTGGTCCGCGCTTGTCGCCTGCGCTCACCGACAGCGCCGCGATGTGCGGCTCGGCCAGAAACTGTTCGCGTTCGTCCTTGGAGAGGGCCATGGATCCAAGGCTAGTCGCGCGTCAGCACCAGGCCCTCGAGAAAAACGCCATCGCGACGATGCCGATTGCCAGGGCCGCCTGGGTCTGGCCCATCGAGGCCGTGCTGACGATCCCTGCGAGCGCGCAGATCGCGATGACGGCCAAAAGCGAGTTCTTCACCCAGTGGATGCCGTCGACCGAACCCCCGGCGCCCGACAGCCTGGCTTTGGGCCCCGGAACTGAACGACCGTTGTGTTCGAGCACAGGGGCCCCCTTTGTGTTTCAGCTCACATTTAGTTGCCGATGTGAGGCACACCATATCGCATATCGGCGGTTCGCTGGCAGATTCCGAGGTGACGTTTGGGTCCCGTTCGGCTACAGCGCGATGAATCGCTTGAGTTTGCCACTGGCCTGGTTGCGGGGGATGCGGTCGACGATCCGGATGGCCACCGCGGGGTCCGTAAGCCCGCAGCGGCGCAACGCGCTGACCATCGATGTCGTCAGCGTGCCGACATCGGGGCGACCGACGGTGAGGATCTCGGCGCCCCTGTTCGTCTGCGTCACCTGGTACTCGGAGATGCGCGGATCGGTGCCGAGTACATGGCGGAACGTGACGGCGGGCACCGTGATCGGGCCATAGCGGAAGTCGTCGTCGCGGCGGCCGCCGATATCGGCGACCCGGGCGAACGCGCTGCCGCACTGGCACGGTCCGGGTATCAAGGTGACCTCGTCGCCGAGGTCATAGCGGATGAACGGAAACGTCAGGTTGGCCAACCCGGTGGCCAGTGTTCTGGCCGCCGGTTCGTCGGGTCCGACCGGTGCGCCGTTGGCGTCGACGCGTTCGAGCACCACCTCGTCCTCGCAGATGTGCAACCCGTCGCCGACCCCGCACGCGACCGCCTGCACCCCGATCTCGGTGGATCCCCACAGGTTGTGGATCGGGACGCCCCATGCCTCGGCGATCGCCGCGCGGTCTTCCTCGAGCAGCGGTTCTGAATTGGTGCTGACCCGGACGGGGTGACAGTCCAGTTCGCCCGCCAGCGAGGCCCTGGCGAGTCGCCCGATGACGGACGGATAACCCACGAGATGTGTGGGTCGCGCGTCCGCAACGGCGGCGAGCACCTCGTCGAACGGGTCGCCCGCAGGGATCACCACGGTCTGCATGCCCGCCGCGGTGGGCACGTCGAACAAGGGGGTGCTGGCATGCGGCGGCATCCCTGCCTCCAGGACGGCCAACACCGTCGGCCGCGACGGTTCTCGTTGCTCCGCCCGCGCCTGGGCCCGCCACGCCAGACATGCGGCCGACACGAAGAACTGCCAACCCCACACATACACGCCGCGTACCCCGCTCGAGCCGCCCGAACTGAACATCTGATAGCCGTCGGGCGTGTAGGAATACCATTCCTGTTGCCGCAGAATGCGTTCCGCGCGCTCACGGGTGAGCCTGCGGTCGGTGACGATGTCGTCCCAGCTGGCCTGCGCCTCCTGCTTCGTCATCACGGGCAACGTCGCCAGGTCGGCCACCGACGCGGAGGACAGGTCCAGGGCGCGCAGCCGACGCGCGTGAAACGGCGAGCGCTGCCTGGCGTACGCCAACAACTCGCGGAGTCGGTGCTCGCGGTACTGGTTGATCTGGTCCGGTGTCCAGTCGAGGCGCGTGACGTGATCCACGAGCGCGGCCTGAACCGCGTTCAGATGGACGGCGCGCATGCGCTCGTATTTGGCTCGGGCCGTCATGGAGTCCTACGTTCAGCGCTATTTGACGTGTCCGTCAATCAGCATAGGTCCAGCGCGTCCCCAGATGGCGGATTTAAAGTCGACTGTCATGCGCTTCGGACTCTTCATCCCGCAAGGCTGGCGGCTCGATCTCGTCGACATTTCCCCACAACAGCACTGGCCGGTGATGCGCGACCTCGCTGCCTACGCCGACGGCGGTGCGTGGGACTCGTTGTGGGTCTACGACCACTTCCACACGGTGCCGGTGCCGACGCATGAGGCCACCCACGAGGCGTGGTCGCTGATGTCGGCCTACGCGGCGTCCACGTCGCGGATCAAGCTCGGCCAGATGTGCACGGCGATGGGCTATCGCAACCCCGTCTATCTCGCGAAGGTGGCCGCCACCGCCGACATCATCTCCGGAGGCCGGGTGCAGATGGGCATCGGCGGCGGCTGGTATCAGCACGAGTGGGAGGCCTACGGTTACGGCTTCCCGTCGCCCGGCGTCAGACTGGCCATGCTGGACGAGGGTGTGCAGATCATGCGCGACGCGTGGCGCCATGGTGAAGTCACCCTCGACGGTAAGCATTACCAGGTCGAGGGCGCGATCGTGGAGCCAAAACCGTTGCAGGACGGCGGTCTTCCGCTGTGGATCGCGGGCGGCGGTGAGAAGGTGACGTTGCGCATCGCGGCCAAGTACGCGAATTACACCAACTTCACCTGCGAGCCCGAGGGGTTCGCGCACAAGTCGCAGGTGTTGGCCGGCCATTGTCGCGACGTCGGCACTGACTACGGCGCGATCGTGCGGTCGGCCAACTTCAACGCCGTGGTCGGCGAGTCGGAGGCCGAGGTCACCGACCGGGCGGCCCGTGTGCGGGACAGGTTGGTCTCCGTGGCGAACGAGGCTGCGGTCGACGCCATGTTCGGCACCGTGACGGCCCCGGAGTCCGCGAGCGGAACTCCCGAGCAGATCGTCGAGAAGCTGACGCGGATGCGTGAACTCGGCTGCGAATACGCGATATTGAACTTCCCTGAGGCTGCCTACGACCGCTCGGGCATCGAGTTGTTCGAACGTGAGGTCATCCCCGCTCTGAGCTAGCTGGCTGCCGATGCCTGGTAGTGCAGGATGCGCCAACCGGCGTCCGTGTGTGTCAACAGCACACCCAGATTCAGACTCACCGTCGGCCGATCCGAGTACGAGAAGTCGGCGCGGACGTATCCGAGCACCAGATCGCCTGCGGGTCTGCGTGTTTCCAACACCCGGTAGCTGACCGTCATGTCGAGTGGCTGGCTGTCGTAGTACTCGAAGACTCCGTCGGGGCCCACACTGTACGGGCGTAGGCCCTGAAAGAGAGCGTCCTCGGTGAACACCGCTGCGACCCGCCGCGGTTCGTGCGCGTCGATTCCCGCCTGCCACTGGTCGAGGACACCACGCAGAATCTCAATGTCCTGCACTTTGACCACCGTCCACATGCAGGATCTCACCGGTGACGAACGGCGCGTTCTCCAGATACAGGACCGCGTCGACGACATCGTCGATCTCACCGAGCCTGCCGACGGGATGCAGCTTCGCCAGCGCGTCGTGTGAGGCGGGATCGTGCATCGGGGTGCGGATGATGCCGAGTGCCACTGCGTTGGAGCGGATTCCGCGTTCGGCGTACTCGACGGCAAGCGCCCTGGTGACCGCATTCAAGCCGCCCTTGGTCAGCGACGCCAACGCCGACGGCACCGCTGAGTTCGCGTGGTCGACCAGGCTGGTGGAGATGTTGACGACGTGACCGCCGCCCTCCCGCGACAGCATCGCCGCGACCGCCGCACGGGACACCTCGAAGAATCCGCGCAGGTTGACTCCGGTGACCGCGTTGTAGTCCTCGTCGGTGTACTCGGTGAACGGCTTCGGAATGAAGATGCCTGCATTGTTGACCACGGTGTCGACCCGGCCGAACCGCTCCATCGCCGCCGCCACGATGCGCTGCCCGACCCCGGGTTGCCCAATGTCACCGGGCACCGTCAGGATCATCGGGTCGTCGCTCTCGCCGATCGAGCGGGAATTGGCCACCACGGCGTAGCCGAGTTTGCGATAGCCCGTCACCAGGTGTTCGCCGATGCCCTGGGAAGCGCCGGTGATGATGGCGACGCGTTGTGAGTTGATCATGTCTTTCGATCCCTTCGTCGTGCGGATGCACGCTGCAACGCAAGACCTGGCCGCCTCGATTGCCCGCGGGTGCGACCGGTTAGCTCTCTGGTGAGAGGGATCGCCTACTACGCTTGCCGCGTGGAGCTGCGTCAACTCCGCTATTTCGTGACCGTCGCCGAGGAGCTGAACTTCGGCCGCGCGGCCGAGCGGTTGCACATCGCGGGCCCTTCGCTGTCTCAGCAGATCAAGGCTCTGGAGCGGGATCTGAAGGTCAGCCTGTTCGACCGGGACCGCCGCTCGGTCGCCCTGACACCGAGTGGGGCAGCTCTGCTGCCGCATGCTCGGGCGCTGGTGGAGCAGGCCGACGATCTGCGCAGGCGGGCGGCGGGCTTGACGGCCTCCGAGCCGGTACGCATCGGGTACGTGAATTGGTGTCCGACCGACTGGGCCGAAAGGGCCGCCGGGGTGGCGCAACTGCGCGTCGACACTTGGGTGATGCCGTCGCACGCACAGGCCGCTCGCGTCGCCGACGGAAGCCTCGACCTGGCGATCTGCTGGGTCCAGACAACGGATCTCGAGTCGCTGTCCCTCGACGCGCACCTGATCGGGGTGGATCGGCTGTACGCGTTGAGCGTCGGTTCGGACACGTCAGCGGTCGACGCGAAAGACACCCTGGTGCTGTTGGACGCCGACGAGGCCAGTTGGTCGTCGTGGAACCGATACGCCGAGCAGTTCGCGGCGGACACGGGAGCCCGAGCGGTCCGCGTCGACGACGGGGGAGTCACGGGGCAGGAGTTTTTCGAGCACATCCGGCGGTTGCGCAGGCCGGTGCTGAACAACCCCAAAGGTCAGGACGTGCCAGAGCCCACCGGTCTGGTGCGGCGACCGGTCGTCAACCCCGCACCGCTGTGGACGTGGTCGCTGGTGTGGCGCCGCGATGACGACAACCCCGTCGTGCGCGCCGTCATCGCCGAATTCACCCGCGACGCTCCAGCGCTAGACGTTCGCGGGGCGTGGCTACCTGCCGCGGATCCGCATCGGCCGACGGGAACCCGAATCTGAGCAGACCCGCGACCGTCGCCGATGCCAGCACGACCGCCGCCGCAACCAGCAGCGCAGGTGAAAAACCGTGGTGCAGAAGCGGTGTCACCGCGATCGGGCCGACGATCTGGCCGACAGAGTAACCACTTGTCAGCAACGCCACCGCGCCGGGGAAGCCGAGCAGCCGACCGGCCGCCAAAGCCATCGTGCTGACCCCGATGAAGGTGGCTCCGAACAGGGTCGCCCCGACGAACGCCGCGATGGGTCCGGAAGCCATGGCGGGCAAGGCGATTCCGACCGCCTGCAGCAGCAACGCGCCGACGAGCAGGGTCGGATGCGACCACCGCGCGCAGAGCCACGCCCACAGCGCGGCTGACGGAACCGCGGCCAGGCCGACGAATATCCAGGCGCCGCCGCCGAGCCAGCCGGCCGACGTCTGCCTGATGGCGGCGACCAGGAAGGTTCCCGCGATGATGTAGCCGATGCCCTCCAGCGTGTAGCTGACGAACAGCAGGGCGAACCATCGGTTCGCCCTGCGCCGAGGCGGTGACGGCACGGCAGCGGCAGTGGTCGTAGATCGACCCCGCATCGTCCACGCGCAGGCACCTAGCAGGGCGGCCAACGCCGCCGAGGTCCACCACGCGCCTTGCCATCCGGCCCCGGCGGGCATGGCCAGGACCAGTGCACCCGACAACGCGATGCCGAGACCGACGCCGCCGAAGCCCCAGCCCGGCAGGTGCGAAGGCAGGTGCTCCATCATCGAGTTGACGGCGATGACGAACACCACCGCGCTGGCGAAGCCGGCAACGGTACGCAGGACCAGCCAACCGATCATGTTGGGCCACAGGGGCATTGCGGCCAAACTGAACACCAGGACAACCAACGACGTTCGCCACGCGACCGCCGAGCGCGCCAACCGCGGCGATGCGGTGCCTGCCAGCGCGCCTGCGAGATAGCCGATGTAGTTCGCGGTGGCCAGCGCGCCGGCGGCTTTCGGGCCGAGCGCGGTCTGTGCCGTCATCAGCGGCAGGATCGGGGTATAGGCGAAGCGGCCGATGCCCATGGCGGCGCCCAACCCGGCGGCGCTTCGTCCGACGTGGGCCCAGTGCACATGCATTGCTCAAGGGTGCTGCCCAACGGGTTCGGCGGCCACGACCGAATAGCTCTCAGCTGGAAGGTGTTACCTCATGTGAGAGCGCGCACAGCTTCCTCCTGATCACCTGAGTTGATTACATACCGTATGCAATCCGTGCTACCTGTAAACGTGAATGGAAAGTAACTGTGTGCCACCGGAACTTGACGACCCGGTGAACCTGTGGGGTCGCTGACGTTTCCTTACTTGTAGAGGATCTGTGGGTGCTATCGATTACACGCGATGTTGGTGTCGAACCCCACCTTGCGGTGCGGGTGCCCCGGCCCCGTGTCGTCCATCCGCGTCCGGAGGCGTGGACGCGTCCGGCGCATCCGGCCGACATTGCCCAAGCCCGGCTGTTCGACGCGGTCCTACTAGGCGAAATAGCCGAGTTGGAAGAGCTTGCCGCGTCGATGGAGAAGCGTTGGTTGCGGCGATGTGAGCGTGGCATCGACGACATCAGTCGGCCCCCGGAGAACCTGGCCCGCATGCGCGGCCGGGTGGCCGAAGCGCAGCAATTACTGGACGCATTGCGGGACCGGTTTCCAACGGAGTGAGGGCACTTGCGGCCGCTCGAGGGAGATCCGCTCACGGTGATCGCAATCGACGGCCGCCCACACGGTCTGGGTCTTGCCTGTGCAGTCACTGACGACAATTGTGTTGGTGATGAACAAGGTTTCGCTTACTGCTATGGCGCGGGAGCAACTGGGAGCGGCCCGCTCGGCGAGCAGCGGACGCAGCGCGCACACCGTCTACGGCGGCCACGAGCATTCGCTGCGGCAGACGCTGATCGCGCTGACGGCCGGCAGTGAGATGGATGAGCACGAGAGTCCAGGCGAGGCAACGCTTCAGGTGCTCGTCGGAAGAGTGCGGCTGACCAATGCGGAAGTGCACTGGGAGGGCACGGTCGGCGACCACATCGTCGTGCCGCGGTCCCGGCATGGCCTGCAGGCCCTCGAAGACTCTGCCGTGCTACTGACTGTCGCCAAAGCCATTGGGCCGCACGTCTAGCGGTGGCTCAGCACATTGACGATGTTGCCCGATGGGTCGGCGAAGAAAAACCTTCGCACGCCCCACTCCTCGTTGCTGAGCGGATGGACGATCTTCAGTCCCGCCGCCACCGCGGCCTGATGCGCCGCGTCGACGTCGTCGACTTCGATCGAGACATTCGGGTTGACCGGCGCCGTCTTGTCTTTGGTCATCAGGCTGACTTGGTGGCGAAGCTCGCCCGAATCGTCCGGGCCGGCCAGCGTGACGATCCAGCCGTGGTTCATCACCTCGTGCAGGCCCAGCACACAGATGTACGCGTCGCGCGTGGCCTCGACGTCCGGCACCGTGAGAACCGGCATGACGCGACGGACCCTTTGGGTCGAGCTCCTCAATCCGGACTCGTTCCTCGCCGCTTGATCGTCGCTCGACGCCGTCATATCGCCGGCCCCAGCAGGTCGTCGGCGTCCTTGATGACGTAGCCATAGCCCTGTTCGGCGAGGAACCGCTGCCGGTGCGCGGCGTATTCGGCATCCAGGCTGTCGCGGGAGACCACCGAGTAGAACATCGCCCCGCCGCCGTCGTGCTTGGGTCTCAGCAGCCTGCCCAGCCGCTGTGCCTCTTCCTGACGCGATCCGAAGGTGCCCGAAACCTGAACGGCCACAGAGGCTTCTGGTAGGTCGATGGAGAAGTTGGCCACCTTGGACACCACCAGGGTGGAGATCTCGCCGCTGCGGAACGAGTCGAAGAGCGCCTCACGCTCGGCCGTCTTCGTCGAGCCCTGGATCACCGGCGCGTCGAGTTCGGCACCCAATTCGTCGAGTTGGTCGAGGTAGGCGCCGATCACCAGCGTCTGCTCGCCCTTGTGTTTCTCCAGGATCGACTTCACCACCGCGATCTTGGTGTGCACCGTCGAGCACAGCTTGTACCGCTCGTCGGGTTCGGCGGTGGCGTAGAGCATCCGCTCGTTGTCGGTCATGGTCACTCGCACCTCGACGCATTCGGCGGGCGCGATCCAGCCCTGCGCCTCGATGTCCTTCCATGGCGCGTCGTAGCGCTTGGGTCCGATCAGGCTGAACACATCGCCCTCACGGCCGTCTTCCCGGATCAGCGTCGCGGTCAGCCCGAGCCGCCTGCGCGACTGCAGGTCGGCCGTCATCCGGAACACCGGCGCGGGCAGCAGGTGCACCTCGTCGTAGATGATCAAGCCCCAGTCGCGGCTGTCGAACAACTCGAGGTGGCGGTACTCGCCCTTGGTGCGGCGGGTGATCACCTGGTAGGTGGCGATGGTGACCGGGCGGATCTCCTTGCGCTCGCCGGAGTATTCGCCGATCTCGTCCTCGGTCAGCGACGTCCGGTTGATCAACTCACGCTTCCACTGCCGCCCCGCAACCGTGTTGGTCACCAGGATCAGCGTGGTCGCCGACGCCTTGGCCATGGCCGCCGCGCCGACGAGCGTCTTCCCTGCACCGCACGGCAGCACCACCACACCCGAGCCGCCCTCCCAGAACGAGTCCGCGGCCATCTGCTGGTAGTCGCGCAGCTGCCAGTCCGCCTGATCCAGCGCGATCGGGTGCTTCTCGCCGTCGACGTAGCCCGCCAGATCCTCTGCGGGCCAACCGATTTTGAGCAGCATCTGCTTGACGCGGCCGCGCTCGCTGTTGTGCACGATCACGGTGTCGTCGTCGATGCGGGCACCGAGCATCGGGGCGATCTTCTTGTTGCGCAGCACCTCCTCGAGCACCGCGCGGTCGAAGCTGACCAACGTCAGCCCGTGCGCCGGATGCTTGACCAACTGCAGCCGCCCGTAGCGGGCCATGGTGTCGACGATGTCGACGAGCAGCGGTTGGGGCACCGCGTAGCGGGAGAAGCTGACCAATGCGTCGACGACCTGCTCGGCGTCGTGGCCCGCCGCGCGCGCGTTCCACAGCGCCAGCGGGGTGATGCGGTAGGTGTGGACGTGCTCGGGCGCGCGCTCGAGTTCGGCGAACGGGGCGATCGCCGCGCGCGCCGCGCCTGCCAACGCGTGGTCGACTTCGAGCAGCACCGTCTTGTCGGACTGCACGATCAGGGGGCCGTCGGTCATGCGCGATCCGCCTGCGCTTCTCGCTTGAAGGTCATTGTGTCCATTATCCGGATCACTCCGACGTGCCTGCGTTCAGCGGGTGGCGGTCTGCGGCGGGGGAGGGCCCGCGGGGGCGCCGCCGCCCTGGCCGGGCAGTGGGATCTTCGGCGCGTCCGGTGTGGCGATCTGACCTGCCAACCACGGCAACGCCGCGGTGAACACGTCCGCCGCCAACGGCCAGTCGTGGCGGCCAGGGTGCGGGATTACCGCACACGTGATGCCGTTCGCGCGGCCCAGGCTGCACAGCGAGTTGGCGGCCTCCGTCTGGTCCGTCGGCATCCCGGCGGCGTCCTGGCCGCCGAGTCCGGTTCCGGTCATCTTCGGGAAACCGTCCTTGTGCTGCGGAGGCGCGTCCGAGGAGATCGCGAACCAGCCCGAGACACCGTGGTACGGCCCGTGCTTGTCGATCACCGTGGTCGGGTCGAACGTGGCCCACGCCGCGGCGTTCCCACCGTAGAGGCGCGCGATGGTCTGCTCCTTGGTGCCGGCGTTGGGTCCGGTGTCGCCGGCGATGTCGACGAACGTGCTGAACAACTCGGGATGCATCACGGTCAGATCGACCGCGCACGTTCCGCCCATCGACCAGCCGACGATGCCCCAGTTGGCGGGATCGGCCGAGACGCCGAACGTCGA
The DNA here is from genome assembly GCF_001667505.1 of Mycobacterium sp. ACS1612. Taxonomy (GTDB): domain Bacteria; phylum Actinomycetota; class Actinomycetes; order Mycobacteriales; family Mycobacteriaceae; genus Mycobacterium. Next base: position 50,826 of record NZ_LZHZ01000045.1, read on the forward strand.
TGTCACGTAGGGCACGACGTCCTTGGTCAGGTGATCGGCCACGTTGCCGCGTGGCCCGTTCACGCATTCGGTGTCGTTGTTGAACGAACCGCCCACGTCGACGAAGACGAACACCGGTGTGTTGCCGTTGTGGTCCGCTGCGAACTTGTCGATGGGCGTGATCGCGTCGCCGGTGCGCGGCCAGTCCGACGGTGTGTTGAACTCACCGGCGATCATCATCACCACGGGCAGCTTGGGTGTATTCGCGGCGAACCAGGCGGGCGGTAGGTACACCAGTTCAGTCCGGTGCTTGAAGCCCGACGCAGCGGAAGGGATGGTCACCGGTACCAGCGCCCCGTGCGACGGAGCCCCCTTGCCACGCATCGCCATCACGGTGTTCATGTCGGTCTCGTCGGGCAACGGGCCGGCGGTCAGTTCGTTCCACGCCGCCTGCACGGTGCGGAAGTAACCGACCCACAGGTTCAGCGACACGCCCGCACTCAGCAGACACAGCAGCACGGCGGCCAGCGACACCCCGCGCCGCCACCATTGGGTGCCGCGCCAGCCCAGCACCGCGACCGCCAACGCCAGACCCGTCAACCCGACCCAGATCCACAGCGACGACGGGGCGGGGTCACCCGCGAGGCCCTCGGAGTCGATGTACCAGTGCGCCCACGCCGCCAGAATCAGACCGACAGCGACCGCCACCGGCAGCCACACCAGCCGCCATCGCCGTGACCGCCACCCGACGGCCACCGCAAGGGCCACCGCCGCGACGGCCCATATCGTCAGTGGTAGCCACCCGTGCAGCAGTGAAACCCCGCCGCGGTATCCGCCGACAGCCTGTGCAGCCGCGTCCAACGTCGTTGTCACACAGACATGTTCACCAACCCGTCTGTGAACTCGCTGTGCCGACGCTAACTATCCGGCATCGGCGGCGACCACCGAGGTGACCCGGTGGATCGCGAACTCGCGCACCCGGCCCGACGCCGGATCGTAGGCCGTCAGCTGCCCGCCGCGGACGTTGATCGGCGCCACCACCCGTTGGGTTGCCACTCCTGCGGGGTCGACGTAGCCGATCACCACCGAAGCCTGGTGGTGCGCGGCCTCCTGCAGTTGTGAGATCGCGACTGCGGGGTCGAGGCGCATGTCGTCGAACGACGCGGACGCCACCTTGCGCAGCACCGCGACGATCGCGCCGAGCGTCTGGCTGGTCGGCGTCGGTGGGCGGTAGCTGCGCCGCCGCCCCGGTGGCGCGGGCACCCGGGCGCCGCGTGCGCGGATGTCGACGATGGTGCCGGTTGAGTCCTCGGCCGCGGGCGCGAAACCCGCCTCCCGCAATCCGGCGAGCACATCGGAGATCGGCGCCTGCGACACCGCGACGGTCGGGGCGAGCAGCCGCATCTCCAGTTGGTCGACGGCGGGCGCCGCGACGGCCTGTGCGAGCAGCGCAGGGTCCTCACAGCGCACGAACGACTGGGCCATGCCGACGCGCAGTTGCCCGTGCCGACGCGCCACGTCGTCGATCAGATAGGTAAGGCCTTGCGGCACAGGAGTTTTCGAGTGCTTGCCGAACAGCGCATGCAACTCGCTTGCGGTCCGGCCGGTGTCGAGGGCGCGCCGGATCGACGCCTCGCTGATGCGATACACCATCGCCGCGCCCGCGGATTCCACCGTCGCCACCGACGCCAGTTGTTCGGCCAGGTCGCGCTGCAGCGGCCCTGGCACGATGACCGTCAGATCGGCCTGCAGCAGGAAGTGGTCGATGGGCGCGGGCAGCACCTTGTCCATCGCCGCGATCACCGCGTCGGCCGATTCGTCGGCGAGCATCTTGCGCGCGGGCGAGGCGATGGCGCCGCGGCCCACCAGGCCGACCGCATGTGCCTCGGCCAGCAGGTGACCGACGGGATCGGGTTGCAATCGCGCCGCCCACCGGGGGCGCCGCCACGTCATCGCGCGGGACGCGGAGATGGCGTCGACGCCGGACCCGGCGGGCAGGTCGGCCAACACGTCGAGCAGCAATCGGCGGTCCAGGGGTGCCGCCGTCGAGAACAACGAATCTGAAAGCGCGGCATAGGGTTTGCCGTCGGGGCCGCGGCTGCCGACCAGGCTCGGCCGTCCCGGCAGCTCCAGCCACGTCGTGGCCAGCAGATGCCACTTGGTGGCGGTCGACGACTCGACGAACCGGTCGGCCGCCACCGTCGGCGACCAATACGGCCCGAGGCCGCCGTCGTGCGGATCCGGTTCGGGCATGCCCGCCGCGATCAGCTTTGCCGCCGCCGACACCTCCAGGATGAGCCCGAGTCGGGAATCGTCGATGCCGGTGATCTTGGTCAGCCGCTTGACGTCGCGCACCCCCAGCCCGCCGCTGCGCAACTCGGGAACCGGTGTGGCGCCAAGCGTTTCGATCACCAGCTCGACCTCGCGCAGCAGGTCGAGCACCGCGCCCGCGGCCACCGCGTCGACGTCGGCGGCGGTGGTGGTGGACACCGTCGGATCGGGTTGCACCAGATGCACCGGGCCGGGCTGCTCGCCGCGCATCACCTGCCCGACCAGCCGCGGCAGGATCACGGTCTCGTCGTCGACCTGACGCAGCAGCCCGGCGGCCAACAGGCGCTGCACCGGACGGTCCGCCGGGGTGCCGGGGGCGGCGTCACGGGTGCGGCCCATCGGCGAACCCTCCAACAGGCGCTGCAGCAATTCGCGGGCGGGACCGTCAAGCGTTTCGAGTCGGGCGGCGATGTCGGTCTGCTCGGTGTCCTCGAGGGTGGCCTGGCCGGGAAGCCAGGGCAGCCCGGACGCGGCCTCGGCCACCACCCGCACGGTCGAGTCGCCCCACACGAGCGCCCGCTCGCGGAGGTCGTCGAGTGCGGCGGCGAGGGAGCCTTCGGGCGCGCGGTCCCCGACCAGCGCCAGTAGTTTGGCCAGCGGCACGGCGGCGGTGTCGGCGTGCAGCACCAGCAGCCCGTCGAGCAGCGCCAGGTGCAGGAAATCCAGCCCGTCGGTGGCGGCCTTGACCGACTGCCGGGCCTGGGCGCGGGCGGCCAGCGCGGCGATGGTGCCCGGCGGCGGTTGGGTCAGGTCGGGCCGCAGCTCCAGCAGCCGGATCAGCCGCTCATCGTCAAGCTCGGCCAGCCAGGCGCCCAGCGGGACGCCCGGAGAACTATCGGTCATTGCTGACCAGCGTAAAGCAGTTGGCCGGTGTCGCCACTGGCCGCTGGGCCTGCCACAATGTGCACGTGGCTGACAACAAAGGCAAGAAGCAGTACGTCGACCCGGGCTGGCCCGTGCTCGACGGCGATGACGATCACGCGGTCAGCGAGCTGGCCACTGACCGCACCGGTGCGCTGTCGCCATTCGGTGAGCTCGTTTTTCCACAGCCGGCCGACGAACTTCCCTACGTCCACCCCGTCACCGTCGTCAACAGGTAGCGGTGGACCAAGCACGTCGGCTGTCGCATCTGGATGAATCCGGTGCGGCGCACATGGTCGACGTCACAGGTAAGGACGCGACCAAACGCATCGCGGTAGCCGCGGGAACCTTCCACACCACCGCCGATGTCGTCGCGCTGATCGCATCCGGCGGGCTGCCCAAAGGCGATGCGTTGGCCACGGCGCGGGTCGCGGGCATCATGGCCGCCAAGCGCACCTCCGACCTGATCCCGCTGTGCCATCCGCTGGCGCTCACCGGTGTTGACGTCGACTTCGAGATCGGCGACGACCACGTCGCGATCACCGCCACGGTGCGCACCACCGACCGCACCGGCGTCGAGATGGAGGCGATGACCGCGGTCAGCGTCGCCGGGCTGACGCTTTACGACATGATCAAGGCCGTTGACCCCGCCGCCCGCATCGACGACGTCCGCGTACTGCGCAAAGAGGGCGGCAAGACCGGGCTGTGGACAAGGTGATGAGATCCGGCCGGGTGGTGATCGCCTCCACCCGCGCGGCGGCGGGAGTCTACGAGGACCGCACCGGCCCGGTGATCGTCGACTGGCTCAACGCGCAGGGCATCAGCACGCCGGCGCCGGTTGTGGTGGCGGACGGACCCGACGTCGGCACCGCGCTGTCCGCTGCGATCGGCGAGAACGTCGACGTGATCATCACGTCCGGCGGTACCGGAATCTCGCCGACGGATCGCACGGCTGACATCACCGCGGGCCTGCTCGACTACCAGATCCCCGGACTGGCCGACGCGATCCGGCGGTCCGGGCTGCCGCACGTGCCGACGTCGGTGCTCTCCCGCGGCGTGTGCGGCGTGCGGGGCCGCACGCTGATCGTCAACTTGCCCGGCTCGACGGGCGGGGTCAAAGACGGCCTCGGCGTGCTCGACGCGGTGCTCACCCACGCCCTCGATCAACTCAGCGGTAAGGACCACACCCGATGACCGCCGTCGTGCTGCGCGTCGAACTGACCGACCACCCCATCGAACTGTCGGACTACGAGGCGTTGGTGGCGCACGAATCTGCCGGAGCCGTCGTGGGATTCGCGGGTGTGGTGCGCGATCACGACGGCGGACGCCACGTCACGCGGTTGGAGTACTCGGCACACCCGGCGGCGCAACAGACGCTCGAGGAGGTGGCCGCCGAGATCGCGGCCGAGGCCACCGGCGTGCGCGCCATCGCGGTCAGCCACCGCATCGGCACGCTGCAGATCGGCGACGCGGCGTTGGTCGCTGCCGTCGCCGCGGATCATCGGGCAGCCGCGTTCGACACCTGCGCGCGACTCGTCGACACCGTCAAGGCGCGGCTACCGGTGTGGAAACACCAGTTCTTCGCCGACGGCTCCGACGAGTGGGTGAACTCCGCCTGACCCGTCAGGCCGGCGGCAGGACCGGCGCAGGTGCGTCGGGGGCGGGCGGCGGCGGAAGCGGCGCACCGGGCGGCGGCGCGGCCGGATCAGCCGGTGCGGGCGCGTTCGGCACGTTGGGGCCGGGGCCCTGCTGCGGGTACGGCGTGTTCATGTTGCGCTGAGCCAGGCCCATGATCAGCGCTTCCTTACCGCTGATCTCGTGGTTCTGCACCGCCGACCACAGGTCCTTCAGGTAGCTGACGTTGGGGCTGTCAGTGCCGTCGGCTCCTGGGTCCATCGTCGAACCGGGCGGCAGAGCGTCCGGGCTGGCCAGGTGCGGAACGCCGTCCGGCAGCGAGGGCAGCGCCGCAGGCACCGACGCGGGATCGGTGGTGGCCTGGTTCGCAAGGTCAAGCGCCTGGCCGGGAATGTTGACCGCGTTGAGCGGGGCCAGTGGGTCCGGCGCGGGTGCCGCAACGGCCCCCGGCGCGGGCGGCGCCGGGGGAGCCGGTGGGGCGGGCGGGAGCGGCGGCAGTGCGGGGTCGACCGGTGCCGGGTCGAGAGGTGCGGGCGCGTGCAGGGCCCACAGCTGCGGCTGGTCGGCTGGCGGCGGCGCGTCGGCGTGGTCCCAGTCGGCGGGGGCCGGGGCGGCCATGGGATCCGCGGGCGGCGCAACGTCCGCGGGTGCCGCGACATCGGCGGGCGGAGGAACGTCAGCAGGCGGCGGCAACGGCGCGTCCAGCGAGGCGTCGACGATCTGGGCCTGGTCCGGCGGAGGCGGAGGCGCGTCGGGCAGCGGAGCGGGTGGGGGCGGCGGCGCGTCAGGCGGAGGCGCGTCGGCGGGCAGCGGAGCCGACAGCGCGTCGATCGGCGCGGCGTCCGGCGGCGGCGGGGGAGCGAGCGGGTCCACCGGCGGCGGGGGCAGTTCGCCGTTCACATCGGGATTGTCGAGAGGCTGCGGCTCGACGACGTTGCGCGGGGTGGAGCCGGAAAGGCCTCGACCGCACACGGGCCAGGCGCCCTTGCCCTGGGTGGCGAGCACACGCTCGGCGACCGCGATCTGCTCTTCTTTGGTGGCCATGTGAGCGGAGGGGGCGAACTGGCCGCCGCCGTGTGACGACCATGTGCTCGGCGAGAACTGGAGCCCACCCTGGTAGCCGTTTCCGGTGTTGATCGCCCAGTTGTTACCCGATTCGCACTTGGCGACCTGGTCCCATTCGCCGTCGGTCGCGGCGCTGGCATGCCCGGCGAGGGCAAGGCTTCCACTTCCGATCACGGCGCCGGTGAAGGCGATCTTCGCGACATTTACTGCCGATGCAGTGGGCTTGCGGTGCCGTCCACTCATAGGTGCGCTAGATCCTCTCTTATGCACGCCTACGAGGTCAGCTGTCGGGTTCGGGCTGGAGAGGTTGCCCGGCCGTGTCAGACACGGCTTCACCCCAAGGGGCCGCTGAGCGGCTCCTGGTCCTTGTGTTCGGCGGACCGTTGGGTCCCCCGCCTCCATCCAGGTTGTTCGTCGTCGTCCCGTGTCCCAACGGATGGAGCTCGGCGTAGTTGAGCACGGCGGGCCAAACGATTAGGGGTCGATGGCTTGGGACGCAACGCTAACGGGTCGCGTTGGTCACGTCACCTTTTGCCGAACTCGGCGATTCGGGGCCAGGCAAATCTTAAAAGGGCTCTAAAACCCCAAGACGCCAACGCGTTTCCGCAGGAACACTTTCACAGGTAACGATTCGTGGTCATCTTGTGACCATTCCGTGATGTGACGCAAATCACGCTTATCCGCCTGCGAACGGGGGAAGAACATCGACGGTTTGAGTGTCGCTCAACGCCAACCCCAAGTCCCGCACCGCAATTCCGTCGCAGAGGTATGAGCATCGGCTCAACACTTTCGCCAGTGCGGGGTCCCGGTCGCCCAGTGTCTGCACCAACGAAGCGACTGTCGTTCCGGGCGCGACGGCGATGATCTCGTCGTCGAAGCCTGCGGCCGCGCGGGCGGCGGCAAAGTAGCGCACGGTCACCTTCACCGACACGTCAGCCGCCGATCGCGCTCATCGGGCGCTCCGGTTGTACGAAGTCCGGGTCGTTGATGCCGTGGCCCGCCGCCTTGATCCACATGGTGGCGCGCCAGGCGGCCGCCAGTGCGTCGTCGTCGGCGCCCGCCCGGATCAGGCGGCGTAGATCGGTCTCGTGGCGAGAGAACAGACAGTTGCGGATCTGGCCGTCGGCGGTGAGCCGGGTGCGGTCGCACGCCGCACAGAAGGCATGCGAGACCGAGGCGATGATGCCGACCTTGCCCCGCCCGTCGTCGACGTCCCACAATTCGGCGGGAGCCGAGCCCCGCGGCGCCCGGTCAGGCTGCAGATCGAAGTGTTCGCGCAGAGCGGCCAACACGTCGTCGGCGGCGATGGCCCGGCCGCGCTGCCACTGATGGCCGGCGTCCAGCGGCATCTGCTCGATGATGCGCAGCTGGTACCCGTGCTCGAGGCAGAACCGCAGCAGCGCGGGGGCGTCGTCGAGCCCGGTGACCGGATCCAGCACCGCGTTGACCTTCACCGGATTCAACCCGGCGGCCTTTGCGGCCGCGAGTCCCCGCAGCACGTCGGGCAGTCGGTCGCGGCGGGTGATGCGGGCGAACCGTTCCGCGTCGACGGTGTCGAGGGAGACGTTGATCCGGTTTAGCCCGGCCTCTTTCAGCGCGGCGGCCCGCTTGTCCAGCCCGATCCCGTTGGTGGTCAACGTGATTTCGGGTCGGGGCCGCAACGACGCGGTGGCGGCGACGACGTCTTCGAGGTGTTTGGCCACCAACGGTTCACCGCCGGTGAAGCGGACGCTGGTGATGCCGAGCCGGGTGACCGCGATGCGCAGCAGCCGCACCAACTCGTCGGTGCGCAGCAGTTGCTCGCCCGGAAGCCAGTTCAGGCCCTCGGCGGGCATGCAGTACGTGCAGCGCAGGTTGCAGCGATCGGTCAGCGACACCCGCAGGTCGGTGGCGACGCGGCCGTACGTGTCGACCATCGGACCGTCGATGGGCATTCCCTGCACGGGGCGCTGCACCGAAGGGACGCCGAGTTCGGTGATGGTCATGCGGCGGCCCGCACGAGTTGGCTGTCGACGGGCACGATCTCCTTGCCCAGCGGCAGCAACGACACCGGGATGAGCTTGAGGTTGGCCAGCGCCAGCGGGATGCCGACGATGGTGACGGCCATCGCGATGGCGGTGAGCACGTGGCCGATGGCCAGCCAGATGCCGAACAGGATGACCCAGATGATGTTGCCGATCAGCGCGCCCGGCCGCGTCCCCGGCTTGTCGACGATGGTGCGGCCGAACGGCCACAGCGCATACGACGCGATCCGCAGCGCGGCGAAGCCGAACGGAATGGTGATGATCAGGACGAAGCAGATGACGGCGGCCAGTAGATAGCCAAGCGCCAGCCACAGGCCGCCGAACAGCAGCCAAATGATGTTCAGTAGCAGGCGCATCTTCCCTCCAGCGGTTGTTCAAGACTACCGATATAAGGGGGTGCTGGCGGCTCTGGCCTCCGAGTAGGATCACCTAATCGCGTCCCGACGCAGGCGGGACGCTTTCCTTATGTAGTCAGTATGTAGTCAGTTCCTCCAGAGACAAGCGGGTGAGACCAGTGCCGACCGGCCGGGTTAAGTGGTACGACGCCGAGAAGGGCTTCGGCTTTCTGTCGCAGGAAGACGGCGAGGACGTCTACGTTCGGTCCTCGGCGCTGCCCGCCGGTGTCGAGGGTCTGAAGGCCGGGCAACGCGTCGAGTTCGGCGTGGCCGCCGGGCGTCGCGGCCCACAGGCGTTGAGCCTGAAGCTGATCGACCCGCCGCCGAGCCTGACCCGGACCCGCCGCGAGGGGGCGGCCGCCGAGCACAAGCACAGTCCCGACGAACTGCACGGCATGGTCGAGGACATGATCACGTTGCTCGAGAACACGGTGCAGCCCGAGTTGCGCAAGGGCCGCTATCCCGACCGCAAGGTCGCCCGCCGGGTGTCGGAGGTGGTGCGGGCCGTCGCCCGCGAACTCGACGCCTAGGGAGATGTCGCACCCGAATTCGGTTAGGGAAGACTGAACCCATGGCATACGTCGCAGGCGGTGGCGAGTTCAACCGCGATACCAACTACATCACCACGCGCATCACGGCCGACGGCCGCGACGGCTATCCCGTTGAACCCGACCGCTACCGGCTGGTCGTCGCGCGGGCCTGCCCGTGGGCCAACCGCACTATCATCGTGCGCCGCCTGCTCGGCCTGGAAGACGTACTCTCCATCGGCTTTTGCGGCCCGACACACGACGAGGACAGCTGGACCTTCGATCTGGACCCGGGCGGCGTCGATCCGGTGCTGAAGATTCCGCGGCTCAAGGACGCCTACCTGAAGCGGTTCCCCGACTACCCGAAGGGCATCACGGTGCCCGCGGTCGTCGAGGTCGCCACCGGTGAGGTGGTGACCAACGACTTCCCGCAGATCACGCTGGACTTCTCCACCGAGTGGACCAAGTTCCACCGTGAAGGCGCCCCACTGTTGTATCCGGAGGATCTGCGCGACGAGATCGACGAGGTGGCCCAGCGCGTCTACACCGAGGTGAACAACGGCGTGTACCGGTGCGGGTTCGCCGGCTCACAGGACGCCTACGAGAAAGCCTATGACCGGTTGTTCACCGCGCTGGACTGGCTGTCCGAGCGACTGGCGAACCAGCGCTATCTGGTCGGCGACACCATCACCGAGGCCGACGTGCGGTTGTTCACCACGCTGGCCCGGTTCGACCCCGTCTATCACGGGCACTTCAAGTGCAACCGGTGCAAGCTCACCGAGATGCCGGTGCTATGGGCCTACGCGCGGGACCTGTTCCAGACGCCCGGTTTCGGCGACACCATCGACTTCGTGCAGATCAAACAGCACTACTACATCGTGCACAAGGACATCAACCCGACGCAGGTGGTGCCCAAAGGCCCCGACCTGTCCAACTGGTTGACGCCGCACGGTCGGGAAGCGTTGGGCGGCAGGACCTTTGGCGACGGCACGCCGCCAGGGCCGACCCGTGCGGGTGAGCGGGTGCCTGACGGGCACGGCGCCTAGGGCCACACCGTCCGCACCGACCACTCCGCGTGCGGTACCGGGAACTCGTTGCCAGCCTCGTCACGGACCAGGGTCGGCAGTTGCACGGCGATGCCGAACAGTCTGCCCTGGTGCGGGTCGACGGTGGGGATGGTGACGGCGAGCTTGGTGTCCGGGCGGAATTCGCCGACCACGTCGCCGCCCTCGTACGAGCGCACCAAAACCCATGGCGCACGGGCGATTTCAGGTGGCACAGACAGCTGCACGGTATGCTTCGGGTCGACCGTCAGCTCGCCGTCGGTCTTCGGTGTTTCACAGTCGGTGGGGTTGAGCACCTCGCAGAATCGGTACGGCCCCACCCGCACCAGTTGGCCGTCCGAATAGGCGCTGATCTCCGGGTGCTCGGGCGGTGGGTGTTGCACCAGCCGCCACACCAGCACACCGGTCAGCACAGACGCGACGAGGACCACGATCGCCAGCGAGGCGATGACACGTTTCACTCGGGCGCCACCGCCGTCCGGTCCTGGCGTCCGCCCTCCTGCTCGGCGAGCACCGGACGGTTGCCGCCGAACCCGGGTATCAGCGATTCGCCGTAGTAGCTCACGATTGTCTGCGCCAGTCCGACGATCAGCACCGCGGTGATCGCGGTGAAGCCGACCCACAGGTCGGTGTACACCAGCACGCCGGTGGCTCCGCCCGCCACCCACGCCAACTGCAACAACGACTCCGAGCGCCCGAAGGCCGACGCCCGCGACTTCTCGGGCAGGTCGTTCTGCAGCGACGCGTCCAGCGAGGCCTTCGCGATCGCCGCGGCGGCCGACGTGATCAGCGTGGCGATCGCCGCGACCATCAGCTTCCCGGTCAGCGCGGTGGCCAACGCGAACAGCGTGACCGCCGTCGCGCACCGCACCACCAGCAGCGCAGGGTGGCCCAGCTTCAGCCGCGCCGCGGTGAAGTTGCCCGCGAAGTTGCCGATGGCCGCCGCCGCGCCGATCACCCCGAGGATGCGCAACTGCTCCCACCCGCTGGCGTCGTGCGACTTCGCGACGAACGCGGGGTACAGGAACAGGAACCCGACCATCACCTTGATGGTGCAGTTACCCCATAGTGCGGCAATGATGTTGCGGCCCAAGGGTTGTCGTGGCTCGGCCGACGATTTGTGCTGATCGGGGTGGCGTCGTGGTTCACCGCTGCGGCCGTGGTAGGACAGCGTGGCAGGCACCTCGCCCTCGGTCACCTCGACCCACTTGGGGATGCGCATCGACAGCGCCGCGCCGACAAGCGTCACCGCGACGACGACATACAGCGCGCCGGGCAGATGGATCAGGCCGAGCATGTACTCCGCGCCCGCGGCGATGGCGCCGCCGACCATGGTGCCGCCCAGCAAGCCGAACGTCGTCAGTCGCGAGTTGACCCGCACCAGGTCGATCGTCGGCGGCAGCACCCGCGGCGTCACCGCACTGCGCAACACGCTGAATGACTTGGACAGCACCATCATTCCGAGTGCACACGGATACAGCACCCACGACGGGTAGCTGCCCGTCGCGCCGTCGTAGTTGGCGACCAGCACCATCACCAGCGCGGTGCGCAACGCGAACGACAGCGCCAGCGCGATGCGGCGGCCGTGCTGCAGCCGGTCCAGCGCGGGGCCGATCAAGGGTGCGATGACCGCGAACGGCGCGATGGTGATCAAGAGGTACAGCGCGACCCTGCCCTTGCTCTCCCCGGACGCCGCGGCGAAGAACAGTGTGTTGGCCAATGCGACGGCCATCGCCGCGTCGACGGCGAAGTTGGCCACCACCGGCCAGGTCAGCGCGGTCAGACCCGATTTGTCGGCACCGTCGGCGGTGGCTGCGCGGTGCACCAAACCGTACATCTTTGAACCCATTTCGCGGCTGCGCTGCGCGGCCGCCCTGGTGACGGTGACCTTATGGCCGGCGCTCCCACCGGCGTTCCGGCGTGGTGGCGGGGGCTCCGAGGTGTACGGCCGCGCGGGCTCGTCGAGCGGCGGCAGCCAGCGGTTGGCGCTCGGCGTGGACCGGCGCGAGCGCCGGTAGCCGCCGTCGACGTTCGGTTCGCTGGGATAGTTCGCCATCCCGGGATGTTCATCGGACGGCGGGCGCGGCGGGAAGTAGCGAGGGTCACGCCGCGGTCCGGTCACCCCACGATTCTCCCCCATCGGGGCGGTAGCGGGCGTGCAGGTGACCGGTGTGGCTCCACGTTCGCGGGTCAGGCAGTATTGATGGCGATGGACAGCGTGAACACCGAAGATCGCCCCGATCTGGAGGCGGTGCTCATCGGCGCCGTCGAGCAGGCGCGCGCCGCGATCGTCGAGTTCAGCGGTGAGGACACCGTGGGCGAGTACCTCGGCGCGACGATCGAGGACCCGACGGCCGCCACCCATCGGTTTTTGGCCGACATGCCTGGTTATCGCGGCTGGCAGTGGGCGGTCGTGGTGGCTGGCTGCCCCGGCGCCGACCACGCCACGATCAGCGAGGTCGTCCTGGTGCCCGGCCCGACGGCGTTGCTGGCGCCGAAGTGGGTGCCGTGGCAGGAGCGCATCAAACCCGGCGACCTGAGCCCCGGCGATCTGCTCGCCCCGCCCGCCGACGACCCGCGGCTGGTGCCCGGCTATCTGGCCACCGGCGATCCGCAGATCGACGAGGTCGCCGTCGAGGTGGGCTTCGGTCGCCGCCAGGTGCTCAGCGAGTTGGGCCGCAGCGACGCCGCGCAGCGTTGGCACGACGGCGAGTTCGGGCCCTCTTCGGCGATGGCCCGCTCCACCCGGCGGGTCTGCCGGGACTGCGGCTTCTACGTTCCGCTGGCGGGCGCGCTCGGCAGGATGTTCGGCGTGTGCGCCAACGAATACGCCGCCGACGGAAACGTTGTCGACTCCGAATACGGTTGCGGCGCACACTCGGACACCCCGCAGCCGCCGGGCACCGGGTCGCCGATGTACGACCCGTTCGACGACGGTGTGCTCGACTTGGTCGAGCCGGAGAACTAGCGCTCCGCAGCGGCCTTGATACGCGACAGCGTCGCGTTCATCCCGTCGAGCAGTTCCTGTTCGAAGCTCGGCACACCGCCCATCAACGCGTTGATGCTCATGTTCGAGAACGCGGTGGTGCCGTTCTCGGCGTGGCGGGTTTCGGTGAGCCGGGTGCCGGACGCGGTGGGCTCCAGTTCGTAGCTCCAGATCGTCCGGTTGATCGGCACCCGGAACGCCAGTTTCGTCTCCGGGATGACCTCGGTGACGACGCTGGTCGTCGGCCAGTACAGCCGGTTGCGGCGGTTCAGGTTGACGGTCATGGTGCCCCGGCGCAGCGGCCCGAGCGCCTTCATCGCACGGCACTGCGGGCTCCACTGCGGCATCAGGCTCAGGTCCGAGACCAGTCCCCACACCTTGGCGACCGGCGCATCGATGTCGATCTGTGCTTGCAGTAGCGGCGCTGCCATTGCTTCTCCCTCGGTCGAATTCAGCTGAGCCCAGTCTGCGCCCCGCGCGATCCGCGACGCACGGCGCGCCGCTGCCACAGCACGATCGACGTGCCGAGCGCGCCGACCCCGAGGCCCGCGATCGTGTACGGACGCCACCCGTGCAGGTCGGAAACCGTGAACGCCAGTACGACGGCGACCAGCCAACCCGCGGTGATCACGACGATCACCGGCCACGGCTTCAATAAATTGGCCGGCAGGGCGGGCGGTTCGGGTGCCACGCAGACAAGGTATCGGATTAACGCGACCTTCCGGAGATGGCCTAGGTAGTCTTTGCGCTGTGAAAGACGTCGACGCCAGGCTGGCGAGCGAGCTGTCGCTGGCAGTGATCCGGTTGGCTCGCCAATTGCGGTTCCGGCGTCCGGATTCCCACGTTTCGCTGTCACAGCTGTCGGCGCTGTCGACGCTTGCCAAGGAGGGGCCGATGACTCCCGGCGCGTTAGCCACCCGGGAACGCGTCCGGCCGCCGTCGATGACGCGCGTGATTGCGTCGCTGTGCGACCTCGGGTTCGTCGCGCGCACAGCGCATCCGGCGGACGGCAGGCAGGTGCTGGTGTCGGTGTCGCAGGCGGGCATCGACCTGATCGAGGCCGAGCGCCGAGCCAGCCAGGAGTGGCTCAAGAAACGGCTGGACCGTCTCGAAGAGGACCAGCGCAGGACGCTTCTGGTCGCCGCCGACCTGATGTCGGGCATCGTCGACGAAAGCGCGTGAGCGCAAACGTAATCGACGTCGCCGATCCTGCGGATCCCCGGCTCGACGACTTCCGCGATCTCAACAGTGTGGACCGCCGACCCGATCTGCCGAGCGGTAAGGGTCTGGTGATCGCCGAGGGCGTGCTGGTGGTGCAGCGGATGCTGGCTTCCCGATTTCGCCCGAGGGCGCTGCTAGGCACCGACCGTCGACTGGGCGAACTCGCCGACGACCTGGTCGACGTCGACGCGCCCTTTTACCGGGTGGGCGCCGAGGTGATGGCCGAGGTGGTCGGCTTCCACCTCAACCGCGGGGTGCTGGCGTCGGCGTCGCGTGCGCCGGAACTGACCGTCGCGCAGGTGATCGACGGGGCACGGACCGTGGCCGTGCTCGAGGGCGTCAACGACCACGAGAACCTCGGATCGATCTTCCGCAACGCGGCCGGGCTGGCGGTGGATGCGGTGATCTTCGGCCTTGGTTGCGCCGACCCGCTGTACCGGCGCGCGGTGCGGGTGTCGATGGGGCACGCGTTGCTGGTGCCGTACGCCTGGGCGCAGGCGTGGCCGCGTGACCTACAAACCCTGCGGGACAACGGGTTCAGACTGCTCGCCATGACGCCGGAACCGTCGGCCCACACCCTCGCCGACGCGGCGGCGCGCGTGGCCGACGACAAGGTCGCGTTCCTCGTCGGCGCCGAGGGGCCGGGGCTGACGGAATCGGTGATGCGGGCCAGCGACATGCGGGTGCGGATCCCGATGTCGCGCGGAACCGACTCGCTGAACGTGGCGACCGCCGCCGCGCTCGCGTTCTATGAGCGGGCTAGATTGCTTGGGTGACCGACGACTCGACCCCGTGGGCGATGGGACTGACGGTGGCCGGTTTCGTCGCGGCGGTCACCGCCGCCGCGGTCGTGGTGCTCAGCCTCGGTCTGACCCGCGTGCATCCGCTGCTGGCCGTCGGGCTCAATCTGGTCGCCGTCGGCGGCCTGGCCCCGACCGTGTGGGGCTGGCGGAAGCTACCGGTGTGGCGGTGGTTCGTGCTGGGGTCCGGGGTCGGCGTGGCCGGGGCATGGCTGGCACTGCTGGGGATGGCCCTCGGCGGGCTGATCGGATAAGACGTCTCAGCGTTGCCCGCTGGAGCGCACGCCGAGCAGCACGTCCTCCCACGCCGGGACGGCGGGTTTGGTCTTGCGGGTGCGCTGCGGCTTAGGCACGGGCGCCGGTTCCGGTGTTTCGATGGGCAGGGGCGGTTCCGGCTCCTGGTGTTCGAGTTCGGCGACCGGGGCCAGCGGGCGTAGCGGCCGGGCGAAGTCGGGGTCGATCAGCTCACATGCCGCGTCGTCGAATGCGGTGACGGTGCCGCCATGGGCGCCGGGCGTGAACCGGAAGTGCGCGAGGTTGTCGGACAGGCCCGCTTTCCAACCCAGTTGCACGGTCCAGCGGCCGTCCTCGTTGCGCCAGGCGTCCCAGTTGGTGGAGTCCGGGTCCAGCCCTCGGGCCACCAGCGCCGTCGTCACCGTCTCCAAGAGGGTCAGCACGGAGGGACCGTCGGCGAGCACCGGGTGTGCGGCGGAGGCCAATTCGGCGGCCCGCGCACGCTCCAACAACACCGGGTTGGCAAACCGCTGGACGCGTTCGATGTCCACCCCTGCGGCCGAGGCGACCTGTTCGACAGATGCGCCCGCTCGGATCTTGGCCTGGATCTCCTTGGGACGCAGCACGCTTTGGACCTCGGTGTCGGCTTGGGGTTCGGTCGGGTTGACTCTGTCGCCGCGCATCGCGGCGCGCAGACGGTCATCGGGTCGGAGTAGGAACTTCTCGCCGAGCCCCTCCGCCTCGCAGATGATGCGTTTGCCGTCGATGTCGAGCCCGACGACTTTGAGTTCCCGCATACAGACCTCCTCCGGACCAGGACCCAAGCCCGATTAAGTGGACCCTACTGTGTCATCTCCCTGTGATCCGGCTGACACGCTGGGACCGGATTCGGCGGCGATCGAATAATTCGCGGCGCGGATCGCTTACACCGTTGGGGAGTGCTGAGGCGGGGGTGTGAAGGAGCGAAAAAGTGAACGCACAACAGGTGAGGATCTTGAGTGTGATCGCCGCGAGCGCCATCGTCGGAGTGGGTGCGGTCGTGGTGGCGACGACTGAGCCGGTCGACTCGGCGTCGGGTTCGACCATGCAGACCGGTGTGACGCAGACCCCAACCGCACCGGCGGATTCACCATCGGTTGGCAAGGCCGAACCGGCCTTGAAGGGACCCGCCCCGCTGCCCAAGGAAGAGCAGGGCCTGCCCGGTTAGAGCCGCTCGACCACCCAGTCGATGCATGTGGTGAGCGCGCTGACGTCGTCGGGTTCGACGGCGGGGAACATACCGACCCGCAATTGGTTGCGGCCGAGTTTGCGGTATGGCTCGGTGTCGACGATGCCGTTGGCACGCAGCGTCTTGGCGACCGCGGCGGCGTCCACGTCGTCGGAGAAGTCGATGGTGCCGACCACCTGGGAACGCAGGGCGGGATCGGCGACGAAGGGCGTCGCGAACTTCGACGCCTCGGCCCAGTTGTAGAGCCGCTGCGAGGAGTCGGCGGTCCGTTTGACGGCCCAGTCGAGGCCGCCGTTGCCCAGCAACCAGTCGATCTGCTCGGCGAGCAGGATCAGCGTGGCGATCGCCGGGGTGTTGTACGTCTGGTTTTTGGTGCTGTTGTCGATAGCGATGGGCAGCGACAGGAAGTCGGGCACCCAACGGTCGGCGGCGGCGATGGCCGCGACGCGAGCCAGCGCGGCGGGCGACAGGATCGCCACCCACAATCCGCCGTCGCCTGCGAAGTTCTTCTGCGGCGCGAAGTAGTAGGCGTCGACTTCGGTGATATCGACGGGCAGACCGCCCGCGGCAGAGGTGGCGTCGATCGCGATCAGCGCATCGCCGGCACCGTCGGGCCGCTGCACCGGCACCGCGACGCCGGTCGAGGTCTCGTTGTGCGCCCATGCGATCAGGTCGACGGACGGATCCGACTGGGGCTTGGGCGCGCTGCCGGGGTCGGCCTTGACGATGACGGGATCGCCGACGAACGGATTCTTCACCACGCACGAGGCGAACTTCGAGCTGAACTCGCCGTAGGTCAGATGCAGTGAGCGCTTGTCGATCAGGCCGAACGCGGCGGCGTCCCAGAACGCCGTCGAGCCGCCGTTGCCGAGGATCACCTCGTAACCGTCTGGGAGCGAGAACAATTGGCGGAGCCCGTCGCGGACCCTGCCGACGAGGTTCTTCACCGGCGCCTGTCGATGCGACGTGCCGAACAGATCGCCGGCGGCGGCCAGCGCCTGCAACTGCTCGGGCCGGACTTTGGACGGCCCGCAGCCGAAACGTCCGTCGGCGGGTTTGAGCTCGGCAGGAATGGTGAGGTCGGCCATGCGGTCAAGACTAGTGATCGGGCGGAAGTAACCGAAAAGTGGGGAATCACCCGCGAAATCGGCACATACTGAGTCTGGTCGGGCTTTTGCTGCGAGGGCATGTCTCATGGGTAGAAGGGCAGCTGCGGCGTTGCTGACCGCGTGTACCGCCGCGGGGGTGGTGGTGACAGCGCCGCCGGCGAAGGCCGACGGTGACCAGGGCGGCGCAATGCTGAACCAGATCAACGCGGTGCGGGCGGCCAACGGGTGCGGTCCGGTCGCCGTCAATCCGGCGCTCACCGCGTCCGCGGCGAGGCAGGCCAACGACATGCTCGTCAACGGGGTGGTGAACCACACCGGTTCGGACGGCTCGACGCCCGCGCAACGCGTCACCGCCGCCGGCTACCCGTCGTACGCCTCGATCGGCGAAGTGGTGTTCTGGGGCACCGACTCCAGCGGTACCCCGGCGGCCGCGGTGACGTGGTGGATGAGTAGTCCGCGCCATCGCGCGATCATCACCGACTGCCAGTTCACCGAGGCCGGGTTCTCGGCCGTCAGCAACGGCACGAAGATGACGGCGGCGGGGGAC
This sequence comes from Mycobacterium sp. ACS1612, assembly GCF_001667505.1. Taxonomy (GTDB): domain Bacteria; phylum Actinomycetota; class Actinomycetes; order Mycobacteriales; family Mycobacteriaceae; genus Mycobacterium. The sequence goes on from NZ_LZHZ01000045.1 coordinate 68,832, forward strand.
TTCGGCAAGCGATAGTGGCTCAAGTCACATTCACGGTGTGCAGGGCCGACGCGCCACATTGTAAAACCGGGGCTGTTCAATATGCGATACCTGCGGTACCGTCGTTGGACATTAGGGCTCAAATGTAAACCTCATAGGAGGTCTCGAATGGCTCGCACGAAGCTCGTCCGACGGTGGCGCCGCAACATGGAGGTAAGCGACGACACCGAGTACGTCGAGATGCTCACCACACTGTCCGAGGGGTCGGTGCGGCGGAATTTCAACCCGTACACCGACATCGACTGGGACGCCCCCGAGTTCGAGGTGTTCGACAACGACGAGCGCTGGATCCTTCCTGCGACCGATCCGTTCGGCCGTCACCCCTGGTATCAGGCGCAACCGATCCAACGTCAGATCGAGATCGGCATGTGGCGCCAGGCCAACGTCGCCAAGGTCGGCCTGCACTTCGAGTCGATCCTGATCCGCGGGTTGATGGAGTACGCGTTCTGGACGCCCAACGGCTCACCGGAGTACCGGTACTGCCTGCACGAGGCGGTCGAAGAGTGCAACCACACCATGATGTTCCAGGAGATGGTCAACCGCATCGGCGCCGACGTGCCCGGCATGCCGCGACTGCTGAAGTGGGTCCAACCGCTGATCCCGTTGGTGGCCGGGCCGCTGCCCATCCCGTTCTGGTTCGGCATCCTCGCCGGCGAGGAACCCATCGACCACACGCAGAAAAACGTTCTGCGCGAAGGCAAGTCACTGCATCCGATCATGGAGCGGGTGATGGCGATCCACGTCGCCGAGGAGGCTCGGCACATCTCGTTCGCGCACGAGTATCTGCGCAAGCGAATCCCGAGGCTGCCGCGGCGTAAGCGGTTCTGGCTGTCGATCTACGTGCCGATCGTGATGCGCGTGCTGTGCTCGGCGATCATCGTGCCGCCTCGAGCGTTCTGGAAGGAGTTCGACATTCCACGCTCGGTGCGCAAAGAAGTGTTCTTTTCCTCGCCCGAGTCCCGTCAGATGCTGCGCGACATGTTCGGCGACGTGCGGATGCTGTGCAAGGACACCGGACTGATCAACCCGGTCGCCAAGTTGGTGTGGCGGATCTGCAGGATCGACGGCCGACCCAGCCGCTACCGCAGCGAACCGCAGCGGCAGCACGTGGTGGCCGCCGCATAGGAGTGCAATGCCGCACGTGATCACCCAGTCGTGTTGCAGCGACGGGTGCTGTGTCTACGCGTGCCCGGTGAACTGCATCCATCCGTCACCGGATGAGCCGGGCTTCGCCACTGCCGAGATGCTCTACATCGACCCGGCGGCCTGCGTCGACTGCGGCGCGTGCGTCAGCGCGTGTCCGGTCGGGGCAATCGCGCCGGACACCAAGCTGAAACCCGAGCAGTTGCCGTTCGTCGAGTTGAACGCCGCGTTTTATCCGAAGCGGGAAACCAAGCTGCCGCCGACGTCGAAGCTGGCGCCGGTGCTCGAGGCGCCCTACGTCGAGGCCCGCGCGGGTGGGCCCCTGACGGTGGCGATCGTCGGCTCCGGGCCGGCGGCCATGTACGCCGCCGACGAACTGCTCACCCAGCAGGGCGTGCGGGTCAACGTCTTCGAACGGCTGCCGACGCCATACGGATTGGTGCGGGCCGGGGTCGCCCCCGACCACCAGAGCACCAAGCGGGTGACGAAGCTGTTCGACACGATCGCCGGGCGGCGCGGGTTTCGGTTCTACCTCAACGTCGAGGTGGGATCGGACCTGACGCACGACGAACTGCTCGCCCATCACCACGCCGTGCTCTATGCCGTCGGTGCGCCGAGTGATCGTCGCCTCGCCATCGACGGGATGGGCCTGCCCGGCACCGCCACCGCCACCGAGGTGGTGGCGTGGTTCAACGGCCATCCCGAATACGCCGACTTGCCGATCGATTTGAGTCATGAGCGAGTGGTCGTCATCGGCAACGGCAACGTCGCCCTCGACGTAGCGCGCATCCTGACGACGGACCCGGACGTGCTGGCGCGCACCGATATCGCCGACCATGCATTGGCCGCGCTGCGCGAGTCTCGGGTCGCGGAGGTGGTCATCGCGGCCCGCCGCGGCCCCGCCGATTCGGCGTTCACACTGCCGGAATTGATCGGGCTGGCGTCGACGTGCGACGTGGTGCTCGACGCCGCCGACCACGATCTGGTGCTGCGTGACCTCGCAGAGGCCTCAGATCCGTTGACCCGCAACAAACTCGAGGTCCTGTCCAAGCTCGGCGATGCGTCCACGCCTGCCACCCGTCCCCGTATCCGGTTCGCTTACCACCTGACACCGCACCGCATCGTCGGGGACACGCGCGTCGACGTGGCGGAGTTCGCCGTGACCGGCACCGACGACGTGCGAACCCTGCCAGCCGGGTTGGTGCTGACCTCAATCGGCTACCGCGGCAAGCCCATTCGGGGTCTGCCGTTCGACGAGTCGGCGGCGGTGGTACCCAACGACGGCGGCCGGGTCATCGGGGCGCCAGGCAGTTACGTCGCAGGGTGGATCAAGCGTGGCCCGACCGGATTCATCGGCACCAACAAGTCGTGTGCGGCGGAGACGGTGCACAATGTGGTGGCCGACTACAACCGCGGTCAGCTCACCGACCCGACCGGCAAGGCGCTGGACAAGCTGGTCCGCGGTCGCAGGCCCGACGTCGTCGACGGTGCGGGATGGAAGGCCATCGACGCCGCGGAGATCGCGCGCGGCGGCGGAGTGCGGCCACGCGCCAAGTTCACCGCGGTCAGCGACATGCTCGCCGCCGCGGCTGCCGCGCCGACACCGCCGGTGCACGAGCGCCTGTTGGCGGCCCTGCTTCGGTAACTGTCGTGCGAGCGCCGAGAGTGCGGAATATGACGAGAAATGGTTGAAAACCGTCATAAATCGCAGTCTCGGCGGTCCAAGTTTCCCGAAATCCACCCGGCTGATGGGCGGCTTCGCGTATAGCAAATGCCATGCGTCCTGCTGCCTTTGTCGGTCGGGTCGGGGGATTGGCCGTCGCCCTGGGCGTCGGCGTCGCGGTGGCGACCGGATACGGGTGCGCGCCCGCGTGGGCGGACACGCCGGATTCCACCGCCACCGATTCGGCGTCGACCACCTCCGAGGCAGCCGAGCAACCGAAGGATTCGGCCACCCCGACCAAACCGGAGACCACGACCAGTCCGGAGTCGAAGGACGACGAAGAGGTAACCAAGCCGACGAAAAAGCCCAAACCCAAGAAGACGGTCAAGTCCGCGGCTACCGCCAAGGCCTCGAAAGCACCCGCGAGCAAGGTCGTTGCCGCGGAGGTGAAGACCGACACCGACACCGACCCGCAACCGTCGGCCAACGCGGCGGTCGCCGACAAGCCGGTGACGTCGGTTGCAGCGCAGACCTTCTCGGCGACACCGCAGACTACGTCGGCTGCGGTGACCACCGCACTCACCACACCGCGCGTCCCGTCGTTGCGGCCGTGGCCGACGGCGTACGACCCGACCACCGTCGTCACCTACGTCGGCGGTCTGGTGTCCAGCGTGGTCAAGGCGGTGCTCGACCCGTTTGCGGCCGGTTTGCCATCGGCACCGGCGCAGCCGCCGACCGCGTGGACCCTGCTGGCGTGGGTGCGTCGCGAATTGTTCAACGGCACACCGCGCGTCAACCCGGTGGTCAACCCGCAGCAGAACGGGCTCGTCACCGGGAACATCGGTGCCGTCGACCCCGACGGTGATCCGCTGACGTACACCGTGGTCGGCAGGCCGCTCAACGGCGGAACGCTCGAGGTGGATGAGGATGGCAACTTCACCTATCGGCCGATGAACGCGATGGCCGCGGTCGGCGGCACCGACGAGTTCACGGTGGTGGTCAGCGACAAGGCGGCAGGCCTGCATGTCCACGGCCCGATGGGGTTGCTGAAGTTCGTGCCGATCCTCGGCAACTTCATCAACCCCGGCGGCGGTGACGCGGTGACCCAGAAGATCACCGTCAACGTCGACCCCGTGGCGGGCGTCGACCTGTCGTTCCCTGCGAGCTTCCACTGGGGCGTGGCGCACGCCGGCTTCCAGGCCGAGGGCGGCCCCAACTCACCCGTCGACCCGAATTCGGATTGGTACAAGTGGGTGCACGACTCGATCAATCAGTTGTTGGGCATCGCCAACGGGGTGCCGGAGAACGGGCCGGGCACGTACGTCTCCTACGACAGCGACGCAGCACTGGCCCGTGACCAACTCGGCATGGACACCTTCCGGATGAGTATCGAGTGGAGCCGCATCTTCCCGAACTCGACTGCCTCCGTTGACATTTCCGACGAGGGCGGCACCGTCAGCCTGGCCGACCTGCAGGCCCTCGACGCGCTGGCCAACCAGGCCGAGGTGCAGCACTACCGCGATGCGTTCGACTCGCTGCGCGCACACAACCTGGAACCGCTGGTGTCGGTCAACCACTTCACGTTGCCGACGTGGGTGCACGACCCGATCACGGCGCGGCCGCTGATCCAACTGGGGCTGCCCGCGCCCGCCGCCGGCTGGCTGTCGCCGACGACGCCTGACGAGTTCGAGAAGTACGCCGCCTACGTCGCGTGGAAATACGGCGACCAGGTCGACAACTGGACCACGCTCAACGAACCGTTCCCGCCCGTGCTGACCGGGTTCCTCGCCATCCCCGGCGTGGTGCCGAACTGGCCGCCGGGGGTGATTAGGCCCGACCTTGCGTCGACGTTCCTGGTCAACGAGGCCAAGGGCCACGTCGCGGCATACGACGCGATCCACCAGTGGGACACCAAGATCGCCAAGGACGGCCAGCCCGCCGCGTTCGTCGGATTCACCAACAACATGATCCCGGCGCGGCCGGCCAACCCGGTCAATCCGCTGGACGTGCAGGCCGCAAATGCGTGGAACCAGTTCTACAACAAGTGGTTCCCGAACGCGGTGATCGACGGCTGGGTCGACGCGAATTTCGACGGCATCAAACAGGCAGGAGAAATTCACGAGGACTTCAAGAACAAGGTCGACTTCATGGGCGTGCAGTACTACGGGTCGCAGCCGATGCAGGGCTTGGGCCTGGCACCGATCCCGGGCTTCCCCTTCCTGCAGGGTCTGCCGGTGCGGTGCTCGCCGTCGCAGCCGACGTGCAGCGACTTCAACCAGCCCACCGATCCGGGCGGCTTCCGTGAAGTGCTCGAGCTCGCGGCGTCATACGGAAAACCGTTGTGGGTCACCGAGAACGGCATCGCGGACGACGAGGACACCAAACGGCCGTCGTACCTCGTCAGCCATATCGCGGTAGTGCAGGACCTGCTCGCCCACGGGATGGACATCCGCGGCTACACCTATTGGTCGTTCGTGGACAACCTCGAATGGGTCGAAGGCTACGACCTGCAGTTCGGCCTCTACGGGTCCGATCCGACGACGCCGGAGCTGGAGCGCACACCGAAGCCGGCGAGCATCGCCGCGATCAGCGCGATCACCAAGGACGTCAACCACTCACTGCCGCTCAGTGTGCTGGCGATGTACATCCCGGGCCTTGCCGTCTAGCCCTGGTTCATCGCCTCCGCGATTTCCTCCATCGACACCTCCCGCACCGGCTGGCCCAGTGACCACTGATGTCCGAACGGATCACGGAGCACGCCGTAGCGGTCACCCCAGAACTGGTCGTCCAGAGGCGCAACCACGGTCGCCCCGGCGTCGAGCGCCTGCTGGAACTTCGAATCGACATCCGTGACAGTCAGGTGGATGGTCACCGGAGTGCCGCCGAGCGCCGTCGGGGTCGACGGCTTTCCGTCGTTGTACTCCGGGAAGTCGTCGTTGAGCAACACCATCGAGCCGTTGATCTGCAGCGCGGCGTGCACCAGTTTGCCGTCCGGTCCTGGCACCCGGCCCAGCTCGACAGCGTCAAAGGCCTTGACATAGAAGTCGATTGCGGCGGCAGCACCGTCGACACACAAATGCGGGGATACGGATGGTTGTACTTCGATTGCCATGTCGGCCATACAACCACCCGCCACCGACACGTGGGTGTGTTCAGACGACAGAGAACGGCGACGGCAACTCGGCGCGTCCGGTCAACGCCAGCAGCACCGGTTCGCCGTGCCCTGCGGCGGCCGCGATACGCGCCGCCAACACCGTCGCCTCCTCAACCACGTCGGACGGCGGAGTGAACGAAATGCCAACGGCGCGAGCAATATCCAGGCCATGCACTGCCAGCTCGAACGTCCGCGTCGGCAAATATGCGTGCAGCCGGATTCCCGCGCCACCGATCACAGTGATCAACGGATCGTCGACCCCGGCCAACTCGCTGAGCACGCGCGACACCAGGCCGTCGACCGTCGCGGCCGGATCATCTCCGAGGTCGCGGCCCGCCTGCCTACCGCGCTCGAGGACGCCCTCCGGCGCCAGCCCGAGCACCGCCGGATTCACCATGGCGTAGTACTCGTGCGGTGTCTTGATGTCCTCGCGCTCGGCCGGCTGCTGCAGGTAGGTGCTGACCGTGATCAGCGAGCGCGACGCGTGACCGACCAGCGAGCGCAAATCCCACTCGCCGAGACCGGGCCCCTCCCAGCTGTCGGCGGGAAGCTCGTGCACCAACGCGGCGAAACTGTGCGTCGCCGAGGCGAAGGTGGCAACCGGATCTGTCACGCGTTGGCGACTCGGTCCCATCCTTCGACGGACTCGGGGCTGCGCGGTCCGGGGCCGACGTAGATGGCCGCCGGGCGGACCAGCTTGCCAAGCCGCTTCTGCTCCAGGATGTGCGCACACCAGCCCGCGGTCCGGCCGCAGGTGAACATTGCGGGCATCATCTTCGTCGGCACCTGTGCGAAGTCGAGGATGACTGCGGCCCAGAACTCCACGTTGGTCTCGATGGCGCGATCCGGGCGGCGTTCGCGGAGTTCGGCGAGCGCGGCCTGCTCCAAAGCGGCGGCCACCTCGTACCGCGGCGCGTCCAGTCGCTTGGCCGTCCCGCGCAGCACCCGGGCCCGCGGATCCTCCGCGCGGTAGACGCGGTGACCGAAGCCCATCAGCTTCTCTTTGCGGTCGAGGATGCCCTTGACGACCGCGCGGGCGTCGCCGGTCTTCTCGGCTTCCTCGATCATCGGGATCACCCGGGCCGGGGCGCCGCCGTGCAGTGGACCGCTCATCGCGCCGATCGCCCCCGACAGCGACGCCGCGACATCGGCACCCGTCGACGCGATCACCCGTGCGGTGAACGTCGACGCGTTCATGCCGTGTTCGGCCGCCGTCACCCAGTACGCGTCGATGGCCTCGACGTGGCGCGGGTCCGGCTCACCCTGCCAGCGCGTCATGAATCGTTCTGTCACGGTGGAGCATTGGTCGATGGTCCGCTGCGGAACCGCGGGCTGGTAGATGCCGCGGGCGGACTGCGCGACGTACGACAGGGCCATCACCGATGCGCGGGCCAACTGATCGCGGGCGGTCGCGTCGTCGATGTCGAGCAGCGGCGGGTAGCCCCAGATGGGTGCCAGCATCGCCAACCCGGCCTGCACGTCGACGCGGACATCACCGCTGTGGATGGGCAGCGGGAACGGTTCGGCAGGCGGCAGGCTGTGCCCGAACTTGCCGTCGACCAGCAGAGCCCACACGTCGCCGAAGGTGACCCGCCGGTTGACCAGATCTTCGATGTCGACGCCCCGGTATCGAAGCGCCCCGCCGTCCTTGTCCGGTTCTGCGATCTCGGTGGTGAAGGCGACCACGCCCTCGAGCCCCTCGACGAAGTCCTCCGGTACCGCTGACGTCGTAGTCATGGCCAAATTCTTGCACTCGCGCCGCCCGCGTTGTCTACCGGTCGGTAACCAGGCGGCAGACGGCCCCGGCGTATTTTTGTCGGGTGGCAACTTCCGACGACGAACACCTGGCCCGGATGCGGGTCGAGTACGGATCCGCCGAGAGGGACGGCAGCACTGACCTGGACGTCGACTGGGTTGCCGGCGGCTGGGTGGCGCTGCTGCGTACGTGGTTGGCCGACGCCGAAACCGCAGGGGTCGCCGAGCCGAATGCGATGGTGATCGGAACCGTCGATGAGCGGGGAAGGCCCGCGACGCGAACCGTGTTGTGCAAGGGCGTGGACGAAACCGGGATCACGTTTTTCACCAACTACGACTCCGCCAAGGGCGAACAGTTGGCGACGACGCCGTACGCGTCGGCGACCTTTCCGTGGTTCTTGCTCGGACGTCAGGTACACGTACGCGGACCGGTGACCAGGGTGCCCGCCGAGGCGACCGCCGACTACTGGTTCAGGCGGCCGCGCGGTTCCCAGTTGGGGGCTTGGGCGTCGCAACAGTCGAAGCCGATCGCGTCGCGCGCGGCGCTGCTGCAACAACTGGTCGAGGTGACTGATCGATTCGCAGACCTCGAAGCGGTGCCCGTGCCGCCGAACTGGGGCGGCTATCTGATCGCACCCGAGGTGGTGGAGTTCTGGCAGGGCCGGGAAAACCGGCTGCACAACAGGATTCGCGTCTCTGAGGGCCGCGTCGAGCGGCTCCAGCCGTAGTGCGGAAGTTCTTCGCCGACACCACACCGCTGAGATCACCGGACTTCCGGCGGCTGTGGCTGGCCGGCATCGTGACGGTGATCGGCGGGAACCTGACGATCTTCGCGGTGCCGGTGCAGCTGTACGCGCTGACGCAGAACTCCGCCTACGTCGGGCTGTCCGGGCTGTTCGCGTTGGTACCGCTTGTCGTGTTCGGGCTGCTCGGCGGCGCATGGGCCGACGCGATGGACCGGCGCACGCTGTTGATCCTCGCCTCGATCGGGCTCGCGCTGTCCTCCGTGTTGTTGTGGCTTCAGGCCGCGCTGACGCTGAACAACGTCTGGGTGGTGCTGTGCCTGCTGTCGGTGCAGCAGGCCTTCTATGCGATCAACAGCCCCACCCGATCGGCGGCGATCCCGCGGATGGTGTCCGGCGAGCAGTTGGCCGCCGCCAACTCGTTGAACTTCACTGTGTTCCAGTTCGGGGCGATCGTCGGGCCGCTGTTGGCGGGTGTGCTGCTGCACTGGGTCGACCTCTCGACGCTGTATTTGATCGACGCCATCACCTGCATCGCGCCGATCTGGGCGACGTTCCGGCTCGCACCGATGCCGCCTGTCAACGGCGCCAACGGCGCGTCGGGATACGGATTCACCGCGGTCATGGACGGTTTCCGCTACCTGGCGGGCAACCAGGTGGTGCTGATGTCGTTCGTTGTCGACCTGATCGCGATGATCCTCGGCATGCCGCGCGCACTGTTCCCGCAAATGGCGCATGAGAGCTTCGGCGGACCGATCGAGGGCGGCACCACGATGGCGCTGCTGGCAGCGGCGATGTCGGCGGGCGCGGTGGTAGGCGGGGTGTTCTCCGGCTGGTTTCCCCGCATCAAGCGCCACGGCTTCGCGGTGGTGATTGCGGTCGTCGTGTGGGGTGTGGCGATGATCGGCTTCGGACTGGCAGGCGGGTTCGCGTCCGGTCGCACCGGGGTCTGGCTGTGGATTGCGTTGGTGTTCTTGGCAATTGGTGGAGCGGCCGACATGGTGTCGGCGGCGTTCCGGTCGACCATCCTGCAACAGGTGGCATCCGACGATCTGCGTGGCCGACTGCAGGGCGTGTTCACGGTCGTGGTCGCAGGCGGTCCGCGGTTGGCCGACGCCGCGCACGGCGCGGCCGCCGCGGCGGTCGGCACCACGATCGCCGCCGCGGGCGGCGGGGCGCTGGTGGTGGTCAGCGTGCTGGTCGCCGCGCTGGTGGTGCCTGCATTCATCCGCTACCGGGTGGCTGAGGGCGACAAAGTATGACCATCGCCAACTGTCGGTAGTCGCCACTTTCCAAGCGAAAATATAAGGACCATGGTTAGGATGCCCTTCGTGGCTGAAGTCAGGGGCGTCCCAGCCCTCGGTTTGCGGGAACGAAAGAAGCAACGCACCCGCGCCACTCTGATCGACGCGGCGGTCGAACTCTGCGACCGTCAGGGATTCGAGCGCACCACCGTCGACCAGATCGCCGCCGTCGCCGACGTCTCACCGCGCACGTTCAGCCGATATTTCGCGACCAAGGACGCCATCGCCTTGGCGCTCGTGGACGACGCACTCGGCACGGCCGCTGAGGAACTCAGCAGGCAGCCCGCGGATCTGAACCACTTCGAGGCGCTGCGTCGCTCCTACATCGCGATGTACACCGGCACGAAGACAGCGCCGCCGGGCGCGCTGTCGGCCGAGCGAATGCTTTGCATCGTCCGGATCATCATGTCGTCGCAGACGCTGCGGCACGCCGCGCTCGAGTTCCGCCCTCACGCCGTCAACATCGAACTCGCCAAGCGGCTGGGTGTGCCCATCGACGACCGTCGGCTGCGCCTCGTCTCGGCGATGTGGGGCGGGATCATCATGACCGCCTTCGCCGATCTCGGCTCGCCCGACGTCGACTGGTCCACCATCGACATCGACAGCATCGTCTCGCGACTGGAGGCGACGTACGCCGAGTTCATGGCTGAAATTTCCGACGCGCGACCCTCGGTCTAGCTAAGTCACTGCCCCCGCTCGGGCACGACTGCTGGAATGGGACTACCTTTTGTAGGGCAGACCTCCGCATTGACGGCAGCGACGAAGGGATTCCCGTGGCCGATAACCCATCCAGTGGTGAGCACGCCAGCCTCTCTTACCCCGGTGGCGAGCTTGACTTAGATATCGTCACTGCCACCGAGGGGGCCAACGGCATCGCGTTGGGTTCGCTGTTGGCCAAGAGCGGCTACACCACGTTCGACGAAGGTTTCGTCAACACCGCCTCGACCAAGAGCGCGATCACCTACATCGACGGTGACGCGGGCATCCTGCGCTACCGCGGCTACCCGATCGAGCAGCTCGCGGAGAAGTCCAACTTCCTCGAGGTCAGCTATCTCCTGATCTACGGCGAGCTGCCCACGACGGAGCAGTTGGAAAAGTTCACCCACCAGATCCAGCGCCACACGCTGCTGCACGAGGACCTGAAGCGGTTCTTCGACGGCTTCCCGCGCAACGCCCACCCGATGCCGGTGGTGTCCAGCGCGGTGAACGCGCTGAGCGCGTACTACCAGGATTCGTTGGACCCCTTCGACGACGAGCAGGTGGAGCTGTCCACCATTCGGCTGCTGGCCAAGCTGCCGACCATCGCGGCGTACGCGTACAAGAAGTCGGTGGGCCAGCCGTTCTTGTACCCGGACAACTCGCTGAGCCTGGTGGAGAACTTCCTGCGGATGACGTTCGGCTTCCCGGCCGAACCGTACGAGGTGGACCCGGAGGTCGTCCGGGCCCTCGACCTGTTGCTCATCCTGCACGCCGACCACGAGCAGAACTGCTCGACCTCGACGGTGCGGCTGGTCGGCTCGTCGCAGGCGAACCTGTTCACTTCGATCTCCGGCGGCATCAACGCGCTGTGGGGCCCGCTGCACGGCGGCGCCAACCAGGCGGTGCTGGAGATGCTGGAGAAGATCCGCCAGTCCGATGGCGATGTGCACGACTTCGTCAAGAAGGTCAAGAACAAGGAAGACGGCGTCAAGCTGATGGGCTTCGGCCACCGGGTGTACAAGAACTACGACCCGCGGGCGCGCATCGTCAAGGAGCAGGCCGACAAGATCCTCGGCAAGCTCGGCGGCGACGACGAACTGCTCGACATCGCCAAGGCGCTCGAAGAAGTCGCGTTGACCGACGACTACTTCGTCGAGCGCAAGCTGTATCCGAACGTCGACTTCTACACCGGCGTGATCTACCGCGCGATGGGCTTCCCGACCCGGATGTTCACCGTGTTGTTCTCGGTCGGCCGGCTGCCCGGCTGGATCGCGCACTGGCGCGAGATGCACGAGGACGGCAGCGGCAAGATCGGTCGCCCGCGGCAGATCTACACGGGCTACACCGAGCGCGACTACAAGGCCCTCGAGGCTCGCTGAGGCTTCACAGGTCCGGTTCCGCCGAACGTGGGTTACCCGCACGCTCTGGGCGCTCGGAGCGTGACATAACCCCACACTCGCGGATTGCGACGCATTTCACCGCGTCCGAACTTGTCTGGCGAACAGTTGTAGTTTCACAATTGTTGGGTGAATGAAGCTGTCGTCCGGTCGTTGAGCTCGCGGCGCAAGGCCATCATCCTGGTGACCTGCTGCCTGAGCCTGCTGATCGTGTCGATGGACGCGACGATCGTCAACGTCGCGATACCGAACATCCGCGCGGATCTGGGCGCCAAGGCTTCGCAACTGCAGTGGGTGATCGACATCTACACGCTGGTGCTCGCGTCGTTGCTGCTGCTTTCCGGCGCGACGGCAGACCGCTTCGGGCGCAGGCGGACGTTCCAGATCGGACTGATCGTCTTCGCGGTCGGATCGCTGCTGTGCAGCCTGTCGCCCAACATCTCGATCCTGATCCTGGCCCGCATGCTGCAGGCCATCGGCGGTTCGATGCTGAACCCGGTCGCGATGTCGATCATCACACAGGTGTTCACCGGACGCGTGGAGCGCGCACGTGCGATCGGGGTCTGGGGCGGAGTCGTCGGCATCTCGATGGCGCTCGGCCCCATCGTGGGCGGCGCGCTGATCGAACTCGTCAACTGGCGGGCGGTGTTCTGGATCAACCTGCCGATCTGTGCGCTCGCAATCGTGCTGACGGCCATCTTCGTACCCGAATCGCGCTCGGCCACCATGCGCGACGTCGACCCGGTCGGCCAGGGTCTCGGGATGGCGTTCCTGTTCGGCGTGGTCTACGTGTTGATCGAGGGCCCTGCCCGCGGTTGGACCGACACCCGCAACATCGTGGTCGGCGTCGTCGCGCTGCTCGCCTTCGCGGCGTTCCTGTACTACGAATCGCGCCGCCACGATCCGTTCATCGACCTTCGGTTCTTCCGCAGCATTCCGTTCGCCTCGGCGACGATGATCGCGGTGTGCGCGTTCGCCGCGTGGGGTGCGTTCCTGTTCGTGATGTCGCTGTACCTACAGAATGAGCGGGGCTTCTCGGCTTTCCACACCGGCCTGATCTATCTGCCCGTTGCCATTGGCGCGCTGATCTTTTCGCCGCTGTCGGGCCGGATGGTCGGCCGGTTCGGCAGCCGACCGTCGCTACTGATCGCCGGCGTCCTGATCACCGCCGCGACGTTGTTGCTCACGCGTTTGACCGCGACCACGGCGGTGTGGCAGATCCTGGTGATCTTCGCCGTGTTCGGCGTCGGCTTCTCGATGGTCAACGCCCCGATCACCAATGCGGCGGTCAGCGGCATGCCCACGGATCGGGCGGGCGCGGCCTCGGCGGTGGCCTCGACCAGCCGTCAGGTCGGCGTGAGTGTCGGCGTGGCGCTATGTGGTTCGGTGGTCGGATCGGCGCTGGCCGGAACGGGCGTCGACTTCGCAATGGCCGCCAGGCCGCTGTGGCTGATCTGCACCGGGCTGGGTGTGGTGATCCTCGCGCTCGCGGTGTTTTCCACGTCGGCGCGCGCGCTGAGATCCGCGGATCGGTTGGCCCCACTGGTGGCCGGGACTGCGGTGAAGGAGAGCGCCGATGTCCGATGACGCTCTGGCCGGCGAGGTTTGGCGGACGATCGCGTCGCTGGTCCACGACAACCGCGACGGGTGGAAACGCGCGGTCGTCGAGTGCAGCGGGCTGCCGTTCAGCAGGGTACGCATCCTGGCCCGGCTGAGCAGGCAGTCGATGACCGTCAAACAACTCGCACACGCCGCGACGATGGATGCGCCCGCGACGACGGTCGCGGTCAACGATCTCGAGGACCGTGGCTTCGTCGTGCGCGAAACCGACCCGACGAACCGGCGCTGCAAGGTCGTGTCGCTCACCGACGCAGGCCGCGCGATGGTCGACAAGATCGACGCGGTCGAAGATCCGGCGCCGGCCGCGCTGGCCGCGCTCGACACCGCTGACCTGAAGGCTCTGCAGGCGATCCTGGGCCGGGTAGTCGGCCACTAGCCATATCATTTGGCGGTGGCGATACCGTGTCGCAACTGCGGTGCCGAACCGCGGGACGGCGCCCGATTCTGTGACGCGTGTGGTTCGCCGGTCGCCGTACTGGACAGCCACGCCGAGTACAAGCAAGTCACCGTGCTGTTCGCCGACGTCGTCCGCTCGATGGACATCGCGGCATCCGTGGGGCCGGAGCGGCTCCGCGAGATCATGACCGAACTCTTCAACCGCTGCTCCAGAACGGTTCAGCGATACGGCGGAACCGTCGACAAGTTCACCGGCGACGGCCTGATGGTGGTTTTCGGGGCGCCGGTTGCGTTCGAAGACCACGCGCTGCGCGCCTGCCGCGCGGCACTGGACGTGCAGAAGGACGCGAAGGGGCTCTCCGCGCAAGTCGAGCGCCGCGACAACATCGCCTTGCAACTACGCGTCGGACTGAACTCCGGCGAGGTCATCACCGGCGAAATCGGCGCTGGCCCGCTGGCCTACACCGCCGTCGGCGAGCAGGTCGGAATGGCGCAGCGGATGGAGACGGTCGCGGTGCCGGGCGGCGTGATGGTGAGCGAATCGACGGCGCGTCTGGTCGAAAACAACGCAGTGCTCGGCGAACCCGAACTCGTGCATATCAAAGGATCCGACCTGCCGGTGCCCGCTCGCCGGCTGTTGGGCGTCGCGACCGGCAGGCGAACCAGCCGCGCCGAGGCGACGTTCGTCGGCCGGGAGTGGGAGATGACCGCGCTCAACGGGTTGCTCGATCGCGCCGTGAAGGGCAACGGCGCTGTCGTCGGACTGGTGGGGCCGCCAGGCATCGGCAAGAGCCGACTGATCCGTGAAATCGCGGCGCGCGCAACGAATCTCGGTGCAGAGGTGGTCACGGCGCACTGCGAGTCGCACACCACCGACGTTCCGTTTCATGCCGCCGCCAGCCTGCTGCGGGCCACGACCGGCATCGACGATCTGGATGCCGCCGAGGCCAGGGCACGGATACGGACGCGATTCTCAGGAGCGGACGACGACGATCTGATGATCCTGGAGGATCTCCTGGGCATCGGCGATCCGGAGGCGTCGCTCGCGCAGATCGATCCGGATGCCAGACGGCGGCGAGTCACGGCAATGGTGAACGCCGCGGCGCTGTCGAGAAGCACGCCGACGGTCTATGTGGTCGAGGATGCGCACTGGATCGACGACATCAGCGAGTCGATGCTCGTGGACTTCGCCGCCGTCGTGCCGCGGACGCGTTCGCTTCTGCTGATCACGTATCGCCCGGAGTACGCGGGCGCGCTCGCGCGAACCCCTCGGGCACAGACCATCGCCCTTGAGCCGCTGGATGATTCGCAGATGGCCCAACTCGGGGCCGAGTTGTTGGGCGACGACCGGTCAGTGGCTGAACTCGTCGATCTGGTCGCCGACCGCGCGGGCGGAAATCCGTTTTTCGCAGAGGAGATCGTCCGCGACCTCAAGGAGCGCGACGTGTTGATCGGTGGTCGTGGATGCTATCTGTGTGTGGAACCGGCCAGGGAGGTCAGTGTGCCGGGCACGCTGCAGGCAGTGATCGCCGCGCGGATCGACCGCCTGGAACCCGCCGCGAAGCGGGCGCTGAACGCGGCGGCGGTGATCGGATCTCAATTCCAGCCGGAAACTCTCGCGGCATTGGACATCGAACCGGCGCTGACCGATCTTGTCCAAGCGGAGTTGGTCGATCAGGTCGAGTTCGGCGCGATACCTCGGTATGCGTTCCGGCACGGGCTGATTCGTGCGGTCGCCTATGAGTCTCAGCTGAAGGCGGACCGGGCACAGTTGCATCGGAGGTTGGCGGCCACGCTGGAACAGACCGACCAGAATGCCCCGATGATCGCGGAGCACTACGAGGCGGCGGGTGACGCACATGCGGCATACGAGTGGCATATGCGGGCCGGCGCCTGGTCGTCGTCGCGCGACATCGGCACTGCACGGGCGAGTTGGCAACGGGCACAACAAGTCGCCGATGCGCTGCCGGATGACGATCCGCACCGTCTGACCATGCGCATCGCCCCGAGGACGAACCTGTGCGCGACGACGTTCCGGTCGGCGGACAGTTTCACGCGCTCCGGATTCGACGAGCTTCGCGAGTTGTGCGAGGCGGCGGGCGACAAGCGGTCGCTCGCCATGGCGATGTTGGGACAGATGTCGGCATATATGGCCGAGGGTCGGGTGGCCGAAGGCGTACAACTGGCATCCGAGAACGAAGCGCTGCTGGAATCCATCGGCGACCCCGACGCGACGCTCGCAATGTTGTGGGGACCCTTGGCCGTCAAACAGGAAACAGGTCAGATGGCCGATGTCCTGCGGTGGGCCCAGGTCGGCATCGACATCGCCGACGGCGATCCGCTGCGGGGCTCGCTGCTTACGGGGTCGCCGCTGGCGTTGGCCCTGGTGTTCCGTGGGTACGCGCGCTTGTTCCTCGGTATTCGCGGCTGGCACAACGACTTTGAAGAAGCGGTGGCGATGGCCCGCGAGCACGACCTACTCACATTCGCCAGCGTGGTGGCGTACAAGTATGCCGCATTGTTCCTGGCTGGCTCGCTGGTCGTCGACGACGACGCGTTCGCCGAAATGGAGGAGGCGTTCCGCGTGGCCCGCGAGATCGGCGATCACAACGCGGTGGGACTGACCACCTACATGTTGGGTGCCGCGTTGGTCGAGACGCGTGCCGACACGGCACGCGGAATGCAGATGCTGGCCGAGCTCCGTGCGATGTGTGACCGCAAACAGTTCTTCAAATCCGAACTTCCAGTCCTCGATCTCCACGCCGCGCGCGAGGACGCACGGCGCGGGAATTTCGATGCTGCGTTCCCGGTGATGCGGGCGGCGATGGACACGCTGTATGGCAGCGGCCAGTTCACATTCTCGATGTGGGCGACGACCGTTCTGGTGATCGCGCTGCTCGAGCGTGGCACGAACGACGATATGGCCGAAGCGCAAACCGTCGTCGAGCGGTTGGCTGCGGCACCGCTTGATGACCTCGCGGTGCGCGACGTCACCCTGCTGCGACTGCGCGCGCTGCTGGCACGGGCACGTGGCGACGACGTCGGTTACGGCGAATTCAGGGACCGCTATCGAGAGATGGCCGCCGATTACGGCTATGAGGGCCACATGGCGTTGGCCGAGGAAATGCCCTAGCTCTGAAGCACCGCCATGGCCGCGTTGTGGCCGCCGATGCCCGACACCGCACCACCTCGACGGGATCCCGAGCCACACAACATGATCCGCTGGTGTGCCGTCGCGACACCCCACCGCTGCGCGGGTGTCTGCAACGGCTCGTCGTCGGATGCGAACGGCCACTGCAACGCACCGTGGAAGATGTTGCCCGCGGTCATGCACAGCGACTGCTCCAGGTCCAACGTCGTCTTCGCCTCGATGCACAACCTGCCCGCGGAGTCCTCCATCAGCACATCTTGAATCGGTTCGGCCAGAACCGAATTCAGCGAGTTCAGCGCCGCCGACGTCAAAGTGTCCCGCATCCGATCCGGATCCGCGGCTGCGACCAATTTGTGCGGTGTGTGCAGGCCGAACACGGTCAGCGTCTGTGCACCCGACTCGCGCAGCCGATCCGACAGGATGCTCGGATCGGTCAGCGAATGGCAATAGATCTCACACGGCAGCGGTTCGGGCACCAGGCCATGGTCGGCGCGGATATACGCAGTGTCGAGTTGGCTGTAGGTCTCGTTGATGTGGAACGTGCCGCCGAACGCCTGCTCGGGCGTGACGCTGTCGTCACGCAATCGCGGCAACCGGCGCAGCATCAGATTGACCTTGATCTGCGCCCCAGGCGCCAATGCGGGCTCGGGTTCACCCAACAGTCCCGCCAGCACCGCCGGCGTGACGTTCGCCAACACGTGGTCGGCATGCACCTTGTGCTCAATGTCATCGCGCCGATAACGCACCTGGCCATCGGGATCGATCGCGAAAACCTCTGCACCCGTGACGATTTCGGCACCATGTCCGGCTGCCGCCGCCGCCAGCGCTCCGCTGACCGCCCCCATGCCGCCGACCGGCACGTCCCAGTCGCCGGTGCCCCCGCCCAACAGGTGGTACATGAAGCAGATGTTCTGCGCCAACGACGGATCGTCGGTGCGGGCGAACGTCCCGATCAACGCGTCGGTGGCCAGCACGCCGCGCACCACATCGTTGGACACCGCGGCGGTGATCGCATGCCCGATCGGCTCTTCGACCATGAACCGCCACGCCTCGTCGTCGGCCACGTGCCGGCGCGCTTCGTCGCGGGTGCGCAGCGGCTGGGTCAGCGTCGGCCACAGCCGTGAGGTCACCACGCGGCAGCGTCGGTAGAACTCCTCGACGCCGGCCTCGTCGTCGCCGGCCCCGATCGCCGCGAAGGTCGACTGCGGGCCGATCAGCAGACCCGTGCGTCCCGCCGTCGAAGGATCGGGCGTATAGGAGGAGTAGCGCCTGCGGACCAACCGCACCCGCGCGCCCAGTTCGTCGATGATGCGCCGCGGCAACAGGCTGACCAGATACGAGTAGCGCGACAGTCGCGCGTCCACGCCGTCGAAGGCATGCGCCGACACCGCCGCGCCTCCGACGTGGTCAAGCCGTTCGAGCACCTGCACCCGCCGGCCCGCTCGCGCCAGGTAGGCCGCAGCCACCAGGCCGTTGTGTCCGCCGCCGACCACTATGGCGTCATAACGCTGGTTCAGTTGAGGTAACCCTCGACCTCATCCGCAGGCCGCACCTTGGCTTCGCGGGGATCGCCTCCGGTGTCGCGCAGCGCCCGCCGCTGCCGCAGCAGGTCCCAGCACTGATCGAGCGCCACTTCCACCGCGCGAAGCCGCTGATGCTCCTCGGATTCGTCGATCTCGTGGTGCTGCAGCTTGTCCCGCAGTTCCTTCTCCTCGGCGACAAGCTTGTTGACCTGAGCGAGAATGTCTTGATCCTTGGTCACGAATCCAGACTACGGTGAGTGCGATGAGTACCAAGCCAGAGATCGAGTTTCCCGACGGGCCTGCGCCGACCGACCTTGCGATCAAGGATCTGGTGGTCGGCGACGGTGCGGAGGCCGTGCCCGGTGGCACGGTCGAGGTGCACTACGTCGGCGTGGAGTACGACACCGGCGAAGAGTTCGACAGCTCGTGGAACCGCGGCGAGTCCATCGAGTTTCCGCTGCGCGGACTGATCCAGGGCTGGCAGGACGGCATCCCAGGGATGAAGGTCGGGGGCCGTCGTCAACTGATCATCCCGCCGGAGCAGGCCTACGGCCCGGCAGGCGGCGGACACCGCCTCTCGGGCAAGACGCTGATCTTTGTCATCGACCTGCTGGCCACCCGATGACGTGATCTTTGTCATCGACCTGCTGGCCACCCGATGACGTGATCTTTGTCATCGACCTGCTCGCCACCCGCTAACCTCCGGAATTAGCTAGCTGGGGCCGGGCAGCCGCAGCAGTAGCCGCACCCCGCCCAGGGGGCTTTCCTCCAACGAGGCTGTGCCGCCGTGCAATTCGGCTTGCTGCGCCACCAGTGCCAGGCCCAGCCCCGAACCAGAGTGCGACGCCGTCGAGCCACGCGAGAAACGCTCGAACACCACCTTGCGCTCCTCTTCGGGGATGCCGACACCGTCGTCGTCGATCGCGATCTCCACGCCCGCCCGCGAGCTCACCGCCGACAACTGCACCCGCTTCGCGCCGCCGTGTTTGACCGCGTTGGCGATCGCGTTGTCCACGGCGAGCCGTAACCCGGCGGGCAACCCGACGATGATCACCGTCGGCGCAGGCACCAACGACACGTCGAGGTCGGGGTACACCCGCATCGCGTCGTGCGCGGCCCGGTCGAGCAGTTCGGTGATGTCGACCGGGACGTGGTCGTCGGAGGTCGACAGTTCGCCCTGGGCCAACCGCTCCAACGCCCCGAGCGTGGCCTCGATGCGCGACTGGGTCCGGATGACGTCGTTGACCACCTCTTTGCGCTGCTCTTCGGGTAGATCCAGGGTCGCCAGCACCTCGAGGTTGGTGCGCATCGCGGTCAGCGGTGTGCGCAGTTCGTGGGCGGACACAGCGGAGAAGTCGCGCGCCGACGCCAGCGCGGCCTTGGTCCGGTCCTGCTCCTTCGAGATGCGTTCGAGCATGCCCTTGACGGCGTCGGCGATCTCGACCGCCTCGGTGGCGCCGTGCACTTCGATGGTCGGCGGTTCCTCGGCCGAGTCGATCTGGCCCGTTTGTTGGGCCAGCCGCTTGAACGGTCGCACCGCGAATGTGGCCAGCATCCAACCGAAAATGGTCGACGCGATGATGGCGAACAGGCAGATGATGATCACTCTGCGATGCAGGTTGTTGGTGTCGGCGATGGTCGCGTCGTAGGTGTCGCCCACGGCGACCGAAATCGGGCCCTGTGGTCCGCGGATCTCCACGGTGCGGACCCGGTACCGCACCCCGTCGACGTAGGTGTCCTCATAGCCCGGCGCCAACCGGGGTAGTTCGACGTCCGAATTGGACGTGACCTGTCCGTCGCTACGGCGCACCGTGATGACCGCGTCCTGGTCGTTCGGGGACTTGGGGATCTCGTCGAGCCCGCGCGGCAGGAACGGGATCGCGAAACCCGCCGCCTCGTCGAGCCTGCGGTCCAGCCGCTCCTTGCGGTCGTTGGTGATGCCGACCCAGACCACCGCGCCGACGATGAGCACCGGAATCGCCGCCCCGATCGCCGTCGCCACCACCACCCTGGTGCGAAGCGAAGGTGTGCTGCGGAATATCCGGGACAGCAGGTTCATGGCCGCTACTGCGTCCTGAGCACGAACCCAACGCCGCGGACGGTGTGCAGCAGCCGGGGTGCGCCGCCGGCCTCCAACTTGCGTCGCAGATAGCCGATGAACACGTCGACAACGTTGGTGTCCGCCGCGAAGTCGTACCCCCACACCAGCTCGAGAAGCTGAGCGCGCGACAGCACCGCGGTCTTGTGCTCGGCGAGCACCGCGAGCAGGTCGAACTCACGCTTGGTCAGGTCGACGTCGGCACCGTTGACGCGCGCCCGCCTGCCGGGGATGTCCACCTCCAGCGGACCGACGGTGATGGTCTCTGACGAGAACGTCGCCGTCGCGCCGCGCCTGCGCAGCAGCGCCTTGACCCGCGCGACCAGCTCGGCCAGCACGAATGGCTTGACCAGATAGTCGTCGGCGCCCGCCTCCAGCCCGGCCACCCGGTCGTCGACGGAACTGCGCGCCGACAGCACGCACACCGGCACGTCGTTGTCCATCGCCCTCAGCGCGGTGACCACGCTGACGCCGTCGAGCACCGGCATGTTGATGTCCAGCACGATAGCGTCGGGCCGCGTCTCGGTGGCGCGGCGCCGCGCCTCGGCGCCGGGGGGGGGCGGGGGGCCGGGGGAGGCGGGCACGCCGCGGGAGCGCGGGAGGGGCGCCCGCCGCGGGGGGGGGGGGGGGGCGCCGCCCCCCCGGGGGGGGGGGGGGGGGGGGCGGGGGGGGGGGGGAGAAGTGGGAGCGGAC
>NZ_LZHZ01000046.1 GCF_001667505.1 Mycobacterium sp. ACS1612
TGTTTTCCGTCGTTTCCGGGTTTCGCCGGTCGGTTGTTTGCGACGGAGGATCCGGAGTTTTCGTTGGCGCTGTTGCAGGCCTACAACGACTGGCATGTCGAGGAGTGGTGCGGGGTCTATCCGGCCCGGTTCATTCCGATGTGTCTGCCGGTGATCTGGGATGCCCAGGCGTGTGCCAAGGAGGTGCGGCGCAATGCTGAGCGTGGGGTTCATGCGTTGACGTTCACTGAAAACCCGGCCGCCATGGGCTATCCGAGTTTTCATGACAATTACTGGACGCCGTTGTGGGAAGCGTTGGTCGATACCGACACGGTGATGAATGTGCACATCGGCTCGTCGGGGCGGTTGGCGATTACGGCGCCGGATGCGCCGATGGATGTGATGATCACGCTGCAGCCGATGAACATCGTGCAGGCTGCGGCGGATCTGTTGTGGTCCAAGCCGATCAAGAAGTACCCCGACCTCAAGATCGCCCTGTCCGAGGGCGGCACCGGCTGGATCCCCTACTTCCTGGAGCGTGCCGACCGCACCTATGAGATGCACTCGACATGGACGGGTCAGGATTTCAAGGGCAAGCTGCCCAGCGAGGTGTTCCGCGAGCACTTCCTGACGTGCTTCATCTCTGATCCGGTGGGCGTCAAGCTGCGCAACGAGATCGGCATCGACAACATCTGCTGGGAAGCCGACTACCCACACAGCGACTC
>NZ_LZHZ01000047.1 GCF_001667505.1 Mycobacterium sp. ACS1612
GTGGATCATGGTCCGATCACGACGAACGAAGATCCCGGCCGAGGAGAAGACGCGGCTGGTGCTGGCGGTATTGGCCGGGGAGATGACCGGCGCGGAGGCCGCCCGACGGTGCGGGGTGGCCTCGACCCAGGTGACGAAATGGAAGCACCAATTCCTTGAGGCCGGTGCACAACGAATGGAGGAAGTGCCCGGTGGGCCCGCCGGGCGTGCTGGCACACCTGAGCAGCGTCGGCTTCGGCAGGAAAACGAGGAACTGAAACTGGCGCTGGCTGAGGCCACGGTGCAGCTGCGGATCTGGCAGCGTGGGGCAGCGTGGGCTGATCAAGTCCCTTCGCGGACCTCGAAACCCTAAGAGAGGCAGCGGGACTGCCGGTTTCGAGGTTCGCATCGCTGGCCGGCATCCCGGAGCGGACCTATCGACGTCGGCTGGCACGTCTGCGTGCCGGCGATCCGGCCAAGGGTCCGTGGCCGGCGCCGGTGGTCGATCGCATCGAAGCGATCGCCGCCAAGTACGCCGAGCAGTGGCCGGCCTGGGGCTACCGCAAGATCGCCGCACTCATGCGTGCCGATGGCCACGACGTCACGAACTCTTCGGTGCAGCGAGCGCTGCGACGGCGCGCTCTGCTGTTGCCGCACGGTTTCCGTGCTGACCGCAAATCATGGGCCGCGCTGCGTCGACGCGTCTTTCGCGATCCACCGACAGAACGCAACCGGGTCTGGCAGACCGACTTCTCTGAATTCGAAACCGCCCACGGCGGGATTTGGAGGATCAGTGCGGTCATTGACTACGTCACCAAATACTGCCTGGCCATCACAATCAGCCCTACCGGTCGCGGCCGCGACGCCGTGCACTGTGTACGCCTGGCGGTCGAGGAAGCCACCAGAGTGCTCAATCTGGCCGATCTGCGGCTAGATCGAGGTGAAATGGATGTCTTTGATGCCGAAGAGAACATCATCGGTCGCGCGCCGGCTCCCATCGCCCTGGTCTCCGACAACGGACCCTGCTACCGCGGGAAAGACTTTCAAACGCTATTCACCGGTCACGATCCAGTCCTGCGCCATATCCGCACCCGGATCAAGTCCCCACAAACGAACGGAGTCATCGAGCGCTTCTTCGGAACACTGAAATACGAGCACCTGTTCGGCGGCTACATCGGTGACGGCGACGCCCTCGACATGGAAGCCCACCGCTTCCGCATCATCTACAACACCATCCGACCCCACCAAGCACTGGAAGACCGCACCCC
This sequence comes from Mycobacterium sp. ACS1612, assembly GCF_001667505.1. Lineage (GTDB taxonomy): Bacteria > Actinomycetota > Actinomycetes > Mycobacteriales > Mycobacteriaceae > Mycobacterium. Next base: position 1,248 of record NZ_LZHZ01000047.1, read on the forward strand.
CAAGCAGGCCTACCTCGACAGCACGAACCTGCCAACTTCTTGACTCAAGACA
>NZ_LZHZ01000048.1 GCF_001667505.1 Mycobacterium sp. ACS1612
CTCCCGCCCCGAAGTCGGCCGCTACGCCCCGCGGCCTGAGGCCGGCCGCGCCGAAGGGGTGCGCCGTGCGCCGCCGCCGCCGTCACGCAATGGGCGGCAGTCTCCGCACTACCAGCGGTAGTTACTCTCATACGCATGTCTCGCCCCGTCGCGCTGATCACTGGACCGACGTCCGGGCTCGGCGCGGGGTTCGCCCGCCGCTATGCGATCGACGGCTACGACCTGGTGCTGGTCGCCCGCGACGCCGATCGGTTGGAGTGCCTCGCCGCCGAACTGCATGACGAGGCGGGCGCGGACGTGGAAGTCCTGGTCGCCGACCTCGGCCAGGAAGCCGACCGCGCGAAGGTCGTGGATCGACTGGCCGCGGGTGTGCGGGTGCTGGTCAACAACGCGGGATTCGGCACGTCGGGTGAATTCTGGACCGCCGACTATGCGCTGCTGCAAAACCAACTAGACGTCAACGTGACCGCGGTGATGCAGTTGACGCACGCCGCGCTGCCGCCGATGCTGGCCGCCGACGAGGGCACCGTGATCAACGTCGCCAGCGTCGCAGGCCTGCTGCCCGGCCGCGGTTCCACCTATTCGGCGTCCAAGGCGTGGGTGATCGCGTTCTCTGAAGGGCTGGCCAATGGCCTGACCGACACCGGGGTGGGGGTGCATGCGCTGTGCCCCGGCTTCGTGCACACCGAATTCCATGCGCGCGCAGGCATCGAGATGAGCGGAACACCGTCGTTCCTGTGGCTCGAGGTCGACGACGTCGTGCGCGACTGCATGGTCGACGTCGCCAAGAACAAGGTGGTGATCGTGCCGGGCCTGCAGTACAAGGCGCTCACCACCGGGGGCCGAGTGGTGCCGCGAAATGTGTTGCGCGCCATGACGAAGGTTGTAGGTCGCGGCCGAAACAGAACCTGAGCCGGTGCGTGCGCTCATCGCCGTCGTCGCGGCGGTCGTCATGGTGGTATCCGGGTGCTCCGGCAGCGACGCGCGCCCCCATCCGTATTCGACGCAGGCCGCTGCCATCGGCCAGACCCAGTCGATCCTCGGCTGGAACCTCACCCTGAAGAATCTGCGATTCGACGCCGACCACGTGCTCGTGGACGTCGACGGTTCGGTGGCGGAGCAGGACACGCCGCACGCCAAAGCAGAGGACATCCGGTTCGGGCTGTACGGCGCACTGACGCACCCGATCGAGGCCAACGCCATCGGCGGCTGTCGGGACGTGACAAACCTTGGGCTGCAACCGGTCTCGGCGCCAAGCCCGGACCGAATCACCGGCACGGCGTGCCTCGGACCGCAGCGTGACCAGTCCCAGGTGCGCGGTGTCTACGCGTACTCACCGCGCGAGCGCATCCCCGACACCGTCGCGGCCTACCCGGCGGCGTTTCCGGTCGGGTTGCTGCCCACCAACGAGAACGACACCGGGCTGGTGTTGAAAACGACGAGCGTCGACGCGTTCCGCGCCGACGGAGCTCAACTCGATCCCGCGGCGGTGGGTGATCCAAACGCGTTCTCGGGCAACGGCTACATGTTACTCGGGCTCGAAATCGACGGGCTGGCAACGCGATACCGTGACGACTCGGCCCGCCGCGGCGGTCCGCTGATGGTGTTCGTCGCACCGACTCTGCCGCCACCTGGGTTGAGCCACGCCTGCGACATCTACGGCGCGTCGGTGCTGGTGCTGCCCGACTCGACGCGGGAGGCGGTCCAGGTCCGCGTGTCGTTGTGCACCCAGGGCGAGATCAACAGGGCGCTGCTGTACGCGACGGTGTCGGTGGCGGGCACCCACGCCGCGCTGTGGACGTCGAAATGACGGAGCCCAGGCCTGATGTCGCCGCCGAAGCGGCTCCGGGACCCACCGAATGGGGTAAGGGGCCGGGCGTCGGCCCTTGGCAGGGGCCGCTTCCCGACGATCCTCGCTACGACAAGGCGTTGCTGCGCGACGGCGACTCCCGCAACGTCGTCGACGCGTACCGGTACTGGACGAGGGAAGCCATCGTCGCCGACATCGACCGGCGCAGGCACCCGCTGCACATCGCGATCGAGAACTTCGGCAGCGACGCGAACATCGGCGCGGTGGTCCGCACCGCCAACGCGTTCGCCGTGCACACCGTGCACATCGTCGGCAGGCGCCGGTGGAACCGCCGCGGCGCCATGGTCACCGACCGATATCAGCGGCTGCGCCACCACGACAGCACGGCCGAACTGCTGGCCTTCGCCGCCGACGCAGGCCTGACCGTCGTCGCCGTCGACAACGTCGCAGGCTCGGTCCGCATCGAGCACACCGCGCTGCCGCGGGACTGCCTGTTGATCTTCGGGCAGGAAGGTCCCGGCATCACCCACGACGCCAAGGCGGGCGCCGCCATGACCGTGTCGATCGCCCAATTCGGTTCGACCCGCAGCATCAACGCCGGTGTTGCTGCGGGGATCGCGATGCACACCTGGATCACTCAACATGGGGACATTTCGAACGCCTGGTAGGGCAGGATCGGTCACATGGATCAGGTATGGGCTAACCGCGCGGCGAGCGCGGAGACGGCGATTGCCAAGCGACACCTGAAAACGCTGTGGGGACTGCCGGGCACCCAACTCGGCGTCGTCGCGTGGCCGGCGTCGCGCAGGCACCGCAACTTCGGCATCTGGCACTACTGGTGGCAGGCGCACCTGCTGGACAACCTCGTCGACGCGCAGGTGCGCGACCCGCAACCGGAGCGCAAGACGAAGATCGAGCGTCAGATCCGCGCGCACCGGTTACGCAACACCGGATGGACCAACGACTACTACGACGACATGGCGTGGCTTGCGTTGGCGCTGGAGCGGGCAGGCCGGTTGGCCGGTGTCGAGAAACCGGGCGCACTGAAGAGGCTCTCCGAGCAGTTCCTCAACGCCTGGGTGCCCGAGGACGGCGGCGGCATCCCGTGGCGCAAGCAGGACCAGTTCTTCAACGCCCCGGCCAACGGGCCGGCGGCCATCTTCCTGTCCCGCTACGACGACCGACTGCGGCGCGCGCAGCAGATGTCGGACTGGATCGACGAGACGTTGATCGACCCGGAAACCCATCTGGTGTTCGACGGCATCAAGGCCGGATCCCTGGTGCGCGCGCAGTACACCTACTGCCAGGGCGTGGTGATCGGCCTTGACACCGAACTCGCCGCGCGGACCAAGGACCCGCAGAACGCCGAGCGGGTGCACAGGCTCGTCAAGGCCGTGCGCGAGCACATGGCGCCCGGCGGCATCATCAAGGGCGCGGGCGGCGGTGACGGTGGACTGTTCAACGGCGTCCTGGCCCGCTACCTCGCGCTGGTGGTCACCACCCTGCCGCAGAACGGGCCCGCGGATGCCGAGGCCCGCGACATCGCGCGCACGCTGGTGCTCACCTCGGCCGAATCGGCATGGGAGAACCGGCAGACCGTCGACGGCCTGCCGCTGTTCGCCGCGTTCTGGGACCGCACCGCCGAAATGCCAAGCGCCGCAGGCGCGGAAGCGCAGTTCGTCGAGGGCGCGGTCAACGCCTCCGAGGTTCCCGAACGGGACCTGTCGGTGCAGTTGTCGGGCTGGATGCTGATGGAGGCGGCCCACGCGATGGCCGCGGTGAGCGACGAGTGACCGCCGAGACGCTGCCGCGAATCGTTCGCCTGCTGCCCGGCCGTTTCAGCCGCGACCCCAAAGCGCCCGGCACCAAGGAGAACACCGCCGCCGCGCTTTTGCTTCTTTTCACCGCCGCGGCCATCCTGTGGGCCAATTCGCCGTTGGCGCAAACCTATTGGACGTTACTGGACACCCACGTGGGCTTCACCTTCGGTGATCACACGTTCGAGATGACCGTCAAGCATCTGATCAACGACGGCCTGATGACGTTCTTCTTCTTCATCGTCGGACTCGAAGTCACCAGCGAGTTCACGATCGGAGAACTCACCGATCGGGCGCGCGCCGCGGTCCCCGTCGTCGCCGCGATCGCCGGGCTCACCCTGCCCGCCGTCATCTTCCTGCTGTTGAATCCGTCGGGGGAGAACGCCCAGGCCTGGGGGGTGGTGATCTCCACCGACACCGCGTTCCTGATCGGCGCGCTGGCCATCATCAAACCCAAATATCCGTCCCGGCTGCGAATCTTCCTGCTCACCTTGGCCGTTGTCGACGACATCGGCGCGCTCGCCGTGATCGCCCTGTTCTACTCCGACCACATCGCGGTGGTCCCGCTCGTGGTCTCCGTCGTGCTGCTCGCCGCGCTGGCGTTGGTCCGGTTCCTACCCGCCGCCCGAGGCCCCGCCTACGCGGTGCTCGGCTTCGCGCTGTGGGTGGCGTTGTCCGCGGCGGGCATTCACCCCACCCTCGCGGGCGTCGCGGTCGCGTTGCTGATCCCCGTCTTCACCCCCGACCGCCAGCAGGTGGAGTCGACGGTCGAGATGATCCGCGCCTTCCGGCAGTCGCCCAACTCGCGGTACGCCAGGGCCGCCACTCGCGGTCTGCGGGACTCGATCTCTATCAACGAACGACTGCAGACCGACGTCGGGCCGTACGTGTCGTTCGTGGTGCTGCCGTTGTTCGCGCTGGCCAACGCCGGGGTCCGGTTGGACTCGGCCAGCGTGACGGCCGCGATGGCGTCGACGCTGACCTGGGGCATCGTCGCGGGTCTGGTGATCGGCAAATTCATCGGCATCACCGGCGCGACGTGGTTCATGCAGCGCACGGGTCTCGGCCAGCTTGCCCCCGGCGGGCAGTTGCGGCGGGTGGCCGGTGGTGCGGCGCTGTCCGGAATCGGTTTCACCATCTCGCTGTTCATCGTCGACATCGCGATCTCCGAACCGGCGCGCCAGGACCAGGCGCGCGTCGGCGTGCTGCTGGCCTCCGCGGCCGCGTTCGCGCTCGGCTGGGCGATCTTCCGGATCACCGACAAGGTCAGTCCGCCGGAACCGGTGGGGCTCAAGCTGATCCGGCCCGTCGACCCCGAGCGCGACCACATTCGCGGCGACCCGCAGGCGGCGCTGACGCTGGTCGAGTACGGCGACTACGAATGCCCGTTCTGCAGCCGGGCGACCGGAGCGATCGACGAGGTGGCCGAGCACTTCGGCGGACGACTGCGCTATGTGTGGCGTCATCTGCCGCTGGAGCGGGTGCATCCGCGTGCGTTCGACGCCGCGCGGGCCGCGGAGGCGGCGGGGTTGCAGGGCAAGTACTTCGAGATGGGCAAGATGCTGTTCGCCAACCAGGACGACCTGGAGTGGTCGGACATCTACCGCTACGCCAACACGCTCGGTCTCGACCTGGAACGGTTCGACCAGGACGTGCGTGTGCACCCGACCAAGGTGCTGCACCGTGTCCAGGACGATGCGCAGGACGCCGAACTGATGGACCTCAAGTCCACGCCGACGTTCTTCGTCAACGGCAAGCGGCACAAGGGCCCCTGGGACGCCGCGAGCCTGATCCGCGCGCTGGAGAGTTAACTCCAAAGGGTGACATGGATCTTGGGCCGGAAGCGGGTGACCCCCACCCCGGTGCCGCGCAGCATGGCCTGAGTGCACCTGGGGGTGGTGATGAACCGCACCAACTCGGCAGCCGCAGGCTGACGGGCGGCGGGCGACAGCGTCGTCGCGCACCACTCGCCGGAGATCTGAAGGTCCGGCCCCTTGACGTGGATCAGCCGGCCCGCCGCGATGTCCTTGCCGACTGTGAAGCCGATGGCCAGGCTGACACCGCCGACCCGCTGGAGTTCCTCCAGCGCCGCCGCATCGCTTTGGAAGATACGTTGCTGCGCTTCCGGAATCGCCAAGCTCCGCAGTGCGGTGGCGATCTCACCGTCCTGGCTGCCCGCCGACGGTCCGAGCATCCACTGCTGTTCGCGCAGCAACGCCGGTGTCGGGGTCCGGGTGGCCAGCGGGCTGCCCGGTGCCGTCACGGTGAGGATCTGGTAGTTCAGAAACGGCCGCACGACGATCGCGGCATCGTGGTCGGCGCGCTCCTGTGCGCGCACCTGGCCTAGCGCGACGTCGACCGCGCGGGAGGTGACCAGTTCGCGGAACATTCCGGTCGGGTGAACACTGAGCTCCACCGCGAGATCCTTGGCGCGCGACGAGAACAACTCGATCAGCCCCGGCGCAGCGTGTTCGGCGAATGCGCTGGACGCCGCGACCCGCAGCAGCCGCCGCCCGTGCGCGGCCTCCGTCACCTCGATCGCGGTCTGCTGCTGCAGCCCGAGGATCTCCACCGCGCGGCTGGCGAGCCGCAACCCGCCCGGGGTGAACGCCAAGCCTGCCGACGTGCGCGAGAACAACGGGTCGTCGAGTTCCTTGCGTAACTGCGCGACGTGCATGGAGATGCCTGCATCGGACATACCCAGTTCGTCCGCCGCCGCGTGGACCGAACCGTGGCGCACGACAGCTGAAAACGCCCGAAGTTGAGCCGGTGTCACGCTTGCAAGACTAGTGACTTAAGCGATCGCTTAACCCGTTATTGACGCCGCCTACAGCCGGGCGAACACTCGCCACATGCAGGTTCCAGGACCCTTCGAATACGAACGTGCCACCAGCGTCGATCACGCCATCGGGTTACTCGACCGACTCGGAGACGGAGCAATGCTCGTCGCAGGTGGGCACAGCCTGTTGCCGATGATGAAACTGCGCATCGCCAACCCGGAATACCTGGTCGACATCAACGACCTGATACCCGAACTCGGCTACATCGTGGTCGGAGCCGGAAGGCCGGCGACATCAGGCATCGGAGCCGGAAGGCCGGCGACATCAGGCATCGGAGCCGGAAGGCCGGCGACATCAGGCATCGATCCGACGTTGGTGCGCATCGGTGCGATGACGCGTCACCGGGAGGCCCTGGAGTCGGACGAGCTGGCCGCGGTGTGCCCCATCTTCCGCGACGCCGAACGCGTGATCGCCGATCCCGTGGTGCGCAACCGTGGCACGGTCGGAGGTTCGCTGTGTCAGGCCGACCCGGCCGAGGACCTCACCACGGTGTGCACCGTGCTGAACGCGGTCTGCCTGGCCCGCGGCCCGTCCGGTGAGCGCGAGATCCCGATCGACGACTTCCTCGCCGGTCCGTACGAGACGTCGCTGGCCCACAACGAGATGCTCATCGAAATTCGGATTCCGTTGCGGCACAACAGCTCGAATGCCTATGCGAAGGTCGAACGCCGAGTCGGCGACTGGGCGGTGGCCGCGGCGGGCGCCGCGGTGACACTCGACGGCGACACCATCGTCACGGCCAGGTTGGGGCTGACGGCGGTCAACACCGACGGCGACGCACTGGCCGCCGTCGGCGCGGGCCTGGCGGGCCGGCCCGCCACCGAGGAAACCTTCGCCGACGCAGGGCGCGATGCCGAGCAGGCCTGCAGTCCGGTCACCGACATGCGGGGCAGCGCGGAGTACAAGCGCCACCTTGCCAACGAACTCACCGTCCGAACACTGCGCAGCGCGGTGCAGCGGATACGCAACGCCCCAGCCGTGGAAGGGAATTAGCCATGCAGGTCACCATGACGGTCAACGGTGAACCGGTCACCGCCGAGGTCGAGCCGCGCACACTGCTCGTCCACTTCCTGCGGGACCAGTTGCGGCTCACAGGAACTCACTGGGGCTGCGACACCAGCAACTGCGGCACCTGCGTCGTCGAGATGGACGGCGAACCAGTCAAGTCGTGCACTGTGCTCGCGGCGATGGCGGGCGGACACAGCATCCGCACCGTGGAAGGCCTCGAAACCGACGGCCACCTCGATCCTGTGCAGGAGGGCTTCATGCGGTGCCACGGACTGCAGTGCGGGTTCTGCACGTCGGGCATGATGATCACCGCGCGCGCACTTCTCGACCGCGTACCGGATCCCGACGAGAAGACCATCCGCGAGGCCATCTCCGGGCAGATCTGCCGCTGCACGGGCTACACCACGATCGTGCGGTCCATCCAGTGGGCCGCCGAACACGCCGACGTGGAGGCGAAGGCATGACCACCACCGAAATCCGGCCAGAAGATACCGCCGACAACGACCAGAAGCCCTGCGGACACGGCCGGATGCTGCGCAAGGAGGATCCGCGGTTCATCAGGGGACGCGGCAATTACGTCGACGACGTCACGCTGCCCGGCATGCTGCATCTGGCGATCCTGCGGTCGCCGTACGCGCACGCCCGCATCGTCGGCATCGACACCACTGCGGCACAGGCACATCCGAAGGTCAAGGCGGTGGTCACGGGTGCCGACCTCGCCGAGAAGGGCCTGGCGTGGATGCCGACACTGTCCAACGACGTCCAGGCGGTGCTGGCCACCGACAAGGTGCGGTTCCAAGGTCAGGAGGTGGCGTTCGTCGTCGCCACCGACCGGTACGCCGCCAGGGACGCACTGGAACTCATCGACGTCGAATACGATCCGCTCGACCCGGTGATCGACGCCCGCAAGGCGCTCGACCCCGACGCCCCGGTGATCCGCACCGACCTCGACGGCAAGACGGACAACCACTGCTTCGACTGGGAGACCGGCGACGCCGCCGCCACCGAGGCGGCGTTCGCCAAGGCCGATGTCGTGGTCAAACAGGAAATCGTCTATCCCCGAGTGCATCCCGCGCCGATGGAAACGTGCGGCGCGGTGGCCGACCTCGACCCGGTGACCGGCAAGCTGACACTGTGGTCGACCAGCCAGGCGCCGCACGCCCACCGCACGCTGTACGCGTTGGTGGCAGGCCTGCCCGAACACAAGATCAGGGTCATCTCGCCCGACATCGGCGGCGGATTCGGCAACAAGGTGCCGATCTATCCGGGCTACGTCTGCGCCATCGTGGCCTCGCTGCTGCTCGGCAAGCCGGTGAAATGGATGGAGGACCGCAGCGAGAACCTGACCAGCACCGGGTTCGCCCGCGACTACATCATGGTAGGCGAGATCGCCGCCACCAAAGACGGCAAGATTCTCGCGATTCGGTCGAATGTGCTGGCCGATCACGGCGCATTCAACGGCACCGCCGCACCGGTGAAGTATCCGGCCGGCTTCTTCGGGGTGTTCACCGGCAGCTACGACATCGAAGCCGCGTACTGCCACATGACCGCCGTCTACACCAACAAGGCGCCGGGCGGCGTGGCCTACGCGTGCTCGTTCCGCATCACCGAAGCCGTGTACTTCGTCGAGCGACTGGTGGACTGCCTCGCACACGAACTGCAGATGGACCCGGCGCAGCTGCGACTGGCGAATCTGCTGAAACCCGAGCAGTTCCCGTACAAGTCGAAGACCGGCTGGGTGTACGACTCGGGTGACTACGAGAAGACCATGCGGCTGGCGATGGACATGATCGGCTACGACGCACTGCGCGCCGAGCAGCTCCAGCGGCGTGAGCGCGGCGAACTGATGGGCATCGGCATGGCGTTCTTCACCGAGGCCGTCGGCGCGGGCCCACGCAAGGACATGGACATCCTCGGGCTCGGCATGGCCGACGGCTGCGAACTGCGGGTGCATCCGACCGGCAAAGCCGTTGTGCGGCTGTCAGTTCAAACCCAGGGCCAGGGTCACGAGACCACGTTCGCCCAGATCGTCGCCGAAGAACTCGGCATCCCGCCCGACGATATCGAAGTGGTGCACGGCGACACCGACCAGACGCCGTTCGGACTCGGAACGTACGGCAGTCGGTCGACGCCGGTTTCCGGTGCCGCCGCTGCGCTGGTGGCGCGCAAGGTCCGCGACAAGGCCAAGATCATCGCCTCCGGCATGCTCGAAGCCTCGGTCGCCGACCTGGAGTGGGGCAAGGGCAGCTTCGGTGTCAAAGGTGACCCGTCGGCCTCGGTGACCATCCAGGACATCGCGATGCGCGCACACGGCGCAGGCGATCTACCGGACGGGATCGAAGGTGGTCTCGATGCGCAAATCTGTTACAACCCCGAGAATCTCACCTATCCGTACGGCGCGTACTTCTGCGTGGTCGACATCGACCCGGGAACGGCTGTGGTGAAGGTGCGCCGGTTCCTCGCGGTCGACGACTGCGGCACCAGGATCAACCCGATGATCATCGAGGGTCAGGTGCACGGTGGCATCGTCGACGGCATCGGCATGGCGCTGATGGAGATGATCGCGTTCGACGAGGAAGGCAACTGCCTCGGCGGTTCGCTGATGGACTATCTGATCCCGACCGCCGTCGAGGTGCCGAACCTGGAGACCGGTTTCACCATCACACCGTCACCGCATCACCCGATCGGGGCCAAAGGTATCGGCGAATCGGCCACGGTCGGATCCCCGCCCGCGGTGGTCAACGCCGTGGTGGATGCGTTGGCGCCGTTCGGGGTCCGGCACGCCGACATGCCGCTGACGCCGTCGCGGGTGTGGGAAGCCATGCAGGGCAGAGCCACTCCGCCGATCTAGAGGAGCCTTCATGACAGTCAGTGATCGGGCCCAGCAACTGCGCCGCGCGCGGATGCCGTTCGTCCACGCCACGGTGGTGCGCGCGCAGCAACCGGCCTCCGCGCATGCGGGCGATCAGGCGATCCTGTTGTCCGACGGCACAATCGAAGGATTCGTCGGCGGTCAGTGCACGCAGAACTCGGTGCGTAAGGCGGCGCTCGGGGCGTTGCAGGCCGGGGAAAGCGTACTGCTGCGGGTGTTGCCGGACGGCGACGTGCAGTTCCCCGAAGCGCCGGGGGCATGCGTCGTCGTCAACCCGTGCCTGTCCGGCGGTGCGCTGGAGATCTTCCTCGACCCGCAGGTACCCGCGCCGCTGCTGCGGATCTGCGGTGCCACCCCGATAGCGCGGGCGCTCGCCGCGGCCACCGCGGCGCTGGGTTACGACGTGCACCGCGACGGTGACGGCGACACCGGCCAGGCCACCGCCGTCGTCATCGCCACCCATGGCGGCCCGGAAGCCGAGACCATCCGGGCGGCACTCGACGCGGGCGTCGGCTACATCGGCCTGGTTGCCAGCGCGGTTCGCGGCCGGTCGATCCTGGCGGGCCTTGAGCTGACCGACGCCGAACGGCGCCGCGTGCACACCCCGGTCGGGCTGCCGATCGGCGGGAAGACCCCCGCCGAGATCGCCGTGTCGATCCTGGCCGAGGTGATCCGTGCGATACGCGTGGACGGTGTGAGCGCACCAGGGTGCACGGCCGCCGCGCCCGCCCCGAGGGAAGAAGCATGCCACGGTCACGGGTGACCGGTGTGGTGCTGGCGGCGGGCGGCTCACGCCGGTTGGGCACACCAAAACAGTTGCTGCCGCTTGGCAATACGACGTTGCTCGGCGCCACGTTGGAGATGGCCCGCAACTGCCCGTTCGACCAACTCATCGTCACCCTCGGTGCGGTGGCCGACGAGGTGAGGCAGGCCGTGGCGTTGGACGGGCTGGACATCGTGCTCGCCGACGATCCGGGTTCGGGCTGCTCCTCGTCCCTGCAAACGGCGTTGGGGTGGGTCGACCAACGCGCCGACGGTGTGGTGCTGATGCTGGGCGATCAGCCGGGCGTGACATGCTCGACGGTGACGAAGTTGATTGCCTCGTCGCGTGAGGACGCACTGGCGGTGTGCGAATACCTTGACGGTGTCGGCCATCCGTTCTGGCTGGGGCGCAGAGTGTTCGGCGAGTTGGAGAAACTGCATGGCGACAAGGGTGTGTGGCGGCTGATGGAATCCGGCCGCTACGGAGTGCGACGCGTGCCGATCGACGACGCGGTCCCGCTCGACGTGGACACCTGGGACGACTACCGCCGGCTATGCGAATCGCTGGCGCGATGACGCTGTTCCGCGATGTCGACGAGGTGATCGGCCGATTCGATGTCCACGACTTCCTGCTCGACACCGGCACCGCCTCGGCGATCTACCTCGCAGTCATCCTCGGTCGACCGCTGCTGTTGGAGGGCGAGCCGGGAGTCGGCAAGACCACCGCCGCCAAAACCCTTGCCGCCGTGCTGGATGCCCCGTTTCTCCGGTTGCAGTGCTACGAGGGGTTGACGGCCAGCGAAGCGATATACGACTGGAACTATCAACGTCAACTGCTCAGCATCCGCCTCGCCGAGGCGAGTCATACGGCGATCGAGGAAAGCGACCTGTACACCGAGGCCTATCTGGTCGACCGGCCGATCCTGCAGTGCGTGCGTTACCGCGGCCCCGGCGTCCCGGTGCTGTTGATCGACGAAATCGACCGCGCTGACGACGAATTCGAGGCGCTGCTGCTGGAGTTCCTCGGGGAGGCGGCGGTGACGGTTCCCGAACTCGGTACCTACGTCGCTGCGCGCCCTCCCATCGTCGTGCTCACCTCCAACCGCAGCCGCGATCTGCACGACGCGCTTCGGAGGCGCTGCCTCTACCACTGGATCGAGTATCCGGAGCCTGCCAGGGCGGCCGCGATCGTGCGCCGGACGGTGCCGGGTGCGACCGCTGCGCTGATCCAGCACGCCGCCCAGTTCGTCGGCGAGACACGGACTCTCGACCTCGACAAGCCGCCGGGGGTGGCCGAGACGATCGACTGGGTGGCCGCCCTGGTGGCGCTCGGGGTGACCGACCTGATCGCCACCGACATCGCCCTGGGATCGACAAGCCTTGGCGCGCTGGCCAAGACCCCCGACGACCACGCGCTGATCAGCGAAGCGTTCGCAACCTACGGCAGCCAATGAGAGGAATCGCTCGATGAAGATCGAAAACGAGTTCACCGTCAGTGTCCCCATCGAGGATGCTTGGGATGTCCTCACCGATCTCGAACAAGTGATCCCGCTGATGCCCGGCGCGCAGATGACGGGCCGCGACGGCGACGATGTGCTCGGCAAGGTGAAGGTCAAGGTGGGTCCGGTGACCAGCGAGTTCAGCGGTAAGGTCCACTTCGTCGAGCAGGACCGCGAGCAGCACCGCGCGGTCATCGACGGTAAGGGCAAGGAGGCGCGCGGCACCGGCAACGCGGCAGCGAGCGTCACGGCCCAACTGCACGACGAGGGCGACCACACCCGCGTCACCGTCGACACCGACCTCAAGGTGGTCGGCAAGCTCGCACAATTCGGAAGCGGTATGTTGCAACAGGTTTCGGAGAAGCTGCTGCGTCAGTTCGTCGAATCGCTGGAGGCGAAGCTGGCCGACGACAAGGCGCCCGCCGCCGCCCCCGAGGATGACCGCAACGCACCGGCCCAGCCTGCGAGCCCGCCGGCCGCGGAGCCCATAGACCTGATCCAGCTCGCGGGCGGCGACGCGCTGAAGCGATACACGCCGCTGGTGGTGGCCGCCCTCGCGTTGGCGGTCATCGTGTTGGTGCTCGGCAGGCGCCGCAAGCGATGACCACCCCGCTGCTGCTGCGGGGCGTCGACATCGCCGCCTTTGCCGTCGCCCTCGTGCAGCGGCTCCACTGCGGTTCAGTAGCGGTATCGCCAAGCGGCCCAACCTCATTCGTCGACATAATGCGCCGGCAATGGCCGCGCACCCGAACACAGCTGTACTGGCACGCGCGATTGACGCTGGTGAACCGCGTCGAGGACCTGACCGCGTTCGACGCGGTGTTCGAGGCGGTGTTCGCCGACGCGGTGTTCGGTGTCGATCCGCCTGGGCTCAAGCGCAGCCTCGGCACCACGGCCGCAGCCGACGCCGGCGTGCCCGGTCGCGAGAACCCGGTCGCCGAAGGGAACTTGCCGTGGAGCACGCTGCCCGCGTCGGTGACGGCATCCGATACCCATGAGACCGAGGTGGCCGTCCCCGACACGCTGCCAAGCCGCTTCGTCGCGCGGGTCGACGAACCGTTCGACCGGTTCGACGCGGCCGACCTCCGTCAGCTCGGCGACTGGCTGGAGCGGGCGGCGGACAGTTGGCCGCAGCGCCGCAGCCTTCGCCGCGAGCCGCATCAGCACGGCAAGCGCATCGACATGCGCGAGACGATGAAAGCCTCACGCACCACGGGCTGGGAGCCGGTGCGGCTGGCCCGTACCCGCGCCCGCCGCCACCCCCGTCGAGTCGTGATGGCATGTGACGTCAGCCAGTCGATGCGACAGTACGCCACCGTGTATCTGCATCTGATGCGGGCAGCGGCGCTGCGGCAGAAGGGGATTCGTCCGGAGGTCTTCGCGTTCTCGACGTCGCTGACGCGGTTGACCGCCGCGCTGGCGAATCGGTCGGCCGAGGTGGCGTTGGCCAAGGCCAATGCGAAGGTCACCGACCGCTACGGCGGCACCCATCTGGGGCGCTGTGTCGCCGATCTGGTTGGCGGCTCGCACGGCAACGCACTGCGCGGCGCGGTGGTGATCATCGCCTCCGACGGCTGGGACAGTGACCCGCCGGAGATCCTGGCGCACGCGCTGGCCCGGGTGCGTCGGCGCGCTCACAAGCTGGTGTGGCTCAATCCGCGCGCCGCGCAACCTGGGTTCCGGCCGCTGGCCGCGTCGATGGCCGCCGCGCTGCCGTACTGCGACCTGTTGCTGCCCGCGCATTCCGTCACCGGACTGCGTGAGCTGTTCACCGCGTTGACCGACTAGCCTTCCGGCGCGGGTTCGCCCGCCCGCTTGGCGGCCCGGCGCCGCTTGTACCACTCGATGATCATCGGCGTCACGGACGCGACTGCGATCAGGATGAAGATCGGCTCCAGCAGCTTCTGGATGATGTCGAACTGACCCAGGCCGTATCCGAGCAGGGTCAGGCCGATGCCCCAAACCACAGCGCCGATGACGTTGAACAACGTGAACGTGGCGTACCCCATCTTGGCGGCGCCCGCGGTGATGGGCGCCAGCGTCCGCACGATCGGCACGAACCTGGCGATCACGATCGCGAACGGCCCGCGCTGTTCGAAGAACGAATGCGCCTCGTCCAGATAGCGCTGCTTGAGGATGCGCGCGTTCGGCTTGAACATGTGAGTGCCCACGTACCGGCCGATGAAGTAACCGACCTGCCCACCGAGGACGGCGGCAATCGGGATGAAAACCAGTAGCTGCCACAGCGTGAAGTTGGCCTGACCGGCGGCGGCCGTGCCCGCGGCGAGCATGCCCGCGACGAACAGCAGCGTGTCGCCTGGCAACACCGGAAACAGCACGCCGGATTCGACGAAGATGACGACCAGCAGGCCGACCAGCGCCCACGTGCCGAAGTAGCCGATGAGCTTGATCGGATCCAGGAAGTCCGGCATGAGCGCCAGCTGGTCCGCAGCCGCCAGGTGAAAGTTCATAGGCCCCCCAAGATACCGGCGACACCCTGACCGGACGCTGTGCCGGGGCTAGGGTCGGCTATGGCCACTCACAAAGCTGTCCAAGTGGCGTCCGCGAACGGGCCGCTGACCCTCGTCGACGTCGAAACCGCCGCGCCGGGTCCAGGGCGGGTCCGCATCACGGTCGCCGCCTGTGGAGTTTGCGGAACCGACCACGGTTTCGTCGCAGGCGGCTTTCCGAATATGACGTGGCCGTTGACCCTTGGCCACGAAATTGCGGGCACCGTCGCGGAGTTGGGCGAGGGTGTCGAGGGATTCGCCGTTGGCGACCGGGTGGCGGTGGGCTGGTTCGGCGGCAACTGCAACCGCTGCATCCCCTGTCGGCAGGGCAAGTTCATGCAGTGCGTGAACGGGGAGGTGCCGAGTTGGCACTATCCGGGCGGCTACGCCGAGTCGGTGGTCGCGCCCGCGACGGCGCTCGCGCGCATCCCGGACGAGTTGTCCTTCGCCGAGGCGGCGCCGATGGGCTGCGCGGGGGTGACCACCTACAACGCGCTGCGGCGGACCAAGGCGGTGGCCGGCGACCGCGTGGCGGTGCTCGGCGTCGGCGGGCTTGGTCACCTCGGTGTGCAGTGGGCCAGGGTCATGGGGTTCGAGACGATCGCGATAGCCCGCGGCGCCGACAAGGAGGCCAACGCGCGTGAACTCGGTGCGCATCACTTCATCGATTCGCGCGCGGTCGACGTCGCGGACGCATTGCAGGCCCTCGGAGGCGCCTCGGTGGTGCTCGCGACGGCGGCCAACTCGCAAGCGATGGCCGACACGGTCGGCGGACTGGCGCCGGAGGGTGAACTCGTGATCGTCGGCGTCACCGCCGACCCGCTGCCAATTTCCCCGATGCAGCTGATCGCCCCCGGCACCTCGGTGCAGGGGCATCCGTCCGGCACGTCACGCGATATCGAGGAGACCATGGCTTTCGCGGTGCTGACCGGTGTGCGCGCGTGGAGCGAGGAGCGGCCGCTGGCCGAGGCCGCCGACGCGTACGCGGCGATGGACGAGGGTCGCGCGCGCTACCGCATGGTGCTGACGATGTGAGTCGGCCTCGTTCTTGAGATACTTCAACGAATCTGTCGAAGCCGGGAGGAACTGATATGCCCATCGCCACGCCCGAGGTATATGCGGAGATGCTGGGTCGAGCTAAGGAGCACTCGTTCGCGTTCCCGGCGATCAACTGCACGTCCTCGGAGACGATTAACGCCGCCCTCAAGGGGTTCGCCGATGCCGGCAGCGACGGCATCATCCAATTCTCCACTGGCGGAGCCGAATTCGGCTCCGGACTGGGCGTAAAGGACATGGTGACCGGCGCCGTCGCGCTTGCCGAGTTCGCGCACATCGTTGCCGACAAGTACCCGGTCACCGTCGCACTGCACACCGACCACTGCCCGAAGGACAAGCTGGACAGCTACGTCAGACCGCTGCTGGCGATTTCGCAGCAGCGGGTGTCCGAGGGCCGAAACCCGCTGTTCCAGTCACATATGTGGGACGGGTCGGCGGTGCCGATCGACGAGAACCTCGACATCGCCCGCGAACTGCTCAAGGAGGCGGCGGCAGCGCGGATCATCCTCGAGATCGAGATCGGTGTCGTCGGCGGCGAGGAGGACGGCGTCGCTCACGAGATCAACGACAAGCTGTACACCACACCCGAGGATTTCGAGAAAACGATCGACGCGCTGGGCGCCGGCGAGCACGGTAAGTACCTGCTGGCCGCCACGTTCGGCAACGTGCACGGTGTCTACAAACCAGGCAACGTCAAACTACGGCCCGACATCCTCGCGCAGGGCCAGCAGGTCGCCGCGGCCAAGCTCGGATTGGCCGAGGGCGCAAAGCCTTTCGACTTCGTGTTCCACGGCGGATCCGGATCGCTGAAGTCGGAGATCGAGGACTCGCTCAAATATGGCGTGGTGAAGATGAACGTCGACACCGACACCCAATATGCGTTCACTCGTCCGCTCGCAGGCCACATGTTCAGCAACTACGACGGTGTGCTGAAGATCGACGGCGAGGTCGGCAACAAGAAGGTCTACGATCCGCGCAGCTACCTGAAGAAGGCCGAGGCGTCGATGAGTGAGCGGGTGGTGGAGGCGTGCAATGACCTTCACAGTGCCGGCCGGTCGGTTTCGGCGCGTTAGGCTGTGACCGTGAAGCGGAAAATCCTGATCGCCTGCGCCACCGCCGCGACCGCCATGGGAACCATCGCGGTGGCCGCGCCGGCATCGGCCAACACCTGCCCGTGGGGCACGGTTCCTCGCTTCGACGGGGTGTGCACGCAGGGGCAGTCGGGTGGCGGCCCGCCCGTGGGCGTCACCGTTCCCCAGCAGGGCGCCGACATCGTCAGCCAGCCGGGTCAGTTCGCGCAGGTGAACGGAATCCCGTGCACGCAGGAGCACTTCGCCACCTGTTATGCGATGTCGCAGCAGCCCTAGCTGGCTGTCTGACAGATCTTCCACTGGTCGTCGCGGAACTGTAGATCGAAGCTGCGCGTCGACCGGGTCTGCGGCGCATACGCCATGAACGTGGTGACGTTGGCCTCGGCGTGATCGCCGTTGACCACCACCTGGTCGATGCTGGCGACCACCGGATACTGCTTGGCCGCCGCCACCCGGGAATGGGTTTCCTTCCACGCCGCCTCGTTGTAGTTGACGTAGCTGTCCCGGGTGCTGCCGCAGGTGATGCTGCGCAGCGTGGCCAGGTCACCGCTCTGCACCGCGGCGTCGAAGTTCTGGATGGTGCTGCGAACCTTGTCCTCTTCGGATGCCTTCGGCGTCTTGTCCCTGGTCAGCAGCACCGTGCCGAGGATGGCGACGGCGACCAACGCCGCGATGACCAACACCAGCGCGATCACCCAGCCCCAGCTGCGCCGGACGCGTGCCGGCTTTGGCGCGTCGTCGCGTGGCGGAATATGTTGCGGTGTAACGGGTTTGGATTGACCCACGGCTTGCGCCTGTACCGGCGGCATCACCTCGGTGGCCGGGTCGGCGGGGGTGTCGATGCGCTGCGTCGAGCCGTCGAAGCCTGACGGCGCGGTGAACCGCCGCTCGGCGGGCTGGTCCGTCTCGTCGGCGGGCAGTTGAGCCTGGGCCTCCGGCGACAACAGGATCTCGGTGGCGGGCTCGTGCTGCGGATCGGTCACCGCCTCAGCGGGCTCTGTCTCGGCGGTCTCCTCGATGTTCGCGGCGTCATCCGGCTGCTGCGGCCCTGATGGGTTCGACATCCCTGCTGCGGTCCCTCCCTCTGCGAACTACCGGTGCAGCTTATCGGCACAATGAGGCCATGACGCGCATGGGAGATCTCCTCGGACCTGATCCGGTACTGCTACCCGGTGACCCTGCGGCGGAGGCCGAACTGGCCGCCGCCGAGAATCCGGCGATCGTCGCGGCCGCGCATCCGTCCGCGTCGGTGGCGTGGGCCGCGCTCGCGGAGGATGCGCTCGCCGACGACAAGGCCATCACGGCCTACGCGTACGCCCGCACCGGGTATCACCGCGGCCTGGATCAGTTGCGCCGCAACGGCTGGAAGGGTTTCGGCCCGGTGCCTTACCGTCACGAGCCCAACCGCGGGTTCCTGCGCTGTGTGGCGGCGCTGGCGCGGGCCGCCGACTCGATCGGTGAGACCGACGAATATCAGCGCTGTCTCGATCTGCTCGACGACTGCGACCCGGAGGCGCGGGTCGAGCTGGGCCTCGGCTAGCCGGACGACGATCAAGCGGCGGAAGGCCGCGTTGAGGAGCCCGGCCGGTGGGCTAGCGCTCGGCTTCGCATTCACAGTCGGCGGCCGCATCGGGCGGTTCCACCTGGACTGTCGCGTGGTCCAGCCCGCGTGCGCTGAGCACCGCGCGGGCGTCGTCGAGCACCAGCGCCGAGTCGCGGCTGCTGGTCAGGTGCGCGGTCACCATGTCCTTGCCCGGCACCAGCGTCCACACGTGCAGGTCGTGCACCTCGGTTACGCCCTCGACGGCGCACAGCGCGCTGCGCAGTTCGTCGACGTCGATGTGGGTCGGTGACGACTCGGAAAGGATCCGCAGCGCGGCGCGGGCGAGCGAGATGGCGCGCGGCAGCACCCACAGCGCGACCAACACCGCGACCACCACGTCGGCGTACGGCCAGCCCGTCGTGACGGTGACGATGCCCGCGATCAACACGCCGATGCTGCCGACGGTGTCGGCCACCACCTCCATGTAGGCGCCTCTGACGGCGAGGCTGTCCTTGGAGTGCGACCGCAGCAGCAGCACCACGGCCGCGTTGGCCACCAGCCCCGCCAGCGCGACGACGATCATCGGCACGCCGGGGACGTCGGGCGCGTCGCCGAGTCGCTCGATGGCCTCGACCAGGATGAACGTCGCAACCCCGAGCAGCAACACCGCGTTGGCGACGGCTGTGAACACCTCGGCGCGGTGCCACCCGTACGTCCGGGCCGGCGACGCGCTGCCATGGCGAGCGAGCAGCACCGCGGTCAGGCCCATGAACATCGCGACCAGGTCGGTCAGCATGTGGCCTGCGTCGGAGAGCAGGGCCAGCGAATTGATCACCAGCGCCGTGGTCAACTCGAGGACGAAGAAGGCGGTCAGGATGCCGGCGGCGATGACCATCCTGCTGACACGGGCATCCGGGTGGCTGTGATCATGTCCGGCGCCCATGCCAGCAATCTATGCGCAATCACGCATATGTCGCAAGGAGGTGCTCAGAACCAGGCCGACCAGAACCGCGTCAGGTCCATGCCCCACCCGATCAACCCCTGGGGCACCCCGGACGCGTCGAAGAACCACAGCACGATCCCGAAGAACCAGCGGTTGACCTGCGGGGTGAACAGCAACAGCAGCAGCACGAAGAACGCCCAGCCCTTCGCGGGCTCCATCATGCGCTGGGTCTGCGGGCTCAGATGCGGTTCGAGCGCGCTGTACCCGTCCAGGCCGGGCACCGGCAGGATGTTCAGCACGAACGCGGTCACCTGCAGGAAGCCCTGGAACGCCATGGCGGCCCAGAACACCAGGTGCTCGGGATCCCACATCAGGCGGGTGATCACCAGCAGCATGATCGCGAATGCCAGGTTGGTGGCCGGGCCGGCCAGGCTGACGAGCGTCTTCTGCCGGGTGGTCATCCACGACGTGCGCACGTACACCGCACCGCCGGGCAGGCCGATGCCGCCGAGCGCGATGAACAGCGCGGGCAGACCGAGCGAGAGCAGCGGGTGGGTGTACTTCAGCGGGTTGAGCGTCAGGTAGCCGCGCGACTCGACACCGCGATCACCGAACCGCCATGCGGTGTAGGCGTGGGCGAATTCGTGTACGCACAGCGTGACCAGAAAGCCCGCGATCACGAAGATGAACACGCCGACGTACGCCAGCGGACGCCGGGCGTCGGCGGCCACCCAGGCCAGCACCGCGCCGACGACCGCGAGCGCCACGATGGCCAGGAAGATCGGGCTTGGCCGCACCGATTGATGCAGCGGGCGGATGGTCACGTCACGAAGCTACCGCGCGCAGCAGTCGGCGCACCTCCGCAACTCCGGACACCGCGGTTTCATGATCTACGGCGCACGCGATCACGTTGAACACCGAGCAACCTGCCTCGACGTACGAGGCAAGGAATTCGGCGACGTCCGCCGGGGTGCCGTACGGCGAATAGCGTTCGAATGGCTCGAACGGCATCTGGTAGAAGGTCCGCATTCCGATCGCGAGTGGGCCTCGGGCGTCCTGCTTGTTAGGGCCGAAACCGCACCACACGTTGAGCGCGTGCTCGAAGCCGTTCGGATTTCTGCCCGCGTGCACCGCATGCATGGCGACCTGGTCGACCACCGAGCGGTACCGCTGCGGGGAGACCCAGATCCCCAGCCAGCCGTCGCCGTACTGCCCTGCGCGGCGCACCGCGGCCTCCGACCGGCCGCCGATCGTGATCGGGATCGGCGATGGGGGCGCGGGGACGATCTGCGCGTCGCGCACACGAAAGAACTCTCCGTCGAAGCTGACCGGCTTGCCGTCGGACAGCGCGCGCAGCAACTCGAGCGACTCGTCCATCCTGCGACCGCGGGTGCTTGGGTCGACCCCGCAGACCTCGTACTCGTGCGGGTCCTCGCCGCCGATCCCGACGCCGAACGTCAGCCTCCCGGGTGCGTGCTCGGCCAGGCTCGCCAGTTGGCGTGCGACCAGCACCGGATGGCGCAGCGGGAGCAGATACAGCGCGATGTAGCAGGGCAGGCCGGGGTAGCGGGTCAGCACCGCGGCGGCGTCGATCAGCGCGTCCGCGCCCGCGCCGACGAGGAAGCTGACGTGGTCGTTGACGCACACGTGGTCGACACCGGCCGAGGCGATCCTGGCCAGCATGGCCTCGCGCTGTTCGGCAGGCGCCGCGAATTGCCCGACCGGGGCGAAAACGCCGACTCGAAGATCTGTCATGCGCCCACACTGCCGCCGTGGCCTTCGGTAGGTGTTGGAAGGACGTGAAATGCCCAGGTCAGCCGACCCGTAGCCAGCCTTCGGTGTGCCGGTAGAACGTCGAGCGCCTGACCGGTTTCGCGGTGGGCACGCCGTCGCGGATCACCGTCGCCCCGTGGCTGCCGAGTTGGGCGGCGCGGCCGCTGACCCATCGGCGCCTGCCTCCGCCAACGACGGCCGCCCGCAGGCCGGGCATCGACAGGGTCGGCTCGATGCGCACACCGCTGACCTGGCCGTCGAACAGCACGGTGTCGTCGACGACGGCTTCGCCGTGCAGGGTTTTTCCGGCTGGATCGCCGCGCCATTCGGCCGCGCCGACGATGACGGTGCCGGTGTCGTCGCGGATCAGCGGCACCCGCTGCGCCTGACCGTCACGTATCCGGCGCGCCTGCCACGGCCTGCGGACGTGGCCCACCTCAACTTCGAGCCGATCGGCCTTGAGTAGGCGCGTCAGGACGGCCGCGACGTCGGCATGCGGGCCGATGACGATCACCCTGCGGCAGTCGGCGACCTCGTCGATGCCGACCTCGGGAAGGCCGCGCAGCGCGCGCGGAAGTCGGCGGTCGGCCCGCAACACCACAACATCGGTTGTGGTCAACGGCACTCCTCGAAGTCGGCTGGGATAAGGTGTGTCACCGGCTGCCACAGTTTTGAGGCAGATAAAGCGGGAGACTATGCCATGCCGGCAATCGTGCTCATTGGCGCCCAATGGGGTGACGAGGGCAAAGGAAAGGCGACCGATCTGCTCGGTGGCCGCGTCCAATGGGTCGTTCGTTACCAGGGCGGTAACAACGCGGGCCACACCGTGGTGCTGCCGACCGGAGAGAACTTCGCCCTTCACCTGATTCCGTCGGGGATCCTCACGCCGGGCGTCACCAACGTCATCGGCAACGGTGTGGTCGTCGACCCGGGTGTGCTGCTCGACGAGCTCAAGGGCCTCGAGGATCGCGGCGTCGACACCGAGCGACTGCTGATCTCGGCCGACGCCCACCTGCTGATGCCGTACCACGTCGCGATCGACAAGGTGGTCGAGCGGTACGCGGGCAGCAAGAAGATCGGCACCACCGGCCGCGGTATCGGGCCGTGCTATCAGGACAAGATCGCGCGCATCGGCATTCGTGTCGCCGACGTCCTCGACGAGGCGCAGCTGGCCGAAAAGATCGAGGCCGCACTGGAATTCAAGAATCAGGTGCTGGTCAAGATCTACAACCGCAAGGCGCTGGTGGCCGCCGAGGTGGTCGAGAGCCTGCTGGGTCAGGCCGAGGGGTTCAAGCACCGCATCGCCGACGCCCGCTTCCTGCTGAACACCGCACTCGAAAACGGCGAGACGGTGCTGCTGGAAGGGTCGCAGGGCACGCTGCTCGACGTCGATCACGGCACGTATCCCTTTGTCACGTCGTCGAATCCGACGGCAGGCGGTGCAGCGGTGGGTTCGGGTATCGGCCCGACACGCATCACCACGGTGCTCGGCATCCTGAAGGCGTACACCACGCGGGTGGGGTCCGGTCCGTTCCCGACGGAGTTGTTCGACGAAAAGGGCGAGTATCTGTCGAAGACGGGCGGCGAATTCGGCGTGACGACAGGCAGGCGTCGTCGCTGCGGATGGTTCGACGCTGTCATCGCCCGCTACGCCACCCGGGTGAACGGCATCACCGACTACTTCCTGACCAAGCTCGACGTGTTGTCCAGCCTGGAGACGGTGCCGATCTGCGTCGGCTACACCGTGGACGGCAAGCGCACCGACGAGATGCCGATGACGCAGAGCGACATCGCCCGCGCCGAACCGGTTTACGAGGAGTTGCCGGGCTGGTGGGAGGACATCTCCCACGCCCGCGAGTTCGACGATCTCCCTGCGAAGGCCCGCGACTATGTGCTGCGGCTGGAAGAACTTGCCGGAGCGCATGTTTCGTGCATCGGCGTCGGGCCGGGGCGTGAGCAGACCATCGTGCGGCGCGACATCCTGGCGGCAAGGTGAGTTCCGCGGACGACCCACATCTGGCCGACCCCGACTACGACAAGCACGGTGGGTTCCCGAATTTCGAAGCGGCGCAGCCGGGTTTCGGGTTCGGGCGGTTTCTCGCCGCGATGCGCAGGGCGCAGGATCTCGCGGTGTCGGCGGATCCCGACAGTGACACGTGGGAGTTGGCCGCCGACCGCGCCGAGGAACTGGTGAAGCTGCTCGACCCGTTCGAGGCGCCCGAGGGCGTCGGCCCGGCCAACCGGGTGCCGTCGCTACCGGGCGCGGGCAGTCTGCTGATGCCGCCGTACCGGGTGACGAAGTTCGAACCCGACGGCGTCGAACTGAGCGTGCAGTTCAGCAGGTTCTCGGTCGGCGGGAACTACGCGGTGCACGGCGGCGTGCTGCCGCTGCTGTTCGATTCGGTGTTCGGCATGGTGATTCACGCGGCGGGCCGACCGATCAGCCGCACCGCGTTCCTGCACGTCGACTACCGCAAGGTGACGCCGATAGACACCCCGCTGACCGCACGCGGCTGGGTCCGAGAAACCGAGGGCCGCAAGGCATTCGTCAACGCGGCGCTGTACGACTCCGAACAGAACCTGCTCGCCGAGGCGAACGGGTTGATGGTCAGATTGCTGCCCGGACAGCCATGAACCCGACCGGCGTGCGCAGGCTGTCCACCCCACGGACAGCGGCGGTCGCCGGTGTGTTGTTCGCGCTGCTGTTCGCCACCTCGCTGGTGCTGATCCGGCTTGCGCTACCGGAGGGTGAGCAACCCGGTGCGCAGTGGCTGCGGGCCGGCAGCACGAATTTGAAGATCGCGGCGACGATCATGCCGTTCGCGGCCATCGCATTCCTGTGGTTCATGGGCGTGGTGCGCGACGGGCTCGGCCGTTACGAAGACAAGTTCTTCTCGACCGTGTTCATCGGCAGTGGGCTGTTGTTCATCGCGATGATGTTCGTCGCCGCCGGGGTGGGTGCGGGCCTCGAGCGCAGCCACGCGTCCGGCGACCCGGGCGTCGCCGCGTTCGGCCAGATGATGTTGTTGACGGTGACGAAGACCTACGCGCTGCGGATGGCGGCGGTGTTCATGATCTCGCTGGCCACCATCTGGCTCAGGACCGGGCTGATGCCGCGCTGGCTGGTCCTCACGAGTTACCTTGCCGCCGTTGGCCTTTTGATCGCCAGCGACGTCACGATGTGGCTGGTGCTGGCGTTCCCGGTGTGGGTGCTGGTGGTCAGCCTGCTGCTACTGGCGCGCGCCGGGGTGATCGCCTTGGACGGTGACGGCTAGCCCGCCACCTGCAAAGCCTGCGACGGACAGAGTCGTACCGCCTCGCGGACGTTGTCTTCGTCGCCATCGGGTACCTCGTCGACCAGCACCACCACGATGCCGTCGTCATCCTGATCGAAGACGGTGCCCGCGGCCATCACACAGTTTCCGGCGCTGATGCACACGTCTCGATCAGCCAGCACTCTCACCACGTCACCTCCAGTGATTTCAGACCGTAGATGAAGTGAAACGACCGGAACGGCACCTCGGCGAAGTCTTCGGCCAGCGCCAGCGACGGGAACCGGCGCAGCAGCGCGGGAAACGCGATCCGCATCTCCATCCGCGCAAGCGGGGCGCCGAGGCAGTGGTGCACACCGTGGCCGAACGCCAGGTGCCCCGGTGCGCCGCGGGCGATGTCGAGCACCTCCGGCGCATCGATGAAGTCCGGATCGCGGTTGCCCGACGGCAGCGACACGAACACCAATTCGCCCGCCGGAATGGGCACACCCGCTATCTCGACGTCGGTGGTGGTGATCCTCGGGATCGCGCTGTGCACAATCGACAGCCAGCGCAGCAGTTCCTCGATCGCGGGTCCGACCGCATCGGGGTCGTCGCGGACGGCGGCCAATTGCTCGGGATGCCGCAGCAGCGCCAGTGTGCCGAGACCGAGCATGTTCGACGTCGTCTCGTGCCCGGCGAGCAGCAACAGGCTTGCGATGCCGATGAGTTCGTCGTCGGTCAACTCGTCGCCGTGCTCGCGCGCCAGCATGCCGAGGATGTCGTCGCCGGGTGCTCGCCGCGCCCGCTGGACCAGTGACCCCATGTACTCGCGGCCGCGCCGCACCAGCTCGAGGCGCTCGGCGATGGGAATCGAGAGATCCAACTGGCGCGCGCTGCGGCGTTGGAAGTCGTCGCGGTCGTCGTAGGGCACGCCGAGCAGCTCACAGATCACCAGAGAGGGGATCGGCAACGCGAAGTTGGCCACCAAATCCGTTGGCGGTTCGGCTTTCTCCATCGAGTCGAGCTGCGCTTCGACGATCTCGACGATGCGCGGTTCCAGCCGCTTCATCCGGCGGATGGTGAATTCGGAGGTGAGCATGCGGCGCAGCCGCTGGTGTTCTGGCGGGTCGAGGCCCAGCAGGTTGCCCGCGCGTGAGCTGGCCTGCTCCTCCTCCGACACCGGTGGCGCGCCGGGGATGACGAAACCCGGCGGCCGACCGTTGGAGAACCGCTCGTGATCCGACAGCACCGCCTTGATGTCTTCGTGCCGGGTGACCAGGTAAACGGTCATGCCGAACGAGTTGGTGGCCGTGCGCACACCGGTGCTCTCGCGGATCTCCCGCAGGGCGGGCGTCGGATCGAAGCCGACCCGCCGCATGTGCAGCGGAGGCAGTTGGGTTGCTTCGCCGTCGCGGAGCGCGGCATCGGAGGAAGCCATGTAACGACGCTACCCGCCGGTGACAAACTCCTCGATCAGCTTGTTGACGGCGGCCGGGTCCTCCATCGCGGCCAGGTGTGCCACCCCGTCCAGCACCTCAGCCGCCGCGCCTGGGATCGCCTCGGCCATCGCCGTTGTCTCCTGCACGGGAAACGTCGCATCCTCGGCGCCCGCGACCACGAGCACGGGCGTCTTCACCTTTCCCAGCAGTGCGCGCTGATCCGGTCGCAACGGCACCACGCTGCGAACCGCCCAGCTACCCGACCGGAGGTCGACCCGCTGCACCGTTTCGCGCACGGACGCCACGACATCGGGACGGGTGCGAAACGTCGTCGGGCCGAGGAACGCCTTGAGCACCGAAGCGGTCAGAGGCGGGCGGATGCCGCCGAGCAGGCCCGCCATCCCCAGCAGGAAGTTGTATTCGATCTTCTGCATGATGCCCGCGGGCGATGCCGTGCAGTTCATCAGCACCGCGTTGCCGATGCGATCGGGATAGTTGGCCGCGAACGTGCCGCCGATCATGCCGCCCCAGGAATTTCCGACGAAATGTGTGCGCTTGACTCCCAGGTCGTCGAGGATGTCGGCGATACAGCGCGCACATTCATCGAAAGTGAATGTCGCCGTGAGCTTCTCGCTCTCGCCGAAGCCCGGCGGATCGACGAGGATCACCTGATGGTCGGCTTCGAAGTGCTCCGCTTGGGCCGCCCACATGTCGCCCGTCATCAGCAGACTGGGCCAGAACAGCATCGGCTCACCGCTGCCGCTGGTGCGGACGTGCACCTTCCCCAGCACGGTGTCGACCTCGCGTCTCTCCATTCGTCGCACCGTAGTCCCCGCGCAGCGCCGGCCACCAGATGCGGGGCCCGATCAATGTGAACAGCGCGGGAATGATCACCGTGCGAACGACGAACGTGTCCAACAGGATGCCCAGTCCAACGATGATGCCGATCTGTGTCAGCACGATCAGCGGTAGCACACCGAGCACGCAGAACACCGCGGCGAGCACGATGCCTGCACTGGTGATGACAGCGCCGGTCGCCGACACCGCGCGCACGATGCCACCGCGCGTGCCGTGTTCCGGCGTCTCCTCGCGCGCCCTGGTGATCAAGAAGATCGTGTAGTCCACGCCAAGTGCCACCAGGAACAGGAACGCGAACAGCGGCGCGGTGTTGTCCAACGCCGGGAAGCCGAACACGTGCACGCTGGCCCAGCCGCCGAGACCGAGGGCCGCCAGCGCGCTCAACACGGTCACCGCGACCAGAACCATGGGCGCCAACGCTGAGCGCAGAAGCACGTAGAGCACGATCAGCACCACCGCCAGGATCATCGGGATGATCACCATCCTGTCCCGCGCGGCAGTGGCGCTTGCGTCTCTGGCCTGCGCGTCGGATCCGCCGACAAGCACGTCGTCGTCGACCGTATGCGTCGAATCACGCAGCGCATCAATGGTTTTGAACGCCTCGCCCGACGCGGGATCGGCATCCAGCACCACAGACCATTGGGTCAGCCCGCCCGGTGACTGGCCCGCCTGCGTAGCGGACACGACCCCCGGCGTGTCGGTGATCGCGCGCTGGATTTCGGCCGCGCGGGCGGTCGGCCCGATGACACGGGTGGGGTCGGTCAGCCCGCTCGGGAAGTGCGCCGCCAAGGTCTGGTAGCCGCTGACCGATTCGGCCTTCACCCGGAACTGTTCGGTCTGCGACAAGCCCGTCGGCGTGGAAAGCAGACCGGTACACAACAGGGCGAGCGCCGCGATCGCCACCGTCGCGACGACGGCGGGCCGACGCGCCACCGCATCCGCAATGCGGTGCCAGACGCCGGTTTCGGTGAGCGCCTCCGAACCCACGCGCGGAATGAACGGCCAGAACAACCTCTTACCGAACACGCCGAGCAGCGGCGGCAGCACCACCAGCACGTACACGGCGGCGACCACCAGGCCCGCCGCCGCCTGCACACCGAGGCTGCGGGTGCTCGGCGACGAGGCGAACAACAACGTGAGCAGAGCGAGGACCACCGTCGCGTTGCTCGCGATGATCGCGGGTCCGGCCCTGCGCACCGCCACCGAGAGTGCTGAGCGGTGATTGTCGGTGCGCCCCAGCTCTTCTCGATAGCGTGAAATGAGCAGCAGCGCGTAATTGGTTCCCGCGCCGAACACCAGCACACTGGTGATGCCGGACGTCGACCCGTCGGGCTGCATGCCCACCGCGTCGGCGATCGCGGTGCCCACCACCGCAGCGACGCGATCGGCCAGGCCGATCACCGCAAGCGGCACCAACCACAACACCGGCGAGCGGTAGGTGACGATCAGCAACAGCGCGACCACCGCCGCCGTCACCGCCAGCAGCGTGACGTTGGCGCCCGAGAACGAATTCGCGATGTCCGCGCCGAACGCCGGTCCGCCCGTCACCTCGACGCGCAGATCGGCGGGCACATCACGAGACACCTTGTCCCGCACCGACTCCACCGCGTCGTTGAGCGCGAACCCGGACAGTTTGGCGTCCATCGGAATGGCGGTCAGCGCGGCCATGCGGTCCTCGGACACCTGAAGCGGGCCCTGCTTGACCGCCGCCAGGTCCGCCTCGGTCAGCGGCGCGCCGTCGCGACGGCTGACGACGACGATCGCAGGTGCCTTGTCGCCGCCGGGGAATTGAGCACGCTGCGCATCGGCGCGTGTGGACTCGGCGCTGGCCGGTACTCCTACCGGTGATTGCTGGTTGGAGTCGCCTCCGCCGAGCAGGGCCATCAGGACGCCGGACACCGCCACCACGAGAAGCGCCCATATCCAGGACAAGCGGTGCGACAGGGACACGCCCCCAATATCTCAGAAACTTAATAATTAAGCAAATTAACTGAATGCGGCTATGCTGGGGCCATGCCGAACCCCGCCCGCAGCGCCCTGGAATCGGTGATCGCCGCGGACGTCCGGGCGATGACGGCCGAGTCGGATCGAATCGGCAAGCACTTCGCAGGCCGACATCAGGTGGCGGCCAACGACTTTCGCGCGCTGCTGCACATCGTGGTGGCGGAGAACGCCGGAACGCCGCTGACCGCGGGTGAGCTGAGGCAGCAGATGGGGGTGTCGGGCGCCGCCATCACGTATCTCGTGGAGCGGATGATCGCGTCCGGTCACGTCCGCCGCGACTCCGATCCGGCCGACAGGCGCAAGGTGCTCCTGCGGGTGGCCGACCACGGCATGGACGTCGCGCGCGGTTTCTTCACTCCGCTCGGCGAGCACACCCGGCGCGCGCTGGCCGACATTCCCGACGCTGACCTCGCGGCGGCGCACCGCACCTTCACCGCGGTGATCGACGCGATGCGGGCCTTCCGCACCGAACTCGACGCTAGCCCCGGTTGAGCGTCGCCTCCTCGAGGTCCAACCCGCGCAACACTTCCCGCAACACTTCGTCGTCGATGCGTCCGCTGTCCCGTTCGGCGATGAAGGTCGCGCGTTCGGCCGCCAACATCTCCAAGCGCAGCCGACGGAACGCCGCCGCGGGGCTCTCGCCGATCTCGTCGGCGTCGCGGCCCAACCGCTCCCAAGCCGAGTTGCGTCTGCGAGTGTTCCAGCTGCGCAACACTTCTGCGGCCCGCTGATGGACATCCGTGACCTCCTCTTCGGCCAGCAGCTGATCGAGTCGCTCCTCGGCCGCCCGCGCCGCCTTGTCCTGTGCACCTGCGGTGGCGATCGCATCGGCGCGGGCGTCGTCACCCTGCACGCCGAGCCGGCGGATCAGCCACGGCAGCGTCAGCCCGTGCAGCAGCAAGGTGCCGATCACCACGACGAAGGTCAGGAACACCAGTTGCGGCCTGCCCGGGAACGGGTCGCCCGACAGTGTCATCAGCGGCACGCCGAACGCGGCGGCCAGCGACACCACCCCGCGCATGCCCGCCCACGCGACGACGAACACCTGCGCGGGGGTCGGTGCGGGCCCGCGCTCGCGGGCACGGGGCGAAAGCAGCCGGGGCAGGTACGCGAAGACGAACACCCACGCGATACGGACTCCGATCACCGTCGCCAGCACCGCGATCGACGAGATCGCGATGACC
Source organism: Mycobacterium sp. ACS1612 (assembly GCF_001667505.1). Taxonomy (GTDB): domain Bacteria; phylum Actinomycetota; class Actinomycetes; order Mycobacteriales; family Mycobacteriaceae; genus Mycobacterium. The sequence continues at coordinate 30,264 of NZ_LZHZ01000048.1, forward strand.
GATGCGGTGATGCCCTTCAGCTCACCGACCACGGTGGGCAACTGCAGACCGATCAGCAGGAATGCGAACGATTCCAGGATCAATGTCAGCGCCCGCCACACCGCTTGGTCCTGAAGTCGGGTGGCGTAACCGGCCCTGGTGGATTTCTGGCCCAGCATCAACGCGGCCACCACGACCGCCAGCACGCCCGAGCCGTGAATCTCCTCGGCGGTCAGATAGATGACGAACGGCGCCACCAGCCCGATGGCGCTTTCCACCAGCGGATCGTCGAGCCGCCACCGGACGAACGAGGTGATCGCGCCCAACGCCACGCCGACCACGACGCCGCCCGCGGCCGCCAGCGCGAACGTCGTCAACCCGCTTCGCCACGTCGCCGCGGTGCCGATCGCCGCGGCCAACGACACCTTGTAGGCGGTCAACGCCGTCGCATCGTTGAGCAGGCTCTCGCCGCCCAGCAGCGTCATCACCTGCCGCGGCAGCCCGAGCCTGCGGCCGACCGCCGTCGCGGACACCGCATCGGGCGGCGCCACGATCGCCCCCAGCGTCAACGCGGCGGCGACCGTCAGCTCCGGCGCGACGTGGTAGGCCACGACGCCCACCGCGAGCGTCGTCGCCAGTGGCAACCCGACGGCGAGCAGCCCGATCGGCCCGATGTTGCGGCGCAGCGCGTGGTAGCTGCTTTCCAGCCCGGCCGACCACAGCAGCGGCGGCAGCAGCACATAAAGCACAAGTTCGGGGTCGAGTTCGATCTGTTTGAAACCGGGAATCAGGCCTGCCAGCAGTCCGGCCACCACCAGCGCCAGCGGCGCAGACACGTCGTAGCGCCTGGCCACCGCTGACAACAGGACGGACACGACGAGGACCGCCAGCAGTGAGGCACCCACCTGCCCAACCTCCCTTGCGTCCGAAGCCGCCGCGGCTGCGGCTCCGTATTCTTGGTCAACATGCTGAGGAGATCACGCCGGAGCGATACCGGCTCGACGACGGTCCCCGATACATGCGAACACCTGGCTGCCAGCGCGCAATCCCCGGCCGACCCGGAACCGCTCACTCCCGGCAAATGCCAAGACTGCGAACGGCTCGGAGAGAACACATGGGCGCACCTGCGTATGTGCCTGACATGCGGTCACGTCGGCTGCTGCGACTCGAGCCCACATCAGCATGCGAGCGAACACTTCCGCGCCACCGGCCATCCGGTGATGCGCTCCGCCGAGCCGGGCGAGGACTGGCGGTGGTGTCACATCGACGTCCGGCTGGGCTGAGCATCTGGCAGGCTGGGACCCGCGATGAGTGAAACAACGGGAGAGGCCCGGCCGGCAGGATCCACCGTGATGCTGCTGGGGTCCGGGGAGCTGAGCCGGGAGTTGGCGCTCGCCTTTCAGCGGCTGGGCGCCGACGTCATCGCAGTCGACCGGTACGCCGACGCTCCCGCGCACGGCGTCGCCGACCGCGCCGCCGTGGTGAAGATGACCGACGCCGAGGCGCTGACCGCGCTCATCGAGAAGGAGAAGCCCCGCTACATCGTGGCCGAGTCGGGGTTGATCGCCGCCGACGCGTTGATCGCCGTCGCCGAGGGCGATGGTATCGAGGTCTTCCCGACGCCGCGCAGCACACGGCTGTCGATGGATCGGGAGGGCCTGCGCAGGCTGGCCGCCGACGAACTCGGCCTGCCCACCGCGCCGTTCTGGTTCGCCGGTTCGGTCGAGGAGTTGACCGCGGTCGCCGAGCACGCGGGGTTCCCGTTGGTGGTCAAGCCGATCGCCGCGCCGCCGGGTGAGGGTCAGTCGGTGCTGGTGCGCACCGAGGACGTGGCGGCCGCATGGCACCGGGCCATCGCCGCAGGGCACATCCCCCACAACCGGGTGATGGCCGAGACGGTGGTCGAGGTCGACTTCGAGGTCACGCTGCTGACGGTCCGCACCTACGGGCCCGCGGGGCCTGCGGTGTACTTCTGCGAGCCGATCGGTCACCACCAGGCTGAGGGCGACGTGCTGGAGTCCTGGCAGCCGCAGCAGATGTCCCCGGCGGCGCTCGACGCGGCGAAGTCGGTCGCCGCCCGCATCGTCAACTCCCTTGGCGGCCGCGGCGTGTTCGGGGTGGAACTGCTCGTGCGCGGCGACGAGGTGTATTTCGCCGACGTCCGGCCGCGGCCCTACGACAGCGGTCTGGTGACCCTTCGCTCACAACGACTTTCGCAGTTCGAGTTGCACGCGCGCGCGATCCTCGGGCTTTCCGTGGACACGATCATGATCTCGCCCGCCGCGGCGGAGGTTAGCTACGCGGGTGCGGAGTCGACCGTTTCGGCCGGGGTGGACATGCACGTTGTCGCCGAGGCGTTGGCGGTCGCGGAGAGCGACGTGCGGTTGTTCGACCGGCCCGATGAAACCGACGGGCGCCGCCGGTTGGGGGTGGCGCTGGCTACCGCACCGGATCCGATCGTCGCGCGGGACCGGGCCCGCCGGGTGTCGGCGGCCCTGCGCAAACTCTGGTGACCGAACCAGAAGACCGCCCCACGATGGCGCCGTTCCTTGGCGCGTTGGCTGTCATTGTGCTCGTGGTGAGCGCAATCTGGCTGTTCAACCTCTTCGGCGCCAACGATCCGCCCCCCGATCAGCTCGTCGGCCGCGCCGCGGTCGGCCAGAACGACGCGCTGCAGCGGCAGAACTACGCCGACTTCCGCGCCTACACCTGCCGGGAACACCAGGGTGCCGAAGCCGATATTCTTGCCCGACAACGGGATTCGGTGGCCAAGCGGGGCGAAAGGTTCGTCGACGACGTCGCCGAGGTCAAGGTCGACGGCGACCGCGCGACCGCGCGGGTGACCTATCATTTCGACAAGGCCCCGGATGCGAAAACCGGTGTCGAGATGACGTTCGCGCGCGAGGACGGAGCATGGAAGGTCTGTTCAACCGGTCCCAGCTAGCTGTGGAAGACTTCCGAAGATGACCTATGCCGGAGACATCACGCCTGAACAGGCGTGGAAGCTGCTGGCCGACAATCCGGAGGCGGTGCTGGTCGACTGCCGCACGGACGCCGAGTGGCGCTTCGTCGGGGTGGCGGATCTGTCCACACTGGGCCGCGACGTCGTCTACGTCGAGTGGAACCGCACCGACGGCAAGCACAACGACAACTTCGTCGAGGATCTGAAGGCCGCGGGTGTGACCCCGGGGGACCGTCCGGTGGTGTTCCTGTGTCGGTCCGGCAACCGGTCGATCGGCGCCGCCGAGGCCGCGACCGAGGCCGGTATCGCCCCGTCCTACAACGTGCTCGACGGGTTCGAGGGCAACCTCGACGAACAGGGACATCGCGGCGGAAGTGGATGGAAATCCGTCGGATTGCCTTGGAAACAATCATGAGCCCAGAAATTCCCTCTGTTCGTACCCCTGCTGAACTGCCCGACGGCGTCAGTCAGGCCACCATCGGCGTGCGCGGCGGGCTGCTGCGGTCGGGCTTCGAGGAGACCGCCGAGGGGCTGTTCCTGACGTCGGGTTACGTCTACTCGTCGGCCGCGGAGGCCGAGAAGGCGTTCACCGGCGACATCGACCGCTACGTGTACTCGCGCTACGGCAACCCGACGATCTCGATGTTCGAGGAGCGGTTGCGGCTGATCGAGGGCGCGCCCGCGTGCTTCGCGACGGCGACGGGCATGGCCGCGGTGTTCACCTCGCTCGGCGCGTTGTTGGGTGCTGGCGACCGGTTGGTGGCAGCAAGGTCGCTGTTCGGATCGTGCTTCGTGGTGTGCAGTGAGATCCTGCCGCGCTGGGGCGTCGAGACGGTGTTCGTCGACGGCGACGACCTGTCGCAGTGGGAAGAGGCGCTGTCGGTCCCGACGCAGGCGGTGTTCTTCGAGACACCCTCGAATCCGATGCAGTCGCTGGTGGACATCGCCGCGGTCAGCGAGATGGCGCACACGGTGGGCGCAAAAGTGGTGTTGGACAACGTTTTCGCTACGCCGATCCTGCAGCAGGGTTTCCCGCTCGGTGTCGACGTGGTGGTGTATTCGGGCACCAAGCACATCGACGGCCAGGGCCGGGTGCTCGGCGGCGCGATCCTCGGCTCGAAGGAATACATCGACGAACCGGTGCAGAAGTTGATGCGCCACACCGGCCCTGCGCTGAGCCCGTTCAACGCATGGACGTTGTTGAAGGGGTTGGAAACGCTGGCGGTGCGCGTCGAGCACCAGAACGCCTCGGCGCAGCGGATCGCCGAGTTCCTGAAGAAGCATCCGGCGGTCAGCTGGGTGAAATATCCGTTCCTGGAGTCACATCCGCAGTACGACCTCGCCAAGCGTCAAATGACCGGCGGCGGAACGGTTGTCACGTTCGAGCTGAAGGGCGGCACCAAGGAGCGCGCGTTCGAGGTGCTGGACAAGCTGCGCATCGTCGACATCTCGAACAACCTCGGCGACTCCAAGTCGCTGATCACCCATCCCGCCACCACCACACACCGGGCGATGGGCCCGGAGGGCCGCGCCGCGATCGGACTCGGCGACGGCGTGGTGCGAATCTCGGTGGGGCTGGAAGGAACCGAGGATCTGATCAACGATCTCGAGCAGGCGCTGGGCTGAGGGTGTCGCGGCGATCGGATGCGAAGAAGGCCCGCCGCAAGAAGCGGCAGGCGGCCAAGGATGCGACCTGGGTTCCTGACGCCGTGATGGCGGACCTGGTGACAACCCAGGCCGCGATCGCCACCGACCTGGAGGCATTCGACGCGCGAATCACCGAGCGCGGTTGGGAATTCGACGAGGAAGAGTCGGACGAGGACTTCGTGTTCTGGTTCTATCCGCCGTCGGCCGCCGACGTCGAAGGCGACAAACTCGCGCCGGTGACGACCGTGTGGATGTCGGCGGTCGAGGACGCCGAGATCGTCCACGTGATGTTGGCCGCGACGTCGAAAACGGCCGAGTTCACCCCGGATTCGCTGTTCGAGCAACTCGACGCGATCGAGGCATATCGGGCGGGCGATCCGCCGCCGCAGTTCAACTGATTCCCGAGCCCCAACGCTTTCTGAACGCAATGCGCAAAACGCGGTGAATCGCGTGTTGTGCGGTTTGTGCGCACAAGCGAGCCATGGCGAGTGCAAGCACATAGCTTGTTGTCGTCCCAAATGGCTACGCAAACAGGAGAATTGAGATGACTGACAACATCACCCCGACGACTCACGACTGCGCGGATCACGGCTGTCTGGCCGCGATGCTCGGACTTGAGCTCGAGGAGACCTCGGAAGGAACGTCCGACATTCCGTAGTGCCCAGCTCCGGCACACTTCGCCGAAACGCACGTTTTGTAGAGGAATTGCGGGAGGTCTCTACAAAACGTGCATTTCGCGGACGTAGGCGACGCCGCTAACCATTGTCCGAGCCCTCGACGACGCCCTGTGCCGCGCGCGCCCGCTGCTCGTAGCCCTGGCGCGCCGTGCGGTCGAAATCGAGGAAGACCCTGTCGAGCCCCAACCGCTTGTTCATCCAACGTCGGCCCCGCGGCCCCAGCATCTGGGCGGTCTGCGCGGTGAACCGCAGCGCCGCGGGCACCGATACGTGCGTCTTCGGCTTCTCCAGCGTCTTGATCACCGCCGCCGCGATCTCCTCCGGTTCCACCGGCTTGATCGCGCCGCCGCTCTTGGTGCCCGAGATCAGCTCGGTGTTGGTGAACGGTGGCATCACCACCGACACGTCGACCCCGTACGGCGCCATCTCGTCGGCCAGCGCGGCGGACAACCCGACCACACCGAACTTGGCGCCGACGTAGACCACCTGCCCGGGAACCGGGATCAACCCGGACAGCGACGCGATGTTGATGACGTGGCCGCGGCGGCGGGCGACCATATCGGGCAGCGCCAGTTGGCAGCCGGTCAGCACGCCGTACAGATTCACCTCGATGGACGACCGGATCGCCGACTCGGACTCTTCCAGGAACGGCCCGATCGGCATCACGCCCGCGTTGTTGATCAACACATCGATGTGGCCGCCGCCATCCGTGCGCGCCTTGTCGAGGAACGATGCGAAGGAGTCGCGGTCGGTGACGTCGAGCGGATAGCCCGACACCGGTCCCAGCTTCGTGAGGTCGGCCACGGCCGACTCCTGCAACGCGACGTCACGGTCGCCGATCACGACCCGGGCACCCCTGGCGAGCAGCGCCTTGGCGGTGGCATAGCCGATGCCGCGGGCGGCGCCGGTGATCGCGATGGTTCTGCCTGCGATGTTGTCCATGCCGCCAAACTTTACACATGTCAAGTTTGGGGTGGAAGTGCGGATATTTGCGATCAACGTGAGCGAATATCCCGGTACGGAATGCGGCTCGACGGCTGACGTTAGACATTGAGGTGATGACTCAAGCCGGGCGCGCAGCTCTGAACCCGCTCCGCTTCGTCGCGGTCGGCCAGGACGACCCGCTGGCCGAGCCGCTGCTGGCCGAACTCACCGTCGAATACTCGACGCGCTACGGCGCCACCGAACAGGCCGTGTCCGACTGGCTGCGCGGCTACCCCGCCGACGAGTTCGCCCCACCCCACGGCGGGCTGCTGATCGGCCTGCTCGATGACGAGCCGGTCACCGGCGGCGCATTCTGTCGCTTCGACGAGTCCACCGCCGAACTCAAGCGCATCTGGACCGACAGCCGCCACCGTCGCCGAGGCCACGCCACTGCGCTGCTGGCCGCTCTCGAGGCCGAGATCGTCGCCCGCGGCTACCGCTCCATCTACCTGACGACGGGCGATCGCCAGCCCGAGGCCGAAGCGCTCTATCTGTCCTCCGGCTACGTCCGGCTGGCCGAACCGCTGGCCGCCGAGGGGGATGTGTTCCCGGTTGCGTTCCGGAAGGAACTCTCATGACTCTGCACCTCGCCGTCGCCCTCGACGGCTATGGCTGGCACCCCGAGGCCTGGCGGCACACGCCGGATCTGTCGCCGGTCACGAGTGGGCGGTACTGGGCGGGTCTGGCCGCCACCGCCGAGCGCGGCCTGCTCGACTTTCTGACCTTCGACGACGCGCTGACCCCGCAGCGGCGCCGTCGTCCCGACATCGAACCGCGGTGGCTCGCAGGCAGGCTTGACGCCGTGCTGGTCGCGTCCAGAGTGGCGCCTTCGACCACGCACATCGGGCTCGTCCCCGTCGCGACGGTGACCCACACCGAACCGTTTCACGTGTCGAAAGCCATTGCCACGCTTGACTTCGTCTCCCATGGCCGAGCCGGCTGGCAGGTCCGCGTCAGCAGCACCTCGCACGAGGCGGAGTTGTTCGGCCGCCGCGACGTCAGCGGCGTCGACCTGTTCGACGAGGCATCCGACGCCGTCGAGGTGGCCCGCAGATTGTGGGACAGCTGGGAGGACGACGCCATCATCCGCGATTCCTCCACCGGCCGTTTCATCGACCGCGACAAATTGCACTACATCGACTTCGTCGGCAAATACTTCTCCGTCAAGGGGCCCTCGATCACCCCGCGTTCGCCGCAGGGGCAGCCCGTCGTCGCCGCGCTTGCCCACGACAGGCCGATCTACGAATTCGCCAAGCGCAGCACCGATCTGGTGTTCATCACGCCCAAGGACGACGAGTCGCTGCGGTCCATCCAGGCCGAAGTCGCAGGCATCAAGGTGTACTCCGATCTCTACGTGACGTTCGACGGGACCACCGACGCTCGCTCCGATGCGCTGGTATTCGACGGCACCGCAACCGAACTCGTCGATCTGCTGCTGCATTGGCATGACAGCGGTGTCGACGGCGTCCGGCTGAGGCCCGCCGTCAACGCCACCGACCTGCCGGTGATCGTCGACGACGTGGTGCCGCTGCTGCAACGGGCGGGCCGCTTCCGCACCTCCTACCAAGACGGTGAGACGCTGCGCCACCGGCTCGGGTTGCCGATCGCAGAAAACCGCTACGCACAGGCGAATTCGTGACGGTACCGTTGTCAATTCTCGACCTCGCGCCGATCAGCGCAGGTAGCGACGCGGCCACCGCTCTGCGCAACACGGTCGACCTCGCTCGGTACGCCGAACAGTGGGGATTCAAGCGCTACTGGATCGCCGAGCATCACTTCGTCGCGGTGGCCAGTTCATCGCCTGCGGTGCTGATCGGTCAGATCGCCGCCGCCACCGAGAGGATCCGGGTCGGTGCGGCCGCCGTGCAACTCGGCCAAACCACGGCCGTCGCGGTCGTCGAGAGCTTCGGCATGCTCGACGCCTTCTATCCCGGCCGCATCGACCTCGGTGTCGGGCGGTCGGGGCAGCGGCGCCGGGAAGCCGAGCAGGAACGCACTCCCAGGAAGCCACCGCGAACCGAATGGCGCGACGTCGGCGGTGTCGTCGTGCCACCCCCGTTCGACATGAGCGTGTTGATGCGCAGCCCGCGGCTGCGGGCCACCATGTCGGTCCTGCAGCAACCAGGCGCCGTCGCACCCGATTTCGACGAACAGGTCGGCGAGATCCTGGCGATGCTCGACGGCAGCTACGTGATCGACGGTATCGACGCGCACGCGGTTCCCGGCGAGGGCAGCGGCCTGGTGCCGTGGGTGTTCGGCAGCAGCAAGGGCCAGAGCGCGCAGGTGGCCGGTGCGCGCGGACTGCCGTTCGTCGCCAGCTACCACATCACGCCTGCGACGGCGCTGGACGCGATCGACGCCTATCGCGACGCGTTCAAACCCTCTGCGGCGCTGGGTGAACCGTACGTGGTGGTGTCGGCCGACGTAGTGGTTGCCGACGACTCCGCCACCGCCAGACACCTGGCGTCGAGTTACGGCCACTGGGTGTACTCGATCCGCGCAGGCGGCGGCGCGGTGCCGTACCCGGACCCCGACACCGTCGACCCGCTGACCGAAGAGCAGGCCGCGTTGGTGAAGGACCGCACCGCAACGCAATTCGTCGGCGATCCCGACGAAGTGGCCGACAAGTTGGCGACCCTGCAGCGGGTCACCGCCGCCGACGAGTTGGTCATCACCTCCGTCACGCACTGCCACGCCGACCGGCTGCGCTCACATCAACTGATCGCCAAGAGGTGGGGTTTATGAGAGTACGAGAAGGTAACGAGCGCAAGCGAATTCACCTTGCTGCGCACTTCCCCGGGGTCAACAACACCACCGTGTGGTCGGATCCGCAGTCGGGCAGCCAGATCGAATTCGAGTCCTTCGTGCACCTCGCGCAGACCGCCGAGCGGGGACTGTTCGACTTCTTCTTCCTCGCCGAAGGTCTGCGGTTGCGCGAGCACCGTGGCCGCATCCACGACCTCGACGTCGTCGGCCGGCCCGACACGTTCACCGTGCTGGCGGCGCTGGCCGCTGTCACCGACCGGCTCGGGCTGACCGGCACGATCAACACCACATTCAACGAACCTTTCGAGGTGGCAAGGCAATTCGCCACCCTCGACCATCTGTCCGACGGCCGCGCCGGATGGAACATCGTCACCTCGTCCGACGCGTTCACCGGTGAGAACTTCCGCCGCGGGGGGTTCCTGGATCATTCCGACCGGTACAAGCGTGCCGAGGAGTTCGTCACCGTGGCGCGCGAGTTCTGGGACAGCTGGGCACCCGACGCGGTGCTCGCCGACCGGGACAACGGCGTCTACGTCGACCCCGCCCGCATCCGCGTGGTCGAACACCGCGGCCCGCAGTTCGACGTTCGCGGGGTGAGTACCCTGCCCCGCGCGCCGCAGGGCCATCCCGTTCTGCTGCAGGCAGGCGATTCCGCCGACGGGCGGGCCTTTCTCGCCAAATACGCCGACGCGGCGTTCACCCTGCACTCGACCCTGGAGGCCGGCCAGGCCTACTACTCCGACGTCAAAGGCCTTGCGGCGTCGTACGGCCGGGATCCCAACCAGCTCAAGGTTTTCCCGGCGGCGACGTTCGTGCTCGGCGACACCGAGCAGGAGGCGGCCGAGAAGGCCCACCACATCCGGCGCCAGCAGGTCGGCCCGCAGACCGCGATCACGATGCTCGAGCAGGTGTGGCAACGCGACCTGTCGGGTTACGACCCCGACGGTCCACTGCCCGACGTCGAACCCGCCGACGATCCCACCGTCACGCAGGGTCGCGTCCGGCACGGCGATCCGAAGGCGCTTGCCGCAGCGTGGCGCGAGCGCGCGGAGGCCGAGAAGCTCAGCATTCGCGAACTGATCATCGCTGTCACCAGCCGCCAGCAGTTCGTCGGCACACCCGCGCAGGTGGCCGACGAGATCGATCTGCATGTGCAGGCCGACGCGTGCGACGGTTTCATCCTCGTCCCGCATCTGACCCCGCGCGGCCTCGACCAGTTCGTCGACCGCGTGGTGCCGCTGCTCCAGGAGCGCGGCAGCTTCCGCACCGAATACACCGGGCACACCCTGCGGGATCACCTCGGCCTATAGGCTGGCCCCTGGTGTCGTGGACACCGGGGTGGGGTGTGTCTATGTCGCAGACCGCGGTGGGTTGGCTGATACTCGGTGCCGCCGCGCTGACATTGGTACTGGGCTTCGCGTCGCGCACCCTCATCGGCCGCAGGCGGGACACCAAGGCGGTGCGAAAGCTCGTGCACGGCTTCCGCAGAACCGGCGTGGCGCGCGTGCTGTTCGGCCGGTTCGAGGACGATGTGCTCGACGATGAGGAACTCGACAGCATGATCCTGATGCCGACCGTCGTCGTCGGCTGTGGGCTGTGCCTGACCGCGATCTTCCTGCTCGGCTACGAAGCGTTGAACTAGCGCGCGGCCGCCGCGGCGGCATCGCGGATCGCGCCCCGCCACACCGGGCCGTGGCCGGGGAGCAGCACGTCGGTGTCCAGCAGACCCAGCGCACCGAGGCTGCGCACGCAGCCGTCCTGATCGTGGTTGAACAGTCCGGGCAGCAGTTGCGGCCCGGTTTTCGGCAACAGCGGATGGCCGGTCACCAGAGCGTCGCCCGCGACCAGCACACCGTCGACTACGTATGAGCAGTGTCCGCCGGTGTGCCCGGGAGTCGGGATCGTCATCGGCTGGCCGGGCAGTCCGGCGGCGACTTCCTCGGTGAGCGCCTGCGCACTCGGAATGCCGTCGCGCAACAGCGCGCCCTTACGCGAAATCGTCAGCGTCCATTTGAGGAATCGGGGTTGCCACAGATGCGGGATGATGTCGCCGGGCCCCGCCTGTTCCAAATACTCCCGCTTGGCGTGCCCGACCTCGGCGGCGTGGCAATACACCTGCGTGCCATAGGTTTTGGCGAACCAGATGGCGGTGCCGAAATGGTCGACGTGCGCATGCGTCAACAGAATGGCGCGCAGGTCCTCGACACCGAATCCCAGCTGTCGCAGCGAATCGAGCACGTCGTCACGCTGGCCGGGGTAGCCGGCGTCGATCAGCATCACGCCGGTGTCGTCGACGACGAGCGTCCAATTGACCAGGTCGGTCTCGGCGAAGTGCACGCGGTCGGTGACGGCTGTCAGGGCTGCTGGCATGGGGCGAGTCTAGGCTGGGCTTCGTGGCTGAACTGAAACTCGGATACAAGGCGTCGGCGGAGCAGTTTGCGCCGCGGGAACTCGTCGAGCTGGCCGTGGCGGCCGAAGAACACGGCATGGACAGCGCGACGGTCAGCGACCACTTCCAGCCATGGCGCCACGAGGGCGGCCACGCGCCGTGGTCGCTGGCCTGGATGGCGGCGGTGGGAGAACGCACCAAGCGGCTGATTCTCGGCACCTCGGTGCTGACACCGACCTTCCGCTACAACCCCGCTGTCATCGCGCAGGCGTTTGCCACCATGGGTTGCCTGTATCCGGACCGGATCTTCCTCGGGGTCGGCACCGGTGAGGCGCTCAACGAGATCGCCACCGGCTACGAGGGCGAGTGGCCGGAGTTCAAGGAGCGCTACGCCCGACTTCGTGAGTCGGTCAAGTTGATGCGCGAGCTGTGGCTCGGTGACCGTGTCGATTTCGACGGCGAGTACTACCGCACCAAGGGCGCCTCCATTTACGACGTGCCCGAGGGCGGCATCCCGATCTACATCGCCGCGGGCGGCCCGCAGGTGGCCAAGTACGCGGGCCGCGCGGGCGACGGCTTCATCTGCACCAGCGGTAAGGGCGAAGAGCTGTACAAGGACAAGCTGATTCCCGCGATGCGCGAGGGCGCCGAGGCCGCGGGTAAGAACCCCGACGACGTCGATGCGATGATCGAGATCAAGATCTCCTACGACACCGATCCAGAGCTGGCGTTGGAGAACACCCGGTTCTGGGCGCCGCTGTCGCTGACTGCCGAGCAGAAGCACTCCATCGACGATCCGATCGAAATGGAGAAGGCCGCCGACGCGCTGCCCATCGAGCAGGTGGCCAAGCGCTGGATCGTGGCGTCGGATCCCGACGAGGCCGTCGCCAAGGTCAAGGACTATGTCGACTGGGGACTGAACCACCTGGTGTTCCACGCGCCGGGCCACGATCAGCGGCGTTTCCTCGAGTTGTTCCAGCGGGACCTCGAGCCGCGCCTTCGCCGCCTCGGTTGATCGAGCTTCGTAAGCTCCACCAGCACAACAAGGTCCGGGTGCTGGCGACGGTTGTCGGCGCGCTGGCGCTGGTGCTGGCCGCAGCGGGGCTGGTGGCGCGTTACCTGCCGATCACCAACGAGGTCGTGCTTGCGCTGGCGGCCCTTTCGCCGTACTTGATCGTCGCGGGCCTGGTGGCGATGGTGCTGTTCGCGGTCGTCAGACGGTGGGTGCCGACGATCGTGTCCGCGTTGCTCTGTGTGGTGATGCTGCTGGTGTTGCTGCCGCGCTACCTGGGCCCTGAACGCGGTGCCGTGCCGTCGGTGCCCGTGCGGGTGCTGACCGCCAATCTCGGTCTGGGAGAAGCCGATCCGAAAGCCATGGTCGCGTTGGCGCGCGATTCAGCCGACGTGTTGGTCGTGCAGGAGTTGACACCTGGGCTTGCTGTGGCGCTGTCGACGGCGGGGCTGGATACCGTCATGGCGTATCGGTCCATCGATCCTCGCAAGAACGCGGAAGGAATCGGAATCTGGAGTCGCTACCCGATCTTCGATGCGCAGGCGGTCACCGGCTATCAGCTGGCCATGCGGATCGCCAGGATCGGCGTGCCGTCCGTGCGGTTCGCCCCGACGGTGCTGGCCGTGCACCTGGCCGCGCCGTGGGTGCAGCCGCTGCAGTACTTCCGCGCCGACATCGCCCGGTTCCCGACGACACTGCAGGCGGCGGCGCGCAATGCCGGGTCAGGAGCGGTGATCGTGGCAGGCGATCTGAACTCGACCTACGACATGCGGCCGTTCCGGCAACTGCTCGACGAGGGCTACCGCGACGCCGCCGAACAGGCAGGCGCGGGCCTGACGCGCAGCTTCCCGTCCACCGCCTTGTTCGGCATCGACCATGTGCTGGTCCGCAACGCCGCGGCCACCTCCGCGCAGACGGTTCCGGTACCCGGATCCGACCACCACGGCCTGTCCACCGTCATCGAGATTCCGGTGGACCCAACCGCCAGCTGACATTGCCCTAGGCTGGCACGCGTGCCGACCAGAGCGATCTATGTAGCCTCACCAGAAGGCGACACAGGCAAATCGACGATCGCGCTTGGCATCCTGCACCGGCTTGCCGCCACCACCGCCAGGGTCGGCGTATTCCGTCCGATCACCCGACTCAACGAGAACCGCGACTACATCCTGGAGCTGCTGCTTGCGGGCAGCACCGCCGGCCTGCCCTATGAAGAGTGCGTCGGCGTCGGCTACCAACAGCTGCACGAGGATCCCGACGCGGCGATCGCCGAAATCGTCGATCGCTATCACCATGTGGCCGACCAATGCGACGCGGTGTTGATCGTCGGCAGCGACTACACCGACGTCGCCACGCCAAGCGAGTTGTCGACCAACGCACGCATCGCCGTCAACCTCGGTGCGCCGGTGGTGCTCGCGGTCAAGGCGAAGGGCCGGACGCCCGAGCAGGTCGCCCAGGTCGTCGACGTGTGCCTGGTCGAGATCGACGCCCAGCACGCGCACACCGCGGCGGTGGTGGCCAACCGGTGCGACCCGGCGCAGATGGCTGCGGTCGCCGAGGCGTTGAAACCGTTGGGCCCCAAGGCCTATGTGCTGCCCGAGGAACCGCTGCTGGTGGCACCGTCGGTAGCCGAGCTCGGCGAAGCGGTCGAGGGCAGCCTGCTGCGCGGTGATCCGGCGTTGTTGACCCGCGAGGTGATGGACGTCCTGGTGGCGGGCATGACGGCCGAACACGTGGTGGAGCGGTTGACCGAGGGCGTCGCCGTCATCACCCCCGGCGACCGCTCAGACGTCGTGCTCGCGGTGGTGGCCGCACATGAGGCCGAAGGGTTTCCGTCGTTGTCGTGCGTGGTCCTCAACGGCGGCCTCGAGCTTCATCCGTCGATCGCGTCGCTGGTGTCGGGACTCGGGTTGCGACTGCCGATCATCACCACCAGGTTCGGCACCTTCGAGACCGCCAGTCGGGTCGCATCGGCGCGCGGCCGCGTCACCGCAGAGTCGCAGCGTAAGATCGACACCGCGATCGCGCTGATGGACGACCACGTGGACACCGCGGATCTGCTGGCGCAGTTGGCCCTTCCCATCCCGACGGTCGTCACGCCGCAGATGTTCACCTACCAGCTGCTGGACCAGGCGCGTTCGGACCGCAAGCACATCGTGCTGCCAGAGGGTGAGGACGACCGCATCCTCACTGCGGCAGGCAGACTGCTCTCCCGCGGTGTGGCCGACCTGACCATCCTCGGCGACGAGCCGAAGATCCGCGCCCGCGCAGCAGAACTCGGTGTCAACCTGTCCGCCGCCGCCGTGCTCAACCCGCGCACCAGCGAGCTGTGCGACAAGTTCGCCGAACAATACGCCGAACTTCGTAAACACAAGGGCATCACCGTCGAGCAGGCTCGCGAGATCATCCACGACGTCTCTTATTTCGGCACCATGCTGGTGCACAACGACATGGTCGACGGCATGGTTTCTGGCGCCATGCACACCACCGCCCACACGGTGCGGCCCGCGTTCGAGATCATCAAGACGCTGCCCGACGTGTCGACGGTGTCGAGCATCTTCTTGATGTGCCTCGAGGACCGGGTACTGGCCTACGGCGACTGCGCGATCGTGCCGGACCCGACCTCCGAGCAACTCGCCGACATCGCGATCTCGTCGGCCCGCACCGCCGCGCAGTTCGGCATCGACCCCCGGGTCGCCATGCTGTCGTACTCGACCGGTACCAGCGGCACCGGTGCCGACGTCGACAAGGTCAGGGCGGCAACGGAATTGGTCCGGACGCGGGCACCAGACCTGCTGGTGGAGGGACCCATCCAGTACGACGCCGCCGTCGACGCGACGGTCGCGAAGGCGAAGATGCCCGAGTCCGAGGTGGCGGGCCGCGCGACGGTGCTGATCTTTCCCGACCTCAACACCGGCAACAACACCTACAAGGCGGTGCAGCGCAGCGCTGGCGCGATCGCGATCGGTCCGGTGCTGCAGGGGTTGAACAAGCCGGTCAACGATCTGTCCCGCGGTGCGCTGGTCGAGGACATCGTCAACACGGTGGCCATCACGGCGATTCAGGCGCAAAGCCGATGAGTCAAAACGTCCTGGTGCTCAACTCCGGTTCCTCCTCGCTGAAATACGCTGTGGTCGACGTGGATTCCGGCGCGCAGACGGTCGACGGAATCGTCGAGCGCATTGGCGACTCGGAGGTCGCCGACCACGCGGCGGCCATGCGGGTGGTGTTCGACGAGTTGGCCGACCATCTGGACGGCCTGCTGGCGGTCGGCCATCGCGTGGTGCACGGTGGTCCGGATCTGTACGAGCCGACGCTTGTCGACGATGCCCTGATCGCCAAGCTTGACGAGCTGGCTCCGCTTGCGCCACTGCATAATCCGCCCGCTGTGCTGGGTCTCCAGGTGGCGCGCAAAGCATTATCGGATCTACCGCACGTCGCGGTGTTCGACACCGCGTTCTTCCACGACCTGCCGCCCGCGGCCGCGACCTACGCCATCGACCGTGACGTGGCTGAGCAATGGCACATCCGCCGCTACGGATTTCACGGCACGTCACACCAATACGTCAGCGAACAGGTCGCGGAGTTCCTCGGCACACCACTGACCGACCTGAGACAGATCGTGCTGCACCTCGGCAACGGCGCGTCCGCGTCGGCGATCCGCGGAGGCAGGCCAGTGGACACGTCGATGGGGTTGACGCCGATGGAGGGCCTGGTGATGGGCACCCGCTCGGGTGACATCGATCCGGGCGTGCTGACGTATCTGTGGCGCACCGCGAAGATGAGCGTCGAGGACATCGAGGAGATGTTGAACCGCCGCTCCGGTGTCCGCGGCCTTGGCGGCGAGATCGACTTCCGGGTGCTCCACCAGCGCATCGAATCCGGCGACGCGACAGCACAATTGGCGTATGACGTGTACATTCACCGGCTGCGCAAGTACATCGGCGCGTATCTGGCGTTGCTCGGTTCGGTGGACGTCATCACGTTCACCGCCGGTGTGGGTGAGAACGACGCGCAGGTGCGTCGCGACGCCTTGTCCGGCATGGCGGCGTTGGGCATCGAGGTCGACGAACACCTCAATGCCGGGCTCCCGAAGGGCGCCCGCCGCATCTCGGCGGAAGGCTCGCCGACGACGGTGCTCGTCGTCCCGACGAACGAGGAACTCGCTATCGCGAGAGCCTGCGTCCAGGTGATCTGACTTTAAACGTCGACTCCGTGCTTGCCCAGCGCGCCGCCGTTGCCGCCGATGCCTCCGCTACTGCGACGAACATCGACCTAATGTCCCGCGGTCGAATCCTCCGCGGGAAGAAGATGGTCGGGATCGCAGATCTGCAGGAATCGGCTCAGCTGGGGCCCGACCATCAGCACCCAACCGACGCCGTAGCGGGCGCACGTCACGTTCACGTTGTGCAGCGCGGCGAAACCCGCCGTGCCGAAGAATTCGACGGTCGACAGGTCCAGGACGAGCCGTCCCCACCCGGCGATCTGGCGTTCGACGTAGCCGGCGAGCGCGCGACTGTTGGTCGCGTCCACTTCACCCCTGATCGTGACCAGCACCGTGGTGTCCGACAGGTGGCATGCAGAGAAAATCGCGCGGTGGTGCTCTTCGCGTCTGTCGAGCGACGCGGGGTCGGGTCGAAGCACGCGACTGGTACCGATTGCAGACAAGGTGGCCTCCCTCAGTCGAAAAGCAATATTCGTACTGGGGTGCCGTCAGGGATGGGGCCCTACGTCTTAAAGCCGCGCACTCGGGAGTCAGCCCTATGCGTCGATGACGTCACCAATTCGGCTGTTAACTCAACCTGTGCGCAGAGTACTACGGAAACCGTGACTTGACCATGGCGTTTGCCGATGACAAGCGGATAGCCAGCGGAAACGGACCACGAGATCCGTTGCGGTTCAAGATCAGAATGTGCTCGTCGGCCGCACACTGTTGGCCAGGTCCACCAGGGCGTAGCGGTGCGCCTGCGTCGGCGCCACCCGGGCCAGGCTCCGCAGCGATGCCTCGACGCCGAGTTGCAGCCCGTGCTCGGTGAACGGGAAGCCCAGGATGTGGTTGGTGGTCGCGGTGTTGTCGGCCAGCCAGTCCATCGCGGTGCCAAGCACCAGCGCCCGGATCTGCAGCACGCGAGGTTCGGTGTCCGGCAGCGCCTCCACCCGGCGGGCGGCGTCGCGGATGTGCTGCTCGGTGACTTCGCTCATCGACCTACCCGACAGCAGTGTCACCGCACTGGTCAGCCGTGCCGTCGTGAAATGCCTTGAAGTGGGCGGTACTTCGTCCAACGTGCGGACTGCCGCGTCCCTGTCCCCTTCCGCGGACTGCGCGCGGGCAAGCCCGAACCCGGCCGAGATGACGCCGTTGTCGGTGCTCCACACGGTGTTGTAGAACTTGCGTTCGTCGGAGTTCCCCGCGAGTTCGGCCGTCGCGGCCAGCGCCAGCTTCGGCGCCAGTTCACCGGGCAGCGTGTCCAGCAC
Source organism: Mycobacterium sp. ACS1612 (assembly GCF_001667505.1). GTDB lineage: Bacteria > Actinomycetota > Actinomycetes > Mycobacteriales > Mycobacteriaceae > Mycobacterium. The sequence continues at coordinate 48,152 of NZ_LZHZ01000048.1, forward strand.
CTCGTTGAAATGCTTTGTCGCCGAGTCATAGTCGGCCGACAGCAACTCGGCGACTGCGCGGAACCAGACCAGTCGCCAGCGCCAACCGACGCGGCCTGCCAGATCATCGAGCTTGCGGGTGGCCTTGGCGACGTCGCCGAGATCCAGCAGGGCCCGCACTTCCATCAGCGGCAGCTCGACCGACTCCGACAGGTCGATGCCCTCGGAGTCCAGCGCGCCGTGCCTGGCTGCTCGCAGTTGGTCCAACGTGTGCACCGGCTGACTCAGCACGCTGGCCGACAACACCGGCGCACCGACGTCGGCGGGATCCATCAACGGCACCGGCAGCGCCTTGACGATCTCCTGTGCGGTCAGCTTTTCCGAGTGCACCTGCCCGTCCAGATAGACGTCGGTGTGCGCGACCAGCAGGTCCACGCCGAAGGTCGACCGCGAAGGTGAGAACACCGTCGACAGGCCCGGTCGGGGCACCCCGGTGTCTTGGGCCACCACTTCGCGCAGCACACCGAGCAGCTGGCTCGACATCTCCTCGGCGCTGCCGAATCGGCGTCTGGGGTCGGGGTCGATGGCCCGCCGCAGCAGCCTGCCGAACGAGTCGTACTCGCGCAGCACGGGGTCGTCTTCCGGCAGGCCGTCGACGTAACGGCCTTTGCGTGTGCGCAGATTCAGCGTCAGCGCCGCCAGCGTGCGGCCTACCGTGTAGATGTCGGTCTGCACGGTCGGCCCGGTGCGGACGATTTCCGGCGCCTGGTAACCCGGTGTGCCGTAAAGGTATCCGAACGAGTTGATGGTCGACACTGCGCCGAGGTCGATCAGTTTGAGCTGATCCTCGGTCACCATGATGTTTTCCGGCTTGAGGTCGTTGTACACCAAGCCGATCGAATGCAGATACCCAAGTGCGGGAAGGATTTCCAGCATGAAGCCGATGGCCTCGGCCACCGGCAGCCGGTCGCCCTTGGCCTGTTTGAGCGACGTCCCGCCGACGTACTCCATCACGATGTAGCCGACCGGGTTGCCGTGCTTGTCCTCGTGCTCGACGAAGTTGTAGATCTTCACGATCCCGGGATGGGTCACCTCAGCCAGGAACTGGCGTTCGGCCATTGCGATGGTCTGCGCCTCGGCGTCGCCGGAGTGCACCAGACCTTTCAGCACGACGGGCCGGTCGTTGACGTTCTTGTCGAACGCCAGGTACACCCAGCCCAGCCCGCCGTGCGCGATGCAGCCCTTGATCACGTACTGCTCGGCCACCTCGTCACCGGGGGACAGTTGCGGCAGGAACGAATACGGGCTGCCGCAGTGCGGGCACCAACCTTCGGACAGCGCCTTACCGTCGGGCGTCGACCGGCCGACCGGGCGCCCGCAGTTCCAGCAGAACCGCTTCGATTCGGCGACAACGGGATTGGTCATCAGCGCTTCGAGCGGATCCTTGGCGCGCACCCGTGGGATCTCCACCAAACCGCCGCCGAGGCGCCGGGTCGGCGACAGCGCCCGTGTCACCGTCGTCAGGTGTTCGTACGGTTCGGTGTCTTCGGTACCGACCGAGGTGCTGTCGACGTCGTCGTCGAAGTGCGGACGGAAGATCGCCTGCGTCGCCATCGGCCGCATCGTCGACATGGAGTCCATGCCGAGGTCGTCGAAGCTGGCCGGTTGGGTGCCCGGGCCTTCCTCGTAGTCCTGCGGCTCAGCCATCAGTCCACATACCTCGCGACCGGGGGCGCCGGCGCGGGCCCGAGCACCGTCAGCCACTTGCGGTACAGCGTGTACCAGGTGCCGTCGCGGCGGATCCGCTCCAGGGTGCCGTTGACGAATCGAACCAGCCCGGTGTTCTGCAGGTTCACCCCGATGCCGTAAGGCTCCTCGTTGAGGCTGGGTCCGACGATGTGCAGGTACGGATCCTGGCTCACCAGGCCGGCCAGTATCGAATCGTCGGTGCTGACCGCGTCGACCTGGCGCTGCTGCAGCGCGACCAGGCAGTCGGCCCACGTCACCACCCCGACGATGATCGGCGGCGGGGTGATCTGCTGGATCCGGTCCAGCGACGTCGTGCCCTTCGCCACGCACACCCGCTTGCCCGACAAGTCCGACGGCCGCGAGATCGACGAGTCTCGCGCTGCCAGGATCCGCTGGTTGGCGTTCAGGTACACCGTCGAGAAGCCCACCTGCTTCTTGCGCTCACAGGTGATGGTCATGGTCTTCACGACGACGTCGACCTGGTTGTTCTGCAGCGCGGCGATGCGGTCCGCCGACGACAGGATGCGGTATTCGACCTGCGACGGGCTGCCGAAGATGTCGCGCGCGATCTCGCCTGCGATGTCGACGTCGAAGCCGGTGATCTCGCCGGTGATCGGATCCCGGAAGGAGAACAGGTTGCTGCCGATGTCGAGTCCGACGATCAGCCTGCCGCGGTTGCGGATGGTCGCGACGGCGGCGTCGGCTTCGGCCTTGGTGTTGAACGGACGCAGGCTCGCGGTGCGATTGCAATCGGCCTCGTCCGCCGGCGGCCGCGCGGGTTCCGGTGGCAGTTCCTGCATTCCGGCCGGCATCGGCGGGGCGAGCGTGACGCCGGGCGTCGGGATCACCGCGGCGCCCTGGGCGCACCCGCTGAGCAGCAGGGCTGCGGCGAGCAGGACCCCCGCTCCCCGTTCGGCGAACTTCAGGCGCATCACCGGTACTCGCTCAGCCTCGGCCACAGCCCCAACGCCACCGCCAGCGCCGCGACGACGGACAGCACCGCCGCACCGACCGTCGCGCCGGAGAGCACCCTGCGGGCGTTGACGATGTCGTTGCGCAACTGGCCGCGGCTCTCCTCGATGCCTTTGGTCAGCGCCGAATCCAGCTTGTCGAACGCGGGTGTCGAGTCGTCCTCGCCAGTGCCCAGTGCCACCTGAGTCGCGGCCTGGTAGTTGCCGACCCCGATGTAGGCGTTGATCCGGTCGTCGGCGGCCCGCCACCGCTTCAGAAGTTGTTCGGCGTCGGCCAGGTCGGTCTTGTCGACCGCGTCGCCGCGGGACAGGTAATCGGACAACTGCTGCTGCATGGAATCGATGCGTTGGTAGTAGGACTGCTTGCGCACGTCCTCGTCGCCGCGCCGGATCAGCGACAGCGTCTCGTCGGCCCGCGCCTGCTGCGCGGTGATGGCGAGGCTCGTGACGGTCTTGAGTGACTCTGCCGCAGTGTCTTTCGCGCTGCGGCTGTCCGCCGTCGAGATGACGAGGACGGTGCCCACCCATATCAACATAATCAGCACGGCAAGGCCGCCGGCGACGAAGCCGATGTTGACCCTGCGGCGGGTCCTGCGGGCGAGCCAGCGGTTGGCGAACGCGCCGAACAGCAACGTGGCGAGCACGACCAGGATCACCGGCCCTGGAATCCGCGTCGACGCCGTTGTCTCCGCGTCCACCCGCGCCGAGGTCTGTTCATAGAGCCGCTGAGCGTCAGGCAGCATCTGCGTCTGCATCAACGACGACGCCTCAGATAGATAGGAGGAACCGACCGGATTGCCAGCGCGGTTGTTGGTGCGCGCGGTTTCGACCAGCCCGGTGTACACCGACAGCTGGGCGTTGACCCGGCCCAGCAGTTGCACCATCGGCTCGTCGGTCAGCCCGCTCGACGCCCGCGTAACCGCCACCGACGCGTCGGTGATGGCCTGCTCGTAGCGCTGACGGACGTCGCGCGGTTCAGAGCCCGCGATGAAAGCGGTCGCCGCGGCCGCATCGGCCACCGACAGTGTGGTGTAGAGCTGGCCGGCGGCGAACGACAGCGGCTCGGTGTGGTTGAGCACCGTGGTGAGCGCCTGTTGCCGGTCGTTGATCGTGGTCGACGTGGCAAACGCGCTGCCGACAACAAGCGCTGACAACACCACGCCGATGGTCAGGATCCGACCCGGCGTGGTCCACAGGAACCACCAACGCTGGTGCGCGGGAGTTGTCGGCGACCGCGACGCCAGCGGTTCGGTCGAAGGGTGCGCCAACTCCACAGTCACGTGCGCGCGGACCTCATCTTTTCGCTGCTCTCCGGCTATCGTCCCGACCGACTCACCACACTATAAAAGAATTCTAAGAGTTGGTGCTCAGACGTGCGGGCATTCGAGCGGCACGTCTTCGCGCGGCGTTCTTTAAGCTGAAATCGTGCGTGGCGACGGAGACGGCTGGGTGTTGTCGGACAGCGGCGCCGCCTATTGGGGCAAGCACGGCGCGGCCGGTCTGCTGTTACGAGCCCCCGGCCCCGACGGCTCGCCCGCGGTGCTGTTGCAACACCGGGCGCCGTGGAGTCATCAGGGGGGCACCTGGGGACTTCCCGGCGGCGCGCGCGACAGCCATGAGACGGCCGAGCAGGCCGCGTTCCGTGAAGCCGAGGAAGAAGCGGGCCTGCCCTCTCAACGGCTGACGGTGCGCACCACCGTCGTGACCGCCACCGCGGCAGGCGGTCATTGGACCTACACCACCGTGATCGCCGACGCCGCCGAACAACTGGACACCGTGCCCAACCGGGAGAGCTCCGAACTGCGCTGGGTGGCCGTCGACGAGGTCGCCGAGTTGCCGTTGCATCCCGGCTTCGCCGCCAGTTGGGAGCGGCTGCGGGAAGTGGCCGCGGCTATCCCGCCTCTGCAAGCCGAGCCTTGAGCCGTCGCGCCGCGGCCGTCGGGTCGTCGGCGCCGGTGATCGCGCGCACCACGACGATTCGGCGGGCGCCTGCGGCCAGCACCTCTGGCAGTCGCTGCTCGTCGATGCCGCCGATCGCGAACCACGGTTTGTCCGAGCCCATTTCGGCCGTCGCGCGCACCAGGTCCAGGCCCGGCGACGGGCGGCCCGGTTTGGTCGGCGTCGGCCAGCAGGGGCCGACGCAGAAATAATCGACGTCCTCCTTGGCCGCCGCGGCCGCCTGCGACGCGTCGTGCGTGGATCGGCCGACCACCGGTCGGGACCCGATGATGCCGCGCGCAACCGGCAACGGCAGGTCGTCCTGGCCGAGGTGCAGCACATCGGCGCCTGCGGCCAGCGCGATATCGGCGCGGTCGTTGACCGCCAGCAGCGCGCCGTGGCGCCGGGCCGCGTCGGCCAGCACCTCCAGCGCCGCCAACTCGTGGCGCGCCTCGAGCGGACCGAACTGCTGCTCGCCTGGGGAACCCTTGTCCCGCAACTGGAGGATGTCGACACCGCCCGCCAGCGCGGCATCGGCGAATTCGGCCAGGTCGCCACGTTCCCGCCGGGCGTCGGTGCAGAGATACAGCTGCGCTTCAGTCAGACGAGAGCGCAGTCGCTCACCAGGGTTGTGCACACCGCGACCCTAGTCGCCGAGTTCGAGTAGGTGCCTACGCTGTGCGCTTCGCCGGGGCCGCGGCGAGCCCGGCTGTGCTGGCTCGAACCTGGCGGGAAAGCAGAGTCGAGTACGCTTGGCATCCGACACGGGAGTCCCTGGACCGAGGACTGAGAGTGGGCACGCCGCCCTTACCGTCACACCTGATCCGGGTCATGCCGGCGAAGGGAGGAGGAAATGCAGGACTCAATTGCCGGCTCGCCGGCGCGATCGCTTGCGGTCATCGGCGGCGGCGTCATCGGGCTGTCCGTCGCACGGCGCGCTGCGCTCGACGGTTGGGCCGTGCGGGTGCACCGCACCGACCAACGCGGCGCTTCCTGGGTGGCGGGCGGCATGCTCGCCCCGCACAGCGAAGGCTGGCCCGGCGAGGACCGCCTGCTGCAGGTGGGTTTGGCGTCACTGGCTTTGTGGAATGACGGGTTCCTCGACGGACTGCCGCCCGACGTGGTCACCGCCCGCGAATCGCTCGTGGTCGCCGTCGATCGCGCCGACGCCACCGACCTGAAGACGGTCGGCGAGTGGCTGGCGGCACAGGGACACCCGGTCACCCCGACATCGGCGGCACGTGACATTGAACCACTTCTGGCACAAGGCATTCGGCATGGCTTCGTCGCCGAAACCGAGCTTGCGGTCGACAATAGGGCCGTCGTGGCGGCGCTGGAGGCGCACTGTGAACGGATCGGCGTGCAGTGGGCGCCCCCGGTGACGGCGCTGTCCGATGTGCGGGCCGACACCGTGGTGATCGCCAACGGTATCGACGCGCCGACGCTGTGGCCGGAGCTGCCGATCCGGCCGGTGAAGGGCGAAGTGCTGCGGTTGCGCTGGCGGCGCGGCTGCATGCCGGTGCCGCAGCGAGTGATCCGCGCCCGCGTGCACGGCCGCCAGGTGTACCTGGTGCCGCGCGCCGACGGCGTGGTGGTGGGCGCCACCCAGTACGAGCACGGCAGGGACACCGCTCCCGCCGTGACCGGTGTGCGCGAGCTGCTCGACGATGCCTGCGCGGTGATGCCCGCGCTTGGCGAGTACGAACTCGCCGAATGCGCCGCGGGACTGCGGCCGATGACGCCCGACGGGCTGCCGATCGTCGAACGGCTCGACGATCGCACACTGGTGGCGGCCGGACACGGCCGCAACGGATTCCTACTCGCGCCGTGGACCGCCGAGCGGATCGCGGCCGAACTGAACGCCTCTGTGGGAGCAAGCAGATGAAGGTGACCGTCAATGACGAAGCGGTCGAGATCGACGAACAGACGACCGTCGCGGCACTGCTGGAAAGCCTCGGCTTCCCAGAGAAGGGCATCGCGGTCGCTGTCGACTGGTCGGTGCTGCCACGGTCGGAATGGGAGACCGCGCTGACCGACGGGGCGCGGGTGGAAGTGGTGACGGCGGTGCAGGGTGGCTGAATCTAAGTTGACGATCGCGGGACGCGAGTTCGGCTCCCGGCTGATCATGGGCACCGGCGGCGCCGCGAACCTGGCGGTGCTCGAGGAGGCGCTGATCGCGTCGGGCACCGAACTGACCACCGTCGCAATGCGGCGCGTCGACGCAGAAAGCGGCACCGGCGTGCTCGATCTGCTGACCCGGCTCGGCATCACCCCGCTGCCCAACACGGCGGGCTGCCGCGGCGCCGCGGAGGCGGTGCTGACCGCGCAACTGGCGCGTGAGGCGCTCGGCACGGACTGGGTGAAGCTGGAGGTCATCGCCGACGAGCGGACCCTGTTGCCAGACGCCGTCGAATTGGTCAGGGCGGCAGAGCAATTGGTCGACGACGGGTTCACCGTGCTGCCGTACACCAACGACGATCCGGTGCTGGCCCGCAGGCTGGAGGACACCGGGTGTGCGGCGGTGATGCCGCTGGGTTCGCCGATCGGCACCGGGTTGGGCATCGCCAACCCGCACAACATCGAGATGATCGTCGAGCGCGCCGGGGTTCCGGTGATCCTCGACGCAGGCATCGGCACTGCGAGCGACGCCACGCTGGCTATGGAATTGGGTTGCGACGCGGTGCTTTTGGCCACCGCGGTAACCCGGGCCGCCGATCCGCCCACCATGGCCGCCGCGATGGCCGCCGCCGTCACCGCCGGTCATCTGGCCCGCCAAGCCGGCCGCATCCCGAAGAGGTTCTGGGCGCAGGCTTCCAGCCCGTCGCTATGAGCCGCTACGTCGCGCTCGGCAGTTCGATGGCCGCCGGGCCAGGTATCCGGCCGTCCGCGCCGGGCGCACCGTTTCGGGCGGGCCGCTCAGCGCGCAACTATCCGCATCTGGTCGCCGAACGCCTTGGCCTCGACCTGGTCGACGTCACGTACTCCGGTGCTACCACCGCCAACGTGCTGACCGAACCCCAGAACGGCACACCGCCGCAGGCCGATGCGCTCGACGGCTCAGAGGATCTGGTGACGGTCACCATCGGCGGCAACGACGTCGGCTACGTGCCGCTGCTGATGGCGGCGGGCCTGCCGCGGATGGTGCGCGGCATGCCGGTGCTGGGTGGCGTCGTCCGGGAGATGCTCGACCCGACGGCGCGCGACCGTGCGCTGGTCGAGGTGGCCGAATCGCTGAAGGAAGTGGGCCGCACCGTGCGGCAGCGGTCGCCGCGGGCGAAGGTGTTGTTCGTCGACTACCTGACGCTGCTGCCGCAGGCGGGTGCGGCGCCGCCGCTGTCGGACGTCGACGTCGCCCTCGGCCGCCGGGTGGCCGACACGCTGGAACGGCTCACCGGTGAGGCGGCCGCCGACACCGGCTGCGAATGGGTCAGGGTCGCGCAAGCCAGCCGCGAACACCACGCCTGGTCGGCCGAGCCGTGGACCACCAAACCCGGGTTGCCGCTTCCCATCAGGCCCGCACCGCTGCACCCCAACGCCGCGGGCATGCGCGCCGTCGCCGACCTGATCGTCGGGATGGTGGGCCGCGCAGGCGATCCGTAGTCTCGGAACAGATGATCGAGTTGACGGGCCTCACCAAGGTGTTCGGCACGACCCGGGCCGTCGACGACCTGACCTGCTCCGTCGAGCCGGGCGTGGTCACCGGGTTCCTCGGGCCCAACGGCGCGGGCAAGACCACGACGATGCGGCTGATCCTCGGCCTCGACCACCCCACCGCGGGCACGGCCACCATCGACGGCAAGCGCTACCGCGAGCTGCGCGACCCGCTGCGCACTGTCGGGGCGCTATTGGACGCGCGGCAGGCGCATCCGAACCGCACCGCGCGCAACCATCTGCGCTGGATCGCGGCCACCAACCGGATTCCGATCAAACGGGTCGACGAGGTGCTCGACATGGTCGGGCTGATGTCGGTGGCCGGTCGGAACGCAGGCGCGCTGTCGCTGGGGATGAGTCAACGGCTCGGCATCGCGGGCGCGCTGCTGGGTGATCCGCCGGTGCTGCTGTTCGACGAGCCGGTGAACGGGCTCGACCCGGAGGGCATCCGCTGGGTGCGCACGCTGATGCGCACCCTGGCAGGCCAGGGCCGCTCCGTGTTCGTGTCCAGCCACCTGTTGGCTGAGATGGCCAATACCGCCGACCGGCTGATCGTGATCGGCAAGGGCAAGCTGATCGCGTCGACGACGGTCGCGGAGTTCGTCGGCGCATCCGGCGCCGACACCGTGCGGGTGCGCAGCCCGCAACTGGAGACGCTGCGGCGGGTGCTCACCGACGCCGGGCTCACCGCCGAGGCCGACCACGGCGCCGCGCTGCTGGTGCGCGGGGCGGCCATCGAGGTGATCGGTGATCTGGCCGCTCGCAACGCGATCACGCTGCACGAGCTCAGCACCAAGTCGGCCTCGTTGGAGGAGGCGTACATGAAGCTGACCGACGAGGTCACCGAGTACCGGACGGTGAGCCAGTGACCGCGGTACTGGCCGCCGAGCGGATCAAACTGACGACAACGAAGTCTCTGCTGTGGACGGCGGCGGTGGTGGCGGTGCTGTCCATCGGTCTGGCCGCGCTGCAGGGCGCGACGTCGTACGGTGCGGCGGCGCTGCCGCCAGAGAGAGCCGTCACGGGCGTCGCCGTGTTCGGCGTCCCGGTGCTGATGGTCCTCGCGGCGATGACGGTGACCGCCGAATATCGCAGCGGCATGATCCGCGCCACCTTCATGGCCAGCCCCGACCGCACCCTGGTCCTGGCAGCGAAAGCCGCTGTCGCACTTGTATTTTCAGCGAGCTATGCCGCCTTGATGACGGTCGTCGCGGTGGTGGTCGCGCACGTGATGTCCCCGCCGCTGGTCGGTTCGCAGCTGTCGTTCATCGACCTTGGCACGTGGCGGCTGATCGGCGCCATCGCCTTGTACGCCGCGTTGACCGCGGTGCTCGGCGTCGGGGTCGGCGCGCTGCTGCGGCATTCGGCGGGTGCGGTCGCGGTGCTGCTGCTGTGGCCGCTGCTGATCGAACCGGTGCTGGGCAACCTGCCGAACATCGGTTCCGAGGTCGGGCCTTACTTGCCGTTCGCCAACATCTTCCGGTTCGTCGACGTGCAATGGCTCTTCCCGAGCTACGCGGTGCCGTGGGGTGAAGTCGGCTCACTGGTGTACTTCGTCGTGATTGTGGCCGCCGTCTACGTCGCCGCGATCGTCGTGGTGAACCGCCGCGATGCGTGAGGGCGCTAACGTGGTGCCGATGGTGCGTAAATATCTGGCGGTCGTGACGGCGGTGATCGCCGTCGTGGCGCTGGGCGGCTGCAGCCGCGAAATGCGCACGCAGCACCCGCAGCCCAGCACCACCGCGAGCACGCCGGCCACCCCGGTCACCGAGTTCGCCGCGGCACTGCGCAAGCAGGTCACCGCCGACGCGATGATGGGCCACCTGCGTAAGTTGCAGGAGATCGCCGACGCCAACAAGGGCAATCGCGCACTGGGCACGCCGGGCTACGACGCCAGCGTCGACTATGTGGCCTCCGCTCTGCGGGACAAGGGCTTCGACGTGCAGACCCCGGATTTCGAGGTGCGAATCCCGTTCGCCGACGAGCCGTCGCTGACCGTCGCAGGCGACAAGGTCACCGCGAAGCCGCTCGAGTACACCAAGGGCACCCCCGCGGAAGGGGTTTCGGGTCCGCTGGTGCCAGCCCGCGTCGAGGACACCCCCGGCTGCACCGCGTCGGACTACGACGGGCTGCCGGTCGCGGGCGCCGTGGTGCTGGTGGACCGCGGCAAGTGCCAGTTCGGGGTCAAGCAGGCGGTTGCCGTCGAGCGGGGCGCGGTGGCGCTGATCGTCGCCAACAACGAGGACGGCGATCAGATGGGCGGCACGCTCGGCGAGACGACCGACGTGAAGATCCCGGTCATCAGCGTCACCAAGGCCGCCGGTGAGCGGTTGCGGAATGCGCCGGGCCCCACCACCATCAAGCTCAACGCGGGCGTTCGGGTGGAGCGGACCCGCAACGTCATCGCCCAGACCAAGACGGGCTCCACCGCCAACGTGGTGATGGTCGGCGCCCATCTCGACAGCGTGCCGGCGGGCCCCGGTATCAACGACAACGGCTCCGGTGTCGCCGCGGTGCTGGAAACCGCGCTGCAACTGGGCAATTCGCCGAAGGTTGCCAACGCGGTGCGGTTCGGCTTCTTCGGCGCCGAGGAGGAGGGTCTGCTCGGCTCCAAGAACTACGTGCAGTCACTGAACGAGGAAGCGCTGAAGGACCTCGCGCTCTACCTGAACTTCGACATGCTCGGTTCCCCGAACCCCGGCTACTTCACCTACGACGGCGATCAGTCCGCCAAGCCGACCGACGGTGCGCCACGGGTGCCCGAGGGCTCGGCCGGTATCGAACGCATGCTGGTCGCGTTTCTGAAGGGCGCCGGAAAACCGCCGGAGGACACCTCATTCGACGGCCGCTCAGACTACGACGCCTTCACCCTTTCCGGAGTGCCTGCAGGCGGTATCTTCTCCGGAGCCGAGGAGAAGAAGTCGGTCGAGCAGGCCGAGCGGTGGGGCGGACAGGCCGACGAGCCATTCGACCCTAACTACCACAAGGCTTCTGACACGGTGGAGCACATCGACCGGACGGCACTCGAGATCAACGGAGGCGGAGTGGCATACGCGGTGGGGTTGTATGCGCAGGATCAGAGCGGCCGCAACGGCGTGCCGATTCGGGAGGACCGTACGCGGCACGTCCTCGAATCATGAGGGCCGTCGCCGCGGTGATGGCCGTCGCGGTGATGGCGTTGGCGGCATGCTCGTCCACCGAAGCCCCGGTGGCCGCCGACGACCTGCCCCGCGAGATCGCGGGAAAGCTCACCGCCGACGACATGTACACGCACCTGCGCAAGCTGCAGGAGATTGCCGACGCCAATCGGGGCAACCGGGCGCAAGGGACACCGGGCTACGACGCCACCGTCGACTATGTGGCGAAGGTGTTGAAAGACAACGGATTCGACGTCTCGACACCGGAGTTCGATCGGCTTGAACGCACCGAGGGCGGCAATCCCACACTGACGGTTTCCGGTCGCAGATTCCAAGCCGACCAGGCGTCCCTACTCGTCGGCACCCCGGCGGGCGGGCTCAACGCGATCACGCTGCGGCCGCAGAGGGCGCCGGGCTGCAGCGCCGCCGACTACGGAACGGTGTCGGTGCAAGGTGCGATCGCCGTCGTCGACGACACCGCCTGTTCGGTCGTCGCCAAACAGGACGCGGCCGTGGCCAAGGGTGCCGTCGGGCTGCTGGTCGTCAGCGCACCGGCATCGACGGGCCCGGCGGGCCTGTTCACCCCGGGCTATTACCAGAAGCTGACCATTCCCGTCGGCGTCGTCGGGAGGGACGCCGACGCGGCGCTGCGGCGGACCAACGCGCCGGTACGACTGGTGTTGGACAGCAAGCCGGTGATGGCCAAGGCGCGAAACGTGGTGGCGCAGACCAAGGCTGGCGATACGAAGAATGTGGTGCTCGCGGGTGCCAGGCTGGACAGCAGCCCGCGCAGCCCCGGCATCAACGACGACGGGTCCGGGGTCGCCGCGCTGCTCTCGACGGCGTCCGCGATGGGTGCGGCGCCGAAGATCGCGAACGCGGTGCGCTTCGCGTTCTGGGGCGCGGACGAGGAAGGGCCGACGAAATACGTTGGCGGGCTGAGCCGCGACGGACTCAACGACATCGCGTTGTATCTCGGGGTCGGCGCCATCGGCTCGCCGAATGCGGGCTACTTCACGTACGACGGCGACCAGTCGGGCACGCTCAATCCCGACATCCCACCGCAGTCCGTTCCCGCGGGTTCGGCGGGGGTGGAGCGGATGTTGGCGGGTCATCTCAACCTCGCCGGGGTGCGGCCCGCCGACATGCCGCTGAGCAGAACCGCGGATTACGCCGCCTTCATGGCCGCGGGTATTCCGATCGGTGGAGTGAGCACGGGGTGGTCACAACGCAAAAGCGAAGTGCAGGCCCGACTTTGGGGTGGTCAGGCCGGTGTGGCATTCGATCCCAACTGGCGTACCGCACGCGACAACATCGACAACATCGACCGCGACGCGTTGTCGGTGATGGGCAAGGCGCTCGCGTACTCGATCGGCAGCTATGCGCAGCAGACCGACGGCGTCAACGGGGTTCCGCCGCGGGACCAGCGGCACCGGAGTACGCCCTAGCCACCCGGGTGACGAATTGGTAGACGCCGTCCTCGTCGGGTGCGAGCGGGCCGGGGCGGGCGTGCGGCGACGAGAGACCGCGTTGCACGGACTCGCAGGCCGCCCAGTCCTGGCGGTTGGTCAGGTCCCAGAAGTCCACGGCGTACGACGGGTCGAATTCGGGTTCGGCGGCAACGTCTTTCGGGAAGGCCCACGCGCATTCGACATGGGTGCGGTCGACGGCGAGCGGTGTCATCAGGTGCGTCATCACGTAATCGGGGTGCAGACTCACCAGCAGGTTGGGGTAGCCGACCAGGTACATGACGGTGCGCAGTTCGTGTTCGGACAAGCCCTGGATCGCGACGCCGCCGCTCTTACCCGTCAACGACATGGTCTCGGCGCCTTCGACGATCGACATCCAGCCGCCCATCCAGAACCCCGGTAGTTCGAGGTTCTCCCCACTGGTGGGCGGGCTGATCCGGGACAGCTCCGGATGGATGGTCGAGCAGTGGTAGCACTCCTGGTAATTCTCGGCGATGACCTTCCAGTTGGTCGCCAGCTCGTAGGAGTGCCTGGCGACAATGGTCAGGTCCTCGGGACGGTACGGGCCGACGACGTCGTCCAAACCGGCGACGTGCGTGGCGAAGTCGGCGTCGGTGCCGCTGCGGTCGACGAACAACCAGCCGTGCCAGTCGGCCAGTCGGAGTTCGGTGAGCCCGAATTCGGCGGGCTCGAAACCGTCGACGTCGCGGAACCCTGGCGCGTTGCGGAGCGTGCCGTCGAGCCGGTACGACCACGAGTGGTACGGGCAGACGATGGCGCGGGCCTTGGTGGTCGCGTTGCAGGTGAGCAGTTCATGGCCGCGGTGCCTGCAGGTGTTGGCGAACGCGCGGACGACGTCGTCTTCGGCGCGCACGAGAAGTATCGCGTTGACCCCTGAGCCGACAGCCTTCTGCGCGCCGACGGCCGCGAGGTCGCAGGCGTGCCCGACACAGGCCCAGCCGGAGAACATGTTGTGCTGCTCCCACTCGAACACCGCCGGATCGACGTAGGCCTCGCGGGGCAGCATCCGCGACTGGCCGAACGGTGCCAGCGCTGCGGCCAGCGCGTCGGCGGGCACCGGCGCCGACTCGCCCTGTTTGAACATACAGTCAGCCTAGCTGCGGCCCTGTCTGCCGGTCCAGTTTTCGCCACAAAGACTAGAGCAGCTTGTCCAGGGTGATCGGCAGGTCGGTGACACGCCTGCCCGTCGCGTTGAACACCGCGTTGGCGATCGCCGCAGGCACCCCGACGATGACGAGCTCGCCGAGCCCCTTGACCCCGAGCGGGTCGGCGAGCATGTCCTCGGCGGGCAGGTAGTCGGCGTCGAGCACCGGCACGTCGGCGTTGACCGGAACCAGGTAGTCCGACATGTTCGCGTTGACGATGCGCCCGTCGCGGTAGTCCAACTGCGTACCCTCCAGCAGCGCCATTCCGATGCCGCCGACCATCCCGCCGATCGCCTGGCTGTGCGCCAGCTTCGGGTTGATGATCCGACCCGCGTCATAACACGCGTAGATGCGCCGTATCCGCACCGTGCCGAGCGCCTCGTCAACGGCGACCTCGGCGAACACCGCGCCGTATGCCGACATCGAATAGCGGGAATCCGCGTCGTCCGGTGACCAGGTCTGCTGTGTGTCAAGGGTTTTCCAGCCGCGCCGACGCAGCAGATCCGGGTAGCTCTCGCCGCGGGTCTGCTCACCTGTGTGGAACATCCGTCCGTCGGCCACTGAGACGTCCTCGGGCCGCAGCCCGTTCAGCGGTGAGCCGGGGTCGACGACCGCGGTGCGCACGAAGCGGTCGCGCAGCATATTGGCGACCGTGAACACCGCCGACCCGACGCTCACCATGGTGCGCGAACCCGAATGTGACGGTGCTGGCGGAAAGTTGCTGTCGCCGAGCGCGAATCGCACCCGGCTCAACGGCAGCCCGAGCGCATCCGCGGCCACCTGCGTCATCGACGTGTAGGTGCCAGGACCCATATCGCTTGTGCCGCATTTGACTTCAGCTGTGCCGTCGGCGTTGATCCTGGCCACGGCCGCGCACTGGCTGCGCGCGGTGTGGTACACCGCCGCGGCCACTCCGATGCCGATCAACTGGCTGCCGTCGCGCACCGCACGCGGCGTGGGATTGCGGCGCGACCAGCCGAACGTGTCGGCGCCGCGCCGCAAACAGTCGGTGACCCGTCGAGTGGAGAACGGCAGATTCTCCGAAAGGTCCCGGTCGGGCTCGTTGCGTAGGCGCAGCTCGATCGGGTCCATCCCCAACCGGTGGGCCAGGTCGTCCATCGCCGACTCCAGCGCGAAGGCGCCGGTGGTCGCACCGGGGCCGCGCATGAACGTTCCCGGGTTGATGTCCAACGGCACCACCCGGTATGTCGAGCGCATATTGGGTGAGCCGTACATGAACCGGGCACCCGTCATCGCGTTGTCCTCGTAGGCGTTGTACCGCGACGTCTCGGTGTGCGCCTCGTGCACGATGGCGGTGATCCGACCGGTTCTGTCAGCGCCGATGGCCATCCGCTGACGGCTGGTCGGCCGATAGCCGACGCCGCTGTAGTACTGCTTGCGCGTCAGCATCAACTTCACCGGCCGCCGCATCTGCCTGGCCGCGAACGCCGCCAGCAGTTGATGCGGCCAGGTCGTGCCCGCACTGCCGAATGCGCCGCCGACGAACGGGGAGATCACCCGCACATGATCCGTCGGCACACCGAACGCGCCCGCATAGGTGCTCTGCGCCCCGCTGATGCTCTGCACCTTGTCCCACACCGTGAGCCGGTCGCCGTCCCAACTGGCCACGGTCGCCGGGATCTCCATCGGATTGTGGTTGTTGCGCATGATCGAATAACGCAGATCGCTGAGCACCGCCGCGCCGTGCAACACATTGTCGGCGTCGCCGCGCGCATAGTCGCGCGTCCTGGTGCCTGGCCTCTGTTCCGCCTGCGGCGCATCGATGTTCGTAAGCTGCGGGCCTGGCCGGTACTTCACGTCGACAAGGGACGCGCCGTGCATGGCCGCCTCGAGCGTCTTGGCGACCACGACCGCGACGGGTTGGCCGAAGCAGGACACCTGACGGATGTCGTAGGGCAGCTTGACCCCGCCGAAGTCGGTGAGCACGCGCAGCACGTCACCGTCGCGCACCGCGGCGGTGGGATCGATGTGATCCACACTGCCGCGCGCCACGGTGCTGCACACCAGCGCCGCGTACACCAGGTTGGGCGCCGGGTGATCGGCGGCGTAGGACGCCTTGCCGGTGACTTTGAGCCTGCCGTCCACCCGCGTCACCGGTTGCCCCGAGACGACGGCGGCGGGCAGTGGCTGCGTCACGGCAACGCCGCCACTGTCGCCAACTGACGCTCGACCGTCCGTTTCACCAATTCCACTTTGAACCCATTTTCCGACAAGGGTTTAGCGCCATCGGCGGCGTGCGAAGCCGCGTCACGCCACAGGTCGACACTCGGCGCACGGCCGACCAGCGCCTGTTCGACCGCGGGTAACCGCCACGGAACCGTCCCGACGCCTCCGACGGCGACGCGCGCCGCGCGGACCGTGCCGGAGGCGATGTCGAGGCCGACCGCTGCCGACGCCAGCGCGAACTCGAACGACTCGCGGTCGCGAACCTTCAGATAGCCCGACCGCTTGGCCTCGGGAACCACGGGCACCTCGACGCCGGTGATCAGCGCACCCGCGCCCATGCTGCGTTCCCTCTCCGGTGTACGGCCTGGCATCCGGAAGAACTCGGCGACGGGAATTCGCTTCTCCCCGTTGCTGTCCCGGGTGATCACCGCGGCGTCGAGCGCGGTCAGCGCGACCGCGAGATCAGACGGATGGGTGGCGACACATGCGTCGCTGGTGCCGAGGATGGCGTGGGTGCGGTTGCGGCCGTCGATCGCCGCGCACCCCGCTCCCGGCGTTCGCCGGTTACACGCGGCCGTGACGTCGCGGAAGTACAGGCAACGTGGGCGCTGCATGAGGTTGCCGCCGATCGACGCCATGTTGCGTATCTGCGCGGACGCGGACAATTCCAGCGCCTGCGCGATGACCGGGAACTGCTGGCGCACACTCCGATGGGCGGCCAACTCGGACATCCGGACCAGCGAGCCGATGCGCAGAGTGGTGGGTTGCAGGTCGATGTCGCGGTAGGGCAGCGCGTTGATGTCGACGACGGCGTCTGGCCGCTCGACGGTCTCGCGCATCAAGTCGATCAGTGTGGTGCCGCCCGCGATGTAGCGGGCGCCGCGCCTGGCCGCCGCCAACGCGGCCGATTCGTCGGCGGCCTTGGTGAAGCTGAACGGGAACACGGCCGGCTACGCGTCGCGGGCCGCGTTGGCGACCGCGGTGACGATGTTGGTGTAGGCGCCGCACCGGCAGATGTTGCCGCTCATCCATTCGCGGATCTCGGCGGGGGATCCGGTGTGCCCCTCCTTGATACAGCCGATGCCGGACATGATCTGCCCGGACGTGCAGTAGCCGCACTGGAACGCGTCTTCGTCGATGAACGCCTGCTGCAGGGGGTGCAGCCTGCCGTTGCGTTCCAGGCCCTCGATCGTGGTGATCTCCGCCCCGTCGTGCATCACCGCGAGTGTCAGGCAGGAGACGACGCGCTGCCCGTTGACGTGAATCGTGCATGCACCGCAGGCGCCCTGATCGCAGCCTTTCTTGGTGCCGGGCAGGTTCGCGCGCTCCCGCAACGTGTCGAGCAGCGACGAACGGTTGTCCACCTCGATCTCGCGGTCTTCGCCGTTGATGCGTAACCGCACCTTCGTCGTCGTGGCGGTGTTTGCCTGTTCGTCTTCACCGCAGCCCGCTAGCAACGGGGCCGTCGCCACCACGCCGCCGACCGCTATCGATGCTCCGACAAACGTTCTCCGGTTGAGTTCAACCACGTCGTCCAACGTTATGCAGGCATGCTGTGAGTCAGCCAAAACGCATACCAAACACATATGTGCGCTGGTCTCATGCTTCGCCCGCGAACGCTCCGATCCCACGGTCCTCGGTGGTGTCGCCACGGGTCAGGTACCGGTACACCAGGAACCCGATCACCACCGCCGTCAGCGCGGCCAGCAGCAGCAGGGACGCCAGCGCGTTGAGTGCAGGCGTCGGCGCGCCGCGGGCGGTGTTGTAGATCTTCACCGACACCGGTTCGGTGGCCGCGTCGCCGGACAGGTAACGCACCAGCACGAAGTCGTCGATGACGTCGGCGAACACCAGCACGGTGCTGGCGAAGATCGCAGGCATCAGCATCGGCAGGATGATCCGTCGCAGCGCACCGATGGGCGAAGCCCCGAGATCCATTGCCGCTTCCTCGTATTGCGGGCCGATGGTCGCCAACCGTGCCCGCACCAGCACCGCGGGGTAGGACACCTGGAAGGTAACCAGCCCGATCACCTGCGCGGTGGTGCCCAACTCGATCGGCAGCGCGATCGTGGTGATCACGAACAGCAGCGCGACGGCCAGCAGCACCTCAGGCAACACGAACGAGATCAGCATCAGGAAGTTAGCCCCGGCGGGCAGCCTGCCGCGCCAGCGGTCGATGCCGATCGCGAACAGCACCCCAAGTGGGACGGTGATCAGCGTGGTGACCACACCCAGTTTGAGCGTCTGCAGCAGCGCGGTGTGCAACGCGTCGTTGTGCCAGACGGACAATGTTTGGTCGCCCCAGTACCACCGGAGCGAGAAGCCCTGCCACGTCGTGCGGGATCGGCCGTTGTTGAACGAATACAGCACTGCGACGGCCACCGGCAGCAGCGACCACACCAGGTAGCCGACGGTGATGGCGACCAGAAAACGCGGCGGCCGCCACGGATCGTTCCACCACGCATGAGGTGATTTCACGACGCCACCTCGTCACGGCGCGACGTCACCCGCAGGTAGTAGAGCATCGGCAGCAGCGCCACCAGGAACACCAGCATCACGAACGCACCCGCTTGGCCGGTCCGCCCTGGCGCTTGCACGCTGTCGTTGATCAGATTGCCCACCATCGCCGTCTTGGGGGAGGCCGACAGCATGTCGCTGGTGAAGTAGTCGCCGAGCATTGGCAGGCAGGTCAATAGCACTGCGGCCAGGATCGTCGGCCTGCACAACGGCAGCGTCACGCGCCAGAACGACGAAAACCGGTCTGCGCCAAGGTCACGCGACGCCTCGAGTACCGGCTGAGGCAGCCGATCGAGTCCGGCGTAGAGCGGAAGGATCATGTAGGGCACGTATCCGTACACCAGGCCGAGGATCACCACCACCGGCTGGCCGGTCAACCAGTTCACGCCGACGTCGAACAGTCCACCGAAGGACAGCACCTTGTTCACGATGCCGTCGTTCTGAAGAAGGTTGACCCACGCGAACATTCGCATCATGTAGCTGATCCAGAACGGTGCGATCAGCAGCGCCAGCAGCAGCCCTTTGCGCCTGCCCGACAGCCGGGCCACGTAATAGGCCACCGGGAACGCGATGAGCAGACACAGGCAGCTGGCGGTGACCACGAACACCGCGGTGCGCAACAGCGCGGCGCCGAAGATGCCGTCGACGCCGACGATGTGGGTCAGCACAAAGGTGAACTGTGCTGGATGCCACTGCAACGGATTCCACACCGGGACGGGTGTGCGGAACAGCGGGTCGACCTGACCGAACACGATGCACAGCACCACGTATAGCGGGAAGATGAAACACAGCAGCAGCCAGATGATTCCGGGCGCGGCCAGCACCGGCCACAGACCTCTGACGCGTTCGCGGCGCGGAGTGGTCCGCTGCGGTGGCGCCGCGATTACCGGAACCGCCACTGTGTTCAACCCCCGGTCGCTTCGCTGCTGCCCGCCGGACCTCTATGACCCGCCGGCCTTGAAGGTCTGCCAGACGTTGTGCCACGCGGCGTCGTTGGCCGGGTCGAGCTCCAGCAGCCGGTAACCGGTGTCGAAGTACTCCGGCCTGACGATCGCGCTGCGCAGGTTCTCCGGGATGAACTCTTCGTGCACAAGGGAATCCGGAGTCAGCGAATTCTGCGGCGGCTGGTAACCGATCGCGGAAAAGTTCTCCTTGGCCACCTCGGGTTCGAGCATGTGATTGATGAACAGGTGCGCGAGCACCGGATTCTTGCCGCCCTTGAGCGTGACGAGCATGTCGTTGTCGACCATGCCCTTGCCGTCGGCGGGGAACCAGTAGCGAAGGATCTCCGGGCCGGTGCCCTCGGGCAGATACGACTGCGCGTTGATGATGTCGCCCGACCACATCTGCGCGAGCCCCAACTGCCCGGCGGGCAGCTCGCTGTACCCGGTGATGGTCACCTTCGGTGAGGTCGCCTTCGCCAGCGACTGGAGCTGCTCGCCGACCATCTTGAGGTCGGCCTCCGACGAAGTGTTGATATCCGTGATCCCTTGCCGCAGAAGCACCATCGCCATGGTGGTGTGCCAGTCGTCGAGCACCGCGGTCTTGCCCTTGTACTGCGGATCCCAGAACGCGTCGTAGGGATTCTTCAGCGCGCCGATGTCGGCGGGCACCTGATCGGTGCGCCAGCCGATACCCGTGGTGTAGATGGTGTAGGGCACCGTGTAGCGCCACTCCTGGTCGTACCACGGGTTGGTGAAGCTGGGCCACACGTTCTTGATGTTGGGGAGGTAAGAGTGGTTGAGCGGGCGCAGCAGCCCGCCGTTGACCAGTCGGCTGATCTCGGTGTAGTTGGCGTTGTAGATGTCGAAGTCGACGCCGCTGCGCAGTTTGGTGATCGCTTCGTCGCCGTCGTTGAAGGTGGAGACCTCGATCTTGGTCTGGTACTGATCCTCGAACGCCTTGATCGCCTGCGGGCTGAGGTAGTCGGCATAGTTGTAGATCTTCAGCGTCGCGCCCTTCTCGGGAGCGAGGCCGTCGGCGATCGGCTTGTTGTCGTCGGGGATCGGCCACGTGACCGGTTTGTCGGGCGCCGCCAGCGTCATGGTGGGCGGTGAGGAGGACGACGCGTTCTTCGAACAGGCTTGCAGGAACGCAGCCAGAGTCGGTGCGCTCGCGGCGAGGATTGCGGCGCGCGCCAGGAATTGTCGCCGACTGGTGGGCTCGGGCATTGCGGCCTCCCCGTTGCTTTCACGCCTCGTCGCTGGTAGGACTCAAGCATAGACTGAATGCTCAGTCAACCGCCCCGGAATCGAGGTTTGACCGTGTCTTCGTCGGTGGTTCAAGGCCAGGAAACCGACATCATCAAACAGCTGATCGCCGCCGAGGAACAGGTGTTTCTGCGCCGACAGCCACGCAGCACCGCGCTCATCGCGCAAGCCCGCGAACATCTGGCGGGTGGCGCGACGTCCAACTGGCAGATCGCCGAACCGCAGGCGGTGTGGATGAGCCACGGCGCAGGCTCCAAGGTCTACGACGTGGACGGCACCCAATATGTCGACATGCACGGCGGCTACGGCGCTTCCATTGCCGGCCATGCCCATCCGGCCATCGTGTATGCGGTCAGTGACCGGGTTCGTCGCGGCACGCATTTCGCGCAGCCGACCGAAGACGCGATCTGGAACGCGAGCGAACTGGCCCGCCGGTTCGGGCTTCCGCTGTGGCGGTTCGCCAACTCCGGGACCGAAGCCACCATGGACGCAGTCCATCTGGCCCGCGCGCTGACCGGGCGCGATCTGATCATCAAGGTCGAGGGCTGCTATCACGGTCACCACGACTCGGTGCAGGTGTCCGTGCTCCCGGAGGCCGACGAGATAGGGCCCCGCGACCATCCGATCGGTGTGCCCGGTAACTCCGGAATCGCCTCCGCCATAAGTGATTTGGTGATTGTGGTGCCGTTCAATGACGCGGAGGCCGTGGCCAGGGCGCTGGGCGAGCATCGCGGCCGGGTGGCCGCCATGATCCTGGAACCGGTGATGATGAACGCGGGCATCATCCCGCCCGACGACGGATACCTCGCGGCCATCCGCGACCTCGTGCACGCCGACGGTGCGCTGCTGATCTTCGACGAGGTGAAGACCGGGTTCACCACCGGCCCAGGCGGCGTCACCGGGCTGACCGGCGTCGTGCCCGACATGGTCTGCCTGGCAAAGGCGCTGGGTGGCGGCATCGCAGTGGCGGCGATCGGCGGGACGGCCGCCGTGATGTCGGCGATCGCCGACGGCCGCTACGAACAGGTCGGCACGTTCAACGGCAACCCGCTGGCGATGGCGGCCACCCGCGCCACCCTCACCGACGTGCTCACACCTGACGCATACGCACACCTGGATCGCCTCGCCGACCGGCTGCGGGTGTCCCTGGAATCGGTGATCACGCAGCACGGCTTCGACTGGCATGTGGTGACCGTCGGCGCCAAGGGATGCGTGACGTTCCGCCGCGAACGGGTGCGGGAGTTTCGCGACTTCCTCGAGATCGACGCCAGACTCGGCCACTTGCACTGGCTGATGCAGCACAATGGCGGTGTGTTTCTCCCGCCGTGGGGGAAGGTGGAGCAATGGCTGTTGTCGGTTCAGCACGACGAGGACGATGTCGACAGATTCGCCGCGAACTTCGATCGGTTCGGGCAGGCGGTGGCGAACTGAACAGGACCATGCGCCGGTGACCGGCGGGCAGGAGCGAAGCGACCCGGGGAATAGATCGGGCGGCGCGATCCGGCTGCAGCAGCTGGCCAAGTCGTTCGACGGGGTCCCCGCCGTGACCGGTATCGACCTCGATATTCCAGGCGGACAGTTCTACTCGCTGCTCGGGCCGTCCGGGTGCGGCAAGACCACGACGCTGCGGATGATCGCGGGCTTCGAGAAGCCGGACTCCGGCCGCATCGAACTCGACGGCCGCGACGTCGCGAACGATCCGCCGCACAAGCGCCCTGTCAACACGGTCTTCCAGACCTACGCGCTGTTCCCGTTCATGACGGTGTGGGACAACGTCGCGTTCGGGCTGAAGTATCAAAAGGCGTCGCGTGACCAGACCAAGCGCCGCGTCGGTGAGGCGCTGGATCTGGTCCGGATGACCGACTTCGCCAAACGCCGTCCCGCACAACTGTCCGGCGGCCAGCAGCAG
The DNA here is from genome assembly GCF_001667505.1 of Mycobacterium sp. ACS1612. Classification (GTDB taxonomy): domain Bacteria; phylum Actinomycetota; class Actinomycetes; order Mycobacteriales; family Mycobacteriaceae; genus Mycobacterium. The sequence continues at coordinate 71,035 of NZ_LZHZ01000048.1, forward strand.
CGGGTCGCGCTGGCACGCGCACTGGTCCTGCGGCCCAAGGTGCTGCTGCTCGACGAGCCGCTCGGCGCGCTGGACGCGAAGTTACGCAAACAACTTCAGCTGGAACTGCGCGCTGTGCAGCGCGAGGTCGGGATCACGTTCGTCTACGTGACCCACGATCAGGAAGAAGCGATGACGATGAGCGACCAGATCGCCGTGCTCGCCGAGGGCCGCGTTGAACAGGTCGGTCCTCCGCAGGTCATCTACTCCGCTCCCGCCACCACGTTCGTCGCCGGATTCATGGGTGCGGCAAACATATTCGACGCCGACGTGCTCGAAACCGGCGACGGCACCGCGGTGTGCGCGGCGTTGAACGCCCGACTGGCGGCGGCGGTCGACGCGTCGACCGCACTGGGCGCGGCCGCGATCGTCATCCGACCGGAACGCATCGCGCTGCAGGAACCCGGTGAGCCAATAGGGCGGGGGCGCAACGTGATTGGCGGTGTTGTGGCCGAAGTCGTGTATCAGGGCAATTGCACGCAGGTGCACGTCGACGTCGGAGCGGCCGCCCCGCTGATGGTCGAGGTGGCCAACCACGCGGGTCCCGCCTCGGTGACACACGAACCCGGCGCCACCGTCAACTGTGTGTGCACGCACGACGCGGTGCGGATACTGCACCGCAGCGCCGCGGTTGCGGTGACCGATCCCGTTGCCGACCAGGTCGGCGCGCTCAGCCCCTCTTAGCGGCTTTCGCCTTGCCGTTCACCCTCTTCTTGGCCGGCGGCAGATCCAGTTCCCGTTCGGCGAATCGCATCGCGATGTCATAGGCCAGATCGGAGTCGACCTCCGGGTCCTCGAGGGCCACCTGGATGGACAGCCCGTCGAGTAGCGCCGAGAACTCCATCGCGAACATCCGCTTGTCCTTGGCGCTCAGCCCCGAGGAGCCCAGCGCGTCGACGATCATGGTGCGCCAGCGAGCGTCGAGTTCCGCCCGGCCCGCCTTGATCTCGTCGTGCCGAAACGCCTGCGCCCACAGATCGAACCACAAACCCCACGCGCCGGGGATCTCGTCTGAGCCTTCCGGCACACAGGTCCACTGGATCAGCAGCGACAGTCGCTCCCGCAACGACGGCACCTCCGCCAGCATCTGCTCGGCCGCCTCGTAGAACGATTCCTCCGAATACCGCAGCGCGTCGACGAGCAGACGGTCACGAGTGCCGAAGTAGTAGATGACAAGCGCAGAGCTGACACCTGCGCGCTTGGCGACATCGGCGATGCGGGTGTCTCCGAAACCACGCTCACAGATCAGCTCTGCTGCGGCACGGAGCATTTCGATGCGGCGAGCCTCGTTCTGCTCGGTGGCAGGAGCTGGATCGGCCATGGCGTCGTCGGTTCCCTCCTGTACAGCGCTGGTCTTGTCTGTAGCGTAACACTTCGTTAGATTGAACAGTCAGTCAGGACGGAAGCGGAACCTGTGATATCGAACAATTACGACGCCCTCGTCATCGGCGGCGGCCACAACGGCCTGGTATCTGCGGCGTACCTCGCCCGTTCGGGCGCTGGGACATTGGTGCTCGAGGGACGCAGCACCCTGGGCGGGGCCGCCACCACGGAATCACCATGGGAGGACGCGCCGCAGCTGCGAGTGACGCGACTGTCCTACGTGATGAGCCTGATGCCGCCGACCATCGTGCGCGATCTCGACCTGCCCTGGCACGGCTACAAGGTGCACCCGATGGGTCCCTACTACCAGGCGTTCCCCGAGGGCGGTTCGCTGACGATCTACGAGGACGACCCGTCGCGCACCCACGAGCAACTGGCCAGGTGGTCCAAGAAGGACGCCGAGGCGTGGCCGAAGTGGAACGCCTGGCTCGAGGGCATCGCCGACGTGATGGGCCCCCTGCTGACCCTGGTGCCACCCAACATCGGCTCACATCGGCCTGCAGACCTGCTGGACCTGGCCAAGTTCGCATGGAGCCAGCGCGGTATCACCGTACGCACCACCGCCGACGTCACGCGGTTGTTCACCATGAGCATCGCCGACCTCCTTGACGACTGGTTTGAGTCACCGCAGATCAAGGGTGCGCTGGCGGTCAACGGTGTGATCGGAACATGGGCAGGGCCCTTTGAGCCCGGCACCGCTTATGTGATGGCGCACCACTCGATCGGCGACGTCGGCGACGGCCAACTCGGCAGCTGGGGCTACCCGGAAGGCGGCATGGGTGCGGTCTCCGCGGCGATCGCCAAGGCGGCCCGCGGGTTCGGCGCCGAGATCCGCACCGACGCACGCGTCGCACGGCTTCTGGTCCGCGACGGCCGGGTGCGTGGTGCGGTGCTCGACAACGGTGACGAGTTCCACGCACCGCTGGTAATCACCACGCTGCACCCGAAAATTGCTTTCCTGGCCCATATTCCACGCGCCGAGCTGCCCGAGGACTTCGTCGCCGACATCGAGCACTGGAAGACACGCAGTGGCGTCGTGAAGATCAACCTGGCGCTCGGCGAGCTGCCGAACTTCACCGCCGACCCCAGCGACGGGCTGGCCGAACACCACACCGGGTCGGTGGAGATGGCGCCGACGATGGAGTTCATCGAGGCGGCGTTCCAGGACGCGCGCGCTGGCAGGCCCGCGCTGATGCCGTTCAGCGACGGCGTCATCCCGACCACGCTGGACAAGACCCTGAATCCCGATGGCACACACATCATGTCGCTGTTCACCCAGTGGGTGCCCGCCGAGTGGAGCCAGGCGCCGCACACCGAGGAGTTGGACGCCTACGCCGATCGTCTAATCGATCTCTACGATCAGGTCGCACCCGGCTTCAAATCGTCCATCCTGCACCGCGACATCGTCGGACCATACGAGATGGAACAGGAGTACGGGCTTATCGGCGGCAACATCTTCCACGGCGAGTTGTCGCTGGAGCAGCTGTTCCACATGCGGCCCGCCCCAGGTTACGCCGACTACCGGACACCGATTGCCGGGCTGTACAACGGAAGTTCGGGTACCCATGCCGGTGGCGGGGTGTGCGGCATCCCGGGATGGCAGGCGGCGCGCGCGGCGCTCGCCGACAAGAAGCGGCGCTGGCGCCGATGACCCGACAGCGCCGGGCGGCAGTCGCCTCGATGCTCGGCGCGCGGTCCATTGCGGTGGTGGGCGCAAGCGCGCGCGAGGACAGCTTCGGCGCGCGGATGGTTTTCGAGGCCCAACGCGGCTCAGCACGTGTGCATTTGGTGAATCCCCGCTACGACAGCATCGGTGAGCTGCCCTGCGTCCCTTCGCTGGCCGACCTCGACGAACCGGTCGATGTGGTGCTGCTGGGGGTGCCCGACTCGGCGCTGGTCGAGCAGTTGGAGGTCGCGGCGGCCACCCGTGCGCGGTCGGCGGTGCTGTTCGGATCCGCACACGGGTTGCGCGAGAAGATCGCGGCGATCGCCATCGCCGCGGACATGGCGCTGTGCGGCGCGGGCTGCATGGGTTTTGTCAACAATGTCAACGGAGTACGCGCCCTGGGCTATCTGGAGCCAGATCCGGTGCCGGCCGGTGGAATTGCGCTGGTGACCCACTCAGGGTCGGCGTTCTCGACGCTGCTGCGCGCGCGACGCGGATTCGGCTTCCGGCTGGCGGTGTCGTCCGGGCAGGAGCTCGTGACCGACACCGCCGACTACGTCGACTATGCGCTCGACGACCCTGAGACGAAACTAGTTGCCTTGCTGATGGAGACGCCACGGTCCGTGGCGCGGCTGCGGCGGGTCTTGCTGCGCGCCGCCGAGCAAGAGGTGCCGGTGGTGATTCTCACTGTCGGCGGATCGCCGCCGGGCCGGGCGATGGTGGCCGCGCATTCGGGCGCGCTGGCAGGCGAACACGCGGCGTGGCAGGCGTTCTGCGCTGTCACCGGCGCCGTGCACGTCAGCGATATGGCGGAGTTCACCGACACCCTGGAACTGTTCTCGGCGGGCCGGCGGGCGCGCGGCGGCGGGATCGCGACCGTGCACGACTCCGGGGCCGAACGGGCGCTGGTGGCCGACCTGGCCGACGAGCTGGGGGTGCCGTTCGCGGATCTGGCCGACGACACCGTGGCGACACTGGGTGCGCTACTCGACGACGGCCTCGCCGCGACCAATCCGCTCGATGTCTGGGGTACTGGCGCGGACACCTGCGACCTGTTCGGCTCGTGTCTGCGCGCGATGGCCGCCGACCCGGGGGTGGGCGCCACCGCGCTGGCCGTCGACCTCGTCACCGAATACGATGGCGACACGTCCTACGCCGACGCGGTCCTCGACGTCGCGAAGGCGACCGATGAACCACTGGCGGTGCTGGCGTCGGTGCCGTCGGCCATCGATGCTCTGACCGCACAACTATTGCGCGGCAACGGGATTGCGGTGCTGGAAGGCTTCCGCAGCGGCCTGTCGGCTCTCGGGCATCTGGTGCGCTGGCCGCTGTCGCTCGACTGGCAGGCAGACCGCGCGCCGCGGCCACGACCCTTGCCCGACGACCCGTTTGAACTGCTGGCGGCGTACGGGGCGCCGGTGGTCGAGACGCGCACCGCCGACTCGATCGACGCGGTGACGGCGGCGGCAGAGGCGATCGGCTACCCTGTGGTGTTGAAAACCGCTGGGACGCAGCATAAAAGCGATGTGGCAGGCGTGGCCCTCGACCTCGCTGACGGTGAGCAACTGGTCGCTGCGTATGCCGCGATGACGCGATCCCTCGGACCCGTCGTGACGGTGCAGCCCATGATCACCAACGGAGTCGAGGTGTCGGTGGGGTTCGTGCGCGACGACGTGTTCGGGCCGCTGCTCGTGGTGGCGGCGGGAGGCACGCTGGTCGAATTGCTGGCCGATCGGGTGGTGGCGCTGCCACCGGTGTCGCACGCAGGCGCGCTGGCGTTGCTGGATCGGCTGCGCATCCGGCCGCTGCTCGCCGGTTGGCGCGGCGGCCCCGCCGTCGACGTGGCTTCGCTGGCCGACGTGATCGTGGCGTTCTCGCAGATGGCCGTCGAGTGCGGCGACGCCGTGGACGCCGTGGAGGCCAACCCGGTGATCGCCTCTGAGCACGGTGTTGTCGCAGTCGATGCCCTGGTCCAGATCCGTGCGGCAGAATCCTAGAGATGGCGTGGGATTTCTCGACCGAACCGGAATTTCAGAAGAAGCTCGACTGGGTCGAGGAGTTCTGCCGAGAAGAGGTCGAACCGCTCGAGTACGTGTTCCCGTACGCCGTCCGTTCGCCGGATCCCCACGTCAAGGCCTACGTCCGCGGCCTGCAACAGCAGATCAAGGATCAGGGGCTGTGGGCGTTGTTCCTCGACAAGGATCTCGGCGGGCCCGGCTTCGGGCAGCTCAAGCTGGCGCTGTTGAACGAGGTGATCGGGCGCTACCCGGGTGCGCCGCAGATGTTCGGCGCGGCCGCCCCCGACACCGGCAACATGGAGATGTTGGCCGCGTTCGGCACCGAGGAGCAGAAGAAGCGTTGGCTGGTGCCGCTGCTCAATCAGGACATCTTCTCGGCGTACTCGATGACAGAACCGCAGGGCGGGTCCGACCCCAACCTGTTCAAGACCCACGCCGTGCGCGACGGAGACGAATGGGTGATCAACGGCGAGAAGTGGTTCACCTCAGCCGGCCGCGTTGCCGACATCCTGTTCGTGATGTGCACCAACGGCATGTTCGTGGTGCCGCGCCAGACCGCCGGGGTGGAGATCCAACCGGAGCCCCGCAACCACAACCACATCATCTACCGCGACGTCCGGGTGCCGCTCGATCACCTCCTCGGTCCGGAGGACGGCGCGAAGACGTTGGCGCAGCGCCGACTCGGCGGCGGCCGCATCCACCACGCGATGCGCACCATCGCGCAGTGCAAACTGGCGTTCGACATGATGTGCGAACGGGCGCTGTCTCGCGAATCGCACGGCAAGATCATCGGCGAACACCAGATGGTGCAGGAGAAGATCGCCGACTGCTACGCCGCGATCCGGATGCTGCGCCTGCTGGTGCTCGAAACCGCCTGGAAGATCGACAATTCCAGCACCAAGGACGCCCGCACCGACATCGCGACCGTCAAATTCACGATGGCGAAGGTGTTGCGAGACGTGTCATTCAATGCGCTGCACATCCTCGGTTCGCTGGGCACCACCGACCTGACACCGCTGCAGGCCATGTACGCCAGCGCGCCGACGATGGGTCTGGCCGACGGCGCCGACGAGGTGCACAAGGCCACCGTCGCGCGTCGAGTGTTGCGGGAATACCAACCGCAGGTGCACCCGTACTGGCCGTCGGAGTACATCCCCGCCAAACGTGAAGCGGCATGGGCGAAGTTCGAGCAGAAGTTCGAGGAGGACCCGCAGTTGCGCGCATCGGCCGAGGCGTACAAGAAGTACTTCGCCAAGAGGCGCTGAGTTCTTCTCCGGCGAGTGGACGCAAAGTTGCGCGACACGCCGCGGCCCTTGACACGGGTTGATACGCTCACTTCGGCTGTGAGGTTGATGACCTCGCGGCCTTTTTGGTGCCCTCGGCCGATCCCGGCCGGGGGCCTTCTTCGTATCTGGAGGAAGCATGACCGAACTCATCTCAGACGAGGGGCAGACGTGGGCGGTTCCAGCGATTGCCGATGCGCTGTCCGACATGTTCAAGAAGGACCCGAACTGGTCGCTGTTTGCCGACGGCGGCCACAAGCGGTTCGGCGACGGGCAGGGCGACGACCGGCTGTGCCCTGAATGCGGCGAATTGTGGGGCTTCATCTGGATGTACATGTGGGTGAATCGCACGGTCAAGATGTGGGCCAACATCGACTCGTTCTACTGCCCGAACAGTCATCGCTGGACCGTGGTGTGCGTCCCGCCGGTAGACATTGGCGACTCTGGTTTCTCGGGAGTTCGTTGGGCCGTGGCTTGATCGATGCCTCAGCCTGCGGCGCTGAAATAGTGCGCGGCGGGGTCGGCCAGCAGCGGCGCGAACGCCGCCTCGGCGGCACCGATCATCAGGGTCAGCGTGCCCAGGCTGGCGGCCACGATGCGCACCTGCTCGTGCGGCACACGCATCGAGTGGCGGGATACCGCGGTGTCGAGTGCCGCGGCGGCTTGTTCCGGGAACGCCCGGAGGAACCCGCCGAGGACGACGAGATTGGGATTGAGCAGGTTGATGGCGTTACCGAGCGCGATGCCGAGGTACTGCGCTTGATGGGCAACGGTTTTCGCGGTCGTCTGGCTCACTTCGGTTTCGAGGCAGCCGATTCGTCCGCAATGACACGGTGCCGCGCCGCCGACGTAGGTGTGGCCGAGTTCGCCTGCATACCCCGCCGCCCCCTCCAGCAGCTCACCGGCCACCACGAATCCGGCACCGATTCCGCTGGCGCCGCCGTTGACGTAGATCATGTGGTGCGCGTCGCGGTGTCCACCGAAGATGTGTTCGGCGACGGCGCCGAGGTTGGCATCGTTGGCCGCGAATACCGGCAGTTCGACTGCTGCGCACAGCATTCGGCCCAACGCGACATCGTGCCAGTCGAGGTTCGGCGCCAGCCTCACCACGGAGTCGGGTGCGTGGACGAGGCCGGGGACGGCAACCCCGATCGCCGTCACACGTCGCTTCTCGTCCAGCTTGCGCCGGATCCGGTCGACGGCCTTCGCGGTGATGGCCACCGTGTCGTCTGCGCTGGGGATACCATCGGTGGGATACCGGTCAACGCTGAGTACTGTGCCACCCAACGCAATCAAACCTATTGTGACAGCGTCAGATTCGGGGTTGACCGCGATTGCCAGTGTGTCGGTCTGAGGTCGCACGATCGGGCTGGGCCTGCCGACCTGACTGGCGGGGGCGGCCTGAGTTTCCTCCACCAGGCCGCCTGAGACCAACTCCTCGACGAGGTCTTTGACCGTCGATCGCGCCAAACCTGTCCTGCGCGTCAGCGCTGACCGCGTCAGCGCGCGGCTGCGATGGACCAGGGTCAGCACAGCAGACAAGTTGCGGCGCCGGACGTCGTCGGTGTTGGTGCCGATCATCGCCGAACCTCCCTTGACAGTGACCCAGCGCACATCTTATGTTCGGACTCAGAACAAATCCAGTGTCAGGAGAGCGCTATGTCCGTCCTTGACTCGACCGTCTCTGCCAGCGGGGATCTTGCCCCGAAGCCGTCCGACAAGTTCTCGTTCGGCCTGTGGACCATTGGCTGGACCGCCAACGACCCGTTCGGGGTGGCCACCCGGCCCGCCTTGGACCCCGTCGAGGCGGTGGAGCGACTCGCCGAACTCGGTGCGTACGGGCTGACCTTCCATGACGACGACCTGTTCCCGTTCGGCAGCAGCGACGGCGAACGCCGCCGCGCCATCGACAGGCTGACGTCGGCCCTGCACGCCAACGGCTTGGCCGTACCCATGGTGACCACCAATCTGTTCACCCATCCGGTGTTCAAAGACGGCGCCTTCACAAGCAATGATCGAGGCGTTCGCCGCTTCGCGGTGCGCAAGGCGCTGCGCAACATCGACCTTGCCGCTGAACTCGGCGCGGAAACCTTTGTCATGTGGGGTGGCCGCGAGGGTAGCGAGTACGACAGCGCCAAGGACGTCCGGGCGGCACTGGAACGCTACGCCGAAGCGCTGAACCTGTTGTGCGAGTACGTACTCGACCAGAAGTACCCGCTGCGGTTCGCGATCGAACCGAAACCCAACGAACCCCGTGGCGACATCCTGCTTCCCACCGTCGGGCACGCGCTGGCCTTCATCGACACGCTCGCCCACCCCGAGATGGTCGGCGTCAACCCCGAAACCGGACACGAGCAGATGTCCGGACTCAACTTCATGCACGGCATCAGCCAGGCGCTGTACTGTCGCAAGCTGTTTCACATCGACCTCAATGGCCAGCGCGGAATCAAGTTCGACCAGGATCTGGTGTTCGGTCACGGCGATCTGGTCAACGCTTTCTCGCTCGTCGACCTGTTGGAGAACGGCGGCGCCGATGGCGGGCCGAGCTACACGGGCCCGAGGCATTTCGACTACAAGCCCAGCCGCACCGAAGACGTCACCGGGGTGTGGGATTCGGCCGCCGCGAACATGCGAATGTATCTGTTGCTCAAGCAGCGGGCCGCTGCATTCCGTGCCGACCCGGAGGTCGGTGAAGCACTGGAGGCGGCGCGTGTCGACGAATTGCGCACCCCAACACTGGCCGCGGGCGAAACGTATCGCGAACTGCTCACCGACAGGTCGGCCTACGAGGAGTTCGACGCCGAGTCCTACTTCGGCGCCAAGGGTTTCGGCTTCGTCCGGCTGCACCAACTGGCCGTCGAGCACCTGATGGGCGCGCGCTGACGTGATACCTCAACAGTGTGGACGTGATGCATGTCACCCTATAAGTTGTCCCGAACAACAAACAACGGTGGATGGATGGAAGGCGGTTCCATGAAACGAGTCAGCGGTCTGATGCTCGCCGTCGTCGTCGGAGCGGGCCTGACGCTCACCGCGTGCGGTGACAACGGCGGCGGTGGCGGCGCCGGCGGCGCCGGCGGCGGTGCCAAGGCGCAGAAGATCGGCGTGATCCTGCCCGACACCAAGTCTTCCGTGCGCTGGGAGTCCAAGGACCGCCCCGAACTCGAGGCCGCGTTCAAGAAGGCAGGCGTGGCCTACACCATCCAGAACGCCGAGGGTTCCGCCGACAACATGGCGACCATCGCCGACGGCATGATCGCCGACGGCGTGACGGTGCTGGCAATCGTCAACCTTGACTCTGACAGCGGGGCTTCCATTCAGCAGAAGGCGGCCAGCCAAGGCGTCAAGACCATCGACTACGACCGGCTGACGCTGGGCGGATCCGCCGATGTGTACGTGTCCTTCGACAACACCAAGGTCGGTGAACTGCAGGGCCAGGGACTGGTTGACTGCCTCGCGGGCAAACAGTCAAATGTGGTGTTTCTAAACGGCTCTCCCACTGACAACAACGCCACCCTGTTCACCGGCGGTGCGCACAGCGTCGTCGACAAGGTGCCGACGGTACGCGTCGTTGGCGAGCAGGCGGTGCCCGATTGGGACAACGACAAGGCGGTCACGATCTTCGAGCAGATGTACACCGCCGCGGACGGCAAGGTCGACGGCGTCTACGCCGCCAATGACGGGTTGGCCGGATCGGTGATCTCGATCCTGCAAAAGAATGGCCGGGCCGGACAGGTGCCGGTAACCGGGCAGGACGCCACGGTCGAGGGCCTGCAGAACATCCTCGCGGGCAACCAGTGCATGACCGTCTACAAGTCAGCCAAGGAGGAAGCGGCCGCTCTGGCAGCGGCGGCCATCGCCCTGTCCAAAGGCGAACAGCCCAAGACCAACAGCACATCTCGTGACGACAAGGGCAACCGGGACGTGCCGTCGGTGCTGTTGACGCCGAAGTCGATCACCAAGGACACCGTCGACGTGGTGTTCAACGACGGGGGCCAGACCAAGGCAGACGTCTGCACCGGCCAGTTCGCCGCTGCGTGCAGCGCCGCTGGATTGTAAGAGCAGTGTCCGATCCGATTCTCGAACTTCGCGGCGTCAACAAGAGTTTCGGCGTCGTGCACGTGTTGCACGACGTGGACTTCCAGGTGTATCCGGGTGAGGTCACCGCGCTGGTCGGTGACAACGGCGCGGGCAAGTCGACTCTGGTCAAGGCGATCGCGGGGATCCATCCCCTCGACACCGGGACCTACGTGTTCGAAGGCAACCCGGTCACGGTGCACGGACCGAACGACGTGTCGGCGCTGGGTGTCGAGGTCGTGTATCAGGATCTGGCGTTGTGCGACAACCTCGACATCGTCTCCAACATGTTTCTGGGCCGCGAGCTCAAGCAAAGGGGAGTGCTCGACGAGTCCAGAATGGAATCGTTGGCCCGCGAAGCACTTTCGTCGCTGTCCGTGCGGACGGTGAAGTCGGTGCGCCAGCCGGTGTCCAGCTTGTCCGGCGGACAGCGGCAGACGGTGGCGATCGCGAAGTCGGTGCTGTGGAACGCCAAGGTGGTGTTGCTCGACGAGCCCACCGCGGCGCTCGGCGTTGCGCAGACCCGGCAAGTGCTCGACCTGGTCCGCAGACTGGCCGACCAGGGCGTCGGCGTGGTGTTCATCTCGCACAACCTGAACGACGTGTTCGAAGTGGCCGACCGGATATGCGCGCTGTACCTCGGTCGGGTGGCCGCTGAAGTGAAAGCCGCCGAGGTCAGCCACAGCCAGGTGGTGGAATTGATCACCGCAGGCCGCTCCGGTGACCTCGGCCTGGCGCAGGTCGAGGCCGCACAGTCGATGTGAGGACCGCCAAATGACAACTCTGAACGCGAAACTCGCCGACGCCGACTTCGCAGGCGACACCCGTACCGACGAGACGTTTGCGGATGCGGTGCGCAGTTATCTCCGGCGCGTGCGAGGGGGCGACATGGGTTCGCTGCCCGCGATCCTCGGCCTCGTCGTGCTGTTCATCGTGTTCGGGCTCGCCAACGAGCGATTCACCTCGGCGCTCAACCTCGCCAACCTCGTCACCCAGGCCGGTTCGATCTGCGTGCTGGCAATGGGATTGGTGTTCGTGCTGTTGCTCGGCGACATCGATCTGTCCGCCGGGGTGGCCGGCGGTGTCTCGGCGTGCGTGATGGGGTTGACCATCGTCAACCACGGCTGGTCCTGGTGGGCCGCGATCCTCGCGGGCATTCTGTGCGGCGCGCTGATCGGCCTGGCGATCGGCGTGCTGCGTGCCAAGTTGGGGATCCCGTCGTTCGTTGTGACGCTAGCGTTTTTCCTTGGGCTGCAGGGCGTGACGTTGAAACTCATCGGGGAGGGCGGATCTATCCGGGTGGACAACCCCGTGATTCGCGGCATCACGATCGACAACATGTCGGTCACGGCGGGGTGGTTGTTCGCCCTGCTGATCGTCGCGGGTTTCACGGGTCTGGAGTTGTATCGGCATCGCACCAAGGTGGCCCGCGGGTTGGTGCACCCGCCGTTCGGTGTGGTGATCGCGCGCATCGTCGGTGTGGCGGTGGTAGCCCTGGGTGTGGCCTACGTGCTGAACCTCAACCGCAGTGTGAATCCGAACATCGAGATCCGCGGCATTCCTTACGTTTTGCCGCTTGTCGGGGTGTTGCTGATCGTTTTGACGCTGGTCCTCAACCGCACCGCGTACGGTCGGCACATCTACGCGGTGGGCGGCAACGCGGAGGCCGCGCGGCGAGCCGGTATCAAAGTCGCCCGCATCAGGATGTCGGTCTTCGTGGTGTGCTCGTCGCTGGCGGCGATCAGCGGCATCATCGCGGCGTCCTACGGCGGCAAGGTGTCAGCATCGTCGGGTGGCGGCAACGTGCTGTTGTACGCCGTCGGGGCGGCGGTGATCGGCGGCACCAGCCTGTTCGGCGGGAAGGGCCGCGCCATCGATGCAGTGGTCGGCGGGGTGGTGGTGGCCACGATCGCCAACGGGCTGGGACTGCTGAATCAGGCGTCCTACATCAACTTCCTCGTCACCGGCGGGGTGCTGCTGCTCGCGGCGAGTGTGGACGCGATTTCCCGCCGACGCCGATCGGCGACCGGCCTCTCCTAGTGTGCGGCTTTCTCTGGGAACGGCAGTGAAATCGGTTCGGGCGCAACGCGACTGTTGCCTTCTGCGTCGAAGCGGTCGAGTCCGAGGTCGGTGAGATCGAGCCATGTGCACTCGCCGGTGGTGGTGAGGTCGGCAGCCACCTGTGCGACGGCCGGACCCCACATCATGCCGTGACCGGCTGGACTGGCCACCACGGTGCCGTCGACGGGACCGTCGTCGGTCAGCAGCGGGCCTAGGATCGGCAGATGGTCGGGGGTGTAGTCGATGGTGGCCGCCCACATGCGCCGAAGGCCCAGACCCTTGATGCCGGGCAGCAATTCCTCGATGCGGTCACGCGCCTTGCGGTAGTACACCTCGTCGAAGTCGGCGGCCACGCCGGGCGGCTCGTCGGGATTGCTCATTCCCCACAGCAGGCCGCCGGCTTCGCCTGGCCGCCAATAGATTCCGGAGGTGATGTCGAAGACCATCGGCACGTCGTGCACGTCGAATGCGGACACGGGCGCGGTGACCACCACCTGGTGGCGGGTGCCACCGGCGGGCACCCGCGCTCCCGCCGCCGCGCCGACATCGGCGAGCTTGGGCCCGCCGGTGAGCACCACGCGGTCGGTGTCGATGGGCCCGTCGGAGGTGTCGACGCCGACCACCCGACTGCCTGCGGTCCGCAGCCCGGTGAACCTGCACCGTTCCCGGACGTCGACGCGATGTGCGGTCAGCGCCGCGGTGTAGGCCAGCACGTTGCGCGGCGCGTCGATGTACCCGTCGCCGGGCGCGTAAGACGCGCCCAACGTGACACCCGGCGCCAGACCGGTGTTTCGGTCGTCGATTTCGGCGCTGGACAGCCACTGCACGGTGAGGCCGAGTCGCTGCTGCAGCGCGATGCGGTCATGGGCTTGTGCGACCTCCGCGTCGGTGAAACACGGCATCAGGTAGCCCTGCGGCACGAAGCCGCAGTCCAGCGGGAAGCGGTCACCGCTGGCGGCGTAGAACTCCTGGCTTCGAAGGCCGAGCTTGATCGCGGTCTCGGTGCCGCCCTGCGCGCGGACCATGCCCGCGGCCCGGCTGCTCGCGCCGTCACCCAGCGTCGCTTTCTCTAGCAGGACGACTCTTTTGACGCCGCTCTCGGCGAGCAGTACGGCCGTCCACGCGCCGACCGTTCCGCCGCCCACCACTACGACATCGGCGCTGCGGGAGCTGGTCATACCACGAAACGCTGGCATAGACTGAACGCTCAGTCAAGAGGTGGAGGCGCGGATGTATGGGCTGACCGATGACGACCTCCGGATCCGGAACGCGGCGCGCGACTTCGTCGAGACGCTGATGCCGCACGAGGTGGAGGCCGAACTCGCAGGCGGCACCCTGCCCAAGGAGTTGACAGCCGAACATCAGGCCCGCGCCATCGAATTGGGCTTGTACGCAACAAATATGCCGACTTCGGTCGGCGGTCCTGGTTGCACCGCCCTGCAACAGGTGCTCGTGCAGGAGCAGTGCGGGCGGGTGACCAACGGCCTCGGCTGGGTGATGGCCACCCCGCCGCAGTGGTGGGTGGAGGTGGCGACCGATTATCAGCGGGAGCGGTGGTTGCTGCCGTCGGTGCGGGGTGAGAAGCACGAGGCATATGCGATCACCGAGGAATTCGCCGGTTCCGATGTATCCGCGCTGCAGGCGACCGCGCGACGCGTCTCCTCGCCGGCTGGCGACGAGTACGTGGTCAACGGTGTCAAGTGGCATGTCACGTCGTTCAACCTGGCCGATTACGTCTTCGTCGAGGCGGTGCTCGACGGTGGCGATCACGTGCTGCTCGTGGTCGACCTGCCCTGGCCTGGGGTGGAAGTGGTTCGCACACCGCAGTATTCACACAACATCGCCGACGAGCACCCGATCGTGGCGTTCAACGACGTCCGCGTCCCCGCAGCCAACCGCATCGGTGCCGAGGGTGATCCGATGACCTTCACCCAGGACTGGTTCCGGTTCGAGCGGACGATGGTTGCCGCGAGATGCGTTGGTGCCGCGCAACGTCTGCTCGACGAGGCCACCGCGTTCGCGCAGACGCGAGTCGTCGCCGGGCGGCCGCTGGGTGAACACCAGTTGGTCGCGGGCATGCTGGCCGACAGCGCGACCGAATTGTTCGCCGCCAGGACGATGCTCTACGAGGTGGCGCGGTCGATCGACGCGGGCCACAATCGTAAGACGGTGCACGGTCAGGCGTCGATGGCGAAGCTGTACTGCTCGGAGATGGCGGGCCGGGTGGCCGACCGCGCCGTGCAGATCTTCGGCGGCCGCGGCTACATGCGTGAGAACGTCGCCGAGCGGATGTTCCGCGAACTGCGGGTGGAGCGAATCTGGGAGGGTGCGAGCGAGATCCAGCGGATCATCGTCGGCCGTCAGCTGATGAATCGGGGGCCGGGGGCGCTGCTCGACGCTTGACGCGAGTAGCCTTGACGCAGGTCGGGGTGACAAGCGAAAGATCGCATCGGACCGGGCACACCATGTTGACGAAGCCACAAGTTGCTGTAGCCACCGTCGCCGCGGTTCTCGCCGTATCGGCAGGTTTACCCATCGGCCAGTCGGCTACCGGGATGGGCGTCGGTATCGCGGCCGCGTCGCCCTGCCCGCCTTTCCTCCCGTGTCAGGGACCACCCAAACCGCCCAAGCTGCCGGGCCTCGGTGGTGGCGGTGGTCCGAAGGCGCCCAAGCTGCCCGGCCTCGGTGGTGGCGGTGGTCCGAAGGCGCCCAAACTGCCCGACTTCGGTGGTGGCGGTGGTCCGAAGGCGCCCAAGCTGCCCGGCCTCGGTGGTGGCGGTGGTCCGAAGGGGCCGAAGCTGCCCGACTTCGGTGGTGGCGGTGGTCCGAAGGGGCCGAAGCTGCCCGGCCCCGCCGACGTCCGGCATGCGTTCACAGTGGGCGGCCCACGCGGTGCGGTGAACGTCGAAGTCCCTGACGCCCTTCGTGTTCCGAAGAACCTGCGGCCAGATTTCCGGGTGCACGTGCCCGGTCTGGGCCGCCTGACCCCCAACGTGCGCTGGCCAGGTGGTCCCGCCGGACACTTGCGGGGCGATTGGAAGGCCGGCTGGCCGTGGCTGGCCCGACCGCACGTCGACCTCGGTCCGAACTTCCGCTGGCGGTGGCCGGGGCGGGTGCCCGGCGATTTCCGCGCCGGCTTCCACTGGCGGGTCTCTCCGAGGGATCTGCGCGTCGATTTCCGGGTGGGCCCCCTCCTCGACTTCAGCGCCGACTGGCGTGGCCTGCGACTGCGACTCGGCCCGCCGCCGTGGCACGGTGGCGTCGCACCGTTGGGTCTGGGACCCGCGCCGTGGGGCTGGGGTCCGCCGCCGCCGCCGAATTGGGCAGGCTGGATCCCGCCGCCGTGGGGTCCCGCCCCGGCACCATTCGACTATTGGGGCATCACCGTGATCCCGGTGTGGGATCCGTATTTCCAGCAGTGGGGCTTCTGGGAATTCGGGGTCTGGGTGCCGTTGCCTGGTCAGTAGTCACCACTGGACGCCGAGCGCCTGGCAGATCGCCAACGGCCCACCGTAGGCGACGATGCTGTCGGTCCACGCGGCCTCGTCGTACTTCGTGCCAGGGCCGGGCCGGACGCTGGCCACGAACAACTGCATATCGTCGACGTAGCGTTGCAGCGACCGCGTCAACAGCCGCGGCGGATTGGCATTCGCATCCAGCGCCTGCTGCGTGCGCCGCGCCCAATCCTGGGTATCAGTAACGAATTTCGGCAGCGCCGCATCCTGCTCCGGTGACCCGGGCTGGCCCGTCGCAAGAAACGCGTTACTGCGGTCATCGTTCTCCTTCATCAGCGGGGCGATGGCCTCGCACAGCTTGCGATCAGCATCGGGATTCGGCGCTTGCTGCGTTGGAGATGCCGCGGGTGCAGGCGGAGGTGGCGGCGGTTCCCTGTTCAGGGCGACGATCGCGACGATCAACGCGGCGACGGCGATGAGGATGGCCAACACCGCTGGAATGGTTCCGGCAATCCCGGGTCTGCCCGGCTGCACTGGTTGGCCGTATGTGCTCATGGCCTCCAGGTTAGGACGGCGCGGTGGCTGGCTGAATCGAGTAAAGCAGCGTCTGTTTGACCGTTTCGATGAACATTGCGCTCGGCGTGTACCCGGTCGCGACCATCCGCATCCGTCCACCGTAGGTGGTAACACCGATGACATGGTCATCGATCTGAGATTGCAGGATAGGACCCCAAAGAGTCGTCGGCGTGATGGAGCCGCGGACGTCGAGATCTTGCACGCCTAGGTTGGTGATCAACAGATCGTACGGAAACGCCTTGGTGAAGAGGTGTTCTGCTGCGGCACTTTCGGCGTCGACGGGCATTGCCTGCTCGATGGTCGCAGAAACCGCCGCAATACCGGACTCCGATCTGGCGATCGTGAGCTCGCCGGTCATGGCCCTGGCCTGGTCCCAGAATGCGGTGCCGTCCCATGGTGTCATCCCGGTGACCGTGCATACGAAGTAATCGGCGCAATCCCCCACGCCGCCGACCAGCGGTCGCACGTTGATCGGACTCAGTGTGCGTACGAACTCCTTACCGACCATCGTCGCGTGCACGCGTGAAGCGGCGGCTATCAAAGCGGCATGCACGGTGGTCTGCTCGGCGCGGCATCGCTGGACCAGACGGGCGGTCTGCGTGGTATCCAACGTCACGGTGCGCACATCGGGGTGCGTTCCGTCGAAGGGCCTGATCGAAGCGGGCTTGGACATCCGAGGATCGGGACTGGCATCGGCCGTCGGGGTTTCGGTGCGTTGGACCGCGCGGGCGACCATCTCTTCCATCGATGGCGGCAGGTCTCGGCGCGTTGACGCTTGTCCGTTGAGCGCGTTGACGAGGTCGCGCATCACCGTGACAGACGAAATGCCGTCGGCCGCGGTGTGGTCAAACGTCAGCAGAATCGTGGAACCGGTCTGGTTGTTGACCAGAACGGCGCGCATCAGCGGTGCTGTCGACCGGTCAAACGGGCGGGCCAATTCGGCGGCGGCGAAAGACTGCCACGGCCGGTCACTTTCGTGAATCGTCAGGTCGATCGGGGCAACGGTCTCAGCGCGATAGAACCCAAGCCGCGACCCTGGGCGGTCCTCGACGTGTACCGACAGTAAGGGATGACGCTCCTGAACCGCCGACAGCGCCGCGCGTACTTCTGTCCCGGTGAACCTCACTTCGAATTCGGCGGTTTGGCAGAAGTGCGCCGGATTGCGTTCCGCGTAGCGATAGAAGAGTCGTTCAAGCGCATCGACGGACCGAACGAGTCGGGCTGTCGTTTGGCCATCTGTGGACTGGTGGGTACGTGCCGGGGCCGACATCGAAACCTCCCTGAAGTCGGAACTTTTCGGCGGTCATAAGCACCGACGATTCAGACCGAGGTTTCATCTCACTGCTGAGGCGCACATCACAAATCAGCTGTGAGTGGCGCGCGGCCTTTCCTGAGTCCCAGCAACCGCATGCCGTGGTACACGACCAGCGCGGCGATCGATCCCAACGCGATGCCGGTGAATGTGAGTTCGCCTGCCTGCCAGGTGAAATCGGCGATGCCGATGATCAGCGGGATGGCCGCCGTCATCTGGTTCACTGGCTTGGAGAAGTCGACGTCGTTGGTCAGCCAGATCCGAACGCCCAGCACACCGACCAACCCGTACAGCACCACCGTGGCACCGCCCAGCACGCCGGGCGGAATCGCGGAGATCGCCGCACCCACCTTGGGGCACAACGACAATGCGATGGCTACCGCAGCGGCGATCCAGTACGCAGCCGTCGAGTACACTCGCGTCGCCGCCATCACGCCGATGTTTTCCGCGTAGGTGGTGGTCGCCGACCCGCCGCCGAACCCGGCCAACGTCGTGGCGACCCCGTCGGCGGCCAGCGCGCGTCCCATCACCGGGTCCACGTCGGTGGCCGTCATCTGGCCCACCGATTTCACGTGCCCGATGTTCTCGGCGACCAACGCGATGACGGCGGGCAGGAACATCGGCAGCACCGCGATCGTGAACGTCGGGGTGTGGAACTCCGGCAGCCCGATCCACGGTGCCGCCTTGATCGCTGAGGTGTCGACCTCGCCGAGGATCAGCGCAAGAACATACCCCGCGACGACAGCGAGGAAGATCGCCAGCCTGCCGATGATGCCGCGGAAGAACGCCAACGTCCCGACGAGCAGGACCAGCGTGACCAGGCCGACCAACGGACCCTTCTCGAAGTTCGACTTCGCGGCGGGCGCCAGGTTGAAACCGATCAGCGCGACAATCGCGCCCGTCACCACCGGCGGCAGCGTGACGTCGATCCAGTGCGTGCCGACCAGATGCACGATCGTGCCGATGATGATGAGGACCACGCCGACCGCGACGAGGCCGCCCAGGGCGCTGCCTGTCCCGTTGGATGCGACCGCCGCCGTCACCGGTGCGATCACCGAAAAACTCGAGCCAAGGTAGCTGGGCAACCGATTTCCGGTGATCAGCAGGAACAACACGGTGCCGACGCCGGAGAACAGCAGCGTGGTGGCGGGTGGGAAACCGGTTAGCACCGGGACCAGAAACGTGGCACCAAACATCGCCACCACATGCTGCGCGCCGATGCCGATTGTGCGCGCCCAGCTCAGCCGCTCGCCGGGCCCGACGACGAAGTCATCGTCTGTCTGCGTCTCGACGTGTTTCCATGTCAGCGGGATCACGATGAGTATCTTGCCTGGGCTAACGCAATTTCGCGGTCGAAGCTACCGCAACCGCCGGACGCCGTAAGCGAGCGCGCCGACGGCCACCACGGCCGCGCCGACGAGCACCGACGAAACCGGCAGCAGCACAGCCAATACCAAGCACCCGACCATTCCGATGCCTGGAATGACCCTGCGCTGTAAGGTCCACGCCGACGCATTCGCAATCGCGTAGTACAGCAGCACCGCGAACGACGAGAAACCGATCGCCCCACGCACATCCGCCAGCGCCGCCACCACGGCGACAACGACTCCGACCACCACCTCCGCGCGATGCGGGGTGTCGAACCGGGGATGTACGGCGGCAAGCGCGCGTGGCAGATGGCGGTCGCGGGCCATCGCCAGCGTCGTTCGGGATACCCCGAGAATCAACGCCAGCAGCGAGCCGAGAGCGGCCACCGCCGCGCCGGCCCGCACTACCGGTTCCATCGCGGGGAAACCGGCCGCACGCACCGCATCCGCCAACGGCGCGGCCGCCGAAGCCAGTGCGGCGCTGCCTAATTCGCTCAGCAACGCGACGGCCACCACCGCATAGATCACCAATGTGATGCCCAATGCGACCGGGATGGCCCTGGGAATGGTGCGGGCCGGATCGCGCACCTCTTCGCCGAGCGTCGCGATCCTCGCATAACCGGCGAACGCGAAGAACAACAATCCCGCCGCCTGCAGCACGCCACGTACGGTCGCGTCGTCGCCGAGAGCCAAACGTGACGACTCTACGTCGCCGAAGCCGAGTACGACGATGACCACCGCGGCGAGCACCGCAAGCACCAGCGCCACGATGACGCGGGTCAGCAGCGCCGACTTCTGGATGCCTGCGTAGTTGACCGCGGTCAACGCCACCACGGCGGCCACCGCGACCGCGTGCGCATAATCCGGCCACACGTAATAGCCGACGGTCAGTGCCATCGCCGCGCACGACGCGGTCTTGCCGACGACGAAGCTCCAGCCCGCGGTGTATCCCCAGAATTCGCCGAGACGCTCACGCCCGTAGACGTAGGTGCCGCCGGACTGCGGATACAACGCCGCCAACCGTGCCGACGCCGTCGCATTGCAGTAGGCGACGACGGCCGCGACAGCAAGCCCGATGAGCAGGCCCGAGCCTGCGGCCGCCGCGGCGGGCGCAAGGGCGACGAAGATGCCAGCGCCCACCATCGAACCCAGTCCGATTGTCACCGCGTCGAAGGTGCCGAGCCGACGGCGCAGCGCAGGGGCGTCCGGCGTGCTCACGCCACGATGCTAGTTCACTAGGCTGGGTCTTCCCCGAAGACGTTTTCCCGGCCCCACACCGTGGCCGCGACCGCGACGAGGATCACGAGCACTATCCCGCCGACCACCACCAACGGTATCGTCCACAGCCGTCGCAGCATCAGTGCCGTCTCGCATTGGTCCACATAGTCGTGCTGTCCGGCCGCGGCGGCGGCCTGACTCAGGTCCGAGATGTAGCCCGTCCCGCACTTGATCTGAAACCCGTACTGGTCAAAGGCATCCAAGAAGACGGGAAAATTCAGCGCCAGCAGTCCGACGCCGATCAGGGCGACGCAAACGACACCGATGTAGAACGCGCGGTGGTGGTAGTGGTGCAAGGGGTTCCCCGTTCAAGTCATACAAAC
The DNA here is from genome assembly GCF_001667505.1 of Mycobacterium sp. ACS1612. Classification (GTDB taxonomy): domain Bacteria; phylum Actinomycetota; class Actinomycetes; order Mycobacteriales; family Mycobacteriaceae; genus Mycobacterium. The sequence goes on from NZ_LZHZ01000048.1 coordinate 91,873, forward strand.
GTCGGCGAACAGCAGCACCGGCCACGACACGATCGACCCGAGGTAGGACACCACCAGGTCGATGCCGGCCATCTGTTCCAGATGCGCCGTGTGCGTGCTCGACCAGACCGCCCCGACGATCAGGTACGGAACACCGACAACCACGGCGATGATGATCAGCTGAGCTATCGTCACCTGGAATGCCAACAGTCGTCGCAGAGTGTCGAGCACGCCACTATGTTAATGGCCATTCTTGACGTACGCGACGAATTCCTTGTGATACTCCAACCGAACTGGGCGTGTTATGTATGCATGCTGTCCGTTATGGTGGTGGCCATGGCGCGCAGCAGTCCCACCCGCGTCGAGGGTGTCCGGCGCAGGCCGAAGGATCGCAAGGCGCAGATCGCGCGCGCGTCGGCCGAGGCGTTCAGCGCGCTCGGCTATCACGGCGTCAGCATGGAGACCATCGCCGCCCGGGTGGGGATCTCCGCCGCGGCGTTGTACCGCCACTACGCGAGCAAGTATGAACTCTTCCGCGACGCGGTGCTCAACCTCGGCCAGCAGTTGGTCGACTGCACAGCGTTCGCCGACGAGGACGACAGCGATGCCGAGGTGGCGTTGGGGCGACTGGTGTCGGCGCTGATCGACACGGCGATGGCCAACCGCGAGTCCGGTGGGCTGTACCGCTGGGAGGCCCGCTATCTACGCGGTGACGACCAAGCCACCCTGTTCGCGCAGATGCGCACCGTCCATCATCGGATTCAGCGGCCGCTGACAGTAATTCGACCGGATCTGACGTCGCGACAGCGTTGGACGTTGTCCACAGCGGCGCTTTCGGTGATCGGTAGCATCGTCGACCACCGCGCCAAGTTGCCCGCCATCCAGGTGCGGGCGTTGCTGGCCGATCTCGCCGACACCGTGCTCGCGGCCGAACTGCCGGACGTCGACGACGCGGTCGCCGAACCGCGTCAGCAAGTGCCCGCAACCGCCGATGCGTCGAAATATGAGGCGCTGCTCAATGAATCGATGCGGTTGTTCAACCTCAAGGGCTATCGCGACACCAGCATGGAGGACATCGCGGCTGCGGTCGGGATGCCTGCGTCCGGCATCTATCGATACTTCTCGGGCAAGAGCGACATTCTCGCTGCGGCGTTCCGGCGGGCCGCGGACCGGCTGTCTGCGGAGCTGTCCGAAATCGTCGGCAGCACACCAGAACCCGCAGACGCCTTGACGGCGGTCATCGACGCCTATGTGGTGAGGTCCTTCGACGGTCCGGAACTCGACTACGTGTACTACACCGAGCGGCTCAACATGACCCCGGGCGACCAGAAGATCTTGCGCAACCTGCAGCGCGCCAATGTGGAGTCCTGGGTTGACCTGGTGGTGGCAGTGCGACCCGATTGGACGCCTGGCCAGGCGCGGTTCGCGGTGCACGCCGCGATGTCGCTGGTGATCGACTTGGGCCGGTTGATGCAGTACGAGAATTCGGCGCCCGTTCGCGCGGTCGTGGAAAGGCTACTGGACCTGACTCTGCTCGGCCGTCACCGGTTGCGTACTGCGTTGCCCGCCAAGTAGGCCAGGTATCCGATGGTGCCGACGGCGGCCAGTGGACGCGTCTTCGCCGAACTCAGGCCAAGCCCGAGCGCCGTTTCGACACCGCCGTGTAGGTAGACGCGCTGGCGGGTGTCGCGCGGAAACGCCGAACGCGTGATCCCGTCGAACAACTGCGGGCTGGTGAAGTGGGATAGCCCGACGCCTGCGACCGCCAGTCCGGCGAACTTGGCCAGACGCGAATTGATTTTCGGCACAGCTGTTGATCCTCTCGAGTCACGCAATCGTGTAGTCGCTCAACGGGAAATCCGATGCCTCTTTGATCGCCCTGCTCGTCGACATGGGCCGCAGCAGCGTTGGCTCACCCTGCGGGTTGAAGTAGTACGACCGCGACGATGCGCAATTGCCGATCGTCCACAACGAATCGCCGAGCAGTTCGGTCATCCGGTCGCGGTATCTGGCGTTGGCCTCTTCGGTCACCTCGAACTTGGTCGCGTTGCGCCGCTTGAGTTCACCGAACAGTCGATCCATGTGCCGCATCTGGTATTCCATCGTATTGAAGAAGTTCAAGCCGAGGAATGCGAACGGGCTGGCGAGGCTGAGGTAGTTCGGGAAGTAGGGCATCGTCATACCCTGGTAGGCCTGAAACCTCGTCTCGCGCCACCACTTTCCGAGGTTGCGCCCCTCTCGGCCGATGATCTCGATGGCAGGGAAGTTGGCGTCCCACAGATCGAATCCGGTGGCCAGCACCAGCGTGTCGATGACCGTCTTGGTGCCGTCGGCGTTGACGATGCCGTCGGCCTCGATGCGGGTGATCCCGTCGGTCTGCAGATGCACGTTGGGTTTGGTGAACGCGCGGTAGTAGCCGTTGGAGAATGTCGGCCGCTTGCAACCGAAGTCGTAGTCCGGGGTGAGCCGCCTGCGCAGTTCCTTGTCGCGGATCGATGCGAAGCGGTGCATCTTCGACAGGTCCGCCGCGGCGATGTTGAGCCGCCGGAAGTACCGATGGTGGATGATCGCGGTGTTGATCATGAACTCGTAGATCGAGTCGGTGACCCACCGAATAGCGCGCTGGGTCGACGGGACCCGCGCGAACAGTCGCTTGGCCCGCTCCCCGAACCGGATGTCGATCTTGGGCACCACCCAGATCGGTGTGCGCTGGTAGACGGTGAGGTCGGCGACCCGCTTCGCCAGTTCCGGAATCAGCTGGACGGCGGTGGCGCCGGTCCCGATGACGGCCACCCTGCGGCCCTCGAGCGGATAGGTGTCATCCCATGCGGTGGTGTGGATGACCTTGCCCGCGAACTCGGTCACGCCGGGGATGTCGGGGACCTTCGGTTGTGACAGGAAGCCTGTCGCGGTGATCAGGAAACGCGTGGAGAGCACGTCACCGTCGGCGAGGGTGACCTTCCAGACGCCGGCCTCCTCGTCCCAGCGGGCGCCCTCGACGATCGTGTTGAACCGCATATGCCTACGGATGTCGAACTTGTCCGCGACGTCGTCGGCGTACTGCTTGATCTCGGCACCGGTGGAGAACAACCGCGACCAGTTCGGGTTGGGTTCGAAGAAATACGAGTAGGTGGTGGTCGGGACGTCAACCGCCAAGCCGGGATACCGGTTGACGTGCCACGTGCCGCCGAGGTCGTCTTCGCGATCCAGGATCACGAAGTTGTGGTAGCCCATCCGCTTGAGCTGAATGCCCGCGCCGATGCCGCCGAAGCCGGCTCCCACAATGACCGCGTCGTAGAGCTCCGAAGTCATGCTGCAGACGGTACCTCAGGTACCGGAAACTTTGCTGACCGGCTCAGTCCTTGAGCGATCCCGTTCGCGGTGGATCGAGCGTTGCCACGCACGTCACCGCCCGGTCGCCCTGAGCCCAGGTCTCGGCCGTCGGGTACAGCACGTACATCTGCACCGAGTCGTCGACGAGTGCCCGCGGCGAGTAGGTGGCGAGAGCGGGTTCGCATTTGTTCTGGAATTCCTCGATGGCCGATTGGCCGGGGAAGTCGCCTTCGGGCATCTGCAACACCGCGAACACCTCGCCGGCGTGTGTTTCCTCGCAGCCGACGGTATCGACGGTTAGCACCCGCATGCTGTCAGGGATTTCCTTGAGGCAGTCCCCGACCTTCACGTCGGTCGCGGTGACTGTGCCCTGCCACACCGTCAGCGCCAGGGTCAGTCCGATGATCAGCCCGATCACCCAGAGGCTGGACAGCACCAGACCGGCGATCGCCAAACCGCGGCCGCCCTGGCCCTGTTTGGCCTTCTTCAGCCCGACGATGCCGCAGACGACGCTGATCAGGACGCCGCCGATCACGCCGAAGATCAGCGAGACGATCGCCCACCAGTTCGTCTGCTGGGCGGGCGGTGGAGGGTAGTAGCCGGGCGGTGGCTGCTGCTGATACGGCAGCGGCGGTGGCGGGGGCGGATAGCCGCCCTGCGGAAGCGGATAGCCGCCCTGCGGTGGCGGATACGGGCCGGGGGCGGGCTGGCCGTACGGTCCCGGTGGCGGCGGGTAGTTGCCCGGCGGTGTGGTCACGGGCTGACATTAACGTCAATCGCGCAGCGATGATGACCGTTCATGTTTCGACATTGCAACGCAGACGACGCCGCGATTGGTGTTTGCCCATGCGACTTCGAACACCGGACCGTCCGGCGATTCCGGCGCGTAGGTGAAGAACTTCGTCCCGCAGTCGGCGGGGCGCGCATCGGGTGGCGTGAGCACCGCGTACACCTCGCCGTAATGCGGCCGGTCGCAACGCACTCGTTTCACCCAGGTCGGTAGCTGGTCGTCGTAGCTGTCCTTGACGCAGTCGCCGGCGACCAGGTCGGCCGCGCGCACCGATTTCCCTTGTGCGGAAACGCCATACGCGATGACCGACGTGATGGCGGCGATCCACAATGTCGAGATGACCAGCGCCGCAATGGCAAGTCCGCGCCCGCGCTGGTGGCGTCCGCGTATCTGCACCAGGGCGACGATCGCGAAGATCACGGACAGGATGGTGCCGCCCAGTATGCCGACGACGAACGCGGCGATGGCCCAGCCGTTGGTTCCGCCCCGCCGATCCGGGTCGGGCGGCGGCAGGGTCACGCAAGTAACCGTAGCGCCGCGTCAACCGCCAGCACCGGCACGTCGAGCGTCTTGGAGCCGAGGTCATGGCGGGCGCCGGTGACTTCGACGATTGCGGTGGCGGCGCCGATGAGGGCCGCGGCCGGGCGGAGTTCGTCGATGGTGCCGAAGGGGTCGGCGGTGCCGTGGGTGAACACCGTCGGCACCGTGATGGCGGGTAGGTGCTCGATGCGTGCCCGCTCCGGCTTACCGGGCGGATGCAGCGGATAGGAGAAGAGGGTCAGCACGTCGACCTTGGCCGCCTGGTCCGCCACCACCATCGACGTCATCCGGCCGCCGTAGGAATGGCCGCCCGCGATGACCGGCCCCTTGGTCAGCGTGCGGGCCAGCGTGACGGCCTCGACGACGCCGGCTTGGTCGGTGGTGGCCGAACCCGAGGGTGGCCCCTTCGGCCTGCGCCGCCGGTACGGCAGGTTGTAGCGGACGGCAAGCCAACCGCGCCGCGCCCACTCGTCGCAGATTCTGATCAGCAGCGGCGACTCGCGACTGCCGCCCGCGCCATGGGTGAGCACGACTACCCCTTTTGGGGCGCTTTCGGGTTCGTGTGCGATGCCTGCGATCTGGTCGAGCGTCATTGCTCCAGTCTGAACAACGCCGAGACGGGGCCGTGACCGTGGCCCAACGGGTATGCGGCCCGCAGGCATTCGGTGACCCAGCGTTTCCCGAAATCGACAGCGTCGGGCACGGTGTAGCCGTGGGCGAGCGCGCTGGCGACGGCGGCGGCCAAAGTGTCGCCTGCGCCGTGGTCGTTGCCGGTGTCGATGCGGGTGGTGTCGAACTCGTAGAAGTCGGTGCCGTCGAACAACAGGTCGGGACTGTGCGTCGATGCACGCAGATGCCCGCCCTTGACCAGCGCCCACTGCGGGCCGAGCGCGTGCAGGGCGCGGGCGGCATCACGTTGGCTGGAGGAGTCGATGACTTCTATATCAACGAGCAGGCGGACCTCGTCGAGGTTCGGTGTCACCAGCGTTGCGAGCGGAAACAGTTGTGTTTTAAGGGAACTCAGCGCACTGGGGTGCAGCAGCGGGTCGCCGTGCATCGACGCGCACACCGGATCGACCACCAACGGCACCCTGCCTGCCAGGCCCTGTTGGCGCCAGGTGTCGGCGATGACGTCGATGATCGCCGACGAGGCCAGCATGCCGGTCTTGGCGGCCTGCACACCGATGTCCTCGGCGACGGCAGTGATCTGCCCGCCGATCACCTCGAGCGGTATCTCGTGAAAGCCTTTGACGCCGACGGAGTTCTGCACTGTCACCGCCGTCACGGCGACCAGGCCGTGCATGCCGAGCATGGCGAAGGTGCGCAGGTCTGCCTGAATGCCTGCGCCGCCGCCGGAGTCGGACCCGGCGATGGTCATCACCCGCAGCGGCGTCTGGCCCGACGGTGTGAGTGGCAAGAACGTCATGTCGCCAAGGGTAGGTAGATCTGGTTGCCGTGGTCGGCGAATTCCTTGGACTTCTCGGCCATCGCGTCGCGGATGTCCTGGGTGATGCGCATCGAGCAGAACTTCGGTCCGCACATGGAGCAGAAGTGTGCGGTCTTGGCGGGCTCGGCGGGCAGGGTTTCGTCGTGGTATTCGCGGGCGGTGTCGGGATCTAGGGACAGCGCGAACTGGTCGTGCCAGCGGAACTCGAAGCGTGCCTTGGACAATGCGTCGTCACGCTCCTGGGCCCGCGGGTGCTGTTTGGCGAGATCGGCTGCGTGCGCGGCGATCTTGTACGCGATCACCCCGTCCTTGACGTCCTTGCGATCGGGAAGCCCGAGGTGTTCCTTGGGGGTGACGTAGCACAGCATGGCGGTGCCAGCCTGGGCGATGATCGCCGCGCCGATGGCGCTGGTGATGTGGTCGTAGGCGGGCGCGATGTCGGTGGCGAGGGGGCCGAGCGTGTAGAAGGGCGCCTCTTCGCACAGCTCCTCTTCGAGCCGGACGTTCTCGACGATCTTGTGCAGCGGGATGTGGCCGGGGCCTTCGATCATCACTTGCACGCCATGGGCTTTGGCGATCTTGGTGAGTTCACCCAGGGTGCGGAGTTCGGCGAACTGCGCCTCGTCGTTGGCGTCGGCAATCGAGCCTGGACGCAGGCCGTCACCGAGGGAGAAGGTCACGTCGTAGCGGGCGAGGATCTCGCACAATTCGGCGAAGTTGGTGTAGAGGAACGACTCGGTGTGGTGGGCGAGCATCCAGGCGGCCATGATCGAGCCGCCTCTGCTGACGATGCCGGTGACCCGCTTGACGGTGAGCGGGATATAGCGCAGCAGCACGCCCGCGTGGACGGTCATGTAGTCGACACCCTGCTCACATTGCTCAATCACGGTGTCGCGGTACATCTCCCACGTGAGTTGAGTGGGATCGCCGTTGACCTTCTCCAGTGCCTGATAGATCGGCACGGTGCCGACCGGCACTGGCGAATTGCGCAGGATCCACTCGCGCGTCTCGTGGATATTGCGGCCGGTGGACAGGTCCATGATGGTGTCGGCGCCCCAGCGGGTGGCCCAGACCATCTTGTCGACTTCCTCCGCGATGGAGCTGGTGACGGCCGAATTGCCGATGTTGGCATTGACTTTCACCGCGAATGCCTTGCCGATGATCATCGGCTCGCTCTCCGGGTGCTTGTGGTTGGCGGGGATCACCGCGCGACCGGCGGCCACCTCGTCGCGCACCAGTTCGGCGGGCATGCCCTCGCGTGCGGCGATGAACGCCATCTCCGCGGTGATCTCGCCGTTGCGGGCACGCTGTAACTGCGTGCCCCTGTCACTGACCACACCGGGCCGCGGAGGCAGGCCCTTGTGCAGGTCGACCTCTGCGTTCGGATCGGTGTACGGCCCCGAGGTGTCGTACAGGTCGAAGTGCTCACCGTTGGTCAGGTGCACCCGCCGAAAGGGAACCCCGTCCACGTAGATCTTGGTGCTGCCCATGATCGGGCCGGTGGTGACAGACGGATTGACAACAGCGCTTACCATTTCATCTCCCTACGCCGGCATTACCCGGTCAGGTTCGTACGGTCGACAGCACCCCTTGGCGGAGCCAAGTAACTGGCCCAAGGTTGAGCCGATAATTCGGCTCAAGCTGTCCTCTCAGCGCACTCGGCGTGCGCTCCCGTGTGTGGACAGTATGCAGGCTAGCGCAGGGTCCTGAATTCTGCCCAGCGGGAATACGAATTGCCCCCGGTTCCTTTGTATAGCTAATATATGTGTTTTGTGACTTGTTAGCTGGCCTGGATACGTGAGCAAAATAGATGACGACCGAAGTTGACACGACCAAGACTCCCGGCGTCGGGGACGTCGACGCGGCGCAAGCCGTAACGGCCGATCGGCGCCGCCGGATGGACCGCGACCACCCGTTCTACAAGTGGATCGTGTTGTCCAACACCACCTTGGGCATGCTGCTGGCCTCGATCAACGCGTCAATCGTGCTGATCTCGCTGCCGGCGATCTTTCGTGGCATCGGACTGAATCCGCTGGCGCCTGCCAACGTGAGCTACCTGCTGTGGATGCTGATGGGCTATCTGGTGGTGACCGCCGTTCTGGTGGTCTTCTTCGGCCGCCTCGGTGACATGTACGGCCGGGTCCGCATCTACAACCTCGGGTTTGCCGTGTTCACTATTGCGGCGATCGCGCTGTCGTTCGATCCGTTCCACATGGGTCCGGGCGCGCTGTGGCTGATCGGGTGGCGGGTCGTCCAGGGCGTAGGGGGCGCGATGCTGATGGCATCGTCGGCGGCGATCCTGACCGACGCATTCCCGGCGCGCCAGCGCGGTATGGCGTTGGGCGTGAACATGGTGGCCGCGGTCGCGGGGTCGTTCCTGGGCCTGCTGATCGGCGGCGTGCTTTCGGAGATCCACTGGCAGGCCATCTTCTGGGTGGGCGTGCCGATCGGCGTGCTCGGAACCGTCTGGAGCTATCGGTCGCTGAAGGAACTGGGTGTGCGGACGCCGGGTCGGCTGGACTGGGCGGGCACCCTGACGTTCGGCATCGGACTGACGGTGCTGCTGACCGGAATCACGTACGGCATCCAGCCGTATGGGGATTCGACGACGGGGTGGACGAACCCGTGGGTGCTCGGCGCGATTGTTCTCGGCGTGCTGCTGCTGGTCGCGTTCTGTTTGATCGAACTGCGGGTGCCGCAGCCGATGGTGGACATCCGGCTGTTCCGGTCGCCGTCGTTCGGGATGGGCAACCTTGCGGGGTTGATGTCGTCGGTCGGCCGCGGCGGTCTGCAGTTCATGTTGATCATCTGGCTGCAGGGCATCTGGCTTCCGTTGCACGGCTACAGCTTTGAGTCCACCCCGCTGTGGGCGGGCATCTACCTGCTGCCTGCGACGTTCGGGTTTCTGATCGCGGCGCCGATGGCCGGTTTGCTGGCGGACCGTTACGGCGCGCGGATTTTCACGGTGGGCGGCATGGTGCTGATGGCAGTGTCATTCGTCGCGCTGGTGTTGATCCCGGTCGACTTCAACTACTGGGTGTTCGCGATCCTGGTCTTCCTGAATGGCCTCGGCGGGGGCATCTTCACCGCGCCCAACACAGCGGCGATCATGTCGAGTGTGCCTGCGGCGCAGCGTGGTGCGGCCTCGGGTGTGCGGGCGACGTTCTTCAATGCCGGCTCGTCGCTGTCGATCGGAATCTTCTTCTCGCTCATGATCGTCGGGCTGGCGAACACATTGCCGTCGGCGATGAGCGCCGGCCTGCAGCAGCAGGGGGTATCGGCGACGGTGGCGCATGAGGTCGCGAACCTGCCGCCGGTCGGCAGCTTGTTCGCGGCGTTCCTCGGCTACAACCCGATGGCCGAGTTGCTGGCGCCGTCGGGCGCGTTGCATCACCCTGGCGTCAACGCCGATGTGCTGACGGGGCAGACGTTCTTCCCGCACCTGATCACCGAACCGTTCCACTCGGGTCTGGTTGTGGTGTTCAGCGCCGCCGCGGTGATGATGGTGATCGGCGCGATCGCGTCGATCTTCAACCCGGGCCGGTACGCGGACGAGCCAGGGGCCGATAACGAGGCGTGAGCTGATCGGCGGTCGTGGGTACCCAGCACCCATGACGACGACAGATGCACGGTCTTCCGAGGTGCGCAAGCAGGCGCGCGAGCACGCTGACGAGGCTCGCCGGCGGATGGATGCGCGGCGCCGTCAGCAGGGCGAGGGGCTGGTCGGCTGGCTGAACGAGCGGGCTGGCGAGTGGGAGTTGAGTGGCCCCGACGAGGCCACCATGCAGCGACAGAAGTATCTGTGGAACTTCCTCGTCGACCACTGGTTCCGAATGGAATTCGACGGCTGGGAGAACCTGCCCGACCCTCCGGTGCTGCTGGTGGGCATCCATTCGGGTGCGCCGTTCGTGTGGGATGCGTGGACGGTCGGCGTGCAGTGGTGGCGGCGGTTCGGCCAGGAGAGGCCGCTGCATGGCACGGCGCACGATGTGCTGATGGCGATGCCGCTGATCGGACGCTACTTCCGCGCGATGGGCGTGCTGCCGGCCGCTCCCGATTCGATGGCGACCGCCCTGGCGGAAGGCCGCGACGTCGCGGTGTGGCCAGGTGGCGAGGTCGACTCGTTGCGGCCGTGGACGGAACGCGACCGCGCAAATCTTGCCGGTCGCAAAGGGTTTGTGAAGATGGCGATCCGCGCCGGGGTACCGATCGTGCCGATCGCGACCGTTGGCGGCGCGGATGCGATGCCGGTGCTGATCCGCGGTGATCAGCTTTCGCGTACGCTTCGGCTGGACAAGCTGTTGCGGCTCAAGGTCTTTCCGATTGCGGCGTCGCTGCCGTGGGGGATCGCGCCCGCCGCGCTGCCGCAGTTCCCGCTGCCTGCCAAGATCCGGACGCGGCTGATGCCTGCCGTCGAAGTGGACCACGACCCCGACCGCGCCGACGACGACGAGTACCTCGAGGAGAAGTACTGGGAGGTGCAGAACAGTATTCAGCACGGAATGGACGCGCTGGCGCGCAAGCGGGCGCTACCGCTGTTCGGGTGACGGTGCGGGCAACAGCGCGCCACGCAGGAAGAAGCTATCCAGTTTCCGCCCGATGATGGCCCCTGCGGGCAATTGGGCTGCGATTATCAGGTTGTCCTCGGCAACCTCGTCCGCCGCCTCGGCCGGCCACCCGGCGTCCGCCAGGCTGGTGCGGAAGGCGAGTAGCACATCGTCGCGCGTCATCGGCGACTCGATGACCATGGCTGTCGTCGTGGCCCGGTGCGATGCGGCGCCCACGAACCCGCGACCGCAGGCGCACGGCCCATCGGGATCTTCCTTGCCTCGGCCGCAAGGCTCCTGCACCCAGACCAGCTCACCTTCGATGCAGCGGTGATAGTCGTCCGGGCTAGCGCCCTGCGAAAATGCAGTCGCCACAAGCATTTTCATGGTCCTCCTAGAAGGGTGGGTCGTCGTTGTCGTTGGTTGGTGGGGGTGGCGGTGGTTGCCAGTCGGGTGGGAGTTCTTCGGGTTCGAAGGGGTCGTTGATCCAGGTGCACCAGGGGCTGGTGCTGTGTTGTTCGCCTTTGAACAGGATCAGGTAGCGCCGTGATTGGTTGCGCCATTTGCGGAGTTCGATCTCGCGGCGACGGGCGTAGTTGACCCGGCGGTTCTCGGCGTCGACCGGCCGCTGGGCATGCAGGTGAGCGCGGGCACGGCTGATCCGCGCGGCGAGTTCTTTGGCTCTGCTGCGTTTACGCGGGGTGGGTGCTCGACAGGCTTGGCGCAGTTGGGGAAACAGGTCATAGCCCAGTGGGCTGGTGACATAGGTGCGCCCGGTCGGTGAGGTCCACTCGATACGCCCGTCGGGCAGTTGTTTATCGCGCCACCCGCCGGGCCCGCCGTGGAAGGTTTTGAGCCGGTGATGTTCCCGGCATTCACAACTGAGATCCTCGGGGACGGTCAACCCGCCAGCGGCCGGATCGTGGTGGTTGAACGCCACGGTGTGGTCGATATCGCAGATCCAGGCTTTGCGGTCACAGCCGGGAAACCGGCACGTCAGATCTCGACACCGGATCCAGTTCTCCAGCCCCGCCGAGGGCTGATACCGGTGGGCCTGCTCGTCGGACACTTGCGGGCAGTCGACCGGGCGGATCACCGCGGTGGCGGTCAACTCGCGCACCTGATCGGCGTCGATGACCCCGTAGCCCTCCAGATAGCCGGGCTGCTGGCTGTCGCCGGCCACGGTGTCCTCGGTGGCGATCACATTGATCACCACACTCACCGGGCTCGGCGGGCGCTCAGCGTCGGCGTGGGATTGGGCCGGGCAGTCGGATCGCCCGCAGGCACAGGTCAGTTCGCGGCGTTCGGCCAGCGCCCACAACGCATCGGCGCGGCGTTGATCCATGGTGCGCGAATCCTTGCCGCACACCGATTTGGCCATCTGCGCCAACTGCTTGTCCACGATCGCGGCCACCGGTGCGGGCAGTTTGGCGCGCAGCACCGCGATGCCATCCGGGCCGGCACTGACATGGACGAAGCGCTCATCATGGGCACGCACCCGGCGCTGTTTGGCCGCCGCCGGATCCACCGCGCGCACCGCGGCGTCCACGGCGTTGATGATGCGTTGGCGTGACCAGCACACCCAGGACCCGATCCGCTCGGCCAACTCGGTGTCCAGGGTGGCCATCGCCGCGGCGTCGTCGACCAGTTCGGTGCGTTTGACGATCTGCTCCACGGTGCGCCAATCGGTGCGCCCGCCGGCCAACACCTGCGCCACCGTCGGCAACCGGGTGTCCAGCGCGTCGGCCTGGGCCACCAGCTGCTGGGCCCCGCGTGGGGTCATGTTCATCGCGGCGGACACCTCGGCGGTGGTGCGGGCGAACCCGGTGATCATTGACCACCCCGGATCCGGATCAGCGGCCTCGGCCTCGGCGGTGCGCAGTGCCAACAACGCCGCGATCGCCGCGCACCGCTGCGCCATCAAGACCGACTCACGCCAGACACTGTCGGCGATCTCACCGACCAAACCGTCTGCCGAACCCTCGAACATATGTTCGACTATGCCAGGCCACCCCGACGCGGGCAGAAAGTTATCCACAAGCCGGTTGCCTCATCAGAAATGCGCGCGTACGCCCAATGCATGGGCCCGCGCGCGTGCCATAGGCAACGGATCTAGGCCAACTCCACCAGCACCGGGGCATGATCACTCGGCGCCTTGCCTTTGCGCTCCTCGCGGACGATCTCGGCATGCGTCACGCGCTGCGCCAACGCAGGCGATCCGAGGATGAAGTCGATGCGCATGCCGCGGTTCTTGGGGAATCGCAACTGGGTGTAGTCCCAATAGGTGTACACCGCGGGGCCGGGCGTGAACGGTCGCACCACATCGGCGTACCGGGCGTCGACGATCGACTGAAATGCCGCACGTTCGGAAGGCGTGACGTGGGTGCTGTTGGCATAGAACTCCGGGCTCCAGACATCCTCGTCCGTGGGCGCGATGTTCCAGTCGCCGACGAGCGCGATCTGAGAGGACGGATCCGCGGCCAGCCACCCCTGCGCCGTATTACGCAGTGCCGCAAGCCATTCCAACTTGTAGTCGTAGTGCGGCGAGCCGACGAACCGGCCATTGGGCACGTACAGGCTCCACACTCGCACGCCGTGGCATGTGGCCCCGAGCGCGCGAGCTTCCGCGGCGGCCTCGACGTCGGGTTTGTCACTCCACGTCGGCTGGCCCTCGAAGCCCACCTGCACGTCGTCGATTCCGACCCGCGACGCGATGGCCACGCCGTTCCACTGGTTGAAGCCGCAGTGCACGACCTCGTAGCCGGCGGCAAGGAACGGCATGACGGGGAACTGCTCGTCGGAGCATTTGGTCTCCTGCATCGCAAGTACGTCGACGTCACCGCGCTCCAGCCAATCGGTGACCCGGTCAACGCGGGCGCGGATCGAATTGACGTTCCACGTGGCCAGCCGCATGGTCTACAGGCTACGGGCGTCCAGATAGCGCGACCGGTGGTGAACGGTGAAGCCCATCGATTCGTACAACCGGATCGCCGCAGTGTTGTCTGTCAGCACCTGCACGTAAGCCCGCTTCGCGCCGCGTTCGCCACCCCACGCCAGCAACCCCGCACACACTTTGCGGGCCAGGCCGCGCCGGCGCTCCTCGGGGACCACGTGCACGGCCGATAGCCCCACCCAGCGGGTGCCGTCGGGCGCGGTCGTCACCGCGGCCCTGCCAACGGCCGCGCCCGCGATCGCACCGAACGCCACGTCGCCGTCGACGACGGCGGTCAGCACGTCGACCGGCACCTCGCGCCGGTACAGCCGCAGCCACTCGTCATCCGGCGCATCCGTGATGTCCACAGCAGCGGCCCCAATAGCCAATTCGCCTGTCATGACCAGGTTTTCGCCATCCGTCGGCACCGACGGCGGTACGCGCAGCAGTCGATCCGGCGCGGCCACCAACGGCGGCAACCCCCGCGCCGCATACCAGTCAACAACCGCGCCAACCGCGCCTACTGAAACATCCAGCGGGACAGCGGAATTCGCACGACGCGTGCTGCCATGGCCAAATCGCAGCAGCCAGCCGTCGACCCACTCGTGCTCTGCGCCAGGCCACGCCAGCGCCGCGGCATGCTCGAGGTTCCGGATATCTCCGGTCCGCACCGGTGCTGCCGCAAGGGTTTTCATTGTCACGACATCCGCGGCCGCGACGGAAATCACGTCGCCGCGTTTGGTGCGCACCGACAAGATCTCGCCAACCGACACCAGATGCCCGATCACGTCGGTCAGCGGCGGTGTCGACCCGGCAGGCAGTCGGTAGCGCACGACGACGCGATCACCGACCTCGGCCACGGCTCAGTGACCGAACGGATCCGGGTCCTCGCCCGGCATCCACGTCAGCCCCGGCGCACCCCAACCGTGTGACTTCACCGCCCGCTTGGCACTGCGTGCGTGCCTGCCGACCAGCCTGTCCAGGTACAGGAAGCCGTCCAGATGGCCGGTTTCGTGTTGCAGCATCCGCGCGAACAGGTCGGTGCCTTCGAGCGTGATCGGCGTGCCGTCGGCGTCCAGGCCGGTCACGCGCGCCCAGTCGGCGCGCCCCGTCGGGAACGACTCGCCGGGCACCGACAGGCAACCTTCGTCGTCGTTGTCGGGGTCCGGCATGGTCTCGGGAACCTCGGATGTCTCGAGGACCGGGTTGACGACGACACCGCGTCGCCGCGCCGTGCGGCCACGCTCGTCGGCGCAGTCGTAGACGAACACCCGCTTGGCGACACCGATCTGATTCGCGGCTAGTCCAACGCCGTTGGCGGCGTCCATGGTGTCGTACAGATCCTTGATCAAGTCGGCGAGATCCGCCGGCAGCGAACCGTCGTCGGCGACGGGCACCGGTTCGGTCGCAGTGTGCAAGACGGGATCTCCGACTATGACGATGGGTCTGACAGCCACGGGGGAAGCTTAAGTCGGCAATGCTTCTAGCCCGACTCGCGGGTCTGGGTAACGCTTGCGCCTGCGATCCCGTGATTGAATGTTCGCCGACACGTCAGCTATGTCATTTCGATTGTGGGGAAGGGTCCAGGGGCAATATGGACGGCGCGATCGCGCGGACTGAGCAATCCGGGGATGACTCTGAACTCACCGATGGGCTGACCAGACGCGAGCACGACATCCTGGCGTTCGAGCGTCAGTGGTGGAAGTACGCGGGTTCCAAGGAAGACGCCATCAAAGAACTCTTCTCGATGTCGGCCACCCGCTACTACCAGGTGCTCAACGCGTTGGTGGACCGCCCCGAGGCGTTGGCGGCGGATCCGATGCTGGTCAAACGGTTGCGTCGGCTGCGCGCGAGCCGGCAGAAGGCCCGCGCGGCTCGTCGGCTGGGTTTCGACGTCACCTGAGGTTTTCGGGCCGGCACGGCGCGCTCGATAGAGTGGGCGGCAATGAATCAGCGAAACTCGTCCGGGCTGCCGCTGCGCGCCATGGTGATGGTGTTGCTCTTCCTCGGCGTGGTGTTCCTGCTGGTCGGGTTCCAGGCGATGGGCTCCGACGACTCGGACAACGACCAGTCGTCTTCGATCGCCACCACCGTCAGCAGCACCCCGTCGACCACGTCGACCTCCCCGAAGGCCGCGCCTGCGAAGGCCGACGTGCGCGTCTACAACATCTCCTCGACCGAGGGCGCCGCCGAGAACACCGCGAACCGGCTGCGCGAGGCCGGCTGGAACGTCACCGACACCGGGAACCTGAGCCTGCCGGAGATCTCGGCCACGACCGTGTTCTTCAGTGACGCGCCCGGCGAGCGCGAAGCCGCCGACGAGGTGGGCAAGCTGCTCGACGCGCCGGTGCAACCGCGGGTTCCAGAACTGACCGAGCAACCGCCGGGCGTGGTCGTGGCGGTCACCGGCTAGGCTCTTGCGCATGCTGAAGACCGTCGCTGCCGCTGCCTTCTTCGCCGTTCCCCTCGTCGCACTGACCGCGTGCAGCCCGAACGAACCCATCGCCACTCAACCCGGCACTACACCGTCGGTGTGGACCGGTTCGCCATCGCCCTCCGTATCGCCCACTGAGGCCGAGGGCGGACAGGGCGCCCAGGGGCAGGCCGCCGCCAGCGGTGAGAAGCTCACCGCGCAGCTGAAGACGGCCGACGGCACGACGGTCGCCACCGCCGGCATCGAGTTCGCGGGCGGCTTCGCGACCATTACGGTCGAGACCACCACGCCGGGCAAGCTGGCCCCGGGCTTCCACGGTCTGCACATCCACTCGGTCGGCAAGTGCGAAGCCAACTCCGTTGCGCCGACCGGCGGTGCGCCCGGTGACTTCAACTCCGCCGGTGGACATTTCCAGAAGGCGGGGCACACCGGCCATCCCGCGAGCGGTGACCTGACGTCGCTTCAGGTTCGCGGGGACGGCACCGCGAAGTTGGTGACGACGACCGACGCGTTCACCGCGGAGGATCTGCTCGGCGGCGCGAAGACCGCGATCATCATCCACGAGAAGGCGGACAACTTCGCCAACATCCCGGCGGAGCGCTACCAGCAGGTGAACGGCGCGCCGCCGCCAGACGAGACCACCATGGCCACCGGCGACGCCGGAAAGCGCGTGGCTTGCGGTGTCATCGGCACCGGCTAGCCACCCCGGCCACATAGATTTCGCCGGCTCGCCCCGGCCGACTCTCGGCGTCGAGTGGGAGTTCGCATTGGTCGACGCCGAGACCCGCGATGTCAGTAATGAGGCCGCGGAGGTGATCGTCGAACTCGGCGAGAACAATCCGCATGTCCACAAGGAACTGCTGCGCAACACCGTCGAGGTGGTCACGGGCATCTGCGATTCCGTGCCCGAGGCGATGGACGATCTGCGGTCGACGTTGCAGACCGCACGCAAGATCGTCCGCGGCCGCGGCATGGAATTGTTCTGCGCGGGCACCCATCCGTTCGCGAAGTGGTCGCCCGGCAGCCTCACCGACGCACCGCGCTACGCCGAACTGATCAAGCGCACGCAGTGGTGGGGCCGCCAGATGCTGATCTGGGGTGTGCATGTACATGTGGGCATCTCGTCGGCGCACAAGGTGATGGCCATCAACACGTCGTTGCTCAACCACTACCCGCATCTGCTGGCGCTGTCGGCCTCGTCACCGTTCTGGGACGGTGAGGACACCGGCTACGCCTCCAATCGCGCGATGATGTTCCAGCAGTTGCCCACCGCCGGTCTGCCGTTCCATTTCCAGACCTGGGCGGAGTGGGAAGGGTTCGTCTACGACCAGAAGAAGACCGGCATCATCGACCATATGAACGAAATCCGCTGGGACATCCGGCCATCGCCGCACAAGGGCACGGTCGAGGTGCGGATATTCGACGGGGTGTCCAACATTCGCGAACTCTCGGCGCTGGTCGCGTTGACGCACTGCCTGATCGTCGACCTCGATCACCGTCTAGACGCCGGCGAGCGCCTTCCCACCATGCCGCCGTGGCATGTGCAGGAGAACAAGTGGCGCGCGGCGCGTTACGGCCTGGACGCCGTCATCATCCAGGACGCCGATAGCAATGAGCGCCTGGTGACCGAGGATCTCGACGAACTGCTCAACCGCCTCGAGCCGGTGGCCAAATCGTTGAAGTGCGCCGACGAACTCGCCAGGGTGTCCGACATCTACCACTCCGGTGGTTCGTATCAGCGTCAGCGCCGCGTCGCCGAAGAGCACGACGGCGATCTGCGCGCGGTGGTCGACTCTCTGGTCGCGGAGCTGGACATCTAGCCGTGCTCGTCACGCCGATGTTCCCGCTGGAGGTGGCCATGCTGCCCGGCGAGGAGCTGCCGCTGCGGATCTTCGAACCACGCTATACCGCAATGGTTTCGGATTGCCTCGGCACCGACGACCCATCGTTCGGCGTTGTTTTGATCTCGGCGGGCCGCGAAGTCGGCGGCGGCGACACTCGCAGCGATGTCGGCGCGATGGCCCACATCACCGAATGCGCCGATTTCGGCGACGGCCGCTACCGGCTGGGCTGCCTGATGGCCGAGCGGATCCGCGTCCTCGAGTGGCATCCCGACAATCCGTATCCCCGGGCGGCCGTGGAGTTCTGGCCCGATCAGCCCGGCCCGCCCGTCGACGTCGACGCGATCCGCGACATCGAGGACCGGATGGTCTCGCTGTTTGAGCGGATAGCGCGGGCCCGCGGCGCCGAAGTCGATCCGAGGGACATCGTGGCCGGCGCCGACGACTCGGGAGACACCGCAATGTGGTTGTACGCGTTGGCTTCCCGCGTGCCGATGGGGCAGGCCGACCGCTATGCCGTGCTGGCCGCACCCACCGTCGCCGAGCGCGTGGTGGCGCTTCGCGACGCCGTTGACACCGTCACGGCGATGGTCGAGTTCCAGCTGTCGGAGTAGTCAGCCGAGCCGATGGCCCTCGATGAACACGCTGCGCGGAATGGTGGCTTCGTCCTGATCCGGTCCGCAGCGGCCGTACCGGGTCATCAGATCGCCCGCCTCGACCGTGGAAACCTCCCAGCCGCACTCAATGAGCCAATCGGCTACATCCGTGCGGTCCTCGATGTACCACAGATCCTGGACGTCGGGCTCGGAGCCTTCGGCCTCACCGGCCTCTTCGCGTAACCGGCGCATCTGTTCCCGACGGGCGGCCAGGTAGTCGCGGTCGAAGAAGCCGCGGCCAAACGACTCGACGGCGACGCGGCTACCCCTGGCGCTGAGTTCGTGGATCCGTTCGAACAGCAGGTCCTGGCCTGCGGCGGGCAAGTAGGGCAGCAGCCCCTCGGCCGCCCATGCGGTGGGCACCGTGACGTCGAATCCGGCGTCCCGCAACGCTTTCGGCCAGTCCTGCCGCAGGTCCACCGGCAGCGCGACGTAGCGCGACACGCTGGGCTTGGCGTCGTTGAGGGCCAACGTGTCGGCCTTGAACGCGAGCACCTTGGGTTGGTCGATCTCGTAGAGCACGGTGTCGGCGACCCACGGCAATCGCCATCCCCGCGCGTCGAGGCCCGCGGCGAGGATGACTGCCTGGTCGATACCGTAGGCGCCTGCGGCGATGAAGAACTCGTCGAACCACTTGGTCCGCGACGCGGCGTAGTCGCCGATCGACCGGATGCGCTCGAGCATCGAACTGGGCGGCAGTTGCCAGCCTTTTGCGACCGCTGCATCGACGAACATCTGGGCATACGGGTCGGTGAACAGCGGGCAGCTCGATGTCGCCTCCTGTGCCCGCGACCATGCAACACCGAGCGCGGTCGCGCCCACACCTTCGGTGATGTCCCAACTGTCGTCGTCAGTTCTCGCCATTGCCACGGGATTCCCTTTCCCGGACGAACTCAAGCATCTCGTCCTTGGTCAACAGGTCGTCGCGAATGTTCTGCTCGCGGTAGGCCAGTTGGCCCACCCGGTTGGCGATCACCGGAGCGGTGATCAATGTGAACATGCCGGTGAGGATCACCATGCCGACGTCGGCGTGGCCGCGCAGTCGGATCGCGGCGCCTGTCAACACCAGCAGCAGACCGAGCACCTGAGGCTTGGTCGCGGCGTGCATACGCGTCAGCGTGTCGGGGAAGCGGACCACCCCGATGGCCGCCGTCAAGGCCAGGGTCGACCCGCCGAGCACCAGCACGGCGGTCAGTACGTCCACTGTGTTCATCGCAAACCCCTTGGCGCTCTGGGCTTTTTGATGTCGGGCACGCGGAATCGTGCCACGCTGACCGAGCCGACGAAGCTGATCAACGCCAGAGCGGCCAGGCCGTAGGTCACCGTGGTGTCCAGGCTGTAGGCGGCCCAGGTGCCGATCGCGCACATCGCCACCGCGACGAGGGCGTCAAGTGCGACGAGGCGGTCCAGTGTGCTGGGGCCTGCGAGCAACCGGTACATGGTGAGGGCGGCGGCAGCGGTCAGCATCACCGCGGCAATGACCCAAACGGTGTTCATGCGCGCTCCCCCTCCGCCACAGGCCGCCAATCCTCGTCGCGCTCGAAGGCCGCAACCAGCATCCGCTCGATCTGCGCGATCTGGCGGTAGAACCTGGCTACCGCGCGCTCGGATCCGACGTCGATCACGTGCACATAGATCATTCGCCGAACCTGGTCGATCTCCAGCACGATGGTGCCCGGGGTCAGGTTGATCATGTTGACCGCCAATGCCAGCACAAGATCCGATTTGACCGCCACGTGTGCGCGCAACACCGCGCTCAGCGGCGGCGGCCCAGGCTTGAGCGCGAGCCACGCCAACTGCATCGACGACACCACCAGATGCCACGCCACCAGGGCGATCAACCGCAGCAACGACACCGGATGCAGCCTGCCCTCGACGGGCACCACGGGCAGCGGCAGCAGCAACGTGATGCCTAATGCGACGGCCAAACCCGACACGATGTTCGCCGCAGAGAACGTGCCCCACAACAGGATCCACACCAGCATCAGCCAGATCAACACCCATGCCCGCAGCGCGATACTCCTCATTCTGCGCTCCTCAGCACCGCGCTGATGTAGTGATCGCGATCGAGCACCTCGCCGGCGGCGCGGCCGCTGTAGGAGAAGATCGGCCCGGCAAGCACTGTGAGTGTCAGACCGACGGCGATCAGCGCCCCGGTCGGCAACACCATGCCGACCGGCATCCGGCCGACGTGATCGCGGTCGACGAACTCGATGTCCTCCGGTTCGTCGAGGAGCACCGAAGGCGACGCCGCGGACAGCTGACCCTCCGGCGCGTCTTCACGTGATCGCCAAAATGCCTTGGTCCACACCCGGGCCACCACATACAACGTCAACAAGCTCGTCACGACGCTGCCGCCCACCAGGACCCAGGCGAGCACGGAGCCGCTCTGCGCGCCCGCCTCCAGCAGCGCCACCTTGCCGATGAACCCGGAAAACGGGGGAATGCCACCGAGATTCAGTGCAGGAACGACGAACAGGAACGCCAGCAGCGGGCTGACGGCAGCCAGCCCGCCGAGCCGCTGCATCGTCGACGCGCCCGCCTGCCGCTCGATCAGGCCGACCACCAGGAACAGCGTCGTCTGCACCACGATGTGGTGCGCCACGTAGTAGATGGCACCTGACATGCCGAGCTGACTGGACAGCGCGATGCCGAACACCATGTAGCCGATGTGGCTGATGAGCGTGAAGGACAGCAGACGTTTGATGTCGCTCTGCGCGATCGCACCCAGGATGCCGACCACCATGGTGAGCAGCGCGGCCACCAACAGCAACGGATCGAGCCCGCCGCTGGGGAACAGCAGCGAGTGCGCCCGGATGATCGCGTATACACCGACTTTCGTCAGCAGGCCGGCGAACACCGCGGTGACTGGTGCGGGTGCAGTGGGGTAGGAGTCCGGCAGCCAGCTCGACAGCGGAAACACCGCGGCCTTGATGCCGAACGCGACGAGCAGCACCGCGAACAACGCTGTCCTGGTGCCCGCCGCCACTCCGTCGAGCCGGACCGCCAGCTCGGCCAGGTTCAGCGTCCCGGTCGCGGCGTAGACGAGTGCGATGCCGAACAGGAACACCAGCGACGACACCATCGACACCATCACGTACGCGATGCCCGCCCGGACGCGGTCCTTGCTCGCGCCGATGGTCAACAGCACGAAGCTCGCGGACAGCAGCACTTCGAAGCCGACGAACAGATTGAACAGGTCGCCCGCCAGGAATGCGGTGCACACGCCCGCCGACAGCACCAGATAGGTGGGCAGAAAGATCGAAACCGGTTGCCGGTCATCGCCGTCACGGATGCCCTGCCCGATGGCGTAGAACACCACGGCGAGCAACACGATCGACGACACCACCAGCATCAGCGCCGACAACCGGTCGACCACCAGGCTGATCCCCAGCGGGCCCAACCCGGCCTCCGTCGGGCCCCAGCCTCCGATGTGCAGCACCAGCGTTCCGTCGCGATCGGCGAGGTGCAGCAGCATCGCACATACCACCGTCACCACGCACAGCGCGACAAGGGTGATCAGTCGCTGCAGACGCGGCCTGCGCCCCGCGAAAAGCGTCGCCGCCGCGCCAACCATCGGGATCAGCACCGGAAGCGGCATCAGCGCGGCGGCGGTCATCGCGACCCCTCGTGTCCCGGCAACGCGTCGAGTTCGTCGGGCGCGTCGGTATCGATGGCGCGGTCGGGCTCGGGGCGGTCGTCGGCAAGCGGCGCCCCGTCCGACTCGGCGAGTTGCGAAACCCGCGCATCTTCCGGATCGACGTCGACTTCCTCGACCGTGTTCAACCGATAGGAGCGGTAGCTCAGGGCCAGCACGAAGGCGGCGATGCCCATCGAAATCACGATGGCTGTCAGGATCATGCCCTGCGCCAACGGATCCGCGGTGGTCGTCTCGCCGTCACTGACGCGGCCTCTGATAGGCGGATTGCCTGAGGCACCGCCGACGCTCAGGATCAACAGGTTGATGGCGTTGCCGATCAGCAGCAGTCCCAACAACATTCGAGTCAGGGTCCGCTCCAGAAGCAGGTAGACCCCGACGCTGGTGAGTCCGCCGATCAGGACGAGGGGCACCAGATATGTGATCATCGGGACGCCACCGCCGCGGCACGCTCGCTGATTTCCACGTCGACCCGCGCACCAAGGCTGCGCAGCACGTCGAGCACCAGTCCGACGACGATCATGTACACGCCCAGGTCGAAGAACAACGCCGTGACGAACTTGACGGTGCCAAGCACCGGCACGTCGATCTGGATCAGGGCCGACGACAACGCGGGCGCGCCGACGAGCAACGAGGCCACCGCGGTGCCGGCCGACAGGCCGAGGCCGACGCCGAGGATCTTGCCCGCATCCAACGGAAGCGTCTCGCCGAGTTCGTAACGTCCGCCCGCCAGGTAGCGCAGTACCAGCGCGAGGCCCGCAGTCAGCCCGCCCGCGAAGCCACCGCCGGGGGTGTTGTGCCCGGCGAAGAAGAAGTATGCGGACAACACCATGATGAGCGGGAAGATGATCCGGGTGGCGACCTCGAGCACCAGCGACCGGTGCCGCGGATCGCGCAACTCGCTGCCACGCAGCCAGGTGACATCGCCCGCAGCCGGGCTGATCGCGAACTCCGGTAGCTGGCCGATGTCGGGCTGACCCGCATCCGAAACGCGTGGGGGAGCGCCGAAACGCCTGTGCCGGAACACCAGTGACGCAACACCGGTGGCCGCGACCAGCAGCACCGACACCTCGCCAAGGGTGTCCCAGGCCCGGATGTCGACCAACAGCACGTTGACCGTGTTGGCGCCGTGTCCGCGGAAGTACGCCGCGTCGGGCAGCAAGGAGGCGATCGGGGTGCCGGTGCGCGCGGCCATCGCGTACGCGGCCAGCGAGGTGACGGTGGCGCCCACCGCAAGCGCGAGCACTGCGCGCGGTAGCCGTAACCGCTTGATGTTCTCCCTGTCTGCCTCAGCGGGCAGCGTGCGAAGCACCAGCACGAAGATCACCAAAGTCAGTGTCTCGACCAGGAATTGGGTGAGCGCCAGATCTGGCGCGCCGTGGAAGGCGAAGATCACGCCGCAGCCGTAGCCGGTGACACCGACCAGCAGCACGGAAGCCAACCGGTTGCGCATCACGGTCGCACCCAACGCCGCCGACAGCATCAGCAGCCCCACCACAACCTGCAGCGGCGAGTCCCACAACGCGAACTCGGGCCGGTCGCGGGCGCCGACAGCGAGCGCGACCACCGGCACCACCACCAGCGTGCACAGGATCGTCGACTGGATGGTCGGTATCGAACCCCGCTGGATGAAGCCGGTGAGCCGCACCGACCCCAGATCCAGCAGGCGAAGCGCGGCGTCGTAGATGTGGTCGGCGTTGCCGAGCGGTTTCTTGATCGTGCGAAGCCGCCGCAACCTGGCCCGGCCGAAGTACGCGGCGGTGCCGGCCACCAGCACCAACACGGACAACAGCACAGGCATGCCGAAGCCGTGCCACAGCGCGAGGCTGTACCGGTCGCTGCCGGGAACGGTGTCGGCGTAGGTGTCCAGAACGCGGTCCAGGCCGGCGGGCCACACCCCGAACACCAATCCAGCAGCGGCCAGGATGGCCGGAGATATCAGGAAGGTCGTTGCGGGACGGTGCATTTCGGCGACCAGCCTGCTGGGTTCTGCCCGACCCTTTCTGGCGAACGCACCCATCAGGAACCGAAGGCTGTAGATGGTGGTGAACACCGAGCCAAGCACGATGCCCGCAAGGACGTACGGCGCCGCGCCACCCAGCGACGGCGCGTGCGCGACGGTTTCGAAGTCGGCCTCCTTGGCGACGAAGCCGAGGAACGGCGGAAGCGCGGCCATGCTCGCGGTCGCGCCAACGGCGATGATCAGCAGCTGGGGACTGCGCTGACCGAGCCACGCGAGCCTGCGGATGTCGCGGGTGCCGGTGGCGTGGTCGATGATGCCGACGACCATGAACAGCGCCGCCTTGAACATGGCGTGCGCGCACAGCATGGCCAATCCGGCCAACATCAGATCCCCGCCGCCCGCACCGACCATCACGGTGATCAAGCCCAGCTGGCTGACCGTACCGAACGCCAGAATCAGCTTCAGGTCGTATTCGCGGACCGCACGCCAACCGGCGAGCAGCATGGTGAGCACACCGAGCGTTACCACGGTCGGCCGCCACGGCGGCGAGTCGGCGAAACCGGGGCTCATCCGCGCCACCAGGTAAACGCCGGCCTTGACCATCGCGGCGGCGTGCAGGTACGCGCTGACCGGTGTCGGCGCGGCCATCGCGCCGGGCAGCCAGAAGTGCATCGGGACGATCGCGGACTTCGACAGCGCGCCGACCAAAACCAGCACTATGCCGATCGACGCCGCGACACCTGTCGGCGGTGCGGCGAGCAGTTCGGACAACAGGTAGGTGCCGGACGCATTACCGAGCACGACGATGCCGACGAGCATCGCCAGTCCGCCGAACGTGGTCACCAAAAGGGCTTGGGTAGCGGCCCTTCGACTGGTGGCGCGTTCGGCGTAGTGGCCGACGAGCAGGAACGACAACACCGTGGTGAGTTCCCAGAACACGTAGAGCACCAGCATGTTGTCGCTGCAGACCAGCCCGAACATGGCGCCCGAGAACGCGACGAGTTCGGCGGCGAAGCTGGGCAACCGCTTCTCGGTGTGCCCGTCATGGTGATGGAAGTAGTCGGTGCAGTAGAAGAGCACCAGCGCGCCGATCCCGAGCACCAGCACGCTCATGATCGCGGCGAGCGAATCGAAGCGAAGGGTGATGTCCATCGACAACTCGGGCAGCCATGAGACGTTGACCGTCGTTCCGCCGGGGGTGGGCCAGTTCGCCACCACCCAGAACAGGGAACCCAGCGGCACCAGAGCCAGGGGATAGAACGCGAGCCGACCCCATCGGTAGACGAGCAGCGGTGCCAAGCCGGTCGCAACCGCGTGGGCGAAGAGGACGGCGAGCATGGCACTCCGAATTCTGTCGGGGTGTCAGCCTTGGTTTTACTGACTTTGGATTGGTCCCAGTCTACGGGCCGTGCACGATCGCCCTTATCTTGGCTTCGACCTCGTCGTTCGCGACGAACAACATCTCATCGCCCTCTTCGAGGACATCCTCGGGCGTGGGAAGGATGACGCGATCGCCGCGCACCACCGTGACGAGCGCGCTGTTCGCGGGGTCCGCGAGGTCGCCGACGCGGGTACCGACCAGCGGGTTGTCGGCAGGCAGCGTCAGCTGCGCCAGGTTCGCGGCGCCCTTCCGCAGGCCCATCAGCCGGACCACGTGGCCGACGTCGATGGCGCCCTCCACCGCGGCGACCATCGCGACCGGCGTGGACACCGCGACGTCGATGCCCCACGCGTCGGTGAACAGCCACTCGTTACGGAAGTCGTTGACGCGGGCGACCACCCTAGCGACCCCGAACTCGGTCTTGGCCAGCAGCGACATCGTGATGTTCGACTTGTCGTCGCCGGTTGCGGCGATCACCACGTCGCACAACTGCAGACCGGCCTCTTCCAGGGACGTCAACTCGCACGCGTCGGCGAGAAACCACTCGGCGCCGGGCACCGCGGACGGTTCGTAGCGCGCCCACTTCTGCTCGATCAACAGCACTTTGTGCCCGTTTTCGACCAGTTCCTGGGCGACGGACCGACCGACCGCACCCGCTCCGCCGATCGCGATCCGCATGACCCCGTCCCCTCCGAGCACCGCGCTCATAGTCGTTCGTACTGATTAACTAGCACCTACACAAGTCCAGACGCAGTGGCCGCTGGGAAGTTCGAGGAGGTTGCCATCACCCTGCACCAGCTGTATCTGGCCCTGCTCGCCGGTGGCTTGGTCCTGCTGGCCAGCATCATCGCGACCCGGCTGGCGACCAGAGTCGGCTTTCCCAGCCTGTTGCTGTTCCTCGCGGTCGGCGTCGTGCTCGGGGAAAGCGTGCTGGGCATCCAGTTCGACAACGCGCAACTGGCCCAGGATCTGGGCACGGCAGCGCTGGGAGTGATTCTGGTCGAGGGCGGTCTGACGACTCGGTTCGGCGACATCCGCAAAGTGCTTGCGCCCGCGACCATTCTCGCGGTCGTCGGCGTTCTCGTCAGCACCGCGGTGACCGCGGTGGGAACGCATTACCTTCTTGGCATCGACTGGCAGTTGGCGCTGCTGCTTGGCGCGATCGTGTCCAGTACCGATGCCGCCGCAGTCTTTTCGGTGCTTCGGGTGGTTCCGCTGCCGAGGCGGCTGGCAGGTCTGCTGGAAGCGGAGTCGGGTTTCAACGACGCTCCCGCCGTCATCCTGGTCCTGCTGTTCGCCGCGATCCCGTTTCAGCTGGAACTCGGGACAATCGCGGCAACGCTGCTGTACGAGTTGACGATTGGCGCAGTGATCGGCATCGGGTTCGGCTTCCTCGGGGCGGTCGCGCTGCGCCGCATCGCGTTGCCCGCTTCGGGGCTCTACCCGATCGCGATCTTCGGGTTGGGCATGGTCGCGTTCGCCGCCGCTGGCTCTGCGCACGCCAGTGGTTTCATCGCGGCGTATCTGGCGGGGCTGGTCCTCGCGAACTCGGGGTTGCCGCACCGCTCGGCGACCAGGTCGTTCGCGGAGGGCGCGGGTTGGCTGGCGCAGATCGGACTGTTCGTGTTGCTCGGCCTGCTGGTGTCGCCGAGCGAGCTCGCCGAGCAGGTGATCCCCGCCGTCGTCATCGGCCTGGTTCTGCTGCTTCTCGGGCGGCCGCTCTCAGTTGTGGTGTCTCTGATCGGCTTTCGGGTGCCGTGGCGCGAACAGGCGTTCTTGTCCTGGGCCGGGCTGCGCGGTGCCGTTCCGATCGTGCTCTGCACCTACCCGATCGTGGCAGGAGTGCCCGGCAGCGACCGCTTGCTCTCCATCGTGTTCATCCTCGTTGTGGTGTTCACCTTGGTGCAGGCGCCCAGCCTGCTTCTGGTGGCGGAACGGTTGCGGTTGGTCCGCCGCGACACCGCCCGCGAGATCCAGGTCGAGGCCGCGCCGCTCGACGTGCTCGGCGCCGAATTGCTCACCATGACGGTGCTTCCCGAGTCGCGGCTGCACAACGTCACCGTGCTGGAGTTGCGCCTACCCGACCCCAGCGTCATCACGCTGATCATCCGGGGCGGACATTCGTTCGTGCCGCAACCGGACACGCACCTGCGGACCGGCGACGAGATCCTGATCGTCACCACCACCAAGACGCGCGAGAACGCCGAACGGCGGCTGCGCGCGGTCAGCCGTCGCGGAAAGCTCGCCTATTGGTTCGATGAGTACGGCGAGGCGGAGTAAGCCTCGTCCGGTCTCTCATACCATCCGATCTCACAATGTGATACGCAGCCGAGCCGCGGCAGAACGTGAGCCACGTCTCCTTCGGCGAACCTGAACGCCAGCTGTGAACTCGGTGAGCATCGTTGCTCGGTCGGTTACTGTTCCGGTCGCAACGCGGCATGTCCGCCACGCGAAATACCGCGACGCGGCGTTGCGAAATTGCGTTGTGACCAGCATCGTTTGCTGCACCAAAGCGTCCTTGAACTGACCCACCGGTAAGTTGACATCCGTCGGCCGGCGTAAGCCCAGTTATGTCGAGGCGGCCGGTGTCCGTTTGCTGACACACATGGAAACCAGCTCTAACAGCTACTTCTTCCTCAGTCATGGTCCGCTGGCAACAAGTGACAAGCGTCGAAATCGGGGCTTGACCAAAACTTACTAGTAGGTAAGTTATCGCGGCACAGAGCAGTTCCAGGTTCAGAAAGGTCTCACATGCAATTAGCTGCTGCCCGGGCATCGATCGCTACCGGCGTTGCGATCGTCGGAGCCAGTGTCCTCGTCGCGTCCCCGGTGGCACCCCCGATGCCCGATGTCCCCGACATGCGCGGCCCCGCGGGTCACTCGGTGGAGCTCACTGGGCTGGTCAACCCGATCGCGGTGCTGACGCCGATCTTCCAGCAGGCGTTCCACAATGCGGGTGCGCTCGGGCAGGAACTGCTCCATGCCCCGGCGACGGTGGCACAGCAGATCATCACGGGGCAGCTGAGCACTGTATCGGAGCTCATCAGGATCGCCGGGGTCTTCGGCGAGCAGTTCGCCACCGCCCTGGGTGATGCGCCGGCAATGCTGCAACATGCGATCGGCCAGATCTCCGCCGGGCAGATAACCGCAGCGCTGAACACACTTGCCGAGATCGTCCTCACGCCGGTCTCCGGCCCGATTCTCGAAGCGATCTTCACCGGTAGCGGACCCCTCGTCGATTTGGTCGACGTGCTTTCGCAATCGCTCAGGTTCGTCCCTGGCGTATCGAATGTTGTTGAGTTGCTGGCGGATCCGGATTTCCTACTCACCGTCGGGCTCGGTCCCCTGCAGTCGATCTACGCTCTGAACACTGCGGTCGGCGGCACCGCTGAGACGCTGATAGCCGCAGCCAAAGCAGGGGACCCGACGGCCTTCGTCAACGGTGTGACGAACGGCGTCGCAGACATCGTCTCCGCGGTACTCGACCGGGTGCTCAACCCCGGCACCCCGCCCTACGGGTATGACCGGGGCCTGATCGCAGCAGTCATCGAAGCGGGCAAGATGATCATCCAAGCGTTGGTCTCACCCGCCCCGGCGACCGCCGTGGGCGCGATCAATGCCACCGCGGTCGCCGCGGGGGCGACGACGGTGACACTGTCCACGGGTCCAGTCGACACCCCTACCGAGGGGAAGGTTGCACCCGAAACGAACACGGCCGCAGACGAATCGGCAAAGCCGGAGAGCGGTGAGCCGACGGCGCGGGAGGTGGAGAAGGACTCCGAGGAGTCGGCGGTAACCGAGAAGGTCGAGGCCGAGGCGCCGAAGACTCCCGCCGTCCGCACCGGCCTGGTTGCGATCCCGGGAGAAGTGACCGTGGGCGTCAGTGACAAGTCGACGAATGCCTCTGAGACTCAACAGCAGTCGACATCGGCTTCGAGTGAGGGCACGGCGACGTCGGACGCCTCGACGAGCGGGTCGACCACAGCCACCCAGAGCGGTTCGCAGGACTCCGGCGGCAGCGCTGACAACGCCGGTTCGAGCGCAGGCGGCGGCGCTGACGACTGACGTTAGAACCCGGTGGGGGCCTCTCCGCGACGAGGGAGAGGCCCCACCGGGGCAGTCGCGGCGCGTGGATGGGCGGTGCTGAGCAGCGTCACGATGATGCCGTAGCGGGTGAACCGCCAGAAGCTGATCGGGTGGCCTGCCCGCTGCGCGATGCCGACGGCGACGACGTTGGCGCTGGCCGCGATCGCGGTTCCGTTGCCGGAGAAGCACGCGCCAAACGCGAATGCCCACCACAGCGCCTTGCCGGTTTCGACGTCCGGGGCCTGTGCCGCCATCCCTTCGACCACCGGTGTCATGGTCGCCGTGTAAGGATGTTGTCGACGAACGCGCCGAGCACCGCTGAGCCGAACAACAATCCGGTGGCGGCCAGGGAAAAAAATTCACGCCGAACAGCGTGATCGCGGCATCGCCCAACCACCTGATCACCCCGGTGTGCACCAGACCGGCAACCATCGCGAACAACCCCATGAAGAACACCAACGTCGACCACTCCACCTCCGGAAGCACTTCCCCGACATCGATGTTCGTCACCAGCAGCATGGCGCCTGCGCCGAGCAGCGCGACAATCGAGGGGGCCACGTGCAGCACCGAGTGCAGACCGAACCCGACGATCACCGCGGAGGGGACGGCCAGCGAACGCACCAGCAGCCGCGGGTCCTTGATTGCCCGCCGCTCCTGAAGTGCCATCACCTCTTCCAGATATGATTGGCGCGCAAGTCTTTTCGGAACAAAACCTTCGTCAACACCACGAACAACGCAAAGATCACCGCCACTGCAGGCGCCATGTTGACCAGAAAGTCGTTGAACGTCAGTCCCGCTCGGCTAGCGATGATGATGTTCGGTGGGTCGCCGATCAGGGTCGCGGCACCGCCGATGTTGGACGCCAGCACCTCGGCGATGAGAAACGGCTGCGCCGCGATGCGCAGGCGGTCGCAGATCACCAATGTCACCGGCGCGACCAGCATGATGATCGTGACGTTGTCGAGGATGGGCGAGGCGATCGCGGTGATCACCATCAGCCGGAACGGTTTTCCCCGCGAACGCTTGGCGGCCCAGATCGCGAGGAAATCGAACAGGCCGGTCTGTTTGACCACGCCGACGAGGATCATCATGCCCAGCAGCAGCAAGATGACGTTCCAGTCGATGCCCTCGTGCTCGGAGTAAAAGACTTTCGAGCCGGGGGTCAACCCGAGGATGGTCATCAGCCCCGCCGCGACGAGGACTGTCTTGACCTTGGGCGCCCGTTCGGTCGCGATGAACCAGACGAATATCGTGAGGGCGAGTACCGGGGCCAGCACGGCGCCGGCGACTCAGTCGTTGGGGCCGGCTACTGCCAAGCTGGTGAGCAACCGCTCGAGGGTGACCGCACCGGTGAGTCGTCCGCTGCGATCGACCACGGCGATCAACGGGCTGCGCTTGTTCGCCATCACCGTGGCGACCTCCAGCAGCGTGGCTTCCGGCGCCACCGTGGTGGGCTTGGCCGCGGGCTCGGGCAGGCAGTCGCCGACGGTGAGCTTGCCTGGCCCGTGCCAGAACAGATCGGCATGGATTTCGTCGACCGTGCGCACCAGACCCGGCAGGCGGTTGACCACCATCAGTTGCACGGCCTTGAAAACCGGGTCGTCCATCCGGACCGTCGGTGGGTCACCGCAATCTCGTGTGCTTGCATGACTTCGTTCCGTTGCTCGGCCTCCGGGACCGTCTCGAGTTGACCCGCTATGCGATCCGGGCGGGGCTGATCGAGCCGTGACGCCGGCACGGCGCCAGCACCGTGTATCGAATCGGTAGCGCGTGGCCGGCCACGCCGATGCCCGCGCCGAGAATCGGCCAGATCGGCCAGAAGTACCACGTCCCAACGGTCAGGCCGACCGCCAACCACACGGTCAGCACGACGACGACCATCGCCAGATAGGCGCCCAGATGGATGCGCACGCCGAGGCGGGCGGCCCGCTGCCGCGCGGCCTTTCGCTGGGGGTCGTTGCGGTGCAGTTGTGCGAGCGGTAGATCGGCGACGAGTTGACGCAGTTCAGCGGTGCTGTGCGCGGCGAAGGTGGCCTGCAATCGGTGGTCGTACTCGTCGAGTGCGAGGTAGCCCTGGGTCAGCGCCAGGCCCAACTGCTTGGCGGTCCTTTCGCGGTCGCGGTCGCCGGCGCGAACGGATGTGACGGCCGGTGCGGTCATCGGGGCCCTCCGATCTAGGCAGTGACAAGTTCTCGGGCTCGACTATGCCTCTCGAACTTGTCACTGTCAAGATGTTGTTGAATCTGAATGTGACCTCCACCGTCGTCACTGCGAGCCGCGAGATCTCGGCGCCCGCGGACAAGATCTTCGAACTCATCGCCGACCCGGCACTGCAGCCGCAGTGGGACGGCAACGAGAACCTGGCGGAAGCGCCGACCGGCCAACGGGTCCGGACAGTCGGTGACGTGTTCACCATGAGGCTGACCGAGGGCAGCGACCGCACCAACCACGTCATCGAATTCGAGGAGGGCAGGCTGATCGCGTGGCTGCCGTCGGAACCCGGTAAGCCACCGCCCGGCCACCTGTGGCGGTGGCGGCTGGAACCGCTGGACGGGTCGCACACGCTGGTGATCCACACCTACGACTGGTCGGGACTGACAGACGAGAAGCGGTTACCCCGGGCGCGGGCCACGACCGCCGACCGGCTATTGGCGTCGATCGAGCGGTTGGCGGCGCTGGCCGAGCGGAGTTAGCGGGCGGCCGAGAACGCCCGCAGCGACTCGACCTGGGCCGGATCCAGTGAGGGTCGGACGGTTTCGCGTGCCTTTCCCACGTCGGCGGCGGTCACGTCGGCGGCGTCGATCGACCGGCGCATCGCGGTCAGTGCGGCCTCGCGCAGCAGCGCCACGCAGTCGGCCGCGCTGTAGCCCTCCAGTTCGCCCGCCAGGGTGTCGAGGTCGACGTCGTCGGCCAGTGGAATGGATTTGCCTGCGGTGCGCAGGATTTCGCGTCGAGCCTCGGCATCGGGCGGCTCGACGAACACCAGCTTCTCCAGTCGGCCCGGTCGCAGCAGCGCCGGGTCGATGAGGTCGGGCCGGTTGGTCGCGCCGAGCACCACGACGTCGCGCAGCGGTTCGATGCCGTCGAGTTCGGTCAGCAGCGCCGCGACCACACGGTCGGTGACGCCGGAGTCGAAGCTCTGCCCGCGCCGCGGTGCGAGC
Organism: Mycobacterium sp. ACS1612; assembly: GCF_001667505.1. Taxonomy (GTDB): domain Bacteria; phylum Actinomycetota; class Actinomycetes; order Mycobacteriales; family Mycobacteriaceae; genus Mycobacterium. The sequence continues at coordinate 124,621 of NZ_LZHZ01000048.1, forward strand.
GCGTCGATCTCGTCGAGGAAAACCAGCGACGGCGCGGAGTCGCGGGCACGCTGAAACAGTTCGCGCACCGCCTTTTCCGACGAGCCGACCCATTTGTCCATCAACTCGGCGCCCTTGACGGCGTGCACCGACAGCCGCCCGGAACTGGCCAGCGCGCGCACCACGAACGTCTTACCGCAACCTGGCGGGCCGTAGAGCAGCACGCCGCGCGGCGGGGCGACGCCGAGTCGCTGGAAGGTCTCGGGATGCTGCAACGGCCACAGCACCGCCTCGGTGAGCGCCTGCTTGGTGGCCGCCATGTCGCCGACGTCGTCCAGTGTCACCGACCCGACAGACACCTCTTCGGTGGCCGAACGCGACAGCGGCCTGATGACCGTTGTCGCGCCGATCAGGTCGTCTTGCGTCAATTCGGGGGGCGCACCGTCGGCGCTGGCCCGCGACGCCGCCCGCAGCGCCGCCTCGCGCACCAGCGCTGACAGATCCGCGACGACGAAACCCGGTGTGCGCTCGGCGACTTCGTCGAGGGTGAGGTCCTTCGACGGCACGTCGCGCAGCAGCACCTCGAGCAACTGCTTGCGGACCGCGCCGTCGGGCAGGGTCAGTCCGAGTTCACGGTCGCACAGATCGGGGGCACGCAGTCGCGGGTCGACACCGTCGGGTTGCTGCGTGGTGGCGACGAACGCCACACCCCTGGTGGCGACGGCGTTGCGCAGTTCGGTCAGGATCAGGGTGGACACCGGGTCGGCGACAGACGGCAGCAGCGCGTCGATATCGGTGATCAGCAGCACCCCGCCGCCGTCCCGGACGGTGGCCACCGCCGACGACACGCTCTTGAGTCGGTCTTCTGCGCGCAGCGCGCCCACTTCGGGACCGTCGAGTTCGACGAGCCTGCGGTCCGCGCACACGGCGCGCACCAGCGCTGCCTTGCCGACGCCGGCGGGTCCCGACACCAGCACGCCGAGATTGGCCGTCGCGCCGAGGGTTTCGAGCAGCTCGGGTTGGTCGAGCGCGAGCTTCAGCCATTCCGTCAGGCGCGACGCCTGTGCGTGTGAGCCCTTCAGGTCGTCGATGTTGACGGCTGCCGACTTCTTCGGCGTCGACACCGTGTGCTGGCCCGCGGTCGCGGGTCCGCGCGGCGCCACCCCGTCGCCCCAACTGACCACCGAATTCGGTTGCACGCTCACCGGACCCGCGGGGTCCACACCGGTGACCGTCAACAGTTCGGAGGTCCACGTGATGCCGACCGACGACGCCAACGCGGCGGTGGCCGTGGATGTCGGAATGTCGGGGCCGAGGTCACGCGGCAGCAGCGAGACCGTGTCGCCGACCGTCATCACCTTGCCGAGCAGGGCCTGGCGCAGCGTCGCAGGCGAAATGGACTGAGTGGCAAGCTTAGAGCCGCTGACCGTCACCGACCTGGCGCCATAGACGGTGACGGCCGAGACGATCACCGTGGTGTCCTCACGCAGGCCCGCATTGGACAGCGTCACGTCGTCGAGCAGTGCGGTGCCCGCCGGCGTGCCGGCTGGCGCCACCCCGGCCACCGCGGCGGTGGTGCGTGAACCGGTCAACGAGACCGCATCCCACTCCCGGATACCAAGGGCCGCAATGGCTTCCGGATGCAGCCGGACCACACCGCGTCGAGAGTCCAGCGCCGACGTGTTCAGTCTGGCGGTCAGCCGAAGATGGCTCAGCGGCGGATCCCCGGCCGCGGCCTCGGTCTGAGTCATCTCAGCGGCCGGGCCTGCGCAGGCCGAGTCTCAGATTGGACCGGCGGCGCTGCGGTCCTGTCGCCCGCCGGATCGCCCGCCGCGCGGCGCGCTGTTGTCGTGGCTTGTCGTCCCATATCTCCGGATGTTCGGCCAGGAAGCGTCTGGTGCGAATCGCGAACGGGATGTGGATGACGTAGGCCGCGATGATCGCCAGGATCGTCAGGTAGCCGTAGAAGATCGACGCCGCGACCAGGACCACCACGCCGAGCAGCAGCAGCGGAACCATGTTGGGCGACACCGAGAAGGTGTGGATCTTGCGCATCGGCAGGGTGCTGACGACCAGCAGCGAGACGCCGATGGTCCAGATCACCACCGCCGCCTCCGACGTCCACCAACCGTCGCCGAACTGCATCTTGGCGGCCAGCGGACCGATGGCACCGATCGCGCCCGCCGGAGCGGGCATGCCGACGAAGTACTCCTTCTCGTAGGCGGGTTTGTCGACGTCGAGCATCGCGTTGAACCGGGCCAGCCGCAGCACGATGCACACGGAGTACACCAGCACGACGATCCACCCGACGCGCGAGTGCGAGAGCAGCGTCCCGTACACGATGAACGCAGGCGCCACACCGAAATTCACCGCGTCGGCCAGCGAGTCGATCTCCTCGCCCATCCGCGACGTGGCCTTCAAGATGCGGGCGATGCGGCCGTCGAGCGCATCGAGGATCGCGGCCACCGCCAGAAACGCCATCGCCTCGGTGGGGCGGTTGTCGAGCGCCATCTTCACCGACGTCAACCCGAGGCAGATTGCCGCCACAGTCATGGCGCTCGGCAGGATCTTCAGGCTGACGACGGGCGCCTTGATGCGAGGTTTCACGGCAACTCGGCCAATACGGTTTCGCCTGCCAGCGCGCGCTGCCCGGTGGACACGATGATGTTGGCGTCCGCAGGCAGGTAGGTGTCCAGCCGCGACCCGTAGCGGATCAAGCCGTAGGTGTCGCCAATGGTGAGCTTGTCACCCGGCTTGGCATCGCACACGATGCGCCGCGCCACCAGTCCGGCGATCTGCACCGCAATCACCTCCACGCCTTCCGGCGTTCGGATCAGCAGGCTGTTTCGTTCGTTGTCCTCGCTGGCGGCCTCCAACTCCGCGGACCCGAACGCCCCCGGCCGGTGCACGACCGACATCACCTCACCGCTGATCGGTGCCCGCTGCACGTGCGCGTCGAAGATCGAAAGGAAAATGCTTATGCGCGGCAACGGCGTTGGGGGCAGGCCGAGTTCGGCGGGCGGCGCCGCCTCCTCGATCAGACAGATCAAGCCGTCCGCGGGCGCGACGATCAAGCCGGGGCGCGTCGGTGGCACCCGAGGCGGATGTCGGAAGAACGCTGCATTGGCCGCGGCCGACGCCAGGCCGGCGCGGCGCAGCCATGGTCGGTTACGGCCGAGCGCGGCGAGCGCCAAGCTGGCGCCGACGAACGGCAGGCCCGCCGAGTGCATCGGCGGAACAGTGGTACGCACCAGCGCCGCAAGCCGCTCGGGGCCGGATCTGAGGTCGGGGCGTCTGGCCATCGTGCGCCGATTCTACGGGCGTGCCGTTTTGCCGATCGGCCTTAGGCCAAGTCCCATACGCGCACCGGCGAACCCGCGGTCAACTCGGCGACGTCCTCGTCGATCTCCAGCAGGCAGTCCGCCGACGCCAGCCAGCGCAGATGGTGTGAGGCAGGCGGACCGTAACTGGTGACCGTGCCAGCGTCGCGGTCCAGCACGCCACGCCGGAACTGACGCTTACCGCGAGGTGAGGTCAGGTCCTCGGCCAGCACCGCGGTGCGGCGTGGCCGGTCCGGGTGCGGCAACCCCATCGCGGTGCGCAGCGGTGCCCGGACGAACACCTCGAACGACACCAGTGCGCTGACCGGGTTGCCGGGCAGCGTGATGATCGGCCTGCCGTTCACCGAGCCCGCGCCCTGCGGCATGCCGGGCTGCATCGCCACCTTCACGAAGTCGACCTCACCGCCAAGGGAGTCCTTGACGACCTCGTACGCGCCCGCGCTCACGCCGCCGGTGGTGATGATCAAGTCGGCGTCGTGGCTGTGCGCGGTCAACGCCTCACGAAACGCGGCCACGTCGTCGCCGACCATCGGCACGGCGACCACCACTGCGCCTGCATCGCGCACGGCCGCCGCGAGCATCACCGCGTTGGATTCGTAGATCTGGCCGGGCTGCAACGGCGTGCCGGGCGCTACCAGCTCGGTGCCGGTCGACATCACCAGAACCCGTTGTCGCGGAATGACTTCCAGCTCGCACAGCCCCAGCGCAGCCGCCAAGCCGAGCGCCGCCGGGGTGAGCACCTGACCGGCCCGCAGCACCGTGGTGCCCGCCGTGACGTCCTCACCGGCGCGACGGATGTGTTGGCCCGCCCTGGCGCTTGCGCGGATGGACACGGTGTCGACGGCGCCGTCGGTGGCCTCGACCGGCACCACCGCGGTGGCGCCGGCAGGCAGCGGCGCACCGGTCATGATGCGGTGTGCGGTACCGGGTTTCAGCGTCAGCGGGTCGGTACGCCCGGCCGGGATATCCTCGGCGACCGGAAGCAGCACCGGCTGCTCCTGCGATGCGCCTGCGACGTCGTCGGCCAGCACGGCGTAGCCGTCCATCGCCGAGTTGTCGAATCCTGGCAGCGACAGCGGCGCGACCACGTCGGACGCCAACACCATGCCGAGCGTCTCGGCGAGCGGCAGGGCGACGGCGGGCTTCGCGGTGATCAGTCCGGCGACCACGCGCCGGTGTTCGTCGACGGTGCGCATCAGACTCCGAAGGTGACGCCGGTGAGTTCTTCGGACACCGTCCACAGCCGCCGCTGGACGTCCTCGTCGTGCGACTGTGCGCTGGAGGCAACGACTTTTGGGTGGCCCCTCTGCTCGCCGAAGCCGCCCGGTCCGTAGTACTGGCCGTTGCGCGCGCTCGGATCGGTGGCGGCGCGCAGCGTGGGCTCGGCGCCCATCTCCGGACCCTGGGCGATGAAGTTGGACCAGAAGAACTGGCTGACCTGCCTGATGCCGGTGGGCATGTTGCGCAGCAGGTCGGTATCGGCGGCGCCGGGATGGGCCGCGAGCGCGACGGTCGGCGTGCCCTTGGCGGTCAGCCGCCGGGCCAGCTCGTAGGTGAACAACAGATTGGCGAGTTTGGACTGGCCGTATGCGACGACGCGGTTGTAGTTGCGGTCCAGGTTGAGGTCGTCGAAGTGGATCTTGGCGCGGATGCGGTGTCCGACGCTGCTGACCGTCACCACGCGGGAACCCTCGACCGGCAGCAGGTTGTCGAGCAGTTGACCGGTGAACGCGAAGTGGCCCAGGTGGTTGGTCCCGAACTGCAATTCGAAGCCGTCCTTAGTGGTGGCCTTCTCGGTGTACATCACCCCTGCGTTGTTGATCAGCAGGTCGATGCGCGGAAAGTCGGCGCGCAACTGGTCGGCGGCCTTGCGGATGCTGTCCAGCGACGTCAGGTCGAGTTCAGCCACGGTGACCACGGCGTTGGGGTGCGCCGCGCGGATCCGGTTGGCCGCGTCGTTGCCCTTGTCGAGGTTGCGCACGGCCAGCACGGTGTGCGCGCCCTTGCCTGCGAGTACGGCGGCGGCGGCATAACCGATACCGGTGTTCGCCCCCGTCACGATGGCAACCCGGTCGGACTGATCCGGCACGTCGGCTGCGGTCCACTTGCTGCTCATGCGCTCAACATACTCAGGCCCCAGCGGTTAGTTTCGTTGTCGTGGGGATGCGAGCGGTCGCGGTGGTGGTCGGCACCGTGGTCGGCGCCGTCGTGGTGTTCCTCTCGGTGCTGCTGGCCGGGCTGCGGTGGCAGGTCGGACCGGCCGTGGACGCGATCCGGCGGATGAACCGGTCGGTGACCAACCCGCGGGTGATGCGCACCGCGGGCACCCCGCAGACCCAGACGTCGGTCATCGAACACGTCGGGCGCAACTCGGGCCGCAGTTATCAGACGCCTGTCGACGTCATCGAAACGCCGACAGGTCTTCTGATCGCGCTGCCGTACGGCACCCGCGCCGATTGGCTGCGCAATGTGCAGGCCGCCGGGTCGGCCACCGTCGTGATGCAGGGCAGGCGCATCAACGTCGCCCGGCCGACGGTCGTGGCCACCGCGGATGTCGCGGACCAGATTCCGAAGCGGACGATGCGGATGTTGCGGCTGTTCGGCGTTGGACAGTTCCTGCATCTCGAAAAGCCATGAACCTGATCGAGCCTGCCAACCCGCCAAGCCGCAAGGCGCCACTGGTGTGGGCGATTGGTGCGGCGATCCCCTGGCTGCTGTTGGCGGCGGGCCAGGCGGTGTGGTTCGTCCTGCGCCCTCGACCGCTGTGGGTGCACGTGCTGGCGGCCGTTGCGACCGCGCTCGCCATCGTCGTCTTCGTGGTGGTGGTCCCGCTGTGGCGATATCGGGTGCACCGCTGGGACATCGACGCCAAAGCGGTGTACACCCGGACAGGCTGGCTGGTGCAGGAGCGCCGCATCGCACCGATCTCCAGGGTGCAGACCGTCGACACCGAACGCGGTCCGCTCGACCAGTTGTTCGGGCTGGCGAACGTGACGGTGACGACGGCGTCGTCGGCGGGGGCGGTGCGCATCGTGGCACTGGATTCCGACGTGGCCGAGCGCGTGGTGGCACAACTGACCGACATCGCGGCGCTCGGCGGTGAGGACGCGACGTGACCGCGCCCGCGTGGCAGCGGCTGAGCCCGCGCATGCTGCTGGTGCATCCGGTGCATGAGGTGCTGCGTCAGATACCGCTGTTGATCGGGTCGGTGGTGCTGGGCTCGGCGACGGGCAATCCGCTGTGGACGCTGTTCGGCCTTGCGCTGATCGTCGGCTATGGCGTGGCCAGGTGGTTCACCACCAGCTACCGGATCGACGCCGAGGAGGTGCAGCTGCGCACGGGCGTGCTGCAGCGCAAGGTTCTTGCGGTGCCGCGCAACAGGATTCGGTCGGTGTCAACCGACGCGCGGTTGCTGCACCGGCTGCTCGGGTTGACGGTGCTGCGGTTGAGCACGGGTCAGGAAGCCAGCGGTGACACCGCGTTCGCACTCGATGCCGTCGACGCAAGCCAGGTGCCGCGGTTGAGGGCCATTCTGCTGGCCGACTCGTTGGCGTCGGTTCAGGAAGCCGAGGGCCGTGAGTTGGCGCGCTGGCAGCCGTCCTGGCTGCGCTACAGCCCGCTGAGCTTCACCGGGCTGGCGATGATCGTCGCGGCGGCAGGCGTGGTCTATCAAGCGGGAGTCGGTGCCGCACTGCAAGATTCGCGGTTGGCCCGGTCGGGTTTGGACGCTGCACAGCGGTTCGGCGTCGCCGCCAGCCTTGCGGTGGCCGCCGTGGCGATACTGCTCGTGTCGGTGGTGCTGTCGGTGCTGCGCTCGTTGGTGACGTACGGAAACCTGGTGCTGTTCCGCGATGCCGATGTGCTGCATCTGCAGCACGGCCTACTGAGGCTGCGCGAGCACACCTTCGACATGCGCCGGTTGCGGGGCGGCACACTGCGCGAGCCGCTGTTGGTGCGCATGTTCGGCGGGGCGCGGTTGGACGCGGTGATGACTGGTGTCGGCGGCGCGGGGGAGGCGTCGGTGCTGCTGCCGCCATGCCCGCGGGCGACCGCTGAGTCGGTGCTGTCGGGATTGATCGAGCGGCCCGACGTGGTCACCGGCGAACTGCGTGCACACGGGCCCGCGGCGACCCGCAGGAGGTGGACGCGGACACTGGCGCTGCCAGCGGTGCTGCTCGTCGCGATGGCGCTGTTGCCGACGCCGGGCTGGCTGTGGCCACTCTGGGCGGCGCTCACGGTCTGTTGTGTGCTGCTGGCGGTCGACCGCTCGCGGGCGCTCGGCCATCGGGTGGACGCCGACTGGCTGGTGGCGCGGGCAGGCAGTCTGGACCGGCGCCGGGACTGCATCGCCGCCGCGGGCATCATCGGGTGGACGGTGCGGCAGACGCTGCTGCAGCGCCGCGCGGGGGTGGCGACGTTGGTGGCGGCCACCGCAGCGGGGGTGAAGAGGTATCAGGTGATCGACGTGCCCGCCGAGCTGGCCTGGGCGATCGCGGGCTCCGCGTCGCCGTGGGTCGCGGAGAGCAGCTGGGCGCAACGCTGACGGCCTCTACCAGCCCGGAACACTCGGAACATGAAGTGCGGCAACAATAATTGCATCGGCGAGTCCATCATGCCCATCACCCGCAGAAACCGCAGCGTCACGACGGGATCGCGTTCGGCTGCGGCCATCACCCGGTCCAGATAGCGGTTACTGAGTCGGATCGACAGCGGTGCCCGTCCGTTGACCTCGGGAAGCGCGAGATCAGAACCGACAGCGGTCTGCCACGCGATCCTTATCTTCTTGGCGCTGGCGCGGAAGTACCGTCGCGGCAGGCCGTTGTCGCCGCGCTGCAAACACTCTCGCAGCACAAGCGCTTCGATCGCCGCGACCGTCATGCCTTGTCCGTAGATCGGGTTGAAGCTGCAGACCGCGTCACCGAGCACGATCAGGCCGGCAGGCAGTCGCCGCATCTTGTCGTAGCGTCGCCATCGGTTGGACGGCACACGGTAGTTGGTGACCTCGCCAACGGGTTCCGCGTCCGCGAACGCCGCCAGCACGCCGGTGGGCGCCAAACCATCTGCGAAGGCCAGCATTTCGTCCGATGTGCGCGGTGGCTCGAGCCCCGCCATGGCGCCCACTGCGAACATCGCCGTATCGTTTTCATAGCGGGCGGCAGCGAACATCTTGGTCCTGCCCGGCTCCGGCATGACGGCGATGAAGTTCTCCTTGACGGCGCCTGGTGCAATGCGCACCGGTTGACAGGCGTACGCGAGGTGGACGGTCACCTCGTCCTCTTCGGGCCGGTCATATCCCAGTTGCTCGAGGAAGACCGGGGTGCGCGAACCGCGGCCGGTGGCGTCGACGACGAGGTCGCCGCTCAGCGTCGTCCGCTGTTCGTTGTCGCGGTCGACCACCTCGACCCCTGTCACGCGACTGCGGTCGGTCGTCGACGTCAGTGCCACCACGTCGTGTTGCTCGAGGATGGACACATTGCCGAAGTCCCGCATTCGCTGCAGCACTTGCCATTCGAGCAGCGGCCTGCTCTGGAAGTAGAAGGGCATCGAGTCCGGGGGGGTCCGGCCCACCCGCAGGAACTCGTGCCCGCTGATCGAGAAACACAGGTTGGCGTAGTCGCCGTCCCACTTCGTCGCCCCGTTGGCGACCAGGTCGTCGAGCACTCCGGGCAGCAACTCGTCGAGGATCTGCGCGCCACGCGCCAGCAGCGCGTGTATGAGCCGGCCCTGCGGAACTCCGCGGCGGCACACCGGACCGGTGGGCAGCACGTCGCGTTCCACCACCGTGACGGTGCGGTAGCTCTCCGAGAGAACCCTGGCCGCCAGCAGTCCGCCCATGCTTGCGCCAAGAACTATTGCCCGCTCACCCAGCACCGGCATGTCTCCCCCTTGCTCTCGATAAGGCCTGGTGAGACCAGTTTCATGGGGTAGGCGGCGGGCCGATAGCGTAGTCGGATACTCATGTTTCGGCGCCGTGGGGGGCCGACCACGATTTGCGCTGATTCGTTTGCCGTTTACTGTCGGGGCCCATGGCGATTGGTGGCGTGCTGTTCGATATCGACGGCGTCCTGGTGACGTCGTGGAAGCCGATCGACGGCGCCTCGGACACTTTGCGGACACTGGCCGAGCAACAGGTCGCGTGCTCATATCTGACCAACACCACGACGCGGACCAGGGTGCAGATCGCCGAACTGCTCACCGACGCCGGGATGGCCGTGCGCGCCGACGAGGTGATCACCGCGGCCGTGCTGACCGCGGAGTACGTCCGTAACCGCTATCCGGACGCCCGCTGCTTCCTGGTCAACAGCGGGCAGATCGCCGAGGACATGCCCGGGATCGACATCGTGTACTCAAGCGAGTTCAGCGGCCCCCGCGCGCCCGACACCCCCGATGTGGTGCTCCTCGGCGGCGCGGGACCGGAATACAGCCACCTGACCCTGTCGTGGGTCTACGACTGGATGGCGCAGGGCGTGCCGGTGGTGGCCATGCATCGCAGCACCGCGTGGACCACCACCGAGGGGTTGCGTATCGACACCGGCATGTACCTGATCGGGATGGAGGAGACGTCGGGTCGCAAGGCCACCGCGGTCGGCAAGCCGGCGCCAGAAGGGTTCCTCGCGGCGGCCAGCCGCCTGGGTGTCGACCCCGACGAGATGTACATGGTCGGCGACGACCTCAACAACGACGTGCTGGCCGCGCAGGTGGTGGGCATGACCGGTGTGCTGGTGCGCACCGGCAAGTTCCGCCAGGACACGTTGGATCGTTGGGCCGCAGACGAATTCGCGATGCAACCGAATCACGTGATCGACTCGGTTGCCGATCTACCCGAACTGCTGGGGCTATAACAGACGGGTTGGTAGACGCACTTCACCGTCCTTGTCGACGAAATACGCTGCAGCGCTGGCCCGTTCGCTGACTGCCTCGACGAATTCCGTGCCGCGGTAGAGCACCCCGGCGCCGTCGTCGGTGGCGTATCCGGCGGGCAGCGTGCCGTCGCTGATCAGACGTTGAAACAACGGGCGGCGCTGCGGTTCGGAGTCGTAGTGCACGCCGTTGGAGAACGGCACCAGGGCCAGACCGTTTGTGATCGGCCGAAGCTGCGGGCCGAACGAGTCGGTGGTGCCGCCGACGTGCCAGCAGATCGAGCCTGCTGAAATGCCCGTCAACACAACACCTTTCTGCCATGCCGTGCGCATCGCGGCATCGACGCCGTGTAGCCGCCACATCGCCAGCAGGCCCGCCGCGCTGCCTCCGAACACCCACACCACGTCATGGTCGAGCAGATGAGCGGTGATGTCGTCGACGTTCGGCATCGGGAACAAGGCCAGATGTGACGCGACCAGACCGCGCCTCTGCGCGGCGGCGATTAACCGATGCACTGCCAGTGGGTTGTCGCCGAGCGCGGTGGCCACGAAGCACACGCGCGGCGACCGGCCCGTCACCCCGGCCAACTCGACCGCGAATTCGGTCAACTCGCTGAGCTCATAGCGGTTGCGTCGCTTCCGGAATCCTCCGCTCGTCGCGAGGATGGTGGGAGCATCAGCTGGCATGCCGATTACTTATCACGTCGGCGAGGGTCTGTATCCACATGACCGAGAACATGAAAGCAACCGTGACAATTGAGGCACCGGTAGAGACGGTGTTCGACGTGCTGGCCGACCCGACCATGCATCAGGCGATCGACGGCACCGGATGGGTGCGCGAATCGCTGGATGGTAAGCCGCTGACCGAGGTCGGGCAGGTCTTCCGGATGGCGATGTACCACCAGAATTACGGGGGCATGCACTACGAGATGGCGAATCGGGTCGAGGTGTACGAGCCGCCACGCGCGATCGCCTGGCTGCCCGGCCAAGGTGACGACGACGCCGACCTCGAGTTCGGCGGATGGATCTGGCGCTACGACCTCGAGCCGGTCGGTCCCGACCAAACGAAGGTCACGCTGACCTACGACTGGTCCACGGTGCCAGCCGCCACCCGCGAGCACATCGGCTTTCCGCCGTTCGAGATGTCGCATCTGGACAACTCGTTGAAGCACCTTTCGGACCTGGCCCGCGGCTAGACGCCGGGCAGCGGCGGCAGGGTGAACTGCGGGATGGTGATCTGCGGGGTGTCGACAGGCGCCTGAGTGTTGGTCGGGGCTTCGACGGCCGTGGATGGCTGCTCGGTCGGTTCCGGCGTCGCCACCTCGGCCGGCGTGCTCACCGGCGTCTGCTCCGTGCTCACCGGCGCCGACGAGGTGGGCGGTTGCGAGGACGTCGGTTCGGTAGTGGTCGGCGTCGCGCTCGTGGTGGTCGCGGTCGACGTGGCGGTGGGCGCGGCTGTGCTCGTCGCCTCCGGTGGTGGTGGCTGCACCGCAGGCTTCGGTGCCTGGGGAGCCGCGGGTCGCTGCTGCACCCGCCGCGGCGGTGCTGGTGCTTGGCGGACGATCACCGGCGCGGGCCCCTGCACCACGCCGGGGGCGGGTGCTGCGGGCGGCGCCTGGGGCGGGACCGCAACGGGCACTACAGATGTCGCGGGCGCGGGTGCGGGCGCAGGGCTGGTCTGGCCGCTGCTGCTCGTCAACGTGTACGTCAGGCCCCCGCCGGCAAGCAACACCGCCGCGGCGGCCGCCCCGAACAGCAACGTCGGCCGCCGGTACCACGCGAGCGGGGTTTCCTCTGCGGCGCTGTCCTCGTCGCGGAGGTACTTGAGTTGAGGTCGTGGGTCGTCACCAGCGCCGTCGTCGGCTTGACCCGCATACGGCGCGCCGTCGTCCGGCCTGACGTCCTCCGACCAGGCCAGCGCTCGGAAGGTTTGGCTCGCAGGGTTCTTGTCGTCTGTGGCCGCACTCGCGGCCGCCAGTGCCGCGGCCGGTGTCAACGTGGTCGCAGGAGCGGCCGGTCCGCGAGCGGTGATCAGCGCCGCACCCGCCGCCGCGGCGAGTTCCGGGCGCGGACATGTCACCACCGGGATCCGGAAGTGCTGCGATAGGCGCTGGGTGACCAGTGGGATATTGGCGCCGCCGCCCACGGTTGCGATGGCAACCATCTCGGCCACCGGAATCCTGTTGCGGTCCAACGTATCTTCCAGTGCCGTGAGCAGGCCGCGGAGCGGCTCTGCAAGCACATCTTCGAGTTCGGTGCGGGTCAGCCTGACGTTGGATCGGAAGCCCGGCAGTTCTGCGGTCAGCGTGGCGACGGTCTGCGCCGACAACGTCTCCTTCGCGTTGCGGCACTGATCGCGTAGCCGGCTCAGCGACAGCACCGCGCCGGTGCTGTCAGGATCGATGTTCGCCGCCTCTGTGACGCCGGCGAGCACTCGCGCGAGCACGGCCTGGTCGATCTGCTGCCCGGCGAAATCGGTGTCACGGACGGTAGCGACGATCGGCGCCCAGCCCGATGCGGCGTCGGAAAGCGTGATGTTCGTTCCGGTGCCGCCCAGATCGAGCAGCGCGACGACGCCTCGCGACGGCAACCCTGGATTGTCGTGGACCGCCGACAGCGCGGCAGTCGCGTCGGAGATCAGCTGTGCCGAGGCGCCGGCCTCGCAGAGCCGGCCGTTCGTGGACACATCGGCGTAAAACGCTGACGTCACCCGCGAATCCCAATGTGCGGGAACGGAAATCGCGACGTTCTCAGGAGGGCGGCCGTTGCCGGTGAGATGGGCCAGGCTGTTGAGCGCCTCGACCAGCAGGCGGCCGGGGCGATGCGTCGAACCGTCGGCGGCCACCAACGGAATCGGGTCGCCCACCCGCTCCACGAAGCCCGCGAGCACCATGCCATGTTCGCCGGAAGCCCTCTGGTCGGGCGCCCCGACTTCCGGTGGGCGGCCGTGAAAAAGGGTGAGAATCGAGCGCCGCAGCACGGGTGGCCCGGCCGATGGCACCGCCGCCAGATTCGTCATGCCGACCGACAATCCCAACGAATTGCTCATCGAACCCCCCTTGCCGCACCCGCTGGCGGCGCCAAGTGTGCACCCGCGGCAGCTCAAAGGGGATGGCGTAGCCAGAATTGAAGGTAAATACCTTATTTCTTCGGTGCCGTTCGCGGTCATAGCGTGCGCAGAAGGGGGCCGGGTAGCGCCGGCGCGCAATTTCGCTATCCGATGAAAGGCGTCATCATGGCCAATCTCGTCGACTACATCATGGATCTGTTCAAGGACCCGGGCAAAGCGGAATCCTTTGTCGACAACCCTCAGGCAGCGTTGGCCTCGATCGGCCTCGGCAATGTCACACCCGAGCAGATCCAGGCCGTCGCCGCGATGGCCGCACCGGCAGGTGCTGCCATGCCCACCGGTCAGGGCATGAGCGGCCTCCAACAAGCGGTCGCCAGCCATCACGGCATGCCCGCGCCCGCCCCGCAGACCGTCGAGCACACGCAGCAGGGCAACGTCGCCGCGCCGATCACGCATACCTCCGGCCCGTCGGGGCTGTCCGGATCCAGCCAGGGTGACGTCACGCACACCACGTACGCGCCTCAGGCCAACGACTTGTCGAACCACGAAACCAACATCGACAGCCACAACAGCATGGGCGATTACATGAGCCCGACCATGGACGGCGTGCAGCAGAGCGGCAGCGGCTTCAACCTCGGTGTGGACGTCGGCGACGTCACCCTCGGCGACAAGAACGTCGCGTCAGGCGACGGCGCCGTGGCGATGAGCGGCGACAACTCTGGCAGCATCGTCAGCGGCGACGGTGCGGTACTCGGTGACGGCAACACGGTCGTCAACGGCAACATCGACGCGGGCGACGGCTCGCCCATCACGTTCGGCGACGGCAATGACACCGACGCCACATCGATGAAGGCCGGCGGCGACATGATCACCGGCAACGACGGACCCGTCCTCAACGGGGTGGACACCGGCGGCGGCAGCCTCGGTCTCGACAACAGCCACACCGTTTACGGCGACGAGAACAACACGTCGATCGGCGGCGACATCGGTTCCATCGGTGGCGATCTGGACACCAGCCACCACGACAACAACTCGGTCGACAACAGCGAAAACGACTACTCCACCGGACACAACGTCGATAGCCACGACGACAACAGCCAGCACAATCCCAACGTGTCGACCACAGTCGAAGCGGATGTCGGCCTCATCTGATCGGCCGGTGGACCTGACAACACGCCGATGACCCAGCAGGCGAGCGATCCGCGCAACGTCAAGCTGATCGTTGAGCTCATCGACCACACCACGAAGATCGCCGACCTCAACGATCGCGGCGATCTCTCCGAACGCCTCGCCAGGGCGCGGGCCCGGATCAGCGATCCGCGAATCCGGGTGATCGTCGCCGGACAGCTCAAACAGGGTAAGAGCCAGCTGGTCAACTCCTTGCTGAATCTCAATGTTTGCAAGGTCGGTGATGACGAGTCCACGGCGGTTGCGACCGTGGTCGGCTATTCCGAAAAGCCCTGGGCACGTTTGGTTGTGGCGCAACCGGACGGAGCCGAACCGGAGATCATCGAAATTCCGACCAACGAGCTCGGCAGCGATCTCCGCCGCGCGCCCCAGGCGGGTGGCCGAGAGGTGATCCGGGTCGAGGTGGGTGCGCCGAGCCCGATGTTGAAGAGCGGGTTGGCTCTCGTCGACACTCCCGGGGTCGGCGGATACGGGCAGCCGCATCTGGCGGCAACCCTGGGTCTGCTGCCCGACGCCGACGCCGTGCTGATGGTCAGCGACCTGAGCCAGGAGTTCACCGAGCCCGAGATGACGTTCATGCGCCAGGCCTTCGAGATGTGTCCTGTCGCAGCCATCATCGCGACGAAGACCGACATCTATCCACACTGGCGCGACATCGTCTACGCCAACACCACACATCTGCAGCGGGCCCGCATCGCCACCCCGCTGATTCCGGTTTCGTCGATCCTGCGGTCACACGCCTGCGCGACCAACGACAACGAGTTGAACGAGGAGTCGAACTTCCCTGCCATCGTTCGGTTCCTCGCCGATTCCGTGCTGTCCCGGCAGAATGACCGTATTCGCGACCAGGTTCTTGCCGAAATATCCGCGACCGCAGAGCATCTCACGTTGTCGTTGAGCCCGGAGCTCGAGGCGATCAACGATCCGGAGGCGCGCCAGAAGTTGACCGAAGATCTCGAACGGCGTAAGCGAGAAGCGCAGGACGCCTTGACGCAGACCGCGTTGTGGCAGCAGGTGCTCAACGACGGAATCGCCGACCTCACCGGCGATGTCGACCATGATCTGAGAAGCCGCTTCCGCGCCATCACCCAGCACACGGAGAAAGTCATCGACGGTTGCGATCCGACCGTCTGCTGGGTTCAACTCGCGACAGAACTGGAAGACGCGGTCGCCACCGCGGTCGGTGACAACTTCGTCTGGGCATACCAGCGCGCACAGGCACTGGCCGACGAAGTCGGCGTGACGTTCGCCGAGGCGGGCATCGAGTCGGTGGACGCGCCCTTGATCAACGCCGGCGACATCGGCGCGAGCTTCGGGGGTGTGAAGGCGGTCGGCAAGCTCGAAGCCAAGCCCATTGGCAAGGGACACAAGGTGATCACCGGCGTCCGAGGCTCGTACGGCGGAATGATGATGTTCGGCATGCTGACATCGCTCGCAGGGCTGCCGATGATGAACCCGCTTGCGGTCGGGGCCGGCTTGCTGCTCGGCCGGAAGGCCTACAAGGAGGACCAGGAGAACCGGCTGAACCGGGCCCGCGGCGAGGCGAAGGTGAACATGCGCAGATTCATCGATGACGTCTCGTTCGTGGTGAACAAGGAGTCGCGCGACCGACTGAAGGTGGTCCAGCGTCAGCTACGTGACCACTACCGCGAGATCGCCAACCAGGCCAACCGGTCGTTGAACGAATCGCTGCAGGCGACCATCGCCTCGGCCCGGTTGAAAGAGGTCGAAAGCAACACGCGGGTAAAGGAACTCGAGCGACAACTCAAGATTCTCCGCGCCGTTTCCGAGCACATATCGAAGTTGTCGCCCGGTGCCGCGGCCAAGAGCCCGGCATCACCCCAAGCAGCACCCGCGGTGGTGGCCGTCGGATGACTGACATAACCATCGTGAGAGGAGAGCGCGAATGTCCATAGGTGATTTCATCAACGATCCGTTCGGCGCGGCGGGCAAGGCCATGGCCGATTTGGCCCCGGACAGCGTGCGGGAAACCGTGCACGAGGCAAAGGAGACGCTGAACGACATGGCGCAGTCGGTGGTCAGTCCGACCATGCCGGACGCGAACTCGGTGAGGCAGACCTTCCCCGACGGACACACCGACACGATGTACGACGACGGTTCGCGTGCCACCGAATTCGCCGATGGCAGCAGCAGCGCCGTCTTCGCGGACGGCACCAGGACCACGACGTTCGCCGACGGCAGCACCAGCACGGTGAACCCCGATGGGTCCATCATCGAGACCGTCGCCTCCCATCCCGATAGCGGGGCGGCAGGCGATTTCACGGACCCCAACTTCGACCTCGGCTCCTACGCCAGCGAACACGGTGTCGCCGGGCCCGACCTCAAGTCGGCTGCCGGAATCATCTTGGACGACAAGGAGAACTGGGACACCAACGGTCCCACGGAGCAACCGCAGCCGAGCATGGATTCGCCATCGTCGGGCATCATTCATCCCGATCCATTCGCCGACGGGATAGCGCCGACGGCGGGTGAGCAGGCGGAAGGCTACGGCGCGGGTGGCGAGTACGGCGACGGTACTTCCGCAGACGTCTTCAATGATGCCGGGACGCTCGGCGAGGTGACCGGGCCGGAAACCTACAGCCTCGGCGAGAACTCGATGCAAGACGACTACCAGGTCGACATCGGTCCGGCGCAGATCGAGAACCCGAATCCGATCGTCGTCGACATCGGTCCGGCGCAAGAAGAGGAGCCTGACCAGACAGCCGGGGAACAGGCGCAGTACGCCGGTGCCGATGGATATTGGGGCACATCGGATTACGGCGGTTCGGCCGCAGAAGAGGCGGCGGGATCCGGGGTCAGCGCGTACGGTCCCGGTGCCGACCCCAATTACTCGCTGAATCCGGTAGGAGAGGACGGTCCGGCAGCACCGGACTATGGCCCTGGCGCTACGGGAGAGGTCGGCGGAGGCGCAGGCGGCGAAGTAAGCACCGACGACAGCTTCTTCTAGGCCTGCAGTGTGCGCACCGCCTCGATGCGCGCCTTGAGCTGATCGGTCGTCGCGGCCGCGATCGGTGGGCCGCCGCACAGTCGGCGCAGCTCGTTGTGGATCCAGCCGTGCGGCTTGCCGGTGCGGTGATGCGCGATGGACACCAGCGTGTTGAGTTCGCGCCGCAACTCACGCAGCTGCCCGTGCGTCGACGGACGCGGCACCTCGCCCGTTGCGGTGCGCTTCGACAGTTGCTCATCTTGCCTGCGCCGCAACAGATCCCGCATCTGGTCGGCATCGAGTAGCCCGGGGATGCCGAGATAGTCGGCCTCCTCCTCACTGCCCGCCGGGGTGGCGGTGCCGAACGACGAGCCATCGAAGATCACCTGATCCAGTTCGGCGTCGGCGCCCAACGATTCGAAACCGTTGTCCAGTTCGCTCGGCTCGGACTTGCGCCGCTCGACGTACTCTTCGTCGCCTTCGGACTCGCGGTGCGGCTTGCCCAGCACGTGGTTGCGCTGGGCCTCCATCTCACTGGCCAGCAGCAGCAGGTTGGGTACCGACGGCAGGAAGATGCTGGCTGTCTCGCCGGGCCGCCGCGACCGGACGAACCGGCCGATCGCCTGGGCGAAGAACAGCGGCGTCGACGCGCTGGTGGCATATACCCCGACGGCCAGCCGGGGCACGTCGACACCCTCGGACACCATTCGCACGGCCACCAGCCACGGGCTGGTTCCGGCCGAATACTCCGCGATGCGCGCGGACGACCCGGGATCGTCGGATAGCACCACGGTCGGCGTCTGGCTCGTCAGCTTCGTCAGCGCCGCCGCGTACGCGCGGGCAGCCGTCTGATCCGAGGCGATCACCATCGCGCCCGCGTCGGGCATGCCGCCCTCACGGAGCTGCGTCAGCCGGGTGTTGGCGGCCTGCAGCACCGCGGGGATCCATTCGCCGGCCGGATTCAGCGCCGTCCGCCATGCCCGCGCGGTCTGCTCGGCGGTCAGCGGTTCGCCGAGGCGCGCGGCGTGCTCCTCGCCCGCGCTGTCGCGCCACCGCGCCTCACCCGAGTACGCCAGGAACACGACCGGCCGGACCACCCCGTCGGCAAGCGCCTCGGCGTAGCCGTAGGTGTGGTCGGCGCGCGAGCGCATCAGGCCGTCGCCGTCGGGTTCATAGGTGACGAACGGGATGGGGCTGTCGTCGCTGCGGAACGGCGTCCCGGTCAGCGCAAGGCGGCGGGTCGCGTCGGCGTAGGCCTCGCGGATGGCGTCGCCCCAACTCTTCGCATCCCCGCCGTGGTGGATCTCGTCGAAGATCACGAGCGTGCGGTAGTTCTCAGTGCGGACCCGGTGCCGGGTCGGGTGGCTGGCCACCTGTGCGTAGGTGACGACGACACCGTGATACTCCGACGACGTCTGGGCCGACGAGTTGGAGAACTTCGGGTCGAGCGCGATGCCGACCCTCGCGGCGGCCTGGGCCCACTGCGTCTTGAGATGTTCGGTGGGTACGACGACGGTGACCCGCTCGACGGTGCCGTCGGCCAGCAGCTCGCCGGCGATCCGCAAGGCAAACGTCGTCTTGCCCGCGCCAGGCGTGGCGACGGCGAGGAAATCGCGCGGCCTGGCGCCCAGATAGCGCACCAATGCCCGACGCTGCCAGCCCCGCAAAGCCTGGGTGTCGGGCGCAGCGTATGCCCGCACCCAAGACTCCTCACTGATCGGACAGCAGCCTAGCGCAGGGGTTTACGGCCGCGCACGTTCGGTAGCGTGTCGTCGGCGTGTCACTCGACGAAGAAGTTGTCGTTGGCGATGAACCACTCCCGGCGCTCTTCGTCGGACATCTCGCCGAGCTGGGCGATCCCTTCGAAGTAGTGCTCACGCGGCGCGCCGGGAGCAAACAGCATCAGCAGCGACGTCGGCTCGTCGGCCTCGTTGCGGAAGCCATGGATACCGCCGGGCGGAACATAGAGGAAATCGTTGGTACGCCCGTCGGTCCAGTCGCGGCCGTCGTACAGCCGGACCGTCCCCGACAGCACGAAGAACGCCTCGGACATCGCGCGGTGGAAGTGCGGGCCCGGTCCGCCGCCGTTGGGCGCGATGTCCACCCGGTACAGCCCATAGTCTCCGTCGGTCGCCTGCTGGTTGGCCAGATAGTGGTACTTCACCAGCCCGAAGGACTCGTAGTCGGGCGGTTCATCCGCTCTACGCAGCCACGCACTGACTTCAGGTCGGTCTTTGGTGTAGCGCGCTGGCGGGTACGGCGGCACGATCAGAGACATCGCCGTCCACACTAGCGAGCGCTTTCGGCAACTGCGCACCACCGACACAGCAGTCATACAGGTCGCACACGCATAGTGGCGTGCTATGGAACCGGCGCCGTTGACGTGGTCCTCGGCCCTGACCAGTTGGCAATGGGACAGCGGTGCGGTGGTGCTGATCGCCGCGGCAGGTGTCGGTTACGGGTGGGCGCGGCGTCGCACCGCGGTGCCTGCCAGGAGTGCGTGGTGTTTCGCCGTCGGCCTGGTGCTGATCGCAGTGGCCACGATGAGCTTCATCGGCGTCTACGACCGCACGCTGTTCTGGGTGCGGGCGCTGCAGGTATTGCTGTTGCTGTTCGTCGTGCCGTTCTTCGTGGCGATGGGCAGGCCGGTCACGGTGTGGCGGTTGGACCGAGCGGTCGCGACGCCCGCGGCACGTGTGGTCTTTCATCCCGCGACCACGTCGGTGGCGATGCTGGCCACGCCGTGGCTGCTGTATCTGACCCGGTGGTATCCGGCCACGCTGCACAACCAGGTGCTCGCCGCGGCCACCCGAGTGTTGTTGGTGCTGGTCGGTTTTGGCTATTACTACACGCGGTTGCAGACCGATCCGGTGCCGCGCAGGTACTCTCAGCTGATCTCGCTGGTGATCAGCATCGTGGAGTCGATCGGCGACGGCCTGCTCGGGATCGTGCTGTGGTTGGGCCCGGTGGTCGCCGCAAACTATTACGCGCAGCGGCAGTGGGGGCCGAGCACCCACGTCGATCAGTCGATCGGCGCGGGCATTCTCTGGCTCGTCGGTGACGCGCTCGGAGTCGTGTTCATCATCGTGTTGATGCGATTCTTCTCGGCGGACGAGGAGAAGCGGGCGGCCATCGTCGATGCGGAAGTCGACGCGCAACTCGAGATCGCCGACGAGCCGTCGGGCCTGTGGTGGCAGAACGATCCCCAACTGCGCGACCGGCTGGGGCGGGCATGACCGTGCCGCTGCTTGGCACGCTGGCGGTGTCAGGATTTGCCAACGAGTGGTTCCTGTTGTTCTTCGTCGTGATCGCCGCTCTGGTCGTGGGATACCTTGTGGCACAAAGGGTGCGGCGCCGGCGTGTGCTGCGGTTCGCCAACCTCGAGTTGCTGCAGTCGGTGGCGCCGCGGCGGCAGCGTCGGTGGCGGCATCTGCCCGCCGCGCTGCTGGTGGCTTCGCTGGCCCTGCTGACCACCGCGATGGCGGGGCCGACGCACGACATCCGCGTCCCGCGCAACCGCGCGGTGGTGATGCTCGTCATCGACGTCTCCGAGTCGATGGTCGCCACCGACGTCGCACCCGACCGGTTGACCGCAGCCAAAGAGGCGGGCAAGCGGTTCGCCGATGAGCTGACACCAGGCATCAATCTCGGGCTTGTCGAGTATGCGGGTACCGCAACGCTTTTGATGGCGCCGACGACGGACCGCGCTGCGGTCAAGGCCGCCATCGACACGCTCAAGGCCGCCGAACGCACCGCGACGGGGGAGGGCATTTTCACTGCGCTGCAGGCGATCGCGGCCACCTCGGCGGTGCTCGGCGGCGGCGACGGTCCGCCTCCGGCACGCATCGTGCTGGAGTCCGACGGCAAGGAGACCGTGCCGAGTGAGCCCGACGCGCCCCGCGGGGCGTTCACGGCCGCGCACGCCGCCAAGGAACAGGGCGTCGGCATCTCGACCATCTCCTTCGGAACACCCGATGGCACAGTCAAACTCGATGACCAGGACATTCCGGTGCCGGTCGACGACTCGACGCTGCAGAAGATCAGCGAGATCTCAGGCGGTGAGACGTTTCACGCCGACAGCCTGGACAAGCTGAACAGCGTCTACTCGTCGCTGCAGCAGATCATCGGCTATCAGGTGGTCGCAGGCGATGCGAGTGCCGGGTGGATTCGACTGGGCGCGTTGCTGTTGATCGCGGCGTTGGCTGCGGCCGCGCTGCTCAACAGGCGCCTGCCCGACTGAAGTCCGGTCAGGTCGGCAGCCTGCGGTTGAGCACGAGGCCGAGGACCGTGCCGATGCTGAGCAGGACGACCGCCAGTCGCAGCCATCCGGCGGTGGCCGGTCCGCGCTCGATCTGGTAGCCGAGTTGGTCCTCGGCGGCGCGGAACCTGGAGTTGAGCTGGTCGATCGTTGCGGCAGAAGAGTTCTGGCCGCCCGAGAGGTGGGCGATCATCTTCATCATGTCGTCATCGACCGGCACGTCCACAGTGTCGTTCTCGAGCTCCACATGCCCGGTCTGCGTGCCGAACGCGATCGTGGAGATCGGGACGCCCTGCTGGCTGGCGGCGCGCGCCGCGGTGTAGGCGCCTTCGGGGTTGTTGGGATTGTCGGGCTTGTTCTCCTTGCCGTCGGACAGCAGCACGATGGTGGCAGGCGCCGGTTTGTCGTCGGGCCCCTTGAGCACCGCGTTGACCGTCGTGATCGACTGCAGCGCAGAGAAAATCGCTTCACCGGTGGCGGTGCTGTCGGCGGGCTGCAGCTTGTCGAGGGCGTCGATGGTGAGCTGATGATCGGGGCTTGGCGCCACCAGCACGTTGGGGGTTCCGGCGAACGCGATCAGGCCCAGATTCACCCCCGGTGTGACCTGCTTGGCGAACTGTTGTGCGGCGTGCTCGGCGGCCACCAACCGCGTCGGCGCCACATCCGTGGCCATCATCGACCGCGACACGTCGATGACGAGCATGATGACGGCGCGATCGCGTGGCACGCGGACATCGTGGGTGGGCTGTGCCAGTGCGACACTCAGCGGGACGAGCGCGAGCAGCAACACAGCCATCGGCAGGTGTCGCCACGGCGACGACGGCGCGGTGGCGCCCGCCGTGGCGAACCGGCGCAGGCGCCGCCTGCGGCGCGCCTGGGTGGCGACATACAGTCCCAGGAGCGCCGCGGGAGCGAGCAGAAGCAGTAGCCACGCCGGGTCGTCGAAACCCGACAGCGGCAACGGACCCAATCCCGGAACGCTCACCGCCTCACTGTGGCGCGCCGGGCTGGGAATCGGCTGTGTCTCAGTCCAGCTCAGCCGACCGGCGCCACCACCGAGGTGAGTTCTTCCGACACCGTCCACAGCCTGCGCTGCGCATCGGTGTCGTGCGACACCCTGCTGGACGCCACGACCTTCGGGTAACCGCGCTGCTCCAAGAAACCGTCCGGTCCGAAGTACTGACCCCCGATCACCCCGGGGTCGGTCGCTGCACGCAGCGTCGGCAGCGCACCCATGTCGGCGCCCTGCATCACCGGCTCGAGGAGCCTGGTGGCCGCCGCAACGAGCGGCGGCAGGTTGCGGACCAGTTCCGTTCTCGAGCCGCCCGGATGCGCCGCGACGGCAATGGTGTTGGTGCCCTGCAGGCGCCGCTGCAGTTCGTAGGTGAACATCAGATTGGCCAGCTTGGACTGACCGTAGGCGCGCGTCCGGCTGTACTCGCGGTCGGATTGCAGATCGTCGAAGTCGATACCGGTCCCGGCGAAGCGGTGCCCGACGCTGCTGACGGTCACCACGCGCGAGCCAGGCGTGCTGATCAGGCGATCGAGCAGCAGATTGGTCAGCGCGAAGTGGCCCAGATGGTTGGTGCCGAACTGCAATTCGAAGCCGTCCTTGGTGGTCGACTTCGGCGGCATCATCACCCCGGCATTGTTGATCAGCAGATCGATCGACGAGTGGTCCGCGCGCAGTTGGTCAGCGGCCGAGCGCACTGAGTCGAGAGAGGACAGGTCGAGTTCCTGGATGGCGACGCTGGCTCCGGGGTTGGCCCGCGCGATCAGGTCGGCGGCGGCCTTGCCCTTCTCGAGATTGCGGACGGCGATCACCACGTGCGCACCCTTGGCGGCGAGCGCGGTCGCGGTCTCGTACCCTAGCCCGGTGTTGGCGCCGGTGACGACGGCGACGCGGCCCGTCTGGTCGGGAATGTCGTTAGTGGTCCACTTGCTCATGGCGATCTCCTAAAATGTAGGCAAACGGGGCGCTGGCTCCGTTTGATGTCGAATATACGGAACGCACGCCCCGCTTATCTATTCCCGAGGTGACATGACTGAAACCGCCCGCCCGATGCGCGCCGACGCGGCACGCAACCGCGCGCGCGTGCTCCAGGTCGCCTACGACACCTTCGCCGCCGAGGGGCTCGGCGTGCCGATCGACGAGATCGCGCGTCGTGCCGGCGTCGGCGCGGGCACCGTCTACCGGCACTTTCCGACCAAGGAGGACCTGTACCGGGCGGTGATCGAGGACCGTATCGTACGCATCGTTGCCGACGGGCGTGAGCTGCTGGTGTCCTCGGACCCCGGCGAGGCGCTGTACGCCTTCCTTCGGTCGATGGTGCTGCAGTGGGGGGCGACCGACCGCGGCCTCGCCGAGGCGCTCGCCGGACTCGGCGTCGACGTGAAATCTGCGGTGCCCGATGCGGAAGAAGCCTTTCTCGAACTGCTCGGAGATTTGCTGCGGGCCGGGCAGAAGGCGGGCACCGTGCGGGGTGATCTCGACGCACGCGATGTGAAGGCGCTGATGGTGGGCGCGCAGGCGATCCAAAGCTACAACGCCGAGGTGGCCGAGCGGCTGACCGAAGTGGTCCTGGACGGCTTGCGGGCGTAACGCCGCGCAAGGGGAACCGGCGGGGTTGCCCTTCATATTGACGCTGGCGTCACTGGAGGGTCGACATGGCCAGTTGGATGAAGCGGATACTCTCCGCGGTCGCCGTTGCGTTTCTCGCGCTGGGTGGTGTCACCGCATCGGGCGCCGTCGGCCACGCCGAGGAAGCGGTGCTGATCCCGGGTGCGACCGTCTTCAAGGAGATCAACCCGCTGTACCCCTTGATCGCGCAGACGTATCCGATCATCGGCATCAACTTCCACGACGACGACCACCCGCAATTGGTCGACTACTCGCAGAATGCGCTGGCCTCGGACCGCGCACTGCGTAACGGGGTCGCGCGGGCAGCACGCGTCGTCGACGAGATCGACGGCCCCGTGGTCGTGATCGGCGAATCGATGGGCAGCATGGTCGCGTCCAGACTCGCGAGAACGCTCGCGAACAGCGCCGAGCCGCCGTCGAAGGACGACATCAGGTTCGTGTTGATCGCTCCGCCCGAGGCGGGCGTCGCCAAGTGGTTCAAGGTCGGCACCTTCATCCCGCTGTTGAACTACCGGGTCAGCCGGGTTCCTGAGTCGCCGTATCACACGACGATCGTGATCGGTGAATACGACTTCTGGGCCGATCCGCCCGATCGGCCGTGGAACCTGATCTCCCTCGCCAATGCGGTGATGGGCATGGCCTTCGTGCACGGGCCGCCGATCGCGGCCGCCGATCCGGCGAACGTGCCAAAGGCGAACACGACGACCACGACGAACAGCGCGGGCGGGACGGTGGTGACGCACTTCGTCCCGACCCCGAAGCTGCCGCTGACCCAGGTATTCCGCCTCATCGGTGTCCCGGACAAGATCGTCGACCAGGCCGATCGAATCCTTCGTCCGATCGTCGACGCCGGATATCGTCGCCACGACAAACCGGGGGACACCCGGCCATATCTCGCCAACGGCGGAATCCATCGCAATGTGCAGGCCCAGCAGCAGGCCCGCGACGGCGCGGCAGCGTCTGTCTCGAAGAAGGCGGCCGACGCTCCGAAGCGGCGAAAGCGTGTGCGCGACCGGGAAGATCGCCGCCTGCACCAGCCGACGACGAGGAGCACGGACCGGCGTGCCGAACGGCGCAGGGATCCGGTGAGCGCTGAATCGACGAGTGGGTCCTCCGAACAGCCAGAGTGACCTTGCACTCGCCCTGGTCGAGTGCTAAGAATGCAGTTGGCACTCGCGACCGGTGAGTGCTAGGTCGGGACGGTGAGGCCGGGGCCGCGCATGCGGGGCACATCCCCAGCCGTCCGTCGCGGGCACTGCGCCCGACCAACAAGACGTGCATCCCCAATCCGGAGGAAACACTTCGCAATGGCCAAGACAATTGCGTATGACGAAGAGGCCCGTCGGGGCCTCGAGCGGGGCCTGAACAGCCTCGCCGACGCCGTAAAGGTGACGTTGGGACCCAAGGGTCGCAACGTCGTCCTGGAGAAGAAGTGGGGCGCCCCCACGATCACCAACGATGGTGTGTCCATCGCCAAGGAGATCGAGCTGGAGGACCCGTACGAGAAGATCGGCGCTGAGCTGGTCAAGGAAGTCGCCAAGAAGACCGACGACGTCGCAGGCGACGGCACCACCACCGCCACCGTGCTGGCCCAAGCGCTCGTGCGTGAGGGTCTGCGCAACGTCGCGGCCGGTGCCAACCCGATGGCGCTCAAGCGCGGCATCGAGAAGGCCGTCGAGAAGGTCACCGAGACGCTGCTGAAGTCGGCCAAGGAGGTCGAGACCAAGGAGCAGATCGCTGCGACCGCCGCCATCTCCGCCGCTGACACCCAGATCGGCGAGCTGATCGCCGAGGCCATGGACAAGGTCGGCAACGAGGGCGTCATCACCGTCGAGGAGAGCAACACCTTCGGCCTGCAGCTGGAGCTGACCGAGGGCATGCGCTTCGACAAGGGCTACATCTCGGGCTACTTCGTCACCGACGCCGAGCGTCAGGAAGCGGTCCTCGAGGATCCGTACATCCTGCTGGTCAGCTCGAAGGTGTCGACGGTCAAGGATCTGCTTCCGCTGCTGGAGAAGGTCATCCAGTCGGGCAAGCCGCTGCTGATCATCGCCGAGGACGTCGAGGGCGAGGCCCTGTCCACGCTCGTCGTCAACAAGATCCGCGGCACCTTCAAGTCCGTCGCCGTCAAGGCTCCGGGCTTCGGTGACCGCCGTAAGGCGATGCTGCAGGACATGGCCATCCTCACCGGTGGTCAGGTCATCAGCGAAGAGGTCGGCCTCTCGCTCGAGAACGCCGACGTCTCGCTGCTGGGCCGCGCCCGCAAGGTCGTCGTCACCAAGGACGAGACGACCATCGTCGAGGGTGCCGGTGACAGCGAGGCCATCGCAGGCCGCGTTGCGCAGATCCGCGCCGAGATCGAGAACAGCGATTCCGACTACGACCGCGAGAAGCTGCAGGAGCGCCTGGCCAAGCTGGCCGGCGGTGTCGCGGTGATCAAGGCCGGCGCCGCCACCGAGGTGGAGCTCAAGGAGCGCAAGCACCGCATCGAGGACGCGGTGCGCAACGCCAAGGCCGCCGTCGAGGAGGGCATCGTCAGCGGTGGTGGTGTGGCGCTGCTGCAGGCCGCCCCTGCGCTGGACGAGCTCAAGCTCACCGGCGACGAGGCCACCGGTGCGAACATCGTTCGCGTCGCGCTGTCGGCTCCGCTGAAGCAGATCGCCTTCAACGGTGGGCTCGAGCCCGGCGTTGTCGCCGAGAAGGTGCAGAACTCGCCTGCCGGCACCGGCCTGAACGCCGCCACCGGTGAGTACGAGGACCTGCTCAAGGCGGGCGTCGCTGACCCGGTCAAGGTGACGCGTTCGGCGCTGCAGAACGCGGCGTCCATCGCGGCGCTGTTCCTGACCACCGAGGCGGTCGTCGCCGACAAGCCGGAGAAGGCTCCGGCTGGTGCGGCCGACCCGACCGGTGGCATGGGCGGCATGGACTTCTAAGTCCTTCACGAGAAGGCCCGGGTGTGCTTCGGCACCCCGGGCCTTTTCGTTTGCGGCGAACGTGGGTTACCCGCACGCATTTTCGTAATTCGCGTGGCACAACCTCACACTCGGCGGGCCACGCCCTGGATCGCGCGCAGCCGGCCGTCGGCGAGGGCGGCTGTCAGGTTGGCTGCCTTGGTTTCGAAGTTCGCAACGAATGCGTGCAGGCCGAGCGGATGGTGCGGTGCCGCCACGATCGCCTGCATCAAATCGGCAGCCTGTTCGGTGAGGTCTGTCCAGTGGTCGACCGCGAAGCCCGCAGATTCGATGAAGATGCGCAACTGGTCGGGTGGGGCGAGGTGGCTTTGTGCGGGATGATCCGCCCAGGGCAGCGGGAAGTCGAGTTCATCGCGGTCACCAGAGGTGATGTCCCACAAAGCAAGTCGGCCATCTTCACGCAGGACCCGTCGCGCCTCGGCATAGAGTCGGGGCTTGTCGGCGATGTTCATCTGCACGTGCTGGCTGAAGATGGCGTCGAACGAGGCATCGGTGAAGGGCAACGCCGTCACGTCGGCCTGCCGCACGGAAATACGATCGTCCAACCCGACGAGATGATTGAGCCAACGGGCTATTTCGCAGTATTCGTCAGTCAAATCGACTGCGGTGACCCGGGCATCGCGTGTGTCGGCGACGAAGCGTGCCGTGCCACCGACGCCGCTGCCGGCATCGAGCACATGATGGTCGCTGTTCAGTTCCAGGAGATCTACCAGTTGATGGGTGGCGATGCGGCCCATGGTGTGGAAGTCCTCGAGCGGCGCGAGGTCAGCAGGCTTGAGCTCGTCGAGGCGCAACCCAGCGGTGATGAGCGCTTGCTCGATGCCCTGCCGCGATACGCCCGTCGAGTACTGCGCGTCGATCATGACCCCAGCATGCGGCATCTAGACAATTGAACCAAGTGGATTTAGTAAGTCATTTGCTGCGGCGGCACCACCCTCGTGACGAATCTGTTTGCGCGCAAGCCTTTTTCGTTTCTAAACCTGTTGACCGCCTTTTGTGACCTTTTACTCAGAGCGGCCGAAATCCGTTGTGGCAGTAGTTAACACAACATGTCGGCCAAGACAGTGTGCGCGGTCGGCAGACAGGGAGTGTGCAGTCAGCCCTACGCACATCCACAGTTTAAATGAAGGAATCTGGAGACATATGAAACACGCTGTTTTATGGGGATTCACTGGTGCAGCTTCGGTTGCCGCCGCTCTTGGCTTCTCTGCCATCGCTCACGCTGATGAGCCGGGCAGCGACGTGCCGCAGGTGACCGGCCCACAAGTGACTGGGCCACAAGCACCCGGGCCGGAGATTCCGTCTGCGCCGCAGGTGCCACAGGTGACCGGGCCGCAGACGGTCGGACTGCAGGCACCCGGGCCTGCGATTCCGCCGGGGTCGTACGTGCCACAGGTGACTGGGCCGCAGACGGTCGGACTGCAGGCGCCCGGTCCGGTGATTCCGGCGGGTTCTGACGTGCCGGTGCCGCCGACGACGGGGCCGGTTGTGACGGGGCCGCAGGCGCCGGGGCCAGTGATTCCGGTGGGGTCGCCGACGACGGGGCCGGTTTTGACGGGTCCGCAGGCGCCTGGTCCGGTGATTCCGGCGGGTTCTGACGTGCCGGTGCCGCCGACGACGGGCCCGGTTGTGACGGGTCCTCACGCGCCTGGTCCGGTGATTCCGGCGGGTTCTGACGTGCCGGTGCCGCCGACGACGGGCCCGGTTGTGACGGGCCCCCACGCGCCTGGTCCGGTGGTACCTCCGTCGGAACCCACCCAACCGGGCAACGGTCAGGGATCGGATCACGGCAACCACGGCCAGGGCTCGAACCAGGGCGGCAACGGTCAGGGATCGGACCAAGGCAACCACGGCCAGGGCTCAAACCATCCCAACAACGGCAACGGTCGTGGGCCAGACCACTCGCACCACGGTAAAGGGCACTAGAACTGCCCGATAAGTCACTGATGAGGCAGGGCCCCTTGGTGGTTGGCACCCGTTCGACCACCGAGGGGACCTGTGCTCACCCGTCGAGTGGCACGCAATCGTGTAGGCAGCCAGGGTTCGTCGCGGGAGTGTCCGGGGTGGCGGGCCGATGCAACACCGCGCGGGTCGGTACGACGTGCAGTGCGTCCTCGGCCGGCTGGCCCTGGCCGTCGACAATCAGCGTGTAGCCGCCCGGCTCACTTGGTGGCCAGACGAGCGTCACGCCGTCGTGCCTTCCGACGTTCTTGCGTGTGCTGTTGCCGATAGAGCCGACGTCGAGGACGCCGTCCACCAGCCGCGGTTGCACTGCGACGGTGTGTGCGCGGAAATCGTCGCCGACCGTGATCAAATACGCGAACGTGTAGTCGGCCAGCGCATCAGCCAGCTGATCGACGTCGACCTTGACGCTCATCGCGCCGGCGCAGCCTGACGACCCCGCACCAGTCGGCCGGGCCGGGCCTCGGTCGGCACGCCGTTCTCCGCGATCACCTGACCGGAAACGACTGTCGCGACATAACCGTCGGCGGTCTGGTCCAGCCGTCGCCCGCCTGCGGGCAGGTCGTGGGTGATCACCGGCTTGTGCAACCGCAGCGCCGCATGGTCGATCACGTTGAGATCCGCCTTGTAGCCCAACGCAATTCGACCGCGATCGGCCAGTCCCGCGACTCGAGCCGGAACCGACGTCATCATCCGGACTGCGTCGGCGACGTCCAGCCTGCCCTTCGCTCTGTCGCGCGCCCAGTGCGCGAGTACAAACGTGGGATAGCTTGCGTCGCAGATCATTCCGTAGTGCGCACCGCCGTCGCCGAGGCCGAGCACGACGTCATCGCGACGGATCAACTCCCCGACGGTGTCCAGCGAGTTGTTCTCGAAATTGGCCATCGCCACCAACAGCATCGCGTGGCCGTCATCGTCGAGCAGCCGGTCGTACGCCTCCTCCATCGGGCTGACGCCGCGAACCTGCGCGCGCGCTGCGATGGACGTCGACGCATCCGGCTCGTAATTCGGGTCGTCGGTCAGCGGGAAGATCCAATTCCACGCCTGCGCCAGGTACAGCAGCGGATGTCCGCCGTCCGCGGGCTCGTCGGCGAGGATGCGCGCCCGCACCTCGGGCTTGCGCATCTCGGCGACGCGCTCCGCCAGTGGCAGATCCGCGATCTCCTGGTAGCTCGGATAGAACACGAACGGATTGCCGGTCAGCTCCAGCCCGATGACCAAACCGATTGGGCGCGGGAACATTTGCGCGGTGATCGCGGTCTCGGGGTCGCCGACCGAGTTGTACTTCTCGACGAGGGTGATCGCGTCGGGCCAGATCGGGTCTCCCGAGTTTCCGGTGGCCAGCGTGAACGTCACCGGCAACCCGTTGTCCTGCGCGGCCTCGAAAACCTGTTGCAACACATTGGCATAACCACCGGCCGCGATATCGGGCACGAACTGGATCAGCCCGCCACCACCCTCGGCCACGCCCGATGCGATCGCGTCGATCTCGGCCTGCGCGGCGTTGTAGGTCGGAATCAGCTCACCGCTGGCGGTCTTGTGGAACGAGAACCGCGACGACGCGAAGCCAAGCGCACCGACCTCGACGGCTTCCTTGGCCAGCAGCCGCATCTGTTTGAGGTCGTCGTCGGTCGCCGGTTCGCGGGCGGCGCCGCGCTGACCCATCACATACACCCGCAGCGGGGAATGCGGCAGATACGCCGCGACGTCGATATCGCGGGCGCGCGAATCCAGCGCGTCGAGATACTCCGGGAACGTCTCCCAGTCCCACGGCAGCCCGTCGACCATCACCACACCCGGGATGTCTTCGACGCCGGCCATCACGTCCACCAGCACCTCGTGGTCCTCGCGGCGACACGGCGCGAACCCGACGCCGCAGTTGCCCATCACCGCCGTCGTCACCCCGTGCGCCGACGACGGTGTCATGCGGTCCGACCAGATGGCCTGCCCGTCGTAGTGGGTGTGCAGATCGACGAAGCCGGGGGTGACCAGCAGTCCGGTCGCGTCGATCTCGCGCGTCCCGGCGCCTTCGACGGTGCCGACCGCCGCTATCACGCCATCCGAGATCGCCACATCACCGACGTACGGTTGCCCGCCGAGGCCGTCGACGATGGTGCCGTTGCGGATGCAGAGGTCGTATATCGCCGCCGGCGCGGCTCCGAAGTCGTACGCCATGAGCTGAATGTACGACTCACACAGCGCCCCGTGCCAGGATGCGGAGGGAAGGATAAGCTGTGAGCCACTGGACACATTTCTCGGTAGTCGAAGAAAGCGATCGACTGTGGCGGGTCGTGTTCGACAACCCGCCGATCAATCTGGTCACTCCCGAGATGCTCGTCGATTTGCCTGCGCTGATCGACCGGATGGAGGCGGCGCCCGAATTGCGGGCGGTCGTCTTCGAGTCCGCGAATCCGGACTACTTCTTGAACCACTACGACACGTCACGGGTGGCCGAGACGCCCAAAGACCTTGGCGTGACGGGGTATCCGTTGGTCATCGACATCAACGTGCGCCTGTCCCGGATGCCGGTGGTGTCGATCGCCAAGATCCGGGGCAGGCTGCGCGGCGTGGGCAACGAGTTCACCCAGGCGATGGACATGCGCTTCGCCAGCCGGCTCGCGTTGTTCGGCCAGCCGGAAACCGCGAACGGGAATCTGCCCGGCGGCGGTGGCCTCGAGCATCTGCCCCTCCTGCTCGGCCGGGCACGGGCCCTGGAGGTGGCGCTGTCCAGCGACGACTACTCCGGTGAGCTGGCCGAGCGCTACGGATGGGTCAACCGCACCGTCGAGGACGGTGAACTCGACGGATTGGTGGACACGTTGGCAGGGCGGATCGCGTCCTTCGACAAGGAGTCCATCGCGGCCGTCAAACAACAGATCAACCGGTACACGCTGCCGTCGGCCGACGACATCAAGTCCTCCTCCGACATCTACTTCGAATCCTTCGGCTGGCCCGGTTCGCAGCGACGACTCCCGGCCGCGCTGGCTGCGGGACGGAACCAGGCCGGTGATTACGAGATGCGTCTTGGCTACCACCTCGGCCGTCAGGAAGAAGGGGATCCCGGCTGACGGTCATCCATGTCAGGATGGGCCGATGATCGACCACCTTGGAATCAACTGTGCGGACTGGGAGAAGTCGAAGACGTTCTACGACAAGGTGCTTGGCGTGCTGGGTTACACCCGGCAGCTGGATTTCCAGGTCGCCATCGGATACGGCAAGGACGGCAAGCCAGACTTCTGGATCGCCGATATGAGTGCGGGCGACGCGTCCGGGCCCAATCGGGAGAATCATGTCGCCTTCCAGGCCGCAGACACCGATGCGGTCAAGGCTTTCTATGACGCGGCGCTCGAACTGGGAGCCGAATCGCTACACGCACCGCGGCTCTGGCCGGAGTATCACCCGGGCTATTTCGGCGCGTTCGTACGCGATCCCGACGGCAACAACGTCGAGGCGGTGTTCCACGGCGCGCCGCCGCAAACCTAGCTTCCCAGCGCGGCGGAGTACTTGTCGCGCAACGCTTCCCACCCGTGGGCGGCGGCGTCTTCACCGACCACACGCGGTCGGTCGACGCCGGCTGCCACGTCATCCAGCACATCCAGGCAGAGGTGCCAGCCCGCAGCGTTCATCGCAGCGGGGTCTCGACTGCTCATGGTCTGTTCGAGCGTCAACCGGCAGCCCGTCGCGGTCGGTGACAGCCGCCACCGCACCAAGTCCTCGCCCCACCGGTGCACCAACTCGTGTGGCGGATCGACGCTGACCACGTCGCCCGCGACGGGCTCGTCGTCCGGGTTCTCGCGGACCTCCCGCGGTCCAACGGTGTCCATGGGCATATCCGGCACCACCGGTGACCACTGGCGCAGCCGGTCGGGATCGGTGAGCCACGGCCAGAGCTTCTCGACCGGCTGACTGAAATCTCGAACCAGCGTCAACACCCAAGCGCCATCGCGGTTTTCCAGGGTTCCCTCCAACGGCTGAGTCATTTCTGCTCCTGTTCGACGAGTTGGGAAAGCCGGTCGAAGCCGGCGGACCATTTGCGGTGGTAGGGCGTCACCCAGGCCAGCACCGCCGGCAGCGGGTCCTCGGCCAGGCGGTAGATGCGGCGCTTGCCCTCGACCGTCACGTCGACGGCTCCAGCATCACGCAGCACCCCGAGGTGCTTCGAGGCCAGCGGCTGCGAAATGTCAAGCCGCGCAACGAGAGTGCTGACATCGGCGGCGCCGTCGCGCAGCGTGTCCAGGATGCGGCGGCGGGTCGGGTCGGCGATCACCGCGAAAGCATCCACGGCGTAATATCACCACTAATTCATATAACTGTCAAGGAATACGAGCTGTCAAGTAGCGTCGAGGCATGGTTGATTCCGATCTGGCCGCGGTCCGAGAACTGCTGCGCGACGCGTTCACCCGACTCATCGAGCACGTCGAGGACCTCACCGACGGTCTTACCGACGAGGTCGCGTTCTTCCGCCCGACCGGCACTGCGAACAGCATCGCCTGGCTCCTCTGGCACAGCGCCCGCCAGCACGACGCTCAACTCAGCGATATCGCCGGCATCGAGCAGGTGTGGACGCGCGACGGCTGGGTGGACCGGTTCGGTCTCGACCTCCCGCGGGATGCGCACGGATACGGTCACACCCCCGAGGAAGTGGGCAAGGTGCGCGCGTCGGCCGACCTGCTGGCCGGCTACTACCACGCGGTGCACAAGATGACGCTCGCATACATCGCCTCAGTGACCGCGGAAGAGTTGAACCGCGTCGTCGACACCAACTGGAATCCGCCCGTCACCGCGAGCGTCCGCCTGGTCAGCATCGTCGACGACTCAGCACAGCACCTCGGCCAGGCGGCGTACGTGCGGGGGATCGCCTGAGCCTGCACACCGCAGTTCGCGCATGGCCACCAGTAGCCCTGGTGGCCATGGTGTTCCTCGGCCTCGCGGTGGGCAGCGGCTCTACGCAGTTGGACGATTGGTTTCACGACGTGGGCAGTGGCCCGGTACGCCATTTGCGTTACCTGGCCGACCAGCGGCTACTGGTGCTGATCGTGCTCGCCACCCTGGCGGTCACGAACTACCGCCATCGGTGGCGGCTGGCCGCGGCGACGGTGGCGTGTCCGCTCCTGGCGATGGCGCTGGCCCGTCTACTCAAGCCCCTGTTCGGCCGCGAACGCGGCCCGGCCTACGCGTACCCGAGCGGGCACGCGGCGACGGTTGTCGCGGTGATGGGCGTGGTCGTGCTGGTGGCCGCCGTCACGTGGTGGGCGGTGCTGCTGGCTGTCACGTATTCAGTGCTCGCCGTCGTGGGGGTGGGCGCGACGTTTCACTACTTCACTGACACCGTCGGCGGTGCGTTGCTCGGCACCGCGATCGTGTGCACCGCCGCCCTGATCCTGGGACGTCGCGCCCAGCCAACTTGACACCTGTCAACCCCGCTGCGATCTGGGTCACAGCCGATGGTTACCATGAGGCCATGACGGCGACTCCTGACGTTGACGTGCCCGACACCAGCACCATCCGCAACCCCGCAACCGGCGCGGTGGCAGGAAAGGTGCGCTGGACCGACCCCGCGGACGTGCCACGCATCGCGGCGGGTCTGCGCGAGGCGCAGCGGCAGTGGGAAGCGCGCGGCGCCAAGAGCCGCGCCAAGGTGCTCGCCCGCTACGCAGTCTGGATGGGCGAGCACCGCGACGAGATCGAGGCATTGCTCATCAAGGAGACCGGCAAGTCGGCCACCGACGCCGCCCAAGAGGTGCCGCTGCTGATCATGATCGCCTCGTACTACGTCAAGACCATGGAAAAGACGCTGGCGCCGGAACCACGGCCTGCATCGCTGCCGTTCCTGGCGATCAAGAAGGTCGAGGTGCACTACCGGCCCCGCCCGGTGGTCGGCATCATCGCGCCGTGGAACTACCCCGTCGCCAACCTGCTGATGGACGGCATCGCTGCCCTGGCCGCCGGATGCGCGGTGCTGCTCAAGCCCTCGGAGCGCACCCCGCTGACCGCTGAGTTGCTGCTGCGTGGCTGGCTCGACTGCGGCGCACCCGAAGTGATGGCCATCGTGCAGGGCGCACGCGAAGCCGTCGAAGCGGTGGTCGACAACTCCGACTACATCCAGTTCACCGGGTCGAGCGCGACCGGCGCCAAGGTGATGGAGCGTGCCGCGCGTCGGCTCACCCCGGTCAGCCTGGAACTCGGCGGCAAGGATCCGATGATCGTGCTGGAGGACGCCGATATCGACCTCGCCGCGCACGCCGCCGTGTGGGGCGCATTCTTCAACGCCGGGCAGACGTGTGTGTCGGTCGAGCGGGTGTACGTGCTCGAATCCGCAAACGACCAGTTCGTCAAGGCGGTCGTGCGCGACGTCAACAACCTGAAGATGGGCGCGGGTGAAGGCTACGACTTCGGCGCGCAGATCGACGACAGCCAGGTCGCCGTCACCGACCGCCACGTCGCCGACGCCAAAGCCAAGGGCGCCAGGGTGCTCACCGGCGGCAAGCGGCCCGACGGTCTCGGCAGCTTCTACCCGCCGACGGTGCTGGTCGACGTCGATCACTCGATGCTGTGCATGACCGAGGAGACGTTCGGCCCGACGCTGCCCATCATGAAGGTGGCCAGCGTCGAGGAGGCCATCCGGTTGGCCAACGACAGCCCGTACGGGTTGTCGGCCTCGGTGTTCTCCAAAGACATCGACCGCGCCAAAGCCGTTGCGGTGCAACTCGATTGCGGCGCCGTCAACATCAACGACGTGATCTCCAACCTGATGTGCACGACGGCCCCGATGGGTGGTTGGAAGACCTCGGGAATCGGGGCGCGCTTCGGCGGTGGCGAGGGGTTGCGCAAGTTCTGCCGCCAGGAGGCCGTGGTGGCGCCCCGCACCAACGTCGGCGCGGGCGGCAACTACTACAACAATTCGCAGAAGGCGCTGAAGCGGATGAACAAACTGATGACGAAGCTTGCGCTGATTACCCCTCGCCGCATCGCCAAGTAGCACCACCCGTTCACTCGCGCGTCACCCGGGCGTCCGCCCACCTCGATAGCTTCTGCCGGTGACCCTGGATTCAGCCAGCTACCGCGTGCACGACGACGACGATGACGACCCGGTGCTGCTCGACGACCACGGCATCCCCGTCGACACGTGGCGGGAGAACTACCCGTATGACGAGCGCATGTCGCGCGACGAGTACGAGCAGCAGAAGCGGCTACTGCAGATCGAACTGCTGAAGCTGCAGAAGTGGAGCCAGACCAACGGGCATCGCCACGTCATCGTGTTCGAGGGTCGCGACGCCGCAGGCAAGGGCGGCACCATCAAGCGCTTCATGGAGCACCTCAACCCGCGCGGCGCCCGCGTCGTCGCACTGGAGAAGCCGACCGACCGCGAGCGCACCCAGTGGTACTTCCAGCGCTATGTCCACCATCTGCCCGCACACGGGGAGATCGTGTTGTTCGACCGGTCCTGGTACAACCGGGCGGGCGTCGAACGGGTGATGGGCTTCTGCACGCCCAAGCAGCACGCCGAGTTCATCCGGCAGGTGCCGCTGTTCGAACAGATGCTGGTCAACGACGGCATCAGCCTGACCAAGCTGTGGTTCTCGGTGTCGCCGTCCGAGCAGCGCACCCGCTTCACCATCCGGCAGGTCGATCCGGTACGGCAGTGGAAACTCTCGCCGACGGACCTGGCGTCGCTGGACAAGTGGGACGACTACACCGCCGCGAAGGAGGACATGTTCGCATGGACGGACACCGAAATCGCGCCGTGGACCGTGGTCAAGAGCAACGACAAGAAGCGCGCGCGGGTCAACGCCATGCGCTACGTGTTGAGTAAGTTCGACTACGACAACAAGGACCATGAGGTGGTCGGCAGGCCGGACCCCCTCATCGTGGGACGCGCCCTGGCTGACTGAGTTCGCCCGCGTCCCGCCCCGCAGAAGGAGGACGCGTGCGGTTCGTGGCGACCGTGTTCCTGTGGCTCGTCACGACGGTCGCGCTGGCGGCGGCGTTGCCCGCCATGTGGGCGCAGAAGAACATCGTCGACGCCAACGGTTACGCGTCGTTTGCTCGGTCGGCGGCCAAGGATCCGAACCTGCAGCAGGCGATGGCCTCGGAGTTGACCACCCAGATCGTGTCGCTGGGTTCGAAAGAGGGTTATGACCTCAACCCGGGCCTGGTCCGCGGAGTCACCACCCAGTACACCCAGAACGCCGGGTTTCCCGGTCAGTTCGCGCAGGCGAACCGGATCGTGCACACCTGGATGTTCACCGACGAGATCCGCCGACAGGAGGGCACCGACGATCGCTGGCTGATCGACGTCGCCCCGATGCTGTCCGACCCGTCGCTGAAAGAGACGCTCGGCAATCTGAACCTCAACGTGCCCACCACGCTCACCGTGCCCATCACCGTGCCTGAATCGTCGGGGTTGCGGCCGGGTCAGTTGCGGCCGTTGTCGACGTGGGGCCCGTGGGTCAGCATCGGCACGACGGTGCTGACCGGGGTGTTCGCGCTGCTGACGCTGGCGGCCGCCAGGTCGCGCGGCAAAACCCTTGCCGCGCTGGGTGTTTCGGCGCTGATCGTAGGCGCGGCCGGGTGGGCGGGACTGGAGGTGGCGCGCCGATTCGTCGACCGCGCGCTGGACCGCACCACAGGCGACATTCGTCAGGTCGCCGAAGCGATGGTCAGCCACGCCGAGGACAGCATGCATCAGTGGCTGAACCTGACGCTGGCCGCGGGCGGTGCGCTGGTGGTGTTCGGCGTGCTGACCTCGATGCTGGGCGGGTTGCGCCGACGCGACTAGGGCTCGATGACGTGCGACGGGTCGGGCCTGCGCTCCGGCGGCGCCTGGCTGTAGTCGCCCCACGGACCGTCTCGGCGTTCGATCGCGGCGCGCACACCCTGATTCGCTGCCGTGTCAATGAACTCGAGCGCATCCGGGGTGTTGCGCATCAACCCGTCGAGGATGCCGCCCAGCGTCTGCGTCGACGCCAGTCCCATGTTCTCGTAGGCCTGGTTGACGATCAGTTTCTGCGCCTGCAGTTGGGACAGCGGGATGCCCGCGAGCTTCGCGGCGATCTCGGCTACACGGGCCTCGAGGTTCTCGAACGGCACCGACTCGTTGATGAGTTCGACTGCGGCAGCTTGGGTTCCAGTCAGCGGCTCACCGGTCAGCGAGTGCCATTTCACCTTGGCCAGTGACAGCCGGTAGAGCCACATACCGGTCAGATACGCGCCCCACATCCGGGCATACGGCGTGCCGATGACGGCGTCGTCGCTGGCGATCACGATGTCGGCGCACAACGCGTAGTCGCTCGCGCCACCGACACACCAGCCATGCACCTGGGCGATCACCGGTTTCGACGCGCGCCAGATCGCCATGAACTTCTGCGTCGGGCCCGTCTCACGGGCACTGACCATCGCGAAGTCCTTGCCGGGATCCCAGCGTCCATCCGTGTTCATCGCCTCGCCCCAGTGCTGGAAGCCGCCACCGAAGTCATACCCGCCGGAGAAGGCTCGGCCCGCACCGCGCAGCACGATCACCTTGACGGCCGGATCGCGCTCGGCCAGTCCGACCGCGCTCTCGATCTCGTCAGGCATCGGCGGAACGATGGTGTTGAGGTGCTCGGGTCGGTTCAGCGTGATGGTGGCGATGGCGCCGTCGGTTTTGTAGAGCAGCGTCTCGAACTGTGTCGGCATGGGTGAAGTTTGGCAGAGGTGGCTGCGGGAACTCGGCGACCATGACCGATCGCCTCACCGGAACCAGGGCCGTCACAACGTTGACCGACCTGGGATTCGCTTCGATCGCCGCGGGAGTGCTGGCGCGGCGGCGTCCGGTCGTGCGGGCGCTGGAGAAGATGCAGGCCGACGACAGGGCGATCAGTCGGATGAAACGACTGCGCGACGAGTTCGGCCGCGGGCCCGTCGAGGTAATGGTGCCGGGCAGGCGGATGGTGGTGGTGCTCGACCCCGAGGACGTCGGGCGCGTGCTGGCGGAGGCGCCCGTGCCGTTCCATCCCGCGAATCGCGAGAAGCGCAAGGCGCTCGAATGGTTCCAACCGCACGGCGTGTTGATATCCCAAGGCCCGATCCGCCGGCAGCGCCGCGCGTTCAACGATGTGGCGTTGGAGTCGGGTTGGGAGTTGCACAGCCTGGCGGGCG
Source organism: Mycobacterium sp. ACS1612 (assembly GCF_001667505.1). Classification (GTDB taxonomy): domain Bacteria; phylum Actinomycetota; class Actinomycetes; order Mycobacteriales; family Mycobacteriaceae; genus Mycobacterium. The sequence goes on from NZ_LZHZ01000048.1 coordinate 163,976, forward strand.
CGTTCGTCGGCGTCATCGGTGACGAGGCGCGCGAGCTAGTGGCCGGTGCGGCGGCGCAGGGCCATCTCGACTCGGCCACCTTCATGCGGGCCTGGTGGTCGCTGGTGCGCCGAATCACGTTGGGCGACCGGGCATGTGACGATGATGCGATCACCGACAAGCTGTTGCGGCTGCGCAAGGCGGGCAACTGGTCGTTTCTGTCGATGCCGCACTACCGGGCACGTGCGAGGTTTTTCGAACATCTCTACACCTACCTGGAGGACCCGCAGCCGGGCACACTGGCGGCCGCGGTGGCCGACGCGCCGGCCAGCGGGGCGGTCGATCCGGTGGGCCAGATACCCCAGTGGCTCTTCGCTTTTGACGCGGCCGGAATGGCGTCGCTGCGCGCCCTGGCGCTGCTCGCTACCCATCCCGATCGGCTGTCCATGGCGCTCGACGACGTCGGCGACCCGGAACAGGCTTCGCTGCGGCCCCATTTACGAAGCGTGGTACTCGAATCCGTGCGGCTCTGGCCGACGACGCCGACGATCCTGCGCGATACCACCGAGGACACGCAGTGGCGCAACGGCAGCATCGCCAAGGGTGCCGGTTTGATGATCGTCGTGCCGGCGTTCCATCGCGATGATCAACTGCTGCCGTTCGCGCACACGTTCGCCCCCGACATCTGGCTCGACGGGACAGCGCAGCGATATCCGCAGTTGGTGCCGTTCTCCGCGGGTCCCGCCGAGTGCCCAGGCCGAAATCTCGTGCTGTTCGTGACCAGCACCCTGCTCGCGCATCTGCTGCGTGCCCTGACTTTCGAGCTGACCTCGAACCCGCGGCTGGTGCCGGACCAGCCTCTGCCGATGACGTTGAACCAGTTGACGCTCGACTTCGCCGTCAAGTCGTTGCCGCACAGATCCGCGGTCTGAACCCGCCGGCGTCGCGCTGTGCGACACACCTCGTAAGTCAACAGAACGACTGCAGTAAGTGGCAGGCTGTAACCGCATCCAGGCGGTCAACCCACGAGGATTCCCATGGCAGTTGAGGTGGAACGCCGAACCATCGACGTGGTTCCCGACAACGAGCGGCACGGGAAGCCACGCGACCAGTTCACGCTGTGGTTCGGCGCCAACATGCAGATCACCGCGATCGTCGACGGTGCGCTGGCCGTGGTGTTCGGCGCCGACCCGCTGTGGGCAATCATCGGCTTGCTGATCGGCAACGTCTGCGGCGGTGTCGTGATGGCTTTGCACTCGGCGCAGGGCCCGAAAATGGGTATCCCGCAGATGATCTCCAGCCGGGCCCAATTCGGGGTGTGGGGAGCGTGTCTTCCGTTGGTGTTGGTGGTGCTCATGTATCTGGGCTTCGCCGCCACCGGCACGGTGCTCTCTGGTCAGGCGATCAACGAGATCCTCGGCATCGACGCGCCATCGGTAGGCATCGTCATCTTCGGATTGCTGACACTGATCGTCGCCGTCATCGGCTACCGCATGATTCATCGGTTGGGTCGGTTGGCCACCGTCGTCTGCGCCGTCGGATTCACCTACATCGGCATCCGGATGCTGATGGAATACGACGTGCCCGCATTGCTCGGGGCCAAGCCGTTCGACGTCGCTACGTTCTTGTTGGCGGTGTCGCTCGGCGCGGGATGGCAGCTGACCTTCGGCCCCTACGTTGCGGATTACTCTCGCTATCTGCCCCGATCGACGCCCGAATCGAGTACGTTCTGGAGCACTTTCCTCGGTTCGGTGATCGGGTCGCAGTGGTCGATGACGCTCGGCGCGATCGTTGCCGCGGGGGCCGGCGATGAGTTCCTGGCGTCCCAGGTCACCTTCATCGGAGACCTGGCAGGCGGCGTGGTGGTCGCAACGGCGATATACGTCGTGATCGTCACCGGCAAGCTCGCGGTCAACTGTCTGAACGCATACGGCGGCCTGATGACCATCCTGACCACGGCGACGGCTTTCACCAGGACTGCCCGTGTGCCCCAATGGATCCGAACGGCGTGCGTGGCGGCGTTCATTGTGATCTCCGTGATCACCGCGCTGATCGCCACGAAAGACTTCCTCGACAACTTCCGGAACTTCGTGCTGTTGATACTGATGGCCTTCACCCCGTGGAGCGCGGTCAACCTGGTTGACTACTACCTGATCTCGAAGGAACGGGTCGACATCCCCGCTCTGTACGATCCGAACGGGCGTTATGGCCGGATGAACTTCACCGCGTTGGTGAGTTACGTGATCGGCATCCTGATACAACTGCCGTTCTTGTCCCAATCGCTCTATACCGGTCCACTGGTGGACGACCTCGGAGGCGCCGACATCTCCTGGATCGTCGGTTTACTGGGAACCGCCGCCCTGTACTACTTTTGGGCGAGAAGAACCGCCCGCCCGCCGTCGCAGATGATTTATCCCGACGGCGTGAGCGCCGTTTCTGGTGAGCGGGGTTGATCGCTCAGCATCCGATGCAGGAACTCGTAGATCAACGCCGACCGGAACGCGATCTGTGAGTTGTCCGCGGCGCCCGCGTGCCCGCCCTCGATGTTCTCGTAGTACCGCACCGGCTGGCCCGCCGCCTCGAGTGCCGCGGTCATTTTCCTGGCGTGTCCGGGATGTACCCGGTCGTCGCGCGTCGACGTCGTGATCAACACAGGCGGATAGCGTCGCTCCGACGAAATGTTCTGATACGGCGAGTATTTGGAGATGAACTCCCAGTCGTCCGGGTTGTCGGGATCGCCGTACTCGGCCACCCACGATGCGCCGGCCAGCAGCAAGTGGAAGCGACGCATGTCGAGCAGCGGCACACTGCACACCAGAGCGCCGAACAGTTCGGGGTACTTGGTCAGCATGATGCCCATCAGCAGGCCGCCGTTGCTTCCGCCCTGCGCGCCCAATTGCCCGACGGTGGTGATGCCGCGCCGCACCAGATCGGCTGCCACCGCGGCGAAGTCCTCGTGCACCAGGTGCCTGCCCTCACGCATCGCCTGGGTGTGCCAACGCGGTCCGTACTCGCCGCCGCCGCGGATATTGGCCAGCACGTAGGTGCCGCCGCGTGACAGCCACAGGCGGCCGAGCACTCCGGCGTAGCCCGGCGTGCTCGAACTCTCGAAGCCGCCGTACCCGTTCAGCAGCGTCTTGCCCGGCCCGGTCGAATCGCGGTGTCCCACCACAAAATACGGGATCATCGTGCCGTCGGCCGACGCGACGAAGTTCTGCGTCACCTCGATGTCCGACGCATCGAAGAACGTAGGCGCGCTCTTGATTTCCGTCACCTCGCCGCCCGCGTGGCCCCACAGCAGCCGCGACGGCAGATCGAAGCCGCTCGAGTCGAGAAACATCTCGTCGCCGTACTCGTCGACGTCGACCAGCACGGTGTGGGTGTTCGGCGGGATGCCCGGGATCGGTTCGGCCTGCCACGACCCAGGGGTGACCAGTTCGACCTTGCTGGCCACGTCGACCAGGCTGACCAGTATCAGGTGGTCGCGCGTCCACGCGTAGTTCTCCAGGCTGGAATGCTCGTCGGGTTCGAATACCACGCTCAATTCTGCTGTGCCCGCGAGGAATTCCTCGTAGTTGGCCGCCAGCAGGCATCCGGCCGGGTAGATCGTGGTGCCCACCGCCCACTCGGTGCGCGGCCGGATCAGCAACCACTCGCGGTGCAGCGAGATGTTGGCGTCGGTGGGGACGCCGATGCGGATCAACTCGTTGCCACGCAACTCGTAGCGCTCGCGGTTGAAGAAGTCGAGGGACCGGGTGATCAGCAGCCGTTCGAAGCCCGGAGTCCGGTCGTACCCGCCGCCGACGCTGACATCCGACGGGTCACCGGTGAACAGGGTCTGCGCCTCCTCGAGCGGCTGACCGCGCCGCCAGCGCTTGACGATGCGCGGATAGCCGGATTCGGTCAGCGAGCCCTCACCGAAGTCGGTGCCCACCAGCACGGTGTCCTCGTCTTCCCACGACAGCCCGGACTTGGCCTCGGGCAGCTGGAAGCCGTCGGACACGAATTCCCGTTTCACCATGTCGAATTCGCGCACGACGGTGGCGTCGGCGCCGCCACGCGACAGCTCGATCAGCGCCAGCGTGTAGTCGGGCTCGATGACCTCGGCGCCCGCCCACACCCAGTTCTCGCCGTCGGCGCGCGCGAGTTCGTCGATGTCGAGGATGACGTCCCAGTCCGGCTGTTCGGTGCGGTAGCTCTCCAGCGTCGTGCGCCGCCACAGCCCACGCGTGTTGCGCGCATCGCGCCAGAAGTTGTACAGGTACTCGCCGCGGCGCCGCACGTACGGGATACGGGTGTCGGTGTCGAGGATCTCCAGCGCCTCGGCGCGCATCTGCTCGAACCGCTCGCTGGTCAGCTCCGCAACGGTCGGCTCGTTGTGCCTGCGCACCCAGGCAAGCGCATCGTCGCCGGTGATGTCCTCGAGCCACAGATACGGGTCGTCTTCCACGCTCCCATCTTGCCGGGCGGCCCGATCAGCTCAGGTGGTGCACCTCCTGCAGGCCGTACACCGGCGTCGGGATCCCCTCGTGGCGGGCTTTGAGTTGCAGCGCCAGGTACAGCGAGTAGTGCCGCGACTGGTGCAGGTTGCCGCCGTGAAACCACAGGTTGTCCTGCTGGGTCGGCTTCCACATGTTGCGCTGCTCGCCTTCCCACGGGCCGGGATCTTTGGTGGTGTTGCTGCCAAGGCCCCACACCTTGCCGACCTTGTCGGCGACGTCCTGTCCGATCAGGTCGGCCGCCCAGCCGTTCATCGAGCCGTACCCTGTCGCATAGACCACCAGGTCTGCGGGCAGTTCCGTACCGTCGGCGAGCACGACCGAATCTTCGGTCAACCGGTCGACTTGGCCATGCGCCAGTTTGATCCTGCCGTCGGCGACCAGATCGCACGCTCCGACGTCGATGTAGTAGCCGGATCCGCGGCGCAGATACTTCATGAAGAGTCCGGATCCGTCGTCGCCCCAGTCGAGTTCGAAGCCGGCGGCGGTCAGTCGGTCGTAGAACTGTTTGTCCCGTTCGCGCATCGCGTTGTAGAGCGGGATCTGGAACTCATGCAGGATCCGGTACGGCAGCGACGCAAACGTCAGATCGGCCTTCTCCGTTGTCATCCCGGCGGCGACGGCGCGTTCGGAGTAGAGGTCGCCGAGGCCGATGTCCATTAGGGTGTCCGATTTGACGATGTGCGTCGAGGACCGCTGCACCATGGTGACGTCGACGCCATTCTCGTAGAGCGCCTTGCAGATGTCGTGCGCTGAGTTGTTCGACCCGACGACAACGGCTTTCTTGCCGGCGTAGCGATCCGGGCCGGGGTGTGCGCTCGAGTGATGCTGATCCCCGCGGAACACCTCCTGGCCGGGCAGCGTCGGCACGTTGGGCTTGCCCGACATTCCGGTCGCGAGCACAAGGTGGACCGGGCGCAGCGTCAACCGTTCGCCGTCGCGGTCCACCTCGACGGTCCAGCGACCGGCAGCGGCGTCGAACGACGCCGACAGGCACGTGGTCTTCGGCCAGTACGGGACCTCCATCACGCGGGTGTAGAACTCCAGCCAGTCGCCGATCTTGTCCTTGGGCGAGAACACCGGCCAGTTCTGTGGGAACGGCAGGTACGGCAGGTGGTCGTACCACACCGGATCGTGCAGACACAGCGACTTGTAACGCTTGCGCCACTGGTCGCCTGGCCGTTCATGCTTGTCGAGCACGATCGCGGGCACGCCCAGCTGGCGCAGCCTGGCACCAAGCGCGATGCCGCCCTGCCCGCCGCCGACCACGACCACATACGGCTGCACTGTCCGTCCCAGCGACGCGTCCTCCTCGGCGCGTTTCTCGGCCCAGGACCGCGGATCGGGGTCGTCGCCGTGGACAGCGCCCAGCACGCGGGTCGCGCCCTTTCGCTCCTCGTGCCCCTTGAGCTCCTGCATCGCTGTCAGGAACGTCCAAGCCTGGTCAGCCTTTAGCCGAAGATGCCCGACGCCGCGTCCCACCGCGGTCTCGAACTCGATGAACGCCGACGTGACGTCGCCGTCTTCGGTCGGGGCCTCCCGCGTCCGGAAGCCGGACGGGTCGGTGTCCGACAACCGAGCGCCGAGCATGTCGGCAATCTCATCGCGGCCCTCAACGGTCTTGATGTTCCAGGTGAACGCGACCAGGTCGCGCCAAAAGCTGTCGACGGCGAACTTCTGCACCACTCGGTCGATGTCCCGGGCCGCCAGCGCCGCCTCGAAATCGGCGAGCCAGGCGTCAACCCGTTGCTGCGGGGTCGTGGCGGCGGCGGAATCCAGAATTTGTGTCATATGACCTAGGACACACCGCGGTCGTTTTGTGCACAAGGGTTGCAACGCGCTGCAACTCTCCCGCGGTGTGTCTGCGGTCACATACAACTGCAGCCATGAAAGCAGCTGTTTATTACGGACCGAACAAGGTCGAGGTCGCCGACGTGCCCGAGCCGGACCCGGGCCCGGGCACCGTGAAGCTGAAGGTCGGTTTCAACGGCATCTGCGGCACCGATCTGCACGAGTACTACGCGGGCCCCATCTTCATTCCGACCGAACCGCATCCGCTCACCGGGCGTGAGCTGCCGCTGACGATCGGGCACGAATTCTCCGGCGTCGTCACCGATCTCGGCGCCGGCGTCACGGATTGGGAAGTAGGTGACCGCGTCGCGGTGGAGCCGATCTACAAATGTGGTCGGTGCGCGCCGTGCCTGGCAGGCAACTACAACATCTGCGCGACAATCGGATTTCACGGGTTGATGTCCGACGGTGGCATGGCCGAATACACCGTCGTCCCAACGAACATGCTGCACAGGCTGCCGGACAACGTGTCGCTGCAACTGGGCGCGCTTGTCGAGCCGATGTCGGTCGCGTATCACGCGGCGACTCTGGGAGAACCAGCCGCCGGGGACACGGCCGTCGTGTTCGGTGCTGGACCGATCGGCATCGGTCTGTGGTTTGCATTGCGGGGCAAGGGTATTGAGGACGTGTTGGTCGTCGAACCGTCTGCGACCCGTCGCGCGGCGATCGAAGCGCTCGGCGCGCACACCCTGAACCCCATGGAAACGGACGTGCCGGCGTTCATCGCTGACCGCACTCGCGGGCGCGGCGCAGGCGCCGTGTTCGACGCCGCCGGAGTGGCACCTGCGGTCGAGACCGCACTCGCTTGCGTCGGCGCGCGGCGAGCCATGGTCAGCGTGGCGATCTACGAGAAGCCGCTGACGACGCCGCTGCTGAACCTGGTCATGAACGAATCCCGGATCCAGGGTTCGCTCTGCTACACGGGCGCCGATTTCGAAGCGGTGATCGGCCTGATGGCGCAAGGTGCGTACGACACGGCGAGCTGGGTGACCGCGATCGCGATCGGCGACGTCGTCGACGAAGGGTTCGAAGCACTGCACGCAGGGACGAAGATGAAGGTGCTCGTCGATCCCGCCACTGCGTGAGGGCGTGCTGGTCCCGCGGTGTGATCAGGAGCACAATCGTCGGTGATGCCCCGTTCGTCTGTCCCCGAGCCCGCGGTCGCGGTGGGTGAGGATCCACGTCGCTACGCCCGACTGATGTCTGTGGTGTACGACGCCACGATGGCCGGTGATCGTGCCCCTGCACGGCCACGCAAGGTGATCGAAGACTCCTGGCGCCGATTGATGGCGCGCGGCATCCACCCCGACGCGCTGCCCGCTCCTGAAGTAGAGGACAGCACCCTCGACTTGTTGCGGCACTCCTCCGGACTGCTCGCCGTGCTCAATGAGATCACCCGCGGGCTCGACTCGTTGGTCGCCGAAGGCGACAACATTCTCGTCATCGCCGACGCGCAGGGGCGGGTGCTGTGGCGGTCCGGATCGCGGTCCGTGCTCGGCCAAGCCGACCGGTTGGGCTTCGTCGAGGGCGCGCATTGGGGCGAACATGCGGTCGGGACGAATGCCATCGGCACCTCATTGATGTCCAACACCGCGGTGCAGGTCTTTTCCGCCGAGCACTACGCGCGCAGCCACCACGCCTGGACCTGCGCCGGCGCCCCGATCAAAGACCCGAGAACCGGCCAGGCTATCGGTGTGGTGGACGTTTCAGGCCCCGCGGCGACTGTGCACCCCACGACGGTCGCACTGGTCGACGCGGTGGCTCGGCTAGCCGAGGCTCATCTGCGTGAAGAACACGACCGCATACTGAACCGGTTGCGGACGGTGGCCGCGCCGATCCTGGCCCGGATCGCCAGCCCGGCCCTCGCCGTCGATCCGCAGGGTTGGGTGGCCGCGGTGGATTCCTTACCACCGCACAACCGCATCGCCATGCCGCGCGAAATCGCCGCTGGCCGACTGTGGTTCCCGACCCTGGGGGCCTGCGACGTCGAACCGCTGCCGGGCGGGTGGTTGGTGCGGCTGATCCCCGAGGCCGCCGAGGCCAACGGCCGGCTTGTCCACGCCACCCTGGATCTGCACGACCCCGACGCTCCCTCGTTGCAAATGGACGGCCAATTCGGTTGCTGGCGGCGCCAATTGTCGCTTCGGCACGCCGAGATTCTGCTCGCGCTTGCGCTGTTCCCCGAAGGGCGATCCGCGCCGGAATTGGCGGCCGACCTGTACGGTGACCCATCGCGCGTAGTGACAGTGCGCGCCGAATTGTCTCGGCTACGAAAGCAGTACGCCAGTCTGCTCGCTGCCCAGCCGTACCGCATCGCCGGGTCGGTCAGCTTCGGCGTCGAGTACCCCGACGATCGGGCCGAGTTGTTGCCGTCCTCGACTGCTCCCTTTGTCTGTGCCGCGCGCCTCGAGTCAGCCTGACCGCGACCGCACGCGTCGGACCAAGGCTCCGATGACCAGGATCGCCACGGCTACGGCGGCGAGCGGGCCGATCCGCTTGAGGGCCGACCGCTGCGCGTAATGCACCAGGTTCAGCGGTTCGACCTCGGCGGGCTCGGCTGCCGGTGTGGCAGCGGAGGTGGGCTCGGGTGCCGCGACGGGTGCGGCCAGCTTCTCCGACAGGCACGCGGTGAACTGCTCGATGATCTTCCCGCCGACATCGGCGATCATTCCGCGACCGAACTGGGCGGGCTTGCCGGTGATGGACAGATCCGTGGCCACCACCCCCGCGGTGCGGTCCCCGTCCGCGGTCAGCGTCAGGGTGACGGTGGCCTTGGCGGTGCCGTTGCCGCGGGTGTCCTTGGCGTCCGCCTTGAGCACTGCGCGGCGGGCGGCCTCGTCGGTCTCGACGAACGTGCCGGTTCCCTTGTACAGCAGAGTGATCGGGCCTACCTTGATCTTGACGGTGCCGGTGAACGAATCGCCGTCGACGCCGGTGAGCGTCGCGCCGGGCACGCACGGCGCCACCCGCTCCGGATCCAACACTGCGGGCCAGACCACATCGATGGGGGCAGGGACGGACAAGGTGTGTTCGAGTTGCATCCCTAGGCGCCGATCGCCGTCATCACTGCGCGACGGGTCAGCACCTTGGCCAGGTGGCTGCGATATTCGGCGTCGGCGTTGCCGTCGGACATCGGGTTCATGCCCTCGGCGGCGTGTTCGGCGGCCGCCCGGATCGACTCCGCGCTGGCCTGCTGGCCGATCAACGCCTCCTCGACGGCGCTGGCGCGCACCGGCACTGCGGCCATGTTGGTCAGCGCGACCTTGGCCTGCCGGATAGCCCCGCCTTCGACCGCGACGGTCGCCGCCACCGCGACGATCGACCACGCCTGCGCCACCCGGTGCAGCTTCTCGTAGTGGGCTGCCCAGTCGGTGTGCTTGGGAATGCGTATCTCCGTGAGGATTTCGTTCGGCTGCAGCGCCGTGGTGAAGTAGTCCACGAAGAAATCCGCGACGGGGATGTCGCGTCGGCCCGACGGCCCCGCGACGGTCAGTGTCGCGTCGAGCGCCAGCGTCGGTGCGGCCAGGTCGCCGGCCGGATCGGCGTGTGCGAGGTTGCCGCCGAGTGTGCCCCGGTGCCGGATCTGCGGATCGGCGACGGTGTGGGTGGCGTCGGCGAGCAGCAGCGCGTGCTTGCTGATCATCGGATTGCCCAACAGGCTGTAATACGTTGTCATCGCGCCGATCACAAGGGCGTCGCCGTCGTCGCGCACCCCGCGCAACTCGTCGATGCGGTTGAGGTCGACCAGTACGGTGGGCGCGGCCAACCGCAACCGCAGCACCGGCAGCAGGCTCTGCCCTCCCGCGATCACCTTGGCGTCCTCGCCGGCCTCGGCCAGCGCGGCCACCGCGTCGTCGACGGTGGTCGGGGCGACGTAGTCGAAGTTCGACGGGATCATCGAGCACCTCCGTTCGATGTCGCCGGCCTTCCGGCTCCGGCGTTGGATGTCGCCGGCCTTCCGGCTCCGGCGTTGGATGTCGCCGGCCTTCCGGCTCCGGCCTGGATCGCATGCCAGACTCTCATTGGGCTGCACGGCATTTCGATGTCGCTCACACCTAGATGGCGCACCGCGTCGATGACGGCGTTCACCACCGCCGGTGTCGACGCGATCGTGCCTGCCTCGCCAACACCTTTCACGCCAAGCGGATTCGTTGTCGCGGGTGTCTCGGTGCGCCCGGTGATGAAGGTCGGCAGATCGACCGCCGACGGGATCAGGTACTCCGAGAACGACGCGTTGATCAGCGTGCCCGACTCGTCGTGCACGGCCTCCTCGTACAGCGCCTGTGCGATGCCCTGAGCCAGCCCGCCATGCACCTGCCCGTCCACGATCACCGGATTGACCACGTGCCCGATGTCGTCGACGCAGACATAGCGGCGGATCCGCACCTGCCCGGTCTCGGTGTCCACCTCCGTCGCGCACAGATGGGTGCCGTGCGGGAACGAGAAGTTGTCCGGGTCGTAGGTCGCCTCGGCGTCCAGGTTCGGTTCCAGCCCTTCGGGCAGATCGTGCGCGGCGAACACGGCCAGTGCCACTTCGGCGAGGGTGACCGCCTTCTCGGTGCCCGCGACGCGGAACCGGCCCCCGGTGAACTCGAGGTCGTCCTCGGAGCACTCCATCATGTGTGCCGCAAAGGGTTTCGCCTTGGCGATCACCTTGTCGGCCGCCTTCACCACCGCGATTGCACCGACAGCCAGCGAGCGCGAGCCGTAGGTGTCCAGACCCCGCGGTGAACTCTGGGTGTCGCCGTGGATGACCTCGACATCCTCGAAGGGCACACCGAGTTGGTCGGCGACGATCTGGCTCCACGCCGTCTCGTGGCCCTGCCCGTGCGGCGACGAACCGGTGACCACCTCGACCTTGCCGGTGGGCAGCATCCGGATGGCGGCGTGCTCCCAGCCGCCTGCCCCGTACGACAACGATCCGAGCACCCGCGACGGCGCAAGGCCGCACATCTCGGTGAACGTCGAAACGCCGATGCCCAGTTGCACCGGGTCGTTGCGGTCGCGGCGCTCTGCTTGTTCGCGGCGCAGCCCGTCGTAGTCGAACAACTCGCGCGCCTGCGCGGTGGCGGCCTCGTAGTTACCCGAGTCGTAGGTCAAGCCCGCGACGGTGTCGAACGGGAACTCCTCGTGCGTGATCCAGTTCTGCGCGCGCAATTCGAGCGGATCACGGCCCAACTCCGCGGCGAGTTCGTCCATCATCCGTTCGATCGCGAACGTCGCCTCCGGGCGTCCGGCGCCGCGGTAGGCGTCGGTGGGCGTCTTGTTGGTGAACACGTTGGTGCACGTGAAGTGATAGGACGGGAACTTGTAGATGCCGTTGAACATGAAGGCGCCCAATATCGGGATGCCCGAGGTGACCAGCCGCAGATAGGCGCCCATGTCGGCGAGCAGTTCCACCTTCAGGCCGGTGACCGTGCCGTCGCGGCGGGCGGCCAGCGTCAGCTTCTGGATCTGGTCGCGGCCGTGGTGCGCCGCGAGCATCGACTCGCTGCGGGATTCGGTGTACTTCACCGGCTTTCCGAGCCGCCGCGCCACCAGCAGCGCAATCACCTCTTCCGGCGTCACCTGCAGCTTGCCGCCGAATCCTCCGCCGACGTCGGGGGCGATCACGCGCACCTTGTGCTCGGGGATCTCCAGCGTCATCGCCAGCATCAGCTTGAGAATGTGCGGGATCTGCGTGGCCGACCACACGGTCAGCTGCGGGCCTGTCGGATCGACGACCACCGAGCGGGGCTCCATGAACGCGGGGATCAGCCGCTGCTGGCGGAAGGTGCGCTCAACCACGACCTCGGCGTCGCGGATGGCGTCCTCGACGTCGCCGCCGGTGCCGGCTTGCGCGGAGTCGAACGTCCACACCGCGCTGACATTGGTGCCGAGGTCCGAATAGATCACCTTGGCGTCGTCGGCGGCGGCCGCAAGGTCGAGCACCACAGGCAGGTCGTCGTAGTCGACGTCGATGTGTTCGAGTGCGTCCTGTGCCTCGTACGCGGTACGGGCCACCACGACGGCCACCGCTTCGCCGGCGAAGTTCACGGTGTCCACCCCCAGCGACGGCGCGGGTGGCGCCTTCATGTCCTCGGTGATCTGCCAGGCGTTCGGCAGGCTGCCCTGTTCGGCCGCCAGATCGGCTCCGGTGAAGACGGCGATGACGCCGGGCATGCTGCGCGCGGCGCTGGCGTCGATACCGGTGATGCGGGCATGCGCGACGGGGCTGCGCAGGATGGCGAGGTGTTGCATTCCCGGCAGCACGATGTTGTCGGTCCACCGGGTGCGGCCGGTGATCAGATGCTCGTCCTCTTTGCGTACCCGCGCCTTGCCGATTTCGGGTTCAGCGGTCGCGGTCATCGCACGGCCTCCGCCGAATCAGTCTTGGGCGCAGCCGGTTTCGCCTCCCGCCTGTTGGCCGCGTCCTGCACGGCTCTGACGATGTTCTGGTATCCGGTGCACCGACACAGGTTGCCCTCGAGGCCGTGCCGCACCGCCTCTTCGTCGGGATGCGGGTGCTCGGCGAGCAGGTCGATGGTCTGCATGATCATGCCGGGGGTGCAGAAGCCGCACTGCAGGGCGTGGTTGTCGCGGAACGCCTCCTGCACGGGGTGCAGTTTGCCGTCTCGTGCCAGCCCTTCGACGGTGGTCACGTCCCCGCCGTCGGCCTGCACGGCCAGCACGGAACACGACTTGACGCTGTAGCCGTTGAGGTGGACGGTGCAGGCACCGCAGTTGCTGGTGTCGCAGCCGATCACGGTGCCGACCTTGCCGAGTCGGTCGCGAAGGTAATGGACGAGCAGAAGTCGGGGTTCCACGTCGTCGGTGTACGTGGTTCCGTCGACGGTGACAGAGATACGCATAGGCATACTCTGCTCTGGCTGAGCGCCGGGAACCCACAGAATCGCGAAACCGGTTGCGCACCAGCCTGTTCAGGCGGTGCGGATCTCGTCGAGCAAATCCTGCAGTGTCGCCAGGCTGTGGCCTGCGAGCAACCGGTCGATGTAGGGCAGTGCGGCGGCGATCCCCGATTGCACCGGTTGATAACCGTCGACACCCGCGTGCGGGTTCACCCACAGCACGGTGTGGGCGAGTCGCCGCAGCGCCGCCATCTGCTCGGCGAGCAGGGTGGGCTCGCCGCGCTCCCAGCCGTCGGAGAAGACCACTACCACCGCGCCGCGGGCCATCCCGCGCCGGCCCCAGCGATCCAGGAACGCGCGCATCGTCTCACCCAGTCGGGTGCCACCGGCCCAGTCGGGCACCGCGCGGCCCGCAGCGGCCAACGCCGTTTCGGGGTCACGGGCCCGCAGCGCCCGCGACAGTCTCGTCATCCTGGTGCCGAGCGAAAACACTTCGGTGGCAGGGCTTTTGCGGGCCACGACGTGCGCGAAGCGCAGTAGCGCGTCGGCGTACGGGCTCATCGAGCCCGACACGTCGAGCAGCAGCACGATGCGCCGCGGCCTGGTGGCCTTGCGGTGGCGCCGCGGCCGCACCGGTTCGCCGCCCGCGGCCAGCATTCGGCGAAGGGTGCGTCGCGGGTCGACGCGGCCGCGGCGCGACGGCCGCATCCGCAGCGCAGGCCGCGTCGCGGACTGTGGACGCAGCGCGGCGAGCAGCTCGGCCAGATGCGCCCGCTCGGCTGCGGTCAGTTCCGCGATGTCACGGTGCCGCAGGATCTCGGTGTCCGCCACGGCGACCCGCAGGTGCGGCGGCTCGCCGTCGGTGTCGGTCGCGCCGGTGGTGTCCAGCGCGGCAATGCGGGCGCGGCGCTGGGGCTGGCTGCGTTGCGGCGCGCGGACCGGCACGGTGCCGCCGAACCAGTTCTCGAACACCAGGTCGTAGCGGGGGATGTCGTCGGGGTCGCGGCACAGCGTCGCCCGGCCCGCCCAATACACCTGCCGCGGGTCGGCGACGTCGACCTCGCGCAGCGCGCGGGTGTAGGTGTCGACGGCGTCGGCAGGCAGCCCGGCGACCGCGAGCGCGTGCGCGAATCCGGCGAATCCGACCAGTGCCGACATCTCAGCCGGCCAGCAGACGGTCCAGTCCGGCCCGCACCACCCGCTCGGCGTCCTCGTGGTACTTGACCACCGCCCCGAGGGTCGCCGCGGCGGTCTGCGCGTCGAGCGCATCGCGGTCGAGTTCACGCAACGCACGCGCCCAGTCGAGGGATTCGGCGACACCGGGCGGCTTGACCAGTTCCATCGCGCGCAGCGCGTGCACCGCGCGGGCCACCTGATCGGCGAGCGCCTCGGCGATGCCGGGGATGCGACGACGCAGGATGGCGATCTCGCGCGCCAGATCGGGGTGCTCGAGCCAGTGGTACAAGCAGCGCCGCTTGAGCGCGTCATGCACGTCGCGGGTCCGGTTCGACGTCAGCACCACCAGCGGCGGCGTGGCGGCCCGCACCTCGCCCAGTTCGGGGATCGTGACGGCGTTCTCGTCGAGCACTTCGAGCAGAAAAGCCTCGAATTCGTCATCAGCCCTGTCGATTTCGTCGACCAGCAGCACGCACGGTGCCTCGGTGAGCGCCCGCAACAGTGGCCGCGCGAGCAGGAACCGCTCGGTGTAGAGCGAGCGTTCCGCGGAGTCGGCGTCCAGATGTCCCGCCGCCTCCAGCGTCCGCAGATGCAGCAACTGCCGCGGGAAGTCCCAGTCGTAGAGCGCTTGGGCGGCGTCGATGCCTTCGTGACACTGCAACCGGATCATCGGCAGGCCCAGCGCCTCGGCCAATGCGGCGGCCAGTGACGTCTTGCCGGTGCCCGGCTCGCCCTCGCAGAACAACGGCCGACGCATTCGCAGCGCCAGGTAGGCGGCCGTCGCGACACCCTCGTCGGCCAGGTAGCCGGTGGCCTGGAGCGCGTCTGCCAATTGCGTCGGCGACCCGACATCGGGCATGGAATCGCTCACTACGCGAGCGTAGGTCAGCGGTTGATCACAGCTGCGCAACTTCGGCCGTGACCTTGCGTGGCGGACAGTCTGGACGTGAATCGGCGGACTTATCGTTCCAAGCGTGATAGCCCTACCACGCGCGTGGCTGCTGGCCGGCGCAATGCTCGTGGGTCTCGCGGTCGGGCAGATCGCGGGTATCGCGTCGACCCTGCTTGTGAAGGCCGCGATTCGGCCCGACATCGTGGTCGCCCTCGTGATCGCGGTGCCCAGCATGATCGGCATGTTGACGATCCTGCTGTCCGGGCGACGCTGGCTGACCGCGCTCGGTGCCTTCGTGCTGGCCATCGCGCCAGGGTGGTTTTCGGTGCTGGTCACGATCCAGGTGGTGCACGGTGCTTAATCCGATCGAACAAGAGACGCTGCCGGGTGACCCCACGCAGCCGTATTCGCCCGTCTTCACCGGCGAGTTTCCGGCAATGCCCGATCCGGTGCAGCCGTTGGCCGCCGACCGTGACCCCGTAAACAGCATGGAAACCCCGACCGGCCCGTTGCCTCCCGTCGTGCATCCCGAGGTCGTCGAGGGCACCTACAAGTACCTCAAGCGCTGGGCCTTTGTCCTTGTGGTGGCGGGGGTCTGGATTCTCGGCGCCGCCAGCGGGCTGGGGCTCTACTACTGGTGGTTCCATTCGCTGGACAAGACGCCGCCCGTGTTCGTGGTGCTGATCTTCGTGATCGTCTGCACGGTCGGCGCGGTGCTGGCCGCGATGGTGGTCGACAAGCCGCTCGTCGCGGCACTGGCGATCGGGCTGATGTCGGCGCCGCTGGCCGCGCTCGGCGCCGCGGCGGTGTTACACGGCACCTACTTCTGCCAACACGTGAGCCGCTGTTTCGTCGGGTTCATCCCCTACTAGGGTTGGGCGGGTGACCCACTATGACGTCGTCGTTCTCGGAGCAGGCCCCGGCGGATACGTCGCGGCCATCCGCGCCGCCCAGCTCGGACTGAACACCGCAGTCGTCGAACCCAAGTACTGGGGCGGCGTGTGCCTCAATGTCGGCTGCATCCCGTCGAAGGCGCTGCTGCGCAACGCGGAGCTTGTTCACATCTTCACCAAGGAAGCCAAGCAGTTCGGCATCAGCGGTGAGGCGACGTTCGACTACGGCGTCGCGTTTGACCGCAGCCGCAAGGTGGCCGAGGGCCGCGTCGCGGGCGTGCACTTCCTGATGAAGAAGAACAAGATCACCGAGATCCACGGGTACGGCACGTTCACCGATCCGAACACGTTGTCGGTCAAGCTCAATGAGGGCGGGACCGAGACGGTGACGTTCGACAACATCATCATCGCCACCGGCAGCAGCACCCGGTTGGTGCCGGGCACCTCGCTGTCGGAGAACGTGGTCACCTACGAGAAGCTGATCATGACCCGTGAACTGCCGAAGTCGATCATCATCGCGGGGTGTGGCGCGATCGGCATGGAGTTCGGCTACGTGATGAAGAACTACGGCGTCGACGTGACCATCGTCGAGTTCCTGGCGCGCGCGCTGCCCAACGAGGACGCCGAGGTCTCCAAGGAGGTCGAGAAGCAGTTCAAGAAGCTCGGCGTCAAGGTGATGCTCGGGACCAAGGTCGAGGGCATCAAGGACGATGGCGGCGAGGTCACCGTCACGGTGAGCAAGGACGGCAAGTCTGAGGATCTGAAGGCCGAAAAAGTGTTGCAGGCCATCGGCTTCGCGCCCAACATCGAGGGCTACGGCCTGGACAAGGCGGGCGTGCAGATCACCGACCGCAAGGCCATCGGCATCGACGACTACATGCGTACCAACGTGCCGCACATCTATGCGATCGGTGACGTCACCGGCATGCTGCAGCTCGCCCATGTGGCTGAGGCGCAGGGCGTGGTCGCGGCCGAAACCATCGGCGGCGCAGAGACTTTGCCGCTCGGCGACTACCGGATGCTGCCCCGTGCGACGTTCTGCCAGCCGCAGGTGGCCAGCTTCGGGCTCACCGAGGAACAGGCTCGCGCCGAGGGATACGACGTGAAGGTCGCCAAGTTCCCGTTCACCGCCAACGCCAAGGCGCACGGTGTCGGCGACCCGAGCGGCTTCGTGAAGCTGATCGCCGACGCGAAGTACGGCGAGCTGCTCGGGGGCCACCTGGTGGGCCATGACGTCTCCGAGCTGCTGCCCGAGCTGACGCTGGCGCAGAAGTGGGATCTGACCGCCACCGAGTTGGCCAGAAACGTGCACACCCATCCGACGATGTCCGAGGCGCTGCAGGAGTGCTTCCACGGTCTCGTCGGGCACATGATCAACTTCTGAGCGTGGTTTCCACGGGCAGCCCAGCGAGAGCGATCTGGGTCGCCGGCATCGGCGGATTGGTGGTCGGCCACATCCTGTGGCTGGCCGGGATATCCGTCGCCATCGCGACGAGTTCGATCAGCACGTGGGTGTTGGTGATCGCCGCGGTGTCGTTCGTCGCAGGCGGCGTCTCGGCGTATTTCGGCTGGCGCTGTTATCGGCGTAAGTCCGAGATCTGGGCGGCGTTCCTCTGTCTGCTGCCGGTGTCCCCGGTTCTGCTGTCGCTGACCGTGCTCGGGGTGACCTACCTATAGCCAGACCGTGAGGGCCAGCCTGAACGTCCGCTGTGAAGTGCGCTAGCGGCGGGCCGCCCGGCGGGTTATGGTCTGCTGCACCGCAAACGACCCTGGAGGAAGCAACGTGGCAGCTTGGAAAGCCGGGAAGTACGCCGGAATCACCTTTGTGGGCGCAGTCCTGGCTGGATCTGCGGTGGGACTCGCTGCCACTGCCCAGGCCGACAACTGCGATCCGTTCCTGCTGTCGATGACGCCGCAGCCTGTTCTCGCGTGCCAGGCACCGCCGCCCGACGTCGCGCCGCCGCCGGACCAGCCTGCCGCCGCCCCTGTCAACGACGTCGCGCCGCCGCTGCCTGCTGAGGTGCTGCCGCCAGCAGAGCCGGGGCCCTTCGGTGAACAGACCCCTGCGCTGGTCCCGCCGCTGACTGCCGGATAGCCGCTCGCCTCAGGCGATCACACGCACTCGGTGCAGAACTGTTCGCCGTCCTTTCGCAGCGCCAACCGGCTGGTGTGCTGCACCAGGAAGCAGCTGGAGCAGACGAACTCGTCGGCCTGCTTGGGCACGACGCGCACGGTGAGTTCCTCACCGGTCAGATCGGCGTCGGGCAACTCGAACGAATCGGCGCCGTCGCCGTCGTCGACGTCGATGACCGCGGTCGCGGCGTCGTTCTTACGACGGCTGGTGATCTCCTCCAGCGACTCATCGGTATCGGTCTCGGTGACGCGGGGTGCGTCGTAGTCAGTGGCCATGCGACATGCCCCTTCCTAACAAGTCAGACAAACCGCCAAACGCGGCGAGGAAGCGGATTGTTCCCTATCTCAGTCGGGAAAGTCCAGCGGAATTCGCAACGTCGCCATGGTGGCCGCCAGCGCATCGTATTGCCCTGCCAGCGTGCAGAATTCGATCAGCTGCGCACGGCTGAGCAGGCCGGAAAGCGCCGACCAGGTCTCCGGCGACATCGAGCGGGTGATCACGAACTCGTCGGTCGCCGTGATCAGCACTCTCTGCCGGTCGGTCAACCCTTCGGCGTCGGGCCCCTCGAAAATCCTGGCCTGCAACTCGGCGTCGACGCCCCGGCTTCTCGCCAGCCGGCGATGCTGCTGCAGTTCGTATTCGCAGTCCCGCAGGTGGCCGACCCGCAGGATGACCAGTTCGGCGTCGCGGCGCGACAGCTTGCCCGCGTACAGCAGGTAGGCCGAGAACGGCAGCCATGCGAGGAACAGCAGCTTGTGCTGGCCGAGCACGTTGAACAGGTGGAACTTCGGGGCGCGGATGCCGCGGGCGCCGAGCTTGGCGATCGCCCAGTTGACGGGCCCGAGTTCCTTGAACCCGCCCGGCGGGATCCGTGCCAGTGTTGTCTGCTCTTCGCGCGAGCGCTCATCGTCGCAGCTCATGACTGCTTCACCAGATAGGGCGACACCGTGCTGCGGTGTTCGTCGATGTCCAGTGCTCGGCCGAGCGCCGGGAACGCCCGCTGCGGGCAGTTGTCGCGTTCGCAGACCCGGCAGCCCGCGCCGATCGGTGTCGCGTTGTCACCGGACAAGTCCAGTCCCTCCGAGTAGACCAGCCGGTGCGCGTGCCGGAGCTCACAGCCAAGGCCGATCGCGAACGTCTTACCCGGCTGACCATAGCGCGATGCGCGACGCTCCACCGTGCGTGCCACCCACATGTAATTGCGCCCGTCGGGCATCTGCGCGATCTGCACGACGATCTTGCCCGGGTTGGCGAATGTCTCGTAGACATTCCACAGCGGACAGGTGCCTCCCGACGACGAGAAGTGAAAGCCGGTGGCGGACTGGCGCTTTGACATGTTTCCCGCGCGGTCCACGCGAACGAACGACAGCGGCACCCCGCGCATCGACGGCCGCTGCAGCGTGGACAGCCGGTGCGCGACGGTCTCAAAGCTAACCGAGTAGAACGCCGACAACCGCTCGATGTCGTAGCGGAAGTTCTCGGCGACGTCGTGGAACTGTCCGTACGGCAGCACGGTGGCGGCGGCGAAGTAGTTGGCCAGCCCCAGTCGGGCCAGCTTGGTCGACTCCTGGCTGGTGAACTTGCCGTCGTCGACGAGTTTGTCGATCAGGTCGCCGAATTCGAGGTACGCCAATTCGGCCGCCATCTTGAACACCGTCTGCCCCGACGACAGGTGACCGCTGATCTCCAACGTCTTGGTCTCCGGATCGAAGCGGTGCAAAACGGCGTCGCCGAGATCGATACGACGGATGATGTGCACACCGTGAACGCGGGTCAGCCGGTCCGACAGCTCGCGGGCCAACTCGGCGCGGTGCATGCGCATCCGGATGGTCAAATCCTCGGCGGCAGTGTCGAGTTCATGCAGATAGTTCTGCCGTTGGTAGAAGTAGTCGCGGACTTCCTCGTGCGGCATGGTGATCGCGCCCGACCCGCTGCCGTCGGAATTGCGGTCCTCCGTCGCGTTGGCCAGTTGCGCGGCGGTCAGCCGGTAGCGGCTGTGTAGATTCACCATCGCGCGCGCCAACGCCGGATGCGCACCGACCATGTCGGGGGCGGCGCGGGGGGGGGGGGGGGCGGGGGCGGGGGGGGGGGGGGGGGGGGGCGCGCGGGCGGGGGGGGGGGGGGCGGGGGGGGGGGGGGGGGGGGCGGACCGCGGGGG
>NZ_LZHZ01000049.1 GCF_001667505.1 Mycobacterium sp. ACS1612
CGGCCAATACCGCCAGCACCAGCCGCGTCTTCTCCTCGGCCGGGATCTTCGTTCGTCGTGATCGGACCATGATCCACTCAACCTCCTCGACAGCCACGCTGTGAATACCGCGACCCTGTCAGACAGTTTGAGTCAGTGGACAATGGTAGTGTCGAACACATGTTCGATTCGACGGGGTTGGCGGTGGTGGATCCGCTGGCCGATGAGGCCGCCTTGGTTGAGCAGATCGCGTGGTTGGAGGGGGTGAAGTCGGCCGCGGCGGCGGGGCAGGCCCGCGCGGCGGCGGCGTTGGCGGAGGCGCGGCGTGCGGCCGAGGCGGCTGCCGGGGTGCCCAAGTCCAAACAGGGTCGAGGCGTGGCCAGTGAGGTGGCGTTGGCCCGTCGCGAATCGCCGAACAAGGGTGGGCGGTTGTTGGGGTTGGCTACCGCGTTGGTCCACGAGATGCCGCACACCCTGGCCGCCATGGAATGCGGGGCGCTCTCGGAGTGGCGCGCAACGTTGATCGCCCGCGAATCGGCCTGTCTGAGTGTGGCGCATCGGCGGTTGTTGGATGCCGAGATGTGCGCCGAGGTGGCCGGTCTGCAGGGGTGCGGTGATGGGCGCATCAGCGCCAGGGCCAAGGAGATCGCTGCCCGGTTGGATGCGGCGGCGGTGGTCGATCGCGCGGCCAAGGCCGAGGCCGATCGCACCGCGACGATCCGGCCGGCGCCCGACTGCATGGCCTATGTGACGGTGTTGTTGCCGATGCGCCAGGGCGTGGGCATGTGGGCGGCGTTGAAACGCCAAGCCGATGTCACCGTTGATCAGCGTTCGCGCGGTCAGGTGATGGCCGATACCGCCTATGAGCGCATCACCGGGTGCCCGGCCGAGCAGCCGCAGTCGGTGGCGGTGAATCTAGTGATGACCGATGCGGCGTTGTTCGGCGCGGACAACGCGGCTGCGGTATTGGATGGCTACGGGCCGATTCCGGCGTCGTTGGCCCAGCAGTTGGTCGGTGACGCTGTCACCGACGCGACGGCGGTGGCCACGTTGCGGCGGCTGTATCGCCATCCCGGCAGTGGGGCGTTGGTGGCGATGGAGTCGCGGGCGCGGTTGTTTCCCAAGGGGTTGGCGGCGTTCATCGGGATCCGGGATCGCACGTGTCGCACTCCCTATTGTGATGCCCCGATTCGGCATCGTGATCATGCGACACCGCGTAACCGAGGTGGCCCGACCAGTGCGCTCAACGGGTTGGGGGAGTGCGAGCGGTGCAACTACGTCAAAGAAGCACCGGGCTGGCAGGTGTCTACCAGCCAGGACAACGCCACCCACACCGCTGACTTCCGCACACCCACCGGCGCCACCTACCGTTCGACCGCGCCACCACTGCCGGGTGCGCTGATGATCACCATCAGCGAACTCGAAGTACGAATCGGCGTCACCCTCACCGACCTCCACGCAGCCTGACATCTGTCAGCTATTTCCGGCAACCGCAATCGATTTGGTGTCCGTGTAGCTGTCGATACCCTCGCGGCCGAGTTCGCGTCCGTAGCCGCTGGCCTTCACGCCGCCGAAAGGCGCGAAGGGGTCCATGGTGTAGCCCTGGTTGACGCCGAACGTTCCGGTGCGCACCGCGGCCGCCACTTGGAGACCGCGCTCGATGTCGTCCGTCCACACCGAACCCGCGAGCCCGTAGTCGGAGTCGTTGGCGATGGACACCGCTTCGTCCTCGTCGGCGTAAGAGATCACCGTCAGCACCGGGCCGAAGATCTCCTCGCGCGCGATCCGCATCGAGTTGTCGGCATCGGCGAACAGCGTCGGCTTGACGTACCAGCCGCGGTCAAGCCCGTCCGGCATTTCGGGGCCACCGACGACAAGGCGCGCGCCTTGGCCCAGGCCGCTCTCGATGTAGCCGCGGACGCGCTGTTGCTGGCGTTGCGCGACAAGGGGACCCACCTGCGTCGCGCTGTCCGTCGGATCGCCGACGACCATCGACATCATCTCTGCGGCCAGCGCATCGGTGAAATCGTCAGCCCGAGTCGCGGGCACCAGGATGCGGGTCAGCGCGTTGCAGATCTGCCCGCTGTTCGACAGGCTGGCCGACCGCACGCCCTTGGCTACGGCCGCCGGGTCGGCGTCGGCGAGCACGATCGCGGCGGACTTGCCGCCCAGTTCGAGGCTGACGCGGCGCAGGTCCGGTGCGCATGCCGCCGCGACGGCCTTGCCCGCCGCCGTCGATCCGGTGAACGAAACCTTGTCCACACCAGGGTGTTTCACCAGATACTCGCCGAGTCCGGCGTCGCCGGGAAGCACACTAACCACGCCGTCCGGCAGCCCCGCCTCGGCGATCATCTCGGCGAGCAGCAGCGCGTTCAGCGGTGATTCCGGCGCAGGCTTGACGATCACGCTGCAGCCGGCCAGCAGCGCGGGAACGAGTTTGGTGGCGATCAGGAATTGCGGCATGTTCCACGGCACGATCGCGGCGACGACGCCGATTGGCTCACGCCGGATGTGGATGTCGGCGCCGTAGCGCCCCGGCCGCGCCTCATGCCACGGATAAGACTCGGCCACATCGCAGAACGCGGTCATCATCATCGCGGGCAGACCGACCTGCGCGCGCTGCGCGAAGCTGATCGGCGCGCCGACCTCGGAGGTGATCACGTCGGCCATTCCGGAGCGGCGTTCGGCGTAGATCTTGGCCAGTTTGCGCACGGCGTCGATCCGCTCCGCGGGATCCTGTCGCGACCACGGACCGGTGTCGAACGCTTCCCGCGCCGCCGCGACGGCCGCGTCGACGTCATCGGGTGCCGCGGCGGCAACGTGCGCCACAAGCTGCTCGGAGTGCGGGGAAATCACCTCGATACGGCGGTCGGTGCTCGGCTTCGCCCAGTGGCCCCCGATGAACAGCGCATCCTGACGCAATCGACCGTCTCCTCATCCGCGGCGCAACACTAATATCAACTACTTGTTATTGCTGCTGACAGCATATACCGTCGGCGCTATGGCTCGTTTCCCGAAACCGCCCGAAGGTAGCTGGACCCAGCACTACCCGGAACTGGGAACAGAACCGGTGTCCTACGAGGATTCGATCAGTCCGGAGTTCTACGAACTCGAGCGCAAAGCAGTCTTCAAACGTGCATGGCTGAATGTCGGTCGGATCGAACAGCTTCCCCGCAAGGGCAGCTATTTCACCAAGGAACTGAAGGTCGCCAACACGTCGATCATCGTGGTGCGCACGACGGCAGGTGAGATCAAGGCGTATCACAACATCTGCAGACATCGCGGCAACAAGCTGGTGTGGAACGACATGCCCCTCGAGGAGACCAGTGGGGTCTGCAGGCAGTTCACCTGCAAGTACCACGCCTGGCGCTACGACCTCGACGGCAACCTGACCTTCGTCCAGCAGGAGGAGGAGTTCTTCGATCTCGACAAGAGCCGATACGGACTCGTCAGGGTGCACTGCGACGTCTGGGAAGGTTTCATCTTCGTCAACTTCGCGGACGAACCCGAGCAGACCCTGCGGGACTTTCTCGGCCCGATGATCACCGGTCTGGAAGGCTACCCGTTCGACCAGATGACGTCGCGGTTTTACTACCGCTCCGACGTGAAGGCCAACTGGAAGCTCTACATGGACGCGTTCCAGGAGTTCTATCACGCACCCGTACTGCATGCGAACCAGTCGCCCGCCAAATATTCGAAGGCGGCCGCCGAGGCCGGATTCGAAGCGCCGCACTACCGCATCGACGGCCCGCACCGGTTGGTCAGCACATCCGGAATTCGCGCGTGGGAGATGGACTCCGAGATGCGCAAACCGATCGAGGACATCTGCCAGAGCGGGCTGTTCGGGCCATGGGACAAGCCGGACCTCGGTGCGATGCCGGACGGCCTCAATCCGGCGAAATGCGACCCGTGGGGCCTTGATTCGTTCCAGCTGTTCCCGAACTTCGTGATCCTGATCTGGGGCCAGGGCTGGTACCTGACCTACCACTACTGGCCGACGTCCTACAACTCGCACATCTTCGAGGGCACAGCGTATTTCCCGCGGCCGCGCACTCCGAGGGAGCGCATCGCGCAAGAACTGGCGGCGGTGTCGTTCAAGGAGTACAGCCTTCAGGACGCGAACACGTTGGAGGCCACTCAGACGATGGTGGAGTCCGGCGTCGTCGACAAGTTCCTGCTGTGCGACCAAGAGGTGTTGATCCGCCATCTACACAGGGAGACCGCGGCGTGGGTGGACGATTACCAGCGCAGGACGGTGACGGTATGACTGCCATGCTGCCCGCTGAATTCGCCGATCTGGAGCGATATTCCGACTGGTGTCTGGCGACCGAACCTGAGCGTTACGCCAAGCGGCTGGCCAGTTCGATGGCGGAGATGCAGGCGTTCTACGACGCGATCACACCGCGCGCGGAGGAAGCGATCTCCTACTGCGACAAGTTTCCTCTCGACGACATGCCCGACGACGTCCTCAATCTGATGCATCTGCTGTATTCCATGATCATGGTGTCGTTTCCGGTCGAGTGTTGGAAGCAGCCGCGGGTACCGGATTCCGGTGCTGCGGCCATGGATTGCCTGTCCGAACCGGTGCCGTGACCACCGTCCTGCACGCGGCGCGGTGGGCCGACGTGGATGCCGGCGAGGTGCATTCGCCCGCCGTGGTGGTGGTCGACGGTGATCGAATCCAGGACGTCAATCCTGGTGAGCTGCCGCCTGATTCGACCGATATCGACCTCGGCGACGTCACCCTGTTGCCCGGGCTGATGGACATGGAACTCAACCTGCTGATCGGGGGACCGGGTGGCCCGGAAGGGCTACCGAACCCCATGCACGGCGTCCAGGACGATCCCGCGTACCGGACGCTGCGCGGCGCGGTGAACGCGCGAACCACACTCGAAGCCGGCTTCACGACCGTGCGCAATCTCGGGTTGATGGTGAAGACCGGCGGCTATCTGCTTGACGTCGCGCTGCAACGCGCCATCGACCAGGGGTGGCACCTCGGGCCGCGCATCTATCCGGCCGGACACGCCGTCACGCCCTACGGCGGGCACCTTGACCCCACCGTCTTCCAACGGTTGGCGCCGGGCATCATGCCGCTCTCGGTGGCCGAGGGCATCGCCAACGGCGTCGACGACGTGCGGGCCTGCGTGCGATACCAGATCCGGCACGGCGCCAAACTGATCAAGGTGTCCGCGTCGGGCGGGGTGATGTCGCACAGCACCGCCCCCGGCGCCCAGCAGTACTCCGACGACGAGTTCGCCGCGATTGCCGACGAGGCGCACCGCGCCGGTGTTCGGGTGGCCGCACATGCCGTGGGCGACAGCGCGATTCGTGCCTGCATCCGAGCCGGTATCGACTGCATCGAGCACGGTTTCCTGGCCTCCGACGAGACCATTCAGATGATGGTCGACCACGGCACGTTTCTGGTCTCCACCACCTATCTCACCGAAGCGATGGCCGTCGACCGCATCGCACCCGAACTGCGCAAGAAGGCCGAAGAGGTGTTCCCGCGCGCCCAGTCGATGCTGCCGAAGGCGATCGCAGCGGGCGTGCGGATCGCGTGCGGAACCGACGCCCCAGCGATTCCGCACGGGCAGAACGCAAAAGAACTCTGCGCCTTGGTGGATCGGGGAATGACGCCGATGGAAGCGATCCGGGCTGCAACGGTCACCAGCGCGGAACTGATCGAGGCGGATCACGAATTGGGCCGTCTCGCACCTGGATACCTCGCCGACATCATCGCGGTGCCCGGCGATCCAGCACGCGACATCGCGACCACACTCGACGTGCGGTTCGTGATGAAGAACGGTCAGATCTACAAGCGCTGACGTCGACAGGAGGCGAGCGTGGAACAACGCGACAACATTCTCTGGCTGCTCAAGCAGGCCTGGTACTTCTCGCTGACGACGGTGAACGAGGCGGTCAGCGAGCACGGTGTGAGCACCGCGCAGATCGGCATGTTGCGCCAACTGGCCACCGAACCCGGTCTGTCCGGAGCGGACCTGGCTCGTCGGCTGCTGATCAGTCCGCAGGGCGTGCAACTGGCGCTCAAGGAATTGGAGCGGCGCGGTTTGGTCGAACGCAAACAGGACCCGCAACACGGCCGGATCTTGCAGGCGTTCCTGACCGATCACGGGCGCAAGGTCGCCGAGGCGGTGGTCAGCGATGCGATCGCCGCCAACGACAAGGTGTTCGGCGTGCTCACCGCCGAAGAACAGGAAACCCTGCGCGAGCTGCTCGGCCGCGTCATCGAGCAGGGCACCGGACACGCCCTGCACACCGACCATATCGGCCCCGACATAGCAAGTAGTTGATATAGATGACAAGTACTTGATAATGTTGGTGTCGATGAGCGAGGACACCGAGAAGGTCGTCATCGAGTTGAACCGGGGCACGACGACCGCCGCTTACCGGGCCGGCGATACGTTGCTGCAGACCGCCCGTATCGCCGGGCTGCAGGCGCCGTACTCGTGCGAAACCGGTTCGTGCGGAACGTGTATGGCGCGCATCGTCGAAGGTGCTGCCCGGATGGTGAACAACGACGCGCTCGAAGACGACGAGGTGGCCGAGGGCTGGGTGCTGACCTGCCAGGCGCTGCCGACCAGCCGCACCGTTCGAGTGGTCTACGAATAGGAGGCAGGCATGAGTCGCGTCGCAGTGGTGACCGGCGGTGCTTCGGGCATGGGGGAGGCGACGTGCCACGAGTTGGGCAGGCGCGGGCACAAGGTCGCGGTGATGGACATCGACGGGCAAGCCGCACAACGGGTGTGTGAAGAACTGCGCGCCGAAGGCGTGACCGCGCTGGCGGTGGCGGCCGATGTCAGCGACCGCGCCGCGGTCGAGGAGGGCTTCGCGAAGGTGCGCAGCGAACTCGGGCCGGTGCATGTCCTGGTCACCAGCGCGGGCCTGGTCGATTTCGCGCCGTTCACTGAGATCACGCCCGAGGCGTGGGACCGGCTGATTGCGGTGAACCTGACCGGCACCTTCCACTGCTGTCAGGTCGCGATCGGCGACATGGTCGAGGCGGGGTGGGGTCGCATCGTAATGATCTCGTCGTCGAGCGCCCAGCGCGGCTCCCCGAGGATGGCGCACTACGCGGCCTCCAAGGGTGCTCTGCTGGCGCTGACGAAATCGCTTGCCCGCGAATATGGTCCGCTGGGGATCACGGTGAACAACATCCCGCCGTCGGCCATCGAGACGCCGATGCAGCATCAGTCGCAGGCCGCGGGGCATCTGCCGTCCAACGAGCAGATGGCGGTCAGCGTCCCGGTCGGCCATCTCGGAACCGGCGACGACATCGCCGCCGCGGTCGGATTCCTGTGCTCGGAGCAGGCCGGCTTCATCACCGGTCAGGTCCTGGGTGTCAACGGCGGGGCGGTGTTGTGAGAGGAGGACAGGATGGCGCGATGGCCCAAGCCGGCCGAGGGTAGCTGGACTGAGCATTATCCGGAACTCGGGACCGGCCCGGTCTCGTTTCGGGACTCGACCTCACCGGAGTTCTACGAACTCGAACGGGAAGCGATCTTCAAGCGTGCATGGCTCAATCTCGGTCGGGTAGAAGAGCTTCCGCGCGTCGGCAGCTATTTCACAAAGGAGATTGCCGCGGCGAAGACGTCGGTCATCGTCGTCAAGGGAAAAGACCATGCGATTCGGGCGTTCTACAACGTTTGCCGTCACCGCGGCAACAAGCTGGTGTGGAACGACTTTCCGAACGAGGAAGTCAGCGGAACCTGCCGCCAATTCACGTGTAAGTACCACGGATGGCGCTACGGCCTCGAAGGCGCGTTGACATTCGTGCAGCAGCCCGACGAGTTCTTCGACCTCGACCCCGCGCAGTACGGCCTGCGGCCGGTGCACTGTGATGTGTGGAACGGCTTCGTCTTCATCAACCTCGACCCGGAACCGAGGCAGAGTCTGCGCGAGTTCCTCGGGCCGATGATCACCGCGCTCGACGACTACCCGTTCGAATTGATGACCGAGCGTTACGATTTCGTCGCGCACAACAACAGCAACTGGAAGATCTTCGCTGACGCGTTTCAGGAGTACTACCACGTGCCGTCGCTGCACTCGCAGCAGGTGCCGTCGGCCGTGCGGCAACCCAACGCGACTTTCGAGTGCGGTCATTTCCAGATCGACGGGCCGCACCGGTTGGTGTCCACGGCAGGCACTCGCAGGTGGCTGCTCGACCCCGAGTACATGTATTCCGTCGAACGGGCCACCCGCAGCGGCCTGGTCGGGCCCTGGCGGACACCGGAAACGCACCAGTCGGCGGGCCTGAACCCCGGCGGCATCGAACCCTGGGGCATCACGAACTTCCAGATCTTCCCCAACCTCGAGATCCTGATCTACCACGGGTGGTATCTGCTGTACCGGTACTGGCCGACGTCGCACAACACCCACAAGTTCGAGGCGTACAACGCGTTCCACCCCGCACGCACCGTGCGCGAGCGCATCGAACACGAGGTCGCCTCCGTCGTGCTCAAAGAGTTCGCGCTCCAGGACGCCGGCATGTTGGGGGGCACGCAGGCGGCACTGGAGTACGAGGTCGTCGACGATTTCCCGCTCAACGATCAGGAGATCCTGGTGCGTCATCTGCACAAAGTGGCCGTGGACTGGGTCGAGCAGTATCAGCGTGAGCGCCGCCCAGTGGAGGTGTGACCGTGCCCAAACGCCTGCCCAGCGCCTTCGCCGAACTCGAACGATTCGCCGACAAGTGGTGTCTGCCAACCGAACCCGAGCGGTGGCAGGCCAGGCTGTCCGCGCCGATGCCCGAACTGCGCGAGTTCTACGACACGTTCGCCCCGCGATTCGAGGAGGCCATCGACTACTGCGACAAGTTCCCGCTCGACGACTTACCCGACGATGCGCTGAACCTGCTGCACCTCATCTACTCGATGATCATGGTGTCGATGGCCATCGAGGTCTTCGGGACGCAGAAGCCGACCGACTCGGCGGACGCCGTCATCGATCGCATCGGGGCGCCGGTGCCGTGAGCCTACTGACGATCAACAAGCTCACCGAGTCGATCGGCGCAGAAGTCGTCGGCGTCGACGCCGACCGGTTGGCAAGTGACGACGTGCTCGGCGACGCGGTGCTCGATGCGCTCGAGGAGAACGGCGTGCTGGTGTTTGCCCGGCTCGGGCTGAATCCTGAAGCGCAGGTGGCGTTCTGCCGTCGGCTGGGGGAAATCGACCACTCGTCCGACGGGCATCATCCGGTGGCGGGCATCTATCCCGTCACGCTGGACACGTCGAAGAACACGTCGGCGGCGTATCTGCGGGCCACGTTCGACTGGCACATCGACGGCTGCACACCGATGAACGACGAGGTTCCGCAGAAAGCGACTGTGCTGTCCGCGTTCCGGGTGGCAGAGCGTGGCGGCGAAACCGAATTCGCCAGCACCTACGGTGCGTACGACGAACTGACCGATACGGAGCAGGCGCAATTGGCCACGCTGCGCGTCGTGCACTCACTGGAAGCCTCGCAGCGCCGAGTCAACCCCGATCCGACAGCCGAGCAACTGGCGCGGTGGCGAGCCAGACCAACCCATGAGCACCCGCTGGTGTGGACGCACCGCAGCGGTCGGCGGTCGTTGGTGCTTGGCGCGTCGGCCGACTACATCACCGGCATGGACCGCGACGAGGGCAGGGCGCTGTTGGCGGAGTTGCTCGACCGCGCGACCACCCCCGACAAGGTGTACCGCCACACGTGGTCTGTCGGCGACACCGTCATCTGGGACAACCGCGGGGTGCTGCACCGGGCGGCGCCCTACGCCGCGGATTCCGAGCGCGAGATGCTGCGAACCTCGGTGCTGGGGGACGAGCCGATTCAGTAGTGGGCTCGTTGACGGGGGGGAGTCGCTGTGGAAATCTAATACCCACATATGAGAATCACATTCTCGTATGCCGAGATCGTCGGAACGGAGCAAGAATGGCGGAAGACCTGACCTCGGTCGACTTCTTCCGGGACGGTCGTCTGACCGATGACCCGTACCCGTTCTACCAGGCACTTCGCGATAAGTGCCCGGTCAGCCGCGAGGACCACTACGGCGTGACCATGGTGACGGGCTGGCAGGAGGCCGTCGACGTCTACAACGACGAGACGACGTTCTCGTCGTGCATCTCGGTGACCGGGCCGTTCCCCGGGTTTCCGGTGCCGCTGGAGGGTGACGACGTCACCGAGCTGATCGAACAGCATCGCGACGAGATTCCGTTCAGCGATCAGCTGCCGACGCTCGACCCGCCGACGCACACGAACCACCGCGCACTGCTGATGCGGTTGATCACGCCCAAGCGCCTCAAGGAGAACGAGGACGCGATGTGGCAGATCGCCGACGACATGCTCGACGACTTCCTGGCGCCCGGCGAAGGCGAATTCATCAACGGCTTCGCGGGTCCGTTCACGCTGCGCGTGATCGCCGACCTGCTGGGGGTGCCCGATGAGGACCGCCCGGAACTGCTCGAGCGGTTGGCCCGCGGTACACATGGCGGCGGGCTCGGCAACGCCGAGAAGTCGCTGAACAAAACTCCGCTGGAGTACCTGTACGAGATCTTCGCGACGTATGTGGAAGACCG
Source organism: Mycobacterium sp. ACS1612 (assembly GCF_001667505.1). GTDB lineage: Bacteria > Actinomycetota > Actinomycetes > Mycobacteriales > Mycobacteriaceae > Mycobacterium. The sequence continues at coordinate 10,551 of NZ_LZHZ01000049.1, forward strand.
ACGACGCGAGCCGCGCGACGACGTGTTGACCGGACTGGCGACGGCGTCGTTCCCCGACGGGTCAGTGCCCGACGTGGGCGACGTGGTGCGGGTGGCTACGAACGTGTTCTCGGCCGGGCAGGAGACCACCGTGCGGCTACTCGGCACGGCGTTGAAGGTCATCGGTGACCGGCCGGACATCCAAGCCAGACTGCGCGAGGATCGCAGTCTGCTGCCGAACTTCATCGAAGAGTGTCTGCGCATCGAGAGCCCGGTCAAGGGTGACTTCCGATTGTCGCGTGTCCCAACGTCCGTCGGCGATCAAGCGATCGCAGCCGGGTGCACGGTGATGGTGATCAACGGGGCAGCCAACCGCGACCCGCGCCGCTTCGAGGACCCGGACACCTTCGACGCCGAACGCAAGAATGCGCGCCAGCACTTGGCTTTCGGCCGCGGCATCCACAGCTGTCCTGGCGCCCCGCTCGCGCGGGCCGAAACGCGCGTCGCCCTCGAGCGACTGCTGGATCGCACCAGCGACATCCGGATCAGCGAGAAGCATCACGGCCCGGCGTCTGACCGCCGCTACCAATACATTCCGACGTACATCCTGCGTGGGCTCACCGAGTTGCATCTGGAGTTCGATCTCTCATGAAGGTCACCGTTGACGAAGACCGCTGCCGCGGCCACGGCATGTGCTTGACGCTGTGCCCGGAGGTGTTCCACATGCACGACGACGGTTACGCCGTCGCTGATCCGTCCGAGGTGCCCGAAGGTCTGGAGGATGGAGCAAAGGACGCGATAGCCAACTGTCCCGAACAAGCCATCAGCGAAATTGACTGAACAACAAGGAGTTTGCGTGCCGAAGGGTTACATCATCATCACCGAGGACGTCAAGGATCCGGCCGGCATGGCCGAGTACGCCAAGTTGGCCGGCAAAGCGATGGCAGGATCGACGCTGCTGTCGTTCGATTCGAAGCCCGAGGTGCTGGAGGGGCAGTGGCACGGCACGCAGACCGTCGTGCTGGAGTTCGAATCGGTCGAGGCCGCCCGCGAATGGTATTACTCCGACGCCTATCAGGAGGCGGCCAAGCTGCGTCAGGCGGCGGCCGACTGCAACGGCGTCATCGTCGCGGGGCTGGGCTAGCAGGGAAGCAGTATGCCCGGAGCTCGCCAAACTTCTGCAATCGACAATCTCGTGACCGCCGGGCTCTAGTGATTAGCCGTGCATCGTGGCACCGTGGGCCAGGGGACTGCGTTCGGTAAGACATAGGAGTCATCATGGCGCTCACTCGCCGGAACATCACCCGGCTCGTCAGCATAGTGCTGGCGGTAGCCGCTTTGGGTTTGACCACCCCCGGCGGAGCCGCCGCCGACGCGACCGACGATGCCTTCCTGCACAAGCTCTTCGACGACGCGGTTGATTTCGGCGGACGGGACCTGACCGTCAAAAAGGCCCGGGAAATCTGCGACGATCTTCGCGCCGGCAAGTCCCCGGCCGACGTTCACGACACGATCATCAACGGCTCCACATCGCGGGAGGGGTCCGCATTCTCACCGCGCCAGGCCGCGATCTTCATGGCCGACGCGGTCCAAGCCTACTGCCCCGAAAAAGCCAACCTGTTCATCAGGTACGGCCAGCAGTGAGCCGTCGCCGCGTGCACCAGTAGCTCGGCAGCACCATGCGGCTGAAAACCGCCGTGCACGAAGACGAATCGCATCACTCGTCAGATATCGAGATGGCCTGCCGCGGGCACTGCCTGACCGCCTCGCGGATCTGCTGCTCGTTCTCCGGGGTCACTTCTTCCTGCAGGATGTGCAGGTAGTCCTGCTCGTCGAGATCGAATACCTCGGGAATGATGCCCATGCACACCCCGTTGCTTTCGCAGAGTCCGAAGTCGACGACGACTTTTCGGGTCACTGCAGCACCTTCACCGGCACGTTGTGGTAGCCGGCGACGTTCTGCATCGTCACCCGTTGCAGCCCATCGAAATCCACCTCGTAGCGCGGCATGAAGTCGAGCAGGTGCTCCAGCGCGATTGTGGTCTCCAGGCGGGCCAGCGCCGCGCCGAGGCAGCTGTGGATGCCGTAGCCGAGGCCGAGGTTCTGCGCCTGCGTCTTGTCCCTGGTGATGTCGAACGTCTCGGCGTTGTCGAACGCGCGCGGGTCGCGGTTGGCCGCGGCCTTCATCAGGAACACCGGCTTGCCCGCGGGCACGGTGCCGCTCGGCACATGGGCTTCCTTCAGCGTGTAGCGCACGTTGTACTGCACCGGGCCGACATAGCGCAGCAATTCCTCCACGGCGTCCGGCACCTTGCTGCGGTCGTCGAGCAGCATCTGCCACTGCTCCGGGTGCCTGGCAAATTCGACGACCGCGCTGCCGACCAGTTTGGTGACGGTCTCGGCGCCTGCCCCGCCCAACAGCGTGGTGAACCCGGTGATCTCGATGTCGTCGAGCTTGCGCAGATTGCCTTCGTCGTCGGGGATCTCCGCAGCGATCAGGCGGCTGATCATGTCGTCCTGCGGGCTCTGCCGCCGCTCCTGAACGAGGCTGTAGTAGTACATCGCCGAGTCGATGTTGGCCTTCATGTTCTTCTCGGACAGTGCGATCTGGCCGGGTTCACGTTCCAGGCTGGTGTCGATCCAGTGCCGGACCTGCTGCCGGAAGTCCTCCGGTACGCCCGCCATCCGGGTGATCACCTCGACCGGGAACGGGCCGGAGAAGTCCTGCACCACGTCGAAGTTGTCGGGATCGACCTTGCTCAGGTAGTGCTCGACGAGTTCGACGATGGTGTTGCGCTGCGACTGGATGGCGCGCGGCGTGAACGCCTTGTTCAACAGGCTGCGCATGTGCCGGTGATCGGGCGGGTCCATGAAGATGATCGACTTCTGCGGCACCTCGCCGGTCCGCACCATGCCGAGGTCGCAACCGCGCGACGAGGAGAACGACTCGTAGTCCTTCAGCGCCGCTGACACATCCGCGTGCCGCGTCAGCGCGTAGAAGTCCTCGTCCTCGTCGTAGTAGATGGGTGCCTCGTCCCGCATCCGCTTGTAGATCTCGTACGGGTTCTCGAAGTACTCCTGCGCGACCGGGTCGAACTTCAGTTTCGGCTTGGTCATGGGCTCCTCCTGCGCGCGGGCTGATTGCCGGAAGCGTTACGAGAGACTCTCTAACTGTAACGCTAACAGTTTCGGTCACCGGATTCATCGAATCCGGCGTTTATCAGGTCATCGAGCAGCCCGAGTTCGCTGCCCAGTTCGGCCGCGGTCTTGCGCACGACGGCGATGTCCTTGCTCACGAATTCGCCCACCATGCCGATGAATGCGTCGACAGAACCGCGGGCGCCGACGATCTCCGCCACCCGGCTCGCTGCGCTGCCGTGCCCGATCGCCTCCAGCAGTCGCTTCTCGTCGACGCCGAGCCGCTCACCGAGTCGCACGCCTTCATGCAGCAGCCCAATCTGCGCGGCGAACATCGTGTTGTTGATCAGCTTGACGGCCTGCCCCGCACCGATGCGGCCGACGTGTTGGATCGGATCCCCGTAGCAGGCAAGGATCGGGCGGACGCGTTCGACGGCGTCGTCGGATCCCCCGACGAACAGTGTCACGTGGCCCGCGGCGATGTCGTGTGGCCCGCCGCTGACCGGGGCGTCTACGACCGCGACGTCATGCGACCGGGCTTCAGCCCCAATGGCCTCCGCCGTGTGCGGGCTGCCGGTGGTGTGGACGACGAGCGCGGCGCCGGGTCGCATCGCCGACAGCAGCACGCTGTGCAGGCAGACCTGCCGCACCTGCTCGTCGGTGAACACGCAGACGATGACGACGTCGCGGTCGGTCGCGACGTCGGCCAGGTCGGTCACCGGCTGCGCGCCGAGTTCGCTGACGGCCCTGCGCTTCTCGACGGACCTGCCGAGCGCGCGCACCTCGTGGCCAGCTTCGACGAGGCGGCGCACCATGGGCGCTCCCATCCTGCCCGCCCCGACGAAACCGATCTCACTCACCGCGGATGGTCCATCGACTTCAGCGCGGCGTCAGCAGCCGTGAACACCGCGCCCTCGGGCGCCGACGCGTTGGCCGCGAGGCTGGCGGCGTGCCGGACGTCCTTCTGCAGCAGGCCACCGGCGATCGGCGCCAGCCCCTCCAACGTTCCGCCGAACACGGCGATGCTGCCGAGTGCCTTACTGACCGCCGACCCGCCGTTGAGCACCTCGCACAGTTTGGCGCGGGAGATCCCGAGCGTGTCGCCCAGTTCGAGGGTGCTGATCGCGCTGCCCAGATTGGCGCTGAACAACAGGTTGTTCAAGATCTTGGTGACCTGGCCGCTGCCGAGCGGGCCGAGGTGCACGATCGGATCGCCGTAGCTGGCGAACACCGGCCTGCACCGGTCGACGACTTCTTCCTCGCCGCCGACCATGACGAGCAGCTTGCCCTCCTCGACGGCGGGGGCACCCCCGCTGACGGGGGCATCGATCACCGAAACCTCTTGAGCCGCAGCCTTCTCGGCGATCTCCCGGCACGTGTCGGGGTGCACGGTGCTGTGGATCGCGACGATGCCGCCGGGGGCCAGTCCCGCCAGCACGCCGGTGTCTCCGTACAGCACTTGCCGGACGTCGTCGTCGCCGACGACGCAGAGGCAGACCAGGTCGCTCGCGGCGCCGAGTTCGGCAGGGGACCCTGCCGTCTTGGCTGCGGTATCGGCATACGGCTCCAGGCTGGCCTCGCGGCGCGCCCACAGCGTCGTCTCGTACCCGGCCTCGACGATCCGCCGCGCCATGGGGCCGCCCTGGCTGCCCAGTCCGATGAATCCGACGCGCATCAACCCGCCTCCAATTCCTGTTGCGCCACAACACATTCGCCGATGAAGGACAGCACTTTGGCGTGGTACTCCGCCGCCCTGATGGACAGCGACACATTGTGTCCGGTGCCTGCCTGCTCGTTGACGACGAACCGCGGCGAGGTGGTGAACATGGCCCCGATCCGCTTGAGGGTCTCGGCATCCGAACGCCAGACCCGCTCGTGTTCGGCGACCGTGAACTGTATGGGCACCTGGACTTGCGCGGCCAGGGTGGCGAAGTCCCGCTGCGGCCAGTTCCTCGTCATCTCGACCTCGTACAGCGCGCCGCCGGAGGAGTTCGTCATCCCGGACAACACATCGGTGGGATACACCTCTGCCGGCTGCCAGAGGATGTCGCGCAGCCCGGTGGGTCGTCGGGTGGCGGTGGCGGTCTCGAGGATCGTGGCCGTCTCAGAGTGGTACTGCACGCCGGTGCCCGCCAGTTCGGCGCCGATGACCTCGGCGTGCTCGACTGCCATTCGCATCGCAAGTTCGCAACCCGCGGAGTGCCCGACGAAGAACAACCCCGCCCCGCGGGCCTTGTCGCCGAGCAGTTTGTCGATCGCCCCGGAGATCAGGGCCACGCGTTGTTCCGGCCGCTCCATCGCATCCGGGTAGGGCGCTGAGCTTCCGTAGCCGGGCCGGTCCAGCGCCACCATGGTGTAGCCCTGTTCGGCGCCCGCGCGCAGCAGCGACAGCTCCGGGTGGCCGGGGCAGTCGAAATAGGCTGCGGTACTTGCGCCTCCGTGGAATGCGACGACCACCGCCTTCGGCTCGTCGGCCAGTGCGACGAGCCCTGACATCGGCACGCCGTCGACGAGGACCACCCGTGGTCGCGGAGCCGCACCGGCGGCGACATTCGGTCGCGGAGCCGCACCGGCGGCGACATTCGGCCGCGGGGTCATCTGTCCGTCCGCAACAGGATCGCGCCGCTCGGGGTCAGACCGCCGCTGCTGACCACCGCGACGCGCACATCCTTCACCTGACGCTCGCCCGCCTCACCCCGGAGTTGGCTGACGGCTTCGTGGATCAGGCCCATGCCGTGGGTGCGGCCGTGGGACAGTTGCCCGCCGTGCGTGTTCAGCGGTATCACGCCGTCGCGGGCGATGGCCTGTCCGCCGTCGAGGAAATCCTTGGCCTCACCGATGCCGCAGAAGCCGAGCGCTTCCAACCACGACAGGCAGTTGAACGTGAAGCCGTCGTAGAGCTCGGCGACGTCGACATCCTTGGGTCGCAACGCGGTTCGTGTCCAGAGGTGAGCGGACTGGCCGAGGACCTGCGGCTCGTGGGTCAGTGTGGTCTGGTCCCAGTCGGTGCGCTCGACGATCTGGGAGCCGACGGCCTCGAACAGCACCGGCGTTTTGGGCAGGTCCTTAGCGGCGTCAACAGCCGACACCACCACCGCGACCGCACCGTCGCATGGGACGTCGCAGTCGTACAGTCCGAACGGCGTGGTGATCAGCCGGGCGTCGAGATAGTCGTCCATGGTCATCGGGTCGCGGTAGATCGCCGTTGGGTTCAGCGCCGCGTTCGCGCGCTGGTTGAGCGCGATCCAGCCTAAAGTCTCCCGCGTGGTGCCGTACCGGTGGAAGTGTCGTTGGGCGTTGAGCGCCAACGTATGTGCCGCCGACGTCGCACCGAACGGGATCTGCCAACTCGAGGTGCGGGCGCCGCCGGGCGGCGACGTCCTGCCTTCCTTCATCAGTTGCTGGAAGGTCGCCTCCCACAGCGTGCGGAAGCACAGCACATGGGTGGCCATCCCGGTGGCGACCGCCATCACGGCCGCGATCACGGAACCGCCCGGGCCGAAGGTGTCCATGCCGCCGTTGATCCACACCGGATGCAAGCCGAGCGCGCCCTCGAGCGCACTGACCCCGCCCTCGCCCATACCGGCGATGTCGAGCCCGGGATATGTTGACAGCCCGTCGATGTCATCGAACGTCAGCCCAGCATCGGCGACGGCCTGCGCACACGCATCGATGGTCAGCGACAGCGGCGGAACCATCTGCCGCCTGCCGATCTTCGACATGCCGATCCCGGTGATCGCCGCCGCGTCCTCGAACTTGTCCGTGGTGAGCATCGGCGAGACGTGCTTGTAAAAGTCCTGCGGCGCGATCTCGTCGACGGCCTGCGGTCCGGGCTTGGTGTCAGCGGAGGGCCGGAACAGTGGCAGCCAGACATCGTCGATCTTCTCGAAGGCCACCTCGACCATCTGGCCGAGTTCGAGGTCCTCCGGATCGCAGTCGATGATGTTGGTGGTGAGCCGAACTCGTGGATCCTCGACGATGACGACCTGGGCGACGACATACGGCGGCGGTAGGTCGGGAAAGCCGAACCGGTGGTTGACCGTGAACGCCGAAAGCGTCGCCTTGCCGGATACGTCACGCACGCCCATGTTGCGGCCACGGCAGTACCGGCAGACCGGCTGCGGCGGGTGGATCAACGCCTCGCAGTCGCGGCACTCCTGGATACGCAGCACGCCGTCACCGCCTGCGGTCCAGAAGAACTCGTTCTGCAGCGTCAGTTCGGGAAGCGGCCGTGTCACCGGACGAACTCCGAAATGGCCTCGCTGTCTTTCGGTTCGGGCTCCGGGGACTCCTGTGCTTCGTGGGCAGCGGCGCTGTCCCCGGACGGCCGGTGTTCGCCCGTGTAGATGATCGCGTGCACGGGGCAGTCCAGCAGGGCGCGCATCACCGCGTCACGGTCCCGCTCCGGCACCGTGCCGTCGCCGATCAGCGAGGCGTAGCCCCAGTCGTCGAGGGAGAAGTAGTCCGGCGCGTGCTTGGCGCAGATGCCGAAGCCGTCGCAGAGCGTTCGGTCGAGCCGAATTCGCAAGCCGTCACTCATGAGACTCCACTTCGTATGGCCGTACGGCGTCGAATGGCGCGGTGCGGCAGGTGTTGCAGTCGTTCGCGAGATGCTGTGTGACGAGTTGAGGGAACCGCCGCAGCAGGCTCGCCGCGACGTTGGTGGCGCCGTCGAGGGTGCCGCATGCGCCGCGCCCGCGTAGCACCACCGACCACCGCTCGAGACGGGCCAGATCCTCTTCCGTTGCCACACCGTCGCGCAACGCCGAGGTGACGGCGGACATCGCCGCGGTGCCGTTGAAGCAGGACCCGCATTGGCCGGCGTTCTCGCGGTCGAAGTACGCCATCACCGAGGCGGCCACGGCGACGGGGCAGTCGTCGGTGAGGATCGAGATGGCGCCGCAGCCCAGACCGCTGCCGAGCCTGCGGATCGTCTCGTGGTCGAGTGTGGCGTCGAGGATGTCGGTGTTGAGCAGACCCGCGAAATAGCCGCCCATCAATGCGCCGCGCACCGACTCGGGCGCGAGGCCGTGCCGCGTCAACAGCTCGGAAAACGCTGTGCCATGCGGGAGTTCGTACAACGCCGGGGGCCGGCCTGCGCCGGTGATGGTGGCCAGAAACGTGCCGGGTGACATCGGCGTCCCGACGGCGCGAAACTCCTGTGCGCCGTGCTGGTGGATGAAGGGGATGTGGGCCAGCGTCTCGACGTTGCTGACCATCGTCGGCAGCCCCAGCACCCCTTCCTCGAATGGCCGGGGCGGCTTGTCGGTCGGCTTTGCCGGTCCGCCATTGATCCGTCGCACGGCGGCCGTCTCCTCGCCCGCCACGTAGGTGGGTTCGACGGTGACCACGTTGACGTCGGTGCCGCCGAAAGTATCGGGGTTCAGCTCCGCCAGTGCCGAGGTGACCGCGGCGGCCGACCGTACATCGGAGACGTACACGTACGCGCGGCTGGCGCCGACCATCGCGGTGGCCAGCCGAAGACCGTCGAGCACCAGATGCGGCCGGTTGCGAAGCAGCCAGCGGTCCTTCACCGAAGCTGGTTCGCCCTCTTCACCGTTGGCGACCACGACCGTCTGGACACCACGGCGCCTGGCGTCGCGCACCGTGCGCAGTTTGGTGCCGAGCGGGAAGGCCGCACCGCCACGGCCCCGCAGACCCGACAGGTCAACCTGCTCCAGCAGCGCGTCTGCGTCCGCGAGTGGGAGGTACGCGCTGTCGGCCGAGCCCAGCAGCCGCGGTTCGCAGTTCGGCCATGCGGCCACGACGAGTTCGGCGGTGGTGGACGTCATGACGGGTCCTTCCGGCCTGTGGATAGGCTGATGGACATGAGGACTGCGGTGGTGCGCGTCGGCGTCGACGTGGCCGGCGAGCTTGCCCCCGCGCAGTTACGCGACGGCATGGCGCGCCTGCGCGACCTGGCCGGGCCCGCGGGTTTCGAGATGGTGGAGAACGATCTTGCGAACTTGCCGCCGCAGCGTCGCGAAGTGGAGTTGCTGATCGCCGGTGACGATCCGGCCGATCTCCAGCGGCGCGCAGTCGAGTTGTGCGCCAACGCCTTCGGCACCACCCCGGTGCCCGGCGTATTGACGTACATCAGCCGGGGGACCGACGACGACGCCCACGGTGTGCTCGCCGGGTTGGGGCTGACGGGTGAAATCGATCGCGTCGCAAGCGACGACGGCTGGGACGTGGTGCACGTGACGCTGCGCAAGGACGACCTGAAGCGGGTACCCGAGAGCCGTGTCCACACCGCGCTCGAAGCGTCGCTGAACTGCGAAGTACACATTCGCACCGTCTAGCCGTCCAAGAACTTCAGGATCGCGGGTGCGGCCTGCACCCACGTGTCGAACATGTTGAAGTGCTTGACCTTTCCCAGCGCGTTGTCCTTGGCCGCCTGCTCCCAGGCGTCCTCCGGCCACGGCGGGTCGATCAGTTCGCAGCCCTTGATCAGGCAGCTGACTTCCAGCGACGTTCGCTTGGGATGGTCCCAGTCGCCTTCGCCGCCGCGGATTATGAGCGTGGGTACCTTGATGTTGTCGAACATCTCGTCGTCAACGCCGGGAATCGTCTGGCCCGGCTTGGACACGAACGCGTTCAGCCAGCGCATCATCACCTTGACGAACTCGTCGGGGTCGAACGACAGGATCCGCTCTTTGTTGGCGGGGTTTTCCTCGATCCGTTCCTTCCACTCGCGCAGGTGCAGAAGGCCTTCCATCCCCATGGTGAGGACAGGCCGGATGTTGGGGGTGATGTAGTGCGCGCCGAGAGCGAAGGTGCCGTACACACCGCCGACGATGTTCCACACGACGAGCTTGGTGGCGATGTCCGGGTACAGCATCACCGTCAGCATGGAATCTCTCGCGCCGCCCGAGCCGCCGGCGATGATGCACGGCCCGATGCCGAGCCGCGTGATCAACGCGTGCAGCGTCTCCGCCCGCATGTGTGATTCGGACTGCCCGTAGAACTGCACGTCGGACTTGCCGCAATTGGGCCGGTCCCACAGCAGGACGCGGTAACCGCCGTCGACCAGTGCCTCGGCAAGCGGCCGCAACCCGGGGATGTCCTTGCTGAAGCGCCCGCCGGGTGTCAGCACGATGAATTCGCCGTCTTCGCCGAGGATTTCGTAGACGACGTTGCCGCCGTTGATCTCGATGCTCTGTTCCGTCATGCCTGCACCATTACCTCGTTGCCGACGACCCGCACCGGGTAGGTGCGGATACTCCACTCCGGTTTCACCGCGGTGGTGCCGGTCGCGAGCTCGAAACCCCATTGGTGCCAGGGGCAGTAGATGTATTCGAGGTCGCGCACCATCACCGCATCGCCCGGCACGCTGTCGTCCACGATGGTGCGGCCGCGGGCACGGCCCGAGCACAGCGGGCCCCCCTCGTGCGGACAGTAGTTCGCGATCGCGTAGAACGTGCCGTTGACGTTGTAGACCCCGACGCCGTGACGCCCGAGGGGGACGAGTTTGTGGGTGCCGGGCGGGATCTCGTCCACCGTGGCGACGACATGTTCACGCCCCTGGGCCAGCCGAGGCGTCTTCTCCGTGTTGGTCAATTCAGAACACCCGCACCTGGCCCTCGAGGGCAGGCACCGTCTCGGGCAGATGGTAGGTCGCGATGCCGTTGCGGAACATCACAGCTTCCCTTGCATGTTCAGGCAGATGCTTGACCAGCCACCGTGGGTCGTCGAACGTCCAGTGCGGATAGTCGGACGAAAACAGCAGGATTTTCTCGCACTCCATCCACTCGAACGCGCGGGTCAACTCCGTCTTGTCCTCGGGATAGTCCAGCGGCTGGGTGGTGAACTTGATGTGGTCCTTGATGTACTCCGACGGTTTGCGCTTGATGTCGACCCACGACTTGCGCGCTTCGTAGATGGCGTCCATCCGCCACATCACCGGCAGGATCCAGGTGAATGCATGCTCCACCAACACGATTCGCAACGTCGGGAAGCGGTCGAATAGGCCGTCGAAGACCATGCTCATGACCTGGTTGGCCGCCAGCAGCGAATACGTCACCATGAAATCGTGGTTGTAGCTGGGGAACCCGACCGGCGGGATCGGCAGCTCCTCGTGATGGCTACGCGACAGGTGACAACTCACCGTGATGTCGTGCTTGGTGGCGGCTTCCCAGATCGGGTCGTATTTGGGATCGCCCCACGCGGGCCGCGGTTCGGCCTTGATCAGGATCTGGCCCATGTAGGGATGCCCGGCCCACCGCTCGATCTCGCGGGCGGAGTCTTCGGGCGCCTCGATCGCGACGCAGATCGAACCGCGCCACCGCTCGTGCCAGTTGTTGTGGCTGTCCAACCAGTGATTGTCCTGCCAGTCGTTGAGTGCGCAGCTCATCGCGTGATTGACCTCGGGGAAGCGCGCCGGGTACGCGGCCGGTTCCAGGATCGCGATGTCGGCGCCGGCCTCCATGATCAGCTGTTTGAACGCCAGATCCGGGTCACTGCCCGCGAACTCACCGTCGGCGGGGAAGGTGTCCGTGCGCATCGCGTAGGCGTGTGCGTAATCCGGTGCGTCGTAATAGATCTGGTCACCAATTCGGCGCGGCAGGAAGTACTTGCTGCGCCACGGTTCCGGGATGTACTGCGCGAGCACCCCGCTCTTGGGCACCGGATGCACATCGGAGTCGACGCACCGGACGGCGACGCGCTCCGCCGCCGGTTTGCGCTCTGTCACTGTGACCGTCATCGTGGCCTCCTCAACTTCCTCACTGTGCGCCGACCCCGGCCCCGACGTCTATGCCGTAGAGATCCGCGGCGTTTCGCCAGCACAACTTGTCGCGTTGGGCGTCGGTGAAGGCCGCGGGCACCGACAAATCGTTGAGCTGCCAATGCGGATAGCTCGATCCGTACATCACCATGTCGTCCTTGCCGGTGAAGCCGAACCACTCGCCTGCGAACTCGGTGTCACCGGGCCCGTCCATAGCGCCCTGTACGAAGTAGCTGTGGCCGGGCAGGTAGTCGCTCGGCATCTTCGGCGCCCAAGGCGTCTGCTCGAGGTGCGGCCTGCCGAAGCAGTCCATCCGCCAGATGAACGGCGTCAGAAGGTCGGCGGCCCCGTCCGCCCAGACGAACTTCAACGTGGGCATCTTTTCGAATACCCCTTCGACGATCAGGTTCATCAGGTGATACAGGAAGTTCAGTGCCATGAAGCTGACGTAGTTCTCGTACGTCCGCGGCACGCCCGACGGCGTCGGCGCGAAGGACACGCCTGCGCCCACCTCGATGTGCACCGACACCGGCAGACCGGCGTCGGCGGCCGCCTCCCACAGCGGCCAGTACTGCGGTTTGCCGTACAACTCGCGTGACTGCAGCGGGACACCGATCTGCACCACACGCGGGTGAGCGGCGTACTTAGTGATCTCGCGCAGCGCACCGGTGACGTCGTCGGGATTGACCCGGATGGTGCCACGGAACCGATCGGCATAGGAGTTGTCCGCCAGCCACCGCGACACCATCATTTCGTTGTGCGCCGCCGCGATGGCCGTGCCGAGGTGGCGGTCGGGCATGATGCCCCGCGTCATCGGGTGCAGGACGGCCACGTCGACGCCGCGTTCGCCGAACAACTGCCCGCCGACGAACTCGGGATCCGAGCCGGGATAGCGGCGATCTCCGTCGGTGTTCGGGGCGTACTCGCCGCCGGGGGCGCCGTACCAGTCCATCTCGTAGTCGGGGAAGCCGCGGCTCTTGAACGGTTCACGCAGGAAGCTGCGCAGGTCCTTGTTCGACTTGCTGAAGATGTGCACGCTGGCATCGATGACGGGGATGGTGACCCCGTTTTGTATCTGCACCGCCAAAGCTGTCCTCCGATGTCATCCGGGCGACGTGAGCGCGTTCGAGCGCTGCGCGAGGCGCGCCGAATAGTCTCAGTGTAAAGCGTTGTTCTTCAATAGCAAGAATCCAGTTCTCAGCGCTTCGCTTACCTTCGCCCAGGTCAGGGTGTGTGCTGGTCAGTCGCGTGGGATCGCCGTCGCGAAATGCGGTAGTCAAAACAAGAGAACGATTACGACACGTAATGAGAATGCTATTCTCGTCGTGGCGCGGCCTGACGCGATCACGTCCCCGGGAGGCTTTAGGTGTTACTGGAGTTCGATGCCGATCAGCGGCTGTGGCAGGAGACGGTCCGCGACGCCGTCACCAAGCAGTGTCCGCCGTCCCTGGTGCGCGACGTCGCGGAGAACGGCGTCGACCCGACACCGCTCTGGCAGGCCTACGTCGACGGCGGCTGGACAGAGCTGACGGATGCCGAGAACGCCGTCGAGTTGACGATCCTGCTGGAGGAACTCGGCCGCGCCACCGATCCGACGCCGTTTTTGGCGACGCTGAGCCAGTACGCGCCGCTCGCGGGGGACCGCTTCGATCCGCAGCAGGCCGGCACCGCGATCTACGGCGGCGTCACCGCGCGCCGCGACGCCGACGGGTGGGTGCTCGACGGCACTGCACACCATGTGCTCGACGGCGATCGCGCCGAAAGGCTCGCTGTCGTCACCCAAGCGGGGGTGTTCCTGGTCGACGCCGGCCAAGTGGTGACACGTCGAAGCCCGGTGTTCGATCCGGTGCTGCACATCGCCGAGGTGTCGTTCGCGGGCCTGCAGGTGTCCGATTCCGACCGGGTCGTCGTCGACGCCGAAAGGGCCAGGCATGTGGCGCTGGCCGGGATGGCCATCACCATGGTCGGCGCATGCCAGCGGATCCTCGACCTCGTCCTCGAACACGTCAAGCAGCGTCAGCAGTTCGGCGTCGCGATCGGATCGTTTCAGGCCGTTCAACACAAGGCCGTCGACATGCACGTCGCCATCGAGCGGGCCCGTGCGCTGTGCTACTTTGCCGCGCTGACGATTTCGGCCGACGATCCGCGCAGGAGGCTGGCCGCCGCGATGGCCAAAGCGGCCGCGGGGGAGTGCCAGGCACTTGTGTTCCGGCACGGCCTGCAGTTGTTCGGCGCGATGGGATTCACCTGGGAGAACGACTTGCAGTTCGCACTCAAACGGGCCAAGGCAGGCGAACTGCTCCTCGGCGGCGCGGCCGAACACCGGGACGTCATCGCGAACGAATACAGGCCCCTCTGATGCAGCTGACTTTTGATTCCGACGTCGAGGAGTTCCGCGCCGAGTTCGCGGCCTTCCTCGACGAGCATCTACCCTCAGCAGCCGACACGTTGGAGCGGCCGAAGTCGGTGTCGCACATGCCGCAGTGGGCGCGCGACTGGCAGCGGTTGTTGTTCGACAACGGTTGGCTGCTGCCCGCCCAGCCGCCGGAGTTCGGCGGCCGCAACGCCACGGTGCTGCAGCAGTTCGTGCATCTCGACGAGCTGTGCAGGCGCCGCATCTACCACAGCTTCAACCCGCAGGGCGTCAACATCGTTGCCGCATCGCTGATTTCGTTCGGCTCCGACGAACAGAAGCACCGCTGGGCGGTGCCGGTGCTTCGCGGCGAGATGACCGCGTCGCTGGGCATGAGCGAGCCGAGCGCGGGTTCGGACCTGGCGTCGCTGCGCACCCGCGCTCAGCTAGCCGGCGACCACTTCGTCGTCAACGGGCAGAAGGTGTGGACGTCGGGCGCGCACGACGCCGACTTCCTGCTGACGTTCGTGCGCACCGATCCGGATGCGCCCAAGCACAAGGGCATCAGCGCGCTGATCATCCCTACCGCGACCCCAGGCGTCGTGTGCCGCCCGTTCGCCGATATGACCGGGCAGGGCAACCTGGACTTCAACGAGGTGTTCTTCACCGACGCCCTGGTGCCCGCCGAGAACCTCGTCGGGCCGCTCAACGGCGGCTGGGCGGTGGCGAACGGATCCCTCGGCCACGAGCGCACCATGATGTGGCTCGGGTTCGCCGACCGGATCGACAACATGATCGCGGACTTCCGGCCGCGCACCGCGCTGGAACGCGATCAGTACGCCACCACGATCATGGACTATCAGGCACTGCGGGCAATGGGGTCGGCGGCGCTGGCCCGCGCGGCGCGCGGTGAGATGGACACCGCATCGGTGTCGGTGCTCAAGCTGTTCGGCTCCGAGGCGGAACGGCAGGCAATGGAGAACGCGCTGACCGCCGCGGGAGCCGACGGGCTCACCCACCCGTCGACGTCGGGCCCCTACGCGCATATGAACCTCGACCACTACTTCGCCAGTTGGTTCGAGCGCTATGCCCGCAGCTTCGGCGGCACCATCGCGGGCGGCACCTCTGAGATTCAGCGCAACATCATCGCCACCCAGGTACTGGGCCTGCCGCGGCGCTGAATCCGGTGACCGAGACGCTGCTCCTCGACCGGCCTCGGCCCGGTGTGGTTGTGCTACAACTGAATCGGCCGCAGCGGCTCAACGCGATCAACGAGGTGATGCGCGACGAACTCACGCAGACCTTCGCAACGATCAGTGCAGACGCATCCGTCCACGTCGTGGTGCTCACCGGCGCGGGCCGCGGGTTCTGTTCGGGCATCGATGTGCGCGATTTCGGGCCGACCCCGATCGAGGCGACGGACCCGGCGATCGACCGGTTACGGTTCCAGGAAGCGATGGCGGCCCTGCCGCAGGCCATCTGGCATTTACCGCAGCCGGTCATCGCCGCCGTCAACGGGCCGTGCGTCGGTGCGGGCTTCGCGCTGTGTCTGGCGTCTGACATCCGGATCTGCTCGACGGCGGCCGCATTCGGCAACGGCGCGATCCTGCTCGGCCTGTCCGGTGCTGAAATGGGCATGAGCTACCACCTGCCCCGGATCGTCGGCACCAGCGTCGCCGCCGACTGGATGCTGACCGGTCGCACGGTGTCCGCGGCCGAAGCTGACCGACGCGGTCTGGTCAGCGAACTGGTCGAACCGGAGCGTCTG
Organism: Mycobacterium sp. ACS1612; assembly: GCF_001667505.1. Classification (GTDB taxonomy): domain Bacteria; phylum Actinomycetota; class Actinomycetes; order Mycobacteriales; family Mycobacteriaceae; genus Mycobacterium. The sequence continues at coordinate 26,514 of NZ_LZHZ01000049.1, forward strand.
CTGCAGCGTGCGCTGGAATTGGGCTCTGGCATCGCAGAACTCGCGCCGCTGGGGGTGCAGATGACCAAGCGTGCACTGCAGGTGAACACCGACGCGACCGGCCCGGACGCGGCCATGGAACTGGAGAACCGCAATCAGGTGCTCACCCACGCGACCGACGAGGCTGCGGCACGACGGAAGCGTTGAGAGGGGACGAACAATGGCGTGGGACTTCTCGACCGACCCCGAGTGGGCCGAACAACTCGCATGGGTGGAGGGCTTCGTCCGGTCGGAATGCGAACCGATCGACCTGATCGTCAAGGAGTCACACGATCTCAACGACCCGGTGCGCCAAGCGCTGATTCCGCCGCTTCAGAAGATCGTCAAGGACCGCGGCCTGTGGGCCACCCACCTCGGCCCACACTTGGGTGGTCCCGGCTATGGCCAGGTCAAACTGGCTCTGCTGAACGAGATCCTGGGCCGGTCGGAGTGCGCGCCCGTCGTTTTCGGATCCCAGGCTCCCGATTCGGGCAACAGCGAGATCCTGGCCCACTACGGCACGCCCGAACTCAAGAGGCGGTACCTGGAACCGCTGCTGGACAACCGCATCGTGTCGTGCTTTTCGATGACCGAACCGCAGGGCGGCGCCGACCCGAAAGTGTTCACCACCACCGCCACCCAGGACGGCGACCACTGGATCATCAACGGCGAGAAGTGGTTCTCGTCGTTCGCGTCAATGGCGTCCTTCATCATCGTGATGGCGATGACCGATCCGGACGCGCCGCCCTACGAACGCTATTCGATGTTCGTGGTGCCGGGTGAGACGCCCGGCATCAACGTGCTGCGCGACGTCGGGCTGGGACATCAGCCGCTGGGCGGCGGCCGTGAGGGATATGTCCGCTACGAGAACGTCCGGGTGCCTGCGGATCACATGCTCGGGCCCCGCGGTGGCGCGTTCGTGGTGGCCCAGACCCGGTTGGGCGGCGGCCGGATTCACCACGCGATGCGGACCGTCGGCCTGGTCCGGCGCATCTACGACATGATCTGCGAACGGGCGGTGTCGCGGTACACGCAGGGCGGAATGCTGTCGGACAAACAACTCGTCCAGGAGATGGTCGCCGACTCGTGGATGCAGATCGAGGCGTTCCGTCTGCTCACCCTGCAGACCGCGTGGAAGATCGACCAGCACAACGACTACAAGGCGGTGCGTGCCGATATCTCCGCGGTCAAGGCGATGATGCAGAAAGTGCTGCACGACGTCTCGTCGCGCGCGCTGCAATTGCACGGCTCGCTCGGCACGACACACGAAATGCCGTTCGTGTCATACCTTGTCGAGTCCTTCGTGCTCGGGCTGGCCGACGGCCCGACCGAGGTGCACAAGGTGACGCTGGCCCGGCTGCTCCTCAAGGATTGCAAGCCCGCCCCCGACATGTTCCCGTCGGAACACCTGCTTCGGCTGCGCGCGGCCGCCGAAGCGAAATTCGCCGGCAAGCTGGCCGGAATCAACCGGTCATGACGTCGTCGTGTGCGGGCAAGGTGGCCCTGGTGACCGGCGCCAGCCGGGGGCTCGGCAAAGCGATCGCGCAACGGCTCGCCGCGGAGGGCGCAACGGTCGCGCTGACCGCGCGCACGCTGCACCCTGACCCCAAGTATCAAGGCTCCCTAAGCCAGACATTGGCGGAGATCGAAGCCGCGGGAGGCCGCGCCGTCGCGGTCCAAGCCGATCTGTCCAACGCCGAGGACCGCCAACGTCTCTTCAACGAGGTGGTCGACGCCGTCGGGCCGCCCGACATCCTGGTCAACAACGCCGCCGTCACATTCCTGCGTCCGCTCGACCAGTTCCCGGAGCGGCGGGTGCGGTTGATGACGGAGATGCACGTGTTGGCGCCCCTGCACCTGACTCAGCTGGCGATACCCGCGATGCGCGAGCGCGGTCGCGGCTGGGTGCTCAACGTGACGTCGGTCGGCGCCGATCTGCCGGAGGGTCCTCCTTTTTCGGAATTCGACCGCACCGCCGGTTTCGGCATCTACGGAACCGTCAAGGCCGCGCTGAATCGGCTCACCAAAAGCCTTGCCGCCGAACTGTTCGACGACGGGATCGCCGTCAACGCCGCGGCGCCGACCAATCCGGTGGCCACCCCCGGTGCGGGCACCCTGGACCTCGCCAAGATCGATACCGAGGATATCGAGCTGATCACCGAGACGGCGGTCATATTGTGCACCGGTGACCCCAAGGTGCTCACCGGTCACATCGCGCATACTCAGACGTTCCTGCGGAAGATCGGCTGGCTGAGTTGAGGTTTGATTTCGCCAGGCGCGTACGCCGCTTCGAGGAGGGGGTCACTGATGAGGTGTCCGAAGGCCCGGACTTCCCCGTGACGCGGGCATCGGGTTGTCCATTCGCTCCGCTATCGAAAGCGTTGCAGCTCAACGCAACCAGTCCGCTGAGCCGCGTCAGGACTTCGGACGGCCTGCCGTGAAGCGACTCAGTGGCTGGGATGCGCTGCTCTTGTACAGCGAGACCCCCAACGTGCACCAGCACATGCTGAAAGTGGCAGTTGTGGATATCTCAGACTTCCAGGGTGAGCCGACCTTCGAGGTGTTCCGGGAGACGTTGCGCCGCCGCCTGCCTCTCCTTGAGCCGCTGCGCTATCAGTTGGCCGGCTTCCCGCTGCAGCGTCCGGTGTGGCGCGAAGACGCCCGCGCCGACCTCGACTACCACGTTCGTCCCGTGACGGTGCCAGCTCCCGGTGGCCGGCGCGAGCTGGATGAGGTGATCGGCGCGATCGCAAGCACGCCGCTGGATCGCAGCCGCCCGCTGTGGGAGATCCATTACGCCCAAGGACTGGCCGATCGCCGGGTCGCGGTGATCGGCAAGGTGCACCATGCGCTCGCTGACGGTGTGGCCTTGGCGAATCTGATGGCGCGCGGGATGGAATGGCCTGACCGACCCGTGGATGAGAGTGGCACGGACTCGCGGCGCACGCCGCCGCCGTCAGCGACGGAATTGATCAGAGCCGCCAGGCGACACGACCTCCGCCGGCTTAGGAAGCTGCCGGGCGTGGTGGGCGACGGGGTCGTGGGCATATATCGGCTGCGGCGCCGGGCGCAGGGGCGCGGTCGAGATCCGGATCTAGGTTCTCGCCGATGGCCGAACACTCGACGATCCACACAATGTCACCGACGCGATGATCCGCGCATTCATCGAAATCCGCCGGGGCGCGGGCTTTGCCGACGCGCATACCCGGATCGAGAGTGCAATGCCCCAGGCCACTCCTGGTTAGCGATTCCGCTCAGCGCCTGCCATGAACAGAAGCTTGTTGCTGGACAGCGACGTACATGGTTCCAGTATCGCAGCCGCGGTGACGGCGATTGAGGCTTGGTGGCCGTAAAGCCTTGTGCGTCAATGCGCGTTCAGACCAGTCAGCGGTTGAGTAGCTGCGTGGCGAACGCGCCGGCGTTGCCTGCGCGTCAGCCACTGGATCGAGCGCTAAACCGGTATTCCCGCCGCTGCCGCATCACGGCCGACAACTCCGTCGACCCAAATGGTCCGAGGTCGGGATGAACCGCCGTACCCGAGGCGGGCCGTCGAGTCGCCCGCGCAGGTTGACCATGCGCTGCCGAAGGTTGACGCCGACGTCAGGCCGGCCTCGCGATTTCGACGTGTTCCCAACAGGCGGCGTCATCGACCGCAACACCGGCGCGGGGCTGCGCGGACTAACCCTCGGACCCGCCAGCGCGCGGAAACCGCAGCGCCACAGGTAGTGAGCGATGTGCTGACAAACACTGTGTCAGGCACGTCCCCGGCCTCACATTAAGCGCCGCGGTTGTCGTTGCGCCCCAGTACAGCAATTGTCGACCTGCCGCTGCGCCGTTGTTTCTAGGCTGGGGAGATGAAGCGGCTCTCCAGCGTTGATGCGGCGTTCTGGTTTGCAGAGACACCGGGCTGGCACATGCACGTCGGCGGCCTGGTGATCTGCGACCCGTCGAACGCCCCCGATTTCTCATTCGATGCGGTTCGCGAACTGTTGGCCAGCCGGCTGCCCGAAGTGCCGCAGCTCCGTTATCGGGTGGCCGGTGCGCCACTGGGATTAGACCGCCCATGGTTCGTCGAGGACGCCGAGCTCGACATCGACTTTCACATCCGCCGGATCGCGGTGCCCGCCCCGGGGGGCCGCAAGGAACTCGACGACCTCGTCGGCCGGTTGATGTCTTACAAACTGGATCGCGCCCGACCGCTATGGGAGCTCTGGTTCATCGAGGGCGTCGAACACGGCCGCGTGGCCATCCTGACGAAAATGCACCACGCTCTCATCGATGGCGTTTCCGGCGCCGGGCTTAGTGAGATCTTGCTCGACGCCACGCCCGAACCGCGCCCGCCGGCGGATGCGCCCACGGAGTCGTTGGTCGGTGTGGGCATGCCGCGGTTGGAGCTGCGTGCGCTCGGTGGAATGTTCAACCTCGCGGTGATGACGCCTTACCGGGTGCTGCGCATGGTCGAGCAGACCGTACGCCAGCAGTTGGCGGTGTTCGGGCTGTCTGACAAGCCGCCCCGCTACTTCGACGCACCGACCACGCGCTTCAATGCCTCGATCTCGCCGCACCGGCGCGTCAGCGGGAGCCGGGTGCCACTGGATCGGGTCAAGGCGGTCAAGGACGCGTTCGGCGTTAAGGTCAACGACGTGGTGCTCGCGATGGTGTGCGGGGCGCTGCGCAGCTACTTGCTGGACCGCGGGGAGCTGCCCGACCGGTCACTGCTTGCACAGATTCCGGTGTCCACGCGCGGCGACGATACTGCAGTGGGCAACCAAATCACCTCGACTACTGTCAGTCTTCCCACCGATATTGCGGACCCCAGTGAGCGGCTCAAAGCGATCCACGCCAGCGCGAAGGGTGCCAAGACGATGGCCAAAGCGCTCACTGCTCACCAGATCATGGGGTTGACCGAAATCACGCCTCCCGGGTTACTCGCACTGGCCGCGCGCGCATACACCGCCAGCCGGATCGGAGAAAACGTCGCGCCGATCAACCTGGTGGTCTCCAACGTGCCCGGGCCGGATTTTCCTATCTACATGGCCGGGGCGGTCCTGGAAACTTTGTTGCCCATCGGTCCGCTGGTGATGGACGTCGGGCTCAACATCACCTGCTTCAGCTACCGCGGATCGATCGACTTCGGGTTCGTCACCACCCCCGAAATCGCCAACGACATCGACGAGCTGGCCGACGGCATTGAACCCGCACTAAGCGAACTCGAGCAACTCGCTGGTACCGCGGCATCCGACTGAGCGCGCCCGTTCGGGCGTTGTCAGCCCTTGGGCCGTGAGCCGGCCGCCAGCGCATCGGGGTACTCGTCGTAGTAAGGCACGTAACCATCCTGGCGGCCTTCCAGGACGTAAAGCGGATCGTCGATATCGGAGCCGAAGCCCTCGTCGCGCAGATCGACCTTTTTGCTCTTGAACGTCGAGGTCTGCTCCAGCGAATGGAGGACCCGCACGAACAACGGCACCGCGTAGCCGGGCAGGTGCTGGTACACGGTGTTGGCCAACGACTTGCCGTCAAATTCCGTTCCTTGTCGGCACACGATGGCCGCCATTCCGGCGCGCCCGTCGGTGCCAGGCACCTGCACCCCGAAGACTGTGACGGCTTCGACGGACGGGTCTTCCGACACGGCCGCCTCGACGTCGGTCGTCGCGACGTTCTCGCCCTTCCACCGGAACGTGTCACCGAGCCGGTCGACGAAAGCGGCGTGTCGCCAGCCCTGTGGACGCATCAGGTCCCCGGTGTTCAACCACACGTCACCGTCCCGAAAAGCGTTGCGCACCAACTTTTTCTCGGTCGCCTCAGCATCGGTGTAGCCCTCGAACGGCTGAATGTTGCTGACCTTGCTCAACAGCAGGCCCGGCTTGCCGCCGCGCACCTTGTGCACCCGCCCCTTCTCGTCGCGAACCGGTTCGCCGATCTCGGGGTCGTACTCGACGAACGCGACCGGCGTCGGACAGATGCCGGCGGTCTTGGGGATGTTGAACACGTTGACGAACCCGGTGTTGCCTTCGCTGGCCCCATAGAATTCGAAGACGCGTGGAATGTTGAATCGCGTGGTGAACTCTTCCCAGATGTCGGGGCGCAGCCCATTGCCGGCGATCAGCCGCACCTTGTGTTGGCGGTCGGTGTCCTTCTCTGGCTGGTTGAGCAGATAGCGGCAGATGTCGCCGATGTAGACGAACGCGGTGGCGTCGTAGCGGATGACCTCGTTCCAAAACCTGGACGCCGAGAACGAGCGGCCCAACGCGAGAGTGGCACCGGCACTGAGCACTCCTGCCACCGCCACGGTCAGCGCGCTGTTGTGGTACAGCGGCAGGCAGCAGTAAAGCGTGTCGCTGCTCTTCAACCGCATCCCAAAGGCACCAGCCCCCCCAAGCGCGCCCAGCCACCGGTAGTGCGTCATCACACTGGCCTTCGGCGCGCCGGTGGTTCCCGACGTGAAGATGTAGAAGGCCTTGTCCTTGGCCCGCACAGACGAGGCGGCCAACGGATCGTCGGTCGGCGCGTCCGCCGCCAGCCGCTCCAGTTCATCGGCCGTGATCGATTCGGCGATCTGCCCGTCGGCTTCGTCGACGGCTTTGAGTAGCTCCTCGTCGGCGAGCATGACTTTGGCGTTCAAGACCTCGACGCTGTGCGCGAGCACCTTGCCGCGGTGGTTGAAGTTAAGCATTCCGGCGACCGCGCCGAGCTTCACGACCGCGAGCATCAGCAGAACCACACGCGGCGAGTTCTTCAGCATGATGCCCACGACGTCGCCGTGCCGAACGCCACGTCGGGCCAGCACGGCTGCGTACCGGTTGACCGTCTCGTTGGCCTGGCGGTAGGTCAGGATTTCATCGTCGAATTTGATGAACACGCGATCGCCATACCGCGCGGCGCGGTCGGCGAAGACCTTGCCGATCGACATCTTGACCGACCGATGCACAGGCAGACCGGTCAGCACACCGCGAATGATGGCGGGTGCGTCCTTCAACAGACCGGGTAGCCCCTCGGCGATGTCTTTCAGCCCGACGGTGTCCTCAGCCATGAGGTCTAACCCCGCGCGCGGTCGAAAAGGACCACTGGATTGTCATGCACCAGCGAGTACCCCGCGGCCCAGGTCTCCAACAGTTCCTTTCGCGTGCGTCGACCGAGGCGCTCCATCACCGTTTCCGTTGTCTCCACGCCGCGTCGACAAGCCACGACTGCACCAAAGCATCGTCAATGAACTGCTGCACCGGCCGTGCCCGAAAAAACCCGGTGTGACCGCCGGGATACCAACAGATCTGGGGTTTGCCCCAGTGCTCCCAGAGCCGGGTGGACTCGTCGCGAGGGTGTACCAGCCTGTCGGCGACGCCGGCGTAAAGGTAGCGGCCCTGCATCGGCACCTTGGGAGTCAGCGCGATTGGGGAGATCATCCGGCCGATGGGCTTGGCCACCGTAAGCATCCGGCTAAGGGCTTCGTAGTCGCCGAGGCCGGCATGGCGGCCGACCAGATCGACCAGATCGGCGACCGGGACGCCGAGAATCGCACAGGCGAGGCCGTCGTCCAAGCTGGCGACCAGCGACGTGAGGTAACCGCCGAGTGAGACGCCGTACAACCCGATCGGAGAGCCCGGATCATACGACCGTATCCACGACAACAGACGACGGATATCCCACACCGCATGGGCTGTCCCGTGGACGTCGTCCAGCACATCTTCGCCGGGGAAGGCGGCGCGCTTGGGCAGGCCCCGCGCACGGGGACCATGCATGGGAAGGACGGGAAGCACGACGTTGAGGCCGAGGTCCTGGTGCAGATGCCAGGCCCGAAACAGCGCGAGGTCCAGGGCGGCTCGCCCCATCTCCGCGCCGTGCACACACACCAGCCATGGTCGCGGCTCGTGGTGTCGCAACATCAAGCCGTACTCGCGGCTGTTGGCGGCGTAGCTCAACCACCGTTCGCGGCCCGGTTCGCCCGCACGCGGCTCATACTCACTGTCGAAGAAGATGCGCTCGTACGTCCGCCCCAGGCTCTTGACGGGCCTGATGGACACGTCGGTCAGCGTCGGCGGTGCTGCGAAGAAGCCCTCAGGGTCCTTCAACCACCCCATTTCGCGATAAAACTCAAGTGCGGCGATCACCTCGCCTCTGATCCGTTCGATCGTCGTCGGATCCGGGGGTGATCGCATTAAATGAAAGCCCAGCAGCACGATTTCGTCGCCGAACGCATGCGCCGCGAGCGCAAGTGTCGGTCGTGCCACTGGAAGCTCGTCGGCCTGACGATCCAGATAGTTGCCCCAGCACCGGGCGTAAAAGCCGCCGGTCCGGGTGAACGGCCCCAGCACCTGTGCCAGCGGAAGGGCACCGCCGCGCCGCCGGTCAGGCTCGTACGCTTCGCCGGCGTCGCCTGGTGCGGTAGCCGGAATGCCTGCCTGCTCGCTGTCCTGCATGTGATCTCTACTTCGCCCGCCAAGCGGTTGGAATCGAGTCGTTGACCAACCCTAGCGCCGGGGACAAGGCGCCGACTTCGAACCAGTGGCTGACTTCTGCCGACCTCGTGTCCCGTCCGGAACCGATCATCCACAAGGTCGGTAGGAACGGGGCTAGGCAAACGAATTCAAATTCGCCGGAACAGCCCGTTATGGGCAAACCGTGTCGCGCACACGTGCTGTAATGGGAGCATGGATGGGCGCCGCCGCCCATTGGGCTTGCCGTGGCTTCCGCCGCGAGTGCCCGGCATCGCGCCGGTGGGTCGCGTGCCGGCCGGCCGCACCGTGGAGCTACCAGGACGTGGTAGCACCTTTGTGGTCGACTCCGGGCCGGTTGCGGATGGACCCACGTTCTTCATGCTGCACTCATTGGCCTGCACGGGGCTGATGACGTGGTATCCGACGTTGGCGATGATGCGCGAGTTCGGCCGTGTAGTGGTATTCGACCAACGTGGCCATGGTCAGGGCATCTCGGCCGCACGGTTCTTGTTGGAGGACTGCGCCGACGACGCTGCCGCACTCGCGGATGTACTAGGCGTACGGACGTTCGTTCCTGTCGGTTACTCGATGGGATCGTTTGTAGCGCAATTAATCTGGCGTCGCCACCCACAAAAGGTTGACGGTCTGGTGCTGTGCGCGGGAGCCGCGGCATACAACCGCGTCGCCTATGAGCGGTTGGCAACCGGTCTGTTCGCGGCGATACTCGACGCAATCAGCCCCCCTGCGCGCTCGCCCGCCGCTGCCGCGCTCGCTGCCGCCGAGCTCATCACAAATGACAGCGAGTGGCTGCTCGGGGAGGTCCGCACCACCAGCCTCGGAGCCATTACCCGCGCGATCGCCGAACTCCTGCGGTTCGACTCCACATCGTGGGTGACCGAGATCGATGTGCCTACGTCGGTTGTGATTCCTCTGCGCGACCGCGCCATTGGCGTGGCACGCCAACGCTGGCTGGCCAGCCAGATAACCGATTCGCATATCGTGACCGTGGACGCGGGCCACGCGGGCTGCACGCTGCGGTCCAACAACTTTGTGAGGGGACTGCGCGAGGCAATCGAATCGGTGCACCGTCGTCTGGTTACCGAGCAAGCAGGCTAACCCCCCATCGAACGCCTTCAGCGAACAGCTTCGCAGTGACGTCCTGTGCCGCAATCGATCCCGCGGCCTGTCTGTCAGCGTCGAAGGACGTTCGGGCGACTGTACTCTTGCTTGAGTGTCAGAGACTTGCCGGAGAATCGACTGTCGGGCAATTCCGTCGTGAAGCTCAACGTCGAGGACGATGTACGCCGCGCCGAACTCACAGTCGCTGCAGCGCGAACGTCCAGAATTGGGAACCGGGCGGACCGTTGAAGCAGCCGACGTCGTAATTGGACTCGATGGTTCCGGCGAGCGTGACCTCGTCCCACGTCCAGGTTTCTTGTGTCGGCAATGAATAGCCGGGAAGGCATTGCAATCCGTCGGGCACGTTTACGTTCAAGGTATATCGGCCGTTGGCTAGGTGCGCGTCGCCGTCGTAATAGGCGTAGAACTTCAGTCGCGGTATCGCGCTGATGTCCAGGCAGTCTGGGGCAGGTGGCTGACAATTCGAGATGAACCACACCCACGATGCCCGCTCGTACCGGTTGGTCAGTACGTCGTAATTTCCCACCAGCATCCCCGCGTCGGCCGGCGGGGCGAGCAGCGCCGCGACGGCCGACAGCGCCGCGGCGACGATCGTGACCATGACGGACTTCACGGTTCCTCCAATCACCCGACGGCTGCCAATCAAATCACTTAGCGAAACCCTTTGGTTGGTATCAGTCGATTACCGCCGCTTCCTTGCGTTCGGTGATCGGCCGGGCCAGTTCCTGTTCGTTGCAGATGCGTTGCAGCTTCTCCAACGTCTCGTCGAGACCTGGACCCAGCGGCTTGCTCGGGGTGAACGTCGCGGGCAGATGCTTCATGCCCTGGATTACGCCGATGGTCTCGTAATGCTCGGTGCCCCCGGGGTCACACACATAGTCGGGCATCCGATCGAGCACAGCGGTGAGCATCGACTTGAAGACCGATCGGGCGACGTTCGAGCCGACGCACCGGTGCAGGCCGATGCCAAAGCTGAAGTGGCGGTTGCCTTTCCGGTCCATGACCAATTCGTTGGGTTGCTCGAACACCGACGGGTCGCGGTTGGCCATCGCCCACGAGATCCAGAGTCGCTCGCCCTCTTTGAATCTCGTCCCCTCGACCTCCACATCCTCCGAGAACGTGCGGCCGTCACCTGGCGCGGGTGTGAAGAACCGGAGGAATTCCTCGGTCGCGGGATTGAGCAGGGTGTCGCGGTTCCGGCTGAGCAGTGCACGCTGATCGGGGTGATCGGACAGCCACTCCAGCGCGTGCGCGGTCAGCGCGGTGGTGGTGTCGAATCCGCCGCCGATGATCAGCCCGAGGTTGCCCAGGATTTCCAGATCCGGGGCGGGTTCGCCGTCGATCCGCAGTTGCAGCAGCGCGTTGATCAACCCCGGTCGCGGGTTCTCCCGGACCTCCATCATGGTGTTGATCATGTCGATGCCCATCTGCCGGTTCATCTCGGCGACGCGCGGGGCGTCGGGGGAGTGCTCCGGGGTGGACACGGACAGGTGCGCAGGCTCGCTGTAGACCGGCCACTTCTTCAACTCGATGCCCATCATCGCCAGCGTGAGCACCGCGGGCACGATGTTGGCGAGGTCGTCGACGAAGTCGATCCGGCCTGATTCGATCTTCTCGTCGAGCGCCGCGCGCACGATCTCGTCGACGAACGGCTGCCACCTCTTGACAGCTGCGGGCGACAGATACGGGTTCAGCGCGCCCCGGTAGGTGCTGTGTTCGGGTTCGTCCATCTCGAGGATGCCGCCGCGCACCACTGTCGCGCGTTGCGCCTTGGGGATGGTGATGCCCTGGTAGGGCGTTTCGCCGGTGAGGTCGTGATGATTGGAAACCGCGGGGCAGCGCGCCAATTCGAAGACATGCTTGCTGTCAGCGGCCACCCAGTGCCCGTTGTAGGTGTCCGACCACGCCATCGGGCATTTGGCCTGCATTTCTTCGGTGATCTTCTCGAACTGCAGCCGATACTCCGGCGTGTGGCGATCGAAGTAGTAGCGGTTCTTCTTGCGATCGGCGGCGCTCAAGTCGTCGACGCTCAAAATCCTGTCTCCCTTATTCTTCGATCGAGATGGCCTGTTCCGGGCACGAATGCACGGCGTCGCGAACGGCGTCCTCCTGGTCGGCGGGAACGACTTCATTCACCGGTGACGACGTGCCGTCAATGTCGCTGAGCTCGAACGAATCCGGCGCGATCATCGAGCACAGCGTGTGGCCTTGGCAGCGCGCTGAATCAACGAAAACCTTCATGCATCAGTCCGATCAGATGTGGTAGTCGTACCACTTGAGGTAGCCGCCCGCGTCGACGCGCTGCTGCGTGCCGGTGATGTAGCGGGCCTCGTCGGACGCCAGGAAGAGAACCATGTTGCTGATGTCCTCGGGTTCGATCCACGGCACCTTCATGGCCTGCTGCACATAGAACACCGGTTCGGCGTCGGCCTTGGTCGGGTGCTCCAGGTCGGGGCGGAACGACTTGTACATCGGCTCGCTCTGCAGCATCGCGGTGTTGCAATTCGTCGGGTGAACGACGTTGGCGCGGATACCTCGCGGCGCCAATTCGGTCGCCAGGTTGTGGACGTACTGTGACAGCAGCCGCTTCGAGTGGAGGTAGGCGGCGCCACCCGGGTCGGTGCCGGGGTTGTCGTTCTTCGAGACATCCATCAGGGCGGCGGTCGAACCGGTGGCGATGATCGATGCGCCCTCACGGAGATGAGGCAGTGCGACATGGATGGCGTTCAGCGTGCCGATCAGGTTGGTGTTGATCACGTCGACCCAGGCATGCATGTCGCAGGAGCCCTTCATGCCCGCGATGCCCGCCGACGTGACGACGATGTCGAGACCACCCAGTTCTGAGACGCCGTTGTCCACCGCGGCTTTGAGCTGTCCCGCATCGCTGACGTCAACCTTGGCCGTGACGACACGCTGCCCCGTCTTCTCGATGAACTGCGCGGTCTCCTCGAGATCCTCCGGCGTGGCCATCGGATAACCGACCGTCGCGAAGTCCTCGCACCGGTCGACGGCGATGATGTCCGCGCCCTCTTCGGCGAGCCGTATCGCGTGGCTGCGGCCCTGGCCGCGCCCCGCGCCGGTGACAAAAGCGACCTTCCCCTGAACGCGTCCCATTGAAAGTCCTTTCCTTAGGTGTTTCGGCCGCCGTTGACGCCCAAGATTTGCCCGGTGATGTACCCGGCTTCTTCGGAGATCAGGAATGCGCACGCCGCGGCGATGTCCTCGGGTCTGCCCATCCGGCGCACCGGTGTCGACTCGATGTTCTTGTCGATGAACAGGTAGCCGCGCTCTGCGGACTTGCGCAGCATCGGGGTGTCGATGAAGCCCGGCGGCACCGCGTTCACGGTGATGCCCGCAGGCCCGTACTCGAGCGCCAGCGACTTGGTCAGCCCGTTGACCGCCGACTTGGCGGCGACATACGGCGCCATGTACGGCTGCCCGGAGTGAGTGCTCGAAGAGGAGATGTTCACGATGCGGCCCCACCCCGCCTCGATCATGTCGGGCAGCACCGCTTGGACGCAGTGGAACACGCCGTTGAGGTTGACGTCGATGACCCGCTGCCAGTCCTCGAACTTCAACTCGGTGAACCGCTTGAACTTCTCGAGTCCGGCGGCGTTCACCAGAACCGTGACCGGGCCCAGTTGAGTGCGGATCGCCGTCAACGCCTCCTCGACCGCGGCGCGGTCGGCGACGTCGGCGGTGAAGGCGAATTGTTCATCCGACGGATTGAGGTCGATGGTCGCGACGTCCAAACCGTCTGCCCGCAGTCGTCTGGCGACGGCTTGTCCGATGCCGGAGCCGCCACCAGTAACAACCGCGGTCTTCATGCGCAGGCCTCAGTTATCAAGAACCGTCCTTCCGATTATGAGAACCGTACTCTCGGAGTGTGCGTTATCGCAAGACAGTAGAGGAGTGTCGTTCGCACTGGTGAGACGTTGGAGCCTGTTTGTCTTAGCGCTAATCGCAGGCAGGGGGAGTTCTGCGCATCTGCTTGAGTTCTCTGTATGCGAATGTATGATTCGCGGCGGATGAGAATGAAGTTTCCATCACATGCGGATGCGTGCTGAGGAGGATCGTGCAGGAAACGCCCACCGTGTTGAGTGACCCACGCAGTGACGAGTCGGCAGAGCGGCATCTACTGATCGACGGAAAGCTGCTCCACACCGAACGGACGTTTCCTTCTATCAACCCCGCAACGGGTGAGGTCCTCGGGTACGCGCCAGACGCCACCGTGGCCGACGCCGAGGCCGCTGTCGCCGCCGCGCGCCGCGCGTTCGACGAGACTGAATGGTCGACCGATACCGACCTGCGCATCCGCTGCCTCGAGCAGTTCCATCGGGCCCTCGTCGAGCACCGGGACGAGCTTGCCGCACTGACCATCGCCGAGGTGGGCGCCACCGAGTCGCTGTGTCAGGGCGCTCAGCTGGACGCGCCGATCGACATCGTCCGCTATTACGCGGAGCTCCTGAAGACCTATCCGATGACCGAGGACCTCGGCAACATCGAGAGCCGCGGCATGCAGCACCACCGCTGGGTCGAGAAGGAAGCCGGCGGGGTGGTGGCCGCGATCATCGCCTACAACTACCCGAACCAACTGGCACTCGCGAAGCTGGCGCCTGCCTTGGCGGCGGGTTGCACGGTGGTGCTCAAGGCGGCTCCGGACACCCCGCTGATCACACTCGCGCTCGGCGAGTTGATCGCCGATCACACTGACATTCCCGCGGGCGTGGTGAACGTGCTCAGCGGCGCGGACTCGGAGATCGGCGCGATCCTGACCACCAGCCCCGACGTTGACATGGTCACCTTCACCGGCTCGACGCCGACCGGCCGTCGGATCATGGCGGCCGCGAGCGACACCCTCAAGAAGGTGTTCCTGGAACTCGGCGGGAAGTCGGCCGCAATCGTGCTCGACGACGCCGACTTCAACACCGCCGCGTTGTTCTCCGCGTTCTCGATGGTGACCCACGCCGGACAGGGTTGTGCGCTGACGTCGCGGCTGCTGGTGCCGCGCGCGCACCACGACGAGATCGTGGAGTTGGTGAAGAACAACTTCGGGTTGGTGCGTTATGGAAATCCAGCCGACCCGTCGACGTACATGGGTCCGCTGATCAGCGAGAAGCAGCGCGACAAGGTCGACGGCATGGTCAAGCGCGCCGTCGAGGCGGGCGCCACGCTGGTGACCGGCGGCGAAAAGGTGGACCCGGGCTACTTCTATACCCCGACCCTGCTGACCGACGTCGACCCCGACAGCGAGATCGCCCAGGAGGAGGTGTTCGGGCCGGTGCTGGCGGTCATCGCCTACGAAGACGACGACGATGCGGTGCTGATAGCGAACAATTCGATCTACGGCCTCTCAGGTGCGGTGTTCGGCAGCCCGGACCGTGCGCTCGCGGTGGCCCGCCGCATCCGGACCGGAACCTTCTCCATCAACGGCGGCAACTACTTCAGCCCCGATAGTCCGTTCGGCGGCTACAAGCAGTCCGGGATTGGTCGTGAGATGGGCACCGCGGGACTCGAGGAATTCCTGGAGTCGAAGACGTACGCGACGGTGGTCGGCTGATGAGGCCCTTGGAAGGGATCCGGGTCCTCGAGGTCGCGATGTACGGGTTCGTCCCGTCGGCGGGCGCCGTGCTCGGTGAGTGGGGCGCCGACGTGATCAAGGTCGAACACGCCGTCACCGGCGACCCGCAGCGCGGTCTTCGTCAGACCGGCCCGCTGCGCGTCGAGGGCGATCCCAACCCGAACATCGAACACGCCAACCGCGGCAAGCGCAGCATCGGGCTGGACATGTCGGTGCCGGAGGGCCTGGAGGTGCTGCTCGACCTGGCCCGTCGCGCCGACGTGTTCCTCACCAGCTTCTTGCCCGGACACCGCCAGAAGTTCGGCATTGACGTCGACGACATCCGCGCGGTGAACCCGAACATCGTCTACGCCAGGGGCAGCGCGTTGGGCCCCCGTGGTGAGGAGTCGGTCAAAGGCGGCTACGACATGACCGCGTTCTGGTGCCGCGCGGGCACCGCGGCCACCATCACCCCGCCCGGCATCGAGGGCATGATCGGCCCGCCGGGCCCCGCCTACGGCGACACCATCTCGGGCACCAACCTGGCGGGCGGCATCGCGGCCGCGCTGCTGAAGCGCGAACGCACCGGCGAACCGTCGGTGGTCGACGTCTCACTGCTCGGCAGCGGGCTCTGGTCGATGGGGCACACGGTCGCGCTGACGTCGCACCTGAACCAACTGATGGTGCAACCGCCGCCGGGTGTGCACGGTTCGCCGATCAACCCGCTCGTTGGGGTGTATCCCACCGCCGACGACCGCTACATCTCCTTCGTGATGATGCAACCGACCAAGTTTTGGGCGGACGTCTGCAGGCACATGGACCTCGACGACCTGATCGAGGATCCCCGGTTCGCGACGGTCGAATCGATCGCCGAGAACACCGCCGCCGCAGTCGAAATCCTGCGCGAGGCGATGGGCAAGCGCGCCCTGCCGGAGTGGAGCGAGCGATTCTCGACGCTGGCAGGCCCGTGGGCGCCGGTACAGGACACGCTGCAGGCCGCCGAGGATGCGCAGATCAGGGCCAACGAATACATCGTTTCGACGGGCGAACTCGAATTGGTCGCGAATCCGGTGCAGTTCGATGTCAGCGCACCGCAAACCGGACCAGCGCCGGGTTTTGCGGAGCAAACTGACGAAATCTTGGCCGAACTCGGTTTGGATTGGGACCGCATCATTGAGCTCAAGACGGCCGGCGCCGTCACCTAGGTTCGGGAGTCGATCTCAATGCCCTATGTCGCGTCGATCGGCACCTACCTGCCGTGTTGGGGTACGCCTCAGCATCGGGTGGCAGGCGACGACGAGGACGCGATCACCCTTGCGGTCGAGGCGGGCCGTGCCGCGTTGATTGCCAGCGGCGCGGTCGAACGAGTCGTCGTGGTCAGCCGCGACATGCCCCTGCTCGAGAGCAGCAACGCCGCGGTGTTGCTGGCCGGTCTGGGCCTTGATCCCGAACTCGAGGTCGACGAACGCCTCGGCGGCGCACCCGCCACGCTGGACGCGGTCAGTTCGGCGCGGCCGCGGACGTTGATCATCGGAACCGACCTCAACCCGGCGGGCGCGGCGGCGATCCTGACCGCCGAGCGAGGTTTACAGGTGCGCACCGCCGCGCGTATCGCCCGCAGTCTTCCGGTGCGCACTCGCAACGCGACCGGCGATGTCACCGACTACGGCGATCCCCGACTGCTGCACGAACGGGGCCTGGTTGCCTCGCTGGCCGCCGCGTGGCTCGACACCCCTGCGGCGGTGGCCGGCGTCGAACATGATCGGGCCGTCGAGATGTGCGTCGGCCATCCGGCGCCGCTGCCGACGACGGGCGCCAGTGCCGGCCTGTTCGCGCTCGCAGGCATGGCCGAATCTGGGATCACCGGGCCGTTGGTCGCCGTCGAGCAGGCCAGCCTGTCGGGGATCACGGTGAGCAACGGCATCGCCGAGATTCATCGTCGGGAACCGCCCGCGCGCCCGACGCCCGAGGGCACGTACCTCGAAGGCGGTGACATCCCGATCTCGCTGGCCGCCTACGAGCGGGCGTTCGAGGCCAAGACGCGTTGGGAGGCGGGCAAGCTCGCGGGCAGTGCGGAACTGGACTTCCCGCCGCGCTTCCGGGTCGCCGAGGACGGCGCGCTGGCCACTGACTATGAATTGATCGCGCTGCCACGGACCGGAACCGTGTACACCGAAACCACCGTGCACATGCCGGTGCCCGGGCTGCGCACGCCCTACTCCCTGGTGATCGTGGACCTGGACGGAGCGGGGGTGCGGGCGCTGGTGAAGGTGACCGGCGTCGAAGCGGGCACCGTGGACATCGGCGACCGCGGACGACTGGCGCTGCGACGCGTAGCAATCCGTTCCGGGGTACCGGATTACGGATACATGTTCGAGCCGGAGCGGGCGGTCGCGGCGTGAGGCGCGTGGCGATCGTCGGAGCGGGCATGACCGCGTTTGGTGAGCATTTCGCGCTCGGCATCAAGGATCTGCTACCGATGGCGTTCGCCGAGTGCGCGAAAAGCGTCGACAAAGGGTTGTCGAAGACCGATGTGCAGGCCGCCTGGTTCGGCGCGATGGGAACCGCGGACGGCTTCCCGTCGGGCATCCTCGCGGATTCGCTCGGTCTTCCCGATTTGCCTGTCACGCGCGTCGAGAATTCCTGTGCCACGGGCAATGACGCGGTGCGAAATGCGCTGTTCGGGGTGGCCTCCGGTGCGTTTGATGTGGCACTGGTGATGGGGGCCGACAAACTCCGCGACACCACTTCCAAGGACATGCTGTGGAAGTGGGAGGCGATGGCGCGCGACATGGCATGGGACTACCCATTGGGGTTGGTGTCGCCCGCCGGTTTCGCGTTGCACGTGCGTCGCTACATGTACGAATCACCGGCGACTCAGGAGCACCTGGCCATGGTCGCGGTCAAGAACCACCGCCATGGAGTGAACAATCCCAAGGCGCGGTTGCGATTTGAGATCACCCTCGAGCAGGCCATGGCGGCCCCCACCGTCGTCACTCCGTTCCGGCTGTACGACTGCGCGCCGCAGAGTGACGGCGCCGCGGCACTCGTGATCGCCGCCGAAGACGTGGTCGATCGTTTCACCGATCGCCCGGTGTGGATCCGCGGCGTCGGACTCGGACTCGACTCGGTGATGCACCAGCACAAGCCCGACATGACCACGTTCCCCGCCACCACGCGTGCGGCCAAGCAGGCGTTCGCCATGGCGGGCATGACACCCGCAGACGTCGACGTCAGCGAAGTTCACGATTTCTTCACGGGAATCGAACTAATGAGCTATGAAGATCTGGGCTTTGCCGAGCGGTTCGGGGGCTACAAGCTTGTCGAAGCTGACGTGACAAGTGTCGGCGGTGCGCTGCCGGTCAACCCCAGCGGGGGGCTGAAGGCCAAGGGCCATCCCCCAGGGGCGACTGGCGTCGCACAGTGCGTGGAGCTTTTCGCGCAACTGCGAGGGGAGGCAGTCAACCAAGTGGACGGTGCGCGGGTCGGATTGGCGCATAACATCGGCGGCCCTACCGCGGTGGCTGCCGTCACCCTCCTGGAAGGCTCGGCTCATGGCGCGCGGTAGTGGACCCGAACGGTGGTCGACCGGCATCTCGCTCGGACGTGGTTCCAAGCCGATGGAGGCCGTCGGTGGATTGTTTGCAATGTCGAAGGACGCGGTGCGGTTCGTCTTCCAACGCCCGTTTCAGTGGCGTGAGTTTCTGGAGCAGTCGTGGTTTGTTGTGAGGGTTTCGCTGGCACCTACGTTGTTGGTAGCGATCCCCTTCACCGTGCTGGTGTCGTTCACGCTCAACATTCTGCTGCGCGAATTGGGCGCCGCTGACCTGAGCGGTGCGGGTGCGGCGTTCGGGGCGGTGACGCAGGTGGGTCCGCTGGTGACGGTGCTGATCGTGGCCGGTGCGGGCGCGACCGCGATGTGTGCGGATCTTGGCTCGCGCACGATCCGCGAAGAGATCGCCGCGATGGAAGTGCTGGGTATCGATCCGGTGCAGCGGTTGGTGACACCGCGGATGCTAGCCGCGGGCCTGGTGGCGCTGTTGCTCAACAGCCTTGTGGTGATCATCGGAATCCTGGGCGGCTATACGTTTTCGATTTTCATCCAGGACGTCAACCCGGGCGCGTTCGCTGCGGGCATCACGCTGTTGACCGGGGTTCCCGAGGTGATCATCTCGTGTGTGAAGGCGTTGCTGTTTGGGTTGATCGCCGGGTTGGTGGCCTGCTACCGCGGGCTCACCATTTCTGGTGGTGGCGCGAAGGCTGTCGGTAACGCGGTCAACGAGACCGTGGTGTACGCGTTCATGGCGTTGTTCGTGATCAACGTTGTCGTCACGGCCATCGGTATCCAGATGACGACCGGAAGCCGCTGACCGATGGGAACACGAACGGTACTGCGTAGTCGTTATCCGAGGCTGACCCGGGGGCTTGCCAAGCCCACCGACTGGCTGGGCAACGTCGGCGATCACATGTTGTTCTACCTACGGGCACTCGGCGGGGTACCGCATGCCGCGGTTCATTTCCGTGGGGAGGTTGTGCGGCTGATCGCCGAAATCTCCATGGGGGCAGGGACGTTGGCGATGATCGGTGGCACCGTCGTGATCGTCGGCTTCTTGACCCTGGCAGCCGGTGGCACATTGGCCGTTCAGGGGTATTCGTCCCTCGGCGATATCGGCATTGAGGCGCTCACCGGCTTCTTGGCCGCATTCATCAACGTCCGCATCTCCGCACCGGTGGTCGCAGGTATTGGTCTGGCCGCCACCTTCGGCGCTGGCGTGACCGCGCAGTTGGGTGCCATGCGAATCAACGAGGAGATCGACGCGCTGGAGTCCATGGCGATCCGTCCCATCGAATACCTGGTGTCGACCCGGCTAATCGCGGGGATGATCGCGATCACGCCGCTGTATTCGATTGCGGTGGTTCTGTCGTTTCTGGCTTCCCAGTTCACGACGGTGGTGTTGTTCGGACAGTCCGGCGGGTTGTATGACCACTATTTCAACACCTTCCTCAACCCGATCGACCTATTGTGGTCTTTCCTGCAGGCGATACTGATGGCGATCACGATCCTGTTGGTACACACGTATTTCGGATATTTCGCCGCCGGCGGACCCTCAGGTGTCGGGGTCGCAGTTGGGAACGCGGTGCGCACCTCGCTAGTCGTAGTCGTCTCAGTAACCCTTCTGGTGTCGCTGTCCATCTACGGTTCCAACGGCAACTTCAACCTGTCAGGGTAGGTGCGGCCGATGAAGAGTAGTGCGGTACGCCCGCTGACGGGCTTGGCATTGGTCCTTGCCATTGGCTTGATCATCGCTTTGGCCATCGGCCTGTTCCGGGGCAGCTTTTCCAAAACCGAGCCGGTGACGGTTATTTCGGATCGCGCTGGCCTGGTGATGAACAACGATGCCAAGGTCAAGATGCGTGGCGTGCAGGTCGGCAAAGTCGAGTCGATCGAGTACCAGCCCGACGGTACCGCGGCGCTGCACCTGGCGATGGATCCGTCGCAGCTACATCTCATCCCGTCAAACGTGAACGTCGACATCAAATCGTCAACGGTGTTCGGAGCCAAGTCTGTTGACATGGTTCCCCCGGATAATCCTTCAGCGCAGCACCTCCGTCCCGGTCAAGTGATCCAGAGCCAGCACGTCGTGGTCGAGATAAACACCGTCTTTCAGCAGTTGGTGCAGGTGCTGGACAAGATCGACCCCGCGAAGCTCAACCAGACCCTCGGCGCAATCGCGAAGGCGTTCAACGGTCGCGGCGAGAAATTTGGCAGGACGCTGACCGATTTCAACGCTTTCCTCGCCGAAATAGAACCGAGCCTGCCAAACCTCAGCCGCGATCTCGAATCCGCGGTTCCGACACTCAGCGCGTACGCGGATGCAGCACCCGACCTCATCAAGGCCGCTGATAGCACAACAACGATCAGCAATTCCGTCGTCGACCAACCACAGGAGCTTGACCAATTCCTGGTCAGCTCAATTGGTTTAGCGGACATCGGGAACGAGGTGATCGGCGGTAACGAACCAGCGCTGGCCGAGGTGGCGCGCCTGCTGGTGCCCACCACCGAACTACTCAACCGGTATCACGAATCAGTGAATTGTTCGATTGCCGGACTAGCCGTGATGGCGAATTCGCCACCACTTCCCGGTAACAACAGCGCCGTGGTCGTGTCTGCCGGTCTGACACTCGGTACCGAGCGCTATCGCTATCCGAATGACCTGCCGAAGGTGGCCGCAAAGGGTCGGCCATATTGCAAGGAACTGGGTCTGCCCAACGTTCCCCCGGAGTTCCGGGTGCCGGCCATCGTCGCTGATGTTGGCGCCAATCCGTACCAATACGGGAACCAGGGCATTCTGTTGAACTCAGCGGGACTCAAGAACTGGTTGTTCGGGCCGATTCCTGGACCGCCGCGTAACTCCGCACAGATCGGAATGCCCGGATGACACGCTCGAGGGGCACGCTCATCAAATTCACGGTCTTCGCGATCGTGATGGCGGTTTTGACAGCCTTCCTGTTCTTGATCTTCAGCCAGATGAGAACTGGTGCGACGAACGGGTACTCGGCGATTTTCACCGACGCCTCACGACTCAAGACGGGAGATACCGTGCGGGTCGCGGGGATTCGGGTCGGCACTGTGAACACGGTGTCGTTGCGACCGGATCGCAAGGTGCTCGTCGAGTTCGACGCGGATCGCGACGTCGTGCTGACCACAGGAACTAGAGCGCAGATTCGCTATCTGAATCTAACCGGCGATCGCTTTCTCGAACTCGCCGACAGCCCGGGATCGACGAAGATACTACCGGTCGGCTCACAGATACCCGCGGATCGTACCGCACCCGCCCTGGACCTCGACTTGCTGCTCGGGGGGCTGAAACCGGTTATCCGAGGGCTGAATCCGCAAGACGTGAACGCGCTCACCTCGTCGCTCGTCCAAATCTTGCAGGGTCAAGGTGGCACACTCGAATCGCTGTTCTCGAAGACATCGTCATTTTCAAACTCTTTGGCGGATAACAGCCAGGTCATCGAGCAGTTGATCGACGACTTGCGAACGCTGCTCGGAACACTCTCCAAGGACGGTGACGAATTCTCCGGTGCGATCGACCGGCTCGAGCAACTGGTCAGTGGCTTGTCGGCCGACCGCGATCCCATTGGTCAGGCGATCACGTCTCTCGACAACGGCACCGCCTCCCTGACCGACTTGCTCGGCCGTGCGCGCCCGCCGTTGGCCGGCACCGTCGACCAGTTGAGCAGGCTGGCTCCCCTGCTGGACGGAAAACACAAAGATTATTTTGACGCTACCCTTCAGCGGCTGCCCGAGCTCTACCGCAAACTCGCGCGGGTCGGCTCCTACGGCTCGTTCTTCCCTTACTACATCTGCGGGATCACCTTCCGGGCCAGCGACCTGACGGGCCGCACCGTGGTCTTTCCCTGGATCAAACAAGAGACAGGGAGGTGCGCCGAACAGTAATGGACAGATACAGCGGATCCCAACTCATCAAAGCAGGGGTCATCGGCGTCATCCTGATAATTCTGGTGATCGTCGTGGGCCTTCAACCGCAACGGTTGCTGCAATACGCCACCGCCATCAAGTACCAGGCGCTCTTCACCGAGGCCGGCGGCCTCGCGACGGGCAACGACGTGACGGTGTCTGGCATCAAGGTCGGCTCGGTGTCCTCGATCGAGCTCGACAACGGCGACGCGCTGGTCACCTTCACCATCGCAGGTAGCGCCGCCCTCGGCTCGGAAACCACTGCGCACATCCGAACCGGAACCCTGCTGGGGGAGCGGGTGCTCGCCTTGGACTCCTCGGGAAGCGGCACGCTGGACCACAATCAGATCATTCCGGTGACGCGCACGTCGTCGCCGTACTCGCTGACCGACGCGGTCAGTGAACTCACCGCGAACACGGCTGCAACCAACACCGACACCCTCAACCAGTCGCTCGACACGTTGGCGGCGACGCTCGACCAGATTTCGCCGCAGTTGGGGCCGACGTTCGACGGCCTGTCGCGACTGTCGAAATCGCTCAACGATCGCGATCAAAGTTTGGCCGAGCTGCTGAAAACCGCCGGCGACGTGACCGGCATCCTCTCGGAACGCAGCAACCAGGTCAACACGCTCATCCTGAATGCCAACGATCTGCTCGCGGTGCTCAACGAGCGTCGACAGGCGATCGTCAGCCTGCTCGCCAACACATCGGCGGTGTCGCGGGAACTAACCGGCGTGGTTGCCGACAACGAGCAGAAGTTGGCGCCGACGCTGGAAAGGCTGAATCGCGTCAACGCGATGCTGATAAAGAATCGGGACAATCTCTCCAAGGCGATCCCGGGCCTGGCCAAATACGAGCTCACTCAAGGTGAGATCGTGGCCACCGGCGCCTATTACAACGCGTTCGTACCCAACATTTCACCAGCGCAGATCCTGCAGCCGTTCTTGGACTACGTCTTCGGTTTCCGACGCGGCGTGGACGCAGGTCAGCCGCCGGACAACGCGGGCCCACGCGCCGAGCTGCCCTTCCCAGTCAACGGGATCCCGCTACCAGGAGACCTGCCCGATGATGGCAACCCGTAAGCGCCTCGTCGCACTCACCGCCGTGCTTCTGGCCGTGGTCCTCCTGGCCGGAGCGGTGATGTTGGTGCGCTTGGCCTTCTTCAAACCCCACACCATCACCGCCTACTTCCCGACCGCGACCGCCATCTATCCCGGCGATGAGGTCCGCGTCTCGGGCGTCAAGGTGGGCAAGATCGACTCCATCCAACCCGAAGGCACGCAAACGAAGATGACCTTGAAGGTCGATCGCGACGTGCCCATTCCGGCTGACGCCAAGGCCGTGATCGTCGCGCAGAATCTGGTCGCGGCGCGGTACGTACAGCTCACGCCGGCGTACCGGAAGGGTGGCGGACCGACCATGCATGACGGCGCGGTGATACCCAGCAACCGAACCGCAGTCCCCGTGGAGTGGGACGAGGTCAAGACGCAGTTGATGCGCCTGGCAACGGATTTGGGGCCGAAGGCCGGGGTGTCGGGCACCTCCATTTCGAGGTTCATCGACAGCGCCGCGGACGCATTGGACGGCAACGGCGCCAAGCTCCGGCAGACATTGGCCCAATTGTCTGGCGCCGCAAGGATTTTCGCCGAAGGCGGCGGCAACGTCGCCGTTATCATCAAGAATCTGCAGATCTTCGTCACCGCACTTCGCGACAGCAGAGAACAGATCGTCATGTTCGAGAACCGGCTGGCCAGTTTGACAAGTGTCGTGAACGACAGTACGTCCGATCTGGACGCTGCGCTAAAGGATTTGTCCGTCGCCCTCGGCGAGGTGCAGCGCTTCGTCGCCGGCAGTCGCGACCAGGTGTCCGAGCAGGTGAGGAGCCTGGGCGAAGTCACCCAGATCCTGGTCGACAACCGCATGGCTGTGGAGAACGTCCTCCATATCACGCCGAACGCGGTCGCCAACTACCAAAATATCTACTACCCGCCCTCCGGCGGAGTGAGCGGCGCGATTTCGCTCGCCAACTTCGCCAATCCGGTCTATTTCTTCTGCGGCCTGATCGGCGCCGTCGAGAACACCACCGCACCCGAAACGGCGAAACTCTGCTCGCAATACCTTGGACCGGCTTTGCGATTGCTCAATTTCAACAACTTGCCGTTCCCCATCAACTTGTACCTGCGACCTGCGCCCAAACCGGAAAACATCATCTACACCGACCCGAAGCTAGCGCCAGGAGGTGCCGGGCCAGGCGACGCGCCCGAGCCACCGCCCACTGTGTCCGCATACACCGGTGCCGGCGACGTCCCACCGCCCCCCGGCTGGGGACAGCCACCCGCGCCGCCGGGGTTGTATTCGCCAGGCGGAGAAGTACCCGCCACTCCGTCGCCGGCGTTATTCCCCGGCGCACCGATTCCGGGTCCGCCCACCATCCTTCCCGGACCGCCGCCGACCGTTGACGGCATGCTGCTTCCGCAAAACCCTGCGCTTCCGGCTGATCAGGCGCCACCGCCCGTGGCACCCGGTACGCCATTGCTGCCCGCAGAAGGGGGGCCACGACCGTGACCGGCGAGCGAAAAGTGAAGTGGTTCACCATCATCGGGGCATGTCTGGCCGTGACGATGACGGGTTGCTCGTTCGAAGGATTGAACTCGCTACCGCTACCCGGAGCAGTCGGACGTGGACCGGACGCCGTGACCTATCACGTCGAGATCCCGAATGTGTCTACGATGGAGTCGAATTCGCCGGTCATGATCAACGACGTCGTCGTCGGCAGCATCGGCAAGATGACCGTCAAAGACTGGCATGCCGATGTGGAGATTTCGGTCAAGCCCGACGTGGTCGTGCCTGCCAATGCGGTGGCCACGGTCGGTCAGACCAGCCTGCTGGGCTCGATGCACTTGGCGCTCAACCCGCCGCTCGGCGAAAAGCCAATTGGCAGATTGCAGCCCGGTGCCACCATCGGCTTGAACCGGTCTTCGGCCTATCCGACCACGGAACAGACACTGTCATCGCTGTCGGTGATCGCCAACGGAGGCGGTCTGGGACAGATCGGTGACATCATCCACAACTTCAGCGCCGCGTTGTCAGGACGCGAACCACAGATCCGCGAGCTGCTCACCCGCCTCGACAACGTCGTTGGCGTACTTGATCAGCAACGCGACAACATCATTTCCACCATCCAGCAACTGAGGCGAGTTGCCGGCACGTTCGCGGGGCAACGCGATGTGATCGACCGCGCGCTCAAGGACATTCCGCCGGCATTGGATGTGCTGGTCAGGGAGCGGCCGCGGTTGACGACCGCGCTGTCGAAGCTCGGCCAGTTGAGCGACACCGCGACCCGGCTGGTCAACGATGCGGGTGACGATCTGGTGGCCGACCTGAAGAATCTCGAGCCGACGATCAAGGCACTCGCCGACGTCGGACCCGATCTGACGGTTGGGCTTCGATTTGCCACCGCCTTCCCGTACGGCCCGACCTTCGCCGACCGAGTCGCGCGCGGGGACAACATCAACCTGTTCGCCGTTTTCGACATCACCTACCCGCGACTGAAGCGGACCTTCTTCCTCGGCACTCGGTGGGGCGACCAGGACGCTAAATTCATCCCCGCGCCCGGAGATCCGTTCTATCTGAATTATTCCTACAATCCGCTGGGTGTGGGTGTTGCGCCGCCACCTCCCGAGGATGCGACCGCCGCGGAGGGGTTGCCTCCTCCGCAAGCGCCGCCGAGTGGGCCGATGCCGGCAGTCACCGAGCCGCTGGTGCCCGTGGCGCCACCGGCGAATGCGGCTCCGGTGACCACATCCTCGCAAGTCTTTGCAGGGCCGTATGCCCCCGAACAGCCGGCACCGCCGGCGGTCCCATCGACACCGGGAGGCGGTGGCTGATGGTTTTGACGCGCTTCGTCCGAAACCAGCTGGTTATCTTCACCATCGCGTCGATCGTCGGTGTGGCGGTAATGATTTTCACCTACATGCAGTTGCCGACCTTGCTCGGTATCGGCCACATTCAGGTGACGTTGGAACTGCCGGCCGCAGGCGGCCTCTATCGCTTTTCCAACGTGACTTACCGGGGGGTGCAGGTAGGGGAGGTGAGGGACATCAAGCTCACCGAGACCGGCGCGGAGGCGAAGATGACGCTGGGCACTTCGCCGAAGATTCCCGCGAATTTGCAGGCAAACGTCCTCAGCGTTTCCGCTGTCGGCGAGCAGTATGTGGATCTGCGTCCGCGTACCGATTCGGGCCCGTATCTGCGCAATGGCTCTGTGATCTCCGTGGACAACACTACAGTCCCGCAGCAGGTGGGTCCGATGCTGGACCAACTCAGCGCGCTTGTAGGCAGCATTCCAAAAGACCGAATCAGTGACTTGCTCGACGAGTCGTTCAAGGCCTTCAACGGCGCCGGCGACGACTTCCAATCCCTTGTCGACTCGTCGTCAAAGATCACCGGTTACCTCAACGACGTATCTGACCAGAGTCGAGCGCTGATCGATGACAGTGGGCCACTTCTGGATTCGCAGGCCCAGACCACGGACGCGATTCGGACGTGGGCGCGCAGCTTGGCTGGAATCACGGACCAGGTCGCGCAGGATGACCCGCAGGTGCGAGCGATCCTGCAACGCGGACCTGGCTTCGCGGAGGAGGTTTCAGCGCTTCTCACTCAAATAAAGCCGACTCTGCCGGTACTGCTGGCGAACCTCACTACCCTGGGTCAGATCCTCGTCACGTATAACCCCTCGCTCGAACAACTCCTGGTGCTTCTGCCCGGGGTCATCGCGGCCCAGCAGTCATTCGGGCTTCCGAAGAACAACCCGACGGGACTGCCCCTCAGCGACTTCTCACTCACCATCGCTGATCCGAACGCATGCACGGTCGGTTTCCTGCCGCCGTCGCAGTGGCGCAACCCCGCCGACACCACCACCGTCGACACGCCGGACGGGTTGTATTGCAAACTGCCGCAGGATTCGCCCATCGCCGTGCGTGGCGCCCGCAACTACCCCTGCATGGAGCACCCCGGAAAGCGCGCTCCCACAGTCGAACTCTGCAACGACCCCAAGGGCTATGTGCCCCTGGCGATGCGCCAGCACAGCCTCGGACCGAATCCATTCGACCCGAACCTGGTCGCGCAAGGCGTGCCGGTCGACGACCGGGTCGACTTCAACGACAGAATTCACGCACCCATCGAGGGCACGCCCCTGCCACCGGGTGCGGGCGCGCTCGGACTGCCCCCCGATCCATTGGCCGCTCCGATAGCACCCGCACCTTCGGAGCCCCCACTGCCGCCGCCCCCGCCGGGCAATTCGCTCAACGGGGTGCCGATACCGCCACCAGACGCTCCGGTGCCGATACCGCCACCAGACACTCCGGTCGCGCCGGCAGAGACTCCTGTCGCTCCCGCAGCTGGGGAGGCACCGACCGCTCCGCACGGCCCCCTGCCCGGCCCCGCGGAGGTGCCACCCTCAGACGGCGGGGTACCCGTCGCGCCAAGCGCGTTCAACGACAACGGACCTGGCGGTCCATCGGTCGCGATCGCGAGCTACGACCCCCGCACAGGGCGTTATATGAGCCCCGATGGGCGGCTTCAGCAAGTGGCGACCCCGGTTGCTGCTGCGCAACCCAAATCGTGGAAGGACCTGCTGCCGATCTGATCAGCCCATGACGCGGCTAAGACATCAGTTCCAGTCGCACTGGCAGCTGAGTGACAACCGGCTTGTTGTAACCGCATGCGCCACTAGGGGCCAGTGTCCTTTCCCAGCCCACGATCAGGTCACGATCCTTGTTCTTCTCACTCGTCGCTGGATTCCACCCCCACAACGCGAAGTTCTGGTGAGCGGGGGCTGCGGTGCCGTCGGGGCACGGCAGCCAATTTGGGACGTCGCGGTCGATCCTCCAGGAATCACCGTTGAAGTTCAGCGCGCCGGTCCAGCCTGCGTCGCTTCTGACCTCGCCGTAGCATTCGATCGGACTAATACAATCCGAGGTCACAGAGAAGGTCTCCATCTTCGACGGCTGGTCGATGTAAACCATGGCTCCACCCGCGCCGTTCGGACCCGCGCTGGTTTGCGCCCATTCCCCGTTCGAGAACGCCCGATAGGTGCCATTGAGCGCAACTCCGTAGTCTGTGGCGTGTGCAGACGGAGCCGTACCGAGAACTGCGACCACGGCACAGATCGCTCCAGCACCTGCGCATAGCTCAACTCCCCGCATAACGTGCTAGCTTATCGCGGGGGGTAGTAATCCTCTCCGAGAGTGAGAATTTCGTTCCCGTCTGTGGGAAGATCGCACCGTGCGGTCCCCCGTCGCAGTGCTCGCTGCCATGCTCACGGCCGGCTCGCTGGGCTTCGCATTCCCCGCCAGGGCCGACGATCCCGCCGAATGCGACTATCCCTCCTGCACACCCGGCATCGTGCCCGGCGTCGTGCTCGGTTCCTACTGCGACAACCCCACCTACTATGCGTTCGGCGTGACGTCGTGGGGGCGGCTGGTGTTCTGTGGTTCGCCGCGGCGTTACGAACCGAGGTGGTTCCGCTCTCCGGAGATGCACGGAGTCAAGAATGAGGGCGATTTCTGTCCCGCCATGGACGGCGAGATGGCACAGGCGCCGGACGGCCTGATCCTCACCTGTGTGGCCTACGAGGGCGCCAGCCGCTGGGTACGCGGCGATACCTAGAAGTTCACCCAGCGCAGCGCGCCGTTGACGTCCGCACACCGCAGCGGCACACCAGGAGTGCGCAGCAGCTGTAAGTCGTTGCCCGCCAAGGGTTGCTGCGCCGTCGTGCCTGCGCGGTCGCATGGCTGCGCCACCTCACGTGTGCCGACCAACGGCCCAACCGGCACCCACATGCCCTGCGAGGCGCAGATCAGCGTTCCGCCGCTTGCGTCGAGGCCGAACACGAACGACGGTGCGGGCGTACACGGCGCGCCGGCGGCGACGCCTCGCGCGAGGTTGGGCACGCAGTCGACGGAATCGCACGCCGCGGATGCTTCGGCGGACAGAGGCAATGCCGTCGTGATCATTCCGCATGCCACAAGCGAAGCGAGGATTCCGCGCACGGCTGAAAGCCTAACCGGCGGGGGTGAACTCGATGTTGAGTTCGGTGAGTCCGCGCAGAATGAACGTCGGCTCATAGGTGTAGTTGCGGGCGTCGATAGAGCCGTGCTCGATCTCGCTGATCTTGATGTCGGCCAGTCGGTCGAGAAGCCGCTCGATTGACACCCGGCCCTCGACGCGGGCCAGCGGGGCACCGGGGCAGGAGTGGATCCCGCGACTGAAGGCGATGTGTTCGCGGACATTCTTGCGGTCCAGTTGGAACTCGTGCGGGTTCTCGAACCGGCGGGGATCGCGGTTTGCCGCGCCGGGGCTGACCATCACCGTGGTGCCCGCAGGCACCGGAGTTTCGCCGAGAGTCGTTGTCTTGCGGGCCATTCGGAAAACACTCTTCACCGGGCTGTCCATCCGCAGGCATTCCTCGATGAAGACCGGAATGAGGCTGCGGTCCTCCCGGAGCCTGCGCTGGATGTCGGGCCGGTCGCCCAGCACCCGAAGCGCCGCGCCGAGTAGTTTCGCGGTGGTCTCCTGGCCGGCGGCGAACAGGAACGTTGCGGTGCGGACGACGTCGACCACCTCGGGCGTGGAGCCGTCGGGGTACTTGGCGGTGGCGATGGAGGTCAGCACGTCGTCGCGGGGCGATTCACGGCGATCTTCGATGTACTGCGAGAACTTCTCGTCCGCCCATGCCAACGGATTGGTCGCGATCACCTCGTGGTCCAGGGCGCCGATGTTGGTTCCTGGCTGTCCTGCTCCGAAGGATTGACGGAAGTCCTCGTGGTCGGCTTCCGGGACGCCCAGGAGATCCGCAACCACCAAGAGGGAGAACGGCTTCGCGTATGCGGCGAGGAACTCGCAGCGACCGTCGGCGATGAACTCATCGATGTGACGATCGGCCAACCGCCACATGAAGTCTTCGTTCTCCTTGAGTCGCTTCGGCGTCAGCAGTCGAGCCAGGATCGAGCGGGCGTCGGTGTGCTGCGGCGGGTCCATCGTCACCATGTGCTCGAACATCGGGATCTGTGTGCGGTGCTTCTCGAGCTGTGCGCAGATGTCGTCACCCTCCGGGGTGAAGGGGATCGGTGTGAACGGTCCCATCACCGCGACGCAGGACGAGTAGTTCTCGGAGTCCTTGTAGACGTTGTTGGCCGCTTCCCAGCCGGTGACGGCGAGGACTCCGTTGTTGATCGGGCAGCACACGGGGTCCTTGCCGCGGATGTGGTCGTAATACGGGTGAGGGTCTGGCACCAACGAGGGATCCGTGAAGTAGTCGACATCGTCGTAATCAGTGGTCATCTGCTTGCGTTTCCTTCCGGATCCCAAGATATGCTGAGCACCTGCTTAGCATGCACGTAGAGTCACGGTCAAGGTGACACCACGGGTCGGCGGCTACCATCTGCGTGGCAGCAGCTATGAGAGGAATTGACATGGCATCGGCGCGAAGAATGGGAGCGCCGGACGCGAAGAACCGCGGCGTGCTGCTCGACGCCGCCGAGCAACTGTTGCTCGAAGAGGGCTACGGCGCGGTCACTTCCCGGCGGGTAGCCGAACGGGCCGGCCTCAAGCCGCAACTCGTGCACTACTACTTCCGCACGATGGAGGACCTGTTCCTCGAGGTGTTCCGGCGCAGAGCGGAAGAGGGGCTCGGGGTGCTGAAGACAGCGCTGGCGTCGCCGCAACCGCTGTGGGCGCTGTGGCGGTTCAGCACGATGCCGGAGGCGACGCGACTGACGATGGAGTTCATGGGTCTGGCCAATCATCGCAAGGCATTGCGGGCCGAAATCGTCTACTACGCCGAGCGTTTCCGTGAGGAGCAGAACAAGGCCATCGCCGCAGCGTTGGAGCGTTACGGCATCGCGACCTCGGAAGTGCCGCCCGTGGTGTGGACGGTGTTCGCGACGAGCGTGTCGCAAGCGATCGTGATGGAACGGGCGCTCGGCATGTCTTCCGGTCACGAGGAAACCTTCCAGTACTGCGAACAGTGGTTACGCCGCCTCGAAGGTGAACCGCCACCGGCCGACGATCACCAGGGGCGAATCGAGCAGAGCGCGCCTTTGGGGCCCTGATGGGTCTTCACGACCACGCCGTCGACGGCAAGCGCGCAGTGGATGTTCGGCGTCTTGGTTGATTCCCCGCCTGTGCCCGCCACCACCATCGCCCATTGATCGGGGTTGACCAGTCCGACATCCAGATTCCACTGCTGATTCGGCCCGACGTCGGCTTCTGCCTTGGGGCTGAACTGATATGGATTGTGGCTGTAGTCCGCCCAGTTCGGTGGGTCGGTGTCGCGGTAATAAATCACCACACTGAATGGCTGCTCGGCCCACACCGTGTAGTGGACGTTGTGCAACGGAGGAGGCGGGGGATCGTTGTCCGCGGCCGCGGATGGCGTGCCTAGGATCAGACACCCGGCCAGCACCGTCGCCGATAGCGCAGGCGGAAACCTCATTTCCGAGATCCTAGAACCATGTTTCCGACAGCGTGCTCCGATTGGGCGATCTGGTTTCTACAGGCTGAGGATCGTCGCCGATGCCGTGCCGGGGGCTCCGTAGACGTGCGCCAAGCCGACGCGAGGGCCACCGGGCACCTGCCGGTCGCCTGCCTCGCCGCGCAGTTGGCGCACCAGTTCGTGCACCTGCCGCAGCCCCGAGGCGCCTATCGGCTCACCATTGGCGATCAACCCTCCGTCGGTGTTGATCGGCAGTGAGCCGTGGATCTCAGTCTCGCCGTCGGCGATCAGCTTCTCCTGATCGCCGTCTGCGCACAGCCCCGTCTCGGCCATGTGAATGACCTCGGCGCCGGCATCGGTGTCCTGCAACTGGGCGACGTCGACGTCCTCCGGGCCGATGCCCGCGGCCTCATAGGCGGCCTTGGCTGCGAACACCGTGGGGGAGGGGTCCTCGTCGAGCGGCGCCGAGGTGGCGTGCACCTCGTAGGCGCCGAACGTGCGGGTCCGGATCTCGGTGGCCCGCACATAGACCGGCTTGTCGGTGAACTTGTGTGCGATGTCGCCGCGGCACATGATGACCGCGGCCGCGCCCTCATCGGGAGCACAGAACATGTACTGCGTCAGCGGATAGTTGAGCACCGTCGAGTTGAGGATCTCTTCCTCGGGAATAGGCTTGCGCCGGAACGCATTCGGATTCTTCTCGCCGTTGCGGAAGTTCTTCGCCGCCACCTTTGCCAGCGTCGCCTGCGAGATGCCGTGTTTGTGGATGTAGTGGTTGGCCTTCATCCCGAAGAATTTGGTGGTGACGAACTGACCGTTCTCGGCGTACCACTGCGGCAGCGCGAGCTTGGCGGGATCGTCGGTGAACGCACCGCGCGGGTGTTTGTCGAGACCGATCGCGATGCCGATGTCGTACTTGCCCAACCGGATGGTGTCGGCGGTCTGCTGGATCGCCGACGCGGCGGTGGCGCACGCGTTGAAGACATTGGTGAACGTGATGCCCGTCAAGCCCACCAGGCGGGTCACCGCGTCGGGATTGGAGACCTCATGGCTGCCGCCGAAGCCGAACTGGATGTCCTTCCACTGGACTCCCGCGTCGGTGAGGGCAGCGTCGATCGCGTCGGCGCCCATCTCCATCGCGGTCTTGTCGAACCGTCCGAACGGGTGCAGACCCACGCCGATGATGGCGACGTCGTTCATGGCGTTCCTTTCTCAGACCGGCCGAAAGGCGAAGGTGACGACCTCGTTGCCGTCCTCGTCGGTGGTGAACGGGGTCATGGTCAGTTCGACCTCCTGGCCGAACTTCAGTTTGGCGGGGTCGTTCTCGGTGAGCCTGCCCTCGACGCGGATGACATCGTCGAGTTGCACCAGGCCTACGCCGAACGGGACGAAGTCTTTACCGGTCGGACCCTTGTACGGCGCGCCGGGCGGGAAGCCTTGGGTGGTCCACGCGATCAAGGTCCCGCGGCGGGGCAACAGGACCTCGGACATCTGGCCGGCACTGCACTTGGGGCAGCGTTGCTGGACGGGGAACGCGGTGGCGCCGCACTTACCGCAGGTGCTTCCGATGAGTTGGGGATTCTCGGCAGGCCAGGTCGAGATCTCCGGCGCAAGCGCTATCTGCTGTGCTGACACGTCGTTCACGATAACCGGAAATGAGATTCTCGTCTAGAGAGAACACGGGCGCGCATAGCCAACGACCAACGCCGTGATGTCACGACTGACCACCTCGGCGAAAGACCGCCCGCCGTACTTGCCCGCCGCCCAGTGGCGCGCACCTTCGCCCACGAGAGATTGCGCGACGTTCGCGACGTGCGCGCCGTCGAAGTCCAAAGGTAACTTGCCGTCCTGCTTTGCCCGCTCGAACACCTCGGCGAAGATCACTGACGTCCGCTCCAGATGATCGTGGCCGGCAAGCGCCTGCCGGTAACCCTCGAGGATCGCCTCGACGACGAGTTCGGGGGTACTGCGGCGCATGGTGTCCTCGATGCTGGCGAGCACCGCCGTGATCACCGCCGACACCTCGTACGGTTTGGCCATCATCTCGGTCGCGACGTTGTGCGCGACATCCGTCGACAACACCCCGACTTCGAACAGCACGTCCTCCTTCCGCGGGAAATAGAAGTAGAACAACGCCTTCGACACGCCCGCGGCGCGGCAGATGTCGGCCACGGTCGTGCCCGCATACCCATTGGTGCGCCACAACGCCATCGCCGCCTGCACCAGTGACTGCTTGGTCTGGTGTGAACGCGCCTGCTGAAACGAGGCGCGGCGCTGACCTTGGTCAGCAATAGGCATCCGAGCTATCTCAGGCATGGCAATGGTTTTCCGCGGTATACATAGTTGACCCGAGTCTAACTTGTGAAATAGCCTCGCCGTGTGGATGCCGACAAGGAGCAGATCGCCGAGGTGCTGATCCGCTACGCCACCGGAATCGATTCCAAAGATTGGCCGCTGCTGCGCAGATGCTGGACCGAGGACGTCGATGTCGATTACGGCGAAGTCGGCCGCTACTCGGGCGCCGATGCGATCACCGACCTGATGCGGCAGCTTCACGACGCGATGGGTCCGACGTATCACCGGCTGACCAACTTGACGATCGCGGTCGACGGTGACCGTGCGACGGCACGGTCGTACGTCCACGCTGTGCTGCAGGCGATCCCAGACGACGCGGCCAGTTGGGTTGAGGCGCTGGGACATTACGACGACGAGCTGGTCCGCACGGCCGACGGCTGGCGCATCTCGCGCCGCACGACGAGCATCGCGCGGGTGCATGCAGGCGCCGCATCGGCAACTGGCTCATGACCGGAGATTTCGGGGAGAAGTTCGGTCGGTGGGCCGTCATCGCGGGTGCCTCCGAAGGGATTGGCGCTGCCTTGGCCGACCAATTGGCCGCGCGCGGATTGGATCTCGTGTTGATCGCGCGCAACAGGCGCCTGCTTGACGAGGTGGCTACTCAGGCCAGTGAGGACCACGGGGTGCAGACGCGCGTCGTCGTGCAGGACCTCACCGAACCCGACGCAGGCGCGACGGTGGCCGCCGCGACCGACGGCCTCGAGGTGGGGCTGTTGATCTACAACGCGGGCGCGTCGGACCGGACGAACGCCTTCCTGGACAACGAACTCGACTATTCGCTCAAACAGATCAAGCTGGACTGCATCGGGCCCACCGTCCTGGCACACCATTTCGGTACTGCCATGCGCGAGCGCGGTCGCGGCGGCATCGTGCTCGTCGCGTCGTTGGCCTGTCTGGCCGGTTCGGCGACGCTCGCGATGTACTCGGCGGTCAAGGCCTTCCAGCACAACCTCGCCGAAGGATTGTGGGCCGAGCTTCGGTCCCACGGCGTCGACGTCTGCTGCACACCGCTCGGGATGACGTACACCCCGGCCTTTGCGCGGATGGGCATCGAGTACGACCCGGCCGCGCACATGCTTCCCGAAGACGTGGCGGGCGAGATCATCGAAAACATCGGCAACGGTCCTGTGCACGTGGTCGGCGACAACAACCGGGCGGCCTCGTCTGCGGTGTGGACCATCGACCGACGGGCGCTCGTCGAGATGATGACCACGGCTTCACTGGATTTCGCATCCAGCAGGAACGCCTGACATGCGGGCGGTCGTGTTACGTGACGGTGGGCTGACGGTGCGCGAGACGGCCGATCCCGTTCCAGGGCCCGGCCAGTTGCTGATCCGGCCGCTCAGCGCGGCGATCTGCGCCTCCGACAACGATTCGGTGTCCGTCACCGCGGCCACGCACAAAGGGGCGACCATTCAATTCGGCGGCGGCCCGCATCCCGTCGACTGGTACGGCACCATCGACGCGGTGGTCAGCGGTCGACTGGACACGCTGCCCAGCATCGGCAGGGTGATCGGTCTCGACGAGGTGCCCGACGCGGTCGACTTGGCGCGCAAGTCGCAGGGACCACCGCGCGTCGTCGTCCACCCCACGGCGACATGAGTGTGCTGCCGGGGCCGATCCGTCAGATTGGCTACGTGGTAACCGATCTCGACGAGGCACTGGCGAGCTGGGTTGGGTTGGGGGTCGGCCCGTGGGCTGTCATCCGGGACCTGCCAATCAGTGCGACGTATCGCGGCGAGCCGTGCGAGACCACGCTGTCGTTGGCGATGGCCAACAGCGGCGAGATGCAGATCGAGCTGATCTGCCAGCACGACGACACACCGAGCATATTCACGGAGTTCCTGGCGGCCAACGGCCCTGGTTACCACCAATTGGCCTACTGGACCGAAGATTTCGACGCCACCATGAAGGCCGTCGAGGAGGCCGATTGGCCGGTGGTGTGGTCGGGCGGCGAAAACTTCGGAGTGCGTTTCGCCTACGTCGAGCCGCCGAACAGCCCAGCCCCGATCGTGGAGATCTCCGAACTCACCGAGACGACGCGAGCCAGCGCGGAGTTCATTCGCGACGCCGCGGCGAATTGGGACGGCTCCACCCCGATCGTCTAGCGACTTGTCACTGCTTCTTCTTCTTCATCACCTTGTCTGCGGCCGTCCAGTGTTCGTCGGCCACCCACAGCCGCGCGAACGACGTGACGGCCTCCGTGGTGGAGACACCCTTCATCACGCGCTTGATCTCGCCTGCCGGCCGGCTCGCCAACGCCTTGGCGATGCCACGCCAGTCGTCGGCGAAGGAGGCGCGCGGTAACACCTTGTCCACCAGACCGATTCGCTCGGCCTCGGCGGCGTCGAGCACCGTGCCGGTGCCTGCCAGCAGCAGCGCCTTGCCATAGCCTACGAGCGTGACGAGGCGCTCGGCGCCGCCCCATGCCGGCATGATCTCCAGCGTCACCTGGTTGAAGCCGATCTTGACGTCATCGGCGGCGAGCCGGATGTCAGCCGCCACCGCGAACTCGGCGCCGCCGCCGAGCGCATGGCCGTTGAGCACCGCGACGGTGGGGGTGGGGAACGCGGCGATCCGATCGCAGATCGTGCGCATCCGGAACGCCATCGAGGCCGCCTCGTGTTCGGTGCGCAACGCGCTGAGTTCCTTCAGGTCGCCGCCGGAGACGAACGCCCGATCACCGGCTCCGGTGAGCACCAATGCCTTGGCGCCGACCGCCCCGTCGAGCGCCTTCTCCAACTGATCCATGGTCTCCA
The DNA here is from genome assembly GCF_001667505.1 of Mycobacterium sp. ACS1612. GTDB lineage: Bacteria > Actinomycetota > Actinomycetes > Mycobacteriales > Mycobacteriaceae > Mycobacterium. Next base: position 63,760 of record NZ_LZHZ01000049.1, read on the forward strand.
TTGAGATGGCGTTGCGGGCGTGCGGGCGGTCGATGGTGATGACCGCCAGGCCGTCATCCAACTCGAGGTCGACCATCAAGCGTTCTCCGTCTGCGGTATTGGCATTCTCTCTAGCGGAGAATAACATCGCAGCGGAGCGGAGGTGCTGCGGAACGCATGCGAGAAATCCCTGTTGAACTGACCAAGCGCTACCAGGAGGCGGGGTGGTGGACCCAGGACACCCTCGGTGACCTCGTCGCGCGCGGGCTGAAGAACAACCCCGACGTCGGTTTCCACGTGCACTCGACGGTCCGGCCATTTGCGGGCACGTTCCATGACGTCGAATTGGAGGCGCGACGGTTGGCGGCGGGCCTGCATGCCCGCGGCGTCGGCCCCGGCGACCTGGTGGCGTTGCAACTGCCCAACTGGATGGAGGCCGCGGCCGCGTTCTGGGCGTCGACGTTCCTGGGCGCGGTGACGGTGCCGATCGTGCACTTCTACGGTCGCAAGGAACTGACTCACATCCTCGGGACGGCCAAGCCTCGGGTGTTCATCACCGCAGAAGAGTTCGGCCGCATGCAGTTTGCGCCCGACCTTTGCGACGACATCCCGATCGTGGGGCTCGTCGGCACGGACTACCACGAACTGCTTGCCGACGAACCGCTCGAGGGCACGCTGGCCACCGACCCCGCCGGTCCGGCGTTGATCGCATTCACCTCCGGCACCACGAGTAATCCCAAAGGCGTTGTGCACAGCCATCAGACGCTGGGTTTCGAAACGCGCCAGCTGTTGGAGAACTATCCGGAGGATCGCGGCAGGCAACTCACCGCCACCCCGGTCGGCCACTTCATCGGCATGCTGGGCGCCTTTCTCATCCCGGTATTGGAAGGCGCACCGATCGACCTGTGCGACGTGTGGGACCCCGGCAAGGTGCTCAAACTCATTGAAAGCGAGGGGCTTTCGATCGGCGGCGGACCACCGTACTTCGTCACCAGCCTGTTGGACCACCCGGACTGCACCCCAGCACATATGCGTCATTTCACGACCGTCGGCCTCGGCGGCTCGACGGTGCCCGCTGCGGTCACCCGTCGGCTTGCCGATCTCGGCATGTTCGTCTTCCGGTCCTACGGCAGTAGCGAACACCCGTCGATCACCGGGTCGGCGCCCACCGCGCCGGAGGACAAGCGGCTCTACACCGACGGCAACGCGCGCCCCGGCGTCGAGATCCGGCTCGGACCCGACGGCGAGATCTTCAGCCGCGGGCCCGATTTGTGCCTCGGCTACACCGATCCCGAGTTGACGGCCAAGGCGTTCGACTCCGACGGCTGGTACCGCACCGGCGACGTCGGCGTGCTCGACGACGACGGTTACCTGACCATCACCGACCGTAAGTCCGACGTGATCATCCGCGGCGGCGAGAACATCAGCGCGCTGGAAGTCGAGGAGGTGCTGCTCGCGATGCCGAGCGTCGTGGAGGCGGTGGTGGTGGCCGCGCCCGACGCACGCCTCGGCGAGCGGACGGCCGCGGTGCTGCGCATCAGGGCAGGCCATTCGATGCCAACCATCGACGAGGTGCGTGCCCACTTCAAGCGGGCAGGCGTCGCGGCCCAGAAGTGGCCAGAGGAACTCCACCAAGTCGACGACTACCCCCGGACGGCCAGCGGGAAGGTGCAGAAGTTCCGCGTCCGCGCGGATGTGGCGGCGGCTCGGCAGAATATTGCGGCTTGTCAAAAGTGAGAATATGATTCTCGCAACTAGAAAAGGAGTGTTCCAATGGGGCAACTGTCGCACCGGGTCGACATACCGTTCCCGCTGTTCGACGCGGACAACCATCTGTACGAGCCGCCGGAGGCGCTGACGAAATACCTGCCCAAGGAGTACAAGGACGTCGTCCAGTACGTCGAGGTCAATGGCCGCACCAAGATCGCGCTGCGCGGTGTGATCAGCAACTACATTCCCAACCCCACGTTCTCGGTGGTTGCCAGGCCGGGCGCCTGGGAGGAGTACTTCAAGTTCGGCAATCCGGATGGCAAGAGCAAGCGGGAACTGTTCGGCGAGCCGATGCGGTCGATTCCGGCGTTCTTCGAACCGGGCCCGCGCCTGGAACTGATGAACGAGTTGGGCGTCGACCGCTCGCTGATGTTCCCGACGTTGGCCAGCCTGATCGAGGAGCGGCTGCGCGACGACCCGGTCGCCATCCACGTGCTCATCCACTCGCTGAACCAGTGGCTCGACGAGGTCTGGGGCTTCAACTACCAGAACCGGATCTTCACCACGCCGGTGATCACCCTGCCCATCGTCGAGAAGGCGATCGAGGAACTGGAGTGGTGCGTCAAACGTGGGGCTCGCGCCATCCTGATCCGGCCTGCGCCGGTGCCCGGCTTCCGTGGCCCACGGTCGTTCGCGCTGCCCGAGTTCGATCCGTTCTGGCAGAAGTGCGTCGAGTACGACGTGCTGATCGGCATGCACTCCTCCGACAGCGGCTACTCGCGCTACACCTCCGAATGGGACGGGGCGGCCCAGGAGATGTTGCCGTTCCAGACCAACGCGATGTCGATTCTCAACGAGTGGCGTCCCATCCAGGATGCGGTCGCCTCCTGGGTGATCCACGGCGCGCTGTTCCGATTCCCGACGCTCAAGGTGGCGATCGTCGAGGCGGGTTCGAAATGGATGTTCCCGCTTCTGGATTCGATGGCTGAGGTGTACAAGAAGACGCCTGAGAGCTTCCCCGGCAACCCGGTCGAGGAGATCAAGAACCGCATCCACGTCAGCCCGTTCTACGAGGAGGGCATCGACGACCTGATCAACCTGGTCGGCGTGGACCAGGTGCTCTACGGCTCCGACTGGCCGCATCCGGAAGGTCTTGCCGAGCCGACCCACTACGTGACGGCACTCGAGCACCTCTCGGTCGAGGATCAGGCGAAGATCATGGGCGGCAACCTGGATCGGCTCGTCACGGTGTGAGGCGCGCTGCGGCGATCAAGGGCGCAAGCGCCCGATGAGGAGCGGCGCCAGATGACCCAGTCACAACCGTGGGCGACCATCCCCGAGATGGTCCTGAGCGCGGGGGACCGCTTCGGCGACGCGGAAGCGGTCGTCGACGGTCCGCTGCGCCTCACCTTCACTGAACTGGTCGCTCGGATCCGTTGCGCGGCAGGTGCGTTCAACGACTGCGGGATCGACAAGGGTGACCGCGTCGCGATCTGGGCGCCGAACTGCGCCGAGTGGATCATTGCGGCGTTCGGGTTGCTGACCGCAGGCGGGGTGCTTGTGCCCGTCAACACCCGGTTCAAAATCCAGGAGGCGGCCGACGTCATCGGCCGTAGCGGCGCGAAGGCGGTGTTGATCCAGAAGGACTTCCTCGGCCAGGACTTCACAGTGCCGGCGGGCATCCCGACGATCGACCTGAAATCGGACTTCCTGTCCGGCGGCGCGCCGTTCGAGCGGGCCGTCGACGGCGCAGACATCTCCGACATCATCTTCACCTCGGGCACCACCGGACGGCCCAAGGGCGCGAAGATGAACCACCGCCAGACGTTGCGGATGTACGAGGAGTGGGCGACCCTCGCGGACCTCCGCGAGGGTGACCGCTACCTGATGATCAACCCGTACTTCCACACCTTCGGATTGAAGGCGGGGTTGATCGCGTCGTTCCTGCGCGGCGCCACCATGGTGCCGGTGGCCGCGTTCGACATCGATCGTGTCGTAAAACTCGTTGAGAGCGAACGCATCACGATGCTGCCAGGGCCGCCAACGCTATACCACTCGCTGCTCGCCGTGGCCGACAAGGACAGGCTCGCGACCCTGCGCGCGGGCGTCACGGGCGCAGCAGACATTCCGGTGGAACTGGTCCGCCGGATACATGACGAACTTCCTTTCCAGACGTTGATGACCGGATACGGGCTGACCGAGGCGGGCAATGTGACCCTGTCCAGGCCGGGCGACTCGTTCGAGGATGTCGCGACCACCGCGGGGCTGCCGTGTGAGGACATCGAGGTGCGAGTCGCCGACGACGGCGAAGTGCTCGTACGCGGCTACGGCGTCATGCAGGGCTACCTCGACGACCCTGCCGCCACGGCGGAGGCCATCGACGCCGCCGGGTGGCTGCACACCGGGGACCTCGGCACCCTCACGGAGTCGGGCCGGTTGCGCATCGTCGGCCGCAAGAAGGACATGTTCATCGTCGGCGGCTTCAACGCCTACCCCGCCGAAATCGAGGGATTTCTGATGCAGCACCCCGCGGTCGCGCAAGCGGCCGTGATCGGTGTTCCCGATGAGCGGTTGGGACAGGTTGGCAAGGCGTTCGTCGTAATGAAGACTGGCGAAGCCGCCATGAGCGGCGACGAACTGATCGCCTGGAGCCGGGAGCGGATGGCCGGATTCAAGGTTCCCCGGTTCGTCGAGTTCCTCGAACAGCTACCGTTGAACGCCACGGGCAAAGTCATGAAAGACCAACTGCGCTGAGCGCTCGTACAGCGCGCAAATAACATTTCCGCAGGAAGCGGCGCAGAGGTCCCGGGTCGGGGATGCGGTATCCTCGCGGCAATACTCAAAAATGAATAATGCCATTCTCATATTGAGTAGTGCTTTTGCAGCAACAAGGAGGTCGCTGTGCCGTCTTTCAGGCGCCGCGAGTCGGTGATCGACGCTGACCGTGTTGAGGCGCCGCCGCACGAACCTGAACGCGCGGCCGATGCGGCCGACGCGCTCGCCCTCGCCGAGGAAGCCGAAGCGGAGGCCGCAGAGGCGGAGGCGATTGCGGCCGCTGCCCGCGCCAGAGCACGTGCCATCCGGCTGCGGCGGCAGGCCCAGGCCGAGCCCGAGCCCGAGGCTTCCGAAGCCGTCGAATTGGTCGAACCCAGTGTGGCGGTCACTGATGACGCGGAGACCGAGAAGGTCGAGGAGGCCCAGGCGGCCGAGGAAACCGAGGCTCCGGTCCGCAGACGGAGCTCACTGCTGCTGCGGATACTCAAGATCTTCACCACCGTGGTGGCCATCGCGTGCACGGCGGCGTTCATCACGCTCAGCGTGCTGATGGTGATCAACCACCGGCACCAGGCCGCCGAGGACCAGCGCCGCGCTGAATTCGCCGCGGCTGCGCGGCAGAGTGTCGTGACCTTGATGTCGCTGGACTTCAACAAGGCCAAGGAGGACGTGCAGCGCATCATCGACAATTCGACGGGTCAGTTCCACGACGACTTCAAGGACCAGGCCGAGGACTTCATCAAGGTCACCCAGGACTCGAAGGTGATCACTGAGGTCACCGTCAACGCCACCGGCGTCGAGTCGATGACCGACGACTCGGCCGTCGTGCTGGTGTCAGCCACCTCGCGTGTCACCAACGCGGCAGGCGCCAAGCAGGAGCCGCGCTCCTGGCGGCTGTCGGTCAACCTCGACCGTGCCGGCGATCAAATCAAGATGTCGAAAGTGGAGTTCGTGCCGTGACCGCCAACGACACCGACGTCGTGACCGACGTCGACGAAAAGTCAACCGACACAGCCGAATCGAAGCCGGCCAAGCCGAGTGCCCGTCGGCGCGCGGTGGTGGGCCGAATCGGTGCGGTCGTGTTGGCGGTCGCGCTGCTCGCCTCCGGCGGCGCCACCGCGTGGCTGTACTTCGGCCAGTACCGTGCTGACCGGCAGACCGACGGTGCGGCGGCCAACGTCGCACTGGACGCCGCGAAGGCAGGCACAGTGGCGATGCTGTCGTACTCGCCCGAAAGTCTGGACAAGGACTTCGCCAATGCGAAATCGCATCTGACGGGTGACTTTCTCTCGTACTACACGAATTTCACCCAGCAGATCGTCACACCGGCCGCCAAGCAGAAGGCGGTCAAGACCTCCGCCGCCGTGGTGCGGGCCGCGGTGTCGGAGATGCATCCGGATTCTGCGCTGGTGCTGGTGTTCATCAACCAGAACACCACCAGCAAGGAGAATCCGGACGGTGCATTCGCTGCGAGCGCGGTCAAGGTGGGGCTGAAGAGGATCAACGGCACCTGGCTGATTTCGTCGTTCGACCCCGTGTAGCGTCGGCGCCGTGGCGGATCCCAAGCCTGCGGACATGGTGCTGTCGGGTGGCGGTGTCAAGGGAATCGGGCTGGTAGGTGCCGTCGTCGCGCTTATGGACGGCGGGTACCGCGCCCAACGCGTCTCAGGCACGTCGGCGGGGTCCATCGTCGGCGCGATCCTGGCGGCCGCGGCGATGGGCGACCAGCTCACCCCCGACGAGGTGAAACAGCTTGCACTGCAACTGGATTACCGCAAATTCACCGACGCAGGTCCCGTCGAGCGAGTGCCGCTGCTCGGCCCGTCGCTGGCGGTGCTGCGCGGAACGGGCATCTACAAGGGCGATTACGCGCAGGACTGGGTGCGCAGCGAACTCGCCAACCTCGGCGTGCGCACGTTCGGCGACCTGGCCATCGACGACGACGAACTGCCGCCCGAGCGGCGCTACAAACTGGTCGTCACGGTCGCCGACGTGACGACGGGGCAAGTGGTCCGACTGCCATGGGACTACCGCAGGATCTACGGCATCGACCCCGACGAACAGTCGGTCGCTGCCGCGGTGCGCGCCTCGATGTCGATCCCGTTCTTCTTCCGCCCGGTCACGCTGACCGCAGCCACCGGGTTGACGTCCACGTTGGTCGACGGCGGAATCCTGTCGAACTTCCCGATCGACTCGCTGGATCGCCACGACGGGCGACCGCCGCGCTGGCCCAGCTTCGGCGTCACGGTGCTACCGAACCTCCCAGAGGGCAACGACAAGGTGATTCCGGCGCTCGCGCCCTTCCGGGTTGTCGCGCCGCCCTTGTTGGAGGACGTCATCACTACCGCGTTGGTCGGCCGCGATCAGGCCTATCTCAACGAGCCGTGGGTGAATGCGCGCACCATCCGGGTGGACTCGACCGACGTCGGCTTCCTCGATTTCGACATCTCAGACAACGAGATCGAAGCACAGTACGTGAAGGGGTACGCCGCCGCCGAGCAGTTCCTGGCTGGCTGGGACTGGCACGCCTACCTTGATCGCTTCCGCTGATGGCAGGCGATCTGGCGGCGATCCTGCCGCTGTGTGCGATGTCGGCCCACGCGGCTTTCGTGCCGTTGGCGGGGGAGACGCCGCTGGTGCGCGTTGCCCGCACGATGCGCGGTGCCGCAGTGGTCGCCGCCGCCGAATCATTGGCCGACCGTGCGCGGGAAACGCTTGCGGGCCAAGGTTTACCGATGATCGACGTGGTGACGGTGACGGGCCCGGATTCGCGAGCCGGATGCATCGGCGCAGCGCTGCGAGCCTTCGCGGATCCGCCGCATCAGGTGCTGATCCACGACATCCGCAGGCCATTGACGCCGACAAGCCTGGGCGACAGGGTGATTGACGAGCTGCGGGCCGGCGCTTCGGTGGTGATGCCCATGCTGCCGGTGACCGACAGCGTGAAGACCGTCGACGCGCAGGGGTCGGTGACCGGCACCCTCGATCGTTCGCTGCTGCGGGTGGTGCAGTATCCGCACGGGTTCACCTTGGATCACCTCACCCGCCTGCTGGAACAGCGCAGGACCCAAGACTTCGACGAACTCGACGAAGCGCTGCGCACGAAGACGCCGGTGAGGTTCGTCGATGGCGACGCCGACGCGTTCGTCGTCGAACTGCCAAGGGACACCGACTATGTTGAGGCGGTCATCGCCTGCCGGCCCCAGTGAGCAGTCGAGCCGCGACGGCGACGTCGGTGGCGTAGGTGACCTTCAGGTTGGCCTGCTCGCCGGGGAACGTGCGGACCTGCTCGTCGGTGTACTTCTCGATGCACGACGACGTGTCGGTGCCTTCGAATCCGTCGGCGTCGGCGGCCAGGTAAGCGCGCAGTAGAGGCCGCGCGCGAAACGCCTGTGGGGTCTGCACCCGCACCAGTGCACTGCCGATTGCCTCGACTCCGGCAGGCCGCTGATGCACCACATCCGCAATGGCCAACGCCGGTATCGCGCCGCCGAACTCGCGCGCAAGCGATAGTGCATTGACGAACATGCCGCTGGCCGCCAAGGGCCTGGCCGCGTCGTGGATCAGCACCACGTCGACTGCACCGGACTCGATGTCGTCGGCGAGGTAGCGCAGCACGTTGAACTCTGAGGCATGCCTGGTGTCGCCACCCTCTACCAGTTCCACAGCGGTGTCGGGCAACTCGGCGGCAACGGTGTCGCGGGCGAGGTCCAGTTCACCTTTCCGATACACCAACACCGTCCTCGCGATTTCTTCGACGGCGGCCACCGCGCCCAGCGACCAGGCGACCATGCTGCGGCCAGCCAGCGGCAGGTACGCCTTGTTGCCCTCGGCGCCGACACGCGTGCCGAGGCCGGCCGCCAGCACCACGCCGACCGCGTAGCGTCTCACTTGCGTTGCGGGACAATGGGTTCGGATGGCACTGAGGTCATCACTCTGCGACATTGAACGCCTTGATCACCTTGGTCGGCTTGATGCGCACGACGAGCTCACCTGGTACGCCGTTGCGCCGGCCGTACTCTTCGGCCCTGTCTGCGCCCATGTAGCGGCCACCGGTTCTGGTCGCGATGTCGAGCACGTCCTGCGGATCCTCGCCGATGGTCGCGATGCCCTGGACCTGAACGAACGAGTACGGCGGTTGCGAGTCGTCGACACACATCACCACCCGCGGATCCCGGGTCAGCGCACGACCTTTCGCGGTGTTCTTGCCCGTATTGAAGGCCAGCTCACCGTTGTCCACCACGAACCAGACCGGCGCGACGAGCGGTCGGCCGTCGGATGCGAGGTAGCCGAGTAGCCCGGTGCGGGTGCCTTCAGCCAGGAATTCGACGACATCGTCGGAAAGTGCTTCCACGCCACCACAGTAGACCGCCTCGACGGTTCAGTCCTCCGCGTGGCGGTTGTAGTCCCAGCGTTCCAGCCGCGCCTGCAGGTCGTACAAGCCCAGTGCGGCAAGCGGTGTGCCGATGGACATGCAGATCATCAGAAGCGCGTTCATGGTCTTCTCTAGTCGTTCTTGGACTTCCGGACGGAATGAAGCGTATGTGCCGACCGCATGGACCCACACGCGTAGGCGGCTACCTGCTTTTCCGACCCGCCGCTCAACGCGTCGCGTGCCGCCTTGCGGATGGCGCGGTAGCGCTGACGTTCGGCGTGCGCCCATGGTTCGGACCAGCCGTCGAGAAGTTCACCTGCGCGAAGCAGCGGCAGCAGGTCGGCCACGAACTGCGGGTCGACCGGCGCGTCGGCGTCGAGCAGGTGCTCGATCTGGTCGGCGGCGTCGTGCCAATCCACCGATACGTCGGACGCGAGCGCGATGTACTGGGGATCGACTTCGAGCAGCGGATCCGCGCCGACCGGCCGCAGCCGCCACATCGTGGAGCGCAGGCTCGCGATCGCACGCCTGGTCTGCGCATGCGGCCACAGCATCGCGCACACCCACAGCCGGTGCACCGGCCTGCGTTTGAGCGCGACAAGAGCGATCAACCGCTGGCACGCGGGAGGTAGCTCCACCACCTCCTCACCTCGGTGAAGGGCGAACTGTCCGAGCAGCTTGAGCGCAAATTCATCCGACACATCTCGATCGTCGGTCTGTTAGCCGGTGATGGCATGCGTAGTCGACTACTTGTTTTTTGCGCGCGAGTAGGTCGGGCGGACTCGAGCACCGGTTGGGGCCGCCTCCCCAGCTCCCGCTCGGCTTTCCCGTGGTCGAGCTTCGGCCAGATGTGCATCAGCCGGACGTTGCCGCTGATCAGCTGTGAGTCGCGGCCCAGCGCGGCGCGCACGTCGCCGGCGTATCCCATGCCGTACATGACCCACAGCGGCATCCGCGTCGTCGTCGAAGATGTCGCCGTAGCGGCACTCGACGGCACCCTTCTCGACCAGGTCCTCGATACCCTGCGTCGGGCTGGTCGGGCGCAGGATGACCCGCACGTCGTCGCCGCGTTGCACCAACTGTCGGGTGACGTGGGAGCCGAGGAACCCACTTGCGCCCATCACCAACTTCTTGCCCCCCGCCATGGGGTGAAATGTAGCTGTGAGAGGACTGGATCGATGACTGAGGCGCAACCGCAGCGGCCTGCGGTGCAGGCGCATCGGATCCGCAGGATGGCCGGGCGCGACCCGCACGAAGAGCACCGGGTGGCCACTCCGCTGGAGCTGCTGTTCGACCTGACGTTCGTCGTCGCGTTCGGTATCGCGGCGAGCGAGTACGCGCACATGCTCGCCGAGGACCACGTCCGCGCCGGACTGCTCGGGTTCTCTTTCGCCGCCTTCGCGATCTGCTGGGCCTGGATCAACTTCGCGTGGTTCGCGTCGGCCTATGACACCGACGACTGGATCTACCGGCTGATGACCATGCTCCAGATGGTCGGTGTGATCGTGCTGGCGCTCGGCTTGCCGCAGATGTACGCATCGATCGAACACGGCGGCCACGTCGCAAACGAAGTCATGGTGGCCGGGTACGTCATCATGCGGATCGCATTGGTGGCGCAGTGGTTACGCGCGGCCAAACAGGACCCGGGCCGGCGCGCGGCGTGCCTGACTTACGCCACCGCCGTCACCGTCGCGCAGATCGGCTGGGCCGCCAGCATCTTCCTGCACACCTCGCTGGCTGCCACGTTCGCAGTCGTTTTCGTGCTGATCGGCATCGAGTTGCTCGGCCCGCTACTGGCCGAGACCCGCATCGCGAAGACGCCGTGGCACGCCCACCACATCACCGAGCGCTACAGCCTGCTGACCATCATCGCGCTCGGCGAAGGTGTCGTGGGAACGGTGGCCACGGTGTCGGCTGCCGTAGGCGCGCAGGGCTGGTCGTACGACGCGATCTTCGTGGCAGTGGCGGGCATCGGCCTCACCTTCGGCATGTGGTGGACGTATTTCGTGGCGCCGCAGGCCGATCTGCTGCATGCCCACCGGGAGCGGTCGTTCTTCTTCGGCTACTTCCACATCGTCACGTTCGCCGCCATCGTCGCCACTGGGGCCGGTCTGCATGCCGCCGCGTACTACATCGAGCACCAGTCCGAACTCGGCTCCGTAGGCACCGTGTTGTCCGTCGCGGTGCCGGTGGGGATCTACATCTTGTCGGTCTATGCGCTGTATGCACGGTTGGCGCGCATCGTGGATCCGTTCCACGTGCTGCTGCTGGTGTTGACCGCCGCGGTGCTCGGGGTGGCGGTGTGGCTGGCGGCCGCAGGCATCTCGATGGCGAACTGCCTGTTGGTTGTCACGCTGGCGCCGATGGTCACCGTGGTCGGCTACGAGACGCTCGGGCATCGGCACGCCGCCGACGCGATCGCCAGAAACCTCGACGAGTGACGTCGTGAGCGGTTTTGCCTGGATGCCATCCGGGTAAGCGTCAGGGCACGATTTGATCGAGGAGCCACCATGCCGAAGACATCCAAGAGCGGTTCTGCCAAGAAGAGTGAGCTGCCCAGCACCCTGCAGAAGTCGTCTGCCAAGGCGCAGCGCACCTTCGCCAAGGCTCACGATGCGGCGGCGAAGGAGTATGGCGAAGGTGAGCGCGCTCATCGTGTCGCGTACAGCGCGTTGAAGCACAGCTTCGAAAAGGTGGGTGACCACTGGGAGCCGAAATCGCAGAAGGGACCGTCAGATTCGCGGGCCCGCAGCGGCGGACCGAATCCAAAGGGCAAGTCCGCCGAAGGCGTTGACGCGAACGCATCGAAGAAGCACCTCGTGGAAGTGGCTCGCGAGCTGGATATCTCGGGTCGATCGACGATGAGCAAGGAAGAACTGGTGTCGGCGATCAAGAAAGCGAACCGGCGCGCGACGGCGCGCAACCGCTGAGTCTCAGCGGCCTGCCGGATGCGTTTCGACAGTCTCCAATAGCATCGCCTCGTCCTCGGCGCGCATCAGTCTGCGCGCCTTACGCCGAGTGATCAGGATTCCGATCACGGCGAAAGCCCACACCGCGTACTGCACCGCCCACGCCAGCCGGAACGAGGCGAAGGAGAAATCGCCCGCGGCGTCGAGGATCAGGCCCATCGCCTGCATGACCAACAGCGAGGCCACGAAGCCGCCCATGTTGACCATGCCCTGAGCGGTGCCCAACGTCGAACTCGGGTTGAACGTCCTGGCGAAGTCGAAGCCCACCATCGAGCCGGGGCCGCCGACCGAGATGACGACGATCAGGGTCACGAGTAGCCACATCGGCGCTCGATGCGGCAACGCCAGCACGACCGTCCACGCGATCGCGTTCGTGGCGATGATGCCGAGCACCACGCGTGACCGGCGATGCGGCATGCGGCCGGTCAGTATGCCGATGACGATGCCGGCCGAGATGGCGGCGACGACGGAGACGGTCAGAAGTGCGCCCGCCGCACCGCTCGAAAGACCTTGCGCCTCGGTCAGATACGGCACACCCCACATCAAGGCGAACACCGTCACGGAGAACTGGGTGCCCATGTGGGTGAAGAAGCCCAGCCGAGTGCCCGGACGCAGCCACACGGTCTTCAGGCTGGCGAGGGTGTCCCGAACGGAGCTGATTTGCGTCGGCAGCGCGGGACCGTTCGGTGTGTTCTTGACCAGCGCGAGGGTCAGCACGATCGAAAGCACACCGAGAGCGGCCGCCGACACGTACGCCGTCGTCCACCCCGCACCCGTCAACAGCGCGAAGAACGGCACCGCCGAGAGCACTTGGCCCAGTTGCCCGCAGATGCCGGTCAACTGGGTGACCAAGGGCACCTGCTTCGGCGAAAACCAGTACGGCACCAGTCGCAGCACGGATATGAAGGTCACCGCATCCCCGAGGCCGACGATGGCGCGAGCGGCGACGGCCGTCGGCAGCGATTCGGTGAACGCGAGCACCAGTTGGCCCGAGGCCATCACGGCGGCGCCGGACAGGATCAGCGCCTTGGAGCCGAACCGATCGAGCAGCAAGCCCGCGGGTACCTGAGCGCCGGCATAGACGACCACCTGCAAAACCACGAACGTCGACAGCACACTCGGGCTGGCGTTGAACCGTGCGGCGGCATCCAGACCTGATACCCCGAGCGTGGTCCGATCCAGAACGGCGACGATGTACGCGAGCAGTCCGGTGGCCCACACAATCCAGGGACGCACGCAGGACCTTTCGCTCGACGGGGATTTGGTGTCTCGGCGTGCTGCAACGCGCCGCGGCTCCATGATGTTCCAGCGAGCGTCGTCGACGCCAATTCGGCGACCGTGAAATCACTCACCCCGGCTGCGGCGTTCGATGGAAAACGGGTTGGCTGAAATTGCACAGCCGCGTCAAGGACTCGGTTGATGTGACGGTATTGAACCAGTTAAAACCGTATGTATCGCTTAGCTAGCACAACCATTAGTTGATGGCCTGTACTTCGCTCGCAATCAGGGTTAGGCGGCTACAGTGGTCGCATGAGTCGTGGTGCTGCAAACGCCGAGCGCGCCGGGGTGCGCCGCATTGGCTGAGTACCGCTTGGACGACCTGGCGCGCATCTCCGGTGTCAGTGCCCGCAACATCCGCGCTTATCGTGAGCGGGGTCTGCTGGACCCGCCGCGGCGTGTCGGTCGGTCGGCCTACTACGACGACTATCACCTGTCGCAGTTGAAGACCATCAATCAACTGCTCCGCCGCGGGTTCACCTCGGCGCACATCGCCGAGTTCTTCACCAGCATGCGGCAGGGCGCCGATCTCGCCGACATCCTCGGCATCCAGCGGGCAGTGCTCGGCCCGCGGGCAGGCGAGCCTGGCGCCCCCGCGCCGAGTGACCCAGGGGCCGCCACCCTTGACGTCGATTCCGAGGAGGCGCGCAAGCTGATCGACTGCGGTCTGGCCGACGTGGTCGACGGTGAGCTGGTGCTGAGGGACAGCGAGATCGGAGCGATCGTCGCGCGCAGCACCGAACCGGTTCTCTATGCGCGGGCGATAGTGCGCATGTTCGAAGCGACCAAGGATTCCATCGACGACGTCGCCGCCGATCTCGTCCACACATTGGAGGCGTTGTACGAGTCACGGTTCGGCGCGCGGCACGTGCCCAAGCCGGAACAGCTGGCGGAGGTGAGCCGCATCGTGTTGGACTACCGCGATCTGGGTGACAAGGTGGTGGCCGACAGGGTGCGCGAGGCTGTGCGCGCACGTCTGGTCACGGCGGTCTCGGAGTTCACCGCGGGCATCTTGATGAGCGGCGACTCGACGGAGCAGTAGCGGCTACACCCTCGTCGCGGCTGGGTCGCCACCGAACCGTTGGGCGAGCCACACCGGAATGATCGCGACGATCGTGAGCGCGGCAGCGACCACGTTGATCACGGGAGCCTGGTTGGGGCGGAACAGGTTTCCGAAGATCCAGATCGGCAGCGTCTGGACCGTCGGGCCCGCGGTGAAGGTGGTGACCACGATCTCGTCGAACGACAGCGCGAAGGCCAGGATGGCACCGGCCAGCAAGGCGCCCCGCATCATCGGAAACGTCACGTACCGAAACGTCTGCCACGGTGATGCGCCGAGGTCGGCCGACGCGTCCTCGAGATGGGTGCCCAGGCGCCGCAACCGGGCCTGGATGTTGTTGAAGACGATCACGATGCAGAACGTGGCGTGGCCGACGATCACGGTCGCCAGGCCCAGTGTGACGCCCAGCGCCGAGGTGAACGTCGCGTTGAGTGCGATGCCGGTGACGATGCCGGGCAAGGTGATCGGCAGCACCACCAGGAAACTCACGACGTGGCGGCCGAAGAAGTCGTAGCGCTGCACGGCGAACGCGGCCATCGTGCCGAGCACGAGCGCGACCGCCGTCGCGCCGAGTCCGACCAACGCGGAATTGGCCAACGACTTCCACATGCCTTGGCTGTTCGCCGCGTCGATCCACCACCGCAACGTGAAGCCACTCGGTGGGAACGCGAACGTCCGCGACGCGTTGAACGCGTTGATCACCACCAGAAGCAGTGGGGCGTAGAGGAAACAGAGTACGAGGATCACCCACACCCGTACCGCCCGGCGCGCCGGCGTCGACAACATCACACGTTCTCCAGTGCACCGGTGCGCCGCATCGCCAACAGGTACGCGATGATCGCGATCAGCGGAATGATGGAAAGGGCCGCCGCAAGCGGTTGGTTGTTGGCGGTGACGAGCTGGCCGTAGATGATGTTGCCGAGCATCTGAGTCTTTCCGCCGACGATCGTCACCGCGATGTAGTCGCCCATCGACAACGAGAACGTGAAGATCGAGCCTGCCGCGATGCCGGGAAACACCAACGGCGCCACCACCATTCGCAGTGTCGACGAGTCCGATGCACCGAGGTCGGAGCTGGCGTCGATGAGCGCGTCGGGGACGCGTTCGAACGCGGCGAACACCGGGATCACCATGTAGGGCAGCCACAGATACGTCAGCGTGACCACGGTGGCGGTCAGTCCGTAGCCCGGGCTGTACCCCGTCGACCACGCCATGGGGCCCTGTGGGGAGAACAACATTCGCCACGCGTAGGCCTTGACCAGATAGCTCGCCCACAGCGGGGTGGTCACCGCGACCACCAACGCCAGTCGTACCCGCGGGGACGCGATCTTGGCCATGTAGAACGCCAGCGGCACCGCCAGCAGCGCGCAAAGCACCGTGACGGCTAACGCGATCAGCACGGTGCGGACCGTGGCGATGCGAAACACCGCCTCGGTCACGACGTGCACGACGTTGTCGCTTGTGAATTCGCGCACTACCGCACCGGTGAAGGTGTCGGTGGTCCAGAACGCCGAAACAAGCAGCACCGCAAGCGAACCCAGATACGCCACGAGCAGCCACGCCAGTGGCGGAACGAGCAGGAACGCCAGCGATAACCGGTGTTTCAGCCCTTGATCTGCTGCCACTTGTCGACCCAGTCCTGATAGGCCGTGCAGTTGTCGCCGCTGCCGTCGACGCAGTGCTTCTGCGGCGTCGTCCAGTAGTGGATCTCTGCGGCGAACTTCTCGTCTGTGGCGTGGTAGATGTCGCAGAAGTCCTTCTGGGCGGTGTGTTCACACGCCTTGGTCTGCGCGGGCGCCTCCCCGAAGTACTCGGCCACTTGAGCGTTGACCTCCGGCGAGGCGATCCAGTTCATCCACTTGTACATGCAGTTCGGATGCGCGGCCTTCGATGACACCATCCAGGTATCGGACCATCCGGTAGCGCCTTCCTTCGGCAGCACCGTGTTGACCTGAACCTTGTTGTCGGTGCCGATCGTGTTCGCGATCACCTGCCACGTGGTGCCGATCACCGAGGTGCCCGACTCGAACGCCTGCACCTCTTTGGTGTAGTCCGACCAGTACTCGCTGATGTTCTCGCGCTGCTTCTTCAGCAGATCGACTGCGGCGTCGAGTTGTTCGGGCGTCAGCGAATACGGGTCCTTGATGCCGAGGTCCGGTTTTGTCTTGGACAGGTACAGCGCCGCATCGGCGATGTAGATGGGGGAGTCGTAGGCGGTCACCTTGCCCTTGTACTTGCCCGCGTCGTCGAACACCGCCGACCACGAATTCGGGGCATCGCGCACCACGTCGATGTTGTACATCAACAGGTTCGCGCCCCACCCGTGCGGAATCCCGTACATCTGGTCGTTCACAGAATTCCACGGCTTGTCCTTCAGAAAAGACGAGATCGTCGCGTAGTTGGGCACCAGATCGGTGTTCACCGGCGCCACGTCACCGGCGTAGATCAACCGCAACGTTGCGTCGCCGGAGGCGGACACCCCGTCGTACTGGCCGCTGCGCATCAACTGCACCATCTCGTCGGAGGTGTTGCCGATCTTGACGTTGACCTTGCAGCCGGTCTGCTGTTCGAACGGGGTCACCCAATTGACTTTCGGGTCGTTGGAGCCGTTTTCGGCGTAGCCGGCCCAGGCGATCAAGTTGAGCTGGCCTTCGCCGTTGCCCACTGCCGACAGGGGCTCCATCTTCGGCGGCGACTGGCCGTTGCCGCCGCCGGCCTCCTGCGATTTCGAGCAGCCGGTGAACCCCAAAACCAGAGTGACGCAGGCGACGAGCGCAAGGCCGAGTCGCGCGGGCGTGGATGTCATGACTACTCCTCGCTTTTCAATTGGTGAACGGCCTTTTCGGGCCAGGCCAACGTGATTGGTGTGCCGTGATGTAGGTCGGGCGGTAGCCATGTGCTTGCCGTCAGAACGGTGGCGGTGAGCGTGACGTCGGGCGCGGCGACCGCGGCGATGCGGGTGGTCGGGCCCGCGTAGATGACCTCGGACACGGTGGCCTCGACCGTCCGCACGCCGGGCACGGGATCGGTGCCGGGCCGGAACACCTCGATGCGTTCGGGCCGGATGACGAACATGCCGGGCTTGCCCATCAGCGCCTCGGCAGCCGCGCCGTCGAGCACATTGGAAGTGCCGACGAAATCGGCGACGAAGCGGTTGGCGGGGTTCTCGTACACGTCGCGGGCGACGCCGATCTGCTCGATCCGGCCGTCGTTGAAAACGGCCAGCCGATCGCACAACGTCAGTGCCTCGTCCTGGTCATGGGTGACGATGACGAATGTGATGCCCACTTCGCGCTGAATCGACTTGAGTTCGACCTGCATCTGCTCGCGCAGCTTCATGTCGAGTGCGCCCAGTGGCTCGTCGAGCAGCAGCACCTTGGGCCGGCCGACCAACGCACGGGCCAGTGCCACCCGCTGCCGCTGACCTCCCGACAACTGGGCGGGCCTGCGCGACGCGTGGCCGGTCAGGCGCACCATGTCGAGCGCGTCGGCGGTGCGCCGCCTGCGCTCGGCCTTCGGCACGCCCTTGACCTTCAGCCCGTATTCGACGTTCTGCGCCACGGTCATGTGCGGAAAGAGCGCATATTCCTGGAACACCGTGTTGACGTCGCGGTGCCGGGCGGGCAGCGCGGTGACGTCGACCCCGCCGAGCTTGATCACGCCCGCGGTGGGCTGCTCGAACCCGGCGATCATCCGCAGCACCGTGGTCTTTCCCGAACCCGAGGGGCCTAGGATCGCGAACAACTCGCCGTCGGCCACGGTCAGGTCGGCGCCCTCGACGGCCACCACGTCCCCGAACGTCTTGCGGACCCCGACCAGCTCGATCTGCGGATCGCCAACCGCAACAGTCGCATTCACGTCCGGCTGTGAACTGACCGTCGGCGAGGGCATGGCTCATCGTAGGAATTCATCCGTTCGGGCGCATTGTGAACGCGGATTTCGTGATCGAGACCGCGGTGGGCCACTGGTTCCGTATCCGCGAGGCTGCAGTTGTCGCGCACCCCACTCGATTTCCCGCGGTAACCCTAGTCTCGCGGCGCCGACCGTCTGCGAATTATTTGATACAGATGTGACCAGTGGCGTTGAGGTGAATATTGATGCTCCTGTCATATTCTGTGGCTCGTGGTTGTATCCCGGCGCGACGTGCTCAAATATGCCGCCGCGGCGCCCGCCGTGCTCGGTCTTGGCGCGGGCTTGCAGGCGGTGTGGTCAGCGCAGGCCTCCGCCGCGCCGTTGGGAATCCTGCTCGACTACGCGGCGGGGGTGATCAGGGCCAACGATCTGCGGGCATCGGGCGCGCTCGGCGCCATCCGCTACGTCTCCGACCGGCGTCCTGGCGGGGCCTGGATGCTGGGCAAGCCGATCCAACTGCCCGAGGCACGCGATCTGTATCAGAACGGGTTGAAGATCGTGTCCTGCTACCAGTACGGCAAGCAGGACACGGCGGACTGGCTGGGCGGGCAGAACGCCGGAATCGCACATGCCAAGCGAGGCTGGCAGTTACACGTCGCCGCGGGCGGTTCCTACGGCGCGCCGATCTACGCGTCGATCGACGACGACCCCAGCTACGACCAGTACAAGACCCAGGTCGCACCATATTTACGGGGCTGGGAATCGGTACTGGGGCATCAGCGCGTCGGCGTCTACGCCAACTCCAAGACCATCGATTGGGCGCTGCAGGACGGACTGGGTTCCTATTTCTGGCAGCACAACTGGGGCTCACCGAAGGGCTTCACGCATCCCGCCGCGCACCTGCATCAAGTGGAGATCGACAAGCAGAAGGTGGGCGGCGTCGGCGTGGACATCAACCACATTCTCAAGCCGCAATTCGGCCAATGGGACTAAACCTTACCGATCAGTAAGCATAGCCAGCAAACTTCTGCCGATAGCCAGCGGGCAAGGCAAGTCAGATTCGCCCCGGTTGTCGACTCCGCTCGCCGCAACGTCGCAGTTCGAAGAACGCGAAATTTTTACATAACGATTACATAACAATACTGCCTTGATCTGCGCCGTTGTCCTTACTCAAGCGTAACCACCTGCCAACAGGACGTTTGTCCCGCATGCGTTCGACCCGGATGCGGGCCGGTGTTACCGATCCTCCGGTTACCCATGCGTAGAACTCGCCAGTAACCATTCGGGGCGCGAAAATGGTCCAGTCTCTTATGACACTCTTAGTACGGCTGGAGAGGCTTGGAGCGTCCAATAGGACGCGCGCGACCCAGCCGGGATTCGACGCCGAATCGCCCGACCTGCGCAGCGTAAGCGCGGGCCATCCAAGAGTTTCAAAGACGACAGCCGCAGACGAGCGATACGCGCGAGACAGCAGCGAGGGAGATAACAAGACGTGACGATCAATGAACAGAGCAGGGTGACCACCGGCCGCCACACCTCCAGCGAGAACACCGACGCGTACCCCTCTGCTTCTGCCCTGGTCGATCGTTTGAATGCCGGAGAGCCTTATGCGGTCGCCTTCGGCGGCCAGGGCGGCTCCTGGCTGGAGAACCTGGAGGAGTTGGTCAGCTCGGCCGGCATCGAATCGGAGCTGAGCGAGATCGTCGGTGAGGCCGCGCTGCTTCTCGAACCGGTGGCCCGCGAACTCGTGGTGGTGCGGCCGATCGGCTTCGAGCCACTGCAGTGGGTCCGCGCACTGGCCGCCGAGGAGCCGTTGCCCACCACCAAGCAGCTGACCACCGCCGCGATCTCCGGTCCTGGGATCCTGCTGGCCCAGATGGCCGCAATCCGCGCGCTCTCGCGTCAAGGGCTCGACTTGTACGGCAGCCCGCCAGTCGCGATGGCCGGCCACTCGCAGGGCATCATGGCTGCCGAATCGCTGCGGGCCAAGGGCAGCAAGGACGCGGAATTGCTGGCGCTGCTGCAGCTTATCGGCGCGGCCGGATCCCTGGTGTCGCGCCGCCGCGGCATGGTCGGCCGTGGTGACAAGTCGCCGATGGTCTCGGTCACCAACGTCGACCCGGACCGCATCGCTGAGCTCTTGGAGGAGTTCTCCAAGGACGTCCGCACCGTTCTGCCGCCAGTGCTGTCGATCCGCAACGGCCGACGGTCCGTCGTCATCACCGGCACCCCCGAACAGCTGGGCCGCTTCGAGCTGTACTGCAGCAAGATCACCGAGAAGGAAGAGGCCGAACGCAAGAACAAGATCCGCGGCGGCGCTGTCTTCTCGCCGGTGTTCCACGGTGTGCAGGTCGAGGTCGGCTTCCACACCCCACGCCTGGCCGACGGCGTGGACGTCGTCGACCGCTGGGCTGCCAAATGCGGCATCGACGCTCAGATGGCCCACGAGATGACTGAATCGATCTTCGTGCGCCCGATCGACTGGGTGGCTGAGGTGCAGCGGCTGCACGACGCGGGGGCCAAGTGGATCATCGACCTGGGCCCAAGCGACACCGTCACCCGCCTGACGGCCCCCGTCATCCGCGGGCTCGGCATAGGGATCGTTCCGGCCGCGACCCGCGCGGGGCAGCGCAATCTGTTCACCGTTGGCGCCGAGCCCGAGGTGCCGCCTGCGTGGTCGAGCTACATGCCGACCACCGTCAAGCTGCCCGACGGTTCGGTGAAGCTCTCGACCAAGTTCACCCGGCTGACGGGACGCTCACCGATCCTGCTCGCGGGGATGACCCCGACGACTGTCGACGCCAAAATCGTCGCCGCCGCCGCCAATGCAGGCCACTGGGCCGAGCTGGCCGGTGGCGGCCAGGTGACCGAGGAAATCTTCGCCGACCGCATCGAGGAGCTGACGCAGCTGCTCGAGCCGGGCCGCGCCGTTCAGTTCAACTCGTTGTTCCTGGACCCGTATCTGTGGAAACTGCAGGTCGGCGGAAAGCGGCTGGTGCAGCGGGCCCGTCAGTCCGGCGCCCCGATCGACGGTGTCGTCGTGTCGGCAGGCATCCCCGACCTCGAGGAAGCCGTCGAGCTGATCGACGAGCTCAACAGCGTCGGCATCAGCCATGTGGTGTTCAAACCGGGCACCATCGACCAGATCAAGTCGGTCATCAACATCGCCGCCGAGGTGCCTGGCAAGGACGTCATCATGCATATCGAGGGCGGCCGCGCGGGCGGCCACCACTCGTGGGAGGACCTCGACGACCTGTTGCTCGCGACGTATGCCGAGCTACGCAAGCTGCCCAACATCACTGTCTGTGTCGGCGGCGGCATCGGCACACCCGAACGGGCGGCCGAGTACCTATCGGGCGAGTGGGCCGAGCGGTACGGGTTCCCGGCGATGCCTGTCGACGGAATTCTCGTTGGGACCGCCGCGATGGCCACCCTGGAGGCCACCACGTCACCCACGGTCAAGCAAATGCTGGTCGAGACCAGCGGCACCGAGCACTGGATCAGCGCCGGAAAGGCCACGGGCGGCATGGCGTCGTCCCGCAGCCAGCTCGGCGCCGACATCCACGAGATCGACAACGCCGCGTCGCGGTGCGGCCGCCTGCTCGACGAGGTGGCAGGCGACGCCGACGCCGTCGCGGCCAGGCGCGACGAGATCATCGCCGCGATGGCCACCACCTGCAAGCCGTACTTCGGCGACGTCGGCGACATGACCTATGCGCAGTGGCTGCGCCGTTACGTCGAGCTGGCCATCGGCGACGGTGACAGCACTGCCGACACCAAACTGCCGGACAGCCCGTGGCTGGCCGACACCTGGCGCGACCGATTCGAGCAGATGCTCGAGCGCGCCGAGGCCCGGTTGCATCCGCAGGATTCCGGCCGCATCGAGACGCTCTTCAATGACGTTGCGCTGCTTGACAATCCGGACGAGGCCATCGCCACGCTGGTGGCGCGTTACCCCGAGGCCGAGACGCTCAAGCTGCACCCGGCCGACGTGCCGTGGTTCGTGACGCTGTGCAAGCTGATCGGTAAGCCGGTCAACTTCGTACCGGTCATCGACAAGGACGTGCGCCGCTGGTGGCGCAGCGACTCGCTGTGGCAGGCGCACGACGCCCGCTACACCGCCGACCAGGTCTGCATCATCCCCGGCACGCAGTCGGTGGCGGGCATCACCCGCGTCGACGAACCGGTGGGTGACCTGCTCGACCGCTTCGAGCAGGCGGCCATCGACCGCGCGCTGGCCACCGACGGCCGGCCGGTCGCAGTGGTCTCCCGTCGCCAGGCCCGGGCCGACGTTACCGGCCCGCTCGCAGTGGTGCTCGACTCGCCCGACGTGTTGTGGGCAGGCCGCACCGCGATCAACCCGGTGCACCGCATCGGTGCGCCCGACGAGTGGCAGGTCAACGAAAACCGCAGCGCCACACACCCGTCCACGGGCGCCCGGCTGGAATTGGCTGGCGATGCGGTGACGCTGAGCGTTCCGCTGTCCGACATCTGGATCGACATCCGCTTCACACTGCCCACCTGCACGGTCGACGGCGGTATGCCGGTCGTCACCGTCGAGGACGCGTCGACCGCGATGCGGTCGGTGCTGGCGATCGCCGCCGGCGTGGACGGACCCGACGCGCTTCCGCCCGTGCAGGACGGCACCGCCACGGTCACCGTCGACTGGGACCCCGAAGCGGTCGCCGACCACACCGGCGTCACCGCAACGTTCGGGGCGCCGCTGGCGCCCGGCCTGACGCTGGTGCCTGACGCGCTGGTCGGGCACTGCTGGCCCGCGGTGTTCGCCGCGATCGGGTCGGCCGTGACCGACGACGGCTTCCCCGTCGTCGAGGGTCTGTTGAGCCTCGTGCATCTGGACCACGCCGCGCATCTGCTGACGGCGATGCCGAAGACCAGGGCCGAATTGACGGTCACCGCAACGGTTTCCGCGGCCACCGACACCGAATATGGGCGGGTGATCCCGGTCTCGGTGATCATCAGGGACTCGGCGGGTACGGAGTTGGCCACCCTCGAGGAGCGGTTCGCGATCCGCGGCCGCACCGGCACCGCCGAGTTGGCCGACCCGCCGCGCGCGGGCGGTGCGATGACCGACAACGCGACCGACACGCCGCGGCGCCGTCGCCGCGACGTCACGGTGCCCGCACCGACCGACATGAGCGCGTTCGCGGTGGTGTCCGGGGACCACAACCCGATCCACACCGACCGCGCCGCCGCGCTGTTGGCCGGGCTGAAATCGCCCATCGTGCACGGCATGTGGCTGTCGGCCGCCGCCCAGCACGTCGTCACCGCGACCGACGGCAAGCCGGCACCGCCCGCCCGTGTCGTCGGGTGGACGTCGCGCTTCCTTGGCATGGTGATGCCCGGCGACGAGATCGACTTCCGCGTCGACCGGGTCGGAATCGACCGTGGCGCAGAGATCATCGAGGTCAGCGCGAAAGTCGCCGGTGAACTGGTGATGTCGGCGACCGCGCAGTTGGCCGCCCCGAAGACGGTCTATGCGTTCCCCGGCCAGGGCATCCAGCACAAGGGCATGGGCATGGAGGTTCGCGCGCGGTCCAAGGCCGCCCGCAAGGTGTGGGACGCTGCCGACAAGTTCACCCGTGACACGTTGGGTTTCTCGGTGCTGCATGTGGTGCGCGACAACCCGACCAGCCTGATCGCCAGCGGTGTGCACTACCACCACCCGGACGGCGTGCTGTTCCTGACGCAGTTCACGCAGGTCGCCATGGCGACCGTCGCCGCGGCACAGGTCGCCGAGATGCGTGAACAGGGCGCGTTCGTCGAAGGCGCGATCGCCTGCGGCCACTCCGTCGGTGAATACACCGCGCTGGCATGCGTTTCCGGTGTCTACGAGTTGGAGGCGCTGCTCGAGGTGGTGTTCCACCGCGGCAGCAAGATGCACGACATCGTGCCTCGTGATCACCTCGGCAGGTCCAACTACCGACTGGCCGCGATCCGGCCGTCGCAGATCGACCTCGACGACGCCGACGTCAAGCAGTTCGTCGCTGACATCTCCGAGCGCACCGGTGAGTTTCTGGAGATCGTGAACTTCAACCTGCGTGGCTCGCAGTACGCCATCGCGGGCACCGTGCGCGGTCTGGAAGCGCTCGAGGAAGAAGTCGAGCGGCGACGCGAGATCACCGGCGGCAAGCGGTCGTTCATCCTCGTGCCGGGCATCGATGTGCCGTTCCACTCCTCGGTGCTTCGGGTCGGTGTCGCCGACTTCCGGCGCTCGCTGGAGCGGGTCATGCCGCGCGACAAGGATCCCGATCTGATTGTCGGCAAGTACATCCCGAACCTGGTGCCGCGGCCGTTCACGCTGGACCGCGACTTCATCCAGGAGATCCGGGACCTGGTCCCCGCCGAACCGCTCGACGAGATCCTCGCCGACTACGACACGTGGCGGAAAGAGAAGCCGGCGGAGCTGTGCCGCAAGATCGTCATCGAGTTGCTGGCGTGGCAGTTCGCCAGCCCGGTGCGCTGGATCGAAACCCAGGACCTGCTCTTCATCGAGGAGGCCGCGGGCGGTCTCGGCATCGAGCGGTTCGTCGAGATCGGCGTCAAGTCCGCGCCGACCGTCGCCGGGCTTGCCACCAACACGCTGAAGCTGCCCGAGTATTCGCACAACACAACGGAAGTGCTGAACTCCGAGCGCGATGCGGCCGTGCTGTTCGCGACCGACACCGACCCGGAGCCCGAGGACGACGTCGACGAGACGCCGGCCCCGGCCGCTCCTGTCGCGGAGGCAGGCCCCGTTGAGGCCGCAGCCCCGACTCCCGCGCCTGCCGCTCCGGTGGGTGGCCCGCGCCCGGATGACCTCGGCTACGACGCGGCCGACGCCACGACGGCGTTGATCGCGTTGTCGGCGAAGATGCGGATCGACCAGATCGAGCCGCTGGACTCGATCGAGTCGATCACCGACGGCGCGTCGTCGCGACGCAACCAGCTGCTGGTCGACCTCGGCTCCGAGCTGAACCTCGGCGCCATCGACGGTGCCGCGGAAGCCGACCTGGCCGGGTTGAAGGGACAGGTCACCAAGCTGGCCCGAACCTACAAGCCGTTCGGCCCAGTGCTTTCCGACGCGATCAACGATCAGCTGCGCACGGTGCTCGGCCCGTCCGGCAAGCGTCCGGCCTACATCACCGAGCGGGTCAAGAAGACCTGGGAACTCGGTGACGGCTGGGCCAAGCACGTGACGGTCGAGGTGGCGCTGGGCACCCGCGAGGGCTCCAGTGTCCGCGGTGGTGAGCTGGGCGGCCTGCACGACGGCGCGCTCGCCGACGCGGCCACCGTCGACAAGGTCGTCGACGCCGCCGTCGCGGCGGTCGGTGCGCGCCAGGGTGTTCCGGTGTCGCTGCCGTCGGCAGCAGGCGGCGGTGGCGGCGTGGTGGATTCCGCCGCGCTCGGCGAGTTCGCCGAACAGGTCACCGGTCGCAACGGCGTGCTCGCCTCGGCGGCCCGCCTGATCCTCGGTCAACTCGGCTTCGACGCTCCGGTCCCCGTGGCCGAGGCCACCGACGCGGAGCTCATCGACCTCGTCACCGCCGAACTCGGTTCGGACTGGCCGCGTCTGGTGGCCCCGGCGTTCGACGGCCGCAAGGCGGTGCTGTTCGACGACCGCTGGGCCAGCGCCCGTGAGGACCTGGCCAAGCTGTGGGTGCTCGACGAGAGCGAGATCGACGCCGACTGGCAGCGGCTGTCCACGCGGTTCGAGGGCGCGGGCAATGTCGTTGGCACGCAGGCGACGTGGTGGCAGGGCAAGGCCCTGGCCGCGGGCCGCAACATCCACGCGTCGCTGTACGGCCGCGCCGCGGCGGGTGCGGAGAACCCGGGCAAGGGTCGCTACACCGACGAGATCGCTGTCGTCACGGGTGCGTCGAAGGGATCGATCGCCGCATCGGTGGTGGCGCAACTGCTGGACGGCGGTGCGACCGTGATCGCGACGACGTCGAAGCTGGGCGACGACCGGTTGGCGTTCTACCGCAACCTGTATCGCGACAACGCCCGCTTCGACGCGAAGCTGTGGGTGGTGCCCGCGAACATGGCGTCCTACACCGACATCGACAGGCTCGTCGAGTGGGTCGGCACGGAGCAGACGGAAAGCCTTGGGCCGCAGTCAATTCACCTCAAGGACGCGCTGACGCCGACGCTGCTGTTCCCGTTCGCGGCGCCGCGGGTGGCCGGCGATCTGTCCGACGCCGGTTCGCGTGCCGAGATGGAGATGAAGGTGCTGCTGTGGGCCGTGCAGCGGCTCATCGGCGGGCTGTCGCACATCGGTGCGGAACGCGATATCGCCGCACGCCTGCACGTGGTGCTGCCCGGTTCGCCGAACCGCGGCATGTTCGGCGGCGACGGCGCATACGGCGAAGCCAAGGCCGCGCTGGACGCGGTGGTGTCTCGGTGGAAGGCGGAGTCGTCATGGGCGCAGCGCGTTTCGTTGGCGCACGCCCTGATCGGCTGGACCAAGGGCACCGGGCTGATGGGCCACAACGACGTGATCGTCGACGCGGTCGAAGAGGCGGGCGTAACGACGTACACCACCGACGAGATGGCAAGCATGCTGCTGAGCCTGTGCGACATCGAGTCCAAGGTCGCCGCCGCCCGTGAGCCGCTGCAGGTCGACCTGACCGGCGGCCTCGCCGAGGTGGAGCTCGATCTGGCCGAGCTGGCCGCGAAGGCCCGCGAAGATATGTTGGGCGAGGCGGCCGCAGAGGAGTCCGACGAGGAGGGCGCCATCCGTGCGCTGCCGTCGCCGCCGCGCGGCTACCAGGCCGCACCGGCGCCGGAATGGGACGACCTCGACGTCGACCCCGCCGATCTGGTCGTGATCGTCGGCGGCGCCGAACTCGGCCCGTACGGCTCGTCGCGGACCCGCTTCGAGATGGAGGTCGACAACGAGTTGTCGGCGGCGGGCGTGCTCGAGCTGGCGTGGACCACCGGCCTGGTCAAGTGGGAGGACGACCCGACACCGGGTTGGTACGACACGCAGACCGGGGACCTGGTCGACGAAGGCGAGCTGGTGGAGCGCTACCACGACGCCGTCGTCGAGCGTGTCGGCATCCGCGAATTCGTCGACGACGGTGCGATCGACCCCGATCACGCTGCGCCGCTGCTGGTTTCGGTGTTCCTCGACAAGGACTTCACGTTCGTGGTGTCCTCCGAGGAGGAGGCGCGTCAGTTCGTCCAGTTCGATCCCGAGCACACCGTCATCGCGCCGGTGCCGGACAGCGGCGACTGGCAGGTCACCCGCAAGGCGGGCACCGAGATCCGCGTGCCGCGCAAGACGAAGCTGTCCCGCACGGTCGGCGCGCAGATCCCCACCGGATTCAATCCGATGGTCTACGGCGTCACCCAGGAGATGATGAACTCGATCGACCGGTTGGCGATCTGGAACCTCGTCACCACGGTGGACGCGTTCCTGTCGGCGGGATTCACGCCGGCCGAGCTGATGCGCTGGGTGCACCCCAGCCTGGTGGCCAACACGCAGGGCACCGGTATGGGCGGCATGACGTCGATGCAGACCATGTATCACGGCAACCTGCTCGGGCGGAACAAGCCGAACGACATCCTGCAAGAGGTCCTGCCGAACGTCTACGCAGGGCACGTCGTTCAGTCATACATCGGCAGCTACGGCGCGATGATCCACCCGGTCGGCGCGTGCGCCACCGCGGCGGTGTCGGTCGAGGAGGGCGTCGACAAGATCCGGCTGGGCAAGGCGGACTTCGTCGTGGCAGGCGGTTACGACGACCTGACGCTGGAGGCGATCATCGGCTTCGGTGACATGGCGGCCACCGCCGACACCGAGATGATGCGCGCCAAGGGCATCAGCGACTCGAAGTTCTCGCGTGCCAACGACCGACGCAGGCTCGGCTTCGTCGAGGGTCAGGGTGGCGGCACCATCCTGCTGGCCCGCGGCGACCTCGCCCTGCAGATGGGTCTGCCGGTGCTGTCGGTGATCGGCTACGTGTCGTCGTTCGGCGACGGTGTGCACACGTCGATTCCGGCACCGGGCCTGGGTGCGTTGGCGGCGGGCCGCGGCGGACGCGAGTCGCAGCTGGCGCGGTCACTCGCCAAGCTCGGCGTCGGCCCCGACGACATCGCGGTGGTGTCCAAGCACGACACCTCCACGCTGGCCAACGACCCCAACGAGACCGAGCTGCACGAGCGGCTCGCCGACGCGATGGGCCGTTCACCCGGTGCACCGCTGTTCGTGGTGTCGCAGAAGAGCCTGACCGGTCACTCGAAGGGTGGCGCCGCGGCCTTCCAGATGATGGGGCTGTGCCAGATCCTGCGCGACGGCGTCATTCCGCCGAACCGCAGCCTGGACTGCGTCGACGACGAGCTGAGCAGCGCCGCGCATCTGGTCTGGTTGCGCGACACCCTGCGGCTGGGGGACAAGTTCCCGTTGAAGGCGGGCCTGATCACCAGCCTCGGGTTCGGTCACGTGTCCGGTCTGATCGCCCTGGTGCATCCGCAGGCGTTCATCGCCTCGCTGAGTCCCGAGCAGCGCGCTGATTACCAGGCGCGATTCGAGGCCAGGGTGCTGGCCGGTCAGCACCGGCTGGCGTCAGCGATCGCGGGCGGCCCTCCGCTGTACGAGAGGCCTGCCGACCGCCGGTTCAGCCACGAGGCGCCGGAGAAGCGGCAGGAGGCCGAGATGCTGCTCGATCCCCAGTCGAGGCTGGGCGACGGCGACGTCTATGTGCGGTGAGATAGCGTCTCCGGCATGGCAGTAGTCGGGGTGGGGATCGACCTGGTCTCCATCCCCGACTTCGCCGAGCAGGTCGACCAACCGGGCACGGTGTTCGCCGAGACGTTCACGCCCGGTGAGCGGCGTGACGCCGCGGACAAGAGTTCGTCCGCGGCGCGGCACCTCGCCGCGCGGTGGGCGGCCAAGGAAGCCGTCATCAAGGCGTGGTCCGGTTCGCGGTTCTCCAAGCGGCCCGTGCTGCCTGAGGGCATCCACCGCGACATCGAGGTGATCACCGACATGTGGGGCAGGCCGAAGGTGCGGTTGACCGGTGCCATCGCCGAGCATCTGAAGGACGTGACGATTCATCTGTCGCTGACCCACGAGGCCGACACCGCGGCGGCGGTCGCCATCCTCGAGGAGCGCTAGTCTCGCTCCATGAGTGAACTCGTGGAGCGGGTGCGTGAGGTGCTGCCGTCGGTGCGGCGCGACCTGGAAGACCTGGTGCGCATCGAATCGGTGTGGGCCGATCCGGCGCGCAGGCCGGAAGTGCAGCGCAGCGCCGACGCGGTGGCAAAGCTGTTGTCGGAGGCCGGGTTCGGCGACGTCAAGATCGTCAGCGAAGGCGGCGCGCCCGCCGTTATCGCCCGCCATCCCGCACCGCCAGGCGCCCCGACGGTGTTGCTGTACGCCCACCACGATGTACAGCCGGAAGGCGACCACGCGCAGTGGCAAACCGCGCCGTTCGAGCCGACCGAGCGTGACGGCAGGCTGTACGGCCGCGGCGTCGCCGACGACAAGGCAGGCATCGCAACGCATTTGGCCGCTTTCCGGGCGCACGGCGGCCAACCGCCGGTCGGCGTGACGGTCTTCGTCGAGGGCGAGGAGGAGTCCGGCTCACCATCGTTGTCGCGTCTACTCGCCGCGCATCGCGACGTGCTGGCCTCCGACGTCATCGTCATCGCCGACTCGGACAACTGGAGCACCGACGTGCCGTCGCTGACCGTGTCGCTGCGCGGCCTGGCGGACTGCATCGTCGAGGTCGCGACGCTGGATCACGGTCTGCACTCCGGACTTTGGGGCGGTGTGGTGCCCGACGCGATCACCGTGCTGGTGCGTCTGCTCGCTAGCCTGCACGACGACGACGGCAACGTCGCGGTGGCCGGACTGCACGAAGGCACCGCCGCTGACGTCGACTACTCGCCGCAGCGGGTGCGCGAGGAGGCCGGTCTGCTCGACGGCGTTTCAGAAATTGGTTCAGGCTCTGTGCCGCAACGACTTTGGGCGAAGCCGGCGATCACTGTGATCGGCATCGACACCACGTCGATCGAGAAGTCGTCGAACACACTGATTCCACGGGCCCGCGCGAAGGTCAGCATGCGCGTCGCTCCCGGCGGCGACGCGCGCGAACATCTGGCGGCGCTGACCCGTCACCTCGAACAGCACGTGCCCTGGGGTGCCCAGGTCACGGTCATCCCTGGCGACCTCGGGAAGCCTTACGCCATCGACGCCAGCGGGTCGGTCTACGACGCTGCCCGCGCAGCATTCCGGCAGGCGTGGGGCAACGAGGCCGTCGACACGGGGGTGGGCGGTTCGATCCCGTTCATCGCCGAGTTCGCCGAGGCGTTCCCGTCGGCCAAGATCCTGGTCACCGGCGTCGAGGATCCGCAGTCTCAGGCGCACAGCATCAACGAGAGCCTGCATCTCGGCGTGCTCGAACGGGCCGCCACCGCCGAGGCGCTGCTACTGGCCAACCTCGGCTCAAACGGACAGGTCTCGCCGTAGCTTGGCGACGTGACCCGTCGCGCGGACGTTGTACTGCGCCTCGGCGATCTTGCCCTTCTCGTCGACGACGAACGTCGACCGGATGACGCCCTGAACGGTCTTGCCGTACATGGTCTTTTCGCCGTAGGTGCCCCACGCGGTGAGCACCTCGCGGTCCGGATCGGAGAGCAGCGGGAACGTCAGCTTCTGGTCGTCGCGGAACTTGGCCAGCTTGGCGGGTTTGTCGGGGGAGATGCCGATGACATCCAGTCCGGCGCCGTTGAGTTCACTCAAGCTGTCGCGGAAGTCGCAAGCTTGCTTGGTGCATCCGGGGGTGGCGGCGGCCGGATAGAAGTACACGATGACCCTGCGGCCTTTGTAGTCCGAGAGCTTGACGGTGTTGCCGTCGGCGTCGGGCAGGCTGAACGCTGGGGCCTTGTCACCCACTTCGAGTCGCGGGGTTTGCGGCATGCGGAAGTCCCTTCTTCGACCGGTGCACTCCGGCGAGTGCAGGCTGAACTAGGGTAGTGCCGCAAGGCGACGCTCATGGAGTGGCTTGGAGGCAGCAAGTGGCGGACCGCGATCCCGACACCATCAAGCGGGACATCGATCAGGCGCGTGATCAGTTGGCGGCGACCGTGGATACCCTCGCCGAGCGCGCCAACCCGCAGAAGATCGCGGAGGACATCAAGGCGGCCGCCGTGCGTTTCGTAAAGAAGCCCGCGGTTGCTGTGACACTGGCAGGCGCCGGCGCTGTGTTCGTCATTGTGGTCATTCGCCGTATTCGGCGAGACTGACCGGTTGCTTCAGCGGCGCCGCGCAGCGCGGAACCAGTCCGCGAACGAAAAGCTGGGCGGGTTGGCGACACGCCCGAGGCGACTGCAGGTGTAGACCAT
The DNA here is from genome assembly GCF_001667505.1 of Mycobacterium sp. ACS1612. GTDB lineage: Bacteria > Actinomycetota > Actinomycetes > Mycobacteriales > Mycobacteriaceae > Mycobacterium. Next base: position 95,111 of record NZ_LZHZ01000049.1, read on the forward strand.
GACCGGCCGTTGCGCAGTTACGTCGTCAGCTGTTCCCGCGCCGGACACGCCCGCGGTGAGCGATGCGTCGGGGCTGACCACAGCTAAGACCTCGTTTCGTTGTGAACATGGCACTTAGAAGCCATGTAATTCGTCGCAGCTAACCGAAGGCTAGCACTCTCACACCCTTTTACGCAGCACAATTCGCTGTGAAGCCGCGCACCCGTTACCAGCTAGGATGACTGACGGCTTCGTAGCGTAAGTCCGGTTACGGAAGCAGTAGCACATTCAACATACCTCGTCCGGTTACGGTCTTAATTTTTTCGTTCGCGTAAATAGGCTATTGCGGAAATGTAGCTAGGGCAAGGCGCGTGGGGTTGCCTGGTGCATCGACGGTCTAGGGAGTTGAACGGGCGATGCGGCAGGGCCAAGCAGGCGCGATCGCGTCTGTCAGGCTTTGCGCACCGGCGGGCGGACGGGTTTGCTGATTTCGCCCCAGCGCGCTTGCGGTGGTGGTAAGTGCGATGATTTCGGCGTGACTGATGACCCCGATACAGCGCAAGCTCTTGCGCTGTTGCAATCACTGCACGCCCACATCGACGAAATCTCCAGAAAAGTTGAGGCCGCGGAACGCCGCAGCCGACGGGTCCAGGGTCACGCCGCTTCGGTCGCCCGGCGCCGGGCCGCCAGCCTGCGTCACGAACTCTACGAAGCGCACCGATTGATCGACGGAATTCACCGAAGATTCCCGGATGCGCGGCCGCGGAATAGTGCCGGGCCGCGTGCCGAAACTGCACGCTGAGTGCGCCGTCAGGGTTTCGAGCCCCGGACCCGCTGATCAAGAGGCATCGGAAGGTATGCACGGGTGTCCACCGTGTATTGAACTACGAAGAGCCAGCTCAGGTTGTTGACCAACCTCCGTGAAGAGGATATTGATGTGGAGATCGAAGCAGTCTGACCGGACAGAACTGAGGTGCCGGCGGAGCGCATGAAGTCACGAATGTTGGTTTTGCTGCTTACCCTGTCGCTGCTAGTCCTTCACCTGGGTTGCTCTGTTCAAGAAGAGTCGCCGACGCAGGGACAGATTCCGCCTGAACTGGATCGAAAGCTGAGTGAGATTGCCAGCCGAGGACATCTTCCAGGATTCGGCGTGTCCATCGTTACCAGCGATGGCGTCCTGTTCGAGAAGGGTTATGGCTATGCTGATATCGAGAAGAAAATCCCGTATACCACAAAGAGTCTGCAAAACATCGGTTCAATTTCCAAGACCCTCATTGGAATTTCCCTCATGCAGCTGGCGGAAGAAAACCAAATCAGGCTCGATGACGATGTCAGTCGCTATTTGCCGTTCAAGGTTGTGAATCCGCACTTTCCCAATGAGCCGATTCTCATACGGCATCTCGCCGAACACACTTCAACGCTCCGGGACACCGAAGAGTTCTGGCGCTACGACTATTTTCTGCAGGAGTCGGTACCGACCGGGCGCGGCAACGCTGCCAAGATTGACCTTCTCAACCCCGACAACAAACGGATACCTCTGGATCAGTTCGTCCGAAACTTTGTCGCGACGGATGGGATCTGGTACAAGAAGAGCAACTTCCTCAATCAAAGGCCGGGAACACAGTTCGAATACAGCAACCTCGGAGCGGCGCTGGCCGCGTATATCGTCGAGTGCGTAACGTGGGAGAGCTTTGCCGACTACACCGAGAAGCGGATTCTGAAACCTGTTGGCATGACAGATTCCGCCTGGTTCCTTTCAGAGATCGACAAGAGCCGGTACGCCACGCATTACATGGGCGAAAAGGTGATTCCCTTGTATGCCTTCAGTACTTACCCGGATGGCGGTTTCATCAGCAGCGTTGAGGACATGGGCCGGTTCCTCATGGAAATGATTCGGGGGTACAAAGGCGAAAGCAAACTGCTGCGTCGGGAGTCGTTTCAGGCCATGATGTCGGGAACGGAGGGATATGGAATATTCTGGGACCACCGGAAAGGCGCCATCGGTCATTACGGCGGTGATCCTGGAATCAAAACTTCCATGTGGTTCAATCCTTCCACCGAAGTCGGCTTCGTTCTTTTCACCAACTGCAACTGGCGCGGACCGAACGGCGCACTCTACGAAATGGAAGGTGCGGCCAGCCAGAAAGCCTTCGTGGATATCCAGGAGATATTGACTGGATCATTGAAGCCAAGCCACCCATGAAAAGGGCGCTCGGCGACTTTGCAGAAGATGTCGTGAGCGGAAAGTTCGTCAGACCGGCGCCAAGAACGAAAGGAAGTTGAGTTTCGCCTGGAGTCAATGTCTACTACCGAGTCCGCTCACTGCTGCACTGCGACACCGTCGCCCGGCAGATCGATGCACTCTGCCGCCTAGTAGAGGCTTTCTGGCGTCTCAATACCCGAGTGGGTACCGAGTCGCGCGACGATAAGGTGGTGCGCCTGTTCAGAGTCGGTTGACGGTTGACGGATCTGTTTCGGCTGATCCTTGACACTCTGGGTTATGGGTTTAGGGCTG
>NZ_LZHZ01000050.1 GCF_001667505.1 Mycobacterium sp. ACS1612
GGTTCGTCGAGGGCGGCGGTGGCTTGTTCGATCATGGTGCCGTATTGGCCGATGTCGGTGATGAGGCGTTCCATCTGCAGGGCGATGGCGCGGGCTTCGTCGTAGCAGTCGGTGACGTCGGGCGCGGGGCGTTGGCCGGCGTCGAGAGCGTCGAGTTCTTCGTGGAGGGCGGCGATTTCGGCTTCGATGTGCTTGCGGATGCGGGCGGGGTCGTTGTCGACTTTGACGGCGACCTGCTTGAGGCGCGCGGCGATGCCGGTGATGGAGCCGCCGGTGGCGATGGTGTCCTGGCGGCGCATGGTTCTTAGGAAGTCCAGGGCTCGGCGGGCGCCCTGGGTGAGGTAGCAGACGTTGGTGTCGTGGCGTTCGTCGACGATGCGGTGCAGCCAACCTTGGGCGGCCCAGGATTTGATGAGCGCGAGGCCGGATTGGGGGTCGCCGAGGTCGGCGAGGTCGCGTTCGAGGTGGATGACGAGTTCGGTCTCGGGAATCTGCCCGTCAGATAGGTGGCGTTCCATCAGGGTGGCGTAGAGGCTGAGGTTCGTCGCGGCGAGCAGGCGGATGGCGCGGGAGCCTTGCAGGTCGCGGTTGAGCTCGAGCAGGTCCGCCGCTGTGTCGTCCACCCGTTCCTCTATTCACGTTGTTCGGTCCGGAGGCCCAACATAGGGCAACGCAACGACATGTCCGGCGCGGCGCTGGCCGTGTCGGCGGGGATTTTCGTCACGGCAGCGTTTGCCGACGTCGGCGGAATCGCCTTCCGGGCGGACCGCGGAATCACTGGCCCTCGTCGGGACTTCATGATGGGTGTGATGGAAAGAGCGAGGGTGAACCGGACCAGTCGGGCGGTCGGGATGGTCGTGGGCGTGATCGTGGCACTGCTGATGTGCGGACCGACCACTGGAGTGGCTCACGCGGCCGCTGCGGCGTCGGTGGGGGATGTCATCTCCCTCGGCGACCCGGACGCGCTCGGGCAGGTCGATCTCTACGTGGATCCGATGTGCCCGTTCAGCGGGAAGATGGTCCGCGCGCAGGGCGAGGCCATCGGTCAACGCATCGAAGCAGGCACGCTGCACGTCAATCTGCGATTCGTGGACTACCTCGACAAGTACTCGGCGAGCGGCACCTACGACAGCCGAGCGATCTACGCGGCGTTCGTGGTGGCCGATCAGGCGCGGTCGAGCGACATCGCGTGGGGCTTCGTCCGCCAGATCTTCTCGGCCGAGCACCAGCCGAAGGAGGGCGGGCCGACGGATCTGGACAACAACCAGCTCGCCGGGCTGGCCAACGACGTCGGCGCACCCCAGTCGGCCCAGGACCTCATCAGGGTGGGCCTGCCGATCGGGTTCGACCCGCATGTCATCGCGGCCAACAATCTCGCGCTTCTGCGCCAGTTTCCCGACCCCGGCGTCCCGACCGTCGTGATCAATGGTCAGCCCGTCGACGGGCAATCGGAGTGGCTGGCGCAGCTGCCGGCGGTGTAACGCAATTAGGTAAGCTAACGATCTCACTGTCGAGACGGGTTACCGGTCCACAGAACGGCTACACGGGACCGGACTGCCATTCGATATCGAGCGAGGACACACCAACCAATGACGGCGACGACGACGAGCGCGCCACCACCCACGAGCGCGGAGGTGGCGGCGCCGAAGCGCAACTTGATCTTCTCGGCGGTGGTGCTGGGCATGCTGCTGGCTGCGCTGGATCAGACGATCGTCGCGACGGCGCTGCCGACGGTGGTGGCCGACCTCGGCGGTGCGGGCCACCAGGCGTGGGTGGTGACGAGCTATCTGCTGGCGTCGACGGTCGTGACGGCGATCGTCGGCAAGCTCGGCGATCTGCTCGGCCGCAAGACCGTCTTCCTGGCTGCGGTGTCGTTCTTCCTTCTCGGGTCGGTGTTGTGCGGGCTGGCCGGCTCGCTGGAGATGCTGGTCGCGGCGCGTGCCCTGCAGGGTGTCGGCGGCGGCGCGATCATGGTCACTGCGACCGCGGTCATCGGCGAGGTCATTCCGCTGCGCGAACGCGGCCGCTACCAAGGCGCGCTCGGTGCGGTGTTCGGGGTGACCACCGTCATCGGGCCGCTGCTCGGCGGGTTCTTCACCGACCACTTGAGTTGGCGCTGGGCGTTCTGGATCAACGTGCCGGTGGCCGTCATCGTGATTCTGGTTGCGATTGTGGCGATTCCTAACCTCGGCAGGATCGCGCGTCCGGTCGTCGACTATGCGGGCATCGTGCTGGTCGGCTTGGGCGCGACGGGCCTGACGCTGGCGACGAGTTGGGGCGGCGGCGAGTACGCGTGGGGTTCGCCGACGATCATCGGGCTGTTCGTCGGGTCGGTGGTGGCGCTGGTGGCGTTCGTCTTCGTCGAATTGCGTGCGCAGGAACCGATTTTGCCGATGCGGCTGTTCCGCGAGCCGGTGTTCGCGGTGTGCTGCGCGCTGTCGTTCGTCGTGGGTTTCGCGATGCTCGGGGCGTTGACGTTCCTACCGACGTTCATGCAGTTCGTCGACGGAGTCTCGGCGACAACGTCGGGGCTGCACACGCTGCCGATGGTGGTCGGGATGCTGACGATGTCGCTTGCCAGCGGCACGATCGTCGGCCGCACGGGGAAGTACAAGATCTTCCCGGTCGCCGGAACCGCCGTGATGGGAATCGGTTTCGTGCTGCTGTCGCGAATGGGCCCGGATACGTCGACTTTGTTGCAGTCGGTGTATTTGGTGGTGCTGGGCGCGGGCATCGGCATGAGCATGCAGGTGTTGGTGCTGATCGTGCAGAACACGGTCGATTTCGCGGATCTGGGTGTGGCGACGTCGGGGGTGACGTTCTTCCGCACCATCGGCAGCTCGTTCGGTGCGGCGGTGTTCGGTTCGTTGTTCAACAACTTTCTGGGCAGTCGGCTCGCAGAGGCGTTGGCGAGCAGCGGCGCGCCGCCCGAGGCGGCGCAGTCTCCCGACGCGCTGCACAAGCTGGCGCCGGAGATGGCTGCGCCGATCGCCGCGGCGTACGCCGATGCGCTCGATCAGGTCTTCTTTTATGCGACGCCGGTTGCGGTGATCGGGTTCATCTTGGCGTTGACGCTGAAGCAGGTTCCGTTGCGCGACAACGCCGTTAGCACCGCGATCGATCTCGGTGAGGGTTTCGCGATGCCGACGACGGACTCGCCGGACCAGGTCTTGGAGAACGCGGTGGGCAGGCTGATACGTCAGGGCTCGGGGATGCAGTTGCGGGCGTTGGCCGAACGCCCGGGAAGCAAGCTCGACATCTCGCGGTTGTGGGCGCTGTTGCAGGTGTATCGCTTCGGGCAAGCGGCCGGGCGAGCGCGGGTGGGTGATGTCGCCGAACATGTCCGCGTTCCGCGCGAGATCCTGCAGCCTGCGTTCGATCGGCTGGTGGCGACGGGCTACGCCGAGCGCAATGGCGAGGACTTCTGGCTGACGCCGATCGGTGCACGCGAGATTGAGGTGGTGCGCGCAGAGACGCTGGAGTGGCTGACACGGCGGCTGGCCCAGACGTCGGGTTTGGAGTCCCAACCGGAGCGCCACGAAGTCAGGCAAGCGCTAGACCGGATAACGCAAAACGTTCTGGTGCAACGGGATTGGACAGACGACGAGACCCAGGCGATGCGGCTGCGGCCGCCACGCCGGGCGCTGCCGCCGAGGCCGGCGCCACCGCGTCCAGCGCCTCCGGCTCCGCGAGTTTACGGACGGCCACCGCAAGCACCCGCTGAGCCGCCCACGACACGCTTGCGTCCACCGCCGGGTCCGCCACCGAGAGGCTCGCGGCGTCCGTACCGTTAGATCTCCGGTGGTCTGCCACCAAAACGACCAAGCGAGGCGGGCTATGTCGGAGAACGCGTCGTCGGGCGTGGGCTCCGCGAAACCACGCTGTCGTGGCGCCAGGTTGAAGCTAGGCGCGCACCTGCTAAGGTAGAACACAATAAGGTTCTCCTACTCACCCCCGCGTGGCTGTGCGTGCGGACCAGCTCCCCGTTGATGGCTTTCCCACCCGGCGCAATCGACGTGAATCTGTTGTGCACGTCTTTGGCGTCGTTGAGTTGGCGGGCGACGCCGCGGCTTTGTTCCATGGTGCCGATGGCGGTGAAGCGTTTGACGCGTTGG
>NZ_LZHZ01000051.1 GCF_001667505.1 Mycobacterium sp. ACS1612
AGGTGTAAAGCATCAGCCGAAACACTGTCAGCCATCAACCGGAGCCGAAACGTCAAGCATCAACCGACGTCATACAGTAATGGAGCACCCCCGGCAGGACTTGAACCTGCGACCTACCGCTTAGAAGGCGGCTGCTCTGTCCGCTGAGCTACGGGGGCAGCGCGGTGAGTGTATCGCCCGGCCACCGGGAACCCCGCGTCCGCAACAGGTATAAACGCACAGCGTGCCGACGGGCGGCGGACTAGCGTGGTGGCAGCACATCGGCGTGAAGGAGGGGAGCGACGAGCATGAGTGACGTGCCGGATCTTGACGCGGACGGTCTTCCGGAGGAACTCAGCCCGTTCGACCAGATACTGCATCGCGGCGAGGCTCACCCCCGTACCCGGTCCGGCATCTTGACCATCGAGTTGCTCGACACCACCCCGGACTGGGACACCTACCGGGCTCGGTTCGAGCACGCGTCACGCAAGGTGTTGCGGCTGCGGCAGAAGGTCGTGATGCCGACGCTGCCGACCGTGGCGCCGCGGTGGGTCGTCGACCCCGATTTCAACCTCGACTTCCATGTGCGACGGATGCGGGTACCCCAACCGGGCACCATGCGCGAGGTATTCGACCTGGCCGAGATCGCCGCGCAGTCGCCGCTGGACATCTCGCGGCCGCTGTGGACGGCAACGCTGGTCGAAGGCCTCGAGGGTGGCCGCGCCGCGCAACTGGTGCACCTCAGCCACGCCGTCACCGACGGTGTCGGCGGCGTCGAGATGTTCGCCAACCTCTACGACCTCGAACGCGACCCGCCGAAACAGCCGCCGCCACCACTGCCGGTGCCGCAGGACCTGTCACCCAATGACCTGATGCGACAAGGCCTTAACCGGCTGCCCGGCACCATCGCCGGCCGGGTCCGCGGCGTGCTGTTCGGCGCCGCGCACGTGGTCGGCGAGATGGTCCGCGACCCGATATCGCGAATGGGCGACGTCGTCGAGTACGCGATGTCCGGTGCGCGCGTCGTCGGCCCGGTCGCCCCGCCGTCGCCGGTGCTGCGACGCCGCAGCCTCTCGTCGCGCAGCGACGCCATCGACATCGAGTTCGGGGCCTTGCACAAAGCCGCCAAGGCCGGCGGCGGCTCAATCAACGACGCCTATCTGGCCGGGCTCTGCGGCGCCCTGCGTCTCTATCACGAGGCCAAGGGCGTGCCGATCGACGCGCTGCCGATGGCGGTGCCGGTCAACCTTCGCTCCGAAGCGGATCCCGCCGGTGGCAACCGATTTGCCGGTGTCAACCTGGCCGCCCCCATCGGCCTGCAGGACCCCGGAGCGCGGATGAAGAACATCCGGTCCCAGATGACCCGTAAGCGCGAAGAACGCGCGATCGACATGGTCGGTGCGATCGCCCCCGTGCTCACGCTGATGCCGGATTCGGTGCTCGAGTCGATGGCCGGTTCGATCGTCAACTCCGATGTGCAAGCCAGCAACGTGCCCGTCTATGCAGGCGACACGTTCATCGCGGGCGCGAAGGTGTTGCGCCAGTACGGTATCGGCCCGCTGCCGGGCGTGGCGATGATGGTCGTGCTGATCTCGCGGGCCGGCTATTGCACCGTGAGCACCCGCTATGACCGGGCGTCGATCGTCGACCCCGACCTGTGGGCACGGTGCCTGCTCGCAGGTTTCGACGAGGTGCTTGCGCTCGGTGGCGACGGCCGCGCCGTGCCGGCAACGTTCACCGTCGACGCCCATGAGCCGAGTCCCGTGTCACCGAATGGAAGTGCGGCGCAATGACTTCGGCCAACGGTCAGCCCAACACACGAACCATGCGGCTGCCCGGATCGGTCGCCGAGATCCAGGCCAGCCCCGAGGGACCCGAGGTCGGCGCCTTCTTCGATTTGGACGGCACGCTGGTGGCCGGGTTCACCGGCGTCATCATGACCCAGGACCGGCTGCGCAGGCGGCAGATGTCGGTCGGCGAGTTCATCGGCATGGTGCAGGCGGGGCTGAACCATCAACTGGGCCGGTCCGAGTTCGAGGACTTGATCGGCAAGGGCGCCCGCATGCTGCGCGGCAGTTCCCTCGACGACATCGACGAATTGGCCGAGCGGCTGTTCGTACAGAAGATCGTCAGCCGCATCTATCCCGAAATGCGGGAGCTGGTCCGTGCTCACATGGCGAGGGACCACACCGTGGTGCTCAGCTCGTCGGCGCTGACCGTTCAGGTGGAGCCGGTGGCGCGGTTCCTCGGCATCAAGAACGTGCTGAGCAACAAGTTCGAGACCGACGAGCACGGCAGGCTCACCGGTGAAGTGCTCACGCCGATCATCTGGGGGCCCGGAAAGGCAAGGGCGGTCCAGGCTTTCGCCGCCAAGAACGGCGTGGACCTGTCGAAGAGCTACTTCTACGCCGACGGCGACGAAGACGTTGCGCTGATGTATCTGGTCGGCAATCCGCGGCCGACCAACCCCGCGGGCAAGCTCGCCGCCGTCGCGGCCAAACGCGGGTGGCCGGTGCTGCGCTTCACGAGTCGCAGTGGGAGCAGCCCGGTTTCGCAGCTGCGTACGGCTGCAGGCATCGCGTCGATGGTGCCGATCGCGGCGGGTGCGCTCGGTCTGGGACTGCTGACCCGCAACAGGCGCACCGGCGTGAACTTCTTCACGTCGACGTTCGGGCGGACGCTGCTCGACATCATCGGGATCAACCTCAACGTGCTGGGCAAGGAGAACCTGACCGCCCAGCGGCCCGCGGTGTTCATCTTCAATCACCGCAACCAGGCCGATCCGCTGATCGCCGGTCGCCTGGTGAACGACAACTTCACGTCGGTGGGCAAGAAGGAACTCGAGAGCGACCCGATCGTCGGCACCATGGGCAAGATCATGGACGCCGCGTTCATCGACCGAGACGACCCCAAGAAGGCTGTCGAAGGGTTGAAGAAGGTCGAGGAACTGGCCCGCAAGGGACTGTCGATCCTCATCGCACCCGAGGGCACTCGGTTGGACACCACCGAGGTGGGTGAGTTCAAGAGGGGTCCGTTCCGGATCGCCATGTCGGCCGGAATTCCCATCGTGCCCATCGTGATTCGCAACGCCGAGGTGATCGCTGCCCGCGACTCGAGCACCTTCAACCCGGGCACCGTCGACGTCGTGGTGTACCCACCGATCCCGGTCGACGACTGGACCCACGAGAACCTCCCCGAGCGCATCGCCGAAGTCCGTCAGCTGTATCTGGACACGCTCAAGGATTGGCCGCACGACGAGCTTCCGGTCCCGGATCTGTACGAGCGCACGAAGGCGCCTGCGAAGAAGGCGGCCAAGAAAGCAGCTAAGAAGGCTACGGCGAAGAAGGCGGCGGCGAAGAAGACGGCGACCAAGGCCGCCACGAAGCAGCCGGCCAAGAAGGCGGCCAAAAACGCTGCCGCGGAAGGTCGCCCGTGAAAGTCTCCGCCGACCACTTCGCACCGTTCACCGCCACCGACGACTCGTTGGTGCTCGCGTCGGTGTCCTCACCCGCTGAAGAGGAGTTGCTCGAGGATTGGCTGGCTCGCCAGCGACTTGAGCATCCCGATTCCAAGGTCGACGTGTTGCGGCTCCCCGCGGATGGGGAACCCTCGCCGGGCGCGTTGGCCCGGCTCGTCGAGGAACTCGAGGCTGACGAGGATCGGTCGGTCGTCCCGGTGCGGGTGTTCTGGGTGCCCGCCGGGCTGCCGACGCGCTCGAAAGTGGTGGCGTTTCTGTCCGGTCGCGATACGTACCGCCCGCCCGAGGTGCTGCAGAAGCGGATCCTGAAAAAGGACCCGTCCCGCGCCAGGGTGGTCGCCGGTGAACCGGCCAAGGTGTCCGAACTGCGTCAGCAGTGGAATGAGACCACTGTCGCCGAAAACCCCAGGGAATTCGCACGGTTCGTGATTCGACGCGCGATCCTGGCGATCGAACGCGTGGAACTGCGCCTGCTCGGCCCCGAATACAAGTCGCCGCGGCTGATCAAACCCGAACTGCTGACGTCGGCCCGATTCCGCGATGGCCTCGAGAAAATCCCCGGCGCGACGGTGGAGAAGGCCGGCGAGATGCTCGACGAGCTGTCCACCGGCTGGAGCCGCTTCTCGGTGGACCTCATTCCGTCCCTTGGCCGCGCCATCTTCAGCCGCGGTTTCGACCCGAACATCGACTACGACCGCAGCGAAGTCGAAGCCATGCGACGCGGGCTGGAACACCATCCGGCCGTGCTGTTGTTCTCGCACCGCTCCTATCTCGACGGTGTGATCGTTCCGGTGGCCATGCAGGAGAACCGGCTGCCGCCGGTGCACACCTTCGCCGGCATCAACCTGTCGTTCGGTTTCATGGGCCCGTTGATGCGCCACTCCGGCGTTATCTTCCTGCGCCGCAAACTTGACGATCCGTTGTACAAATACGTGCTGCGGCAATTCGTCGGCTACATCGTCGAAAAGCGTTTCAACCTGAGCTGGTCGATCGAGGGCACCCGGTCCCGCACCGGAAAGATGTTGCCGCCCAAGCTCGGTCTGCTCGCCTACGTCGCCGACGCCTACCTGGATGGCCGCAGCGACGACATCCTGCTGCAACCGGTGTCGATCAGCTTCGACCAGTTGCACGAGACCGCGGAATACGCGGCGTATGCGCGTGGCGGTGAAAAGACACCCGAAAGCCTCTCCTGGATGTACAACTTCATCAAGGCGCAGGGGGAACGCAATTACGGCAAGATCTACGTCCGCTTCCCCGAGGCCGTGTCGATGCGGGAGTACCTCGGCGAACCCTACGGCCCGATGACCACCGACGAGGCGGCCAAACGCCTTGCGCTGCAGAAGATGGCGTTCGAGGTGTCGTGGCGGATCCTTCGGGCGACCCCGGTCAATGCGACGGCGCTGGTCTCGGCGCTGCTGCTCACCACGCGCGGAATCGCGTTGACACTCAGCCAGATTCACCACACGCTGCAGCCGTCGCTGGATTACCTCGAGCGCAAGCAGACACCGATGACCAACAGCGCGTTGCGGTTACGCACGGAGGAAGGTGTTCGGGCCGCGCTCGACGCGCTGTCCAACCGTCACCCCGTCACCTGCGTCGAAGGGGGCAGCGAGCCGGTATGGCGAATCGCTCCCGAGGACGAACACGAAGCGGCGTTCTACCGCAACACACTCGTCGACGCATTCCTGGAGACGTCGTTGGTGGAGCTGGCGCTCGTGCACGCAGGCCGTGCCGAATCCGACCGGCTGGAAGCGTTCTGGTCGCAGGTGATGCGGTTGCGCGATCTGCTCAAGTTCGACTTCTACTTCGCCGACTCCGCGGCGTTCCGTGAACACGTCGCCGAGGAGCTGTCCTGGCAGGACGGCTGGCAGGAGCAGGTGTCGGCGGGTGAGCAGCAGGTCGAGGACCTGCTGCGGGCCAAATCCCCGCTGATGGCGGGCGCCATGCTGCGGCCGTTCTTCGAGGCGTACAAGATCGTCGCCGACGTGCTGCGCGACGCGCCCGCCGAAATCGACGAAAAGGAACTGACCAAGCGCGCTCTGGGCCTGGGCAACCAGTACGTCGCACAGAACCGGGTACGCAGCAACGAATCGGTGTCGGCGCTGCTGTTCGCCACCGCTCGTCAGGTCGCCGCCGATCAGCATCTGCTCGAGCCCGCCGCCGATCTCGACCAGCGACGTGCGGCGTTCCGCGACGAACTGCGCGGCATCCTGGCCGACATGGACGCTGTCGAGCGGGTCGCGCGCCAACAGTTCTATGCGCGCGAGAAGGCGCGACGGGCGCTGCGCAACGAGCCCGCGTAGGTCACCCAGCGGGACGCCATACGCTGGTCAGGTGACCACCGTGACCTCCAGCGTGCGCAGCAGCGCGGTATGGCCTGTGCTGCTCGGCGTCGGGGTGCTGGCCGGGGCCGTCGCCGCGGGCATCGGAGCGCTGTCGCTGGCCGACGCGCTGGCCGCCACCGGGCTGCCGGACCCTGGGCCCGCGACCACCTACGGCCTCCCGTTCGTGCGGGCGGCCGCGGAGATCGCCGCGGTGCTGGCGGTGGGATCGTTCCTGTTCGCGACGTTTTTGGTGCCGCCGCAGCCCAACGGTGTGCTCGACGCCGCAGGTTATCGGGCGCTGCGGCTGGGCACGGCGTCCTCGGCGGTCTGGGCGGTGTGCGCGGCGTTACTCGTGCCGTTGACGGTGTCGGATGTCTCCGGGCACCCCGTCAGCGAAAACCTCAATCCGATGGCCATCTGGTCGGCGGCGAGCCTCGTCGACACCGCGACGGCGTGGCGCTGGACCGCGTTCATCGCGGCCGCCGTCACGCTGGCCAGCCTTCCGGTGCTGCGGTGGGCGTGGACACCGGTGCTGTTGGCCGGCGCGCTGGTGTCGCTGGTGCCGCTGGGCCTGACGGGTCACTCGTCGGCGGGCGGGGCGCACGATCTGGCCACCAACAGCCTGATGATCCACCTGGTCGCGGGCGCACTGTGGGCCGGTGGCCTGTTGGCCTTGTTGGCCCACGCGCTGCGGTCCGGCCAGCATGCGGATCTGGCGGCCAGGCGGTTCTCGGCGCTGGCGCTGTGGTGCTTCGTGGCAATGGCAGTCAGCGGTGTCATCAACGCGCTGGTGCGGATGCAGCCGGCAGACCTGTTCGACACCCGCTACGGCTGGCTGGTGGTGGGCAAGGTCGTCGCGTTGTGTGTGCTTGGTCTCATCGGATGGCGGCAGCGGCGCAGCGGGGTGGCGGCGCTTCAGTCCGATCCGCAGGCGCGCGGGCCGTTGCTGCGACTGGCTCTGATCGAGGCGGCCGTGTTCGGTGCGACGTTCGGCATTGCGGTTGGGCTGGGCCGCACGCCACCGCCGCCGTTGCTGTACGAGCCGAGCCCCGTCGAACTGGCCATTGGGTACGGCTTCGACGGGCCGCCGACGGTTGCGCGGGTGCTGTTCGACTGGCGTTTCGACCTGATTTTCGGCACCGCGGCGATCGTGATGGCCGCCCTGTATCTGTTCTGGGTGCGCCGGCTGCGGCTTCGCGGCGACGCCTGGCCGACCGGACGCACGGTGGCGTGGCTGTGCGGTTGCGCGGCGCTGCTGTTCACCACGTCCTCGGGGCTGGGCCGCTACATGCCCGCGATGTTCTCGATGCACATGGTGGCGCACATGATGCTGTCGATGTTGGTGCCGGTGCTTCTGGTGCTCGGCGCGCCGGTGACGCTGGCGCTGCGGGCACTGCCGACCGCAGGCCGCGGGCAGCCGCCTGGGCTGCGGGAATGGCTGCTGGCGGCGCTGCATTCGCGGGTGTCGCGGTTTCTCACCCATCCGGTCGTGGCCACTGTGGTGTTCGTCGCCGGGTTCTATGCCCTCTACTTCGGCGGGATCTTCGATGCCGCGGTGAGCAACCATGCCGCGCACGTGCTGATGAATGTGCACTTCCTACTCAGCGGATACCTGTTCTACTGGGTGGTCATCGGTGTCGATCCGACGCCGCGACAGATACCGCAACTCGGCAAGGTCGCGATGGTGTTCGCGTCGCTGCCGTTGCACGCGTTCTTCGGTGTGGTGCTGATGGGGATGCAGACCGTGCTCGGCGCGTCGTTCTACCGATCGCTGGCGTTGAGCTGGCACACCGACCTCATCGGCGATCAGCGACTGGGCGGCGGAATCGCCTGGGCGGCAGGCGAAATCCCGCTGGTTCTGGTGATGATCGCGCTGCTGATCCAGTGGCGGCGCAGCGACCAACGCACCGCCAAACGCCTGGACCGGGCCGCCGACCGGGACGACGACGCGGAATTGACCGCGTACAACGCGATGCTGTCGGAGTTGGCCAAGCGGGACAGCCGTTCGACGTGACCACCGACGACGGGTTCTTCGACGAAGAGGTCGCCGCCACCTATGACGCCGCGACGTCGGGCATGCACGACCAAGCCGTCATCGACCGCATCGTTGACGTGCTTGCCGAACTCGCCGGCGACGGTAGAGCTCTCGAGTTCGGCATCGGGACCGGTCGCATCGCCCTTCCGCTCGCGGGGCGGGGCGTCGAGGTGCACGGCATCGACATGTCGAAGGCGATGGTCGCCCGTTTGCGGGAAAAGCCCGGCGCAGCCGGGATAGAGGTGACGATCGGCGACTTCGCCGATACCCGTGTGCCCGGCGAGTTCTCGTTGACTTACCTGGTGTTCAACACCATCGGCAACCTCACCACCCAAGACGCGCAGGTCGCGTGTTTCATCAACGCCGCCGAACACCTGCGACCAGGCGGCAGCTTCGTCGTCGAGGTCGGCCTCCCTGCGCTACGACTGCTGCCGCCGGGGCAACGCGCCGTCCCGTTCGACGTCGGCGACGATTACTGGGCCTACGATCTCTATGACTGTGCGACACAGTCGATGACGTCCAACTACGTCGACGACATCGGCGGCGCAGTCAAGCTGCGCTCGATGCCGTTTCGCTACGTGTGGCCCGCCGAACTGGACCTGATGGCGCGCATCGCAGGCATGTCTCTGGTCGAGCGCTGGGAAGACTGGGACACAAGGCCGTTCACGCACGAGAGCACACGACACGTGTCGGTCTGGCAGAAGCTGATCTGACGACGCGGCTAGACTGCGCCCGCCGAGATCGCCGCCGGCCAGCTGCCGTACGCGCTGATGTCTTTGCCGGTAGCGGCGGCGCCGTCGCAGCCGAACGCGGTTCGCCATGTGCCGTCGTCGAATTCGACCTTGCCCAGCTGCATCGGCGCGGGCAACGCGGCCAGGAACCGGCCGAGGGCGGCGGGGGACAGCAGCCACCGGTGCCCCAGTAACGCCGCGCCCTGCGCACCGTCGGGCACCCGCGTGATCGCCGGTTTGGCAGGCTCGGTCGGCAGCACCGACATCCGATAGCGCGGGGCGGTCGTCACCTCACCCGCCCAACGCGCGCCGAGGTCGGTGAGCTGATGCACCAGTGGCCCGCCCACCAGATGCGCGCCGAACACCACCAGTTCGACGGCGTCCGCCGCGGCCAGCGGCCAAACCTGTTCTGGCGCTTGCTGTCCAGTCACCAGCGCAGCGATGTCCAATGCGACCGCATCCTCGAATGCGCGTGCTAACACCGTGACGCCGAACTGCGCCTGCCCTGCGGTGCCCGCGGGCACAGAAACCGCGCACAGGTCGAACAGATTGCAGAAGTTGGTGTAGGTGCCCATCCGTGAGTTGGCGCCGACCGGGTCGGCGGCGACTTCATCGATGCGTGGATGCGTAGGTGCGGTGGGCACGAACAGTGCGTCGACGCCGTCCAATTCGGCCATCGCCACCTTGCGCAACCGCTCAACCTCACGCCGGTCGCGGACCAGGCGGTGCGCCGGGATGTCGCGGGCCCCGGTGACGATGCGGCGCACGGTTGGATCCAGCGCGGCGGCGGGATGTGTGTCGATGAATTCGCCCGCAGCGGCGTATCTTTCGCTGACCAACGCGCCGTCGTACAGCAGCTTGGCGGCCTCCAGGAACGGCGCGATGTCGACGGTGACGATGCGCGCTCCCGCCTCCGACAGCCCGGCGACGGCCGCGTCGAACGCCGCGCGCCACTCGCGGTCCAATTCGGGAAGCTCACCGGGAACCGCGACCACGGGATTGGGCGGCGATGCCAACCGGACGTCGGCGGGCCACGGCCGGTCACTGGCGCCTGCGGCCATCACGCCCATCGCGCGGCTGGCCAGCTCGAGTTCGGCCGCGAAAATCGTGACGCAGTCATATGACTCGCAGGCGGGCACGACGCCCTCGGTCGAGATCACCCCCAGCGTCGGCTTGATCCCGACGATGCCCTGCAGGCCCGCGGGCACCCGGCCCGAACCCGCGGTGTCGGTGCCGATGGCGATGTCGGCCTGACCGGATGCGACCGCCACAGCGGATCCCGAACTCGACCCCCCACTGATGTATTCGGGCCTGCGACTGTCGGGCACCGCACCGTGCGGGGACCGGGTGCCGACCAGACCGGTCGCGAACTGGTCGAGATTCGTCTTGCCGACCACCACCGCGCCCGCCGCCCGCAGCGCCGCGACGACGGGGGCGTCCCGATCGGGTTGATAGCCGAACTCCGGGCAGGCGGCCGTGGTCGGCAGCCCGGCTGCGTCGACATTGTCTTTGACCGCGAGCCGCAGGCCCGCCAGCGCGCCCTGGCTCCGGTCCAGCTCGGCCGCCACCTCGGCCTCGGGTCTGCGTGTGATCCACACCGTCATGACGATCAACCTAAGGCCGATCGATCCACAGCGCGCACTTCATCCACAGGGGAGTCGGTGCGCTGACCGGTTCGGGCCGCGGTGTCGGGGCCGCGGCGGTCAATGGTGGTGCGACGCGCGTCGCAGTTTTCGATGAAACGAGAGGAATCAGCAATGTTCGAGACGCCCATCACCATCGTCGGCAACATCGTCAACGACCCGCAGGGCCGCAGGGTCGGCGACCAGGAGGTCATCAAGTTCCGGGTGGCCAGCAATTCGCGCAGGCGGACCGCCGACGGCAACTGGGAACCTGGCAATTCGCTGTTCGTCACCGTCAACTGCTGGGGCAAGCTGGTCACCGGCGTCGGCGCGGCCCTGCGCAAGGGTGATCCGGTGATCGTCGTCGGACACGTCTACACCAGCGAATACGACGATCGCGACGGCAACCGCCGGTCGAACCTCGAGATGCGCGCCACCTCGGTCGGGCCTGATCTGGCGCGCTCGATCGTGCGCATCATCGAGAAGACGCCTTCCCTGCGCGACGACGGTCCGACGGCGGACGAGTCGGCCGAGGAAGCGGTGGTCGACGCCGAAGAGGAGAAGCCGATGCCTCTGTCCGCATAGCCGCGTTCGGCCACGCCTACGATGGTCCGCGAGCAGTACCAAAGACTCGCGAAAGGCAAATCAACGGCAATGGCCGAATTCATCTATTCGATGCGGAAGGTCCGCAAGGCGCACGGCGACAAGGTGATCCTTGACGACGTCAGCCTGAACTTCCTTCCTGGCGCGAAGATCGGCGTGGTCGGCCCGAACGGGGCAGGCAAGTCGAGCGTCTTGCGGATCATGGCCGGGCTGGACACTCCCAACAACGGCGATGCGCTGCTGGCCCCCGGCGCCAGCGTCGGGATCCTGCAGCAGGAACCGCCGCTGAACGAGGAGAAAACCGTGCGCGGCAACGTCGAGGAGGGCCTCGGCGACATCAAGGTCAAGCTCGACCGCTTCAACGAGGTGGCCGAACTGATGGCCACCGACTACTCCGACGAGCTGATGGAGGAGATGGGCCGGCTGCAGGAGCAGCTGGACCACGCTGACGCGTGGGACCTCGACTCGCAGCTGGAGCAGGCGATGGACGCGCTGCGCTGCCCGCCGCCCGACGAACCGGTGACCAACCTGTCCGGCGGCGAGCGGCGCCGCGTCGCGCTGTGCAAGCTGCTGCTGTCCAAGCCCGATCTGCTGCTGCTCGACGAGCCGACCAACCACCTCGACGCCGAGAGTGTGCAGTGGCTCGAGCAGCACCTGGCCGAGTACAAGGGCGCCATCCTGGCCGTCACCCACGATCGGTACTTCCTGGACAACGTCGCCGAGTGGATTCTGGAACTCGACCGCGGCCGGGCATACCCCTACGAGGGCAACTACTCGACGTATCTGGAGAAGAAGGCCGAGCGCATCGCGGTGCAGGGCCGCAAGGACGCCAAGCTGCAGAAGCGGCTCAAGGACGAGCTGGCGTGGGTCCGCTCCGGCGTCAAGGCACGCCAAGCCAAGAGCAAGGCCCGTCTGCAGCGTTACGAGGAGATGGCGGCCGAGGCCGAGAAGACCAGGAAGCTGGACTTCGAGGAGATCCAGATCCCGACCGGTCCGCGGCTGGGCAATGTGGTGGTCGAGGTCGAGCACCTCGACAAGGGCTTCGGCGGCCGCACGCTGATCAAGGACCTGTCCTTCACGCTGCCCCGCAACGGCATCGTCGGCGTGATCGGTCCCAACGGCGTCGGTAAGACCACGCTGTTCAAGACCATCGTCGGCCTGGAAGCGCCCGACAGCGGCACGGTCAGGATCGGCGACACCGTCAAGCTGTCCTACGTCGACCAGAGCCGGGCGGGCATCGACCCGACCAAGACGGTTTGGGAGGTCGTCTCCGACAAGCTCGACTACATCGAGGTCGGCCAGAACGAGATCCCGTCGCGGGCCTACGTCTCGGCGTTCGGATTCAAGGGCCCGGACCAGCAGAAGCCGGCGGGGGTGCTGTCCGGCGGTGAACGCAACCGGCTGAACCTGGCGCTCACCCTCAAGGAGGGCGGCAACCTGATCCTGCTCGATGAGCCCACCAACGACCTCGACGTGGAGACGCTGAGTTCGCTGGAGAACGCGCTCGAGAACTTCCCCGGATGCGCGGTGGTGATCTCTCACGACCGGTGGTTCCTCGACCGGACTTGCACGCACATCCTCGCGTGGGAGGGCGACGACGACAACGAGGCCAAATGGTTCTGGTTCGAAGGCAACTTCGCGGCCTACGAAGAGAACAAGGTGGAACGACTTGGTATCGATGCGGCCCGTCCGCACAGGGTGACCCACCGCCGCCTCACGCGAGACTAGTGTCGCCTTTGCGTGCCACGGAGCCGCTTCTGGCGGCGACATGCACTGGTGCTGGTATGCGTAGGCAGGAGCGGCGATGACGGTCAACCCGGGGACTGGCACAGGCGTCGGCGGATCCACCGCGCCGCCGCCGCTGAGCCAGGACACCATCGCCAGGTTGGCGCGGGCCTATATGTCGACGTATCGGGGACCACACGGTGACGCGCCGGGCGCCGACTCGGCGGTCACCGCACCGGTGCGGGCGGCCGTCAGCACGCTGATCTCGCCCGCCATGATCGATGCGCAGTTGCGGCTGGGCGCGCACCGGTCGTTCGGCGACACCAGGGTCGCGGTGTACGGCGAGGACGACCCGGCGGGGTTCGGGCCCGCGCTGCAGATCGTCACCGACAACGCGTCGATGCTGATGGACTCCGTCACGGTGCTGCTGCACCGACTCGGGGTGGCGTACAAGGCCATCATGAATCCGGTGTTCCGGGCGCGCCGGGGTCCCAGCGGCGACCTGCTGGCCATCGAACCCGCGTCCGACGCGCCGTTCGGCGACGGCATCGACGAGACGTGGATCCACGTGCAACTGGCCGACTCGTGCGATCCCAAGATCATCGACGAGGTCAAACGGTTGCTGCCCAGCGTGCTCGCCGACGCCCGCCAAGTGGCGCTGGATTCCACGTCGATGACCGCGATGCTGATCAGCCTCGCCGCCGAACTCGACTCCGACACCCAGGGCAGGTTCCCCAGCTCGGACCGCAAAGACGTTGCCGCGCTGCTGCGTTGGCTCGCCGACGGCCATTTCGTGCTGCTGGGCTATCAGCGCTGCCAGGTCAGCAACGGGCAGTCCGCCGTCGACCCGTCGAGCCGTCTCGGGGTGCTGCGACTGCGCACCGACGTGCTCCCGCAACTCACCGGCAACGACGATCTGCTGGTGCTCGCGCAGGCCACGATGCCGAGCTTCCTGCGCTACGGCGCCTACCCGTACATCGTGGTGGTGCGCGAGAACATGCGCGGCACCGTCATCGAGCACCGGTTCGTCGGGCTGTTCACCGTGGCCGCGATGAACGCCAATGTGCTCGAGATACCGCTGATCTCGCGGCGGGTCAACGATGCGCTCGCGATAGCGCACCGCGATCCCAGCCATCCCGGCCAGTTGCTGCTGGACATCATCCAGACCATCCCGCGCTCGGAGTTGTTCGCGTTGTCGGCCAAGGAACTCCTCGACATGGCGATGGCGGTGGTCGACCTCGGGTCGCGACGGCGCACATTGCTGTTCCTTCGCGCCGACCAACTCGCGCATTTCGTGTCGTGCCTGGTGTATCTGCCCCGCGATCGGTACACCACGGCGGTGCGGCTGGAGATGCAGGACATCCTGGTCCGCGAACTGGGCGGGGTCAGCATCGACTACGCCGCTCGGGTCAGCGAATCGCCGTGGGCGGTGGTGCATTTCACCGTCCGGCTGCCCGAAGGGCGCCGCAAGCAGGACATCGACGTCTCTTTGGAGAACGAGTCCCGGATCCAGGACCTGCTGACCGAGGCCGCGCGGACATGGGGCGACCGGCTGATCGGCGCGGTGAAAACCGGTTCGATCACCCAGGCCATGGCCGAACACTATTCGGGGGCCTTCCAGGAGGTGTACAAGCAGGCCGTCGCGCCGTGGGACGCCATCAACGACATCGCGATCATCGAAGAGCTGCAAGACAACTCGGTCCGTCTGGTGCTCGGCGACCGGGGCGCGGACGGCGTCGCGCAGCTCACCTGGTATCTCGGCGGACGGTCGGCGTCGCTGAGCCATCTGCTGCCGATGCTGCAGTCCATGGGCGTGGTGGTGCTCGAGGAGCGGCCGTTCACCGTGGCCAGGCCCGACGGGTTGCAGGTGTGGATCTACCAGTTCAAGGTGTCGCCGCACCCCGACATCCCGACGGAAGCCGAAGGCCCCGAACGTGCCAGCATGGCCGACCGGTTCGCCGATGCTGTCACCGCGATCTGGCACGGTCGCGCCGAGATCGACCGCTTCAACGAGTTGGTGCTGCGCGCCGGGCTGACCTGGCAACAGGTCGCGCTGCTGCGGATGTACGCGAAGTACCTGCGGCAGGCAGGTTTTCCGTACAGCCAGTCCCACATCGAAGGCGTCATCAATGGCAACGCGGGCACCGCGCGGTCGTTGGTCGAGCTGTTCGAGGCGCTGTTCGACCCGGCGCCGTCGGACGACAACCGCCGTCGTGACGCGCAGGCCGCCGCCGCGGCAGTGGCCGCCGACATCGACGCCCTCGTCAGCCTGGACACCGACCGCGTGCTGCGGGCGTTCGCATCGATGATTCAAGCCACGCTGCGCACCAATTACTTTGTCACCCATCCCGATTCGGCGCGCGCGCAGAACGCGTTCTCGGTCAAGCTGAATCCCGGACTCATCGACGAACTTCCGTTACCGCGGCCCCGCTTCGAGATCTTCGTGTACTCCCCTCGGGTGGAGGGCGTGCACCTGCGGTTCGGGTTCGTGGCGCGCGGCGGGCTGCGCTGGTCGGACCGCAAGGAAGACTTCCGCACCGAGATCCTCGGCCTGGTCAAGGCGCAGGCGGTGAAGAACGCCGTGATCGTGCCGGTCGGCGCCAAGGGCGGCTTCGTGGTCAAGAATCCGCCGCCCACCGAGGATCGCGACGCATTCCGCAACGAAGGCATCGCCTGCTACAAGCTGTTCATCGCGGGGCTGCTCGATGTGACCGACAACGTCGACAAGTCTTCCGGCAACGTCGTCACCCCGACCGAGGTGGTGCGCCGCGACGGTGACGACGCCTACCTGGTGGTGGCCGCCGACAAAGGCACCGCGACGTTCTCCGACATCGCCAACGAGGTGGCTGCGTCCTACGGCTTCTGGCTCGGCGACGCGTTCGCCTCCGGTGGTTCGGTGGGCTACGACCACAAGGCCATGGGCATCACCGCCAAGGGCGCATGGGAGGCCGTCAAGCGACACTTCCGCGAGATGGGCGTCGACACCCAGACCGAGGACTTCACCGTCGTCGGGATCGGCGACATGAGCGGCGACGTGTTCGGCAACGGCATGTTGTTGTCCAAACACATCCGGCTGTTGGCCGCATTCGACCACCGGCACGTCTTCATCGATCCCAGCCCCGACGCCGCGACGTCGTGGGATGAGCGCAAGCGCATGTTCGAGCTGCCGCGGTCGTCGTGGGACGACTACAACCGGTCGCTGATCAGCGAGGGCGGCGGGGTTTACAGCCGCGAGCAGAAGTCGATCCCGATCAGCCCGCAGGCCCGCGCCGCGCTCGGCATCGCCGACGACATCGACGAGTTGACGCCGCCGGCACTGATCAAGGCGATTCTCAAGGCGCCGGCCGACTTGTTGTTCAACGGCGGCATCGGCACCTACATCAAGGCCGAGACGGAGTCGGACGCCGACGTCGGCGACCGCGCCAACGATCCGGTGCGCATCAACGGAAACCAGGTGCGCGCCAAGGTGATCGGCGAGGGCGGCAACCTGGGCGTCACCTCATTGGGCCGCATCGAGTTCTGCCTGGCGGGCGGGCGCTGCAACACCGACGCGATGGACAACTCCGCCGGCGTCGACTGCTCTGACCACGAGGTCAACATCAAGATCCTGGTCGACTCGCTGGTGACCGCAGGCAAGGTGCGCGCCGAGGACCGCACGCAACTGCTGGTGTCGATGACCGACGAGGTCGGCCGATTGGTGTTGACCGACAACGAGGATCAGAACGATCTGATGGGCACCAGTCGCGCCAACGCCGCCAGCCTGCTTCCGGTGCACGCGCGGATGATCAAGGACTTCGTCAAAGAACACGGGCTCAACCGCGAACTCGAGGCGCTGCCGTCGGAGAAGGAAATCCACCGTCGGACCGAGGCAGGACTGGGCTTGACATCACCCGAACTCGCGACCCTGATGGCACATGTGAAGCTGGTGCTCAAGGACGAGGTGCTGGCCAGCGAACTTCCCGACCAGGAAGTGTTCGCCTCGCGGCTACCGTGGTACTTCCCGCACAACCTGCGCGACCAGTTCGCCGCCGAGATCCGGCAGCACCAACTGCGCCGGGAGATCGTCACCACCATGCTGGTCAACGACCTCGTCGACACCAGCGGAATCACCTACACCTACCGCGTTTCTGAGGACGTCGGGGTCCGTCCTGTCGACGCGGTGCGCAGTTACGTGGCCACCAATGCGATCTTCCGGGTCGGCGAGGTGTGGCGACAGATCCGCGCCGCCGACATCTCGGTGGCCGTATCCGACCGCATGACACTGGATCTGCGTCGGCTCATCGACCGGGCGGCACGGTGGCTGCTCAACTAC
The DNA here is from genome assembly GCF_001667505.1 of Mycobacterium sp. ACS1612. Classification (GTDB taxonomy): domain Bacteria; phylum Actinomycetota; class Actinomycetes; order Mycobacteriales; family Mycobacteriaceae; genus Mycobacterium. The sequence goes on from NZ_LZHZ01000051.1 coordinate 16,810, forward strand.
CGGCCGCAACCGTTGGCGGTGGGTGCCGAGATCAACCGGTTCGCCGAGAAGGTCCGGGTGCTGACGCCGCGGATGTCGGAGTGGTTGCGCGGCGACGACAAGGGGATCGTGGAGAAGGAAGCCCGCGAGTTCAGCTCGCAAGGTGTGCCCGACGGTTTGGCGTACATGGTGGCGACCGGGCTGTACCAGTACAGCCTGCTCGACGTGATCGACATCGCTGACATCATTGACCGCGACCCGGCCGAAGTCGCCGACACCTACTTCGCGTTGATGGCCCGTCTCGGCACCGATGGACTGCTGACGGCGGTGTCGCGCCTCGAGCGCGACGACCGCTGGCATTCGTTGGCCCGCTTGGCTATTCGCGACGACATCTACGGATCGATCAGGGCGCTGTGCTTCGACGTGCTGGCGGTCGGTGAGCCTGAGGAAAGCGGCGAGGAGAAGATCGCCGAGTGGGAGACCACCAACAGTTCGCGCGTGAGCCGGGCACAGCGCACCCTCGCCGAGATCTATGAAAGCGGTGACCTGGACCTGGCGACACTGTCGGTCGCGGCGCGCCAGTTGCGCAGTATGACCAGGACGAGCGGAACAGGAACGACTGGGTGAGCGATGAGCGTCTCGCGCGAAGAGCAGACAGCAATGGTTTTGTAGCGCCGGTGCACGTGCGGTGGTCCGACATCGACATGTACCAGCACATCAACCACGCCACGATGGTCACCATCCTCGAAGAGGCCAGGATCCCGTTTCTGCGTGAGCCATTCGAGGCGGTGATCGAGGAGATCGGTCTGCTGATCCACGAGGTGAAGATCCTCTACAAGGGCCAGCTGCGGCTGCGGGATTCGCCGTTGCAGGTGACGATGTTCTCCAAGCGGGTGCGGGCCGTCGACTTCACGATCGGTTACGAGGTTCGGTCGGTGCGCAAGGATCCCGATTCCAAGCCCGCGGTGATCGCCGAGACCCAGCTGGCCGCGGTGCACATCAAAGAGCAACGGCTGCAGCGACTTTCGCCTGCCCAGCGCGAGTACCTGCAGCGCTATCTTCGATGACCGCACCGGAACGCGGTATCTGGCTCGACGATGCCACGCATCGGGAGGACTTGACGACGTTCACCGAGCGAGCGATGCGGCTGGACGAGGCGGCGGTCATCCGTCTTCGTGAGCGGGCCGGCGGCCTTGTGGTGGCCTGGGTGGCAACCGGTTTCGACGTGTTGGCCAGCCGGGTCGTGCAGGGGCGGGTCAAGCCGGGTGACCTCAGCGCAGGCGCCGACGCGCTGTCGGCGGGGCTGACCGCGATGGACCGCAGCGGCTACGTCGACCCAGGGTTCCCCATGGATTCCGCATGGCGGGGTGCGCTGCCGCCCGAAACCGGCTTCGTACATCTCGACGACGTGCCCGCGCGCGCGGTGCTCGAACTGGCGCAGCGCGGCACCGCGCTGGCGAAGGAGCACTCGAGCGCGCACGGCCCGCCGGCGTCGCTGCTGGATCAGGAAGTGGTTTCGGTCAGCTCGGGCGACGAGAGCGTCGGCATCCCGATGCGTTGCGTATTCGCCTTGACCGCAATGGGTTTCCTGCCGCAGTCGTCGGAACAGCTGGACCCGGCAACCGTCGCCGCCGACGAGATCGTCCGGGTACGGGCGCTGCCGACGTGGCTGCGCATCGACGCTCGGTTCGGGTCGGTGTACCGCCGCCGCGGCGACCCGGCCGTGGTGCTGAGGTAATTTCCCTCTGCCGAGCGACCGTGTTTGTACGCCAACACGCCCCGCGGAGCGTGCATTTTGCGGTCGCTCGCCGGGATGGTCAGACCACCCACACCGCGGTGTTCGGCGGCAGCATGCCGTCGGCCAACGGGCCGCTGGCCAACAACACCTCGCCGTCGGGCAGCGCCATCGCGTCGGATCCGGCGTTCAGCGCGCAGACCAGTCCGCTGCTGACCCGGAACACCACACCGCCGACGGTGGAGTCCAGCCACGTCACCGTCCTACCGCCGAATTCTGCACGCCCGCGGCGCAACTCGAACGCACGTCGGAAGAATGCCAGCGTCGAATCGGGGTCGGCGAGTTGCTTCTCCACCGTCAGCGCGGCCCACTCCGGCGGAACCGGCAGCCACGTGTCGGCATTCGACGAGAATCCGAACGGGGGAGTGTCGCCGCCCCACGGCAGCGGCACCCGCGACGCGTCGCGACCGCGGCGGGTGTGCCCGGAGCGCTCCCACACCGGATCGCGCAGCGCCTCGTCGGGCAGATGGACGTTCGCCAGGCCGAGTTCCTCACCGTTGTAGATGAACACCGCGCCTGGCAGCGCGAGCATCAGCAGCGCCATCGCCCGCGCGCGGGCCAACCCGACGGGCCCGCCGCCGTATCGGGTCGGTTCCCTGTCGACGTCGTGGTTGGCCAGCGTCCACGTCGGCACGGCGTTCACCAGCGCCGCGGCGGCAAGCGAATTCTCCACGGCCCCACGGATATCCGCGGCGTCGAACTCCGCGCGCAACAGCCGGAAGTTGAAGCCCAGGTGCAGTTCGTCGTCGCGCACATAGCGGGAGAACTGCTCGTTGTCGTAGACCCACACCTCGCCGATGGCCACGGCGTCTGGATAGTCGTCGAAAACGCGCCGGATCTGGCGGTGGATCTCGTGCACACCGTCGTTGTTGAACCGCGGGTCGTCGTCCATGTCGGCCAGCAGCATCTCGGCCGTGACAACGTCCATGTCGGGCAGCCCCGGCGGTTTGGCCATCCCGTGCGCGACGTCGATGCGGAAGCCGTCGACGCCGCGCTCCAGCCAGAACCGCAGCGTCTTCTCCAGGTCGTCGAAAACCTCGGGATTGTCCCAATTCAGGTCCGGCTGCTCGGCATCGAACAGATGCAGATACCACTGGCCCGGTGTGCCGTCGGCCTCGGTGACGCGGGTCCACGCAGGCCCGCCGAAGACCGACACCCAGTTGTTGGGCGGGTGAACGCCGCCGCGGCCGGTGCCGTCGCGGAAGATGTAGCGCTCACGCGGGTCGCTGCCAGGCCCCGCGGCCAGCGCCGCCTGAAACCACGGATGCTGCGAGCTGGTGTGGTTGGGCACCAGGTCCATCGTCACCTTGATGCCACGCCGGTGTGCGGCATCGGTCAACCGGTCCAGCGCGTCCATGCCGCCGAACAGCGGGTCGACGTCGCGGGGATCGGCGACGTCGTAGCCGTTGTCGGCCATCGGCGACACCATCACCGGGTTCAGCCAGATCGCGTCGACGCCGAGCGCGTGCAGGTAGTCCAGCTCGGCGGTGACACCGTCGAGGTCACCGACACCATCGCCGTCGCTGTCGCGGAACGACCTGGGATACACCTGATAGAACAGCGCGCGCGACCACCAGGGTGTGCTCATCAGAACGGGGAGTTCACCATCGAGTGCGCGGCCATTTCCAAATAGCTGAGAAGTTCTTTGCGGTGCTCATCGTCGAGCGTGTGCGAGTCGATCTCCGCGACGGCGGTGTGCATGCACCGCAGCCACGCGTCGCGCTCCAGATAACCGATCTTGAACGGCGCGTGCCGCATCCGCAGCCGGGGATGGCCGCGTCGATCGGAGTACGTCCGCGGGCCGCCCCAGTATTGCTCGAGGAACATCCGCAACCGCTCCTCCGCGCCGTCGAGGTCGTCCTCCGGATAGATCGGACGCAGGATCTCGTCCTCGCGGACCAGTTGGTAGAACCGCGCCACGATCTTGTGAAACGTGTCATGGCCACCGACTTCGTCGTAGAACGAGCGCTGCGGAGCTGTCACGCGCTCCATTGTCCCTGTGGCCGGTTGCGCGCCGCGAACCGGTGAGGTCATCCACTGTTCACCAGAGTGACCAGCGAACACGGGCAGAATTGTCGTGCGATTGTCCCCAATCCATGGTGGACTGTCGGTCGGAGGACGTATGGCGCAGCGCAAGAAAGGTCGCGGCCACCGGCACCACCAGGCCGCGACGGGCATATCCGGGCCCGCGGTCGGCCACGCGCAATCGCACGTCCTGCACAGCGTCGACGCCCATCCGCCGAGTACCGGCGAGGCCTCGATCTGGGGTCGTCGGCGTGTGCTGCTGCTGAATTCCACCTACGAACCGTTGACCGCTCTGCCCATGCGGCGAGCGGTCATCATGCTGATGTGCGGCAAAGCCACCGTCGTGCACGACGACCCGAACGGCCCGGTGATCCACTCGGCCACCAGGTCGATCGTGGTGCCGTCGGTGATTCGGCTGCAGTCCTACGTGCGGGTGCCCTACCGGGCGCGCATCCCGATGACCAGGGCGGCGCTGATGCACCGCGACCGGTTCCGCTGCGCCTACTGCGGGGGCAAGGCTGACACCGTCGACCACGTGGTGCCGCGCAGTCGCGGCGGCGACCATTCCTGGGAGAACTGCGTCGCGGCCTGCTCGACCTGCAACCACCGCAAGGCCGACCGCTTGCTCACCGAACTGGGATGGACGCTGCGCTCGATTCCCGTACCGCCGAAGGGGCAGCACTGGCGGTTGCTGTCGTCGGTGAAAGAACTCGACCCGGCGTGGGTCAGATACCTGGGTGAGGGCGCGGCCTAGTCAGTGCCTGGTATACGGTTTGCGTCGTGAGCACCGCTTTGACTCATGCCCTCCTCGGAGGCGTTCCGCTGGTTGTCCTGCTGGTGTTGATCGGCCTGATCTACGGGGTCAGCAAGAACCGCAAGGGCCCGCACCCCGACACCTACAAGTTGACCGAGCCGTGGACCCACGAGCCGATTCTCTGGGCGTCCGACGAGCCGGCCGATCACGGCCACGGCGGTCATGGTTCGCACGGCGTCACGATTGGAGGGGGCGCAAGTGGCAAGTGGTGATGTCGCGACTGTCGTATCAGCGCTCCCTGCTGAGCTGCCGCGCGGGTTCGTCGTAACCAACAGCGGCCGGATCTCCGGCGTCACCGAGCCCGGTGAGGTGTCGGTGAGCTACCCGTTCCCGGTCAAGGATCTGGTAGTGCTCGACGACGCGCTCAAGTACGGCTCGCGGTACGCCAAGGCCCGGTTCGCGGTGTACCTGGGCGACCTCGGTGCCGACACTGCAGCCACCGCCAGGGCCATGCTGGCCAAGGTGCCGACGCCGAACAACGCTGTGCTGCTGGCCGTTTCGCCGAACCAGCGCGCCATCGAGGTGGTCTACGGTGCCGACGTGCAAGGCCGCGGCATCGAGGAGTCCGCGCCGCTCGGCGTTTCGGCCGCCGCCGCGTCGTTCAAAGAGGGCAACCTGATGGACGGCCTGATCAGTGCCGTCCGGGTGCTCAGCGCGGGCGTCTCACCCCGCTAACATCGCGCGGATCTCGACGTAGCGCGTCAGAAAGGCGCGCTCGTCGAGGCGCTTGCGGCGCAGCCAGGCGGTGACTTCCTCGTTGCACTTGCTGGTGTTGCACGCCGCACACGCGGGCACCACGTTGTCGACGGTGTAACGCCCGCCCCGCGAGATCGCCATCACGCAGTCACGCTGCAGCGGCTTGTCGGTCGCGCCGCAGTATGCGCAGCCATTCCAGGCCGCCTGGATCGCCGCCCACTGCTCGGCGCTGAGGTCGTTGACGACGGCGTCGAGCCGACGCTTCCGCTTGCGGGCAGCACGCGCTCGGCGCGTGCGACTGACCACCATGCACGGAGCGTATGGCGCAGACGTCAGGTGATGTCGAAGGCGCGCGCTCGCAAAGCCCGCTCGATGCCGGCGCGGCCTTCCACCACCAGTCGCCGCAACGGCGGTGGCACATCGTCCTCGGCCAGGAACTCCTCGGCGGCGTCGAGGCCGGCCTGGCTGACGTCCCAGGCGGGATACAGGCCGATCACCACGGTCTGCGCGACCTCACTCGAGCGCCGCTGCCAGACACCCGAGATCGCGTCGAAGTACTTGGTGCGGAACGGGTTCAGCACCTCTTCCTGACCGGGTCGGACGAAGCCTCCGATGATCGAGCGTGCGGTGATGTTGGCCAGCGTGTCGTCCTCGATCACCTGCTGCCACGCCGCCTCCTTGACCGCGGGCTGCGGCCGTGCCGCCGATGCCGCGGTGGCGTGCCGCTTGCCCGCCGCGGTGGGGTCCCGCTGTGCCTCGGCGTCGATGAACGGGGTGTCCTGGCCGTCGGCGTCGACGGCGCCCGCGGCGGCCAGCGCGGTGACGATGCGCCAGCGCAGATCCGTGTCGACGACGAGGCCGGCCAGGCCTTGCGTGGTCGGATCGTCGTCCAGCAGCGCTCTCAACACGTCGGTGTGCCGATCGGACAGCACCGATCCGCACAGCGCGTTGACGTAGGCCAGCTGATGGTCGGACCCGGCCTCGGCGCCGCGGGCCAACTCCAGCAGCCGGTCAGCGAAGGCGGGCCAACCCTCAGCGCGCGCCCAACCCGGCTCGGCGTACGCGCTGAGCGCGGTCTGCGCCTGCAGCAGCAGTCGCTGCGCGACGCCGACCTCGGTTTCGGCGTGCACGCCGCCGGCGACCAGCGCCACGAAGTCGCGGGCGCGAAGCTCGGCTTCCCGGGTCATCTCCCATGCCGCCGACCACACCAGCGTGCGTGGCAGCGGATCGGCGATGTCGGCGATGCGGGTCAGCGCCGTCTGCAACGACTCGGCATCAAGGCGCAGCGAGCAGTACGTCAGGTCGTCGTCGTTGACCAGGATCAGCTTTCCACGCGAAACTCCCTGCAGCGCAGGCACATCGGTGGTCGCACCCTCGACGTCGAGTTCCTCGCGGTGGATGCGGACCAGCTTGCCGCTGCCGTCATCGTCGTAGACGCCGACCGCCAGCCGGTGCACCCTGGTCTCACCGGCGCCGGGCTGCGCGCCGCTCTGGGTGATCGCGAACCGGGTGAAGCGCCCATCGCCGTCGAGGTCGAAGTCGGGGCGCAGCGTGTTCAGGCCGGTGGTCTTGAGCCACTGCTGACCCCAGCCGGACAGGTCGCGGCCCGACGCCTTCTCCAGCGCGCCGAGCAGATCGCCGAAGGTGGCGTTGGCGAACGCGTGGTCGCGGAAGTAGTCCCGCAGTCCGGACAGGAACTCCTCGAGGCCGACGTAGGCGACGAGTTGCTTGAGCACGCTGGCGCCCTTGGCGTAGGTGATGCCGTCGAAGTTCACCTCGACGGCGGCCAGATCGGGGATGTCGGCGGCCACCGGGTGCGTCGACGGCAGTTGGTCCTGCCGGTAGGCCCAGGACTTCTCGACGTTCGCGAACGTCGTCCAAGCCTCCTTGTACTCGGTGGCTTCGGCCTGGCAGAGCACCGAGGCGAAGGTCGCGAACGACTCGTTGAGCCACAGGTCATCCCACCACTGCATGGTCACGAGATCGCCGAACCACATGTGCGCCATCTCGTGCAACACCGTCTCGGCGCGGCGCTCGTACGACGCGCGGGTGACCTTGCTGCGGAAGACGTAATCCTCGAGGAACGTCACCGCGCCCGCGTTTTCCATTGCGCCCGCGTTGAACTCGGGCACGAACAGCTGGTCGTACTTGCCGAACGCGTACGGCACGCCGAAGTTGTTGTGGTAGAACCCGAATCCCTGCTTGGTCTGGGTGAACAGCCGCTCGGCATCCATGAACTCGGCCAGCGACTTGCGGCAGAACAGGCCGAGCGGAATGTCGCCGTGGTCGTCGCTGTAGGTGTCGTCCCACCTGGCGTACGGGCCCGCGATCAACGCCACCAGGTAGGTACTCATCCGCGGGGTGGCGGCGAAGGTGTGCACGCCGTTGTCGTTCGACACCGTCGCGCCGTTCGAGATGACCTCCCAATGCGACGGCGCGGTGACGGTGACGTCGAACGTGGCCTTCAGATCGGGCTGGTCGAAGCACGCGAACATCCGCTTGGCGTCGGCGGTTTCGAACTGCGAGTACAAGTAGACCTCGCCGTCGACCGGGTCGACGAAGCGGTGCAGCCCCTCACCGGTGTTGGAGTACCGGCAATCGGCGTCGACGACAACGGTGTTGTGCTTGTCGAGCCCTTGCAGCGGGATGCCGGTCGACTCGTCGTAGCCGGACACGTCGATGGCACGGCCGTTCAGCGTTGCGCTGCGGATGGAATCGGCGGCGATGTCGATGTAGGTGTCGGCGCCGGCGAGGGCGTCGAACTCGACCGTCGTCACCGAGCGGAACGTGCGTTCGCCCGGTTTACCCTCGCCGTCGGTGAGGTCGAGGACGATGCGATAGCTGTCGACGGTGACGAGCGCGGCGCGTTCGACGGCCTGCTCGCGAGTGAGATTGGGAAGTGCCACGCGTCCAACTTATCGGCCGCGCGGTCAGGTGGCTTACAACAGGCCAGGGATGTGCAGCCCGCTGAGTTGGTTCAAGAAGGTCCCGTTGCCGATCGAGGTCATCATCGACGGGCAGTACATCTGGATCGCGATCCCGGTGAAGAAAGCCGCCATGTCGGGGTTGATGCCCTTGTTGGACACCGTGGAGTAGACCTGCGCCAGATTCTTACCCGGCTCGACCAGCATCGGGCAGATCGACTGGCCCAACTGTTCGGTGCTGGCCGGATCGTTGAAGCCGATGCCGGCGCTGGTCAGGGCGTTGAGGAACGAGGTGTCGGGGTCGGCGGATGCCGGTGCCGCGAGCGTCACTGCCGCCGCGGCGCCGACCAGAGTTGCGGTCAGGAATCGTTTCGCTTTAATCACAAGGGAAACACTGATTGACAACGGTCACATCGACAACACGCTTAGATAACCATTTGCACACTATGCGTGTCCTTTGGGCCGACTTTTCAGGGCACGTGGCAGTGGGAACACGATGCGTTGGTGCTTGGTTGTGCTGGACGGTGTTCTGCCCTTCTACCGAGAGGACCGAGTTAGTAATGGCTGAGAAGTCGGTTGCGGGTTTCTGGTTCGACCCGTTGTGCCCGTGGTGCTGGATCACGTCGCGGTGGATCCTCGAGGTCGAGAAGGTCCGCGATATCGAGGTCAACTTCCACGTGATGAGCTTGGCGGTGCTGAACGAGGGCCGCGACCTGCCCGAGGATTACAAGAAGGGTCTTGCTGCGGCGTGGCGGCCGGTGCGGGTGGCCATCGCCGCCGAACAGGCCAAGGGCCCGGAGATCCTGGCGCCGCTGTACACCGCGATGGGCACCCGGATTCACGATCAGGGCTATCGCGAGAACGACCCGGATTTCTCCAAGGTCATCAAGGAGTCGCTCGAAGAGGTCGGCCTGCCCGCCGAGTTGGCCGAGGCCGCCGACACCGACAAGTACGACGAGGCGTTGCGCAAGAGCCACCACGAGGGCATGGATCCCGTCGGCGACGACGTCGGCACGCCGACCATCCACGTCAACGGTGTGGCGTTCTTCGGCCCGGTGCTGTCGCGGATTCCGCGCGGGGAAGAGGCGGGCAAGCTATGGGACGCCTCGGTGACGTTCGCGTCGTATCCGCACTTCTGGGAACTCAAGCGCACCCGCACCGAAGCGCCGCAGTTCGACTGAGTCAGGCCGGCGCGCCGTCCCACACCCGGTTCGAGCGCACCGTATCGAGCCGGTAGTCGGTGACCCGAATATCGAACAGCCGCGAGCCAAGATCGCGTGCGCACGCCAGCGGATCGCTGGGGTCACGCACGATCTCGCCGCGGCTGTTCGCATTTCCGACGACAACCCCGACCAGATCCTGGTTGAGGTAACGGGTGAGTTCCTGGAACTGAGCGATGACACCCTGCGTGGCACCGAGATAGCTTTCCTCGCAGGAGATCAGCACGCCGACCGTCTTGTGCATGATCCCGTCGACGACCTGGGCCTGTTGCGGCGCGCTGTTGGCGGTGTAGCAGAACAACCGGTCGAACAGCGTCTTCAGCCGGCCGGGCATGCCGTAGAAGTACAGCGGCATCGCGAAGATGATGCCGTCTGCGGGCAGCATGTGCTCGATCAGGAGTTCTTCGTAGCGGTCGTCCAGTGCGCAGGTGCCGTCGGCAAGCCGGCACCGCCTGCAGTTGCCGAGCATCCGTTGTATGTACTCGTCGAGGAACAGATGCTCGACAGCGTGGCCTGCGTCTTGCGCGCCCTCGATGGCGGCGCGCGCGAGGATGTGCGAGTTGCCGTCTTCGCGCGGGCTGGCGCTCACTACGAGTGTCTTCATGTGGCGTACCAACCCGTTCGCCGGTCCGTTTTGTTTCCGGCGCGTTTACTCCGGTTGCGAGTTAGCGACGTGGGCATGACGGTATGACGGTGACAGTCACCGAACCCACCGTCCAGAGCGACGGCAGCTACCGCGACCAGGTTGTCGCCGTAGAACCCGGCGGCAACGAATACATCGCCGAGCCCGATCGCCACGGCAGGCCCAGCCAGTTGTTCTGGACGTGGACCTCGCCCAACCTAGAATTCGCGACGATCTTCGTCGGCGTGCTGGCGGTCGCCGCGTTCGGCATGAGCTTCTGGCAGGCGGTCCTGGGCATCGTCCTCGGCACCGGACTTGGCGCGATCGCGCACTACTTCCTGTCTGCGCGCGGACCCCTGCACGGAGTTCCGCAGATGGTGCTGGGCCGACTTCCGTTCGGGTTCAAGGGCAATGCGGTGCCCGCGGTGCTGATGTCGATCACGGCGGGCGTGGGCTGGTTCGCCACCAACAGCGTCAGCGGCGCCTACGCGCTGGCGACCCTGTTCGGCTTCGCCCCGCTGGTCGGCCTGATCATCATCGTGCTGCTGCAGACCGCGCTGGCGTTCTTCGGGCACAACCTGGTGCAGGCCTTCGAGCGTTGGACGTTCCCCGTGCTCGCCGTGATTTTCGCTGTCGCGTCGGTGGTCATCCTGTCCAAATCCCACCTGGGCGCTCCCGCCGGCGGCGGCGTCGGCGGCATGGGCGGATTCCTGCTGACCGTCGGCACCGCGTTCGGTTACGCGGCGGGGTGGACGCCCTACGCCGCGGACTACACCCGCTACCTGCCCGCCTCCGTGTCGACCGCCCGTACCGGATTCTCCGCCGCGGCTGGGCTGTTCGTGTCGTGTGTGTTCCTCGAGGTGGTCGGCGCGGCATCGGTCACCATCGGCGGTGACTCGCTGGACAATCCGACCGCCGAGTTCACCAGCCAGTTGGCTTCACCGCTGGCCAAGGCGACGCTGTTGGCCATCGCGATCGGCGCCGTAGCCGCCAACGCCATCAACATCTATTCGGGAGCAATGGCTTTCGTGACGCTAGGCATCAAACTCCCGCATCAGGTCGCCAGGGCGGTCGTCACCGTGTTCTTCGGCGTGGCAGGCTTTCTGGTGGCCTGGTGGGCGCTGCCGGACGCCGCCCAGAGTTATGAGGCGTTCCTGCTCATCATCGCCTACTGGATCGGGCCGTGGCTCGGCGTGGTGTTCGCCGACCAGTATCTGCGCCGCGGTCAGGCCGTCGCAGGCTTCCTCTACGACCGCTCGTATGCGAACTGGAACGGCCTGCTTTCGTTCGTGATCGGGTTGGTGGTGTCGGTGGCGCTGTTCTCCAACCAGGCGAAGTTCGTCGGCTTCGTCGCGAAGGCATGCCCGGCGCTGGGTGACGTCACGTTCTTCGTCGGGTTCCTGTTGGCCGGCGCTGCCTATCTGACGCTGTGCAGGTCCAAAATCGCCGCGGAGCGGGTCGTCGGCTAGATGGACGTCGACGCGATGCTCGAGGTCGCCTATCAGGAGGCCCGAAAAGGGTTGGCAGAAGGCGGCATTCCGATCGGCGCCGCGCTGTTCACCGCCGACGGGGTGCTGCTCGGCAGCGGCCACAACCGACGGGTGCAGCAGGACGATCCGTCGATACATGCCGAGACCGACGCGTTTCGGGCGGCGGGACGGCAACGCGACTACCGGTCCACGGTGATGGTGACGACGCTATCGCCGTGCTGGTACTGCAGCGGGTTGGTGCGCCAGTTCAACATCGGGGCGGTGGTGATCGGGGAGAGCCGCACGTTCACCGGCGGACACGACTGGCTGGCCGAACACGGCGTAGCGGTCACGGTGCTCGACGACCAGCGGTGTGTGACGATGATGGCGGACTTCATCGCGGCCAACCCGCAATTGTGGAATGAAGACATTGGGCGATGAGCGCTTGCGCGAAGAGCAATAGGAGAGTCAGTGAGTGATTGCGACCGTTGACATTTCGCGCTGGCGCGAGGGCGGCGGCGCTGCCGACAAGGTGGCCGCGGCAGTAGACGAGGGTCTGCAGCGTGCCGGCTTCATCCTGGTCACCGGGCACGGCATCGACCCGTCGTTACCGGCGGAGGTGCGTGCCGCCGCCCGCGATTTCTTCGCGCTGCCCGATGCGGTCAAGCAGCGCTACGCCGTGTCGGTCGCCGGCCACGGTTGGCTGCCGCCCGGGGTCGAGGCAAATGCGTACGCCGAGGGCACCGAGACGCCGCCGGACCTGAAGGAGAGCTACAGCCTGGGCGCGGAGACCAGCACCGGAGACCGCGAGGTGGACCGGGTGTGGTTCGCGCCGAACGTCTGGCCCGACGAGGTCCCGTCGCTGCAACCGCTGGTCAGCCGGTACACCGCCGCCATGCGCCAGTTGGCCGACGACCTGCTGGCGCTGTGCGCCGATGCGCTCGGGTTGCCGGAGAACCCGTTCACCGAACTGGCCAGCCGACCCACGTGGACCATGAACATCAACCACTACCCGCCGGTCAGTGTCGTCGGCGAACCCGAACCCGGTCAGTTCCGCATTGGCCCGCACACCGACTTCGGCACGGTGACCATTCTCGACCGCGAGCCGGGCGCCGGTGGGCTGCAGGTCTATTCGGACGACGACGGCTGGAGCGACGCCCCATACGACCGCGACGCGTTGACCGTCAACATCGGCGACCTGCTGGAGTACTGGAGCGGGCGGCGCTGGCCGTCGGGCAGGCACCGGGTGCTACCACCGCAACCGCATGCGCCCGAGGAGGACTTGGTCTCGCTGGTCTACTTCTACGAGGCCAACTACGACGCGATCGTCACTCCGTTGGCGCCACCCGTCGGCCGGGTGTCGGGCCTGGGACCGGTGACGTCGTCGGCATTCATCAAGGAGCGGCTCGACGCCATCACCGTCGGCTAGCCGCGTCTGCCACAATGGCCGCCATGCGCGTCTACCTGGGCTCTGACCACGCGGGCTTCGAACTCAAGCAGGCCATCATCGAGCATCTCCGCGATTCTGGCCACGAGCCGGTCGACTGTGGCGCCTACGTCTACGACGCCGAGGACGACTATCCCGCGTTCTGCATCGCCGCCGCGGAGAAGACGGTCGCCGATCCTGGCAGCCTCGGCATCGTCATCGGCGGGTCGGGCAACGGCGAGCAGATCGCCGCGAACAAGGTGCCCGGTGTGCGCTGCGCGCTGGCGTGGAGCGTGGAGACCGCGACGCTGGCGCGCGAACACAACAACGCTCAGGTGATGGGTATCGGCGGCCGGATGCACACCGTCGAGCAGGCCAAAGACATCATCGACGCGTTCCTGGCCGCCCAATGGTCGAAAGCCGAACGTCACCAGCGTCGTATCGACATCCTGGCCGAGTACGAGAAGACGCACGTCGCGCCACCAGTGCCCGGCGCACCGGCCTGAGGCATGCCCGAAGGCCACACACTGCACCGGCTGGCCCGGCTGCATCAGCGTCGGTACGGCCGGGCGCCTGTGATGGTGTCCAGCCCGCAGGGCAGGTTCGTCGACGGGGCTGCGTCGGTCAACGGGCGGGTGCTCAAGAAGGCCACCGCGTGGGGCAAGCACCTGTTCCACCACTACGAGGGTGGCCGGGTGGTGCACGTGCACCTCGGTTTGTATGGCACGTTCACCGAACTGCCGATCCCCATGCCGCTGCCGGTCGGACAGGTGCGGATGCGGATGATCGGCACCGAGTACGGCACCGATCTGCGCGGTCCGACGGTATGCGAGGTGATCGAGGAGCCGGAGGTGGCCGACGTGGTGGCCAGGCTTGGGCCGGATCCACTGCGTCGCGACGCCGACGGTTCACTGGCCTGGACGCGAATCCGCAAGTCCCGCAGACCCATTGGGGCGCTGCTGATGGACCAGACGGTGATCGCCGGGGTCGGCAATGTGTACCGCAACGAACTGTTGTTCCGGCATCGCATCGACCCGTACCGCTTGGGTACACGCATCGACGAGGTCGAGTTCGAGGCGATGTGGACCGATCTCGTCGCGCTGATGAAAGTCGGACTGCGGCGGGGCAAGATCATCACGGTGCGGCCCGAGGACGACCATGGTCTGCCGTCGTATGCCCCGAACCGCCCGCGCACGTACGTCTACCGCAGGGCGGGCGAGCCGTGCCGGGTGTGCGGCACCGCGATCCGCACCGCCGAACTCGAGGGCCGCAATCTGTTCTGGTGTCCGACAGATCAGAAATAGGCCAGGTTCGCTGGAGTCGTCCGTTCCTGGATGTGGCAGGCGGGGCGCGGCGGGCACCGACTGAGACAGCGTCGAGGAGACAACTCGGCGACAATCGCCGGGTGGAACTGATCCTGGTTGTCGTCGGCGCCATCGTGGTGACAGCCGTCGCGCATCGGCGCGGGCTGGAACCTGCACTCGTTCTCGTCGTGGTCGGATTCGCGGTGTCGTTCGCCCCCGAATTCGAGGGCGTCGAGCTGGAATCCGAAGTGCTGTTGTCGGTGGTGCTACCTCCGCTGCTTTACTCTGCCGCCCTTGACTTTTCGTTCCCAACCTTCCTGCGCAACATCCGGCCCATCCTCGGCCTCGGCGTCGGCCTGGTCGTCGTCACCGCGATTGCCGTCGCGGGCGTCGCCGCGTGGCTGGTGCCGTCGCTGACGTTCGCCACCGCCCTGATCCTCGGTGCGGTGGTGGCGCCGCCCGACGCGGTAACCGCGGTGGCGGTCGGCCGGAAACTGGGCCTGCCCAAGAAGGTGATGGCGATCCTGACCGGGGAGAGTCTGGTCAACGACGCGGCGGCGCTGTCGCTGTTCTCGATTTCGGTGGCGCACGTCGCGGGCAGCGAGGCGTTCATCGCCAACCCGGTGCTGTTGTTCGGCTACAGCGCCGTAGTCGGCACGGCATTCGGTGCGGCGCTGGGGTACATCACCCTGTGGATCCGGCGCAGGCTCGCGCATCCGGGGCTGGAAACGATCCAGGGTCTGGTGGTGCCGTTCGCGGCATTCATCTCCGCAGAACACCTGCACGCGTCCGGGGTGCTGGCGGTCGTCGTGGCGGGGTTCGTCGTCGGCCACGGCTCGCTGGATGCGGGTTATCAGACACGGCTGCAGGAGCGGTACGTGTGGAACTCCGTCGATGTGATGCTCGAGGCGTTCGTCTTCGCCTACATCGGGCTGCAGTTGCGGTTCGTCCTCGAGGATCTGCGCGAGGCACACGAGTCGCTGACCGAGGTCGCGCTGGCGTCCGGTGTAGTGCTGACGGTGGTGTTGGTGATCCGGCCCGCATGCGTGTTCCTGATGTTCGGCAGGGGCCTGCTGTCGCGTCATGTCGAAAGCAGGCTCAGCGTACCGGTCCCCGGCGGTGCACGCGGCGCGCTCGGCACCCGAAAACGGTTGAACGGCAAGTGGTCTGCTCTGATCGACCGCCGCTTGCTGACGTGGCAGGAGAACGTCGTCGTTTCGTGGACCGGCATGCGCGGTGTGGTGACGCTGGCCGCGGCGTCGGGCATTCCGCTGCTGACCACCGCCGGTGAGCCGTTTCCCGAACGGGCGACGATTCAGGCCATCGCGTTCGCGGTCAGCGTCGGCACTCTGCTCCTGCAGGGGTGGACGCTGCCGCTGCTTATCCGTTGGCTCGGGCCGTCTTTCGAAGCCGATCGGGTGCTCGACGACGCCGATACCCGCAAGGCCGAGCAGATCGTGCACACCGCCGCCGGCGACGTGCTGGCCAAGTTCGCCGCCGAGCCGCCCGCGGGACTGGACGCCGCGACGCTGGCCAACATCAGGCTGACCATCGCCCGGCACTCCCAGGACGCCGACGAGATGCCTGATCCGGAGTCGCACACGCGGCGCGCGGAGGTGTTCTCCCGGCTCTACCGGGAAGTGCTTGCGGCGCAACGCAGCGCGCTGATCGCCGAGCGCGATGCCGGTCGCATCGAGGAGGAGGCGGCCCGCGCCATGCTCGAACGACTGGACCTACAGGAGGCCGGGGTTTCGGCGCGTCTGGACAGCCGCTTCTGAGTCAGAAGCCGCCGAAGTCCCCGCCGCCGAAATCGCCGCCGAAGTCACCACCACCCCAGCCGCCGCCGTCCCAGCCGCCACCATCGCCGCTGTACCCGTCGAAGCCGCTGGCGTCGGCGGCGCCGCCGTCGAATCCGCCTGCGTCCTGTCCGGCCGCGAACCCGTCGGAGTAGCCGTCACCGTAGCCGCTCTCGAAACCCTGTGCGCCGTAGTCGACTCCGTGCATGCCGTCGAACAACGCATCGAACAACAGCACTGACCCGAGTCCCCACGCGCCCGCCACCAGAGCGGGTTTCCACCACGGCTCTGAATACCATCCGGCCGGAACCGGACGGCCTGCCACCCGGCCGCCGGGGTAGTAGTTCGGTGTGCGCTGCGAGGGCGACGGCGACGCCTCGATCTCGCGGCCCTCGAAATTGATCCGGCGGTCTTCGGTCACGGTGCCCGCCGACCGCTGCCCGGCCAGCGACTCCAACTCCGGTCCGGGATCCATGCCCATCGCGCTGCGCGCGGCGCGCACGTAGTACAGCCCCTCGACGGCGCTCTCCTTGGCCAACGCGGCCTGTCGCACCGTGGTGGCCTGCTCGATCTGCGACGACGCCGCGGTGTAGCGCTCGGACGCGTCGGCCATCGCCTGCTTGGCGGCGTCGTTGGTGCCGGTGACGTTGAGCACCTGGCCGCCGAGCCGTTCGATGAGCCGACGGGCGTCGGCTTTCGCGTCGGCCAGCGACGCCGCGTTGCGCCGACCCGACGCCTTCGACGAGCTGTACACCGCAAACGCGAGCGCAGCGATGACAACAATGATCAGGACGAGCAGGACGCCGTTCATGACGTCCAGCGTACCGACAGGAAACCGCCCGAAAGTCAGTCGCGCCTTACGCCGAGAGCGGAGTAAACCGCGTCGGAGAGCACCACGCTGCGCGGGTCGGCATTGCATTTCGTGGCGTCGAAGCGGTTCATCACATACGCATATCCGATGCGGTGTTCCAGGTCGACGAACGCATACGAGCCGCCCGATCCGCCGTGGCCGAACGTGCGCCGGTTCGGGCCTGCGACACCGCGCTGGTTGAGCATGTAGCCCAGCCCCCAGCCGTGATCCGCCACACGTGCGCCCAGCACCACGTCGGTGTCGAAGCCACCCTGCGATACCCGAACCCGGTCCATGTGCTCACGCGACAACAGCTTGTCCTGCGCCAGCGCGTTGTAGAACGTGGCCATGCCCAGCGCGGTCACATGCGCGTTGGTGGCCGGGAACTCGAGCGTCCGCCACCTCTGCAACGCATTCGAGCCCAACTCGTCGTCGGGAACGAAGCCCATCGCCACCGCCAGCCCGGCCATGGGATGTTCGGTCAGCGTCGACGGATACTCGGGCGCCGCACCGCAGGCCAACACGTCGCGGATGTGCGGTTTGTTCACCATCTCGGCGCAGCGCGCGTGCTCGGCGATCGGCAGCCGGATGTGGACGTCGATACCGAGCGGTTCGGCGATCTCGGTGCGCAGATACTGCCCGATGGTGCGGCCGGTGACCCGGCGGACCACCTCGCCGAGGATGAAACCGAACGTCACCATGTGGTAGCCCTGCGCGGTGCCGGGCTCCCACCACGGCTCGGCGGCGGCGATGCGCCCGCACACCGCATCCCAATCGGCGGCGTCGGCCCAGTGCATCCGGGTGCGCGGCCCGATCACCCCGGACCGGTGCCCGAGCACCATCGCGACCGTGATGTCGTGTTTTCCCGCCTGACTGAACTCCGGCCAGTAGCGCGCCACCGGCGCGTCGAGATCGAGTTCGCCGCGGTCGGCCAGCAGGTGCACGCACGTGCTCGTCAGCCCCTTGGAGCCGGAGTAGACGCTGGCCAGGGTGTCCTCCCGCCACGGGCGCTCACCCGCCGCGTCGGCGAAGCCGCCCCACAGGTTGACGACGAGGTCGCCTTCGACCCAGACCGCCACCGCGGCGCCGACGTCGTCGCGGTCGGTGAAGTTCGCCGCGAACTCCTCGCGCACCCGCTCGAAACCGGCCGCGCACAACCCGCCGATGGGGGCCGCCGATTCGCCGAGCATTGAGTGAACGCTACGGACGCAGACTGTGAGAATCGTTGCGGTTGAGCAACGTTATGGCCACGGTTCGGGCGGCGGGTGGCGTGAATTACGCCGCCGTCACCGCCGACGGGTCGGCGGTCGGCAACGTGAGTCGCATGTTCGACACGTTCAACACACCGCCCATCGGGATGACCGTCGCGTACAGCCCCGCCGAGCCGACCAGTTGCAGTGTGACGGAGTCGCCCGGCCGCATCGTGTACGAAACCGGTTCCAGGCCAACGTCAACCGTGTGCGTCGCCCCGTCCAGGGTCACCGGGATCGGGGTGGCGAGGTAGCTGAGCACCAGACCGGTCTGATTGTCGACGAGTTGAGCGTAGACGTGGGTGCTCGTACCGGTGCCGGAGTAGGTCAACGAAAGCTTCGGCGCGCCAACGACATAGGTGGTCGCCGTTGCCTTTTCGGTCCTGAGGTTCAGCGCATAAGGAGCTGCGAAGGCGATCGGGACGAATGGGATACCGGAGCCGCCGAGGTAGGGGATCAGCGGCAATGAACGCCGCTCACTGCTCGAGGTGACGATCGACGAACCGGCGGCCGCGGGGTAGGTGTTGGACGAATACCACTGTCCGCGTTGGTCGACCCACTCGAATTGCGGCCCCGTCGACACGGACAGGCCCATCACGTAGCGGTCCAACCAGTCGAGCGTGCGGTCCTGGATCAGTGCGCCGTCGCGGAGATCGAGCGGATTGTTCAGGCAGACACCGTGTCCGCCGCAGAACCACACCACCTTGGTCGGTACGCCGTTGGCGAGCAGGGTCTGCGCGGTGGCATCGGACTGCTGCAGCGAGAAGATCGTGTCAGCGGTGCCCTGGATGAGCAGTGTCGGGGCGGTGATCTTGCTGATGTCGGGATTCCGCGAGTTCAATATGGCTAGGTCGCTCGGCAGCATCGTCCCGGTCAGGGCGCCGTAGATCGCGACCGGCAGGATCCGCGGATGGATCTCGCCGGCGGTCAGCAGCATCAGCGCCGTCAGCGGCGTGGCCCAACTGCTTCTGAACGCGGCGTTCTTGTACAGCGTGGTGGTCAGGTTGTCGTACGTGATGGCGGGCACGATCGCGTCGGCCCGGTGGTCGTCGGCGGCGGTCACCAGTTGGATACCGCCGCCGTACGACACGCCGACCATGCCGATCCGCGGATCGCCGGGAGCGTCCAGGCGGGCCTCCGGTTGGTCGGCGATCCAGCTGATGATGGTCGACATGTCGCGGCCCTCGAATTCGGGGGAGTTGAGCTCCAGTCGGCCGCCCGAATTCCATTCGCCGCGGGGATCCCACGTGACCACGTTGTAGCCGGCGTGCCGCAGTGTTCCGACGCTCATCATGCCAAAGGCGTCGGTCAGGACGGCGTCCAGCGGGGTGCCGTTGATGCTCGTCGAACCGGGGAGTCCCAAGCCGGGTCCGTTGAGCACGGTGGGTGCCTTCTGCCCGGGTTTGAGCCCACTCGCGGGCATGAAGTGGACATAGATCAGCGTGGCGTCGGGGGAGACCACCTTGACGTCACGGGCGCCTGACCCGACCGGATATCCGACGAACGGATGCAGCACGTCGCCGACGAACGGGATCTGGTGGATGATCGCGACGATCGGGGTGATGGCGACCGGCCCGATGACCGGGATGTGCTGCAGGAAGGCCAGCGGGGCGATCTGCGGGATCGCGACGACGGGCGTCGAATCGATGGCCAGGGTGGTGATCGTCGTGTCCGCAGCTTTGTCGCGAGTCGTTGTATCGGTTGATGATTCACGTCGCGCCGCGGTGGCCAGCGTCAACATGGCGGTGGTCTCGAGCGGCGGCTTCGGCGTGCTGTCGGTGGCCGGGTGGATCAGCGCGTCGAATGCCTTGGCGACCGCAACGGTCACCATCTGCGCGGGTTCTTGCGGCGGTTTGGGGGGTGTCGACACCTTCGCCAGCGCCGGTGTGGTGTCGGCTTGGAGCGGTGCGGTGTCGACGGCGGCGGCCTTGGGTTCGTCGGCGGTGTCGACCTTCGCGGTGCGTTTCGGTCGCGGGTTCTTGGTGTCCTCGTCGACGGTATCCGCCGCCCGGTGGGGCTTCACGGACTGGGTGACAGATGACCGCGGCCCCTTCGTGCCCTTCTTCGGCTT
This sequence comes from Mycobacterium sp. ACS1612, assembly GCF_001667505.1. Classification (GTDB taxonomy): domain Bacteria; phylum Actinomycetota; class Actinomycetes; order Mycobacteriales; family Mycobacteriaceae; genus Mycobacterium. Next base: position 37,051 of record NZ_LZHZ01000051.1, read on the forward strand.
CTTGACGTCACCGTCGAATTGTGTTGTGGCCTTGGGGTCTTCGACCTTCGGCGTATCCGAGGAGTGCTCGGTCTGCGTCGACTCCGTCGCTTTCGCTTTGTCGGTGGATCCGTCCGTCGTATCGGCCGACGCGATCCCGTGCCCGGCGACGACCGCCGACCCGATGCCCAACGCGACGGCCACCGCTCCGAATTGATACGACACCATGAACCTTCTCCCCTCGGAACGCCCTTGCGGACATTAACCCGGCAGGGGCGCTACAACTTGAGGAAGTCACATACTGCCTGTTCAGAGCGGCGCTTTCGCCGCTGTCACGAGGTCCTCACCGGCCCTGATGATGGCCTGTAACACCGCGTGTCGTCCGTCGGTCGACTCCCGCACGATCTGACCGAGGAGGAACGCGACCCAATCGGGGACGAGGTCGACGGACGGGTTGGCCGCGGCGAATACCTGCAGTCCCGTCGTCGCCGTACTCGCCACCTGAACCGGCGCGGCGACGGCGGCGTGGACGATCGCGAACACCGAATCGGCGACATGGTTCGCGATCGTCAGCGACCGCGCTATGGGTTGCGTCCCGGGCGCCGCCGGTGGCGGCAGCGGGACGGCGTATGCCGTGGCGACGTCGTCGATCAGGTTGGCCAACGCGCCGAGGATCAGGCCTTGTTGTTCGGCCACTTCTTGTTTCAGCAGTACCTGCACCAGGTCGAGTGCGCCTAGGGCGGCGGGACCGTCGGGACTGATCGCGGCCTGGATCAAGGCAACCGCGGTGTCGACGAGGATGTTGGCGATCTCGGCGGGCGCTCTGAGCACGGTCGCGGTGACGGGAATGACGTTGGAGGCCAGCGCCGCCGCGACTCCGACAGCGCGGATCGTCTCGACGGCGATGACGTCGGTGACGGCGTTGATCAGCGGCGCGGCGCTGCGAAGCCCGACCGACGTGGTGATGGCGCCGGCGAGGCGGTCGAGGTTGGCGCGCTGCGACAAGAGAATCTGCGAGGGGATCGACCAGGGGTCGGGACTCTTCGGAGCGACGTATTCGTCGTACGTCACAACGTAAGTCGTCGCCGTCGCCGGTGTCACGATGGTGTGTGTCGGCAGGTTGGCGTCGGACCAGGAGCCGAACACCAGTCGCTTGCCGTTGACGAATTGTGATGGCAGCGCCCCGATTACGCGCTCGACGCCGACGACTGCGGTCTCGATGTACGTGCCCTTGTGTGGCACGCCGTCGATTGTGTAGACGGCATCCGGATCGTTCGACGTGAACTGCAGTTGAACGAGGTTGGGGTTGATTGTGACCGACTTGCTGGTCGACAGACCAGAACTGTCGGTGACGGTGAGGATGATCTCGTACCGCGTCGTATCGACGTTGTGCGCGTCGCGGGGGATGGTGATGCTGCCGCTGGTCCCCGTGATGTCGTCGACGAACGGATGGATGTGATCGGCGTGGCGAAACAACACTTTCCAGTGGTAGGCACTGGGGTCGAGCGCACCGTCGTCGGCATCCGAGGCCGTCGCGGTGAAGGTGATGGTGTCGCCAGCGTTGTATTTCGGCTGGCTGACCGTAAGGGTGTCGATCGTGGGGGCGACGCTGCCGACGACGATCTGATGGGTGGCCTGGCTTGTCTTGCCGCCGGCGTCCGTGACCGTCAGCGTGACGAGGTACGACCCATTCTGGGTGTAGGTCCACGTGGGGGTGATCGCGGTCGACGTGTCCGCGTCGCCGGTGTCGCCGAAGTCCCAAAGATAGGTCAGGGCAGCGCCCTCCGGGTCGCTGGAACCCGCGCCGGAGAACTGCACCGCCAGGTCGGGATAGCCCTGGTCGGGGGTCGCCGAGATGACGGCCTCGGGCGCCCGGTTACCGCCCGAGGGCGCGATGACGGAAAGCTCGCCGCGATAGTCGAGTTGGTAGACGTGTCCGTCCGGTCCCTGTAGCAGCTGCAGCACGATACCGGCGTGATCGTCGAACGTTTCTACGTCGATCAGACTGGTGAAGTCCTTGTCGAAGGTCAGCATCTTGATCCAGCCGAGGGTGTAATCCGAGATGAACACCCGGTTCTGGTACTGCTCTCCTAACGCGTCGCTGGTGTAGTAGAGGACGGAGGTGATGGCCCCGGCCCGGGCGGGTAGCCCGGTGTGCGGATAGGCATAGATCGGGTTCACGAAACCACAACCGCTGCAATTGCCTTCGGCGAGCGGCCATCCGTAGTTGGCGCCCGCGGTGACGAGGTTCAGTTCTTCCCAGTCGGCGCTGCCGACGTCGCCGACCAGTAGCTTGCCGTCGGGCGTGAACGTGAACCGGAACGGGTTGCGTAGGCCGTAGGCGAAGATCTCCGGTCGGGCGCCGGGTGTGTTGATGAACGGGTTGCCCGCTGCGGCTTTGAGGGTCTCCGGATCGATGCGAATGATTTTGCCGTGCAGGTTCGACAGGTCCTGGGCGTTCGGGGCGTAGTTGTTCTCGCCCGTCGACCAGTACAGCATGTGGTCGACGGGCCCGAACCGGATCGTGCCTCCGTGGTGAATGAGGTTGGGCTCGCTGAACTCGAGGATGACCCGTTCGGCTTGCAGTGAATGCAGGTCGTCGCTCAGGGTGAGCCGGGACAACCGGTTGACGTTGGTGCCTGCGGCGTTGACGGTGGTGTAGGACGCGTAGATGTAGTGGTTGGTTGCGAAGCCCGGGTCGACTTCGATGCCGCCGATTCCGCGTTCGCCACCCGAACTGGTGGGCAGCGTGATCACCGTCTCGGTGTGGCCGTCGTGATAGAGCTTGATCGCGCCGTTCTTCTCGGCGATCAGGATGCCGCCGTCGTTGGGCAGGAATCGGAAGTCCAGTGGCTGGTCGAGTCCCGACACCAGAACGGTGCGTTCCAAGTCGGCGGGCAGGCCCGACGCCGCGGCGAGCGTCGCTTGGGCGGTCGTGACGGCCGCGGTGTGGTTATGCGCGTCAAGGCCGAATTGCCTTCGCACCCATGCCATCAACCCCCACAGCAGCGGTGACTCGGGTGGTGATGTTGGGCCGGGTCCGAGCAGCGGCGCCAGCGCCACGTTGAGCAACCGGACCGCCGTCTGGAGCACCGTGGCCGGAGCCCTCCGCAGGTCGGGGACCACCTTCGGCGCAGGGGTCGGCGCGGGTGCGACGCCAGCAGTACTGACCGCCATCGCGATCACTGTCTCGGCGGCGACGCCTTCCGGCACGGGCGTGTTGCCAGTCAACTGCGGATCGTCGACTTCACGGCTGTCGGAGATTTCCGGATCGTCGCTTATGCCGAGTTCTGTTGTGTTGGAATGGTTTTCCGCCGTAGCGGGCTTCCGCGAGGGCCGTGGCGACTCATTGCCGGCCTTTTTGTCGGCCGGGGTGATGGTTTTGGTGTCGACTGGTGATTCTTCGGTGTCCGGATCGGGGGCGGCAGCGTCGTCGGCGGGGTGCGAAGGCCCGACTTCGTGATCCGGTGTCGACGTCACCGCGCCGCCGGAGGACCGAACGATCACGCCATCGCCGAGCGTCGCTTCGGTCTCGGAGGGTGACGTCGACGGGTTCGAGTCAACAGGTTGCTTTTCCGAATCAGCTGGCGTCGTGTCTGGCGCCGACGGGTCTGATTTCGAAGGATCTGAGGACGCAGGCGAGTCCGATTTGGTGGTCGAGGACGACGACGGTTCGCTGGTCGACGTCGACGGCGGATCTTCGGCCTGCGCCACCGAGGGGGTGGTCACGGCCCAACTGCCGATACCGAGCGCCACTGCGAGTGCGCCTACTCGACCGATGTATTTCGCGTGCGTGTTTGTCACGACGACCCCCGGAGAACACCGATTCAAATCAATGTTTGCGGTGGCAACTATCCCACGATTAATTGACTGCTACGTAAGAATTGCGGTTTCCGAATCGCTTCACCCCCGGCAACGAAAAATCGGGCAGCCGTGGCTGCCCGATCTCGTGTTGTCGCTGAGTCTCAGTGATGAACTGAGGTGTCCACGTGGGGAACGTAGACGTGGGGTTGCGTGATGTCGTTCACCCATACGTGGTGGCCGATGTCGGCCTGAGCGGGGCCCGCCAGGCCCACAACGCCGGCGGTCAGCGCGCCTGCGATCAGCGAGGCGATTCCGAACTTCTTCATGATGGTTCTCTTCCTGGAGGTCTGAAATTGTGTTCTGCTAATGGCAACAAGGCACCTAGTCCATTAATTCCACTGACAGAAATTGATCGGCCGTCGGCGGGATCGCATCGCGGGTCCGCACACCAGCACTCTCCCGGGCAGCCGACGCGGCATCGGGAATTCCGCTGGTTAAGCTAACGTTCATTGGCAATGTGAGCATTAATGCTGGGGCAACCGGCAACGCTAATGTCAGCGTCTGCTCTCACCATTAGTATTGCGGTTCAGGCGACTGCTCGCCCCAGACGACAGGATGGGAGGACACATGACGCCGGCGCCACCCCCGCCCCGACTGAACGAGCCTGCACCGTTGTCGCTCGCCAACACTGTCTGGATCGATCGTCACGGCGTTCACGACTCGATCGCCGATGGGACGTATGCGAATGATTGGGTCAAGGCCATCGGCGCGCAGTCCGAGTTGACTCCGGCAGGCCAGGAAGCCGACGAAGTCTCCGTGGACGCCGTTGAACGGCTGATCCGCCTACGCGACGCGGTTCGCAGGCTAGCGGCCGAGCACACCGACGACCCGCGAACTGTGGGGCAATCGCCTGTGCCCGATCTGTCCACAGCGATGTCGATCGTCAACGCTGCTGCCACTGCGACTTCGGTGTGGCCCGAGCTTCAGCCCGACGATCGCGGATTGACACGGCGTCAACTCTGGGCTGGGAAGTCCTACGCCGACGCGTTGATCACCCTGATCGCCCGACAGACGATTGATCTCATCACCGGCCCTCAGTGGCAACAACTTCGGCCGTGCACGGCGCCGGGCTGCGCGTACTACTTCGTCAAGGATCACTTCCGTCGGGAGTGGTGCTCGGCTCTCTGCGGCAACCGCGCCCGGGTCGCCCGGCACGCGCAACGCCAACGCGGCTGACTCAACGCTGGTGGCTGCTGTCCGCCACTTCGGTTGTGCAGCCTCAATATTCGATGAGGCGAGTCACGCACGGGGTTATGCCCGTGGTGCGCACGGGGGAGATGTGCACATCAGAACCTGTGAAGGGCGCTTCGAGCATCCTGCCCTGACCGAGATACAGCGCCTCGTGCTGAGTTGCGTTGGGGCCGTGGAAGGTCAGATCGCCGCGCCGCATCTGGGACGACGGTATCTTGCGGTCGGAATTGTATTGGTCGCCCGAATAGTGGGGAAGTTTGATCCCGACTCCCGCGAACGCGTGATCCCAGTGCCAACGGACTGGCCGCCGACATCGATGCCGAGCGCCGACAGGAACGAGCGACCCAGTTGCGCGGTCACCTGCGCCGAGGTCTCGGAAATCTGGAGAACCGAGTTGAGGACTGCGACGGGATCGCCCGCCACATTGGCGCTGGGCACCATCGGCAGGGCGGTGTCCCATCGGAGCGGGGCACTTGCTGCGGCGGCGCCCGACGCGCGGTCCCAGTCGTCGCCGGCCGGGCCCGGGCCCTCCTCGACGTCGACCAGGCAGTGCGCCGGGCGCTAAACCGTCGTCCTGCGCCGTCGGGCGGCGCGGATCGAATCCGCCAGCGTCCAGAACGAAAGACCGAGCAGCGGGATGTCTTTGAGGAGGAACTCACCCGTCAGCGAAATCGCGGGGAAGCCACCACCGGCGGGTTCGCCGACGCCCGGTGCGCTGAACAGGAAGCTGACCGTGGATACGAACAACGCGATGGACATCACGCTGCCGGCGACTGAAAGGCGCGGAGCCAGCGGCTTGATGGCAAGCAACGCTGCGGCGGCGACTTCGAAGACGCCCAGTAGCGCCGAGAAGGTGTACACGGGCAGGAAGTCGTACAGCCAGCCCATGAATGGACTGTGTGCTACCAGCGGCTGGATCTGGTGTGCCTCGAAGTTCGCGAATTTCAGCGCTCCTATCCACCCGATGACGATCACGAGCCCGTAGCGGCCGAGGACGCCCGCGATGACATCGATGGTCGGCAGGTGCAGCACGCGATCGTTGAGCGAGCGGCTCGAATACGGCGTCATGTCGGTCCCCTATTTAATGGTTACTTGGATAGTAACCATTAAAGAATTAGGACCCGCGGCGGCTGCGGTCAGCCCCGCAGGGTGGACTGCTGCGCGCGCTCGTCGCGCTTTGTCGTGGTGTTTGGATATCGCCTGAGCGAAGTCTTCGTCGGCATACGGCGTTGTGGCAGCGCGTAGTCGGAGAGGCGGGCGCTCGGCGCCTCGTGCCATCTGGGGCCGGCGGAAAAGCGTCGCGAGCGACGGACGGGCCCGCTGTTTCGACTCGGCCAGCGTCACCGCCGGGTCTGTTGGAGCGGGCGACGGGAATCGAACCCGCGTAGCTAGTTTGGAAGACTAGGGCTCTACCATTGAGCTACGCCCGCGTGTGCAGCATCAGCATGCTACCGGCGCCCCGTCAATCAAATCCAATTAAGGGCTTCGGTGTGTCAGGCCGTAATATCGCCGGTGGTCACGGCGCAGCGAACAGTTGCAGACCGGGGTGTAGCGCAGCTTGGTAGCGCATCCGCTTTGGGAGCGGAAGGCCGCAGGTTCAAATCCTGTCACCCCGACTCCAGACGCATACCACTAGACACAAGGAGCAAGAGCGTGAAGAGCACCGTCGAGAAGTTGAGCCCGACGCGGGTTCGCATCAACGTGGAGGTGCCCTTCACTGAGCTTCAACCGGACATTGACACCGCCTTCCAGCAGATGGCCAAGCAGGTCCGGATGCCCGGATTCCGGCCGGGCAAGGTGCCGGTGAAGCTGCTCGAGGCGCGCGTCGACAAGCAGGCGATGTTCGACCAGGTCATCGGCGACGCCGTACCCGCCCGCTACACCGAGGCCGTCACCACCTCCGAGGTGCAGCCGCTCGGCCAGCCCGAGATCGACATCACCAACAAGGAGTACGGACAGGACCTGACCTTCACCGCCGAGGTCGACATCCGCCCGGAGATCGAGCTTCCCGACCTGGAGGGGCTGAAGATCACCGTCGACCCCATCGAGGTGACCGACGAGGAGGTCGACGCCGAACTGCAGAACCTGCGCGCCCGCTTCGGCACGCTCAAGGGCGTCGAGCGCGCCGCCGAGAACGGCGACTTCGTCTCCATCGACCTGTCGGCCACCGTCGACGGTGAGGACGTGCCCGAGGCCAAGACCGAGGGCCTGTCCCACGAGGTCGGCTCCGGTCAGCTGATCGAGGGTCTCGACGACGCGATCATCGGCCTGAAGGACGGTGAGACCCGCGTCTTCACCACCACCCTGGCCGCCGGCGAGCACGCAGGCAAAGAGGCTCAGGTGACCGTCACCGTGAAGTCGGTCAAGGAGCGCGAGCTTCCCGAGCCCGACGACGAGTTCGCGCAATTGGCAAGTGAATTCGACACCATCGAGGAGCTCAAGGCCAGCCTCGTCGAGCAGGTGCAGCGGGTCAAGCGCGTCCAGCAGGCCGAGCAGATCCGCGACAAGGCGATCGAGGTGCTGCTCGAGCAGACCGAGATCCCGCTGCCCGAGGAGATCGTGCAGGCCCAGATCGACGACACGCTGCACAACGCCATCCACGGCCTCGACCACGACGAGAAGAAGTTCGAGGAAGCGCTCGAGGCGCAGGGCAGCAGCCGCGAGGAGTTCGACAACGACAACCGCACCAACGCGGAGAAGGCCGTCAAGACGCAGCTGCTGATGGACGCCATCGCCGACAAGCTCGACATCCAGGTCGGCCAGAACGACCTGACCGAGCGGCTGGTGCTGATGTCGCGGCAGTACGGACTGGAGCCGCAGCAGCTGCTGCAGTATCTGCAGCAGAACAACCAGCTGCCCGCAATGTTCGCCGACGTGCGTCGCGGCCTGACCGTCGCCGCGGTGGTGCACGGTGGCAGCGTCACCGACACCGACGGCAACGTGATCGACACCACCGAGTTCTTCGGGCCGTCGGGCGAGCAGGCCGAGCAGGCTGCAGAGGACGCCTCGGAGGAGACCTCCTCCGACGAGGTACCCGCCGACGCCAAGTGACGCTCTGAGCGAACGGGCGCCGTCTAGGGAGTGCACGGCCGCGCAGGTTGGTTAGTGTCGAGTGAACCAAGACTTAGAAGAAAGCAGGTATCCAGTCGTGACTGAGATGCGTAATGCCGCGCCGGGGCTCAACCTCGTCGACTCGGTGTACGAGCGGTTGCTGTCCGAGCGCATCATCTTCCTCGGCTCCCAGGTCGACGACGACATCGCGAACCGGTTGTGCGCGCAGATTCTGCTGCTGTCAGCCGAGGACCCGACCAAAGACATCCACCTCTACATCAACTCGCCCGGCGGCTCGATCAGCGCCGGCATGGCGATCTACGACACCATGGTGCTGGCGCCCTGTGACGTGGCGACCTACGCGATGGGCATGGCCGCGTCGATGGGTGAGTTCCTGCTCGCGGCGGGCACCAAGGGTAAGCGCTACGCACTGCCGCACGCCCGGATCCTGATGCATCAGCCGCTCGGCGGTATCACCGGCGGCGCTGCCGACATCGCGATTCAGGCCGAGCAATTCGCGGTCATCAAGAAGGAGATGTTCCGGCTCAACGCCGAGTTCACCGGTCAGCCGATCGAACGCATCGAGGCCGACTCCGACCGCGATCGCTGGTTCACCGCGCAGGAAGCCCTCGAATACGGCTTCGTCGACCACATCATCACGAGCGCCTCAGTTAACGGCTCAGGACCAGGAGCAGGACTAGACAAATGACCGATCACACTGATCCCCGACTGCAGCCGCAGGCCCGCTACATCCTGCCGTCGTTCATCGAGCACTCCAGCTTCGGCGTCAAGGAGTCCAACCCGTACAACAAACTGTTCGAGGAACGCATTATCTTCCTCGGCGTGCAGGTCGACGACGCGTCGGCGAACGACATCATGGCGCAGCTGCTGGTGCTGGAGTCGCTGGATCCCGACCGCGACATCACCATGTACATCAACTCGCCGGGTGGCTCGTTCACCTCGCTGATGGCGATCTACGACACCATGCAGTACGTCCGCGCCGACATTCAGACCGTGTGCCTCGGTCAGGCGGCATCGGCCGCTGCGGTGCTGCTTGCGGCGGGCACGCCGGGCAAGCGCCTCGCCCTGCCGAACGCCCGCGTACTGATCCACCAGCCCGCGCTGTCCGGTGTGATCCAGGGCCAGTTCTCCGATCTGGAGATCCAGGCCAAGGAGATCGAGCGGATGCGCACCCTGATGGAGACCACTCTGGCCCGTCACACCGGCAAGGACCCGGAGACCATCCGCAAGGACACCGATCGCGACAAGATCCTGACGGCCGAAGAGGCCAAGGAGTACGGCGTGATCGACACGGTCCTGGAATACCGCAAGCTGTCGGCCCAGACGGCCTAGCTTTCGTTCGCCGAGACTACGGTTTCTGACGGAAATCAGCCGATTTTCGTCATAAACCGTAGTCTCGCGACGCCAGGGCGGCGATGTCGTCCGGTCGCACCCGGCAACACCCGCCGATGATCCGCGCGCCCGCGGCCGCCCACGACGGCGCGAGATCCGCCGACCAACGCCCTCGACCGGTCCAGGTGCGACGCTCGCCGTCCCAGGACTCGCCGCTGTTGGGGTAGACGACGACGGGCTTACCGGTCACCTCGCGGGCGATCTCGACGGCGCCGAGCACGTCGTCGGGTGCGCAGCAATTCACGCCTACCGCAACGATTTCCGCGACGTCGGCGGCGACGGCGAACGCGTCGGCGAGTGGTTGCCCGGCGCGCGTCGTCTTCCCCGCGATCGTGTACGACAGCCACGCGGGCACGCCCATGTCCTCGACCAGGTCGACCAACGCCTCGGCCTCGTCGACATCGGGCACCGTCTCCACCGCCAGCACGTCGGGGTCGGCGGCCACCAGCACCTCCAGTCTGGGCCGGTGCCAGTCCCGAAGCGCGGCGACTGACAGCCCGTAGCGGCCGACGTACTCCTCGCCGTTGGCCAGCGCGGCGCCGTACGGTCCGACGGACGCGGCCACCCACCCGCGGCCCACCTCGTCGCGAGCCTGCCGAGCCAACTCGACGCTGCGCCGCATCAACCCGGCGGCGTCAGTCCGCGCGATTCCGCGTTCAGCGAACCCGTCGAAGGACGCCTGATAGCTCGCCGTGGTCGCGATCGCGGCGCCCGCGCGGAAGAACGCGCTGTGCACGGCCACAATCTCGGCGGGCGCGTCGACCAGCAGGCGGGCCGACCACAGGTCGTCGGAGAGGTCGTGGCCGCGGGCCTCCAGTTCGGTCGCCAGGCCGCCGTCGGCGATCAGCACGGTATCGTGGGGCGCAGCGAACACCACATCGCAACTCTACGGCCACGCACGGGGGCGGCCTCTCGGTCTCATAACGGCGGCGACACGCCAGGGACACGGCGGCGGGTTCCGGGGGGCTACAGGGTGTACCAAGCGATATGTTCTGCGAACACAGATAAATACCACCGACGCGATTCGGCTTTATCGGTCGCACCGCGCCGGAACATACGGGTAGCGTCGGGACCAACACCTGACGGGTGACTTGTAGACAGCTTTTTACCGACCGCGAGGAAAGTAGGACCCCACCACCATGGCGCGCATTGGAGACGGCGGTGACCTGCTGAAGTGCTCGTTCTGCGGCAAGAGCCAAAAGCAGGTGAAAAAGCTCATTGCGGGCCCGGGCGTCTATATCTGCGATGAATGCATAGACCTGTGCAACGAGATCATCGAAGAGGAACTGGCAGACGCCGACGACGTCAAGCTCGACGAGCTGCCCAAACCGGCGGAGATCCGGGAATTCCTCGAGGGCTATGTCATCGGCCAGGACACCGCCAAGCGGACGTTGGCCGTGGCCGTCTACAACCACTACAAGCGGGTCCAGGCGCAGGAGAAGATGCGCGACTCGCGCGCTGAGCCCGTCGAGCTTGCCAAGTCCAACATCCTGATGCTCGGGCCGACCGGCTGCGGCAAGACGTATTTGGCGCAGACGCTGGCCAAGATGCTCAACGTCCCGTTCGCCATCGCCGACGCCACCGCGCTGACCGAGGCCGGCTATGTCGGTGAGGACGTCGAGAACATTCTGCTCAAGCTGATTCAGGCCGCCGACTACGACGTCAAGCGCGCCGAGACCGGCATCATCTACATCGACGAGGTCGACAAGATCGCCCGCAAGAGCGAGAACCCGTCGATCACCCGCGACGTCTCCGGTGAGGGCGTGCAGCAGGCGCTGCTGAAGATCCTGGAGGGCACGCAGGCGTCGGTGCCTCCGCAGGGCGGGCGCAAGCATCCGCATCAGGAGTTCATCCAGATCGACACCACCAACGTGCTGTTCATCGTCGCGGGCGCGTTCGCCGGGCTGGAGAAGATCGTCTCCGACCGCGTCGGCAAGCGGGGCCTGGGCTTCGGCGCCGAGGTGCACTCCAAGGCCGAGATCGACACCCAGGACCACTTCGCCGAAGTGATGCCCGAGGACTTGATCAAGTTCGGGCTGATCCCCGAGTTCATCGGCCGTCTGCCCGTCGTCGCGTCGGTGACCAACCTCGACAAGGAGTCGTTGGTCAAGATCCTGTCCAAGCCGAAGAACGCGTTGGTCAAGCAGTATGTTCGGCTGTTCGAGATGGACGGCGTCGAGTTGGAGTTCACCGACGACGCGCTGGACGCGATCGCCGATCAGGCCATCCACCGCGGCACTGGCGCCCGCGGCCTGCGCGCGATCATGGAAGAGGTTCTGCTGCCGGTGATGTACGACATCCCGAGCCGCGACGACGTCGCCAAGGTGGTCGTCACCAAGGAGACCGTGCAGGACAACGTGCTTCCGACGATCGTGCCGCGTAAGCCGTCGCGCAGTGAGCGCCGGGATAAGTCCGCGTAGTCTGCGCCCTGCTTAGTCTGTTCCCGAACCGCGGTCCGCTTGGACCAGCTTCGGTTCGTCGGCGTCCGGTTTGACTAGCCCGCATAGCGACGCTGCCAGGCCCCACATCAAGAAGACCGCTACCGCGACGAATTGCAGTTCGGTGAACATGACTCGAGCCTTCTCCGTCCGTTGGCGATCCACACGAGTAGCCGACTACGCGACTTTCTGTTTCCACGACGGCCGTCGGTAGCGAGAAGTTCAATCGGCGGCCTGCCGAATGGATCGGCGCAACTCATCGCCGCACCGCCGCCCTGTGTTCGCCGATCACCTCGTCGACGAGTGCGGCGATCTCGGCGACCCCGCAGCGCCTGGCGAACGCCGCCTCGAGTCTGCGCGCCGCGTTGAGGTAGCGGCCGTCGTTGAGCACGTCGCGCACCGCGGCGCGCACCGCACCCGGCGTCGGCGTCCCGGTGCGCAGGTTGATGCCCGCGCCGCTCCATGCCACGCGTGCGGCGACCTCAGGCTTGTCCTCGGTGTTGCCTGCGACGACGAGCGGAACACCCATCGACAGTGCGCGCTGCACCGCGCCGTAACCGCCGTTGGTGACCATGACGTCGACCTTCGACAGCAGCAGATCATGCGGAATGTATTCGGCGACATAGGCATTCGCCGGCCGCGTCAGTTGCGCCGGGTCGCGACCGCCGGTGGTGGCCACCACGATGACGTCCTCACCCTGGAGCGCTTGCAGCGTCGGCGTCAGCAGCCTGCCCAGATCGGCGTTGTCGATGGTGCCCTGCGTGACATGCACGACCGGCCGGTCGCCGTCGAGTTCGGCCCACCACGGCGGCAGCCGAAAGCCCCGCGACGGCCCCGGATGCACCGCACCGACGTAGCGCACGTGGCCGGGCAGGTCGCTGCGCGGATAGTCGAATTCAGGGACCGTCGGCGCGATGCAGCGGTCGGCGAGCAACCCGGCATCGAGCAGGAACATCGGCAGCCGCCGGCTGTTCACTTGGTCGAGCAGATAGTTGGCGGCGTTGTGCGACTGGCGCAGCAGCACCTTCTGCGACAGCAGGTGCAGCGCGCGGTTGCGTAACCGGCCCAACAGGCTCGTTGACGGCGGCAGACCCATCCCGGCCGGCGCGGTGTCGCGGCTGCTGATCATCAGCGGGGTGGTGCTGTAGGCCAGCACCGGTGGCCTGGCCGCGCGATCACCGAGCAGGAACGGCAGTATCCCGAAGAAGCCGGCATCGGCGATGATCGCGTCGAACCGGGTCTGCGACATCAACGCCGACAGCGCCCTCGTCTGGTGCGGCATCGGTTGCACGAACAACCGGACGATGTCGAAGTTGACGCGCTTGATGCCGGAGGTTTCGGCGCGGCCCGGCAGGTCGATGTCGAGCCGGGTCAGGTCGAAGTCGGCCTCGGGCGGGATGGCCTCCGGCGTCGCGCCGACGGCGCGGATCTTTGCGGCGTGGGCGGCGGAACTGAGCACGGTGACGCGGTCGCCGCGGTCCACCAAACCCTGCGCGACGTTCAGCAGGGGAGCGACGTGACCGACCGGCGACAGCGAGGCAATCAGGATTTCGGGCATGTGCTCGATGCTCGCCAACAGCGGGCACCCGGGCTTGGAGGTTGTGTGGAGATCCGGTGGAGATCGCAGGCAGACTTACCCGGCGGGTAGGAAACCCTCTCCATCGAGGAGCGGAATCTGGCGTCGCGACGATTACGGAGTCACTAGCTGATCCCTGACCATTTTCGTCATGGTCACCGCAGGCTTGGGCACCGAACGGATCGTCGTCGTACGCGACGGCGTCCGGCTCGCAGTGCGCGACCATGGCCCGCGACACCCCGAGGCCACCGTGGTGCTGCTGCACGGCCTGTGCCTGGACAAGGGCTCATGGGCAGACCAGATCCGACAACTGACCCGGCAGTGGGGCGACCGCATCCGCATCATCAGCTATGACCACCGCTGCCACGGCAGGTCGGATTCTGCGTCGAAGCCAGGACAGCGTGAATCTCGTCGAGCATTTCCCAGCCCAGTTCGAAACCTACGTTGAGCGCCGCACTTTCACCTTTCTGCAGGAGTCCGGCGCCGGGTGCTGCTGTTGTTCGAGCCCGGCCTCGACTTCAGGCTTTTCCGGCTGCCGGACGCTCCGCTACGAAAAGGCCCACCGGCCAACGGCTTCGGTGCCGTCAACGCCCCGATTCCGAAGTGCCGCGCGTCACCCGATCGGGTCGGGCGTATACGTTCATCGATTCGCCCCGCAGGAACGCCACCAGTGTCAGTCCCGACTGGCTCGCCAGATCAACCGCCAGCGAAGACGGCGCCGACACCGCGGCCAGCACAGGAATGCCTGCCATCACGGCCTTCTGGGTGAGTTCGAACGACGCCCGTCCGCTGACCAGTAACACTGTCCCGGTCAGCGGGATGCGGCGGGCTTCCAGCGCCCAGCCGATCACCTTGTCGACGGCGTTGTGCCTGCCGATGTCTTCACGCACGGCGAGCATGGTGCCGTCGGTGTCGAACAGCGCCGCACCGTGCAACCCGCCGGTGCTGGCGAACACCTTCTGCTCGGCGCGCAGCTTGTCGGGCATCGCGGCCAGCGTGTCCATGGCAACCGTCGACGGATCGTCACCGGGGCAATGACGGCTGCTCAGCCGCACGGCGTCCAACGATGCTTTGCCGCACACGCCACACGACGAGGCGGTGTAGAAGTTGCGGGTCACATCCACATCGGGCATCCGGACGCCCGGCGCCAGCGTCACGTCCAACACGTTGTAGGTGTTCACACCGTCGTCGGTGGCGCCCCGGCAATACCGCACGGCCAGCACGTCGTCACGTTGGGCGATCACACCTTCGGTGAGGAGAAAGCCTTGGGCTAGTTCGATATCCGAACCCGGTGTGCGCATGGTGACGGTGACCGCGGTGCCGTTGACTCTGATCTCCAGCGGTTCCTCGACCACCAGCGTGTCCGGCCGTGCGACAGCGTCGTCGGCGGTGACGTGCTGGACGCGCCTGCGCGCGGTCACTCTGCCCATGCCCCCAGCCTAGGCCGAGTCGAAATCCACCCAGACGGCGTCGTTGGCGTTCGACGCCAGCGTGGCCTCGACGAAGCGGACGCCGATCAGCCCATCGATGCCGGTGGGGATCGACAAATCGCGGGCGGGTTTGCCGCGCAGCAGGTCGGCGAGGTCCGAATAAAAGTTTGCGAAGGCCTCGAGAAAGCCTTCCGGATGGCCGAGGCCGATGCGGGTGAGGCGGGCCGCGTCGTCGGAGAGCGCGCTCATGCCGTGCGCCAGGATCGTTGCGCCGCCTCCGGCGTCGCGCACCGTCAGGTGTTGCGGATCTTCGTGACGCCATTCCAGGCTCGCCTTGTCGCCGAACACCCGGATCCGCAGCCCGTGCTCATGACCGGTGGCGGCCATGGTCGCCCACACCGTCGCGGGTGCCCCGTTGGACAGGGTCAGGCGCACGGTAGCGTTGTCGAACACCGGCCGGCCCGGCACCAGTGTGCTGAGTTCGGCCGAGACCCGGATCGGTTCGAGACCGGTGATGTAGCGCAGCAAATGAAATGCGTGGGTGCCGACGTCTGCGACGGCGGTCGCGACGCCGCCGCGTGCCGGGTCCATCCGCCACTGGTGGACGTCGGCCGCCGCCCAGCCCGACGCATGTTCCGCGGCGACGAACCGTATCCTGCCGAGGTCACCGTTGCGCACCATCCTGGCCGCGTGCCTCACCATCGGATACGCCGAATAGATGTGCGGGACAGCAAGAATCACGTTGTTGGCGGCCGCGGTCGCGACGAGCTGCTCGGCGGTGGCCGAATCGTTGGTCAGCGGCTTCTCGCACACCACCGCGATGCCCGCCTCGAGGAACGCGGTGGAGATGTCGAAGTGGCTGTCGTTCGGGGTGACGACGGCCACGACGTCGAGGCGCCCGGCTTCCTGCTCGGCCATCTCGCGGTAGTCGCCGTAGACGCGTTCGACGCCAAGGGTTTGCGCGAACTGCGCCGACGCTGCTTCGTCTCTGCCGAAGATGCCAGCCGTCAGCACATATCGGTTGTCCAGCCACATCGCGTGGCGGTGCGCGGCGCCGATCATCGCGCCGGGACCGCCGCCGACCATTCCCGCGTTGAGTCGCATCACCCCGCCCATCTTGCGCAAACGACCGTCAAATGGCGGCGAGTTCCACATCCACGATCTCGCCCGTCTCCAATGACCGGACACCCGCCTCACACACCGCCGCGGCGGCGTATCCGTCCCACGCGGTCGGACCGTCGACGTTGACGCCGGACCGCACGGCGTCCACCCACCGCTGAACCTCGATGTCGTAGGCGGTCCCGAACCGCTCGCGGAAACCGGGCGCGATGCGACCGCCCCACCTACCCGGGCTCGACTTGCGCACCAGTCCGACGTCCAAACCGATTGTGGCGCTGCCGAGTTCGCCGACCACCTCGGTGCGCACCTCGTAGGCGACGCCCGTGGTGACGAACAGTTCGACGTCGACATGCCGACCGCTCGCCGTCCGGAAGATCGCGATCTGCGGATCCTGAAGACCTTCCGGCGCCGCCGGATTCACCGCGGGCCGGATGATCTGCACAGAGGCCATCTCCTCGCCTAACAGGAAACGCGTCACATCGACCTCGTGCACCAACGAGTCCCTGACCACCATCGCCGAGTTGAAAGTCGGCGGCACGGCGGGATTGCGGTGCACGCAATGCATGACCAACGGTTGGCCCAGTTCTCCGCCGTCGATCAGCGCCTTGAGTTGCTGGTACTCCGGATCGAACCGGCGCATGAAACCCACCTGGATGAGCGGCTTTTCCAGCTCCGCCTCGCGGCGCACCACCTCGATGGACGACGCCGAGTCCGTCGTCAGTGGCTTCTCGCACAGCACCGGCTTGCCGTGTTCGAGGCAGGCCAGCAGTTGCTTCTCGTGCGTCGGGCCCGGCGTCGCGAGCAGCACCGCATCGACGTCGTCTGCCGCGATCGCGTCGAACGGATCCGCCGCCACGCGAGATCCCGGCACGGCGGACGCCACCTCCGCCGCCTTTTCCGGCAGGTAGTCGTTGACGACCGAGACGACGGCACCGCTGATCCGACCGGTGATGCGGGCGACGTGGTCGGCACCCATCATGCCCACACCGAGCACGCCAATTCGCAGGTCTGTCATGGCGTTTCCTAGAACCTCACGGCCGGGACGCCACACGATCCCAGGTAGCTGCGGGTGCGCTGCGCGATCGGCAGCGGTTGGTCGGGATCGCAGGGGTACATGTCCTGCTCGACAATCGCGAACACGTCGACACCGAGTTTGGCGATGGCATCGAGCAGAGGCGGCATCTCGGGGATGCCCCGCGGCGGTTCGGTCATCGCGCCCAACTTGACCGCTTCGCCGAACGGCAGGTCCTCAGCCTCCACCTTGGCGCGCACGTCCGGATCGACCTGCTTGAGATGGAGGTATCCAATGCGCTCGGGTGCGCGGTTGATGATCGCGAGGTTGTCGCCGCCGCAATAGCTGATGTGGCCGGTATCCAGACACAGGTTCACGAACTCGGAATCCGTACCGTCGAGGAAGCGGTAGACGTGCTCCTCGGTGTCGACGTGGCTGTCGGCGTGCGGATGGTACTGCGCACGCACACCGTACTTTTCGAACATCGCCTTGCCGAGGTCGTTCATCCCGCCGGTCTTCTTCTTCCATTGCTCGGCGGTCAGATTGCGGTCCTCGAGTACTTCACCGGTGGCCGCGTCGCGCCACATCTCGGGTATGACGACGACGTGCTTGCCGCCGACCGCGGCGGTCAGCTTCGCGACGTCCTCGATCTGCCGCCACACGGCATCCCACGAATTCTCTTGATGCAGATGCTCGAAAACCGTACCGGCAGAGAGTTTCAGGTTGCGCGACTCGAGTTCGTCAGACAGTTTCTGCGGGTCGGTCGGCAGATAGCCGTACGGCCCCAACTCGATCCACTGGTAGCCGGACGCGGCCACCTCGTCGAGGAATCGGGTGTAGGGCGTCTGGCGGGGGTCATCGGCGAACCACACACCCCACGAATCGGGTGCCGAACCGACGAGAATCGTGCTCACGGTCAATCCTTCGAATCGTAGGGCTTCACGTACGGGCGCTGGACCTTCTTCCACTCGGCATACGTCTGATACGCCGCCGCGGTGGAATCCAGCGTCGAAACCTGGCTCACCGGAACGTCCCACCACGATTGGCTGTCCGGCGCGTACACCAGCGGATCGGTTTCGACATGGATGACCGTCGTGTGCTCGTTGGTCTTGGCCACCTTGACCGCGTCGGTGAATTCGGCGGCCGTCGTCACCTTGATCACGTCGGCGCCGAGGCTCGCGGCGTTGGCCGCCAGATCGACGGGAAGTTTGTCGCCCGCCAACCGCCCGGAGTCGTCGCGGTAGCGGTAGGCGGTGCCGAAACGCTGCGAGCCCAACGACTCCGACAGTGAGCCGATCGACGCGAAACCGTGGTTCTGCACCAGCACCAGGATGATCTTCACGCCCTCCTGGACCGCGGTGGCCAGTTCGGTCGCCATCATCAGATACGAACCGTCGCCGACAAGCACGAAGACGTCGCGGTCGGGTGCGGCCATCCGCACCCCGATGCCGCCGGCCACCTCGTATCCCATGCAGGAGTAGCCGTATTCGACGTGATAGCCCTTGCGGTCGCGGGTGCGCCACAGCTTGTGCAGGTCGCCGGGCATCGACCCCGCGGCGCACACGACCACGTCGTGTGGATCTGACAGCGTGTTGGCGAGCCCGATCACCTGGCTCTGGTTCAGCGCACTGCCGTCGTCCTCCACCCGGTAGGCCGCCGACACCGTGTCATTCCACTGCTGAGCCAACTGGACTGTCCGAGAGCGGTATTGGTCACCGACGGTGTACCCGTCGAGAGCCTCGGAGAGCGCTTCGAGCGCCTCGCGGGCGTCGGCCACCACCGAAAGGCCACTCTGCTTCACGGCGTCGAACGACGCGACGTTGATGTTCACGAATCGCACGCTGGGGTCGTTGAACGCGGTGCGCGACGCACTGGTGAAGTCGCTGTAGCGGGTGCCGATCCCGATCACCACGTCAGCCTCGGCGGCCAGCGCGTTGGCCGCGGTGGTGCCTGTCGAACCGACCGCGCCGACCTCCTGCGGATGGTCGTACGGCAGCGATCCCTTACCTGCCTGCGTCTCCGACACCGGAATGCCGGTCTTCTCGACGAAGGCAGCTAACGCATCGTTGGCGCCGGAGTAGATCACGCCGCCGCCCGCGACGATCAGCGGTCGCTGCGCGGACCGGATCACCTCCGCCGCCCTGGCGATCACCGAGCGTTCCGGGACAGGCCTTGCGATGTGCCACGTCCGTTCGGCGAACAGCGATTCCGGCCAGTCGAAGGCCTCGGCCTGCACGTCCTGCGGTAGCGCGATCGTCGCCGCGCCCGTCTCGACCGGATCCGTGAGCACCCGCATCGCGCCGAGCAGCGCCGACGGCAACTGCTCGGGGCGCCACACCCGGTCGAAAAACCGGGACAGCGGCTTGAACGCGTCGTTGACGGTCAACTCGCTGTCGTGGGGCTGTTCCAGGCCCTGCAGCACCGGTGCGCTGACCCGCGTCGCGAACGTGTCCGACGGCAGCAACAGCACCGGAAGCCGGTTGATGGTGGCCAGCGCCGCCCCGGTGAGCATGTTCGTCGATCCTGGTCCGATGCTGGCTGTCACCGCCCAGGTCTGCAACCGGTCCTTCTGCCGCGCGTACGCCGCCGCGGTGTGCACCATGGCTTGTTCGTTGCGGCCCAACACATATCGCAGCGATGGTTCGTTCTCGCTGAGTTCGGCTTGCAGCAGCGCCTGCCCGATGCCCGCCACGTTGCCGTGCCCGAAGATGCCCAGGCAACCTGCGAAGAACTTGGTGCGCTCACCGTCGCGTTCGACATACTGATTCGCCAGGAACCGAATGGTGGCCTGGGCGACCGTCAGTCGCACCGTCGGCTCGGTATCGGGCGCCTTGAATGCGGATGCTTTGGAGACCACGTCACACTCCCCGTGAACGCAGGGGCAGCCGTGGGTCGACCTCCTGGCTTTCCCAGGTGCCGCGCAACCAGGCGTGTTCGGGATCGTCGACGATCTTCCACGCGCGTTCCTCGCCGGGACCGGCCATCACGTTCAGGTAGTACATGTGATAGCCCGGCGCGGCGACCGACGGGCCGTGGTAACCGTGCGGGACGAGCACCACGTCGCCGCTGCGGACTTCTTCGAGCACCTCGATCGGGCGGTCCGGGGTGCCGTAGACACGGTGGTAGCCGAAACCGCGGGAACTATCTGGGCCCGAATCGATTTCGAAATAGTAGATCTCCTCCAACTCCGACTCGACCGCAGTGTTCTGATCGTGTTTGTGGGCGGGATAGCTCGACCAGTTGCCGCCGGGGGTGATCACTTCGCAGGCGATCAGCGAGTCGGCTTCGAAAACGCCCGCGGTGCCGAAGTTGTGCACCTGGCGGCTGCAGTTGCCGGTGCCGCGGAGCTCGACCGGTACGTCGCTAGCGGCCACCCGGCGGTTCGGCAGCGGGCGTTTGGCCCGGGCGCCGCAGATCGCGAACCGGCCTTCCCCAGCCAGCGTGTAGGTCTGGCCGGTGCCGATATAGACCATGTCGGCGGGGCCGTCGAAAACCGATGCGCGCGGGCTCAATTGGAATACCTCGCCGCCCGCGGTCACCGAACCGCCACCGGCCAGCGGCAGGATCATCACCTCCGTGCCGCCGGTGTCGCGGGTCAGATCCGCGCCGAGTTCGACGACCTGAAGGCTGGACTCCGACCATCCCGCCGACTCAGGCGTGACGTCGACGGTGTACGGGGGAGTCGCGGACCGAGCCGGAATGTAGTACTTGCTCTGCATGTTCACCTCACCATCGAGACTGCGGTTGCCACCGCGGAACTGACGTCGTCATCTGCTGGGTAGAGCAGTGTGCGGCCGACGATCAGGCCACGCACCGAGGGCAACGCGAGTGCCTTCTCCCAACTGGCGAAAGCCTCGTCGGGATCGGCCGGGTCGCCGCCGAGCAGCAGCGTCGGCAGCGTCGTCGACTCCATCACCCGTTCCATCTCGTCGACCACCGGCAGCTTCATCCAGGTGTACGCCGACGTCGAGCCCAACCCCTGACCGATGTGCACCGACTTGATCACCGCATCGGGAGAAAGGTCGTTGCGCACCTTGCCGTCCACCCGCGACGACATGAACGGTTCGACCATCGCGATCAGCTTGTGCGACGCGAGTTCGTCGACGGCCCGCGCACAACACTCCAGCGTGGCGACCGTGCCGGGGTCGCTAAGGTCAATGCGGCACAACATCTTTCCGCCGTTCATCCGCATCGCCGCGGTGGCGGCGGCGGTGGTTGCCGTCATCCGGTCGTCGAGTTCGAAAACCGCACCTGCCAGGCCGCCGCGGTTCATCGACGAAAACACCACCTTGTCTTCGAGCGCGCCCAACAGCACCAGGTCGTCGAGGATGTCGGCGGTCGCCAACACGCCGTCGACGCCGGGGTCGGCCAGCGCCACCCGCAACCGATCCAACAGGTCGGTGCGACTGTTCATCGCCGTCGGCCGCGAACCGACCGACAGTGCACCGCGCGCGGGGTGATCGGCTGCGACGATCATCAGCCTGCCGTTGCCGCGCACGGCAGGCCGGGTGACACGGTGTTGCCACGCCCGGTCGATCGCTTCGGGGTCGCGCGCGCGCACCTCGGTGATCTCGGTGTAGCTGCTGCACACAGCGCTAGACATTGGCGGCCTCCGCGGCCTTTTCGGCGAGTTCGGCGACCTCCGCGGCGGTCGGCATGGCCGTCGAGCATTCCAACCGCGAAGCGACGATGGCGCCTGCAGCGTTCGCATAACGCAACGTCTTCTCCAACGGCCAGCCGTGCAGCAACCCGTGGCACAGGCTGCCGCCGAACGCGTCACCGGCGCCCAGCCCGTTGACGACCTCGACCTCGGTGGGCGCCACCACGACATGCGAGTTCCGGGTTTTGCCGAGCACACCACGGGGGCCCTGTTTGACGATCGCCAGTTCGACGCCGAGGTCCAGTAGCGCGTCGGCAGCCTTCTGCGGCTCGCGTTCACCGACGGCGATCTCACACTCCTCGCTGTTGCCGACCGCAACGGTCACGTGCTGCAGCGCGCGTTGCACCTGTTCGGTGGCCGCAGCAGGCGTCTCCCAGAACATCGGCCGGTAGTCGAGGTCCAACACGGTGAACGGCCGACGCTCGCGCGCTTCCCACGCCGCGAAATGCGCGCTGCGACTGGGCTCCTCGGACAGCCCGGTCACCGTGGACCAATACAGCCGGGCGCTCCGCACCGCGTCGGTGTCGATCTCGTCGGCACGCACCTGAAGGTCCGGGGCGCTCGGCTTGCGATAGAAGTACAGCGGGAAGTTGTCAGGCGGGAAGATCTCGCAGAACGTCACCGGGGTCGGGTACTCGGCGTGCGTCGCCACGTATCGGTTGTCGACGCCGAGGCGTGCCAACTCTTCGCGCACGAACACGCCGAACGGGTCGTCGCCGGCGCCGGAGATCAGTGCTGCGCTGTTGCCGAGCCGTGCCGCGGCCACCGCCACGTTGGCGGCGCTGCCGCCCAGAAACTTGCCGAACGACTCGACATCCTGCAGCCCGACACCGACCTGCAGTGGATAGATGTCGACGCCGCTACGCCCGATGGCAAGGACGTCAAATGGCTGGGGGGTAGTCAAAGTCAGCCCTTCTAGGGTGGGTGATGGTTCGGTAACGACTGTGCCCCGCGTCACGGAGCGCTGTCAATACTTTGTCCTGACATTCTATCTTTCGATCATGCGATGTTAGGATGCAGCTACTCTTCATCTGGTCCGACACGAGATCGGAGACGACGTGGCCCTGACGGTGGAGCTCGACAGGTCGAGCCCTGTCCCTCTCTACTATCAGCTCGCTCAAGCCATCGAGGCGGCGATCCGTGACGGCGAACTCGCGCCGGGCGATCGCTTCGAAAACGAACTCGCGCTGGCAAAGCGGCTGACCTTGTCCAGGCCGACCACTCGGCGTGCGATCCAGGAATTGGTCGACAAAGGACTGCTGGTGCGCAAGCGGGGGGTGGGCACCCAGGTGGTGCAGAACCCCGTGCACCGACGGGTCGAGTTGACCAGCCTGTTCGACGATTTGGCGCGCGCGGGTCAGGAGCCGACGACTCAGTTGCTCGAGTACCGGGTCGGGCCCGCTGACGAAGAGGTCGCCCGCGAACTCAACTTGGCCGAGGACCGCGAGGTGGTGTCCATCCACCGGCTGCGGAGCGCCAACGGTGAGCCGCTCGCCGTGATGACGAACCATCTGCCTGTGGAGATCGCACCGGAACCGGGGGAGCTGGAGAACAACGGGCTCTATCAATCGCTGCGGGCCCGCGGCGTGCACATCCGGCTGGCGCGGCAGCGCATTGGTGCGCGAGGCGCGACGCGTTCGGAGGCGCGGTTGCTCGACGAGAAACCCAACGCGCCGCTGCTGACCATGTCGCGCACGGCTTTTGATGATTCCGGCAGTGCGGTCGAGTTCGGCACGCATTGTTATCGGGCCTCGCGCTACTACTTCGATACCACGCTGGTCGACCGCTGACGTTCTGCGTCTGCTCGCGCTATTGACTGAACGCGCGACGGAAGGCTTTCAGCGCTGCCTCGCTGTCGCCCGAGGCCCATGCCTCCATCCCGACCGTCCCGGCAAACCCGATGTCGCGCAACGCCTTCGCGATAGCAGGGTAGTGGATTTCGCCGGTGCCCGGTTCGCAACGGCCCGGCACATCGGCGACCTGGATCTCACCGATAGCGTCGCCGCATCGCCGCACCAGCTCGATCAGGTTTCCCTCGCCGATCTGTGCGTGGTAGAGGTCAAGCATCATCTTGACGTTGGGATGCCCGACGCCTTCCACCAACGCCAGTGTGTCCTTGGCGCGCGCCAGCGGAACGCCGGGGTGGTCGATGATGGTGTTGAGGTTTTCCAGGCAGAACGTCACACCGGCCGCGGCACCGAGCTCGCCGATACGCTCCAGCGTGCGCAACGCAGTAGTCCACATCTGGCCATCGGCGCGATAGCGAGGCCGCGCCGCTTTGCCGTCGACCAGCTCGGCGGTATGCAGGTTCAGCCGCGAAACGCCAAGGCTTTCAGCGACTTTGATGGACAACTCGGCGGTTCGCACCACGTCGTCGGCGGTGGCGGGGTCGATGAGGTCGCCATGCAGATACCCCGTCATAGACGAGAACCGGGCACCCGTACCGGCCAGCGCACGCAAATCCTTGTCGTGCCAGCTCCAGATCTCGACCGCGAACCCCATGTCGTCGATGCGACGGATACGGTCGATGATCGGAAGGTTCGTGAACACCATCTCCGCGCACACCGCGAGCTGGAAGCCGCTCATAGGGTTGCCACCTCCGTCGTGTTGACCAGCAGCGACGACCCTAACATTTGATGTGCAGTCCTAATGTCAGGACAAAGTCTTGACTTTCGGCTGTGAGCCGTATTACATCGAGCCAGCAGGCGTTCCACGCCGCACCCGAGGAGGAGAAACAATGAAGTTCAGCCGACTGGCGGCGATCACCGGAACCAGCGTCCTCGTGCTCGGTATCGCGTCATGTTCGAGCACCGGGGGCAAGCCCCAGGAGTCGGGCAGCGGCGGGGGCGGCGGCACCGCCGACACGCCGCGGATGACGATCGCGATGGTCACTCACGAAGTGCCCGGCGACTCGTTCTGGGACCTGATCCGCAAGGGTGCAGAAGCGGCCGCGAAGAAGGACAACATCGAACTTCGTTACTCCAACGACCCCGAGGCGCCCAACCAGGCCAACCTGGTCCAGACGGCGGTGGACAGCGGCGTCAAGGGCATCGCCGTGACGTTGGCCAAACCCGACGCCATGCGCGCGGCCGTGCAGGGCGCCGAAGCCAAGGGCATCCCCGTCGTCGCATTCAACGCCGGCCTCAAGGACTGGCAGGCGATGGGGGTCAAGGAGTACTTCGGTCAGGACGGCTTCATCGCCGGGCAGAGCGCAGGCGACCGGCTGACCAAGGAAGGCGCCAAGAAGGCGATCTGCGTGATCCAGGAGCAGGGCCACGTCGACCTGGAGGCCCGCTGCGCAGGCCTGAAGAGCACCTTCCCCGCCACGGAGAACCTCAACGTCAACGGCAAGGACATGCCGTCGGTCGAGTCGACGATCACCGCGAAGCTGCAACAGGATCCGAGCATCGACTACATCGTGACGCTCGGCGCGCCGTTCGCGTTGACGGCAGTGCAGTCGGCCAAGAACGCGAACAGCAAAGCCAAGATCGGCACGTTCGACACCAATGCCGCGCTGGTCGACGCGATCAAGAACGGTGACGTGTTGTGGGCCGTGGACCAGCAGCCGTACCTGCAGGGCTACCTCGCGGTCGACTCGCTGTGGCTGTACCTGACCAACGGAAACGTCCTCGGCGGCGGCCAACCGACCCTGACTGGCCCCGCGTTCATCGAGAAGTCGAACATCGACGCGGTCGCCGAGTACGCAAAGAACGGAACCCGATAATGACCACCCAGTCAGAGGTCGACCTCTCGCAACGGAAGGTCGTCCACGACGAACGGGTAAAGGAGCGAAACCGCATCCAGCGGTTGCTGATTCGACCGGAGATGGGTGCGCTGATCGGAGCGATCGGCATCTTCATCTTCTTCATGGTCGTCGCCGCGCCGTTCCGCAGCCCCGAAGCGCTGGCCACGGTGCTGTACGCCAGTTCCACCATCGGCATCATGGCCTGCGCGGTCGCGCTGTTGATGATCGGCGGCGAGTTCGACCTGTCCTCGGGTGTGGCGGTGACCTTCAGCTCGCTGGCCGCGTCCATGCTCGCCTACAACCTGCGACTGAACCTGTGGGTGGGCGCCGTACTGGCGTTGGTCCTCGCGCTGGCGGTCGGGTTCTTGAACGGCTATCTCGTGATGAAGACGAAGATCCCCAGCTTCCTGATCACGCTGAGCACGTTCTTGATGATCACCGGCATCAATCTCGCGGTGACCAAACTGGTTTCCGGTCAGGTCGCGACCGCGAGCGTGTCCGACATGCAGGGTTGGGATTCCGCGAAGGCGGTGTTCTCGTCGTCGTTCTCGATCGGCAGCGTGAGCATCCGCATCACCGTGGTGTGGTGGCTGCTGTTCACTGCGATTGCGACGTACGTGTTGTTCAAGACGCGCGTTGGCAACTGGATCTTCGCGGTCGGCGGCGATCAGGAAAGCGCCCGTGCCGTCGGTGTACCCGTGACCAAGGTCAAGATCGGCCTGTTCATGTTCGTCGGCTTCGCGGCCTGGTTCGTCGGCATGCACCTGCTGTTCGCCTTCAACACAGTGCAATCCGGCCAGGGCGTCGGCAACGAGTTCCTCTACATCATCGCCGCCGTCATCGGTGGCTGCCTTCTCACCGGCGGCTACGGCACCGCGATCGGTGCCGCGATCGGTGCGTTCATCTTCGGCATGGTGAACCAGGGCATCGTGTATGCCGGCTGGAACCCCGACTGGTTCAAGTTCTTCCTCGGCGGCATGCTGCTGTTCGCGGTGATCGCCAACAACGCCTTCCGCAACTACGCGGCGAAGAGGTAACTGATGACTGCAACAGTGGACAAACCCGTGCACGACGCCCCTTCCGGTGGCAAGGCGCCGCTGGTCGAGCTGAAGAACGTCGGCAAGACATACGGCAACATCACTGCGCTGAAAGACATTTCGCTTCGCGTACACGCCGGTGAAGTGACCGGCATCCTCGGCGACAACGGCGCGGGCAAGTCGACCCTGATCAAGATCATCGCGGGATACCATCCCCAGACCGAGGGTGAGCTGTTGGTCGACGGTGAGCCGACCACATTCAACTCGCCGAAGGACTCACTGGCCAAAGGCATTGCGACGGTGTACCAGAACCTCGCCGTAGTACCGCTGATGCCGGTGTGGCGCAACTTCTTCCTCGGTCAGGAGATCCGCAAGAATCGCTTCCCGTGGTCACTGGACTCCAACGCGATGCGGGCCACCACATTGAGCGAACTGTCGAAGATGGGCATCGATCTGCCCGACGTCGACGTGCCGATCGGTTCCTTGTCAGGCGGTCAACGCCAGTGCGTGGCGATCGCTCGCGCAGTGTTCTTCGGCGCGCGGGTGTTGATCCTCGACGAGCCGACCGCAGCGTTGGGCGTCAAACAGTCCGGTGTGGTGCTGAAGTACATCACCGCCGCCAAGGAGGCGGGTTTTGGTGTGGTGTTCATCACGCACAACCCGCACCATGCGCACATGGTCGGTGACCATTTCGTGCTGCTCAACCGGGGTCGGCAGAAGCTCGACTGCACGTATGACGAGATCAGCCTGGAACACTTGACGCAGGAGATGGCAGGCGGCGACGAATTGGAGGCGTTGTCGCACGAATTGCGGGGTAAAAGCGCCTGATCCGTGACAAACGTTATGCGATCGTTCACCTCGACGGCAGCATGGCGGCACGGCCCACACTTGCTGGGCACGGCACAATGGGAACGTGCACACAGAACCTGGATCGAAGGCGCACACGCCGGCCTGGCGTGACCCGCTGTCGGCGGGTTTCCGCGCGCACCGTCACCTGCTGTTGTTACGTCTGCGCTGGCATGAACGGCGCGCCGCGGGCTACAGGGGAATCACGGTCAGGCCGGAGTCGCCGCCCACGTAGACGGCGTTGCGCGTCGGGTTGACGATGACCGCCCGCGGCTGATCCGTTGACTTCCCGAGCGGCACCGTGCTGAGCAGCGATCCGGATGCGATGTCGATGACCGAGGCGATCCCGTACTCGTTGACCACCACCAAGCGGTCACCTGACGGGCTGATCGTAATGAATTGTGGGCTGGCGGCGCGGTATTCGTCAACGCCGACGTCGGGCAGCGGGATGTCGTGGACGACTTCGTTGCGTGCGGTGTCGATCACCGATATCCAGCCGACCTCGGTCGCCTCGTCGGAGGACAACCGCACCCCCTGGTTGGCGACGTACAGGCATCGACCGTCGGGGCTCAGTACTGCGGCGGTCGGGATGCTGCGCAGCTGCCGGTCCGCCGATGCTTCAATCCTGATGCGCGCCACCACATTCAACTTCGAGGTGTCGACCACTTCCAACTGGCCGTCGAGATCGTCGACGTCGAGGTACAACCGGCCGCCGCCGCCGGCCAGGATCGGTTGGCGAATGAAGGCGGGGGCGTCGTTGAGCCCGAATGATCCGAGTTCGGTGCCCGTGTCGGCCTCCAGGATCACCACGCCCGCGGTGACGTTGGTGTGCCCGAGTCGATCGCCCGCGCAGACGTAGACCCGCTCGTCTTCGGTGAACATCGCGACGGACTCTCCGCCGGAGACCGCCCCGACCAACACGCGGGCGTCGGGATCCAGGATCAGCACTGCGGGGTCGGTCATCAGCGCGTAGAGCCGTGAGCCGGTGGGGGAAAGGGTGATTGAGGTCGGTGTGCCGTAGCCGACAGGCAGCGAGCCTTCGAGGCGCAGCGAGTCCACCACCCGGTTGCGGGTAGCGCTGCCCTCGGCGATGTCGACGACGCGGATGGCCGCGGCGTTGCGGTCGGCGACGTAGAGCCGTGACGAATCGGACGTAACCGCGAGGCCGCTCGGGTCGACGTCGGAAAGCTCGTCGAATGTGTGCACCACGGTATTGGTCTCGGTGTCGACGACGTTGACGGTGCCGCCGCGGGCGTCGCGTGAGGCTGCGACGTACGCGTATCGCCCGTCGGCCGACAGCGCGATGTCGCGCACGGGCCCCATCGCGGCCACCTCGGAAACCGTCGTCACCGGGCGGATGGGCGCCGACCGCTTCCGGCGGGTGCTCGCCAACGGTCTGCGCCCGAGCGCCCCGAGGACCGCCGAGAAAGCGTTGAGCCAACCTCCCGACTCGGGCACCGTCATGTCCTCGGTCCCGCGGTTGGCTGCTGTGACGGTTGGATGCGCCGACAT
The DNA here is from genome assembly GCF_001667505.1 of Mycobacterium sp. ACS1612. Lineage (GTDB taxonomy): Bacteria > Actinomycetota > Actinomycetes > Mycobacteriales > Mycobacteriaceae > Mycobacterium. Next base: position 65,924 of record NZ_LZHZ01000051.1, read on the forward strand.
CGCGACCGCTAATCCCCCGGCCAGCGCAAGTGCCGCCGCGCGCCCGTTGAAAATCGATGCGCCCAACCGTTCATCTCCTATCCCTTCTTGGCAGTCCGCAGAGTTTGCTCCGCTACCGCAGAGTAGGGAGGCGCGCGGGCCCGTATCACGAGTAGTGCACTACCTGTTTCGCGGCCGTCGCAGGTCAGCGCTGAGACTGACGTTCGCCACAGTTTGCTCGTATGCGAGGAGAAAACACGTTCTGCGACATAAGATCCGCGAATGGCCATCGAATGGCGCACGGTTCCGCGCGGGCAATCGCTGGGCCTTTTGGAGTCGACGCTGAAAAGCAAGAACCGGCTGGGCGCGGTGTTAGCCGGCTCGGCGGGAGTCGGCAAAACCGTGCTCGCGCGACACGCCGTCGAACGCTTTGCTCAGCGGCACGGTGGTGTATCCGTGCAATGGCTGGCGGGCACGGCATCAGCCCGCCAGATCCCGTTCGGCGCCTTCAGCCATTTGGTCGACGTCGCTGGCGTAGGCGACTCGCCGACACTGCTGCGCTCGGCGCGGGCGTCGCTGCTGAAACGGGGCGGACAGGGGCTCCTGCTAGCCATCGACGATGCCCACCACCTGGACAATCTCTCGGCGACTCTGGTGCATCAGTTGGCGCTGACCGGGTCGGCGCGGTTTGTCATCACGGTCAGGGCGGGCGAGCAGGCCCCCGATGCGATCACGTCGTTGTGGAAAGACCGACTGCTGGACCGGCTGGACATCGAACCCTTTGATCCTGCACAGACGAAGAGTTTGCTGGAGGCGGTTCTCGGTGGCCCGATGGAAACGTCGAGTGCCGACGAGGTATTCGCCGCGAGCCAGGGAAATCCACTGTATTTGCGACACCTGACGGAAAGCGCGATTGGCTCGGGCGCATTGCGTCAAGTCGACGGGGTTTGGCAATTGCGCGGCCATATCGGGCTGTCGGCGGAACTGTCGGCATTGATCGGCAGGCATCTGGAGGCGCTGCAGCCGTCGGTGATGACCGTGCTGAACTACCTCGCCGTCGAGGAGCCGCTCAGCCTGCGGGATCTGACCGAACTGGCGGGCCGGGAGGCACTGGAAGAAGCCGAGGACGGGCGGCTGATCGAGGTGGTCAAGCGCGGCGACGACCTCGTCGTGCATTCCGCGCACCCGCTGTACGCCGAGCAGGTCCGGGCTTCACTCGGCCAGATCGCGACCCGGCGGCTGCGCACCCAGCTGGTCGCGCAGTTGTCGGCGCAGCCGATCGAACACGTCAGTGCCCGGCTGCGGCTGGCGGCGTTGGCGATCGACAGCGACACCCCGCCGCCGGTCGACGACGTCGTCACCTCGTCCTGGGAAGCGATGCGGCTCGGCGACCTGCTGCTCGGAGAGCGGCTGGCCGAGAGCGCGCTGGACCGCTCGGGCAAGCTGACCGCGCGGCTGCCGCTGGCCCACGCGCTGTCCTGGCTGGGCCGGGGGCCGGACGCCGATGCCGTGCTGGCACCGGTCGATCCGGACAGTCTGTCGGAATGGGACCTGACGGCCTGGACGCTGCCGAAGGCGGCCAACCAGTTCTGGATGCTCGACCAGCCGGAAGCGGCCACCGACTTCTTGTACGCGATGCGCGACCGCATCTCCGAGCCGGCCGCGATCGCGGTCATCGACGCTTTGGTGGCCACCTTTGCGATGAACGCCGGCGATCCGCGCCGCGCGACGGAGATTGCTGTTGAGGTGCTGGATTCGCCTGCCGCCCAAGATCTCGCGGTCGCGTGGGCGGCCGCGACCGCCGCCCTGTCGAGTGCGCGGCTGGGCCGATTCGACGACGTGGACCCGCTGTCCGAACGAGGATTGGCGGCAACGCACTGGGGTCTGCTCCGGTTCACCATCGGGCTCGGTGAGATCACTACGCTGCTGATGACCAAGAGCGTGCCGCACGCGCAGCGGCTGGCGCGGCACTTCATGGAGTTCTCCGAGTTGCAGCAACCGGGCCGAGCGATCGGTGAGATCCTGCTGGCCCGCACGCTGATCGCGGCAGGTGACTTCGACGTCGCATCCTCGCTGCTGCGGCAGTCCGCGGCGGCGTTGTCGGAGACCGGTTACTCCTGGGGTCCGCTGGCGCTGATGTATCTGGCGCAGGCCCTCGGCCAACAGGGTGACGCCACGGGATCGGCAGAAGTGTTGGCGCGTGCCGAATCTCGACACGGCTTGCGGTCCGAGCTGTACGCTCCTGAGCTCGCTCTCGGCCGCGCATGGACGCTGGCGGCGGGCCGCAACATGACCGGTGCGATCAGCGCGGCCCGCGACGCCGCCCGCATCGCCGAGCGGTCCGGCCAGCTTGCCGTCGCGTTGCAGGCGTTGCACGATGCCGTCCGTCTCGGTGACGCCACCGCCGCCGATGCCATCTCGCGGGTGACTGCGGGACTCGACTGCGTCGCCGGCAGGGCAGCACTGGCACACGGCCGCGCGCTGGCCGCCGCCGACGCCGACGGATTGAACGCCGTCGCAGACGAACTCGTTGAGTTGGGCATGAGATGCGCAGCCGCCGACGCGTGCGCGCAGGCGGCCAAGGTGTTCGCCGCGCGCCACGAACGCAAAGGCGAAGTCGAGGCGGCGGGGCGCGCCGCCGAACTCGCGAACGGTGCCTCGACTCCCGCGCTCGATCAGGTGCTCAACCCGTTGCCGCTGACCGGCAGGGAACTCGAGATCGCGATCATGGTGTCCGAAGGGATGACCAACAAGGCGATCGCCGAGCGGTTGTCGGTGTCGGTGCGCACGGTGGAGGGCCACATCTACCGCTCGTGTATCAAGCTCGACGTCGCCGACCGCACACTGCTGGCCGAAGTCGTCGCGTCGGCAAAGTCGAGTACCGGACTACGCAAGACATCCTCGCGGTCGCCGAGCACGCTGTAGCTCGGTACTACCGCGACGGGCAGGAGGTCAGATGGCTGTTGCAGCGCCCCCTTCGACCAATGGGCAGGTCCGGGCGGTCACCGATCCGACCGAGCCGATTCACCAGGACCGTTTCGAGACCATCGAATTTCCGGCCAGGGACGGCTTCACGCTGAACTTCAAGCGGCTGCGCGGTGACGGCGAGCCGCTGCTGATGGTTGCGGGCACGGGCACGCGTGCCAATCTGTGGAACCCGCCGACGAACAACCTGTTGAAGCAGCTCACGGCGCGCGGGTACGACCTGTGGATGCTCAACTGGCGCTCCAGCATCGACCTGCCCGCGATCAACTACACCCTGGACGACGCCGCTGTGCTCGACATGCCGAGGGCGGTCGAGGAGGTCCGCAGGCAGACCGGCGCCGACAAGATCAAGGCCCTGATCCATTGCCAGGGGTCGTGCGCGTTCATGATGGCGATCACCGCAGGCCTGCTTCCCGACGTGTCGTTGGTGATCTCGAACTCGTCGGCGCTGCACCCGGTGATGCCGTGGCAGGCGCGGCTGAAACTGCCGCTGGCCGTTGCGTTTTTGAACGCCGAGAAGGTCTCCGGTATCAATCCGCAGTGGGGTCTGCACGCACCGCGACTGCTGCCCAAGATTCTCAGCTGGTACGTCAAGGCCACCCATGACGAATGCGACAACGCGGTGTGCAACCACACCAGCTTCATGTACGGGTACGGACACCCGACTTTGTGGCGGCACGAGAACCTCAACGACGCCACGCACGAGTGGATCAAGGGCGAGTTCGGCCAGGTGCCGATGTCGTACTACGGGCACATCGCGGACTCGTCCGCGGCGGGGGAGATGGTGTCGACGGGCAATTACCACGAACTGCCTCCGCTGTTCACCGCCGACGCGCCGCAGACCGACGCCCGATTCGTGTTCATGACCGGCGACAGGAACCAGACCTTCCTGCCCGTCGGCATGGGCCGCACGTTCGAATACTTCGAGCGGCACCAGCCTGGCAGGCACACGTTGCAGAAGTTCGCCGATTACGGGCATCTCGACGTTTTCCTCGGCCAGTACGCCGATCGCGACGTGTTCCCGTTCATCCTCGACGAATTGAGCAAGTGATGGTGCTGGAAGCGAATCCTGATCAGTCCGAGGATCAGCTGTTCATGCCGACGGTCGCCGACGTGCGAAGCAAGCTGCGGGTGGCCCGGCCAGGACTGCGGTTCAGTGAAGTGATGAGCGGCATGATCACCATGGGTATCGCCGATCCGGTCAAGGGCTATCAGAACGACGCCGCAATCGCGATGCGTTTGCACGCCACCGTCACGCTGCCGAACCTGCCCGCGTTCATCAAAGATCCCAACCACAAGGGGGAATGGCGCGCGGCGGGATCGATCCCGGTGCTCGGCGGCGACTTGATCGGGATCGGAGACGGTGATTTCGGCCTGTTCCGCCGCGCCATCCGCAACGGCAAAGGCGTGCGCGAAATGGTGTACGACACCACGCTTTCCATCGACGGTCGGCAGTACCGGATGCGCGGCCGCAAGTACGTCGAACCGTCGCCGCCCTGGCGGGTGTGGCCGGCCACCACGACGCTTCATGTGCAACTGTTCCCGACGAGCGGCGGCACCGGCGAACCCATCGCGGCGGGACTCCTCCGGATCACGCTGTGGGGGTTCGTGCGACAGCTGCTGACGATGAAGGTGTTGGGCAACTTCTGGTGGATCGACAGGTGTGCGCACAAGTTGTCCTTCTATCGGTTCTTCGCCAAATCTCTGGTGAACACCTACGTCAAGGGCCGGCGGTGGTGAACACCGAGGAGCGCGCCGACGTCGTTGTCATCGGAAGCGGGTTCGGTGGTGCTGTCGCGGCATATCGGTTGGCCGACCCGAAGCGCAAAGTCGTTGTGCTGGAACGGGGTCGGGACTGGACGAAACATGGCAAAACCCCGCAGGGGCCCCGCGATTACATCTATTCGAGTCGGATGCCCGGCTTGTTCAATGGATGGTTGGACATCCGCTTTCTCGACCAAATGGTGGTGGCCGCAGGCGCAGGGGTCGGTGGCGGCTCGCTGATCTACGCGAATGTGTGCATCGAGGCGCGCGACGAAGCGTTCGACAGTGGCTGGCCGTCGCAGATCACCGCCGACAAGATGCGGCGTTATTACGGCCTCGTCAACGATGTGTTGGCGCCGCAAGTGATTCCACCTGGCCAACACAATCCGCGGATGAGCCGCCTTCAACAAGCGGCGATCGCACTGGGTGTGCCCGACAAGTACAAGCCGCTGCCGCTAGCCGTTGCGTTCGACGAACACGCGGCCGACCGGAACGGTGAGCCGTGGCGCGATCCCCACACCTATGCACCCGATACGTGTGTGCATTGCGGGGAATGTGTCATCGGCTGCGTGAACGGCGCCAAGAAGACGCTCGACAAGAACTACCTGAAGTTCGCGACGGACAACCGTAACGACACCCAGATCCGCCCGCTTTCACTCGTGACCCATATCGAGGGCGGGCCACATGGCGGGTGGCGTGTGCACTACCTCGACTTCAATGAACGGGTGGGTCGCCGCAAGCGTCACATCGACGGAAAGATCGTGATTTTGGGGGCGGGATCGATCGGATCGACCGAGATCCTGCTGCGGTCACGGGACGGCTTCCGCACGTTGAAGAACCTGCCGAAGTCGTTGGGCCGTGGCTGGAGTCCCAACGGTGACTTCCTGACGCTGGCGCGGTACAAGAAGGGCGAAGACCGCCCCTGGCTCGAGCCCACCAAGGGTCCGACGATCGGCGGGGCGATCGACTTCCTCGGCGGTGTCGATCTGCCAGACGACAACATGATCGGGTTCGACGGCCGAATCTTCATCGAGGACGGCGGACTACCGAACATCGGTGCACATGTCTTGAAAGCATGGGAGAACAGCCACTGGCCAAAAAAGTGGGTGTACCGAAAAGCCAGTGAGCTGACCGACTTTCGCAGCATGATTCCGTGGTTCGGGCAGTCGATCGATGCCGCGGACGGTGAGTTCTCGCTGCGCAGCCCACTGAGATTCTGGCGGGCGCGGACGCGGCTGAATTGGAATCCCCAACGCTCGGTCGGTGCACTGGACGCATTCAAGGACGTCCATGTCGCAATGACGTATGCGACGCACGGCGAGCCGATTCCGCTGGCGACCTGGAGTCGCCTGCGGACCCTGGTCACACCTCATCCGCTCGGCGGCTGCAATATGGCTGCGGCGCGGGGTGCCGGCGTCACGAAGCACGACTGCGAGGTGTTCGACCATCCGAACCTGTTCGTGATGGACGGCGCGGTGATTCCGCGCGCCATCGGCCGCAATCCGTCGAAGACCATCGCCGCGATCGCCGAACGGAGTTGCGAGAAGCTTCTCGAACGGCTCTAGCCGCGAGACGCCCGGCGCTTCGAGGTCGAAGCACTATGCTGTTCGGCATGACTGAGGCGCTCAATCCCACTCAGTTGCGCACGTACTTCGCGTTGATGGAGGCGGTCAGCTTGCTTCAGCACGCGGTGCGCCAGCAGTTGCAGGACGAAGGTGGCTTGAGCTATGTGCAATTCGAGATCTTGGCCAAGCTGGCCGACGCTGATGAACCACTGACCATGACCGACCTCGCCGACGGTGTGGTGTACAGCCGATCCGGTTTGACGCATCAGGCGGGACTGTTGGAGGCGCAGGGGCTCATCACACGCTCGGCGTCCCCCGTGGACCAGCGTGCGACGCTCGTCGAGATCACCCCCGATGGTCGCGCCCGCGTCGCGGCGGTGTTGCCCGGCCACATCCTGGTCGTGCGCGAATTGCTCTTCGATTCGCTGACGAGCAATGACGTGCGTGTCCTCGGCGACATGATGACCAAGGCTCGCGACCACATGCGGCGTCGTCCGCCGCGGTCGGCGGCGCCGCGCAAGCGACGCGCCGGTGCCGCTTGATCGTGCATTCCTGACGACGGAGAAACCCGCCGGGGGGATGCTCGCGTCGCACGAATTCTCCCTCGGCTAGACACGCTCGGATCGCAGCGGCGATGACGCGATCAGCGTTTTGCGCTGCATCGCTTCTGGCATGACTTCCTGCTTGCACACACATGTGACGCGCGTCACTACCGGCAGGGAATTGCTTCGATGTCGGAGCAGTTACACGGCAGGTAACTGCTTCACGTTCGAAGCATTCGACTGAGGAGGAATCATGAAGGCTGTTCGGTACCACCGTTATGGCGACAGCGACGTACTCGTGTACGAGGACGCCCCGCGACCAGTTCCGGGCCCCGGACAGGTACTCATCCAGGTGGCCGCCACTTCGTTCAACCCGGTCGACGCCGGGATTCGTGGCGGCTATTTGGCGCAGGTGTACACGATCAACTTTCCGCACATTCCCGGTGTCGACGTGGCCGGGACGATCGCCGAGGTCGGTGAGGGCGTGCAGGGCTGGAATGTCGGCGACGCCGTTGTCGCGTTTCTTCCCCTGGATGCCGATGGCGCCGCCGCGGAATACGCGCTTGCCCCAGCGAATTCACTGGCCGCCGCGCCGACGTCGGTTGAACTTGCCGACGCGGCAGCACTACCCGAGGCTGGGTTGACTGCGTGGCAGTCTCTCTTCGAGATCGCCGAGCTCAGCGGGGGCCAATCGATCCTCATCAACGGTGCCTCGGGTGCAGTGGGTGGTTACGCAATTCAGTTGGCCAAGCAGGCCGGCGCCGTCGTCACCGCAACGGCAAAGGATCGCGACGCCGCCCGGCTGCGTGACTACGGCGCCGACCGCATTGTGGACTACATCGACTACACGCAGTCCCCGATCACCGTCGACGGAGCGCCTTTTGACGTCGTACTCAACTTGGTTCCCACGACCGACGAGCAGACCGAAGCATTGATCGGCGTCGTCGGCGACGGCGGCTTCCACGTCGGCACCATGGTCGTCGGGCCGGAAAACCCCGAACGCAACGTCCGCACGCAGCGAGTATTCGTGCGCAGCGACGCCGACCAGCTCGCCGGATTGGTGCGCCGCGTCGACGAGGGGAAGCTACGCATTGAAGTCGTCAATCGCCGTCGGCTCGCCGAAGCTGCTGCGGTGCACCGAGATTCCGACGCTGGGCGCCTGCATGGCAAGACGATTCTCCAGCCGGCGGACCGATAGTCGCACGAAGAGACGGCAAATAGACACATCAATTTTTGAACCGAATGGAGAAGATCATGTCCAATAAAAAGCTGATCGCCGTAGTGGGCGGTACCGGTTCGCAAGGCGGCGGCCTGGTCCGGGCAATTCTCGACGACACCGCAACGGAATTCCGGGTGCGGGTCCTCACCCGCAGTGCACAGTCCGCGACGGCGCGCGAACTTGCCGCCGCTGGTGCCGAGATCGTCGAAGCCGATCTCGAGGACGGGGCGAGCGTGGTCAGGGCATTCGACGGCGCCGACGGTGCGTTCGTAGTCACCAACTACTGGGCCGAACGTTCCGCGGAAGAAGAGGCCGAAGGAACAAGGGCCGACATGGAACTCCGACAGGCCGACAACGCGGCGCTGGCGGCCAGGCAGGCCGGCGTCAGTCACGTCATCTGGTCGACGCTCGAAGACACTCGTGACGTCCTCGGTGACGACGACGGCGTGCCCACCGTCGAAGTGCGGTACAAGGTTCCGCACTTCGACGCCAAGGCCGAGGCAGATGCACTGTTTCGCGACTATGACGTCCCGACAACTTTCCTGCGCACGACGTTCTTTTTCGAGAGCTTCCTGCGCGGCGTAGGCCCGATGCGGGTCGACGACGGCTCGCTGGTACTGACGCTGCCGATGGCCGACCAGTCCCTGTCAGGGATCGCCGTCGCCGACATCGGTAAAACCGCGCTGGGCATCTTCAAACGAGGGGCACCGTTCATCGGCCAGACGGTCAGCATTGCGGGCGATCACCTGACCGGCGATGAGTACGCGTCGGCGTTCAGCGAGGCCTTTGGTGAGACTGTCACGTACCGTCCGGTGAGCTGGGATGCTTTTCGCGCGCAGGGGTTCCCGGGGGCTGTCGAGATGGGCAACATGTTCCAGTACTACACGCAGAACTCGGCACGCTTCGCTGGGGACAGGGATCTGGCCGCGGTGCGCGAGCTCAATCCGGAACTGCAGTCGTTTCGCGAGTGGCTTGCGCGCGCCGCGTTCACACCGCCTGAGCCGATTTAGTTCTCCATCGGCCAGTTTGCTGCCCACTCGTCACCGGATTGACGCCGCGAATGGAGAAATCGATGAGTTCAACGGGGTGAAACAGCGGCACACCATCCAGGTAGCGGGCAATCTGAAGCAGGCAGCCGGGGTTGCCGGTCGTCACCGCATCGGGCCCAGTGGAGAGAATGTTGGTGGCTTTTCGCTTGCCGAGTTCATCGCCCGCCTCCGGCTGGACCATGTTGTAGGTTCCCGCTGAGCCGCAGCACAATTCGGATTCCGGTACTTCTAAAAGCTCCAGCCGGGGGATGGTCCGCAAGACGTTGCGGGGCTGTTGGCGGATCTGTTGGCCGTGCGCGAGGTGGCAGGCGTCGTGGTACGCGATGCGGGCGGGGATCGGGTGCCGGGCCGTTTGCGGAGTCAAGCCGGCCAGCACCTCACTGATATCGCGAACTTTTTCGCTGAACCTTGCGGCGCGCTCGGTATATTCGCGATCATCGGCCAAGAGCTGGCCGTACTCCTTGAGCGTCGACCCACAGCCCGCGACATTGACCACGATGTCGTCGACATCAGAGTCCTCGAACGACTCGATCATCTTGCGCGCCCGCGCAAGCCCTTCGTCCTCACGGCCGGAATGGACGCTCAGTGCGCCACAACATTCCTGCTTTGGCGTGATGACTTCACAGCCTTCGGCCAGCAGCACCCGTACGGTTGCCTCGTTCACCTGAGCGAAGAACACCTGCTGGACACAGCCGGTGACCAGGGCTACCCGCCGTCGCGGCTTGCCGACTGGTCGGCGAACCCCTCGGTGGCGAGTGACGATGTTTCGCAGGGCCACCCGCGGCATCAGCGCCTCCAATGCGCAAAGCCGCGCCGGCAACAAGCGCATCACGCCGCTCTTGTGGAGCAACCACCGCGCACCCGATCGCTGATATAGCCAGGCGCCCAGCGCAATCACGCGAAGTCGGGCGGGGTAAGGGAACACGAAGAAGATCAATGCGCGGAACAGTCGGTCGGTCACGCTACGGGGCACCGCCCGTTCGATCTGAGGTCGGACCGCCTCCAGCAGTTGGTCATACTGCACACCGGAGGGGCAGGACGAAACGCAGGCCATGCATCCCAGACACGTGTCGAAATGCTTGGCGAAACTGCTGTCGATGGGTATCTGACCGTCGGTCGCGAGGTTCATCAAGTGAATGCGTCCCCTTGGGGAGTCCATTTCCTCACCCCACAATTGGTAGGTGGGGCATGTCGGCAAGCAGAACCCGCAATGTACGCATTCCGACAGCAATTCGGGTTTAGGCGGATGGTGATCGTCGAACGAACTCGCCATGTGAAGTCAGACTCCTTCAATCGTCCATCAGAACCACGGATGGAAACGTCCGCGTCCAAGCAGATGGTTTGGGTCATAAGCGGTCTTGATCGCGCGCATGGCAGCGACCGCCGACGGCGGCGACCCCCACGCGGCGACCATGTCGTTCAACTCTCTGGGATGATCACGGAGAACCGTTGACCCGCCGAGTCTTTCGACTGACTGACGCCATTGAGAAATAACGTCGGCATGACGGGACAGCACTGGCGCATCCACCGTCAGGTCGACTCGTCCAGTGAGAACCGACGCGGCGACGGAGCAGGTGGCCTGCTGCTCGGAACCGATCCGATCGGCGTCCTGCACGAGGGCAGGAACATCTGTTGGTCGCGCGAGGGCACGCATTTCCGTTGTGCACGCATCTTCACCGCTGTCAGGTTTGCCCAATGCATGTCGTAGCCAGACTTGGGCAGCTTCGTCGGCAGTGAATGCGTCGCATGGGCGGTCGGCGATGCGCATGGCTGCGTCGAGGCGTTCCTGCACACCATTGCCGGTGCCTTCAAAACGGATCAGCAGCAGGCCGTTGATCCACTCGGCAGCGACGGGATTCAGAGCGGCCTCGGCGATGCGGCGAGCGCAGGCCGTCGCGTCATCGATATCCAGTTCCATGGTCATCGTCCCGGTCGCCGCCGGGATGGGGTGTAAGCGGAATGTGGCGTGTGTGATGAGCGCCAAGGTGCCGAGTGATCCGGACACCAACCGGGCGAGGTCGTACCCGGCGACGTTTTTGATGACGTTTCCTCCGGAGCGCGCGACGTGGCCGTCGACGAACGCGAGGCCGGCGCCGATGACGAGATCGCGGGGCCCGCCGAACGCCAGCTGAGAAGGGCCCTGATCGGCTGTGGCGAGGAGGCCGCCGACGGTCGCACCCCGATGAATACGTGCCGCGTCGATGGCGAGGCGCTGATTGTGCTCGGCCACTACTGCCTGGAGGTCGGCGACGCGCATACCCGCACCGACCTGGATCGTCATATCGGCGGGTTCGTAACTGAGGATGGAATCGATTCTGCCAGTGTGGATCACGGTATTGGGATCGGTGTTGCCGCCCCAATTCTGCGCGGTGCCAGCGCCGGCGATGTCGATGGTGGCGCGATCGTGCGCCGCACTGCGCAGGCACTCGGCCGCCTCGTCAACGGTCTCCGGATTCCAATCCGAGTGCGAAGCATGCTGGACACTAGAATCGTTCGATGTCACCGGTGACCTCCAGCGGGTGAGGAACATAGATTCCCGGTTTCTCCCCGCACAACCGGGGCGTTGGCAGGAGTTTTCCGGGGTTGCACAAGCCGCTGGGGTCGAGGGCTTGACGAAGGCACCACATCGCCTTCAGGTCCGCCGCAGAGAACATCTTCGGCATCGAACAGGCCTTGTCGATGCCGATACCGTGCTCGCCGGACAGCGATCCGTTCATCTGTACGCACAACTCGGCGATCTTGCGAGACAGCTCTTCGGCTTGTTCCAGCTGTCCGTCCGCCTCGCTGTAGAGCACCAGTGGGTGCAGATTGCCGTCGCCGGCGTGAAAAACGTTGGCGACACGAAGACCGGATTCGGCTGCCATTTCTGCTATCCGCGAGAGGATTTCACCGAGTCGCGTGCGCGGGACAACGCCGTCTTGAACGATGTAATCGGGACTGATGCGCCCCACTGCCGCGAACGCGGCCTTGCGTCCACGCCAGATGATGGCTCGCTCGGCCGCGTCCGCGGCGATGCGGATCTTTGTCGACCCGGTGTCTAGACAAATCTGTTCGACAGCCTCGAACTCGAGTATCGATTCGGCGGCGGGACCGTCATTCTCCACAATCAGCGCAGCAGCGGTGTCCAGGCTGTACCCGGCCCCCACCGCCTTTTCCGATGCTTCGATCGCGATGCTGTCCATCATCTCGATCGCCGCAGGCACAATGCCTGCGGCGATGATCCGGGTGACGGCCTCGCATGCGGCAGTGATCGACGGGAAGTCCGCGCACAGAGTGTGCACACTGGCAGGATTTCGAACGAGTCGAACAACGATCTGGGTGACAATGCCCAAAGTGCCTTCGGAGCCCACGAATGCAGCAAGAAGGTCGTAACCGACCTGCTCGCGGTTGACTCCGCCAACACGCACCACCTCCCCGTCCGGCAGCACCACTTCGAGCTCGAGCACATGGTTCACGGTGAAGCCGTACTTCAGGCAGTGCGCACCCCCTGAATTCTCGGCGACGTTGCCGCCGACGGTGCACACTTGCTGGCTCGACGGATCAGGGGCGAAATGTAGACCGTAGGGCGCAGCCGCCTTGGAGATGTCGATGTTCGTGACGCCCGGTTCGACCGTCGCGCGGAGATTGACCGGATCGATGTCGACGATGCGGCGCATGCGTTGCAGCGAGACCACGATGCCGTGCTCGATCGGCATCGCGCCGCCGGACAATCCCGTGCCTGCGCCTCGCGCCACGTAGGGCACCCCGAACTCGATACAGGTCAGCACCGCTTGGCGAACGTCGTCGGTTGAATCCGCAAGAACGACTGCGCTTGGTACCACACGGAATCCGGTGAGGCCGTCGCACTCGTACGTGCGAAGGGCTGTCTGGTCGACGATGACCGCATCCGGGCGGAGTCGCTTCTGCAAAGTGTCGAGGAATGCGTCGCGTTTACTGGCGGGCGCCACCACGGTGGGTGTCATATCGTCTGAACCTCCTGTGTGGCAGTGCGATTGGGCAGCGCCGGTGGCGGCAAGCGATAAGTCACGGGTGTGGCCGAGAGCTTGAGCGGACTCGTCACCTGTGGGATGGCCCGATCGCCTTCTCCGACAACAAGCTGCGGTGCGAGACCGAGTTGCTCTGCGAGCGCTAAGGCTTCGTGGATCGAGTCGGCGGATGCCGCGAGTGCGGCGGCGGCGACGGCGTCGTCAGGATTCTGCAGATCCAACACCACAGAGCACTTGTTGCGGTTCACGCTCCAGAAGTACGTCGCTTCACCCTGGGCAGACGGCGGTCCCCACGAGCGGGTGTCGTCGCCGGTGTCGCGTTCCACCTTGATCACGTCGGCACCCAAGTCGCCGAGCAACATGGTCGGGGACGGCCCCGCCAGTATTCGGCTGAGGTCCAGGACTCGGACATCACTCAGGCTTTCTCCCCGCTCACCGGCCCACTCGACGCGGTCCGATGTTGATGATGCCATCGTCGCCCCTTTGTTGGTAAGACCATCACCCGCGGTCTTACACGCTAAATTTCTTCGTGTGACGGTGCAAGAGGATTCGGGTGCGCAAACCACTGGATGGTCCAAAGTTCGGCGTGCCCGCGTCCACGAGCTTGTGATCGATCAGATCGAGCAGCGCATCCGGCAAGGCGGACTGCACCGCGGTGACCGCCTCCCCAGTGAACGGCAGCTGAGCCAGTTGTTGGGCGTCAGCCGGCCATCGGTCCGCGAGGCACTGCACTCCCTGGAGGCGCTCGGCATCATTGCCGAGCCGGTCACCTCGGGCCCGGAGTCGACCAAGGTACTGGCGACTGAACCGTCGGACGCGTTGACCAGCATGCTTCGGCTTCACATCGGGTTGAGCAACTTTTCCGAGGTGGAAGTCGTGCAAACCCGCCTCATCGTCGAAGAGTGGGCGGTTCGTGAAGCAGCGTCGTCGGCGACAGTCGATGACATCGCCGAGTTGTGCAAACTGCTGGACGCGATGGAAAAACCGGGCGTCGACATTCTGCAGTTCAACGCCCTCGACTCGCTGTACCACACCAGAATTTCGCAGGCCAGCGGAAATCGTCTCATCGCCTACCTCACCGGCGCGTTGCGCGACACGGTAGAGCGGCACCGGCTGTCCGCGATGCGGCAACTCGGGCCGTGGCAGGACGTGTCGAAGGACCTTCAAGTGCAGCATCGTCGAATACTGGACGCCATTGCGGCTGGTGACGGTGCGGCTGCCGCCGCAGCGTTGCGCGACCACCTGCACCACACCTATCCGAAGTCATCTGACGACTGACGCCTGCCGATCTGCTCGGTGTGTGCCGGAAGCTCTTATCCGCGGATTGAAAATTGGGTCTAGCGTGCCGATGGACAGACCATCGCTGCTGGCCCCAGAGGAATCCGACGTATGAGTGGCCACGCCTCCGCGTGGGAGCATGGCGTGGATGGGCGCCGGCGATTTCGTCGACTCGTCAGTGGCCGGCGCCAACTACGGCTACTCACCGATGTGGGCTTTGGCGCTGGCACCGCTCAGCCGGTACTTCCTCACCAACGCCATCGCGAAGTACGGACTGTGCAACTCGGCGGGAGACGAAACGATCATCCAGGGTTCTGTACCGCCTTTCGGTGATTCCTAGCGCGGCGACATGCCCGCCGCTCGATACGCCGCATCGACGTATGCCATGTTCTCAACCGCGTCGGCGGTGTCGATCGGTAGCGGCGCACCGTGCTCCACGTGGTTGGCGAATGCCTCGAGTTGGTAGGTGTACGACGGGCGGGTGCCCAGCCGCTCGACCGTCGTGCCTGCGGGGGTGTTGATCGTGAGTCGGTCGTCGACGTGCGGTCGGATGAAGTTGTGCGCCAACACATCGCCGCGCGTCCCGACGATGCGAAGCGTGAATGTGTAGTCGTGGGCGACCATCGAGTTCGCGCTCAGGCCCGTTGCGCCGTCGGGGAACGCCAGCTCGACGTCACACCACGCGTCGATTCCAGGGGTGCGCTGCTCGGCGTGGGCGCGCACCACCGACGGATGTCCGAGTCGGCGCATGACATGCATGCCGTAGCACCCGAGATCCATCAACGCGCCGCCCGCCAATTCCAATGACCAGCGCGGGTCGTCGTCCTCTGGGGCAGGCATCGCCATCCGCACCTCGACATGCACCAACTCGCCGAGCGTGCCGTCGCCCGCCAACTCCAGTGCGCGCCGGGTCACCGGATGGAACAGGTAGTGAAAGCCCTCCATCACAGTCACTCCCGCGGCGTCGGCGGCCGCGGCGACGCGCTGCGCCTCCGCCCGGTCACGTGCGAACGGCTTCTCGGTCAGCACCGGTTTACCCGCCGCCACCGCCGCCAGATTCCACGGTGCATGCAGCGAATTGGCCAGCGGGTTGTAGATGACGTCGACCTCGGGGTCGTTGACCACCGCGTCGTAGGACGGCAAAACCCGTTCCACACCATGCTTTTCGGCGAACATCTGCGCTCGGTGCGGATCGCGTGCCGCGACGGCAACCAATCGGTGTCCCAATTCGTGCGCGGGGCCGACGATCGCCAGTTCGGCGATGCGCGACGCGCCGAGCACCCCAATTCGTACGGTCATGCCGGGACGGACCGACAGACGTCGTTCAGGTACGCCACGCTGGTCCGCACATCGCGTACCGGTCCTTCATCGACGGGTTCTGCGGCGAGAATGGTGTCCTGTTCCATCACGAACCATCCGTCGAAGCCGTTGCTGCGCAACGACGTGACGATGCCGGCGATATCGACGTCGCCGTGGCCGAGCGGTGTGTACATCCCGCTGCGGACGGCTTCGGTGTAGGTGAGCTCACCGCCCTGCACGCGGGCGGCCAACGCGGCGTCGACGTCCTTGAGGTGCGCATGCGCGATGCGGCCGGGCACTTCGCGGGCCAGTTGCAGCGGGTCGGTGCCGCCGATCAGCAGGTGCCCGGTGTCCAGGCACAGCTTGATCTGCGAGCCTGCCAACACGCGGTCGACGTCGCTTCGCGTCTCCACCATCGTCCCGACGTGCGGGTGCAGTACAGCGACGACACCCCTGTCGGCCGCTGCCGCCGCAAGCCGGTCGAGATTGCCCAGCAGCGTTGCCCATTGGGCGTCGTCGAGCGTCGGGCGCGAGTCGTACCCGTCGGTGCCGGTGGCCGCCGCCAGCACCAGGACGTCGGCGTCGCAGGCCAGTAACGAGTCGAGGGGACCGGCGATGTCGAGCAGCGGATCGTGGCCCGCGTTGTGCAGCAGGACGGGGACGAACACGCCGACACAACTGAGCCCATAGGACTGCAGCAGCGCCGTGAGCTCCGGCGGATTGGACGGCAGGAAGCCGTCTGGCCCCAGTTCTGTTGCGGTCAAACCAAGCTCACGCATCTCGGCGAGCACGCGCTGCGCCTCAAGCTGATGGCCCCAGCCCGGCACCTCGCACACACCCCAGGAAATCGGCGCTCCCGCGATCTTCACGTTGTTCACTTCGACCTCACATCCTCGATCCGAACCGGGACACCGCGCCGCAACGACTCCGTCGCGGCCTCCGCCAACCATGCGACCTCGACCGCGTCGGCCACTGTGCAGGCAGGCGCTGCGGTGCCGTTGACCACATCGACGAACGCGCTCAGCTCGGCGCGGAATGCGTCGGTGAAGCGGTCCATGAAGAAGTGGTGCGCCGGGCCGGCCGGGAACTCGTTGTCCGGGTCCATATTTCGCACGGGTGCGCCCTGATCCCATCCGGCGACGACGGTGTCATGAAATCCGTGTACCTCCAGGCGGCAGTCGTAGCCGCGACCGTTGTACCGCGCCGCGGACACCAGTCCGATGGTGCCCTGGTCGAACTTGACCACCACGGCGGCGGTGTCGACGTCGCCGTACTCGGTGAACCGCGGGTCGCCCTGCACGCTGCCGGTCGCGTACACCTCGACCGCCTGCTGTCCGGTGATCCACCGCAGCACGTCGAAATCGTGTACGGCGCAGTCGCGGAAGATGCCGCCCGAGCCTGCGATGTACTCCATCGGCGGGGGAGCGGGATCCATCGTGGTGCTGCGGACGGTGTGCAGCAGGCCGAGCGAGCCGTCGTCGACCGCGCGCTTGGCGGCGGCGAACGCGGTGTCGAACCGTCGCTGATAACCCACCTGCACCGGCACCCCGGATTTGGCGATCACCTCGGCGATTCGCGCACTCTCCGCGGCGGTCGCGGCTATCGGTTTCTCGCAGAAGGTGGGCAGCCCGCGGTGGACGGCGGCCAGCGTCAGCTCGGCGTGCGCAGGCGTCGCCGCCGAAACGACCACACCGTCGATGCCCGACGACAACAGCTCCTCTACGGAATCTGCGGGTGTGGCACCGTGTTTCGCGGCTACTGCGGCGACTACGTCGGCCCGTTCGTCGGCGACCACAAGCCGGTCGACTCCTTCCAGGCCGGAGAGTGTCTCGGTGTGGAACGCGCCGATGCGGCCCAACCCGATTACCCCGAGTGCGGTCACGGTTTTCTCCGATCGTCTTGGTCGCGCAGTGCGACGTCGAGTTGTTCTGGGGTGAGGTCGTCGGCCAACGCGGCCAGCACGGTGTCCACCTGACTTGGTGGTGCCAGGCTGCCGATCGGCTGATCGCTGTCGAGGTTGGTGGGAAACGCGTAGCCCTCGGCGGTCGCGACGACGGCGTTGAGCAGGTCACGCTCGGGGCGGCCCGCCGACTTCATGGCGCGCAGGGCCGGATAGATCGCCCGCACCATCGCGGTGCGGTCCAGCGCCTCCATCGCGCGACCGAACGGCGACGAGATCTGCAGCAGGTTGGCGATGCGTCGGATGCTGCTCGACACATTCGAGCCCGCACCGTGATACAGCGCGGGGTTGAAGAACACCGCGTCCCCCTTCGCGAGCGGTACCTGCACGTGGTGCTCGGCGAAGAAGTCGATGAACTCGGGGCGGTTGAACGCGAGGTAGCCGCCCGCGAACTGCTGGGAGAACGGCAGCAACATCGTGGGGCCACTTTCGACCGGCATGTCGCAATGGGCCACCGCACCCTGCAACGTCAACACCGGCGAGGCGTGGTGCAAATGGGCGGGATAGGCGGCGAGGTGCTCGTCGGGGACGAAACCCAGATGGTAGTCACGATGCGGAACCTGTTGAACGCCGCCAGGATTCACCACATTTACCTGCGAGGTCACCTGATACCGCGGGCCCAGCCATGCCTGCGACACGAGGGCAAGGGCGTCGTTCGCGTAGTACGCGGCGAACACCTGCGGGTCGTGCAGCGCCAGCTTCTGGGCAGCGTTCCAGATACGGTCGTTGGCACCGGGCTTGCCGAAGTGGTCACCGGCCGCGGTGCCCGCGGCGCGCTGGGCGTCGATGATCGCGAAGAACGCGTCGCTGGCCCGGTCGACGACATCGCCGTCGAACGCGGCCTCGAAGACCACCACCCCCGGGCCGTCGGTCAGCGCGTGGATGAGTTCCGACTGCAGCGTCCTGCGGTCGGCGGCGGCGACCGCGCCCGGCGAATAGCACAGCACGTTGCTTCTGACGTCAGACGCGAGCGGGTACTCGTCGAGGTCGACACTGCGCGACACCTGCGCGCGAAAGTCGTCGAGGCGCAGGTCAGCCTCGTCGATCCACGCCCTGGGTGTCGTGCGCACGGTGGCCGTCATGGTTCGATAGTCTTGCTGTGAGCTCGACCCCAATCAACGCCAAAAATCCATCAAAAACCCCTCAGAATCTCCTTTTGCGAGGGAAGGAAGGGCCGTGCCGCACCGCTACAAGGTCCGCGAGATCGCCCAGCAGTCCGGGCTGAGCGAGGCCACCGTCGACCGCGTCCTCAACGAGCGGCCCGGCGTGCGGGAAAACACCAGGGCAGAGGTCATACAGGCGATCGCCGACCTGGACAAACAACGCGCGCAACTGCGGCTCGTCGGCCGGCGCTACCTGATCGACGTCGTGATGCAGACACCGCAGCGGTTCTCCGACGCCTTCCGGGCGGCGGTGGAAGCCGAACTCCCGGCGTTCGCGCCCGCCATGGTGCGGGCCCGGTTTCACCTGTGGGAGTCGGGATCGACGGCGCAGATGGTCGACGCGCTCGGCCGTCTGCGCGGCAGCCACGGCGTCGTGCTCAAGGCGCAGGACGACCCGGAAGTCGCCGAGGCCATCGACCGCCTCGTCGACGCCGGCGTTCCGGTGGTCACCTACACCACCGACGTTCCCGCCAGCTCACGCTGCGCGTACGTCGGCATCGACAATCACGGGGCTGGCGTGACCGCGGCCTATCTGATGAACCAGTGGCTCGGCGCGGCATCCTCAGACGTGCTCATCACGCTCTCCCGCACGGTGTTCCGTGGCGAGGGCGAGCGTGAAGTCGGGTTCCGTTCGGCGTTGAGGGCCTCCGGCCGCGGCATCGTCGAAGTCAGCGACAGCGACGGAATCGACGCCACCAACG
The DNA here is from genome assembly GCF_001667505.1 of Mycobacterium sp. ACS1612. Lineage (GTDB taxonomy): Bacteria > Actinomycetota > Actinomycetes > Mycobacteriales > Mycobacteriaceae > Mycobacterium. The sequence continues at coordinate 85,414 of NZ_LZHZ01000051.1, forward strand.
AGCGGCTGGTGCTCGAAGCGCTGCAACAACACCCCGACGTCGAGGCCGTCTACTCGGTCGGCGGTGGTAACACGGCCACGGTCGCGGCCTTTGACGCCTTGGGGCGCACCTGCCGTGTCTTCATCGCCCACGACCTCGACGCCGACAACCGGCGGCTGCTGCGGGAAGGTCGGCTCTCCGCGGTGCTGCACAACGATCTGCGCGCCGACGCGCGGCTGGCGATTCGGCTGATCCTCGCCGAACGCGGCGCTTTGCCCGCCGAGCCGTCGAGGCCCGTGCCGATCCAGGTGATCACGCCGTACAACCTGCCGAGTTAGCGCTACTGATCGGTAACCAATTTCTAAGAGAATGCCGTTCTCCTAGACGTGACGGAAAACACAGAGTCCGCTTGGGTAAGCCGCCGACACATGCGCTGAGCATGGGGTTAACCGTCCGATCACACCGGCGACACCCGCGCGTCGGGTGAAGCCATGCCTAAGAGAAGTGCAATAATCGGTACTGACAGTGACAGCAAAAACTTGGTGGTAGTCCATCGGCGTCGCATCGACTCGACCGCGACTCGGAGGACTTCGCCGACCGGTACCGGAAGGCAGGCGAGTGGGGGCGAACGGAAACGGCGCCGATCCAGCGACGCGCACCAAGCTCGAGAAGGTCGTCATTCGTTTTGCCGGGGACTCCGGCGACGGCATGCAGCTCACCGGTGACCGGTTCACCTCCGAAGCGGCGCTGTTCGGCAATGACCTTGCGACGCAACCGAATTACCCCGCCGAGATCCGTGCCCCGCAGGGCACGCTGCCCGGTGTCTCGTCGTTCCAGATCCAGATTGCCGACTACGACATTCTGACCGCCGGTGACCGTCCCGACGTGCTGGTCGCGATGAACCCCGCTGCGCTGAAGGCCAACGTGTCGGATCTGCCGCGCGGCGGCCTGATCATCGCGAATTCCGATGAGTTCACCAAGCGCAACCTGGCGAAGGTCGGCTACGAGACCAACCCGCTGGAGACCGACGAGTTGTCCGATTACGTCGTGCAGCCCGTCGCAATGACCACCCTCACTCTCGGCGCTGTCGAGGCGATCGGTGCGTCCAAGAAGGACGGTCAACGCGCCAAGAACATGTTCGCGCTGGGGTTGCTGTCGTGGATGTACGGCCGCGAACTCGAGCACAGCGAGGCGTTCATCCGCGAGAAGTTCTCCCGCAAGCCCGATATCGCCGAGGCCAACGTGCTGGCGCTGAAGGCGGGCTGGAACTACGGCGAGACCACCGAGGCGTTCGCGAGTACCTACGAGGTGTCGCCCGCCAAACTGACCTCCGGCGAGTACCGCCAGATCTCCGGGAACACGGCACTGGCCTACGGCTTGATCACCGCTGGCCAGTTGGCCGACATCCAGTTGGTGCTGGGCAGCTACCCGATCACTCCGGCGTCGGACATCCTGCATGAGCTGTCCCGACACAAGAACTTCAATGTGTTGACGTTCCAGGCCGAAGACGAGATCGCAGGTATCGGCTCGGCCATCGGCGCGTCCTACGGCGGCGCGCTCGGTGTCACCACCACCTCCGGCCCCGGCATCTCACTGAAATCGGAGGCCATCGGGCTCGCCGTGATGACAGAGCTTCCGCTGATCGTCGTCGACGTGCAGCGCGGCGGGCCGTCAACCGGCCTGCCGACCAAGACCGAGCAGGCCGACCTGTTGCAGGCGATGTTCGGTCGCAACGGTGAGTCGCCGGTGGCGATCATCGCGCCCCGCTCGCCCTCGGACTGCTTCGACGTCGCGATCGAGGCCGCGCGCATCGCGGTCACCTACCACACGCCGGTGCTGATCCTTTCCGACGGTGCGATCGCGAATGGCTCTGAGCCATGGCGCATTCCGGACGTCGGCAGCTATGCGCCCATTGCGCACACCTTCGCGAAGTCGGGCGAGCCGTTCCAGCCCTACGCCCGCGACCCGGAAACCCTGGCACGCCAGTTCGCGGTGCCCGGCACACCGGGCCTGGAGCACCGCATCGGAGGTCTCGAGGCCGCCAACGGCTCGGGCAACATCTCCTACGAGCCGAAGAACCACGACCTGATGGTGCGGTTGCGGCAGGCCAAGATCGACGGCATCAAGGTGCCCGATCTCGAGGTCGACGATCCGACCGGCGACGCCGAATTGCTGATGGTGGGTTGGGGCAGCAGCTACGGCCCGATCGGCGAGGCGTGCCGTCGGGCCCGGCGCAAGGGCATCAAGGTCGCGCACGCTCAGCTGCGCAACCTCAACCCGTTCCCGGCGAATCTCGGTGAGGTGCTGCGCCGGTACCCGAAGGTCGTGCTGCCGGAAATGAACCTCGGCCAACTCGCGCTGCTGCTGCGCGGCAAGTTCCTTGTCGACGTGCAGTCGGTGACCAAGGTCGAGGGCATGGCGTTTTTGGCCGACGAGATCGAGGGCATCATCGACGCCGCGATCGATGGCACGTTGGGCGACAAGGAAATCGAGAAGGCCAAATTCGCGCGGCTGGCGACAGCCACCATAGAGACTGGCGTGGGAGCTAACGCATGACAACAGCGAGAAGCGAAGCGGATCGCGCATCGAACCAGCTAGTTGGATCGGACCTCGGCGTCACGCCGCTGTCGAAGCTCAGCGGGGTGCCCACCACCGACGAACCGCAGAAGGCCAAGGACTTCACCAGCGACCAGGAGGTCCGGTGGTGCCCCGGCTGCGGTGACTACGTCATCCTCAACACGATCCGTAACTTTCTGCCGGAACTGGGTCTGCGACGCGAGAACATCGCGTTCGTCAGCGGTATCGGCTGCTCCAGCCGGTTCCCGTATTACCTGGAGACCTACGGCTTCCACTCGATTCACGGCCGCGCGCCGACCATCGCGACCGGGCTGGCGCTGGCACGCCCTGACTTGTCGGTGTGGGTCGTCACCGGTGACGGCGACGCGCTGTCGATCGGCGGCAACCACCTGATCCACGCGCTGCGCCGCAACATCAACATCACAATCCTGTTGTTCAACAACCGGATCTATGGGCTGACGAAGGGTCAGTATTCGCCGACCTCCGAGGTCGGCAAGATCACCAAGTCCACGCCGATGGGCTCGCTGGATTATCCGTTCAACCCGGTGTCCTTGGCCCTCGGTGCGGACGCGACATTCGTTGGCCGTGCGTTGGATTCCGACCGCAAGGGCTTGTCCGAGGTGCTGCGCGCGGCGGCCGCCCCCCGCGGCGCCGCGCTGGTCGAGATCCTGCAGGACTGCCCGATCTTCAACGACGGCTCCTTTGACGCGCTGCGCAAGGAAGGCGCCGAGGAGCGGATCATCAACCTGTGCCACGGCGAGCCGATCACGTTCGGCGCCGAAGGCGCCTACTGCGTGGTGAAGTCCGGCTACGGACTCGAGGTCGCCAAGACCGCCGACGTGTCGGCCGACGAAATTGTCGTGCACAATGCCAATGTCGAGGATCCGGCGTACGCGTTCGCGCTGTCGCGGCTGTCCGAGCAGAACCTCGAGCACATGGTGATGGGCATCTTCCGTCAGGTGAGCAAGCCGACCTACGACGATGCGGCGCGCAATCAGGTCGCGTCGGCGCGCGAAGCCAAGCCGCACGACACGGCGGCGCTTCAGTCGCTGCTTCGCGGCAAGGACACCTGGACCGTCGACTAATCTCATCGACGTGACGCCCCCCGTGCCGCTTGCATCGATCATTCTGGCCGGCGGGGAATCCCGCCGGATGGGCCGCGACAAGGCCAGTCTCCCGTATCAAGGCAGCACGCTGTTGCAGCGCACGGCGTCGGTCGTGTGCACGCGCTGTTCGCCGGTGTTCGTGATGGCGGCGCCGGGGCAGGCACTGCCGCCCGTCGAGGCCCAAGTGCTGCGCGACGAGGCGCGCGGGGTCGGGCCGCTGCTCGCGACCGGGCGTGGCCTGCGGGCGGCCGCCGACGCCGGACTCGAGCTGGCCTTCGTCTGCGCGGTGGACATGCCGCACCTCGACGCGGGCCTGATCGACGAACTCGTCGGTCCTGCGGTGCGTCTCGGCGCCGATGTGGTGCTGCCCTGGGACGGCCGCGACCACTACCTCGCCGGGATCTACCGCACCTCCCTGGCCGGCCGCATTCACGAACTGGTCGCAGCGGGGGAGCGCAGCATGCGGGCGTTGGTGGATCGGGTCGACACGCAGCGGATCGTGATGCCGGAGCAGCCGTCGCTCACCAACGTCAACACCGCCGCCGATCTGGCCGCCATCATCCCGTCGCGAATTGCCTAGCAAATTCGCAAATTCTGAATTCTGAAATTGACTTATACCGGTCGAATTTCGGTGCACGCAATTCTTCCAGATTCCGCTGTAATTGGACGGCGCCCACCGGCCGATGTCATCAGCCACGTCGAGAGCGCTGGCTGCGCTGTAATCCAGTGCGCCGCAACGGCTTCACTGATGCGATGACCGCTACGAGCCGCAATTACGTCACGTTACGAATGGCTCGGCCGGACAAGGCGCCTGTCTTGCGGCGGTGTCAGAACGTCAAGGTCGACCGGGCGCGGCAATAGGCCGATCACGTGGACGCCGGTCTACGTCAATCATTCGCGGGCATCGCCCGAACACGCTGTCCGACAACGAGTTGACGTCGAATGCCGAGTTGGGGCCGGCGAGCCCGTCGCTGGCTGTTGCGCCGAAAACGCCTCACGGACAGGGGGTTTGGGGTCATTCGCGGGGCGACCATCGCGGCAACCGGTCAGCGAACACGTGGCAGAAGACGGCGCCTGTGAGGTCGCTGAGCAGCGTCTCAACTGCGGCTAAACCCGAATTCGGGTGTGCCAGCTCACAAAATGACCGTGATTCCCGTCACGGCAACGCGCCACGACCGCGGAATCCGCAGCCCCATCAAACACTTGGTTGACCTGCAAGGACCACGGCAACAGCGGCCGTGATCTTCCCGTGATCAAACCGCGACACAACCGCCACCGGATATGACTTTGCGCCTTCGGCTTTGTACGTTCCCAAGAGCTTCAAACGGAGCAAACAATTTCAAAACCAAGAACCTGCGTGTGAGTCGGGGCTGACACCAAAACTTGGGACAGCGTTTCTCGCTTCCCCCAGCCGCCGGGCCTGTTGTCCGGCGAGGCGCTTCATGCCTCCCGCTGCCGCACCTGACCGAGACGGTGCGGCCCAACTCCCTCGCCTGTGAATCAGGCATTCACGCCCGCGTCCCTGCGCGGGTGTTGATGGCGCGCGCTTGGCGAAAGGATCGAAGTGAAGAACATCCGCAAGACGTTTGGACTGGCTGCTATTGCCGGTGCGCTCGCTGTGGCACCGATCGCGCTGGGGGCCGGCACTGCCAATGCGGACAGCGGCGTCAACTGGGACGCCGTCGCGGCCTGCGAGTCCGGCGGCAACTGGGGCATCGCCACGGGTAACGGCTACTACGGCGGCCTGCAGTTCACCATGGGCACCTGGCATGCCAACGGCGGCAAGGGCTCGCCGCAACACGCCAGCCGCGAGGAGCAGATCCGCGTCGCCGAGAACGTGCTGCACTCGCAGGGCATCGGCGCCTGGCCGGTGTGCGGCAAGCGCGGCTAGTAAAGACGAGGACGAGGCGGTGTCGGGGGTTTCCGGCGCCGCCTCTTCTTTCTCAGAAGCCTCTTACACCAATTAAGTAACGATTAAAACTTTCGACACTTGAGTAACGCGTGATGTTGATCACCCGAAACACGGGATAGCCGCGTCGGAGAGCACAGCTTTTCAAGCGGGCCTTGTTTCAAACGGTCGGGGAAGGACCGCAGTGATGAACGTTCGTAACGCTTTCACCAAAGGCTTGTCGGCCACCGCCATCGCAGGAGCGCTCGGTCTGGTGCCGATGGCCGTCGCGACCAGCACCGCCAGCGCCGACAGCGTGAACTGGGACGCCATCGCCCAGTGCGAATCCGGCGGTAACTGGTCGTCGAACACCGGCAATGGTCATTACGGCGGCCTTCAGTTCAAGCCGGCAACCTGGTCCTCAAACGGCGGCGTCGGCAGTCCGGCCACGGCATCGCGTGCCGAGCAGATCCGGGTCGCGGAGAACGTTCTGCGCACCCAGGGCCTGAAGGCGTGGCCCAAGTGCGGCGCGCAGGCGGCCACCCCGGCCGTGTGGACGACGCCCAGCGCGCCGTCGGCCCCGGTCACCAAGACCGGTTGCGCCGCGATGCCCACCAGCGGCCTGCTCGGCTTCATCAACCCGCGCCAGATGTGCGCGGCACTGCTCAACCCGCTGGGTGCCTTCGGGGCCTGATCGATAGCGTCCTCTCAGTCGGGGTGTAGCCCGGATCGCAACGCCGCCAATCCGCGGTTCATCGCCTCGGCAGCCGCGGGCACGGCAGAGGCGAAGTTCAAATACCCGTGTGTCAGTGTCGGCGCGTTGTGCAGTTGCACCCAGACGCCCGCGGCGTTGAGTAAGTCGGCGTAGCGCGCACCGTCATCGCGAAGCGGGTCGTGTTCCGCTGTGGCGATGTACGCCAGCGGTAGCCGCGACAAATCCGCGGCGTTGGCGGGAGCCAGCGTGGCGGGCAACGCCCGTGGCTCGCTCGAGCCGATGCCGGGCGGCTGATACCACCGCAGGAATGTCGTCATCATGTCGACGTTCAAGATCGGGGCATCGGCCTTGTCGGTAACTGAGGGCAGCGTGAAGCCAATGGTCGTTGCCGGGTACCACAAGAGCTGAAACACCAGTCTCGGGCCGTGATTGTCCCTGGCGCACTGAGCCATCACCGCGGCGATGTTGCCACCCGCGGAGTCACCCGCAACGGCGATGCGTGTCGGGTCACCGCCGAGTTCGGCCGCGTGCTCGCCGACCCACTGCAATGCGGCCCACGCGTCGCGAAGGCCTGCGGGGAAAGGGTGTTCGGGAGCGAGCCGGTAATCCACCGAAACGACGATGGCCTCGGTCGCGTACGCATGGGTGCGCGCAATGGCATCGTAGGAGTCCAGGTCGCCGACGGCCCAACCGCCGCCGTGGTAGAAGACCACAATCGGCAAGTGAGTCTGTTGTTCGATCGGGGGCCAGTAGATCCGCACACCGACGTCGGTTGTCGCGCCGAACCCGACGGTGCGATCTTCGATCCGCATGTGCAGCAGCTCTTTTGGCGTCGGCGCGGTGAGTGCGCGCCACTGCTGACGGGCATGTCCGACACCTTTCGTCAGCGTGAAATGCTGCGCAATCTCGTCGGCGATCACCTGTACCGTCGGATCGACGCCGAGTGGCTCCGGCATAGGACCTTGTCTTCTCATGCGAGGTAAGACGCCTCGCCGGAGGCAAGTAGTCCATCATGGGCTCAACTAGTAAGCGATCAAGATAGTCAAATAACTACACTAATGTAGTAAGGATCGCGTACTAAACACACTGAAAATGCATCACAGCAATCGCCTTTGAGAGTGGATCAGTTCTGCCACGCCGCGCGTCTATACCGGTTGTGATGCCCGAGCGGGCGACCAACTGACGACTTGGAAGGTCAATCGATGAATTCATGGTGTGAGGCGTATGTGCGACTGGATGAGACGTTGGAGGGTCCGCTCTTCCTCGCGGACAGCGCAGGTTACGCCGAGGAGGTGGCGGTCTTTAATCAGTCGGTGGCGCACCACCCTTCGATGGTGGTCGGTGCGGAGTGCACCGCAGACGTGAGTAGGGCCGTGGAGTTCGCATCGCGTGAGGACATGACGATTGCCGTGCTCAACACCGGGCACGGTCCGTCGTTGTCGACCGATGCCCGGACTCTGCTCGTCACGACGAAGCGGATGAACAAGATCGACATCGACCCCGTCAACAAGACGGCGCGTGTCGAGGCGGGGGTCCGGTTCGGCGAGCTCGTGGATGCCGCGGCCGCGTATGGGCTGGCGCCGCTGGCCGGTTCGTCGCCCGGAGTCGGCGTGGTGGGTTACACCTTGAGCGGCGGAGCTAGTTCGACCATGGGGCGCAAATACGGTTGGGCATCCGACCACGTCACACTGCTCGAGGTGGTGACCGCGGACGGGTCGTTGCATCAAGTGACCCCGGAATCGGGGGCGGATCTGTTCGGCGCGCTACTCGGAGGAAAGAGCAACTTCGGCGTTGTCACCGCGATGGAGTTCGCGCTGTTCCCGGAGACGCACCTTTACGCAGGGTCCTTGTTCTTCGCCGGTGAACATCTCTCTGCGGTCTTGCGTGCCTACGTTGAGCTGACGAAGACCGCGCCCGACGAGCTCACCACCGGGTTGGCGCTGTTGAACTTTCCTCCGCTCGCTCATCTTCCGGCGTTCATGCAGGGCAAACTCGCCGTGTCGGTGCGGATCTCCTACGTGGGTGACGCCGACGAGGGCAACCGATTGATCGAACGTCTGCGTCACGCGGCGCCGGTCGAACTCGACACCGTTGCCGAGATTCCCTATACCCAGTTCGCGACCATCACCAATGACCCCACCGATCCCGGGGCCACCGTCGAACAATTCGGGCTGCTTCGCGAACTCACCGACGACACTGTCGACGCGATCGTCGAAATGATCGACCCGGACGCCAACAGGCACTTGAATATCGTCGACATCCGCCACCTGCAAGGGGCTTTCGGACGACCTTCACCGGTCCCGAACGCGGTCGGCAGGCGCGACGCCGCCTTCGCCTACTTCGGCTTGACCGTGGTTCCGCCCGGCCAACAGGTTGCCGACTTCAAGGATTGCGGACGCGAACTCGTTGAGGCGTTGCAACCGTGGGCGTACGACGGCGCCCACCCGAGTTTCCTTGGCCCGGCCGATGCCACGATATTGGGCACCCGCCGCGCCTACGCTGACGAGACGTACCAGGCGCTGCGTGCGGCCAAGGCCAAGTACGACCCGCACAACCGGTTTCGCGCCAACCACAATGTTCCGCCGGGCCACATGATCACCGGATAGCGCTAACCGTTCGAAGGTTTTTCGCGCCTCCGCGACCGATTGCCAGCACCGGGCATCAAGCTTGGAATCGGCCGTGAAACTGTGCGCCCGTGAGCACCCGCCCGATAGGGTTGCTCACCACGTGCGCGGGACAGTGGAGGCGTGGTGGCGAATCGGGCGAATTTCAGGGGCAACGACATCGGCGTGCTGGCCGGTCGGTTGCTGTTCGCCGTGCAGGACGAATTGTTCAGTCGCCTGCATGGCGCAGGGTTCGATGACATCGTGCCACGACACGGTGCGGTGCTGGCATACCTTCGGCCCGAGGGGGTTCGAGCAACGGACGTCGCCCGATTGTCGGGGCAGCTCAAGCAGGTCATCGGTGTGATCATCGATGATCTCGAGGCCCTGGGTTACGTCAGGCGTAAGCCTGATCCGGCCGACCGCCGGGCCAAACTGGTCGTGCCGACCGCCAGGGGACGCAGGCAGATGGAGGCGGCCGACTCGATCATGGCCGACATCATGAGGCGGCATGCGCGCAATTTGGGTGCCGCGGAGTTCCGCCAGTTCCTTGCCAACTTCAACACCGTCATCGACCACCAGCGGGCGGCGGCGGAGGACGCCGCGCCGTAGCGGCTCGTCGGTTCACCAGAACGGCTGCGGCGCTGCGATTGCCGGTAGTCGGCAGACGAAGTGGGTGCCCCTGCCCGGCGGACTTTCGAGTCGGCAGGTGCCGCCGACGGTGGCCACGCGGTCACGCACGCCGGTGAGGCCCGAGCCCTCGGCGTCGGCGCCGCCGATTCCGTTGTCGCGGATGGAGACGAGTAGCTGAGTCCCCTCGAGGTGCGCGTCGATCTGGATGGCGGTCGCGTGTGCGTGCTTTGCCGCGTTGGTGAGCAGTTCCGAGACGATGTAGTAAGCACAGATTTCAGTGGCGGCAGGCAACCGGTCGGTGAGGGAGACGCGGACCTCAGTGGGAATCGCGGACCGACGTCCGAGCCCCCTCAAGGCCGGTCCCAGCCCGGCTTGGGTCAGGACTGCGGGATGAATGCCGTTTGCCATCTCGCGAAGCTCTTCGGTGATCTCGGAGGCGTCGGCAGCCGCGGTCCGCAAGCTGTGGCGCACGTCGTCGAGATCGGTGCAGTAGTCGGCTGCGGCACGCAACCGCAGCGCAAGCCCGACGAGGCGCTGCTGCGCGCCGTCATGCAGATCGCGAGTGATGCGGCGCCGGGCTTCGTCTGCGGCACTGACAAGTCGGGTCCGCGACGCAATCAGTTCGGCGTGATGTTGTGCGGTGGCAATCGCCGTCGACAGCAGATCGGTGAATTGCGTCATCCGGCATTCGGTGTCGGGCGGCAACGGACCATGCGCTGCCCCGACGGCGATCATTCCCCACAATCGACCGCTGACGTTGATGGGCATGCCGACGCTGCTACGCAACCCTTCCCGGAGATAGGGTTCACCACCCGGTATGGCGCCGTAGTCGTCGACGCGGGCGGGCGCGCCGGTAGCGCGGACGGTCGCGGTGAGCCCCGACGGCGGATAGTTCTCCCATCGCCCGCCGACTTTGACGTGGGGCCCTGAAGTGCCGGCATTCGCCAGAACTGTTGCAGTACCGTCGGATTCGAATCGAATCATCCTGGCCGTGCCGGACCCGAAGCGTCGAAGCACCTCCTTGGTGACTGCATCGAACAACTTCTCGGGTGCGGCGCCATCGGCGACGAGCACCGCGATGCGCCTCAAGGAAGCCTCTGTGTCAGCCAGTTCGCTGGGTGTATCCGTCATAGGTTGTTCCTGACCCGCTGATCAGCATTGTTTCTTGACAACCCGCGCCAGCAGAAGTAGTAATGTTTACTGACTATCAGTATAACTGACCATCCGGCTGGTTCGCGGCCGGAGATGTGGAGGAGCAGATGAACCGGGTGCGGTTCGACCGGGACAACACTGCTGTGCTTCTGATCGACCACCAGGTCGGGTTGTTCACCGGCGTACGCGATATCGGCGTCGACGAACTCAAGCACAACGTGGTGGGGCTGGCCAAGGCGGCCAAGGTTCTCGAACTGCCGATCGTCGCCGTCACGACGGCAAAGGACAGCATGTGGGGACCGACGATTCCTGAACTCGCCCAGGTTCTCGGCGACGACATCCTGGACCGGTCCACGGTGAACGCCTGGGACGACGAGCGATTCGTCGACCTGGTGAAGCGAACTGGACGTGACCACTTGATCATCGCCGGCCTGTCCTTCGAAGTGTGCGCCTCGCTGCCCGCGATCCGCGCGCGCGAGAACGGATTTCATCCGGTCGTCGCGCTGGACGCGTGCGGTACCTTCTCGCGACACAAACGCGAGGCCGGGATCGCGCGGTTGATCACCTTGGGTATCGAGGTCTCCGATTACGCCACGCTGATGGTCGAGATCATGGCGGACAACGCCGATCCCAGGGCCGGCGACATCTATGCCGCGCTGGACATGCCATTCGCCACGTTGATGGGCCAGGTCGCCGCGGCGCTGACCTCGTGACGGGACATGACGTACTCATCGTCGGCGGAGGATCAGCGGGCGCGGTGCTCGCGAACCGACTGAGCGAGGACCCGACCAGGCGAGTCGTGTTGCTCGAGGCAGGCCCGGCTTACCGCACCGCGGAGTTTCCCGACGTCATCGCGAATGCCAACCGCGTCGGTGGCGATGCGGCGCACGATTGGGGGTATCACACCCGGGACCGGTTCGGCCTCGGGCATGACATCCACGCCAAACGCGGGAAGGTCATCGGCGGAAGTTCAGCGGTGAATGCCGCGGTGGCGATGCGCGCCAGGCCCTCTGATTTTGCGCGCTGGACCGCCAGCGGCATCGAAGGCTGGACGTTCGACGACGTTCTTCCGATCTTCAAGGATCTCGAGAACACCCCGACAGGTGACGACGCGTGGCACGGCCGCTCCGGACCGTTTCCGATTCGCCAGATGACACTGGATGACAACACCCCGTCGATGCAGGCATTCGTCAGCGCTGCCGAGGCCGCCGGATTGGCGCGGGTGAGCGACTTCAACGGAGCCGAGCAACACGGTGTTTCGCCCTATCCGCGAAATGTGGTGGACGGCAAGCGCATCAACACGGCCATGGCCTACCTCACCGACGATGTGCGCAGTCGCCCGAACCTGACGATCCGCGGGTACTCCGAGGTCGACCGCGTGACGTTCGCGGGTCGACGCGCGACGGGTGTGCGGTTGGTCAGCGGGGAAACGCTGACCGCGGGCCAGGTGATTCTGTCCGCCGGCGCTTTCGGTAGTCCGGCGATACTGATGCGTTCAGGCATCGGACCGTTGTCGCACCTGCGGGAGTTGGACATCCCCGTGCTGGTCGATGCGCCTGTGGGCGAGCGTCTCAGGGAGCACCCGTTCTATTACAACGTGTACGCGCTCAAGCCGGAGTTCAAGTCAATGGATCCGGTTGCGGGGGCGATCATCTGGACCCGATCAACCGAGGCAGCTCCTGGTGAGCTGGATCTGCACATCTCGGGCACACACATCTTCGACGCCGAGCAGAGCGAGACCGGGGGAGCGCTGGTGCTGGCTTGCTCTGTCACGCTGCCCAATTCGATAGGATCAGTTAGGCTCGCCAGTCGCGACCCGCGCGTCGCGCCGTTGATTCGATACAACATGTTCGAAGATCCGGGTGATCTTCGGCGGATGATGGAGGCGGTGCGCATGTCGCGGCGGATAGGCAGAACGGCGCCGCTGCGTGAGGTGATCGCCTTCGAGATGACTCCCGGCAAGCACGTGGTCGACGACGCCGCGGTCGAGCAGTCGGTCATCGCAACGGTCGACGGCTATCACCATTCGACGTCGACGGCACCGATGGGCGGCGCCGATGACGCCGGCGCCGTCGTCGACGAGTCCGGCGCCGTGCGCGGCGTGACCAACCTGCACGTCGTGGACGCGTCGATCATGCCCGACATCGTCTCGGTCGGCACGAATCTGACCACCGTCATGATCGCCGAAGCCTGCAGCAGACGCCTCGTGGGCGCCTAGCCAGGTGAGGGAGCGCTAGTGTCCGTCATCCCGATCGACGAGGCCGACATACCCGCGGCGCGCGCTCTGCGGGCCGAGTTCGCGCGCTTCTGGTCGACCGAGCAAGGTGAGTCCCGCACTGTCTACGACAAGTTCATCGCCGCCACCCCTGTCGCCACGGGCACGACCGTGCAGACCGCGACGTCTGATGATCCCGGTCCGGGGCTCTGGGTGCGGCCTGACGGCGCATCCACGGACGCGGCCATCATGTTCGTCCACGGCGGCGGATACGGATTGGGCAGCGTGTCGGCGTATGCGGGCCTGGTCAGCCAGGTCGCCGTCCGCGCCCACGTCCCGGTGTTCGCGCTCGAGTATCCGCTGGCTCCCGAGGCTTCGTTACCAGCGGCGCTCGATCTCGCCATGGTCACGCTGGGCCGCCTGGTCGACAGCCACGACGCGGTCGCCGTGGTCGGCGACTCTGCAGGCGGCGGACTGTCGCTTGCGACTGCGGCCCGTGCGGCCACCGAAGGCCTCAATGTAGCTGCTGTGGTGGCGTTTTCGCCGTGGACTGATCTCAGCCTCAGCGGTGCCAGTGTGCAAGAACACGCGATCGGGGATCCGCTGCTCGATCCGGCCTACCTGCGCGCGTCGGCGGCGTCTTATCTAGGATCAGCAGCGCCGGAAGATCCGCGAGCTTCACCACTGTTCGGAACCACATCGTCTCTGCCGCCTCTACTGATACAGGTGGGCACAGACGAGATTCTGCTCGACGATTCGCGCCGATTCGCGGACGCGGTGGCGAAGTCCGGGGGCACGGTGGAACTCGAAGTGTGGCAAGGAATGCATCACGTCTTCCAACTCAACGTTGTGCAACTGACAAGCGCACGGCGAGCCCTCGACCGGGCCGCCGAATTCATCATCACGAGTTTGAGGGCATGACCGAAGGGAGTCTTGTGAATCTGTCCAGACGCATCGCATCGGTGACGCTTGCGCTGTCGGCCGTCGTCGTCTCGGCCGCGACCGTTCACGCCGCGCCGCCTGCGGGCGTGCACGCGGTCGTGCTGTCGAAGCAGACCGTCGACGGCAAGGACTACATCGTCACCGAGATCACCATTGCGCCGAACGCCAGCACCGGGTGGCACACGCACCGTGGGGAGGTGTACGGCGTGATCAAGTCGGGCACCTTGACGCACTACGGGGCGGACTGCCGCCAGGACGGCGTCTATCCCCCCGGCGCCGCGATCACCGACCCCACCGGGCCGGACCACGTCCACATTGCTCGCAACGAAGGCCCCACACCGTTGGTTCTCGACGTCACCTACGTCGATCCGGCGGGTGCACCCACCTCGGACAGCGCGCCGATACCGCCGGGGTGCGACGTCAGCTGACCTCGAATTCGTTGCCCTGCGGGTCGACTCGCACGCCCGGATCCGCCAGGACGCTCCACCGCCAACGATTCGGTGCCACTCGATCGTCGGCGACGCGGACGAACTTCCAGATCAGGTTCTCCCAGCCGGCTGAGCCGTAGAGCCAACGTGGGGTGCCGTCGAGACCGTTGCGGATCTGCGCGCCGACCCGCGACGCCCACCACGATGCAAGCAACTCGGGGTGATCGCTGTCCGTGCACACCGCGAACGCACGGGCGGGTGGCTGCTCGTCGAGACCGGCATCAAAGAACGCGCAGAACTCGTTGCCCTCGACATCGGCGAGCGTCACCCGCTCCGGACGGTACTCGGCCAGCACCGTCGCACCGAGATCGGTGAGCAGTTCGATCGAGCGCGTGTATATATCAAGGTGCACACGGTTTTTCACGACCTTGGGACGCGTCTGCGGCCGGAACGACAACAGCGCCCGCTGCGCAGGCTGGCCCAGGGCGGCTGCCCAGAAGGCCTCGAGGACGCGCGGGTCGACCGCGTCCACGATCAACGGCCCCAATGTGGCGTTCACCTCGACGCCGTTTCGCGCTCACCGGGCAGCAGGAATGCCGACCGCGCCGCCACCGTCGCCAGGTGTCGGCTCATCACCACTTCGGGCACCAGCTTTGTCGCGCGGCCGACGAATCCGCTGAGCAGTGCTGGCCGCAGATTGACGATCTGCCCGATCAGCCTCGATTCCCGCACGATGGCGCGCACCCGCTTGCGACGAAACGCCACGAACCGCGAGAACGCCGCCGCGAGGTCGTCGGCACCGTCGACGAACCGGGCCAGCACCGCCGCGTCTTCCAATCCCTGGCATCCGCCCTGCCCCAGGTGCGGACGCATCGGGTGCGCGGCATCGCCGACGATCACCACCGGGCCCCTGGACCACTGCCGGGCAGGGTCGCGGTCGTAGAGGTCGTTGCGCAGCACCGAAGCCGAATCGGTCGTCGCCAGCACCTCCGGAATGGGATCGGCCCACCACCCGAATCGGGCCCTGAGATAGTCGAGTTCGCCTTGCGGGCAGGTGCCGCCTTCCGGCGCCCGCTCGGTGGCGAACCAGTAGGTGCGATCGGCGCCGAGAGGGACGAGACCGAACTCGACACCGGGCCCCAGCACTTCACCGGCGACCTCGGGGTCGATCACACACTGGGCCACACCCCGCCACGCCGTGTATCCGACATAGCGGTCGGAAAGCGCGCCGTTGAGATGGCGTGCCACCACGGAACGGGTGCCGTCCGCCCCGACCACTGCCGTCGCATCCACGGCGGACCCGTCGGTCAGCCTGACCCGCACACCGTCGGCAGTGGCCACGAGGTCCTGCGCGGACCGCCCGGTGTGCACGGTGCCCTCGGCCAGCGCGTCGGCGAGCACGGCGGTCAACGCGGAACGGCGGATCAAGACCAACGGTTCGCCCAGCGCCTTGACCAGACGTTCGTTGCCGGGATGACGCAACCAGGTGCCGTCGCGCCAGCGCAGCGCGCCCGCGGTCACCCGGCCACCCGCCTCCCGGACCGCGTCGCCGAGGCCGATTTCGTCAAGTGCCGCAAGCGCATTGGGCCAGATGCTGATGCCGGCGCCGGAGGAGGTGTCGATGCGTTCCTCGACGACGCTGACCTGCCGGCCGCTTCGCTGCAACGCCACCGCCGTCGCCAGTCCGGTAATGCCCGCCCCGATGATCAGGATGTGCTGCTGCGCCATCCCATCAACGTAACGCGGCTACAGGTCGAAGATGAGCAGCGTGCTCGTTGCGGTCGCGACCACGGCGCCGCTGGCGTCGGTCACCACGCCCTCGGCGAAGCCGACCCGCGAACCGGACTTGACCACCGTGCCGGTGGCGGTCAGTAGTCCGCTGTCGACCCGGACAGCCTTGAGGTAGTTCACCTTGATCTCGATCGAGGTGTAACCCTTGCCCTGCGGCAGCGTGGTGTGCACCGCGCAGCCCGTCACCGAATCCAGCAGCGTGCAGATCAAACCGCCGTGCACGGTGCCGATCGGGTTGTATGCGGATTCATCTGCGAGGCAGGTGAATACCGACCGGCCGGGCGCGACGTCGACGAGTTCGAATTGCATCAGTCCGGCGATGGGCGGCGGGGGCAGTTCGCCGTCGACCATGGCCCGTAGATAGTCGATGCCCGCCATCGACATGCCTTTGGCCGTGCTCGGCCCCGGCGAGTGCCATGTCACCCTGCGCGAGCGTTCAGGACCCCAGTACGCGCGCAGGTCGGGGTCTATGAGTTCTGCGGTCATCGAGAGTCCTTCAGTTTGTGGAATGCGTGGTACTTCTGCTGACGGTCGGGGTCGTCGGCCGAGACGGCGTGCGCCTTGCCCCACGTGAGCAGGGCATCCAGCACCGGAATCAGGGCATCGCCCGAGTCGGTGAGTCGGTATTCGTAGCGCGTCGGGGCGCTCTGATAGGGCGACCGGACGACGACGCCGGCGCTCTCGAGCGCTTTGAGCCTGGCGGCGATCCGGTCGCGGGGTGCCCCCGTGCCCGCCACGATGTCGCTGAAGTGGGTTGCGCCCAACGCGATCTCCCTGACGATCAGCAACGCCCAGCGCTCGCCGACGAGTTCGAGCGCCGCGGCGATCGGACATGGCCGGCCGGGAAGTTCGCTCAGCACCACCGTGCTCATGCCGCCAGCATGCCAGCCGTAAGTTTGAAAGTCAAACTTACTGGGGGATGTGCTAACAAATGGTCATGACCACACCGTTCGACGACCTTGACGAGTTTCTTTCGCTGCCGCGTACATCGGGGTTGGCCGTGTCGCCGGACGGGTCGCGCATCGTCACGTCGATCACCGAACTGAACGACAACGGCACCGAATTCATCACCGCGATCTGGGAACTGGATCCCAATGGCCGTAAACCGGCCCGGCGGTTGACGCGTGGCGCGAAAGGCGAGTCGTCGCCGGTCTTCACCGCCGATGGCGATCTGCTGTTTCTCGCCGCGCGCCCCACCGAGTCCGACGACAAGCCGCCGGCATCGTTGTGGCGATTGCCTGCCGGGGGTGGTGAAGCCGTCGAGGTGTTGGCGCTGCCGGGAGGTGTCGACGGCGTGCGAACCGCGCGTGTCGCCGCCACCACGGTAGTCGCCGCGAAGCTGCTGCCGTCTGCTGAAGGCGTCGACGAGGACAAGCGGTTGCGGGCCCTGCGCAAGGACAACAAGGTGTCGGCGGTGCTGCACAGCGGCTATCCGGTGCGGTACTGGGATCACGACCTCGGACCCGACCAACCGCACCTGCTCGACGTCGACGGCTCGCGCGACCTGACGCCAGCGCCCGGTGATGCGTTGCGTGAAGCCGACTTCGCGCTCAGTCCGGACGGCAGTTACGTGGTCGCCGCCTGGCATGTCCCGGACCCGGGCGCAGCGATCCGCGGCACCCTGGTCCGTATCGACGTGGCCACGGCACAGCGCACCGTCATCGTCGACGACCCCGTCGCCGACCTGGGGTCACCCGCGATCTCCCCGGACGGCACCGCGATCGCGTTCACCAGGGAGTCGCATTCCACACCGCAGACTGCACCGCGAATCACGCTGTGCCACATGCGGTTCGATGAACCGGTCGTCGAGATCACGGAATGGGACCGATGGCCGACATCGGTCACGTGGTCGGTCGACGGTTCGACGCTCATCGTCACCGCCGACGACAACGGCCGCGGACCGGTGTTCGCGGTGGATCCCGCCAGCGGCGCTGTCGGCAGGCTCACCGACGACGACTACACCTACACCGACGTACGCACCGCGCCCAACGGTGTCGTGTATGCGATGCGCAGTTCCTATGCGCGGGCCCCGCATCCAGTGCGCATCGACGCCGACGGCACCGTGACGGAATTGCCGTGCGTGGCGGCTCCCGACCTGCCAGGCACCCTGACGGAGGTGACCGCGACCGCCGACGACGGCCAGGCCGTGCGGTCGTGGCTGGCCTTGCCGCACGGCGATGGGCAGGCGCCGCTGGTGCTGTGGGTGCACGGCGGTCCGCTGGCCAGTTGGAATGCCTGGCACTGGCGCTGGAATCCATGGCTGCTGGTGGCCAAGGGCTATGCGGTGCTGCTACCGGACCCGGCGATGTCCACCGGCTACGGCCAGGACTTCATCCAACGCGGCTGGGGGGCATGGGGTTTTGCGCCGTACACCGACCTGATGGCGGCAACGGATGCGGCGTGCGCGCATCCCAGGATCGACGCCACCCGCACCGCGGCGATGGGTGGCTCGTTCGGCGGTTACATGGCCAACTGGATCGCCGGGCACACCGACCGGTTCGACGCCATCGTCTCCCACGCCAGCCTGTGGGCGCTAGACCAGTTCGGGCCGACCACCGACGGCGCGTACTGGTGGGCGCGTGAGATGACACCGGAGATGACGCGACGTAATTCGCCGCACCGCTTCGTCAGCGAGATTCGCACGCCGATGCTCGTCATCCACGGCGACAAGGACTACCGGGTGCCGATCGGCGAAGCGCTGCGGTTGTGGTTCGAACTTCTCACCCAGTCCGGGCTGCCCGCCGCCGACGACGGCAGCAGCCCGCACCGGTTCCTCTACTTTCCGTCGGAGAACCACTGGGTGCTCAGCCCGCAGCACGCGAAGCTGTGGTACCAGGTGGTCACCGCATTCCTGGCTTGTCATGTGCTTGGACAGGACATCGAATTGCCGGCGGCGCTGGGGTAGCGTCGCCGTACATGGGGGCAGCGCAGCGTGAATTCGACATCGTCCTGTTCGGCGCAACCGGGTTCGTCGGCAAACTGACCGCGGAGTACCTGGCCAGGGTGGGAGGTGACGCCCGCATCGCGCTGGCGGGCCGGTCGCACGACAAATTGCTCGCGGTCAGGGACACGCTGGGGGAGAAGGCGCAGTCCTGGCCGCTGATCTCCGCGGATGCCTCGCAACCGTCGACGCTGAATGTGATGGCCGCACGGACCCAGGTGGTGGTGACCACCGTCGGGCCCTACCTGAAGTACGGGCTGCCGTTGGTCGCCGCATGCGCCGCCGCCGGCACCGACTACGCCGACCTGACCGGGGAAGCGCTCTTCATCCGGGAAAGCATCGACCTGCATCACAAGCAGGCCATCGACACCGGCGCCCGGATCGTGCACTCGTGTGGTTTCGATTCCATCCCTTCGGATCTCACTGTCTTCGCGTTGTACCGGCGCGCCGCCGAAGACGACGCGGGTCAGTTGACCGACACCAACATGGTGGTGCGCTCGTTCGCGGGCGGGGTGTCCGGCAGCACCGTCGCGTCGATGATCGAACTGATGCGCGCGGCGTCCTCCGATCCGGAGGCGCGACGGTTGATGACCGACCCGTACACGCTGACCCCTGACCGTAGCGCGGAACCGGAACGCGGCGCGCAGCCCGACGCGCGCTGGCGGCGCGGCAGGGAGATCGCGCCCGAACTGGACGGCTACTGGACCGGGGCGTTCGCGATGGCCGTCGCCAACACCCGAATTGTTCGGCGCTCCAACGCATTACTGGGCTATGCGTACGGCAGGCGGTTCGAGTACGCGGAGCAGATGAGCCTCGGCAAGTCGATCGCCGCGCCCGTGGCCGCCGCGATGGCCACCGTAGGCAACACCGCGACCATGGCGCTGGGCGGACGCTACTTCAACAAGGTGCCCAATCGGGTGATCGAACGGATCGCCCCGAAACCGGGCACCGGCCCCAGCGAACGCACGCGCGAACAGGGTCACTACACGGTCGAGACCTACACGACGACAACGACTGGCGCGCGCTACCGGTCGGTCATGTCGCAGCGGGGCGACCCCGGCTACAAGGCCACGTCGGTGTTGCTGGGGGAGAGCGGATTGGCGCTCGCGCTGGACCGCGACCGGCTCTCGGAACTGCGTGGTGTGCTGACCCCGGCCGCCGCGATGGGCGGCGCGCTGCTGGCGCGATTCCCCGGCGCCGGAGTGTCGTTGGAGACCACCCGGCTGAATTGATCGGCTCGCGCAGAATGCCTGTGAGTCAAGATCACACCGACTAGTGTCGGCACCGCGACTTTCAACGACGAAGGCGGACATGTGATGGCTGGTCTAGACGATTTGTATGCCCAGATCCCGGTATCGGAGATTGCGAGCAAGATCGGCGCTGACGAAGGCGAAGTGGACAACGCGATTCACACGCTGGTGCCCGCACTTGTCGGCGGTGTGGCGGAGAACGTGCACGCCGACCAGATTGATTCCAGCGACCTGGAGTCCGCCGTCGCGCAGCAGGGCACCAGCGGCCTGCTCGACGGCGGGGTGAGCGTCGACGCAGTCGACGAGCAACAAGGCGACCAGTATGTCGCGAAGATCTTCGGCGGCAACGACAGCAACGCGGTGGCGTCCGCGCTGGCGGGCCAGGGCGCAGGCGGCGGCGATCTGATCAAGAAGCTGCTGCCCATCCTCGCGCCGATCGTGCTGGCCTACCTCGGCAAGCAGCTGTCCAAGGGCTCAGCACCGCAGGCGTCCGCTGGCGGCGGCGGCCTCGGCGACGTGTTGGGCAGCATCCTCGGTGGCGCTGGCGGAGGCGGAAACAACCCGCTGGGCAGCATCCTCGGCAGCGTGCTCGGCGGCGGTGGCGGCGGCAATCAGGGCAACCCGATCGGGGAGATCCTCGGCGGGCTGCTAGGCGGCGACAAGAAGTAGTTTTTCCTGGCGAACAGACGCAAAGAGCCCCGTTTTCGCGGCGTGTCGGGGCCTTTTACGTCTATTCGCGCTGTCTCCCTAGAATTGCCGGGGTGACCGCCA
Organism: Mycobacterium sp. ACS1612; assembly: GCF_001667505.1. Taxonomy (GTDB): domain Bacteria; phylum Actinomycetota; class Actinomycetes; order Mycobacteriales; family Mycobacteriaceae; genus Mycobacterium. The sequence continues at coordinate 106,405 of NZ_LZHZ01000051.1, forward strand.
GCTCCCAATCCTCTGCCGAAGCCCTGCCCAAGTCGTGGGATCCGGGCGCGGTGGAGTCGCAGATCTACGAGGGCTGGGTCAACGCCGGCTACTTCAAGGCCGACGCGTCCAGCGACAAACCCGCGTACTCGATCGTGCTGCCGCCTCCGAATGTCACCGGCAGCCTGCACATGGGTCATGCGCTGGACCACACGCTGATGGACGTGCTGACCCGCCGCAAGCGGATGCAGGGCTATGAAGTGCTGTGGCTGCCCGGCATGGACCACGCGGGCATCGCCACCCAGAGCGTGGTGGAAAAGCAACTGCTCGTCGACGGCAAGACCAAAGAGGACTTCGGCCGCGAACTGTTCATCGACAAGGTGTGGGACTGGAAGCGAGACTCCGGCGGCACCATCGCCGGTCAGATGCGCAGGCTCGGCGACGGAGTCGACTGGAGCCGCGACCGGTTCACCATGGACGACGGCCTGTCGCGGGCGGTCCGCACCATCTTCAAGCGGCTGTTCGACGCCGGACTGATCTATCAGGCCGAGCGCCTGGTCAACTGGTCGCCGATCCTGGAGACGGCGATCTCCGACCTGGAAGTCAAATACGAAGACGTAGAGGGCGAGCTGGTGTCGTTCCGGTACGGCTCGCTCGACGACAGCGAACCGCACATCGTGGTCGCCACCACCCGGGTCGAGACGATGCTCGGTGACACCGCGATCGCCGTGCATCCCGACGACGACCGCTACCGGCACCTGGTCGGCACGACGCTGCCCCACCCATTCATCGACCGGCAAATCGTTATCGTCGCAGACGCCCACGTCGACCCCGAATTCGGTACCGGCGCAGTGAAAGTCACGCCCGCGCACGACCCGAACGACTTCGAGATCGGGCTACGCCACCAGCTGCCGATGCCGTCGATCATGGATACCAAGGGCCGGATCGCCGACACCGGAACCGAATTCGACGGCCTTGACCGCTTCGAGGCGCGCGTCAAGGTCCGCGAGGCGCTGGCCGAGCAGGGTCGCATCGTCGCCGAAAAGCGGCCGTATCTGCACAGCGTCGGCCATTCCGAGCGCAGCGGTGAGCCGATCGAACCGCGGCTGTCCCTGCAATGGTGGGTCAAGGTCGAGTCGATGGCGAAGGCCGCGGGCGACGCGGTGCGTAACGGCGACACCGTGATTCACCCGCCGAGCCTGGAACCGCGGTGGTTCGGCTGGGTCGACAACATGCACGACTGGTGTATTTCACGTCAGCTGTGGTGGGGGCACCGCATCCCGATCTGGCACGGCCCCAACGGCGAAACCGTCTGCGTCGGACCCGACGAAACCCCGCCGGAGGGCTGGGAACAGGACGCGGACGTCCTCGACACCTGGTTCTCGTCCGCGCTGTGGCCGTTCTCCACCATGGGCTGGCCCGATCACACCGCCGACCTGGCGAAGTTCTATCCGACCTCCGTGCTGGTCACCGGATACGACATCCTGTTCTTCTGGGTTGCGCGAATGATGATGTTCGGCACCTTCGTCGGCAACGACGCCGCCGTCACCCTCGACGGCGCGCGCGGACCGCAGGTGCCGTTCGAAAACGTGTTCCTGCACGGCCTGATTCGCGACGAATTCGGCCGCAAGATGAGCAAGTCGCGCGGCAACGGCATCGACCCCCTGGACTGGGTCGAGCAGTTCGGCGCCGACGCGCTGCGCTTCACGCTGGCCCGCGGCGCCAGCCCTGGCGGCGACCTGACCATCGGTGAGGACCACGCCCGCGCGTCACGCAATTTCGCCACCAAACTCTTCAACGCCACCCGGTTCGCGTTGATGAACGGCGCCGCTCCCGCTCCGCTGCCCGACACCGCAGCGTTGACCGACGCCGACCGGTGGATTCTCGGTCGGCTTGAACAGGTTCGCGCCGAGGTGGATTCGGCATTCGACGCCTACGAGTTCAGCCGGGCCTGCGAGGCGCTGTACCACTTCGCCTGGGACGAGTTCTGCGACTGGTACGTCGAACTCGCCAAGGTCCAACTGGGACAAGACGAGCTCACCCCACACACGACAGGGGTGCTGGCGACGGTGCTGGACACGCTGCTCAAGTTGCTGCATCCGGTGATGCCGTTCGTCACCGAGGTGTTGTGGAAGACGTTGACGGGCGAGGAATCGATCGTGATTGCCGACTGGCCGCGGTCGTCCGGCTTCGCGGTGGATCCCGTTGCCGCACAACGTGTTGCCGATATGCAGAAGCTGATCACCGAGGTCCGGCGGTTCCGCAGTGACCAGGGCCTCAACGACAGGCAGCGGGTTCCCGCCCGATTGTCGGGCATCGAGGCCGCCGACCTCACCACGCAGGTGCCTGCGGTGCGGTCTCTGGCGTGGCTCACCGAGAGCGACGACTCGTTCAGCCCGTCGGCGCAAGTGGAGGTGCGACTGTCGCAGGCCACCGTCGTCGTCGAGGTCGACACCTCCGGCACCGTCGACGTCGCCGCCGAACGGCGCCGCCTCGAGAAGGATCTGGCCGCCGCGGAGAAGGAACTCAAGGGCACCACAGGCAAACTCGGCAACGACGCGTTCCTTGCCAAGGCGCCTGCCGATGTCGTCGAGAAGATCCGCGCCCGTCAGCAGGTGGCCCGCGAAGAAGTCGACCGCATCACGGCGAGGCTGGCGGGGCTGGGCCGATGAGCGCTTGCGCGAAGAGCAACAGTCAATGACCGACGTCCCGACGCCGGACGAAATCGCCTCCCTGCTGCAGGTCGAGCATCTGCTCGATCAGCGTTGGCCGGAAACGAAACTCGAACCGAGCACCACCCGGATCTCCGCGTTGATGGAACTGCTCGGCTCACCGCAGCTCGGCTATCCATCGATTCACATCGCAGGCACCAACGGCAAGACGTCGGTGGCGCGGATGGTCGACTCGCTGCTGACCGCGTTCAGTCGCCGCACCGGTCGCACCACCAGCCCGCACCTGCAGTCCGCCGTGGAGCGGATATCGATCGACGGCAGGCCGATCAGCCCCGCCTCCTACGTCGCGACCTACCAGGAGATCGAGCCGTTCGTCCAACTGGTCGACCGGCAGTCCGAGGCCGCAGGCGGACCCGCGATGAGCAAGTTCGAGGTCGTCACCGCGATGGCGTTCGCCGCGTTCGCCGACGCGCCTGTCGACGTCGCCGTCATCGAGGTCGGCCTCGGCGGGCGCTGGGACGCCACGAACGTCGTCAACGCTCCCGTCGCGGTGATCACCCCCATCGGCCTCGACCACGCCGACTATCTCGGCGACACCGTCGCCCAGATCGCGGGCGAGAAGGCAGGCATCATCACCAAACAGGCCGACGATCTGGTGCCCACCGACACCGTCGCCGTCATCGGCAGGCAGCTGCCTGAGGCGATGGAAGTGCTTCTGGCGCAGGCGGTTCGAGCCGACGCGGCGGTGGCCCGGGAAGACTCGGAGTTCGCCGTGCTCGGCAGGCAGGTCGCCGTCGGCGGTCAACTGCTGGAATTGCAGGGTCTCGGTGGTCGCTATTCGGACATCTTCATCCCGCTACATGGTGAACACCAGGCCCACAACGCGGTGGTGGCGCTGGCGGCGGTCGAGGCGTTCTTCGGCGCCGGGGCCGACCGTCAGCTCGACGTCGACACGGTGCGTGCCGGTTTCGCGGCCGCCACCAGCCCCGGCCGACTGGAACGGATGCGCACGGCGCCAACGGTTTTCATCGATGCGGCCCACAACCCCGCGGGCGCAACCGCTCTTGCGCAGGCCCTGCAGGAAGAGTTCGACTTCCGCTACCTCGTCGGCGTGGTGTCGGTGATGGCCGACAAGGACGTCGACGGCATCCTGGCCGCCCTGGAGCCTGCCTTCGACCAGATCGTGGTGACCCACAACGGATCCCCGCGCGCGCTCGACGTCGAAGGGCTGGCGCTGCGGGCCGAGGAACGGTTCGGGACGGAGCGCGTCATCACCGCGGCCACGCTGCCCGACGCGATCGAAACCGCCACCGCCCTGGTCGAGGAATCCGGTAACGAGGGCGAGGGATTCAGCGGCGCAGGCGTGGTGATCACCGGATCCGTCGTCACCGCGGGGGCGGCGCGCACGCTGTTCGGGAAGGACCCGCAATGAGTTCCGAACAACCGGACCCGTGGAAGAGCTTCCGCGGCGTGATGGCGGGCACCCTGATCCTCGAGGCGATCGTGGTGCTACTCGCGTTGCCGGTGGTGGCCGCCGCCGACCAGGGACTCACACCGCTGAGCGCCGGCTATCTGATCGGCTTCGCGCTGGTCCTGGTGCTGCTGTGCGGGGTGCAGGGCAGGCCATGGGCCATCTGGGTCAACGTCGGTGTCCAGGTGGTGCTGATCGCGGGTTGGCTGCTGCACGGCGCGGTCGGCTTCATCGGGCTGATCTTCGCCGCGGTCTGGTTGTTCATCGCATACCTGCGCGCCGAGGTGCTGCGCCGCCAGAAGCGTGGCCTGCTTCCGGGCCAGCAGCCACCGTCCGACTAGGCTGTCGGCCGTGACTGAGCGGACCCTCGTTTTGATCAAGCCCGACGGCGTGCAGCGCGGCCTCATCGGCGAGATCCTGCGCCGGATCGAAGGCAAGGGCCTGAGCATCGCGGCGCTGGAACTCAAGAACGTCGAAGACGACCTCGCCCGCAAGCATTACGCCGAGCACGAGGACAAGCCGTTCTTCGGTTCGCTGCTGGAGTTCATCACCTCGGGGCCGGTGGTGGCCGCGATCGTGGAGGGCCCGCGAGCGATCGCCGCGTTCCGCCAACTTGCCGGCGGCACCGACCCGGTGGAGAAGGCAGCGCCCGGCACAATCCGCGGTGACCTGGCACTTATCACCCAGGACAACCTGGTGCACGGCTCCGATTCGGCGGAGTCGGCGGCCCGCGAGATCGAACTCTGGTTCCCTGGCAAATAGCCCGCTGGTCCAGCCTGGTCGGTCTGGCCCGCGTGATGTGGGATACTGGCCTCGGGTAGCCGTCCTGTTAAGCGGGGTGGATGCCCGAATGAAGACTTCGACGTGCGCGACCATCGCGAACGCGGTGCGGCGCCGACCGTCCAGCCATCATTCAGACCGGCACCGAGACGGTTCCCACAGGAACCCCTCGGGGCGAGACCATAACAAGCTCGGGAGCACTAGCCCGGGGACAAGAGCGAGAGCCCTCGCGTGGCCGCGTCACACACGACGCGCCCGGGGGCTTGAGGAGAATACGTGGCCGACAGTGAGAATTTTTCAGCCGATACCGACGAGCTTTCAGACGAGATTCAGACCGGCGAGGATCAGCAGGTAACGCTGATCGACGCGCCCGCCGAAACTGCCGACGACACGGCCGACGACGCGGAGCCACCGGCAGAGGTCGCCGAGGAGGAAGAGCCAGAGTCGCGGCTCATTCTCGACCACGCCCCCGAGCCTGAGCGCGCCGACTATCTGCCGCTGTTCATGGCGCCGCAGCCCGTCGAACTGGACTACGACTCGGACGCCGACGAGGACGACGAGGACGACGACGGCGGCGCCGACGCCGACGACGATCAAGGAGAGCGGCCTGCGGGCAGGCGCCGCCGCCGTGGTCGGCGAGGCCGCGGGCGTGGTCGCGGCGAGCAGGGCGGCGATGACGACGACAGCGACTCCGGCGAAACCCAGGCCGACGCCAAGGACGACGAGTCCGGCGACGATTCCGACGAGGACACCGGCGACGACGACACCGGCACCGAGGGCGCGACCCGCCGGCGCAGGCGTCGGCGCCGCCGCAAGTCGGGGTCCGGTGACGACAACGACGACGCCGGTTCGCCCGACGATCCGCCCAACACCGTCGTCCACGAGCGTGCGCCGCGGACCGGCAAGGACAAATCCGACAAGGACAACGGCGAGATCCAGGGCATCAGCGGGTCGACCCGGCTGGAAGCCAAGCGGCAACGCCGCCGCGACGGCCGCGACGCCGGCCGGCGCCGTCCGCCGATCCTGAGCGAAGCCGAGTTCCTGGCTCGCCGCGAAGCCGTCGAGCGGACGATGGTGGTGCGCGACAAGGTCCGCACCGAACCGCCGCACGAAGGCGCTCGCTACACCCAGATCGCGGTGCTCGAGGACGGCGTCGTCGTCGAGCATTTCGTCACCTCCGCGGCGTCGGCCAGCCTGGTCGGCAACATCTACCTCGGCATCGTGCAGAACGTGCTGCCGTCGATGGAGGCGGCGTTCGTCGACATCGGCCGCGGCCGCAACGGCGTGCTCTACGCGGGCGAGGTGAACTGGGAGGCCGCGGGCCTCGGTGGGCAGAACCGCAAGATCGAACAGGCGCTCAAGCCGGGCGACTACGTCGTGGTGCAGGTCAGCAAGGATCCGGTCGGACACAAGGGCGCGCGGCTGACCACGCAGGTGTCGCTGGCCGGCCGCTACCTGGTTTACGTGCCCGGTGCATCCTCGACCGGCATCAGCCGCAAGCTGCCCGACACCGAACGGCAGCGGCTCAAGGAGATCCTGCGTGAGGTGGTGCCTGCCGACGCGGGCGTGATCATCCGCACCGCGTCCGAGGGCGTCAAAGAAGAAGACATCCGCACCGACGTCGAGCGCCTGCAGAACCGCTGGGCCGAGATCGAAGCCAAGGCCGCCGAGACCACCGAGAAGAAGGCCGGCGCCGCGATCGCGCTCTACGAAGAGCCCGACGTACTGGTCAAGGTGATCCGCGACCTGTTCAACGAGGACTTCTCCGGGCTGATCGTATCCGGCGACGACGCCTGGACCACGATCAACGACTATGTGAATTCCGTTGCGCCCGAGCTTGTTCCGCGGCTGACGAAGTACGAGCCTGCCCCCGACGGTCCGGACGTGTTCGCGGTGCACCGCATCGATGAGCAGCTGACCAAGGCGATGGACCGCAAGGTGTGGTTGCCCTCGGGCGGCACGCTGGTCATCGACCGCACTGAGGCGATGACCGTCGTCGACGTCAACACCGGCAAGTTCACCGGTTCCGGCGGCAACCTGGAGCAGACCGTTACCCGCAACAACCTCGAAGCGGCCGAGGAGATCGTGCGCCAACTGCGGCTGCGCGACATCGGCGGCATCGTGGTCATCGACTTCATCGACATGGTGCTGGAGTCGAACCGAGATCTGGTGCTGCGCAGGCTCACCGAGGCGCTGGCCCGTGACCGCACCCGCCACCAGGTGTCCGAGGTGACGTCGCTGGGGCTGGTGCAGCTGACCCGAAAGCGGTTGGGCACCGGGCTGATTGAAGCGTTCTCCACGCAGTGCACGCAGTGCGCCGGCCGCGGCATCCTGCTGCACGGTGATCCGGTCGATTCCGCGTCGGCGACCGGCCGCAAGTCCGACACCGGCAATCGGCGCGGCAAGCGCGGCAAGAAGGGCGCCAAGGCGGACGACGTCGCGGTCGCGAAGGTGCCGCCGCATCCCGCGGGCGAGCATCCGATGTTCAAGGCGATGGCCGCGGCCAACGGCAAGCACGAGCACGACGAGGACACCGACGGCGAGGCCGACGACACCACGACCACCGAGGACGTCATCGAACTGGAACCCGACACCATCGGCGAGGCGTTCGTCGAGTCGGAGGACGAGGAGGAACTCGACGACGAGGACTTCGACGACGAGGACGACTCGGCGGACGACGAGGACGAGGACGAGTCCGACGAGATCGACCTGGACGCCGACGATGAGGACGAGGACATCGACGACGACATCGAAGTCATCGACGGCGACTCCGACGACTCCGACGAGTACGACGAGGACTCGGACGAGGACGCCGACGACGAGGACGACGATTCTGAGGATTCTGACGAGGACCCCGACGCCGACGTCCGCGCCCAGCCTGCCGCGGTGGCGGTGACCGCCCCCGGCGGCCGCCACCGGCGTCGCGCCGCCGTGCGCCCGGCCGGTCCGCCCAGCCATGACGGCTGACCTGCGGTGATTTGACCCTATAGGCGGGCCTCACGTACCCTGGACCAGTTGTCTTACGGCTGACGCCGACGACAGCGGGCCCGACGTGGTTCCGCACCCAAGCATCGCGAGCGCACCGCAGGTGCCGCGCGCCCAGAGACGAAGAGGAACGATGGCGACATACGCAATCGTGAAGACCGGCGGCAAGCAGTACAAGGTCGCCGTTGGTGACGTGGTCAAGGTCGAGAAGCTCGACGCCGAGGCCGGCGCATCCGTCTCGCTGCCCGTCGCGCTCGTCGTGGATGGCGCGAAGGTCACCAGTGCACCCAGGGACCTGGAGAAGGTCGCCGTCACGGGTGAGGTGCTCGAGCACACCAAGGGTCCCAAGATCCGCATTCACAAGTTCAAGAACAAGACCGGCTATCACAAGCGGCAGGGTCACCGTCAGCAGCTGACGGTCCTCAAGGTCACCGGCATCGCGTGATGAGCCGTCAGGCGAAGAACAGACAGCACAGGCGGAGGGCAATCTAATGGCACACAAGAAGGGCGCTTCCAGCTCACGCAACGGTCGCGACTCAGCCGCCCAGCGGCTCGGCGTCAAGCGATTCGGCGGCCAGATCGTCAAGGCCGGCGAGATCATCGTCCGTCAGCGCGGCACGCACTTCCACCCCGGCGTGAATGTCGGCCGTGGCGGCGACGACACGCTGTTCGCGACCGCCCCCGGTGCGGTCACCTTCGGCAGCAAGCGTGGTCGCAAGATCGTCAGCGTGGTGCGACCGCAGCCTCAGGAGGCCTAGTTCCGCGTCGAGATCGACGTTTTGCAGCTGGCCTCTCGCACTTTCTCTGCAAAACGTAGATTTCGACATGGAAAGGAAGCCCAATGCCCCGGTTCGTAGACCGCGTCGTGATCCACGCGCGGGCCGGTAACGGGGGTAACGGGTGCGCGTCGGTTCACCGCGAAAAGTTCAAGCCGCTCGGCGGACCCGACGGCGGTAACGGCGGCCGCGGCGGCAGCGTCATCCTGGTCGTCGACCCGCAGGTGCACACCCTGCTCGACTTCCATTTCCACCCGCACATCGTCGCGCCCTCCGGCAAGCAGGGCGCGGGCAGCAACCGCGACGGCGCCGCGGGCGCCGACCTCGAGGTGAAGGTGCCCGACGGCACCGTCGTGCTCGACGAGAACGGCAGACTGCTCGCAGACCTGGTCGGGGCGGGCACCCGGTTCGAAGCGGCCGCGGGTGGCCGCGGCGGCCTCGGCAACGCCGCGTTGGCGTCGCGGGCGCGCAAGGCGCCGGGCTTCGCGTTGCTCGGCGAGAAGGGCCAGGTCCGGGACCTGACGTTGGAACTGAAGACGGTCGCTGACGTCGGTCTGGTCGGCTTCCCGTCGGCGGGCAAGTCGTCGCTGGTGTCGTCGATCTCGGCGGCCAAACCGAAGATCGCCGACTATCCGTTCACCACGCTGACGCCCAACCTCGGTGTGGTGTCGGCGGGGGAGCACACGTTCACCGTCGCCGACGTGCCCGGCCTGATTCCCGGCGCGTCCGAAGGCCGCGGCCTCGGCCTGGATTTCCTGCGGCACATCGAACGCTGCGCGGTGCTGGTCCACGTGGTGGACTGCGCGACGATGGAACCCGGCCGCGACCCGGTGTCCGACATCGAGGCGCTGGAAGCGGAATTGGCCGCCTACACCCCGACGCTGCAGGGTGACCTGACGCTCGGCGATCTGGCCGAACGCCCACGCGCGGTGGTGCTCAACAAGATCGACGTGCCCGACGCGCGTGAGTTGGCTGACTTCGTCCGCGATGAGATCGCCCGCCGATTCGGCTGGCCGGTGTACGAGGTGTCGACCGTGTCCCGAGAAGGCCTGCGGCCGTTGACCTTCGCGCTGTGGGACATGGTCGCGGCGTACCGCGCGGCGCAGCCACCTGTCGTGCCGCGGCGGCCGGTGATCCGACCAATCCCGGTGGACGAGAGCGGTTTCACCGTCGAACCCGACGGCCAGGGCGGCTTCGTGGTGCGCGGTACCCGGCCCGAACGCTGGATCAACCAAACCGATTTCGACAACGACGAGGCCGTCGGCTATCTCGGTGACCGGTTGGCCCGCCTCGGCGTGGAGGACGAACTGCTGCGTCTCGGCGCCAAGCCGGGCTGCGCGGTGACGATCGGCGACGTGACGTTCGACTGGGAGCCGCAGACCCCGGCGGGGGTGGATGTCACGCTGTCCGGGCGCGGCACCGACGCGCGGTTGGAGCAGACGGACCGTGTCGGCGCCGCCGAACGCAAGGCGGCGCGGCGCGAGAGGCGGCGCCAGGACGCGGACGTGAGGAGCACAGAAGGCGGCCGTGACTCGTGAGCCAGCATCGGGATGCCATCCGCACCGCGCGCAGCGTCGTCATCAAGATCGGCACCACCGCGCTGACCACCCCGGCAGGCGTCTTCGACGCGAGCAGGCTGGCCGTGCTGGCCGACGCGATCGAGGGCCGCATGAAAGCGGGCTCCGACGTGGTGATCGTGTCGTCCGGCGCCATCGCGGCAGGCATCGAGCCGCTTCGGCTGTCCAAGCGGCCGACCGATCTGGCCACCAAGCAGGCCGCGGCCAGCGTCGGGCAGGTGGCGCTGGTGAACGCGTGGAGCGCGGCGTTCGCCCGGTATCAGCGCACCGTCGGACAGGTGCTGCTGACCGCGCATGACATCTCGATGCGGGTGCAGCACACCAACGCGCAGCGCACGCTGGACCGCTTGCGGGCATTGCACGCGGTCGCGATCGTCAACGAGAACGACACGGTGGCCACCAACGAGATCCGGTTCGGCGACAACGACCGGCTGTCGGCGTTGGTCGCGCATCTGGTGGGCGCCGACGCGCTGGTGCTGCTGTCCGACATCGACGGCCTCTACGACTCGGACCCGCGAAAAGGCAACGCGCGCTTCATCCCTGAGGTCGATGGCCCCGCCGATCTCGACGGTGTGGTGGCCGGCCGCGGCAGCCATCTCGGCACCGGCGGGATGGCGTCGAAGCTGTCGTCGGCGCTGTTGGCCGCCGACGCAGGCGTGCCGGTGTTGTTGGCCGCCGCGGCGGACGCGGCGACCGCGCTGGCCGACGCATCGGTGGGCACAGTGTTCGCACCGCGGGCCGAACGCATGTCAGCGCGCAGGTTCTGGGTGCGCTACGCGGCCGAATCGGCGGGCGCGCTGACGCTGGACGACGGCGCGGTGCGAGCCGTTGTGCGGCAACGCCGTTCGCTGCTGCCCGCGGGCATCACCGCGGTGTCCGGGCGGTTCTACGGCGGCGACGTCGTCGAGTTGCGCTCGCAGGATGCGACCATGGTGGCCCGTGGGGTGGTGGCCTACGACCACAACGAGTTGGCCACCATGCTGGGCCGGTCGACCTCGGATCTGCCCGCCGACATGCGCCGCCCCGCCGTGCACGCCGACGATCTGGTCGCCGTCTAGGGCGTCAGCTTGTCGATCTTGGTCTGCACCGTGGCGAGCAGCGACTTGATCTGCTCGGCGCGGTGGCCGGCATCGGCCATCACATCGTCCCCGGCGGGGCCCACCGCGACGCCGTGGGCTTCGGCTGTCGCCTCGAAACACTGACGCACAACCGGATCCGCCAGCACCACCGCGGCGAGGATGCCCGGCGTCAGCTCACGGGCGCCGAGCAGGCCGCGGTGGTAAACCTCGGCGGGGATCCGGATTTCGAGCGCGCCGGCCTCGAGTTGCTGCTTGGCCGCGGCGAGCAACAGCGTCAGGGCCGCTCGCGAGATGGCCTGGATCACCTTGCCGCGAAACGGAAACCACGGCAGCGGCAGCTTGTCTGCTTGCTTGTCCACGCCGCCGGTGAACAGATACTCGATCAGGCTGCGGGTGCGGATCTCGGTGACGTCGGACCACTTGACGTCGTCGCCGTCGAATTCCACGCCGTCCTCGCTGATCGCCACCCCGCCGAAGTGGTTCAGCTTGCGGACCAGCCAGTGCAGTCTGTCCGGTGTCAGCGGGTGATCCGCCACCATGTCGCCGAAGCCAAGCGCCCACCTCCCGACGACCGGTCCGGGATCGGGTCGCTTGCGCTCCAGCAGCGACTGCAACCAGTTGGTGTCGTCGGTCATCTACGCCGAACTCGCAACCGTTGGCAGTTCGTCGGCCAGCAGCGCCAGCATCTCCGAGCACCCGCTGTGGACCTTCACCGCCGCCCGTGCGTCGCCGCGGGTGGGGCCGCGGTTGATGATCGCGACCGGCACGCCGAGCGCCGTGGCGTGCCGGACGAACCGGTATCCGGAGTAGACCGTCAACGACGAGCCGGCGACCAGTAGCGCGTCAGCGCCGTCGACAAGCGAATACGCCTCGCCCACACGGTCTTTCGGGACGTTCTCGCCGAAGTAGACGATGTCGGGCTTGAGCATGCCGCCGCACACCGGGCAGTCGACAATCACAAACGACGAGGTGTCGTCCACCACCGCGTCGGCGTCGGGTGCGACCGCGATGCCGCCGACCTGCTCGGCGCGTTCGATGAAGCCGGGGTTGGCGGCATCGAGCATCTCCCCGAGCGCGGCGCGCGTCATACTGTGCTCGCAATCGAGGCAGACCACCTGCGCGTAGGTGCCGTGCAGATTGATCACCGTGCGACTGCCTGCCTTGGTGTGCAGCAGGTCGACGTTCTGGGTGATGACGCCCGAGACGACCCCGGCACGTTCCAGCGTGGCCAGCGCGCGGTGGCCGGCGTTGGGCAGCGTCTGGTCCATGTGTCGCCAGCCGACGTGGTTGCGCGCCCAGTACCGCTGCCGAAACGCCCGGTCCGAGGTGAACTGGCGGATCGTCATCGGATTGCTCGGCGGTGAGTCCGGGCCCCGGTAGTCGGGGATGCCGGAGTCGGTGGACATTCCCGCGCCGGTGAGCACCGCAACACGCCGCCCACGCAGCAGTGCGACGAGTTCCGGTGCTTCCACGTCTCCCAGGCTAGGCGATCCGGCTCAGGCGGGTTGGTGCGCTTCGGTGTGCTCGGAGTGTTCGGCGGCCTTCAGCGCAGGCTGCCCGTCGTCGTCGCCGGGGATCGTCTCGATGACCTCGACCCGCTTCTGGCCCGGGCGCTCCTGGGTGAGCGAGACCGACACGGTCAGGATGCCCCGGTCGTAGCTGGCCGTGATGTCGTCTTCGGAGGCGCCCGCAGGTAGCGCGACCGTCCGGGTGAAGGATCCGTAGCAGATTTCCGAGCGACCGGCGGATTCACCGGTCGGTCTGCGCTCGGCCCTGATGGTCAGCCTGCCGTCGTGGACCGTGATCTCGATGTCCTCGACCGGGTCGACGCCGGGAAGTTCGGCGCGCACCTCGTAGACGCCGTCCTTGCGCTCGTCCTCGATCCGCAACACACGGCCGTCCAATAGCGGGCGCAGGTTGGCGAACGAAGGAAGGGTGTTGAGCAGACCGGACAGCTCCGGCAGCAAGGAGCGCGAATGACGTTGAGCAGCAGGCTTGTTCATGATGACCTCCGGAGTTGGGTGGTGTGGTTTCACGATGCGCGATCCGATCAAAATGCGCGGTGCGCGCAGGCGAACCCCAGACCAACAGAAGCCGACGTCGTCAGTTCGCGAGGGCCTGCGGCGACAACTCCTTCAGCATCGCGTTCGCCCAGCGCATCTGGCGCAGCGCCTGCGGATGACAGCGCTGCGTGAGCGCCAGCAGTTCGTCGTCTTTGACCGCTTGCGCGCCCTGCGCCAACAGCTCCCAGTCCACAGACACGCCCGCGGCAAGCCGGTGCAGCCTGCGTATGTCGGCAAGCAACAGCAGGGCCGGTTCCGGCCTGCGGCCGAGGCGATCGCTGATCCACTCGGCGACGGGCTCCGCGAGAGCCGTCGTCCGCGGGTGCGCACGCAACCGCACTCCGTACCGCCTGCCGATGTCGGCGATCAACTCCACGTGCTCGCGGGACCACTGGGCCAGATCGCGGGCCACGTGATGGATCCCGTGGTCGTTGTGGTGCCGTGCGGCGATCGCGTCCAACGACCGGGCCAGGCCCGCCTCCGACCGGTGCAGTTCGGCCAGCGCCAGTCCGAGCTTCATCTCATCCCTCCCACTCGGTCACCGCCGCGTCCGGACCGCCGACGGTGTCCGGCACGTCGCCGGTCACCGGTCTCGACGCCGCGGTCGTCGGCGCGGGCGCGGGTCCGGACCCGCCGGCAACCCGACGTAGTTGTGCCGCAGCGGTTTTGAAGATCGGCTGCTTTGAGCAGGGGTCCCAGTCGGTGATGGTCAGTTCGTTGGCCGCCCGGTCACGGCTACCGTCGTCGCGGCTGTCCCAATATCCGTAGTGGAACGGCAGGAACAGCACGCCTTCGCGGATTCCGCTGATCCGCGCCTTGGCTGACACCGTGCCGCGTGCAGTGCACACCTCGGTCAGATCGCCTTCGCGGATCCGTAACCGGGATGCATCGGAGTCCGACACCTCGACCCACACGTCCGGCGCCGCGTCGCGCAGTTGCGGTGCGCGCCCGGTTTTGGTGCGGGTGTGAAACTGGTACACCGTGCGCCCGGTGATCAGTACGAACGGGCGGTCGCTGCTCGGTTGTTCGTGCGGTGGCAGGTATTCGGCGGCTTTGATGATGGCCTTGCCGTCGGGGTTCATCGCCCGGTACTCCGTGGGTTCCAGTGGGGCCCCGGTGATCAGGTCTTTGCCGTAGGCCTCGCAGTAGTCGGGTCGCGCCCAGAACGTGCCGTCGGCGTACAACCGTTCGGTGCCTTCGGCATTCTCGTCGGTGCATGGCCACTGGATTCCACCCGAACCCCGCAGCCTGGCGTAGCTCAGTCCGGTGTAGTCACACGGCCGTCCCGCACTGCATCGTTTCCACGCCTCGAACGCTGACTCGGCATCCTTCCAATTCGGCAAGGGCGCGCCGTCTTTGTCCCGGAAATCCATCCGATGCGCGAAGTCGAGGAAGATGTCCAGATCCGGCTTGGCCTGTCCCGGCGGGTCGATCGCCTTCTCCGACAAGTGTACTGTGCGGTCGGCATTGGTGAACGTGCCGGTCTTCTCGCCCCACGCCGCGGCGGGCAGCACCACGTCCGCGAGTTCGGCCGTCTCCGTCCGGAAGATGTCCTGCACCACCAAAAACAACCGCTCCTGCGCGAGAATGCTTCGCACGCGGCCCAATTCGGGTAGCGAGACCGCCGGGTTGGTGGCGCTGACCCACAGCAGTCGCAGCGTGCCCTGCTCGGCGTAGCGGAACATCTGCATCGCATGGGTGGGCGGCGCGTAGTGCGGTATCTGCAGGGGCTCGATGTTCCACAGTTCGGCGAGTTCGGCGATGTGGCTGTCGTTGGACCAGTTGCGAAAGCCGGCGAGATCCCCGTCGGCGCCGCATTCTCGCGTATTCTCGGCGGTGGGCTGACCGTTCATCTGCAGCACCCCGCATCCGGGGCGGCCGAGCATGCCGCGCAGGATGTGAATGTTGTTGACCTGCACCGCCGCCGCGGTGGCCTGGTTGGATTGGTAGAAGCCCTGCAGCACGGTGGACGTCAACGCGGTTGCGGTGCCGATGAGCCGCGCCGCCTCGCGAATCTCACCGGCAGGCACGCCGCAGATCTCCTCGCCCCGCTCGGGTGGGAATTCGTCGACCCGCTTGCGTAGTTCGTCGAAACCGACAGCGTGCGCGGCTATGTAGTCGCGATCGATCCAGTCGTTGCGGACGATTTCGTGCAGCAGCGAGTTCATCAACGCCACATTGGTTCCCGGCAGCGGCGCCAGGTGGACGGTGGCGTGCCGGGCGACCGGTGTCTGCCGCGGGTCGACGCACACCAACGCAGGCGGATTCGGGCCCGCCAACCGGTCCAGCATCCGCATCCACAGCACCGTTTGGGTTTCGGCAACGTTGTGGCCGTACAGCGCGATCACGTCGGCGTGGTCGACGTCGGTGTAGGACCCCGGTTGCCCGTCGCATCCGAATGATTCCTTCAGCGACTCCGCGGCGGTCGCGGTGCACAGGCGGGTGTTGCCGTCGACGTGGTTGGTGCCGATGGCGCCGTGGGCGATGACGCCCAATGTGTAGTACTCCTCGAGGAACAACTGACCGGAGGTGTAGAAGCCGAACGAACCGGGCCCGAACCCGTCGAGCAACGTCCTGCTGCGCCGGACGATCTCGTCCATCGCGGTGTCCCAATCGGTTTCGACGAGTTGGCCCTGGCGCCGGACCATCGGGGCTTTGAGGCGGTCGGGCGCGGCGTTGGCCTGCCAGCCGTAGAGATCCTTCGGATCGAGCCTGCCGTGGTTCACCCGGTCGTCGGCGCGTCCGCGTACACCGACGATGCGGCCGTCTTTCACCGCGACGTCCAGGCCGTCACCGTTCGAATGCAACACGGACGCCGACTGCACCCACTGGTCGACGGCGTCGTCGGTCAGATAGGTGTCGACGCGGGTCGGCCACGGTTCGCCTCGTCCGTACGGCGTTCGGCCGCCCCAGGGTTCGGCGATCCGGTCGCGTGTGACCACGGGTAACGCCTACCCGCGCGCAGCGGCGCGAAACCTACTTCAGGCACTTCGCAGCGGGCACGATCTCGGCGTGCATGTTCTTGTTCATCATCGTCAGGGCGGCATCGCTGAGTTCGGGATCGATGTGGGCGACCGCGTCGGGCGCCACGATGACCTCGAAATGGCGCACGTAGGCGTCGAGCGCGGTGTAGAGGATGCACTGTTCGGTGACTTGGCCGGTCAGGATCAGCCGCTTGGTCTCCAACCGGCCGAGTAGATAGTCCAGTGAGCTGGCGTAGAACGCGCTGTGCCGCACCTTGAGCAGGCGCCTGCTGGCCTCGTCGGGTGCGATCGGCGTCACCAACTCGGGGCGCTTTCCGTTGCACGCCGCCTCTGCGATGTCGTCGAAATCCGCGGTGAAGTCGCCGAAGTTGTCGTTGACGTAAACCAGGTCGACGTCGTCGCGGTTGCGGGCCTGCGCAATCAGCCCGGCCAGCGGATCGACGATCTCGGCCACATTGTCCGCCAGCATCTCGGCGTCCTCGTGCGCATACGTGTTCAACATGTCTATGACCAGCACTGCGACGTCACTCATGGGGTTTTGCATACCCCGATCCGTTTTCGGGCAACATTGAGGCATGGATTTCTATTCGGCTTATCGCCACGGGTTCGTGCGAGTGGCGGCGTGCACCCACCACACGAGCATCGCCGATCCCGCGGCCAACGCCGAGTCGGTCGTGCGGGTAGCCAGGGCATGCCATGACGACAGCGTCGCGCTGGCGGTCTTTCCTGAGCTGACGCTGTCCGGCTACTCGATCGAGGACATATTGCTGCAGGACGCCCTGCTGGACGCGGTCGAGGACGCGCTGCTCGACGTCGTGGTCGCATCGGCCGAACTGATGCCGGTGCTGGTCCTCGGCGCGCCGCTGCGCTATCAGCACCGGATCTACAACACCGCCGTGGTGATCCACCGCGGCCGGATCCTCGGCGTGGTGCCGAAGTCGTACCTGCCGACGTACCGGGAGTTCTACGAGCGACGCCAGATGGCGGCCGGCGACGTGATGCGCGGCGCGATCAGGATCGGCGAGGCCGACGTGCCGTTCGGGCCCGACCTGTTGTTCACCGCGACCGACCTACCCGGCTTCGTGCTGCACGTCGAGATCTGCGAGGACATGTTCGTGCCGATCCCGCCCAGCGCGCAGGCGGCGCTCGCGGGTGCGACGGTGTTGGCGAATCTGTCCGGCAGCCCGATCACCATCGGCCGCGCCGAGGACCGTTGCCTGCTGGCGCGGTCGGCGTCGTCGCGGTGCCTGGCCGCCTATGTCTATGCCGCGGCGGGTGAGGGCGAGTCGACCACCGACCTGGCGTGGGACGGCCAGACGATGATATGGGAGAACGGCGTACGCCTGGTCCAGTCGGAGCGGTTCGCGCTGGGCGATCAGCGTTCGGTCGCCGACGTCGACCTGGAACTACTGCGCGCGGAGCGGCTTCGGATGGGCACTTTCGACGACAACCGCCTGCACCACGGCATCACCGCGGAATCGTTCCGCCGCATCGAATTCCAGCTCGACCCGCCCAGCGGTGACATCGGATTGCGCCGGGAGATCGAGCGGTTCCCGTTCGTGCCCGCGGATCCGCAACGCCTGGAACAGGATTGCTACGAGGCCTACAACATTCAGGTCGCTGGTCTGGAACAACGGCTGCGGGCACTGGACTATCCGAAGGTGGTGCTCGGGCTGTCCGGTGGGTTGGACTCCACCCACGCGTTGATTGTCGCTGCCCGCGCGATGGACCGAGAAGGCAGGCCGCGCAGCGACATTCTCGCGTTCACGCTGCCGGGCTTCGCCACGGGTGAGCGCACCAAGAGCAACGCGAACCGACTCGCCGAAGCGCTTGGCGTGACGTTCGAGACCATCGACATCAAGGCCACCGCGGAACTGATGCTCAAGGAGATGGATCATCCGTTCGCCCGCGGTGAGAAGGTCTACGACGTCACGTTCGAGAATGTGCAGGCGGGTCTGCGCACCGACTACCTGTTCCGGCTCGCCAACCAGCGTGGCGGCATTGTGCTCGGCACCGGCGACCTGTCTGAACTCGCCCTCGGCTGGTCCACTTACGGTGTGGGCGACCAGATGTCGCACTACAACGTCAACGGAGGCGTGCCGAAGACACTGATCCAGCACCTGATTCGCTGGGTGATTTCGTCGAAGCAGTTCGACGACACCGTCAACGACGTGCTGCAGTCGGTCCTCGACACCGAGATCAGCCCGGAATTGGTCCCGGCGGGCGAGGATGAGGAGATTCAGAGCAGCGAGTCCAAGGTCGGCCCGTATGTGCTGCAGGACTTTTCACTGTTTCAGGTGCTGCGGTTCGGGTTCCGCCCGTCGAAGGTCGCGTTCCTGGCGTGGCATGCCTGGAGCGACGCAGAACGCGGGGACTGGCCCGTCGGTTTTCCCGACCAGAAGCGACCGGCCTACTCGCTGAAGGAGATTCGGCACTGGCTGCAGGTGTTCGCGCAGCGCTTCTACTCGTTCTCCCAATTCAAGCGCTCGGCGCTGCCGAACGGGCCGAAGGTCTCGCACGGCGGATCGCTGTCGCCTCGCGGTGACTGGCGGGCGCCGTCGGACATGTCGGCCCGCGTCTGGCTGGACGAGATCGAGCGCGAGGTGCCCGAGGACTAACGCGCTCTGGTGTAGCCGACCCAGCCCAGTGCCGAACCCGCAAGCACTCCGACTGTCGACCAACGGCGTCCAGAGCCAGCCCGCTTCCTGCTTGCTGTTCATCTACTTGCGTGCCACCTGACCCACGCTAGCGCGCCGGCGATCAGCGTTCGTAGGTGCCCGTCAGCGCGCCGCGCGCGACGACGTGACCCGTCATCGCCGACAGCAATGCGTTGTGGTCGGCGACGTCGTCGCCGATCCGATGGTCGAGCGCGAACACCGAGAACCGATAGTGGTGCGGCCCGTGACCGGGAATCGGTCGCGGGCCGACGTAAGTGTCACCGAAGGCCTTGACGAGTCGCACGCCGGCGGTGCCGGGCTTCAACTCACCTTCTGCGAGCCCGCCGAGATCCGGCTCGAGCACCGCGATGGTGTGCATCAGCGGTTTGGGCATCGGCACGTCCAAATCGTCCATGATCAGCACCAACTGCTTGGCGTCGGCGGGCACGCCGGTCCACTGCAGCGCCGGGGATACGTTGTCACCGACGCCTTTTCCCGCGTGCTTCTGCGGGATCGCGGCGCCGTCGGTGAACGCCGGACTGGTGACCTCGATCGCGGCGCCACCGGAATACTCCGGTCTGGACAGCGGACTGCGGGCCTCACTCGCGCGGAACCGGCGGAGCAGCTTTCCTAGCAACGGCATGCCCGGCAGTCTAGACGCGGCCAACCCCGGGAACGAAGCGGCCGACGTTTGCCAGATAGTCGCGGTAGGCGTCGCCGTGCTTGGACAGCAGGTGCGGCTCCTCGACGACGCGCACCTGCAACTCGATCGTCGCCGTCAACACCACGAACCCTGCGATCGCCGCCGGATTCGGTGTGATCAAAGCGATTCCGGCGCCGAACACGATCATCGCGGTGAAGATCGGATTGCGCACCACACCGAACACACCGGAGCGCACCAGCGTGGTCGTCTCGCCGGGATCCACGCCGATACGCCACGAATCGCCCATGTCCAATTGCGCGTACACCGTTGCAGCGATGCCGATCAGCGCGATCGCGATGCCTGCCACCCGGAGCCACGGTGCGCTCAGCGCGGTGACCGGCGCCACCGAGCCGAGCCCGGGCTGCCGCTGACACCCTTGAAGCCCGTCGATCCGGTGCGGCGTCGCTGTTCCCAACTGCGCCAACCGAATCCGAGCGTCGCGAATACCGCGAACAGGAGTAGCGAGATCAATGGCAGCATGGGTCACCTCGTTTCGCGTTGATGCCTTCGCGCACCGCGATCGCGGCGATGCCCAGTGCAGCGACAGGATCGGCCCACGACCAGCCGAACAGGCTGTTCAACAGCAGACCCGCCAGCAGGATGGCGGACAGGTAGGTGCACAGCAGCGTCTGCTTCGAATCCGCAACTGCCGACACCGATCCGAACTCCTGGCCGGCGCGGCGTTGCGCCAACGACAGCACCGGCATGACGACCAGGCTGGCCGCAGCGAGAACGATGCCGACCAGCGACGGCCGAGCCTCGCTGACGCCGAACAGCGTCAGCACCGCGTCGACGGCGACGTAGGCGGCGAGCGCGAAGAACGACAACGCGATGAACCGCAACGCGGCCTTCTCTCGGGTCTCGGGGTCCTTGGCCGAGAACTGCCAGGCGACCGCCGCCGCCGAAGACACCTCGACGACCGAGTCCAGACCGAATCCGATCAACGCCGACGAGGACACGCGCGTGCCCTCGGCCATCGCGATCACCGCTTCGAGCACGTTGTAGGTGATGGTGGCAGCGACCAGTAATCGGATCCGCCGTCGCAGCGTCGCGCGCCGCACGTCGAGTCTCACGAGCAGCAGTTCGGGTCGACGGCGAGCACCAGACCGACGAGGTCGTCGAGCGCGTGCACGATCCGGGAATCGGCCAACTCGTAGCGGGTGCGGCGTCCCTCAGGCTGGGCCACCACCAGCCCGCAGCCACGCAGACAGGTCAGGTGGTTGGACAGGATCTGCCTCGACACCCCGATCTGCTCGGCCAACTCGGACGGATAGCCGGGACCGTCGCGCAGCGTCAGCAAGATTCTGGTGCGAGTCGTGTCTGAGAGCGCGTAGCCGAACCGGGCGAGGGCGTCGATGCGCGTCGCAGTCTGCATGAGCCCAATAGTACAGCAAAATCTGTACTATTTCTCGGCGATTTCGGTGTGATGGGTAGCGCTGGGCGCGACCAGACACACCGAAATCGCTCTAGAGGCGGCCGTCGATGCGCAGGTCCGGGTGCACCCAGTCGGGGGAGCGGCGCTCCTTGAACGCGCGGAAGCCTTCCAACGCCTCGGGCGACGAATAGCTGGCCTGCATGCCGATGCGGTCGAACAACCCCATGTAGTTGTCGAGGCTGGACTTCACCACGCTGCGCGCCGCGGGCGCCGTCCGGCAGCACTGGCCGAGCACCTCGCGGGCTTCGTCGAGCAGCGAGTCGTGCGGCACCACCCGCGCGACCATGCCCCACTCCTGCGCCTCGGCGGCGGTCAGCGTCCGACCGGTGAACATCAGGTCGCGGGTCCGCACCGGGCCGATCAGCCGGGCCAGCATCTGGCTGTAGTAGGTGTCGGCGATGCCGCGGAACAGTTCGGGCACGCGGAACGTCGCGCGGTCGCTGACCACGGCCATGTCGCTGCACAGCGCGATCTGCAGTCCGCCGCCCTGGCACAATCCGTTGACCGCACTCACCACCGGCTTCACCGACTGCCGCAGCGTCTCGAACGGCGTGGCGTCCATGCCGAGCGCCGACCCGAACGTCAGCCAGTTGTCCGAACCGTCGCCGCCGCCCATGTCGCCGCCTGGCGCGAACACGTCGCCGGTGCCGGTGATCAGCAGCCCCGCCAGGTCGGGATCGGCGTCGACGTGCCGGACGGCGTACCGGATGCCGAAGTACATCGCGGGCGTCATCGCGTTGCGGGCCTGCGGGCGATCCAGCGTGCACACCCCGACCGGCCCCTCGCGGGTGAAGTGCAGATACGGCGTGCCGAGCCAGTCGCCCTCCGGTGGACGCGGCGTGGTTGACGTCATAACTGCCTTTCTCTGTCGGCTACTGCGTCGTCGATGGCCTCCGCGTAGGGCGCGCAATCACCCGCACCCGGCACCAGCGTCGAGAGGGCGCCTGCCGCGCAGGCCCGGCGCAGCGCACCCTCGTGCCCGTCCCGCCATCCGGCGGCCAACACGCCGGCGAACACGTCGCCTGCGCCGGTGGTGTCGACGGCCTCGACAGCAGGCGTTGGCACGTCGAACCGCTCGTCGTCACCGAGGTAGCTGGCCCCGCGCGCGCCGCGGGTGATCACCAAATGCGGTACCGGCCAATGCCATTCACGCGCCTCGGCCTCGTTGACGACGACCACGTCGGCGAGTTCGGACAGCGCCAGCAGCTGGTGGGGTCGGGCGCCTGCCGGCGACGCGTTGAGCATCACCACCGCGTCGGCCGCCCGCGCGACACCGGCGGCCGCGATGGCCGTCGCGATCGGGATCTCCAGTTGCAGCAGCACCACGTCGCTGTCGGCGATGACCGCGCGCGCGTCGGGGGAGGTCACTGTCAGATGCGCGTTGGCGCCGGGCGCCACCACGATCATGTTCTCGGCCGCCGAGTCGACGATGATCGCCGCAGACCCGCTCGGACCCGGCACGGTGATCACGCCGTCCAACCCCACCTCGTTGTCGCGGAGGTGGGCGCGCAACTGGTCGGCCGCGGCGTCCGCGCCGAGCGCCGCCACGAGCTGCACGGTCGCGCCCGCTCGCGCC
This sequence comes from Mycobacterium sp. ACS1612, assembly GCF_001667505.1. Taxonomy (GTDB): domain Bacteria; phylum Actinomycetota; class Actinomycetes; order Mycobacteriales; family Mycobacteriaceae; genus Mycobacterium. Next base: position 129,142 of record NZ_LZHZ01000051.1, read on the forward strand.
GCCGCGACCGCTTGGTTACCGCCCTTGCCGCCCGGTGCCGGCGACAGCGACGACGCGAGCACGGTCTGGCCCGGGCGCGGCAACGTATCCACGGTGAAGGTGAGATCGGCGTTGACACTGCCCACGACACAGACCCGCGTCACCATAAGCCTCAACGCTAGCCCAGCCCGGTCGACCTGACACCTGTCGAGCGGTTCCGGCATGTCCGATACGCTGGGTCGATGAGTGTGCAGGCACCAGCGGTCTCCGACCTGCGTGAGCAGGTGCACGCCGCGGCGCGTCGGGCCCGCGTCGCCGCCCGCGCGTTGGCCACGCTGAGTACCGAGACGAAGAATTGCGCGTTGCACGCGGCGGCCGACAATCTGCTGCGCGACGCGGGCTCCATCCTGAACGCCAACGCCGAGGATCTGGCCGCGGCAAAGGCGGCGGGAACCCCTGACGCGATGCTCGACCGGCTCGCGCTGAACCCGAATCGAATCGACGGCATCGCCTCGGGCCTGCGTCAGGTGGCGGGTCTACCCGATCCGATCGGTGAGGTGCTGCGCGGCCGCACCCTGCCCAACGGTCTGCAGCTGCGTCAGCAGCGCGTGCCGCTGGGCGTGGTCGGCATCGTCTACGAGGGCAGGCCCAACGTGACCGTCGACGCGTTCGGGTTGACGTTGAAGTCGGGTAACGCGGTGCTGCTGCGCGGTAGTTCGTCGGCGGCGCGCTCGAATGCTGCACTGGTGAAGGCGCTTCGCGATGCGCTGGAGCTGGAGAACCGCAACCCCGATGCGGTGCAGTTGCTTCCGAGCGAAGACCGTACCAGCGTGACGCATCTGATCCAGGCACGGGGCCTGGTCGACGTGGTGATCCCGCGCGGCGGAGCCGGCCTGATCGATGCGGTGGTGCGCGACGCGATGGTGCCGACCATCGAGACCGGCGTCGGCAATTGCCATGTGTACGTTCACGAATCGGCCGACCTCGACGTGGCCGAGCGGATTCTGCTGAACGCCAAGACCCGTCGGGTGAGTGTCTGCAACGCCGCCGAGTCGCTGCTGATCGACAAGGCCATCGCCGACCACGCGGTGCCGCGGCTGACCAAGGCGCTGCAGGACGCCGATGTCACCGTGCACACCGATCCGTCGGAGGAGGAACTGCGCGCCGAATTCCTGTCGATGGACATCGCGCTGGCGGTGGTCGACGGTGTGGACGCCGCGATCGATCACATCAACGAGTACGGCACCGGCCACACGGAGGCCATCGTCGCGACCAATCTGGCTGCGGCGCAACGGTTCAGCGAGCGGGTCGATGCCGCCGCCGTGATGGTGAACGCGTCGACGGCCTTCACCGACGGTGAGCAGTTCGGGTTCGGCGCCGAGATCGGCATCTCGACCCAGAAGCTGCATGCCCGCGGACCGATGGGTCTGCCCGAATTGACGTCAACCAAGTGGATTGTGTGGGGAGACGGCCACACCCGCCCGGCTTAAGGAGCACATGTGAGCGTCCCTGCGCGCCCGGCGCCGCTGTTCGCCGACATCGACGATGTCGCGCGGCGGCTGGCTGAAACCGGCTATCTGCCCGACACCGCCACCGCCACAGCGGTTTTCCTCGCCGATCGGCTGGGCAAGCCGCTGCTCGTCGAGGGTCCGGCAGGCGTCGGCAAGACCGAACTGGCGCGCGCCGTCGCGCAGGCCACCGGTTCCGGGCTGGTCCGGCTGCAGTGCTACGAGGGTGTCGACGAAGCGCGCGCTCTCTACGAGTGGAACCACGCCAAGCAGATCCTGCGCATCCAAGCGGGGCAGAGTTCGACTGCCGGCTCGGCCGGCGGCGACTGGGACCAGACCAAGATGGACGTGTTCAGCGAGGAGTTCCTGCTGTCCCGACCGCTGCTCACCGCCATCCGGCGCACGGAGCCCACCGTGCTGCTGATCGACGAGACCGACAAGGCCGACATCGAGATCGAGGGCCTGCTGCTGGAGGTGCTCTCCGACTTCGCGGTCACCGTGCCGGAACTCGGCACCATCACCGCCGAGCGCGCACCGCTGGTGGTGCTGACCTCAAACGCCACCCGGGAACTGTCCGAAGCGCTCAAGCGCCGATGCCTGTTCCTGCACATCGACTTCCCCGATCCCGACCTCGAGCGCCGCATCCTGCTGTCGCGGGTGCCCGAGTTACCGGAGCATCTGGCCGCCGAACTCGTCAAGATCATCGGCGTGCTGCGCGGCATGCAACTCAAGAAGCTGCCGTCGGTGGCCGAGACCATCGACTGGGGCCGCACGGTGCTGGCACTGGGCATGGACACCATCGACGACGAGGTGATCGCGGCAACGCTGGGTGTGGTGCTCAAACACCAGTCCGACCAAGTGAAGGCGGCCGGGGAGCTGAGGCTGAACTGATGGCCGCCCGCCGCGTCCGCCCACCTCAGCCGCTGGCGCCCCACGGAATCCCCGGCCACCTGGTGGAATTCGTCGAAGCGCTACGCAAACAAGGGATTTCGGTCGGGCCGTCGGAGACCGTCGACGCGGGACGCGTGCTATCCGTGCTGGGCCTCGGTGACCGGGAGGCGTTGCGCGAGGGCTTCGCGTGCGCGGTGCTGCGGCGATCCGACCACCGCGACACCTATGACGCGGTGTTCGACCTTTACTTCCCTGCGGCGTTGGGCGCCAAGACGGTGCTCGAGGACGACGACGAGGATACAGACGACGGCCAGGGCCTGCCGCCGGAGGACATCGAGGCGCTGCGCGCCGCGCTGGTCGACATCCTCAGCGAGAACGCCGATCTGGCCAACATGGACGAGCGGTTGGCGGCGATGATCGCACAGATCGTCGAGGCATACGGACGCTACCAGTCCAGCCGAGGCCCGTCGTACTCGTCGTATCAGGCGCTCAAGGCGATGAGCCTGGACGACCTCGAGGGCAGGCTGCTCGCGGGCCTGCTGGCACCCTACGGCGACGAGCCGACGCCGTCGCAGGAGCAGATCGCCAAAGCACTTGCCGCACAACGCATCGCGCAGCTGCGCAAGATGGTCGAGGCGGAGACCAAGCGCCGCACCGCCGAGCAGCTTGGCCGCGACCATGTGCAGATGTACGGTGTGCCGCAGCTCGCCGAGAACGTCGAATTCCTTCGCGCCTCAGGCGAACAGCTGCGCAACATGCGTCGGGTGGTGCAGCCGCTGGCGCGTACTCTGGCGACCCGGCTGGCCGCACGGCGGCGTCGGGCCCGCGCGGGGGAGATCGACATGCGCAAGACGCTGCGCAAGTCGATGTCTACCGGCGGCGTGCCCATCGACGTCGTGCTCAAGAAGCCGCATCCGGCCCGCCCTGAACTCGTGGTGTTGTGCGATGTATCGGGATCGGTGGCCGGCTTCAGCCATTTCACGCTGATGCTTGTCCACGCGCTGCGCCAGCAATTCTCGCGGGTGCGGGTTTTCGCGTTCATCGACACCACCGATGAGGTCACCGAGTTGTTCGGCCCGGACGCCGATCTGGCCGTGGCGGTGCAGCGCATCACCCGCGAGGCGGGGGTGTACACCCGCGACGGGCACTCCGACTACGGTCACGCGTTCGTGTCCTTCATGGAGAAGTGGCCGAACGTGTTGTCGCCGCGCAGTTCGTTGTTGGTGCTCGGCGACGGGCGCAACAACTACCGCAACCCGGAGACCGATCTGCTGGCCCACATGGTCAACGCCAGCAGGCATGCGCACTGGCTCAACCCCGAGCCCAAGCATCTGTGGGGCAGCGGCGATTCGGCGGTGCCGCGGTACCAGGACGTCATCACCATGCACGAGTGCCGGTCGGCCAAGCAGTTGGCCTCGGTGATCGACGCGCTGCTGCCGGTCTAAGCGAAGGACACCGTGACGTCACCGCCGTCGTGGTCGGCATTGGCCACCAGCGACCACGGCGCCCGGTAGACACGCCCGGGCGCGGCGGGCCACGGCGTGCGTTTGCTCCCGATGACCCGGCCGTCCTGCACCGCGACCAGCTTCGGCAACCTGCGGTACTCGTCTGTCCACAACAACAGGTCGCCACGCGCGGCGACGCCGCCGTCGGGTGAAACGAGCTGTGGCGCAACCCATCTGAATGGTGGGGCGACGCGCACCCGGACAGCCTTGGCGGGCTCGTCACGATGCCGAAGCCATTGTCGCACCGCTGTCGCGACATGGCGCCCATCCAGGGCGGCGCCGTCTGCGGTGTCCACCGGATGCAGCAGGTTGCCGACCGCGAACACCCCCGGGTGGCTCGTGCGCAGGCCGGCATCCACGAGCGGGCCGCATGTCCCTGCATCCATCGCGAGCCCGCCGGTGCGGGCCAGTTCGTGGTCGGGGATCCAGTCTCCGGTGAAGACGACGGTGTCGCAGGCGATCGTGGTCCGCTGACCGGTGACGACGTCCTCGACGATCGCGCCGTGCACCCGGTCCTTACCGTGAATGCCGACCAGCCGACTGGAGGTGAGCACCGGCCCGGCCATCAGCAACCGGCCCGGCAGCCGAAAAGCCGTGTAGGCCTCGGCCTTCGGGTACGCGCTCACCATCGCGACGGTGGCGCAGCCGGCGTCGCGCAACGTCAACACCGCCGACCAACTCACCAGTTCGGCGCCGACGATCAAAGCCCGGGTGCCCACCTTGGCGTGGTGCACATGCACGAGGTTCTGCAACTGACCGGTGGTGTACACCCCGTCGGGGCGGTCGCCGGGGACCAGACGCGCGGGCCGCGGCCGCTCCCGCGCGCCAGTGGCCAGGATCACCGCGTCGGCCGTGACGGTTCGCACGCCGCGCGGCGAGGTGATTTGCAACGTGCGCTCGCCCGCCCATCCGGTGACCATCGCCTCGGTCTCCAGCACTGCGCCGGCGTCCTTGGCCATTCCTGTCAGCCTGCGCGCGTATGCCGGGCCGGATATGAAGCGCCGCAGATCGCGCATCCCGTAGCCGGGATGGTCGCTGTGGCGCGGTATTCCGCCGGTTTCTGCTTCGCGTTCGATTACGAGGACCTCGCCGTCGGCGTGCGGCGCCAGCGCCGCCGCGGCCGTCAGCCCGGACGGCCCGCCGCCGACGATCGCGACCGCAACATCGCTCATCGGGGGTCACCTCCAGTGGCCAGCAGTTCACTTGTCCGCGCACCGCAGTAGAAGCCTTGGCAGCGGCCGTTCATCACCCGGGTGCGGCGCCGCAGCCCATCTAGATCGGCTGGGGGAATGGGGGATTGGAACGCGTCGCGGATCTCACCCGCGCTGACGCGTTCGCAGAAGCAGACGATGCGGCCGTATTCGGGGTCGTCGGCGATGCGCGCGGAGTCCTGATACGGACGCACCCCGACTTCGCCGATGTTCGGCATCCGCGGCGGCGCAGGGAGATCCGCACGCTCGGTGACGTCGAGCCCGGCGTCGCCGAGCAGGCCGAGCACATGCTCGGCGATCGCCATGCCCGACGTGAGGCCGGTGGAGCGGATCCCACCGACCAGCACGTAGCGCGCCGCGGCGTCGACGTCGATCAGGTAGTCGTCGCGGTCGATCGCCGCCCGCAGCCCGGCATACGCCGCTGTGATCTCCTCGTCGAACAGCGACGGCATCAGCGCGCGCCCCTTGCTGAGCAGGAAGTCGAACCCTTCTTCGGAAGTGCCTGTGGCAGTGCGGTCTTCGAGGTTTTCCGAGGTCGGCCCCACCATCACGTTGCCGTAGATGGTCGGGCTGACCAGCACGCCCTTGCCCCGCGACGACGGCACGGCCAATACGATCAGCGGCACCATCGGCCTGCTCAGTTTGTCGAACACCAGCAGTTCACCGCGCCGCGGCGTCACGGTGAAGCGGTGATGCCCGAACTCCGCGTCGAGATGGTCGGCACCCAGGCCCGCCGCATTGATCACCCATCGACCGTGGGCCTCACCACGGGTCGTCTGCAGCGTGGTGTATCCGTCGCGGGCGGCCACACCCGTCACCCGTGCGTTGCGCAACAGGCGCGCGCCGCGTTGCACCGCATCGGTGGCCAGGGCGAGGTTCGTGGTCCAGGTGCAGATGATCGACTCGCCGGGGACGGTCAGCCCCGCCAACACGCCGGGGCCGAGGTCGGGCACCCGCCCGTACACCTCGTCTGCGGTGACGATCTCGCAGTCGCGGTAGCCGTTGCGTTTGGCCTTGTCCTTCAAGGCGGGCAGCACATCGCGTTCCTCGTCGGTCCACGCCACCAGCACCGCGCCGGTGCGCTCGACCGGGATACCGGTCTGCTCAGCGTAGCGGCCCAGCAGGTCGTATCCGCGTGCCACCAAACGCGATTCGAGCGTGCCGGGCGTCGCGTCGAACCCGGTGTGCAGCAATGCGGTGTTTGCCTTGCTGGTGCCGTCGCCGACATCGGCGCGCGCTTCCAGCAGCGTCACCGACAGCGTTGTGCCTGCCACGGCGCGGGCAATCGCGCAACCCACGATTCCGCCGCCAACCACCACCACGTCGGAGACGCCGGGAGTGCTCATAGGGTCGTTGTTTCCTTCTGCGCCAAAACCGATTCGGCCGCCCGCGTCCAGTGCGCCAGGAATTCGGCGGCGCGCTCGGCCGACCACTCGGGTTCGTAGGAGTGCTGTGGCGTCCACGTACCGACGGCGTCCGCCACGGCCAGGCCCGGGTCAAGGGCCAACCGCGCGCACGCGGCGGCGCCCAGTGCGGTGGCGTGCAGCGACGGGTAGACGTCGACGGGAATCCGCGCCAGGTCGGCCTGCGCCTGCATCAGCACCGCGGAGCGGGTCAGCCCACCGTCGACCCGAAGCCGGCTCAGCGGCTGCCCCGTGTCGGTGGTGACCAGGTTGACCAACGCGGCCACCTGCGCGGCAATGCCCTCCATCAGCGCGCGAACCAGGTGTCCCCGCTTGCTGCTCAGCGTCATCCCGGTGAAGGATGCGCTGGCCGCCGAGTCCCACCACGGTGCGGCCAGGCCGGCCAGCGCGGGCACACACGTCACCCCGTCACTGGAATCGGCTGCCGTGGAATCGATTTCGTCGGCACCGGCCAGCAGGCCGAGGTCGACGGCCCACCGCACCGCGGACGCCGCCGTGTAGACCTGGCCGTCGACGCAATACGACGTGAGGTCGCGTAGCCGCCACGCCACCGAGGTGGTCAGCCCCGATGCCGACCGGGCAGGCTTCCCGCCGAGTTGGGCCAGCAGGAAGGCGCCGGTCCCGAACGTGCACTTGGCCTGACCGGGTTCCAGGCAACTCTCCGCAAGCAGCGCCGCCTGCTGGTCGACGATGAGCCCCGCAACCGGAATCGAAGGCCCGAAAACCTCTGTGCTGCCGACGATCTGGTCGCAGCCGACGATTTCGGGCAGCGCCTCGCCGGTCAGCCCGAACAAGCCGAGCAGCTCGTCGTCCCACGAGACGGTGTCCAGCGTCGTCAACAGCGACCTGCTGGCCGTCGACGCGTCGGTGACGAACGCGCCACAGAGTCGGTGCACCAGCCACGTGTCGGTGGTGGTCACCACGCCGTCGGTGGCCATGTTCGCCCGTATCCACGCCATCTTGGGCGCGGAGAAATACGGGTCGAGCACCAGTCCGGTGCGCTGTGCGACGGTGTCCGCCGACACGGCCAACGGCGTGCAGACCGACTCGGCGCGCCGGTCCTGCCACACGACGGCCGGGGTGAGCGGACGCCCGGTGGCGCGATCCCAGGCCAGTACCGTCTCGCCCTGATTCGCGAGGGCCACCGCGGCGACCGGAACACCGGCCTCTGTCAGCGCTTTTCGCCCAGCGGTGACGACGGAGTCGAACAACGCCTCCGGGTCCTGCTCGACTCCGCCGCCCGCCAGATAATCCGGTCGCACCGCGACTTCGGCGATCGAGACGATCCGTCCGGCGTCGTCGACCACGATGGCCTTCGTGCCCGAGGTGCCCTGGTCGATCGCCAGGAAGTGCGGCATGGTCAATCCTTCGCGGCCTGCGCCTCGAGTTCGGCGTCGATCGAATGCATATCCGGCATGGACAGCCCCTTCCTGCCTCGGCTGACCAACAGATACCCGAGATAGAGCGCGCCGATGACCACCATCACGATGACGTACGCCCACGCCTGTTTGAAACTCGCGTCCCGGAACAGCGCGAGTTCGAACAACAGCCACACGACGGCCACCACCAGCACCGGAATCTCCCAGGCGCCGAGGTTGAACTTATCGCTGACCGGCAGCGACTTGCGCTTGATCAGGTACAGCGCCACCGTCGATGCGTACATGACGGCGGGCAGCAGTGTAGCCGCACCGAACAACGTGAACAACGCCGTCTCGGAGTGCGAGAAGATAGCCAAAATCAGTTCGGCGAGAACGACATACAGCGCCGTGGCCTTCAGCGGCGTGAGGAACTTCGGCGAGATCTGGTTCCATTGTTGCCAGCCGGGGAAGCGTTGGTCCCGCGACATCGCCCAGGTGAGGCGGACGCCGGTGATCATGATCACCAGCCCGCAGGCGAAGATCGCCAGCACCACCATCAGCAGCAGAAGCGTCGCGACGGCCGAACCCAGTGTCTTGTCGATGACGTCGGCGATCGGCGTGCCGGATTGGGCCAGGGCAACCGGGTCGCCCGCGGCCAGCGTCACCGCGACAATGAAGAGGAAACCGAGCACACCCGACGCCAGCACTGCCTGCCACATCGCCCGCGGCACAACGCGTTCCGGATCGTTGGTCTCCTCAGCGAGATTCGCCGCGGACTCGAAACCCACAATCGTGAAGGCGCCGAGCAGGAAGCCCAGCATCCACGGGCCCGCGGTGGTCAGATCGCCGAAGCTCCAATAGCCTTCGGCGGGCACGGCGCCCTTGCTGAACAGATTCGAGAAATCCATGTCGCCGCGCACCGCGGCGACGACGAGCAGCAGCACCGTCAGGGTCACCATTCCGATGAGTTCGAGCGAGACGAAGGCGTTGTTGACTCGCTCCGCCCACGGCGTCGAAAACGCCACCAACGCCGCCTGGATCACCAGCACGAGCGCGGTCACCAGCCAGGCGATCGTCGCGGTGCCCTGATAGTTCAGCAGCACCGGCAGGATCGTCGAGGCGATGGTGTAGTCGACCGCGACCACCACGATGGCCAGGAACGTGAACGAGATCCAGCCGAGGATCCAGCCCAGCACCGGGTTCGCCAACCGCGACATCCACTGGTAGTGGTAGCCGGTCACCGGGATGCGGGCGGCGAGGGCGCCGAGCACGAAAGCGACGGCGAGTTGTCCGATCACGGCGATCGGCCAGGTCCAGATGCCCGCCGGGCCCGACGAGTTCAGCACCGATCCGTACGTGGTGAAGATGCCCGTCGCGATCGAGACGAAGGCGAACGCCACCGCGAACGAGGCGAACTTGCCGGTGCGCCGCTCCAAGGATTCTTCGTAGCCGAACTTGGCCAGGTCAGCGGCGTCGCTCCGCGGCGACGAATTCGGACCGGTCATCGTTCCTCCCGGTGGTATAGACCATGTGGTTGAACCGTAGTATCGGGTGTGACCCAGGCCATCGTCAACCCCGGTCACAAGGTGTTCACAACGGGCATGGCCTAGACCAGTTGGTTGGCGGGTCCGGTTAAGCTGCAAAGCATGCCTCGCGCCGCACGACACGGGCCTCCGGCGACGCCGCGCTACATCGCGATCGCCGCCCTGGTGCGTGACCGCATAGCCACTGAGCAGCTCGGACCGCATACTTTGTTGCCGTCCGAACGCGAATTGGCCGAAGCGCATGGGGTCAGCCGGATGACCGCGCGCCAGGCGCTGTCATTGTTGGAAAGCGAAGGGGTGGTCTACCGCAAGCCGCCCCGCGGTACGTTCGTCGCCGAGCCGCGCGTCCGCTTTCACATCGGCAGCTTCTCCGAGGAGGTGTCGCGTCTCGGTCATCGGCCCGCCGCTCGCCTGTTGTGGGCCGAGCATCAACATGCGACACCCGCGGTGCGGATCGCCTTGGCGCTCGAGGAGCACGCGATGGTGAACGTCTTCCACCGGCTGCGCACGGTCGACGATGTGCCGTTCGCCCTGGAGACCACGTTCCTACCCGCGGATCTGACCCCGGGCATCCTCGACGTCTCCGACGACGGATCGCTGTGGGCGGTGCTGCGCAACCGGTACGGCATCGATCTGGCCCGCTCGACGGCGGTGCTGGAATCGATCGTCCTCGACGACGCGTCCAGCTCGCAGCTCGGTGTGCGCGCCGGATCGGCGGGCACGCTGCTTACCCGACGCACCGAGGACGCCTCCGGGCGGTGCGTGGAGTACGCCCGCGACGTCTACCGCGCTGATCGGGCGTCGTTCGAGGTGTCCGAACTGCTGGGCTCACACCGGCTCTCGCCGGTCTGATCTGCGGCGAAACCGGCAAATAGGCGCGAAAGGGCGAGAGGAATCCGCCGATACCTCGATCTCGGCGCGCGGAGAGCCGCACGGAGCACTCCCGTAAGCTGGCTCTTTATGAATTCACGGCGGCTCGGGGTGATGGGTGGGACCTTCGATCCCATCCACAACGGCCACCTCGTGGCGGCCAGTGAGGTGGCCGACCTTTTCGAGCTCGACGAGGTGGTGTTCGTGCCGACCGGCCAGCCCTGGCAGAAGCACCACCGCTTCGTCACCGCCGCGGAGGACCGCTACCTGATGACGGTCATCGCGACCGCGTCCAATCCGCGGTTTTCGGTCAGCAGGGTCGACATCGACCGTGGCGGCCCCACCTACACCAAGGACACGCTGCGTGATCTGCGGGCGCTCAACCCCGAGGCCGACCTGTACTTCATCACCGGCGCCGACGCGTTGGCCTCGATCCTGTCGTGGCAGAACTGGGAGGAGATGTTCTCGATCGCGAAGTTCGTCGGAGTCAGCAGGCCGGGGTATGAATTGGACGGCAAACACATCTCGGCGGCGCTCGCGGAACTGCCCGCCGACGCGCTGAGCCTGGTCGAAGTGCCCGCTTTGGCGATCTCGTCGACCGATTGCCGCAAGCGCGCCGAAGAGGGCAGGCCGATCTGGTACCTGGTGCCCGACGGCGTCGTGCAGTACGTGGCCAAACGCAAGCTCTACGCCGGGCAACCGGCCGTGACGAAGGACGGGAACTCGTGAGCGCCTCCGACGAAGCCGTGAAGATGGCGAGCGTGGCGGCGCGGGCGGCCGCGGCCAAACTCGCGCAGGACGTCGTCGTCATCGACGTGTCCGGTCAACTGGTGATCACCGATTGCTTCGTCATCGCGTCGGCCTCCAACGAGCGACAGGTCAACGCGATCGTCGACGAGGTCGAGGAGAAGATGCGCCTCGCGGGCTACAAGCCGGCCCGTCGTGAAGGCACCCGCGAAGGCCGGTGGACGCTGCTCGACTACGTCGACATCGTGGTGCACATCCAGCATCAGGACGAACGCGATTTCTATGCGCTCGACCGGCTGTGGCGTGACTGCCCGCTGGTGCCAGTCGATCTGGACGCGACGTCATGAGGGTGCGTCGGCTGGTGATGCTGCGGCACGGTCAGACGGGATACAACGCGAGCAGCCGGATGCAGGGCCAGCTCGACACCGACCTGTCCGATCTGGGCCGCGACCAAGCCGTCGCCGCCGCCGAAGTGCTCGCGAAACGTCAACCGCTGGTGATCATCTCGTCGGATCTGCGGCGGGCGCTGGACACCGCGGTCGCGCTGGGGGAGCGGTCCGGACAGCCGGTACTCGTCGACACCCGGTTGCGCGAAACGCATCTCGGCGACTGGCAGGGGATGACCCATCTCGAGGTCGACGCCGCGGCCCCCGGTGCGCGGCTGGCGTGGCGTGACGACGCCCGCTGGGCGCCGCATGGCGGTGAGAGTCGCGTCGACGTCGCCGCCCGCAGCATGCCGCTGGTGACCGAACTGGTCGCCGAGCAGACCGAGTGGGGTGTCGACGATCCCGAGCGTCCGGTGGTGCTCGTCGCGCACGGTGGCCTGATCGCCGCGTTGACCGCCGCGCTGCTCGATCTGCCCGTCGACAATTGGCCCGCGCTGGGCGGGATGGGCAACGCCAGTTGGGTGCAGCTGTCCGGACACTCGGCGATCAACGCCGAGGCGCGTGACATCCGCTGGCGACTCGATGTCTGGAACGCCTCGGCACAGGTTGCCAACGATGTCCTCTGACGAAAGCCGCCGAACACTACTCGTCTTCTGCGATTCGCTGTCCTACTACGGACCGGCCGGCGGTCTGCCCGCCGACGATCCGCGGATCTGGCCGAATATCGTTGCCGCTCAACTGGGTTGGGATGTCGAGGTGATCGGACGGATCGGCTGGACCTGCCGCGACGTCTGGTGGGCGGCCACCCAGGATCCTCGCGCGTGGGCGGCATTGCCGCGGGCGGGTGCCGTGATATTCGCGACCGGCGGCATGGATTCGCTGCCCTCGCCGCTGCCCACCGCGCTGCGCGAGATGATCCGCTATGTCCGGCCCGCGTGGCTGCGGCGGTGGGTGCGCGACGGCTACGGTTGGGTGCAGCCGCGGCTGTCCCCGATCTCGCGTGCCGCCCTGCCGCCGCATGTCTCGATGGAGTATCTGGAGATGACCCGCGGCGCAATCGATTTCAACCGGCCCGGCATCCCAGTGGTCGCATCGCTGCCTTCGGTGCACATCGCAGACACCTACGGCAGGGCGCACCACGGCCGCGAAGGCACTGCGAGGGCGATCACCGAATGGGCCGGGCAGCATGACATTCCGCTCGTCGACCTCAAAGCCGCCGTCGAGGACGAAGTCATGAGCGGCCGCGGCAACCCCGACGGGATCCACTGGAATTTCGAGGCACACCAGCGGGTTGCCGAGCTGATGGTGAAAGCGCTTGCCGAAGCCGGCGTCTCATGTCCGTAATCGTCGTCACCGACTCGTCATGCCGCCTGGGCCCAGATGAGCTCAAGCAGTTCGACATCCGGCAGGTGCCGTTACACGTCCTGATCGACCAAACCGATCTGCGCGACGGCATCGACGACGTGCCCTACGACATTCACGACCGGCCGCGCGTCACGACGGCGGGTGCCACGCCCGCCGAACTCGCCGATGTCTACCGGCACGCGCTGACCGACAGCGGGGGCGACGGCGTTGTGGCCGTTCACCTTTCCGCCGCGCTGTCTTCTACGTTCAGTTCGGCGGTGCAGACCGCACGCGACTTCGGTGCGAAGGTGCGGGTGGTCAACTCGCGGTCGGCGGCGATGGGCGTCGGCTTCGTCGCGATGGCGGCGGCGCGCGCGGCAGGCAACGGCGCCGACCTCGATGCCGTTGAAGCCGCCGCCCGTTCGGCGCAGTCCCGCGGACACGTGTTCGTCGTGGTGCACCGGCTGGACAATCTGCGGCGCAGCGGCAGGATCAGCAAGGGTGCATCGCGATTGGGCACCGCGTTGTCGCTGAAACCGCTGCTGTGTCTGGACGTCGACGGACGTCTGGTGCTCGATCAGCGGATCCGCACCGTGACCAAGGCGCACGCCGCGATGATCGATCGGGTCGCGGAGGCTGTCGGGGAGCGCCAGGCCGCCGTCGCGGTACATCACGTCGACAATCACGACGCCGCCGACGAGCTCGGTGCCGCGCTGACGACGCGGTTGCCCCAGCTCGAGTCGCTGGTGGTCACCGACATGGGCCCGGTGTTGGCGGTCCACGTCGGGGGCGGCGCCGTCGGCGTCGCTGTGCAGTTGGCCGACTAGATCTGGGTGGGCAGGCGCCTTGGTGGGTACTTAACCTGTCGGGTCAGAATGTCGGGGCGGGCGAAGGCTTGAACGCAATCGCCTGCACCACCGGGGCCCAGCAACGATGATGGAGTTTTGTGGACAGCGAGGCCGACCGCGGCGAGCAGTACCAACTCGATGAGTTGAGGGCCGCCCGCGAACAGTTGGAGCAACTGGTGCGGGCCATCGTCGAGATCGGTTCCGATCTGGACCTCGATGTGACGTTGAAGCGCATCGTCAACGCGGCGATCGACCTGACCGGTGCCCGTTACGGGGCGCTGGGGATACGCGCGGCCGACGGCTCGTTGGTCTCCGGTGTGCATGCGGGTATCGACGACGAGACGGCCCGTCGCCTCGGTCAGCTGACGGTGGGCGACGGCCTGCGCCTCGACGATGTGAGTGCACATACCGACGCAGGCACCCCGCCGCTGCGGGCACTGCTCGGAATACCGATCACGGTGCGCGGAGCCGACTTTGGCACTCTCTACCTCGCCGACGACCGGCCCGGCCGGGCGTTCTCCGACGCCCATGAGGGCGCCGTGCGGGCCCTGGCGACCGCCGCCGCGGCCGCCATCGACAACGCGCGACTGTTCCAGCGCGAACGGGAAGCGGCCAAGTGGACCAGCGCCAGTCGCGAGATCACCACCGCGCTGCTGTCCGGCGATCCGCAGACCGGGCCACTACAACTCATCGTCAATCGGGCGCTCGAACTGGCCGACGCCGAGCAGGCCATTCTGCTGGTGCCGAAGGAACCCGACCTGCCCGCAGACCACGTCGACACCCTGGTCGTTGCCGCGACGGCGGGCCGATACTCCTCGCAGGTGATCGGCCAGCAGGTGCCGATGGACGGCTCCACCACCGGTGGTGTCGCGCGGCGGGGTCTGCCGCTGATCACGGACTCCTTCGAGTACCCGATCGAGGGGTTCACCGATGTCGGCCAGCGCTCGGCCATCGTCATCCCGCTGATCGCCGACGGCACCGCGCTCGGCGTCATCGCCGTCGCCCGCCAACCCCACCAGGCGCCATTCGGCAACGACTATCTGGATCTGGTCAACGATTTCGCCAGGCACGCCGCGATCGCCCTGGCGCTGGCGGCCGGTCGCGAGCATGCGCTGAACCAGGAACTGACCCAAGCCGACACCGTCGAGGAGGCGGTACACGCGGCGGCCGAAGAACTGCGGCGGCTCTGGCGGGCCCGTCGAGTACTGGCCGTCACCTTCCGAAACCCCGGCGAGACGTCCGACGGCACGCCGCATGTCGTTTCGGTCGGCGAAGACGTGAACTGGGCCGACTTGCCTGCGCAGACACGGCGCTCGCTCGACGAGATCCGCGAAGGTGACCACCTCAGCCCCTACGTCTCGACGTCCGGGGCCGCCGGCATTGCACTGGCACATCCAGAGGGCGTGCTGGTGGTTTGGATCGACCTGGCCGAGCAGCGCCCGTTCACCCTCGAAGATCAGACACTGCTGACGGTGTTGGCCGGGCGCCTCGGCCAGGGTCTGCAGCGGGTCCACCAGGTCGACAAGCAGCGCGAGACCGCGCTGGCCCTGCAGCACGCCATCCTCGGCCCGGCGCAGCCACCCGGCGGGTTCGCGGCGCGCTATCAGGCGGCCAGCCGTCCTCTCCAGGTGGGCGGTGACTGGTACGACATCGTCGACCTCGAGGACGGGCGCATCGCGCTGATCGTCGGCGATTGTGTCGGTCACGGCCTGGCGGCGGCCACCGTGATGGGGCAGGTGCGCAGCGCCTGCCGGGCCCTGCTGTTCGGTGATCCGAGCCCGGGCGCCGCATTGACGGGAATGGACCGCTTCGCCGCCCGGTTGCCCGGCGCCCGATGCACCACTGTCGTCTGCGCGGTGCTCGATCCGGATACCGGTGAGTTGGTGTACTCCAGCGCCGGGCACCCGCCGCCGATCATCGTCGAGTCCGACGGCACCACCCGGATGCTCGAGGACGGGCACACCATTGCCCTTGGCGTGCGCCCGAATTGGTCGCGCCCCGAAGCCCGCGTCACCATCCCGCCGCACGCGACCCTGCTGCTGTACACCGACGGGCTCGTCGAACGCCGCAGAGCAGGGGTCGACGCCGGAATCTCGCGCGTCGCCGAGGTGGTTCGCGACGGCCGGACCGCGACGCTGGATGAGCTGGCCAACCAGATCATGTCCGGGGTCGCGCCCAGTGAGGGCTATCAGGACGACGTGGTGGTCCTGCTCTACCGCCAACCCGGCCCGCTGGACCTCGAATTCCCGGCGCGGACAAGCCAACTCGCGCCCGTGCGCGCGGCTCTGCGACGCTGGCTGACAGAGGCCAAGGTGCCTCCGGACCGCAGCATGGACCTGCTGGTCGCGGCTGGGGAGGCCGTCGCCAACTCGATCGAACACGGTCACCGCGACAGCCCCGGCGGCACCATCCGGATGAACGCGACCTCGATGGCCGACCGGGTCCACTTGACCATCGCCGACACCGGCTCGTGGAAAACGCCTGAGCTGGTTGCCCATTCGACACGCGGACGAGGCATCGCGCTGATGCGTGGCCTCATGGAGGAGGTCGCCATCAAATCCGACGCCGACGGCACCACCGTGCACCTGACCGCCAGGATCGCATAGTGCCGACATCACTGACCCTCGACACCAGCCATCACGGCGGGAACATGATCCTCAGGGCCGCAGGGGAAATCGACCTGAGCAATATCGATGCGTTCAAGCAGGCGCTCACGAGTTCGGCAGCCGAGGCCGCCGCGGGCGGTGTGCCGTTGACGGTCGACCTGGCAGCGATCGAATACCTGGACAGCGCAGCCATCAACGTGTTGTACAGCCAGGCCGACCGCATTCGTCTCATCGCCAACCCGTTGCTGATGCGCGGACTGGCCATCAGCGGTCTTTCCGAACTGCTCACCATCGACTCGCCGCCGCGCTGACCGGTTGCCACCACGAACGGTAAGTAGTAACTTACCGTTCGTGTCCACTTACCAAGAGGCCGACGCCTGGGTGGCGCTGGCCGACCGCACCAGGCGGTCGATCGTGGAACACCTCGCGCACGGCCCGATGGCCGTTGGTGACCTCTCGAGACACCTGCCGGTGAGCAGGCCCGCGGTATCGCAGCATCTCAAGGTGCTGAAGTGCGCGGGGTTGGTGCGCGACCACGCCGTCGGCACGCGTCGCGTCTATCAACTGGACCCGTCCGGGCTGGAGTCGCTGCGGGCCGACCTCGACCGGTTCTGGGCGCAGGCACTGGCGGGCTTCAAACACACCGTCGAACATCTGGAAGGAGACGAACCGTGACACGAGCACAGCCGCTGACCGTCCGTCATCACGTGGTCGTCGACGCCCCGATCGAGCGGGCGTTCGGCGTGTTCACCGAGCGATTCGGTGACTTCAAGCCGCGCGAGCACAACCTGCTGAGCGTGCCCATCGCCGAGACGGTGTTCGAGCCCCGCGTCGGCGGGCACATCTACGACCGCGGCGAGGACGGCAGCCTGTGCAAGTGGGCCCGCATCGTCGTGTTCGAACCGCCGAACCGCGTCGTGTTCACCTGGGACATCGGGCCCACGTGGCGGGTGGAGACCGACCTGAGCCGGACCAGTGAGGTCGAGGTCCGGTTCACCGCCGAGAGCGACCAGCGCACCCGCGTCGAACTGGAACACCGGCACATCGAACGGCACGGCGACGGGTGGCAGTCCGTAAAGGCAGGCGTCGACGGGGACGCGGGCTGGCCGCTGTACCTGGGCCGCTATGCCGGCCTGTTCGGCCGATGACCTCGGACGTCATGCAGCGGGCGCGTGCCGAGCGTGACGAGTTCGCAACGCTTTTGGAGAGCCTGACGCCGCAGCAGTGGGACAGCCCGACGCTGTGCGAGCGCTGGCGGGTCCGTGATGTCGTCGCGCACGTCATCGGCTTTGACCCGCTGAGCCGCGGACAGCTTGTACGCCGAATGGCCAAGGGGCTGCTGACCCGCGGCGGAGCCAACGCGATCCTGGTCGCGGAATATGCGAACGCCGCGCCGGAAGAGTTGACCGCGCTGATGCGCCGGTACGCCGTTCCGCACGGGTTGACGGCGGGTTTCGGCGGCAGGATCGCACTGACCGACGGGATGATCCACCAGCAGGACATCCGCAGACCCCTCGGGATGCCACGTGTTATCCCCGCCGAATCACTGCGCATCGCACTCGATTTCACCGCGTGGTCGCCGCGTCTTCTGGGGGCCGTGCGGGCTCGCGGGGTGCGTCTGGTCGCCACCGATGTCGACTGGGCGTACGGCAAGGGCCCGGACGTGCGGGGCAGCGGCGAAGCGGTGCTGATGGCGATGGCCGGCCGCCGCGCCGCCCTGGACGATCTGGACGGCCCGGGCAAAGCCAAACTGGCCCAACGGTTTTAGCTAGCCCATGAAGCGACCGGTGATCGGCGGCAGGTCCTTGAGCGTGACGATCCCCGGCGGCGCCGCGACGACGGCGGGCACCGCGTTGGTCACCGGCAGGGCGGTGTAGATCATGCCCAGTCCCATGAAGCCGGGTTCGGTCCAGTCCTTCGGCGGCAGGCAGTGCAGCACGGTGCGCATGTTGGGCAGCCCGAACACCTGGACCACGTGGCCGTGCTCCAGCGGTTTCGGCGGCGTGACGTGGTCGCCCATGGTCCAGTTGAAGCCCACGCTGACCACGTTGCGGTCACCGACCCAGCCGCGGTGGTAACCCATCACGCCGGCCACGGTGCCGTTCGGAATCTGCATGAAGCCGAGGTCGGTGTCGCCTGTCGCGGCCGTGAAGGTGACGTCGAACGTCATCCTGTCGAGTCGGGCGCCGATCGCGTCGGCCATCATCGCCGCCGACTCGGCGAACACCTCGCTTTCGCGCCGCACGCTCTCGGCGAGTCCGGGGGTGTCGGGATCCTGCGAGAAGCCCATCGCCGTCTGCGTGCCCGCCGATTCATAGGTCGAGCAGTCCACCGACTCGGTGATGCGGATCTCGTCGACCCGCTCGCACGACCCGCTCAGCACCATTCCGACCAGGTTGGTCATCCCCGGATGGGCGCCGCTGCCGAAGATCGTGGAATTGCCTTTCTCGCAAGCTTTTCGGATGCGATCCAGGTCTTCCGGTGACTGCTTGCCGCCGGTGATCCACGCCGCGCTCGAGCACACATTGACGCCGGATTCGAGCAATCGGGCCAACTCGTCGATGTTCGGCCACAGCGGGTTGTAACAACACGCGTCGGGCCGCAGAGCCAGCAGCGCGTCGATGTCGTTGGTGGCGGTGACGCCGGTGGGCTCCGGCCAACCGGACAACTCCGCGGCGTCGACGCCCACCTTGTCGGCCCCGTGCGCGTACACGCCGACCAGTTCCATGTCGTCGCGCCCGATGATCGCGTGTAGCGAGCGTCGTCCGATGTTGCCGGTGGTCCACTGGATGACGCGGAGAGGTTTGCTCATTGGCAGCAATTTACATGTGGGTGCCGCCGTCGACACGGACCTCGGTTCCGGTGACAAAATAGGCGTCCGACGAGGCCAACATCGCGACGACGGCAGCGACGGCATCCGGTTTGGCGAACATCCCGCCGCCCTCGACGGGAAGCAGCGACATGATCTTGCCCATGAGTGAGAAGTCCGCGTCGGCAGGCAATCCCGGTCCGATGCTCTGCTTGGACTCCCCGGTGCCGTCGGTCATACCCGACGAAATCGAGCCCGGCTGAACCGAATTGAACCTTATCCGGTCTTTAACGAACTCCAGCGCCAACGCGTGCGTCATCGCCTGGACGCCCGCCTTGGATGCGGCGTATGCCGACATGTACGGGTGCGCGAACGCCGCCGAGGTCGAACTGAAGTTGACCACCGCGGGATCGTTGCCTTCCCGCAGGGCGGGCAGCGCGGCGCGGATCACCAGGAACGTACCGATGAGGTTGATCCGCAGCACCTGCTCGAAGTCGGCCAGGCTGGTGTCCAGGAAATGCGCCGAACGAAGTATGCCCGCGGCGTTGACGAGGGCGTCCAGGCCGCCGAGTCGGCGCACCGCCTCGGCCACCCCCTCGGTGACGGACTGCTCGCTGGCGACGTCGACGACCACGGTGCTCAGTCTTTCGCCGTGGCGTTGTGCCTTGGCGACGGTGTCTTTGAGCCCGGCCTCGCTGATATCGGCGGCCACCACCTGCCCGCCCTCGTCGAGTATCCGCAGCACGGTCGCCTGCCCGATGCCCGATCCACCGCCGGTGACCAGGACGCGACGGTCCGAGAATCGCTCGAGCGATGCCATAGTCAGTTCCTCTCAGATTCCAGTTGCCATGTCGAGTGCGGCCAAGTGGCTGAACAACATCGACGCGCCGATCGGGATGCCGCCGCCGGGATAGACGGTTCCGGTGACTGCAGCCATGGTGTTGCCCGCGGCGTACAGCCCGCGGATCGGGTTTCCGTCGGTGTCCTGCACGCGGGCACGGCTGTCGGTGACCAGTCCGCCCTTGGTGCCGAGGTCGGACAGCCCGAACGCGGCGGCGTGGTAGGGCGCGGTGTCGATGGGCACCATCGGAGGCAGGCCACCCGAGAACGCCCGGTCGTAGGCCTCGTCGCCGCGGCCGAAGTCGTCATCGACCCCGGCGGCGACGAATTCGTTGAACCGCTTTACCGTCCGCACCAGATTGTCGGCGTCCACCCCGATCTCGGCCGCAAGCTCACACAGCGTGTCCGCGGTGTGCCACAGGCCCGCCTCGACGTAGCGGTGCGGCTCGACCATCGACACGTTGGTGGCCTGCACAGGCGGGACGGCGCCGTCACGATCGTCGTAGACCATCCAGAACGGCATAGTCATTGCGCCGCTTGCTAACTGGCTGATGATGGCCTTGCCGATCCGGTCGTAGGGGGCGGATTCGTTGACGAACCGCCTGCCGTCCTGGTCGACGAAGATGCCGCCGGTGAACCACAGCGCGAACGCCGACCGTCCGTCGGGGTGGTGCAATCCCGGTGACCACCACGCCTGGTCCATCAGATCGGTTGCCGCCCCCACGGCGATGCCTGCCTGAAGCGCCAGCCCCAGATTGGCAGGCGCACCCATCGTGTCTCTGGCGTCGCCGGGGACGCCGAACCGCTCACGCAACGTGGGATTGTTCTCGAAACCGCCTGTCGCCAGCAGGACCCCGCGGCGGGCGCGGATCGCGCGGCGGCGGCCGTCCTGCTCGACGACGGCGCCTTCGACACGGCCGTCGATGGTCACCAACTCGACCAGCGGGCTGTTCAGGTGCACCGAGGCGTGCGGATAGGACGTGATCGCGGACAGCAGGCGACCGATCAGTGCCCGCCCGCCGCTGAGGTACTTCGGCCGTGGGGTGCCTAGCCGTTCGGTGTCCAGCGGGCCGCGGATCCGGTCGGCCAAGTCGCCGAGGGCTTCGGCGCGAAAGGGTCTGCAGACCGTGTGCCGCATCCCGTCGAGGCGCGCGTGCGGCAATCGGCCGTAGTAGTCCGGCCATGGCAGGACGTCGAACTCGAAATGGTCGTCGGCTTCGAGGTAGGCGATGAGGTCGGCACCGCCGTAGACGTAAGCGCGTTGCAGTTCGATCGGGGTGCGATCGCCGACTGCGGCGTGGAAGTACGCGAACGCGTCGTCGAGGGTGTCGTCGCTGCCCGCCCGGCGCAGCGCCGGGTTGCAGGGAAACCACATCCCGCCGCCGCCCGAGTAAGCGGTGGTGCCGCCGAACTGGACGCTCGCCTCCATCACCATGACGGACAGTCCCTCGCGGGCGGCCGTGTAGGCGCCGACCAGCCCGCCACCGGATCCGGCAACGATCACGTCGGTATCGTCGTCCCAGGTCGTCACCGCCTGGCTTCCTTCGGATGGATGAACACGCCCTCAGCTTGAACGGTGACGCCGTTCTCGTCAGCGATATGCCCCACGGCGAATATCTTCGATCCGTCGACCCGGTCGACGTGGGCCTCCGCGCGCAGCGGTTGTCCAAGCGGTGTGCCGCGTAGATAGCGCAGCGTCAGCGTGCCTGTGTACGCGGGCTTGCCCGGCAGATGGGCGGTCGCACCGAGGACGTGGTCGAGGATCAAAGCGCAAATCCCGCCGTGGACGTGCCCAGGCGGACCTTCGTAGGCGGCGCCGAGCGCGAACTCGCTGGACACCACGCCGTCGGCGTCGTGACGAATCGTCAAGGGTGGCGCGACCGGATTGCGCAGGCCGACGACGACATTGCCCCATGCGATGGATTGCCCGTCGGGTGAGGATTGCACTCCAAACGACCCGGGCATCAGTGCGTCGCTCAATTGCGCTGTGGCCCAGTCGACCTTGTCCTTCACCGCTGCAACGGTCCTCGGATCCACCTCGGTCCGGATGGTGGCCTCTATCAAACGTCGCACCGATGCGGCGAGTTGGTGGGTGCTCACGCGAATCGCCCGTAGCCGCCGCGGTAGAACAACAGCGGACGGCGGCCCTCGAATGCATGCAGACCGGTGACGTGCGCGACGACGATCGTGTGGTCACCTGCTGTGTGTTCGAACTCGAGATCGGCTTCGATCGTCGCGAGCGCCCCGTCCAGCACCGGCGCGCCATTGTCGCCCTGCCTCCAGTGGATGCCGGCGAACTTGTCAGCACCGCCGGCGCCGAACTGTGCGCACACCGCGTACTGATCGTCGGAAAGGATGTTGATGCACAGCCGCCCACTCGCGCGTATCGCCGGCCAACTGGACGACGTGTGCGCCGGGCAGAATGACACATACGGCGGATCGAGCGACACCGACGTCACCGACTGGCAGGCGAAACCCAGCGGGCGCTCGCCGTTGTGCCCGGTGATCACGGCTACGCCGGTGCAGAAATGCCCCAGCACGGTCCGCATCGTCGCCGGATCGGGTGCGTCGAGTCTGGCACTGGTCATCCTTGCAGCGTGCAATGCGGTGCGGAGCGAGGACAACACCGCGTCCCAACCAGCGGTGAGTGACGAATCGGCTGTGGCCTGTGTTGTTAATCTGACGAAGTGGCGGACGGCGATCAACCGGGCAAGCCGAACTTGGCGGCGACCAGTTGGGCGCTGTTGGGCATGCTTTCGTACGAGTACGAGCTGTCCGGCTACGACATCCGCAAGTGGATCGACTGGAGCATGCGGTTCTTCTACGGGAGTCCGGCGTACAGCCAGATCTACTCGGAGCTGAAGAAGCTGGAGCAACTCGGATTGGTGACGTCGCGGGTCGAGAACAGCGCTGGCACCCGTAATCGCAGGCTGTACAAGATCACCGACGCGGGTCTCGACGCCGTGACGCGGTGGGCGAACGAGGCGCCGCTTGATCCGCCCGTGCTCAAGCACACCCCGCTGCTACGAGTGACTTTCGGACATCTCACCAATCCGGCCAGGCTGAAAGAGATCTTGCAGGAACACCTCGCGTACGCCGACGAGATGCATCGCAACGCGGCCAAGGACGCGAAGTGGGCCGGCGCGGACCCGTCGTGGGCATATGCGCGAGTCGCGTTGCAGTGGGCGGAGCGCTATTACGCCAACGAGCGTGAACTGACGTTGAAGATGATCAAGGAACTCGACGAGGCGGAGGCCACCTTCCCACACGCTGGTGACGGTGGGCCGGCCAAGATCCCTTGGCCAGCACCGGAATACTGGTACGAAATCGAGAAGAAGGCCGACGCCGACGATTCCGACTGATTATCTCCCGGCCGCGTCGAGCGCCGCAATGTAGCCGAACACCAAACCCTGTGCGATGGTCGCGCCCGCACCGGGATAGGTGGCCCCGAATGCGTTGGCTGCGGTGTTGCCGATCGCGTACAGGCCGTCGATCGCGGTGCCGTCCTCGCGCAGCACCCTGGCGCGCTCGTCGGCGCGCAGACCGCCGCAGGTGCCGAGGTCGCTGAGCACCATCTTCACCGCGTAGAACGGTCCCTGGTCGACGGCGCGCAGATTCGGGTTCGGCGTCACGGTCGGGTCGCCGTAGTAACGATCATAAGCACTTTGCCCCCGTTGGAAATCGGAATCCTCTCCCGCACAGGACATTTCGTTGAAGCGGGCCACGGTGGCGGCGAATTGCTCGGCAGGAACACCGATCAGGCGCCCCAGGCCCGCAATGTTGTCCGAGTGGCCAGCGATGCCCGCGTCGTACCACGCCGGGGGGATGCGCATACGCGGAAAGAGTTCGGCACCGAAGACATAGCTGTTGCGATACTTCTGGTCGAAGACGATCCACATCGTTTCCACCGGAGTGCCTGAGCGCTCCAGCTCCAACAGCCGCTGCCCGAACGACATGTAGTCGGTTGCCTCGTTCACGAACCGCTTGCCGTGCTGGTCGACGATCAATGAGCCGGGCAGCGACCGCTCGGCCAGCATGACCACGGGCGCTCCGCCAGGCAGGGGTGCCACCGCAGGGAACCACCACGCCTGGTCCATGAGATCGATTGCGGCACCAGCCTCTTGGGCCGTTCGGATCGCGTCACCGGTATTTGTCTCGGCACCCAGACTCATGTGCTTGGCCAGCGATTCGGACTGAAATTTCCATCGCATGTCCATGCTGTGGTCGAAACCGCCCGCGGCCAGCACAACCCCCCGTCGGGCGGTCACGGTGATTTCCCGCCCGCCCGCAGCGACGACTGCCCCGGTGACCTTGGCGCCCGCAGAGGTCAAGCGCATCAGTGCCGAATCAGTCCATATCGGAATGCCTGCCCGCAGCACGCCCGCGAACATGCCTGCGGCGAGCGCCTGACCGCCTGCGGCATAGCGCCTGCCCAGCAGCAGGCCGCCGACGCCCTGGCCCAACCGCTTTGCGATGAGCGGAAGACCTTTGCGCGGGACCCGGGCCATCAAGTTCATCCACCGGTAGTCCGCTCCGGTCGTCGGCATCGGGATCGATGCCTTCATCACGCCGGGACGCAGCTTCGATCGGTATTGTCCGAGCACCGATGTGTTGAACGGCCTGCACTCGCAGGTGCGTCCGGCGGCGGTCCCGCCTGGCTGTTCGGGGTGATAGTCGGAGTAGTCCCGCGCCCACATGAAACGCATCGGTGTCGTGCGGGTCAGCATCGCGACCGTCTCGGCGAGATGCGTCAGGAACGCTGCGGAGCGCTGCGGTGGCGCCGTGGTGCCGACGACGGACTCGAGGTAGGTGGTCGCGTGGGCCAGCGTGTCGCCTGCGCCGCGTTCCTCGAGAATCGGAGTCGCGGGCAGCCACAATGCGCCCCCGGACCGGGCGGTTGACCCGCCGACGTACGACGATTTCTCGACGATCAGCACCGACAAGCCCCGTTCGGCGGCCGCCAGTGCCGCAGCCATGCCTGTGCCAGAGCCGACGACGAGCAAATCGACCGTGGCGTCGCCGACGGGTGAGTCGGCGGGGATGGCGGTGGGTTGAGCAGTCGTCACGGGTTTCGACAGTAGGTCGCAAGATCGGCCATGCGGTGGCTTTTTCCCTGCCAGCGGGACGATCGCCCCCAAAGCCGGTGCCACGGTTGTAGAACCAAGGTCATGACGTTGCAGTCAGGTATCGACGAAATTCGGCATATCGAAGCCGACGCTGCTCCGGCGAGATTCGCCCGAGGCTGGCACTGTTTAGGACTCATCAGGGATTTCGGTGACGGCAGGCCGCACGCGATTCACGCGTTCGGGACGAAGCTGGTGGTTTTTCGAAGCGGGGACGGCAGGATCAACGTCCTCGACGGCTATTGCAGGCACATGGGCGGCGACTTGACCCAGGGGGAGGTCAAGGGCGACGAAATCGCCTGCCCGTTCCACGACTGGCGCTGGGGCGGTGACGGTCGCTGCAAGAAGGTGCCCTATAGCAAACGGGTACCGAAACTGGCCCGCACTGCGACGTGGACCACGCTCGAACAGGACGGGATGTTGTTCGTGTGGAACGACCCCGAGCGCAAGCCACCGCCGCCGGATGTCACCATTCCGCGGATCGAGGGCGCGACCAGCGACGAGTGGACCGACTGGCACTGGTACACCACCGTCGTCAACACCAACTGTCGCGAGATCATCGACAACGTCGTCGACATGGCGCACTTCTTCTACATTCACGGATCGCTGCCGACGCACTTCAAGAACATCTTCGAAGGCCAGGTCGCAACCCAGTACATGAACAGCGCGGGTCGGCCCGACATCGGCGAGCCCGGGGCGACGCGGATGCTGGGAACCACGTCGGTGGCATCGTATTTCGGGCCGTCATTCATGATCGACGACCTGACCTACCACTACGAGGACGTCGATCACAAGACCATCCTGATCAACTGCCATTATCCGATCGACGCGAATTCCTTTGTGTTGCAATATGGCATCATCGTCAAGAAGTCGGCGGCGTTGCCGGAGGACCTCGCGATGGATACCGCGATCGGTCTCGGTGATTTCGTCAAGATGGGCTTCGAGCAGGACGTCGAGATATGGAAGAACAAGGCGCGCATCGACAATCCGCTGCTGTGCGAGGAGGATGGGCCCGTCTATCAGCTCCGGCGTTGGTATCAGCAGTTCTACGTCGACGCCGCGGATGTGGCGCCGGACATGGTGGATCGTTTCGAGTATGAACTCGACACCACCAGCCCGAACGAAGAATGGATGAAGGTGGTCAACGCGAACCTTGCCGCGAGGACGGCTGCGGGAACCACCTGATGACCGTCCGGCCCGACAATCGGTACGCAGACCGCCCGATGGTGCCCGTGGCATGCCACCGCTGCGGAGCATGTGTACTGGTGCGCAAGAGCAGCTGGAACCAGACCAGCGTGCAATGGACCGCCGAGGCGTCTGGGCGCTGCCTGGAACGTCGCGAGGCGAATGACCTCGCGGCGCATTCGGCGCGGGGTCTGTTCCTGGGCTGCTCGGCGCTGAGAGAGTCGATCCTCGGCGCCGTCCGTCACGGCGAATTACCGGTAGCGGATGAGACCGCCGCGGTGACAACGTAGCTTCGAACCCGTGACACGTGTTGCGGTGGTGACCGGCGCGAGCCGGGGCGCGGGACGCGGCATCGCCGCGGCGCTGGTCGCCGACGGCTGGCTGGTTTATCTGACCGGCAGAACAGTGACTGACCCTGGCGACGGCGGAATCGCGGTGCAAGTCGACCACACCGACGACCGTGCGGTTGGCGGGCTGTTCGAGCGAATCGAAGCAGAAAGCGGCCGGCTCGATCTGTTGGTGAACAACGCCGCGGCCATCCACGACGATCTGACGAATCCAAAACCGTTCTGGCGCAAGCCGATCGAACTGGCCGATGTGCTCGACGTCGGGCTGCGGTCCGCCTACGTGGCGGCATGGCACGCCGCGCCACTGCTGGTGCGCCAGGACCGCGGCCTGATCGCGTTCACCTCCTCGCCTGGATCGGTCTGTTACATGCACGGTCCCGCCTATGGCGCCCAGAAGGCGGGCGTGGACAAGATGGCCGCCGACATGGCGGTTGACTTCCGCGGCACCGGCGTCGCCACCGTGTCGATCTGGATGGGCATCCTGCTGACCGAACGGTTTCGCAGCGCGTTCGCCGGCCATCCTGACGCGCTCGCCGAGACCGCCAAGCACGCCGAGACCCCGGGTTTCACAGGGCATTTGATCAACGCGTTGTACCACGATCCCGGTCTCGCCGAACTGTCCGGTCATACCGTGATCGGGGCAGAGCTGGCGCTGCGCTACGGCATCACCGATGAGCAGGGTCGGCAACCTCC
The DNA here is from genome assembly GCF_001667505.1 of Mycobacterium sp. ACS1612. Lineage (GTDB taxonomy): Bacteria > Actinomycetota > Actinomycetes > Mycobacteriales > Mycobacteriaceae > Mycobacterium. The sequence continues at coordinate 156,360 of NZ_LZHZ01000051.1, forward strand.
GTCGCACCGGGAGATGCTGGGCGCGCCGCGGACGCCGAGTTCGGTGGTCGTGCGGTGACGGTCAGGTCAGCTGGAAGGCGCTGAGCGGAGCCTCCTGTGGATACAGGGCCGGGCCGCCGAGGTCGTACGCGGCGTTGAGGGCCCCGATGAACTCGGCGTCATGCAGCGGGTCACTGGGCATCGCAAGCTTCAGTCCCTTGGAGTTGACATCGTCGACCATCGTCTCGATGGCCCGTTCGATCGTCAGGTCGTCGGTGCCGTCCATGTTCTTCTTCAGCTCGTCGAGATCGGCGAACACCTCGGCCGACCAGTGCACCAGGAAACGCAGTTCGTCGGTGTGATGGCGTGCGATCACGTCGTCGCCGTTCTTGAGCAGCCAGTGATCACGGTCGGCGGGGTCGCCGGTGAACACCGTGTCGAAGCGCAGGCCCGCCGGAACCTGTTGATCCAGTGGGCCGTTCGCTTCACCGCGGTGCACCATCATTTCGTTCTGCACCACTACGCCGCGGTTGTTGATCGGCGGCAGGATGCGCTGGGGGGCCTTCAGCGGCCCGTCAGGCCAGTAGGTGAAACCGCTGCCCTCGTCGAGTGAGAACCAGGTGATCACCTGCGCCATCTTGATCAGGTAATCGTTGAACAAGCCGGATTTGCCCATCACGCTGCACAGCCAGGTCGGTGCGTTCTCGTGGCGCACGCCGCGGAAGCTCGGCGAGTCGAGATGGCCGGGGTCGCGGTTGGCGCACGGGCCGTTGATGTTGAACAGCATCAGTTCCGGCTTGGCGTACTGGGCGCCCCAGTAACTCTTGGCCATGTTCAAAAACGATTCGTTGTAGAACACGTCGTGCAGTTCGGGGTAGAGCACGGCGCCGTAGTTGGCGAGATACCCGCGGAAGGTCGGGGTGAGGAACAGATCCAGCGAGGGCTCGAATCCGTCGGGGAACATGCCGCTCATCGTCGCCATCAACTCTTCGGCCGACGCGAAGTGCTGGGCGATGATCAGCTTCCACGGGCCCTGAGTGCGGACGACTTCGAGCAGTCGCTGCTCTTGGTCTTCGGTGTAGACGTCGTCGATTTCCCGCGGCGGCGCGGCGGGCCGCAACACGTCGGAAAGCTCCATGCGCCGCTCGTCGGTGAGCATCAATCGTCTCCTTACTCCACAGGTCCGGTTGCTCCGATTGTGGTGCGCGTCCGTTGCTCCTGCGCCCACCGTGTCCGGTGATCGGGACGCTAAAACGGCAGCGGATGGTCGAATTTCGCCCGAAGAAGCCCGCACACCTCGGCGATGGCCAGCCTGCCCCGTGCGGTGGCGTCGGAGCGCATCAGGAAACCGTGGTACATGCCGGGGTAACGGGTGAGGGTGGTCTGCACCCGTGCGTCGCGCAGTCGTGTCGCGTAGCGCTCACCCCAGTCGCGGATCGGGTCGCATTCGCCGGTGACGACGATCGCCGGTGGCAGCCCGGTCAGATCGGTGGCGTAGGCGGGCACCCGGTAGGGGTCGTGCGGCGCGCCCGCGCCGCTGTCGGCGAGGTCGTGCATGTAGATGATGTCGTCGACGGAGAGCATCGGTGCATCGGCCATCGCCGTCATCGACGGCGCGGCCATGTCGCGATCCAGGCCGGGGTACATCAGCACCTGACAGCAGATGTCCGGCCCGTCGTGGTCGCGGGCGGCCAACGCCACCGCCGCTGCCAGCGAGCCGCCCGCGCTGTCGCCGACGACCGCCAACCTGCCGGGGTCGACGCCGATCCGGCCGGCATTGTCCGCGACCCACGCGGTCGCCGAGTAGGCGTCGTCGAACTGTGCGGGCGGCGGATTCTCCGGTGCGAGTCGGTAATCGACGGACACCACGGTGGCGTTGGAGAGCGCCGCCAGTGTCCGGGCGAGTGGCTCGAATGAGTGGTTGGAGCCCAGAACCATCCCGCCGCCGTGGAAGTAGAGCAGCACAGGGGCCTTGGCCTGTGCGGTGGGGCGGTAGATGCGCAATGGAATGGGTCCCGTCGGGCCTGGCGCCGCGCAGTCCTCGACGACGGCCATCACGGGCATCGTGTCAGGCAGGGGAGCGGTTTCGATCGCCTGCCGCACCGCCGCGAGCCCGCGCTGTCGCATCGGGGGGACGACCCCGAAGGACCCGACGCGCGCGGCGGCGTCGGGGTCGAGGCTCATTGGTCGGCCGGTTCGAACCGGCGGCCGGTCCGTAACGCCGGAGGCCGTTGGGAGGCAAGGACTTCGGCGCGCTCAACCATCGCTGATCCGACATACTCCGGCTGGGTCAACAGGTAGAACCGCCCTTCGGCGGCCTGCTCGAAGACAACCTCGGCGGCGGCGAGGGGGTCCATCGCGGCTGCTTTGATGTCGAGCATGGCCTCGCGCTGGGACTCGGCGGCAGCGGTGTCGCCGTCGCTGACGCCGCCCGCGGCTTCGAAGATGTTGGACACCACTGCGCCCGGCAGCACGGCCTGCACGTGAATGTGCCGGTGCCCGGCATGCTGGATCTCGAGGTGCAGACACTCGGTGAGCGCGAGGACAGCGTGCTTGCTCATGATGTACGGCGCCTGCAGCGGCACCACGGCGACGCCGCCGATCGACGAGAGATTCCACACCCAAGCCGGCGTGCCCGCCTCGATCATCCCCGGCAGGAACGCGCGGATGCCGTGGAAGACGCCGCTGACGTTGATGTCGACAACGCGGTGCCAATTCTCGACGGGCGTGTCCCACAGGTATCCGAACTGCTCGACACCGGCATTGTTGACAAGCAGCCGGACCCCACCGACCTCGCGATGGACGAAGGCGGCGAGGTCGGCCACTGCTCCGGCATCTCGGACATCGCACACGGCGTCCACGGCGCAGCCGCCCGCGCTTTGCAATTCATCACGCAACTCCGCGACCGCGTCCGCGTCGATATCGGCGAGCACGACCGTCATGCCCAGCGCGCTGGCGTGCCGGGCCAACCCGGCCCCGATGCCGTCACCGGCGCCGGTGATGACGGCGATGCCGCCGCCGAAGGTGTCGCGGGCGTTCATTCGCTCGAAGAACTCGGCGCGGCCGCGTTCTTCGCGGCGCTGTATTCGGCGAACGGAACCGAATCCTCGGCGTCGAGCAGCACCGTCATCGATGTGAACACCAGGCCGTGTTCCGCCCGCCGGATGCCGACGTCGACGACACCACTCGATACGTCGAACGGGATGTTGTTGGTGACTTGGTTGACGTACAGGTAGAAGCGGGCCTTGGTGACCTCCCCGTCGACACCGGTGCGGAAGATGTTGGTCGCGTGATGGCGCAACGGATAAGGGTTTTCGTTGCGGTGTCGGGTGAGCCACGCCAGCGTTTCCGCGCCGCCGTTCAATTCGGCGGCGAGCAACTCCTCGAAAGGGCAGTCGCCGGAGACCGAACGGCTGAGGTAGGCCATCTCGTCGCCGATGCGCACCGCCAACTCGGCGAAGTGGCCCTGGTCGTAGTGGTACCAGAAGCCCGCAATGAACTCCTGGATCTCGGGCAGCGTGATCTCGTGGCTCATACATCGAGTCAACCGCCGTGCGGTGTTACCCGGCGTAGCGGTGCCCGGTCAGTGGAACATGTTCTGTTCGGTGCCGAACCGGGTCCGCAGGTCGCGTTTCAGCAATTTGCCGCTCGGGTTCTTCGGCAGTGTTTCGACGAAGAACACCCGCTTGGGTGTTTTGTAGCCGGCCAGGTGGCCGCGGCAATGGGCGATCAACTCGTCGGCGGTCGGGCAGGCGCCGTCGCGTGTGACCACCGCCGCCACCACGGCCTCCACCCAGACCGGGTGGGGGACACCGAAAACCGCGACTTCCTGCACCGCGGTGTGCTGGTAGAGGACCTCTTCGACCTCGCGGCTTGCGACGTTCTCGCCCCCGGTTTTGATCATGTCCTTCTTGCGGTCCACCACGTGCAGCAGTCCGAACTCGTCGTAATAGCCGAGATCTCCAGAGTGAAACCAGCCGCCACGAAACGCTTCGGCGGTGCGCATGGGGTCGTCGAGGTAACCCAGCATCAGGTGCGGGCCGCGGTGCGCGATCTCGCCGACGGTGCCATTAACGACAGGCGTACCGTCCTCGTCGAGAATGACGGTTTCGACGTTGATGGCGGGCCGTCCCGCCGCGCCGGCATGGTCGCGCTGCTCGTTCGGACCGAGCACGCTTGCCAGCGGGGCCATCTCGGTCTGTCCGTAGAAGTTCCACAACTGTAGACCGGGGAGCCGGTCACGGATCTCGTGCAGAACCTCGGTGGGCATTGCGGAGGCGCCGTAATACCCCTTCCGCAGGCTGCCCAGGTCGACCTGATCGAACACCGGCGAGCGAAGCAGAGCAATCCAGATCGTCGGCGGCGCAAAGTAGTTGGTCACCTGATGCGTCTCGATGCCACGCAGGATCACGTCGGGATCGGGACGCGCAACGATGATGCTGGTCGCGCCGAGATAGACGTCGGTAGCCAGGAAGTTGTCCAGCTGCGCACAATGGTAGAGCGGCATCGAGTGGATCTCGACGTCGTCGGCCGACATCGCGCCTGCCACGATCGTGCTCACGTAATTGGACATCAGACTGCGGCTGGAGTGCATCACGCCCTTCGGACGAGACTCCGTGCCGCTCGTGTACATCAGCCGCAGCAACTGGTCATCGGCGACGTCGACGTCCGGCGGGGGCGTCGTGGTGGAGAGCCAGTCCGCGAAATCGTTCCAGTCATCCGGTGCCCGCTGCCCGTCAGAGATCAGTGCAACCTTGGTCAGAACCGTTGCGTTGCTGGTCATCGCCTCCTCGGCCGTGGTGATCAGATCGTGCTCGGCGATCAAACCGCGAACCCCGCTGTGCGCCAGTATGTACGCGATCTCCCCGGAAGTCAGCATGAAGTTGATCGGCACCAAAACCACCGCCGCCCTGGCAGTGGCGAACGCCAGCACCGCGTACTGCCAGCAGTTGCGTGCCAGCAGGGCGAGTCGATCACCGGGCGAAAACCCGTTGTCCCGCAACGCTGCCGCGGCGCGATCGACGAGGTCGTCGAATTCGGCGAACGTCAGCGTAAGGTCGCCGTCGACGATCGCGATCTTGTCGGGACATCGACGTGCGGAGCGTCGGGGAATGTCACCCAGTGAGTGGCTGCGCACCTGCATATCGTCGTCCTTCACCGATTCGGCGCGAGGTCGAGGTCCCGCCCGATGATCTCGCGCATGATCTCCGAGGTGCCCCCGTAGACCCGGGTGACGCGGGCATCGATCGCCGAGCGTGCGATCGGATACTCCCGCATGTAGCCGTAGCCGCCAAACAACTGTTGACACGAATCGAGGCAACGGAATTCCATTTCGGTCGCCCACAGCTTGGCTTTCGCGGCGTCGGCGGGTGATAGCCGTCCGGCGTTGAGTTCGATGACGCAGCGATCGATGAAGGCTTCGGCGACCGACACCTCGGTGGCCACGTCGGCGAGCACGAATCGGGTGTTCTGCAGGGAACCGATGGGCTTACCGAACGCGGTGCGCTCGCGCACGTGGTCGACGGTCCAGCCCAGGGCCGCACGGGCACGTCCGAGGCTGCCCACGGCGATCTGCATCCGTTCCTGCGCAAGGTTTTTCATCATGTAGTCGAAGCCGCGGCCGACGTCGCCCAACACGTTGGCCTTCGGCACCTTCACATCCGTGAACACCAGCTCGGAGGTGTCCTGGCAGCGCAGCCCCAGCTTGTCGAGATTGCGGCCGCGTTCGAACCCGGGCATGCCGCGTTCGAGCACCATCAGGGTAAGGCCGCAGTGCCGGTCGGGCGATGTCCGGACCGCGGTGATCACCAGATCGGCGTTCTGCCCGTTGGTGATGAACGTCTTCGCGCCGTTGACCACGAAATGGTCGCCGGCGTCGACGGCGGCCGTGCGGATGCCGGCTACGTCGGATCCCGCACCGGGTTCGGTCATGCCGATGGCTGCGATCAGCTCGCCGCGCACGAAGCCGGGCAGCCAGCGTTCTTGCTGTTCGGGTGAGGTCAAATCGGCCAGGTATGGCAGGCAAATGTCGTTGTGGACAGCGAAACTCAAGCCGACCGCACCGCAGTCCGCGTCCATGAACGCCTCGATCAGGGCCTGGTTGTAACGGAAATCGCGGGCGCCGACGCCGCCGAAGCGTTCGTCTGCGGCAAAGCCGAGCAACCCAACGGCACCGGCGTTGGAAAAGGTCTCCCGCGGAATGATGCCGTCCCCCTCCCAGTCGGCAATGTACGGCGCGATCTCCTTGACCGCGAAATCTCCTGCCAGCTCGGCGAACGCACGGTGGTCTGAGTCGTAGTGCACCCGGTGCATGACCGAAGCGTAGGCACCCGTGCGGGGCCGAAAGGACACGTGTCCCGCTCAGTAGACAACCCCGACGATGACCGACGCGCGCTGTCCGATACTCGCTTGTCGTGACGACCGATCCTGATGAGCTGCGGGCCCATCTGCACGATGCCGATCCCGGTGTGCTCGTTGCGGTGTTGGCGCAGTTGACTGGTGATGCCTCGGTGATCGATCGGTTCAGCCCCGCGATTTCCTATGTGCCGGACCCGCCGGAGCGTGCAGCCGTCACCGACCCTGACACGGCGGAGGCGCTCACGGCCGCGGTCATCGAGGCGCTACGCACGCCTCAGGATGCCGGCGCGGCCGACAACCGCGAATTGTTCGTCCGGTTGCTGCCGGTCGTACTGGGCTCAGACGTCGACGACGAGCACGTCGACCTGCTGCTCGAGCAGGGCGGCTTTCACCTGTCGCAGCCGACATTGCCGCGCACGGTGCCCATCCCCGACACCGTGAACATCGCCATCGTCGGAGCCGGCCTCGCAGGCACCATCACTGCGCTGGCGGCGGCGGACGCCGGCGTCGCTTATGAGATCTTCGATCGGAATACCGAAGTCGGCGGCACCTGGTTGACCACTGTCTACCCCGGCATCGGCGTGGACACCCCATCGGCCTATTACTCGCTGTCCCGCGAGGTGAACCCGGACTGGTCCAGCTACTACCCGCAGGGCGCGGAGTACCAGGCGTATCTGGTGGCGCTGGCCGATAAACACGGACTGCGCGAACACACCCGGTTCCGCACCGAGGTCGAGGCCCTGTGGTGGGACGAGGACCGCAGGCAGTGGCAGATCCACTCGGTGGACGGTGACGGCAACCGCGACGTCAGCTACGCGAGCGTCGTCGTCACGGCGGCCGGTTACCTCAACCGGCCGCGCTGGCCGGAGCTGCCCGGCCGGGACACATTCACGGGCATCAGCATGCACTCGGCGCGATGGGATCCGTCCGTGGACCTCGCCGGTAAACGAGTCGCGATCATCGGGGCGGGCTGCACCGCTGTGCAGATCGTCGACGCTTGCGTCGACGAGGTCGAGCACCTGACGGTGTTCCAGCGCCAACCGCACTGGGTCGCGCCGCGTAAGCGGCTCACCGATGACGTGCCTGAGCACCGTCGCTATCTGGGCAGGCACCTGCCGTATTACGCCAACTGGCACCGGCTGAAGTCCTATTGGGGGACCGCAGACAACAACTATCCGATCATCCTGCGGGACCCCGAATGGGCGAAGGACCACCTGTCGATCTCAGCGGCCAATGACGTGCTGCTGCAGATGTGTCTGGACTACATCGACCGAACATTCGGTGCAGGAACGGAATTGGCGAAGAAGGTGACCCCGGACTTCGCGCCATACGGCAAGCGCATCATCCGCGATCCCGGCGGCTACTATGCCGCCCTGACGCGAGAGCACGTCGATGTGGAGGCCAGCGAACCCGCCGCGGTCAACGCCGACGGCATCGTCACCGCCGACGGCAGACAACTCGATCTCGACGTCATCATCTACGCCACCGGATACCACCTTGACTTCCTCTCGACGGTGGACATTCGCGGCCGCAGTGACAAGAAGCTGTCCGAGGAGTGGGGAAACAACCCGCGGTCTTACCGCGGCGGCACGGTACCCGGATTTCCGAACCTGTTCATCAACTCGGCGCCCAACTACAGCCCCGGACACGGTGCCGGAGCGAACTTTTCGATGGAAGTCATGGCCCACTACGTCATCGAGTGCCTGCAGCTGATGGCGCTGTGCGGGGCCACGACGATTGAAGTGACGCAGCAGGCCTACGACGACTATGTGGCCGGCATCGATGAGGCGATGGCGGGCACGGTGTGGTGTCACACACCGAATGCGCACACTTACTACCGCTCCGGTTCAGGCCGCGTGGTGGTCGCCACCCCATACCGGTTGGTGGACATGTGGCGGCAGCATCGCGCACCGATCGAAGAACACTTCCTCCTGCGATGAGTAAAAAGTTGGCCGGCAAAACGGCTTTGGTGACGGGAAGCAGCCGGGGCATCGGGCGGGCGATCGCGCAGCGATTCGCCGCCGAGGGCGCGATGGTGGTCGTGACCGCACGTGCCTTCGAACCGTCGCCATCTGTCCGGGCGGGGTCAGCGCTGGCGATTCCGGGCACCATCGGTGAAACCGTCGAACTGATCGAGAGCGCCGGGGGGACGGCGTTCGCTGTGGCTGCAGATCTGGAGGACACCGACCAACGTGACCGGCTGGTGGATGAGGTGCTCGACCGCACCGGTCGGATCGACGTGCTGGTCAACAATGCAGGATTCGCGGATTACCGCCTTGTGGAGGACATGTCGATGGACACGTTCGACCGCACAGTCGAGCATTACCTGCGCACGCCGTTCGTGCTCACCCGAGCAGCGTTGCCGCACATGCGTGAAGAGGGCGCCGGGTGGATCGTCAACATCGGGTCCGTGACCGGCATCGCGCCGGTGCGTCCGTACCGCGAGTACAACAAGTCGTCCGGCGATGTGGTGTATGCGTCGATGAAGGCCGCACTGCATCGGTTCACCCAGGGGGTGGCCGCCGAGTTGCTGGACGCAAACATCGCCGTCAACTGTGTCGGTCCGTCCACCGCCGTCCGCACTCCCGGCGCATCTCAACTGATCCCGGACACTTTTCCGACCGAGCCCGTCGAGTATCTGGCGGAGACGGTGCTGGCGATGTGTCACCTTCCGGCCGCCGAGCGCACCGGCCTGGTGGCGTTCAGCCTGCACTATCCATGGTCACAGAACCTGCCTGTGCACAGTCTCGACGGTTCTTCGGTGCTACCGCCGCTGGAACCGCCGCCGACGGCGAACCCGAACATCCTGCCCGGCGGAATCTAGCGCAGAACCGGTGTCTCGCAATGGCAGAAGCTATGGCAGACCCGATCGCGAACGATGACATCGGGACATTCGGGGTCGAACCAGCGGTCGATCACCGCCCAGTGGATCGGGTGCATGAGGTAGGGGCCCATCAGCCCACCGACGTCGGTGAACTCCTGCTCGAAGACGTGTGTCCACGGTGTCGTTCCCACCGGGTCGACGACCCGGCTCAACTGCCAGGCGGTGATGGTGTTCACGTACCGCGGCATCAGCCGCAATTCGTCCTCGAAACGACCGACGGTGTCCGTGTCGGCAGCGGGATCCACCCGCAATAGCAGCGACCGATAGACGCGGCCAGCCTGGTTGCCGCTACAAGAAGCGGTGCCCGAATAAGAGGCTCCGTTGACACGGGTGATCGAGGGATCGGTCAGCATCGCGGCGAAAGCTGTTTCGACGGACCGCCATTGCTCTTCGCCGTTGAAGCGCAGGTGCACCAGGATGTCGCCGCCGTTGCGGACACCCGGCAGCGTTGGCGCGACGAGCTGGTGTCGCGCTCCGGTGCCTGCGGCCGCGGCCCGCGCCGTGGTGAGCACCCGGTCACGGTCGACCTCCGCGACGTCGAGCAGCCGGGTGACGCTATACATCGCACAGCTTCTCGACGTCGTCAGCAGCGGCGGCCACGCTGCGGGTGCGGTCGGACACGAGTTCGCCGATGCCGTCCCACCACGATCCGAGCGTGGGGTCGGGGCGACCCTGCCACGTCATCTCCCACCACGCCTGCGCGCTCGGCAGTGACCAGATGATGGTCACCGTGTTCGACCGATCGTCGAACCAGATCGGTGGGCTGACCAACACGTCTCGAAGCGTCATGCCGCGAGCGCGCGCGCCAGGGGCGTAATCGCTGAGATAGGTGTCGACAAACGCCCTGGCGCACCCCGGCCGGGTCACCACCCGGTCGACCACGAATACCGCACCCTCAGCCATGAGCCGAGGGTAGAGACGCGGTCGAGCGTGGCGGACCGGCCTTCCCGGCCATTGGGAGGACGCCTTGGGCCTGGGGCCCGCTCGGGTGACGCTGTGGGGATGCGCGCAGCGTCGCAGGACCCCTTCGGTCCTGTCCAACTCGGCCCACTTACCTTGCGCAATTGCGTGATCAAGGCCGCGACGTCGGAGGGACGCTCGCCTGATGGGTTCGTCACCGACGACTTGATCGAGTTCCACCGCGCCTTCGCCGCAGGCGGAGTGGGTATGACCACGGTGGCGTACTGCTGCGTCTCGCGCGAGGGGGCCAGCGCGCCGGGGCAGATCGTGATGAGCCGTGGCGCGTTGCCGGGTCTGCGGAGGCTCACCGACGCCGTCCATGAAGCGGGCGCGGCGATCTCCGCTCAACTGGGACATGCCGGAGTGGTGGCGCCCAAGAAGTTGACCCGTGTCACCGCCGTCGCCCCCAGCCGGTTCATCAACCCGACGTCGTTCGCATATTGCCGGGAGATCAGCCCTGATGAGATTTACGCGGTCATCGAGCAGTTCGGCAGCGCTGCGCAGGTCGCCGTCGACGCCGGATTCGACGCTGTCGAACTGCATTTCGGCCATCTGTACCTGCCGAGCTCCTTCCTGAGCCCGCTCATCAACCGCCGCAAGGACGGCTACGGTGGATCGATCGATAATCGGTCACGACTCGTGCGTGAGATCGCCGACCGCGTGCGTGAGGTCGTCGGCACGCAGATCGCGGTCATCGCGAAGCTCAACATGGACGACGGGCTGCCAGGCGGGATCTGGATTGACGAGGCGTTGCGCACCGCGCAGTTGCCTGACACCGACGGCACCCTGGATGCGCTCGAATTGACGCAGGGCTCATCGGTTTACAAGCCCATGTACTTGTTTCGCGGTGATGTGCCGGTCAAGGAATTCGCAACCGTGATGCCGCCGGCGCTGCGCCCTGGCGTCCGGCTGGCCGGCAAGCGCGTGATGGGAAGCTATCCGTACCGCGACCTCTACATGTTGGACGCGGCAAGGCAGTTCGTCCCCGTCGTCGCCAACACCAAGTTGATTCTGCTGGGCGGCGTCACCAACCGCGAGCATCTGCAGACGGGACTGACTGAGGGCTTCGACTTGGTGGCCATGGGACGTGCACTACTGCGGGAGCCGGATCTGGTGAACAAGATGGTCGCCGATCCCGGCACTCGAAGCCGCTGCAACCACAACAACAAATGCATGGTCACAGTCTTCGGACGGACGCACTGTGTGCTCGACCCCGCTCAGCGGTACGGCCCGGCCGTGCCGCATGGTGTGTCGGCCCTATCCGTAGAGCAGTTGGGCTAATTCGTCGCAGGCCCGCCTTCGGGCGTGATGGGCGATGTCGAGTGTCGGCATCGTCATGAAGCCGTGCACACCGCCTTCGTAGTGGCAGCGTGCGGTCGACACACCCGCCGCAGTGAGGGCGTCGGTGTACGCGAGGCCTTCGTCGCGCAGCGGATCATGGCCGGCGATCACCACAACGGCAGGCGGCAGCCCGGCCAGGTCGGCGCGAAGCGGTGAGGCATACGGGTTTCTGCGATCCTGTTGTGACGGCACGTATTGATCCCAATACCACTGCAGCGCCGGCTTCGGGTTGTAGAAGCCCTCCCCGAACCTGTGGTAGGAGTCGGTGTCGAAGTCGGCGGCGATCACCGGATAGAGCAGCAGTTGCCCGGCGAGTGGGGGACCGCCGCGGTCTCGCACCATCAGCGCGGTGACGGCCGCCAGGTTGCCGCCCGCGCTGTCACCACCCACCGCGACGCGCCGCGGATCCCCGCCGAAGGTGTCCGCGCTGTGCGTCACCCATCGGGTGACGGTGAAGACGTCTTCCGCCGCGGCCGGCCATCGATGTTCCGGTGCCAGTCGGTAGTCGACGGAAACAATTACGGCGGGAATCAGATTGGCGATGGCCCGGCACAGGCCGTCGTGGCTGTCGAGATCGCAGAACACGAAGCCGCCGCCGTGCGCGTACACCAGCACCGGCAGTGCCGCCACATCCGATGCGGGGCGATACACCCGCACCGGGATATCGCCCCCTGGACCCGGCACCGACTCGTCGCGCACGTCCGCGACGCGTTCGGGTTGGCTCGGTGCGACGAACCGCGAGCGGATCGTCGCTCTTGCCTCGGCGCCCGTCATGGTGTGCACCGGCGGGAACCCGGCATCCAGCGTTTCGATGAGGTCGGCGATCTGCGGGTCCAAGCTCACGTCGTGAATCACGCGTATTGCAACGCAGCCGAATCACGGACCGGGCGCTCTGCGGGTCCGCCACGCAACGGACGTACTTGCTGCAGTGTCGGCGCCACCCGTGGCGACCCGTCTTCGACGTTGCGCCACACTCCCATCGCCGTCATCCGTACGGGTGCGGCCAGACGCTGATCAAACGTCATCCGACTCATCGGCCCGCACACCGACACTGCGGCAACCGCTTCGCCCGGTCCACCGATCGGCGCTGCGACACAACCAAATCCGGGTATGGACTCCTCGCGCTCGAACGCCACGCCGCGCGCCCGAACCTTGGCCAGCTCAGCGCCCAGCTGTGCAGGGGTGCCGATCGAGTACTTCGTCTTACGTGTCGCCAGAGCGACGATGTCGGCGTCTTCGGAGTAGGCCAACATCGCCTTGCCGACGGCAGTGCAGTGAGCCGGCTGACGTCCTCCGACGCGGGTGGGAATCGCGGTGGCCATCCGGTCGCCGATCTTCTCCAGGTATACGACGTCGGCGCCGTCCAGCACGGCCAGATGGACGACGAGCCCGGTAGCCCGGTGCAGGTCGTGCAGAAGCGGGGTCGCCGCGCGGTGCAGCCGGTCCTGGTGCACCGCCAGCGATCCGAGCTCCACAAGCCGCATGCCGAGTTCGTAGTCGCGGCCGCTACGGCGCAGCCAGCGCAGCTGCACCAGCCGCTCGAGCATGCGATGCGCGGATGAGCGGGGTAGGCCGGTCCTCCGCACAATCTGCGCGAGAGTCAGCCGACCAGGGCCATCGAAGGCGTCCAACACCAGCGACACCCGGTCGATGACGGCACTCGGAGTGGGGGATTCGACGGTCACGGTCAGGACGCCTCCTTGCGACGGGGCTTCTACAAGGCATATGCCTATTAGTAATATAGCTATTTGTAGCACAGTATGTGGGTCATGTCACACAGACACGACAAATTGGCACAGCGCACGTCGAAGCACAGCGCTGAGCTGGGAAGAGCTAGGGGAGGGTCAGCCTTTGGCGGCGCTGCGACCGGCGCGGCGACCGTAGAAGCTGCCGTCGCCGAGGGAGATGCCGCTCGCGTAGCCCCATGCCGCCAGGCCTGCGGTGGTGCGGCCCGCCGCAAACAGGCCGGGGATCGGCTCTCCGCTGACGTGCAGCACTTCGCCGTCGAGCGAGGTCTGTAGGCCGCCGAGGGTGAAGCCTCCGCAGCTCCCCCGCAAGTCGATGGCTCCAACGGGAGAACCGATGGGGCGCAACCACTCTGGTTTCTTGTGCCACAGTGGATCCTCGCCGCGGGCAGCGGCATCGTTGTAGGCGCTGACGGTGGCCTGCAGCGAGCCGGCCGGAAGTCCGATCTCGTGCTCGAGTTCGGCGACGGTTTCAGACACCCACGTCGCAGGCCGTTTGAGGAACGGCGTTGCGGACGTGGCGGCCATCGCCTCCTCCTGGGCGTCACCATCGATGATCAGGAATGCGGTGTCGTCCTGGTGATAGAGCGTCAGTTGCCCGATCCGGCCGGAGTACATGTCCTCGGGGACGTAGCGCTGACCGCGCCCGTTGACGAGAATGCCGCGCACCGTCTGCTGAGGATCGATCAGAAACGCGACTTCGGTGGCGTCCATGTGGGCGAGGTCTGCGCCCAGTGCCTGCGCCATCCGGATCCCGTGACCGTCGTGTTGTTCGATCGATGCGGCCGGTCGTCCGGCGATGCGCGGCGCATACTGCGCGACCATCGCCTCGTTGTAGGCGAAGCTGCCTGCCGCAAGGACGACGCCGCGGCGTGCGCGGATCGCGAAGGATTTGCCGTATTGCTTGGCGATCAGGCCGGTCACGCGGCCGTCGGCCTCGACGACCAGGGATGCCACCCGGGTGTCGTACTGGGACCGCACACCGGCGGCGGCCCCGGTTTCGACGAGGGGCTTCATCAGCATGAAGCCGCCGCTTTTCTCGCCTGCACGCTTATCGGACATCTGCGGGATGTGGCCGCGCGGAGCGGGTTCGGCAATCGTGTTGTACGGAAACGCGTTCTCGCCGCCGGTGAACATCAGCCCTTGATCGGCGGGGGGCTCCCAACCCGGCTCACCCCAGAACTCCGGCTTGAAGGGCACACCACACCCGACCAACCACTCGAAATGTTCGACGCTGCCCTCGCAGTAATCGGCGATGCGATTCTCATCCGCACCCGGTCCCATCGCCGCAGTGAGGAACGCGGTCATGTTCTCCACGGAATCGGCGAAGCCGCAGGCCCTCTGAATCGAAGTGCCGCCGCCGAGGTAGATGAAGCCGCCCGCCATCGCTGCGGCCCCGCCCCAGGAACCGGTGCGTTCGAGCACCATAACGTCGGCGCCGTCGCGGGCGGCCTCCACTGCGGCCGCAGCGCCTGCAATGCCGTAGCCGGCGATCACGACATCGGCTTCGTCGTCCCAGTCGCTGATCGACGACGCGGGGACAGGGATGACGTCGGCGTCCGGGGTCATGGCCGCATGGCCGCCGGAAGGTCGGATACCCACGCGTGCCCCCAATAGCTGTCGGCGGTGATTTCCTCAGCGGTGTAATACGTTTCGTCGACCAGCATCCCGTCGGTGCCGAACTCGATGTCCCAGTCGCCCGGTGCGCGCACGTAGAACGACACCATCTTGTCGTTGGTGTGCCTGCCCAGGGTGGAGGACAACTGGAAGCCGTCCTTGCTGACCCGGTCCAGCGCCTGCCCGACAGCGTCCAGGCTGTCTACCTCGACCATCAAATGAATGAGCCCGGGATCGCGCAGTGTCATCGCCGGGCAGATGGCCAGGCTGTGGTGGCGTTGGTTGAGGCCGAGGAAGCGGACGCGCAGCGGGCCGAACTCCGGCGGAGTGGGCACCCGGAACGCGCCGCGGGACACGAAACCCAGTACCTCGGTGTAGAACTGGAAAAGGCTCGGCACATCGAGGGCAGGCAGCACGACGTGGCCTAGACCCTGCGCGCCCGTCACGAATTTGGCGCCGAACGGAGTCACCACCGGGCTGTGATCCAAAACAGCGCCGTGGAAGATCTCAGTCGAAGTGCCCGCTGGATCGTCGAACGCGATGACCTCCTCGACGCGGCGGGCATCGGCGTCCGCCTGCGAGAGTTCCTTGATGGGCACACCCGCGGCGCCCAGGGCCGCCTTGACCCGTTCCAGCGCGGCGTGGTCGCGGACCTCCCAGCCGACGGTGATGATCTTGTCGATGTCTCCCGGCGCCACGATGATTCGCGCGGCGCGTTCGTCCATGCGTAGATACAGCGCGTCGGTGTCCGGGCCCGAACCCTCGGCGAAGCCGAGCACGTCGAATGCGAACTGCCGCCAGCGCGGCATGTCGGTGGCCTGAACCTTAACGTATCCAAGGCTTTTCAGATCAGTCATCAACAGCGGCCTCAAATCATCGCCCGCAGCGGACCCTGCGGATCAATTCCGAGCGAGCTGAGCGCGGAGGCGTGGTAGACGGTGCCCGGCACGTGGATTGCGTGGGCCATGCCGGCATGCGCATCGCGCCAATACCGTTGCAGCGGTTTGTCCATCCGCAACGCATTGCCACCCGAGCGGGCGAAGATCTGGTCGACAGCGGACACCGCGCGCCACACGGCGCGCACCTGCGTGCGTCGGCCCGCGGCCCGATCGGCGAACGTCACCTCGGCGCCTGAGTCGACGATGTCGTAGATACGGTCGACGTTGGCGAGGATCTCCTGGCGGGCGGCGTTGATGTCGGCCGCAGCTTCGCCGACGGCATACATGACGTACGGATCGTCTTTGATGGCAGTGCCGTTGGCGCCCACGCGTTCGCGTTGATAGTCGAGGTGGGCGGCGAGGGCTCCTTCGCAGATGCCGATGGTAGCCGAGCTGATCCCCAGCGGGAACATCGTCGACCACGGCATCTTGTAGAGGGTCTTGGTCATGCCCGCCTCGATCTGGGCGGTGCCGTCCATCACCTTCATGGCGTCCATCGTTCGGTACTCCGGCACGAACGCATCCTTGACGATGATGTCCTTCGAGCCGGTGCCGCGCAGACCCACCACGTTCCAGGAGTCCGGCACGATCTCGTAGTCCTTGCGCGGCAGGATCATGTGCAGCATCTGGGGCGGCATCAACGGCTTGCCGTCGTCGTCGCCAAGCATGGCACCCAGGAAGATCCAGTCGCACGCGTCGGTGCCGGAGCTGAACTGCCAGCGACCGTTGAAGATGTAGCCGCCATCGACGGGTTTGGCCACGCCCTGAGGTGCGTAGGGCGAGGCGACCCAGGTGTCGATGTCGTCGGCCCACACTTCCGCGGCGACCCGTGGATCGGCGTACGCGAGCTGATACGGGTGCACCCCGACCACGCCGTTGATCCAGCCGGCGGCGGGATCGAGAGCCGCTGTGGCCATCACGGTCTCTGCGAATTCGCGGGGATGGACTTCGAGCCCGCCATGCTTCTCGGGCTGAAGCAGTCGGATCGAGCCGATCGACTTCATGCTCTTGACCGTCGCGTCCGGTAGCTGACCGATCTTCTCGGCCTCGACCGCCATCTCCTTGAACTGGTCCGCCAGGTCCATCACCCGGTCGAGTACGCGCTCGCTCATGCTCTGTCCTAACTGTCTGGGCGTGATTAATGGTCTACCGCAGGTAATGGCCGCATCGGGACCGATCCCGGTGAGCGGACCGAATCCATGGCTAATACTCGATGTGGACATCGTCGCTCACAGGCCGGGCCTGACATCCGAGGACGAGCCCATCGGCGATGTCCGCGGGCTCGAGGATGTCGCAGGCGGCCACGTCGACCTCACCGCAGAGCACCGTGGCGACGCACGAGCCGCAGTGTCCCTCCCGGCAGGAGTGCGGGACATCGATTCCCGCCTCGAGCATGGTGTCGACCAGGCTTTTGTCACGCGGCCATCGCAGGCGGTGCCGGGTTCCATCCAGATCGACCTCGACTCTGGCGTCGACCCAGGTGTCGGGTGATTCGACGTGGGGCATGGTGCGAGTGTCGTCAGGCCACCGGTGAGATCAGACAGGTGCGACCGATGGCCGGGAGATCGTATTCACGACGTCCGGTCACCGGGAGACCGGACCGGCGACGCGGTCGGCGCGACCTAGCGTGACGTCGTGACCGTCTCGGCAGATCCGCAGCAGCCCCTCGTTGATGCCGTCGTGGTCGGTGCGGGATTCGCCGGCCTGTACGCATTGCACAAACTCCGGTCGCAAGGCTTGTCGGTCCGGGTGTTCGAAGCGGCACCGGAGGTTGGCGGCACGTGGTACTACAACCGTTACCCGGGCGCGCGCTGCGACGTCGAGAGTGTCGACTACTGCTACTCGTTCTCCGACGAGTTGCAGCAGGAGTGGACGTGGACGGAGAAGTACGCCACCCAGGCGGAGATTTTGCGGTACCTGAACTGGGTCGCGGACAAGCTCGACCTTCGCGCAGGGATCACGTTCAATACGCGGGTCACCTCGGCGGTCCTCGACGAGGACACCCTGCGCTGGACGGTCACCAGCGACCGGGGAGAGGTCATCACGGCCAGGTTCGCCATTATGGCGACCGGGCCGCTTTCGGCGGCGGTGACACCGGACTTCCCGGGGTTGAGCACGTTCGCGGGGGAGGTGTATCACACCGCGCACTGGCCGCATGAACCCGTCGATTTCACCGGCAAGCGCATCGCCGTCATCGGGACGGGATCGTCGGGCATCCAGTCGGTTCCGGTGATAGCCGAGCAAGCCGATCAACTCTACGTCTTCCAGCGCACGCCCAATTACAGTGTGCCAGCCGGTAATCGGCCACTCAGCGACGAAGACGTCGCCGACTACAAGGCCAACTACGCCGAGCGGCGCCGCCTGTCGTGGCGCAGCGGCGGCGGATCGCCCCACATCGCACATCCGAAACTGACGCTGCAGGCCACCGCCGACGAGCGGCGCGAAGCGTTCGAAAAGCGTTGGGAATTGGGCGGCGTGCTCTTTTCGAAGACGTTCACCGACCAGATGACCGACATGGCGGCCAATGAGGAGGCCCGCAAGTTCTACGAGGAGAAGGTGCGCGCCGTCATCGACGACGCAGCCGTCGCGGACCTGCTGATTCCTACGGACCACCCGATCGGCACCAAACGAATCTGTACCGACACCAACTACTTCCAGACGTTCAATCGACGCAATGTGAAGCTGATCAGTGTCCGCGCCACGCCGATCGAGTCGATCGATGCCACCGGTATCAACACCTCCGACGCGCACTACGACCTCGACATGATCGTGTTCGCCACAGGTTTCGACGCTATGACCGGAGCGCTGGGCAAGATCGACATCGTCGGCCGTGCAGGTCAATTGATGCGGAACGACTGGAAGGACGGCCCGCGCACCTACCTCGGGATCGGCGTCGACGGGTTTCCCAATCTGTTCATCGTGTCGGGTCCTGGCGCCCCCGCGGTGCTCGCCAACATGGTGTTGCATGCCGAGGCACACGTGAACTGGATCGCGGACTGCATCAGATACCTGGATGCACACGGATACGCGGGTGTCGAAGCCACCCCTGATGCGGTGGACAACTGGCTCGCCGAATGCGCGCGGCGAGCCGAGGCGACCCTGTTCACCAAGGCGAACTCCTGGTACATGGGCACCAACATTCCCGGCAAGCCGCGTGTATTCATGCTGTTTCTCGGCGGATTCGCTGCCTACAACGACATCTGCGCCGAGGTCGCCGACGCCGGCTACAAAGGCTTCAATCTCATCAAGGCGACGGCGAAGTGATGTGTACGCGGATTTCGGCGCCGACGACTGGCATCGGGTCAGGAGGTAGAGCGGGTCAGGAATGCCATCACCGTGCTTTCAAACGCATCCTTGGCCTCGATCATCGCCCAGTGGCCGCAGTTCGGGAATACGTGCAGTTCGGCGTTGGGGATGGTCCGCATCGGGATCAGCGCCATGTCCAAGGGGCTCACTCGATCGTCGCGGCCCCAGGTGAGCAAGGTCGGCGCGGCTACCTTATGCATCAATGCCCACGGCATCGGAAGGTCGGCCGCCTTCATCATTGCCATCATCTGGGCGAACGCCGTCTTGCCATACATTCGGCGCGCTGAGGCCAACGTTGCTGGATCGGTGGCGAGTTTCCAGCGTTCCTCGATCAGCTGCTCCGTCACCAGACTCTGGTCGTAGACCATTGAATTCAGCCAGTCGACGAGGCGCTGGCGGGTCGGGTCCTCCGTGAACTCTTGAAGAAGCCGAATTCCCTCACTGGGCCCGGGGCTGAAGATGTTGGTACCGATGCCTCCGATCGTCACCAGCTTGCCGATGCGGTCGGGGTGTTGGATGGCGAAGTTGATACCGACCCCGCCGCCCATCGAATTACCGACGATGTCGACGTGGTCGAGGCCAAGCGCGTCGAGGAACGGGGTCACCGCCCCCTGAGCCGTGACCATCGGGTGGCCGCCGAAGTCATCGCTGACGCCGAACCCCGGGAACTCCAGGATCAGGCAGCGGAAGCGCTCGGCGAACGCGGGCAGTACACCTCGGAAATTCCGCCACCCTGTGACACCCGGACCCGAGCCGTGTAGGAACAGCAGCGTAGGGCCGTCACCGCTGTCGTAATAGCGTAGGGCACCTGCTGGAGTGGTGATTTCACGAAGATCCTGCCCGACGGTGGCGAGTTCAGATGAGTGAGTCACCCGCCCAGCCTGCCACGCCCGGCTCGAACCTCGCTGCGATGTTCCGCTGACTGGGCCTCCCGATAAGCGGGACGCTCACTGTGCCCTGGCTCGAGCGGCTGTGGGCGGGGTTGTTCGCGATGTCGGCTGAAAGTGTTCCGGTGGCAGTGATTTCGGATGGCGGCGGCCTCGTGATGAACGCCGACGCATGCGTCAAACTGCACGGTCCGCGGTGGGCACGGCCAACTCCGGAGTCGGCACTCACCCACCCAGACACAACGAAGGGGCACCCCTTGTGAGGGTGCCCCTTGCGTTTTGGGCGATCTACTTCACGTCGACGTAGACCGTCTTACCGGTGATGGTCGTTTCGAGACTGTCACCGGGGGTTCCGGAGTCAGTGCGGCTGTAGGTCTGGCCCGGCCGCACCGCGACGACGGTGGCCTGATCGAGCGGGGTGCCACCGACCCGGTTGACGATCACGTTGTAGCCGTCGGCCTGCAACTTGTTGATGGTGTCCTGGGCGCTGCCCGGCCCAGTCGGAGCCGCGGCGGCAGGTGCCGCCAAGCCAAGGATCGCGGCGGCGAATCCGCCTGCGATCAGGGATGCGAATCCGAACTTCGTCATTGTGCCCTCATCTTTTAGTGCCTCTTCACTTGTGTTCGTTCGCTGCAGCTGCCAATTTCAACTGTCAAGATCACGGCTTTAATTCCACTGGCAGGATTTGATTGACGTTTGGCAGTAACAAACCTGTTGACGGGTGTGCTCCTCGACAGGACGGCATCGCTGATCGCTGGGATGATCGTCCGACGGTGCTCAGCCCCGCCGCCGCGCTGCGCACGCATGGCATCCTGCGCGATTATTTCGGGCTTTCGCGAGCCGATGCCTACTCGTTCCTGTCGGTGGCCGCGGATTTCACCGTCACGCAGGTGGTCGATCAGCGCCAGGGTGTGCACTGCCGGATCGACAAACGGTGCTTTCCGCGCTGGTCTACAGTTTCGGCATGAGCGACAACGGGATTCGGTCATTCACATTCACCCCCGCCGACGGCGTGCCGCCTGCGGTAGCGCCGTTCGCTCACGCCACGGCCGCCGGTCAGACGCTGTATGTCACGGGCCAGATGCCGACCGACGTGACCGGCGCTGTGGTCGGCGACTACGTCGCGATCCAGACCGATCAGGTGCTCCGAAACCTGCTGCGGGTCACCGAACTGTGCGGCGGGGGACTGGCCGACGTCGTCTCGGTGCGCGCCTTCCTGCTCGACTGGAATGACTACGGCGCGTTCAACACCGCCTACGCGGCGTGGTTTCCCGACCGGCTGCCGTCGCGCACCTGCGTCGGTGTTACCGGGCTGGCGGTCGGGGCCCTGGTCGAGATCGATTGGGTGTGCTGGCGAAGCGACGGTTGGGGGAGCACACTCGGGTCATAACGCCCGTTGAGGAGGACACCATGAGCATCCTCTACACACTCACAGCGGCCGGTGTCGCCGGCCTGGCAGCCCTGTGGCTCGCAGTCCAGAACATTAGGGTGATCAAGCAGTTCGAGCGGGGCGTCGTCTACCGCTTCGGGCGGGTGCAGAGTCGGGTCCGGCAGCCCGGCTTGACCTGGCTGATTCCCTTCGCAGATCGTCTGCAGAAGGTGAACATGCAGATCATCACGTTGCCGGTGCCCGCACAGGACGGCATCACCCGCGACAACGTGACGGTGCGGGTGGACGCCGTCATCTACTTCCAGGTGGAGGATCCGGTCCGCGCGGCCGTCGACGTGCAGGATTACATGTCGGCGATCGGGCAGGTGGCGCAGACGTCGCTGCGGTCGATCATCGGTAAGAGCAACCTCGACGACCTGCTGTCGAATCGGGAACGGCTCAACCAGGGCCTGGAGTTGCTGATCGACAGCCCGGCGGTCGGCTGGGGCATCCAACTCGACCGCGTCGAGATCAAAGACGTGGTGCTGCCCGACTCGATGAAGCGCTCGATCGCCCGTCAAGCCGAAGCGGAGCGGGAGCGCCGGGCTCGCGTCATCACCGCCGACGGCGAACTGCAGGCCTCCGAAAAGCTGGCCCAGGCCGCGCAGGTGATGTCCGACGAACCGGCCGCACTTCAGCTTCGCCTACTGCAGACGGTGGTCGAGGTCGCCGCCGAGAAGAACTCCACGCTGATCCTGCCGTTCCCGGTCGAGTTGCTGCGGTTCCTGGAGCGGTCGACACCGCAACGCGATGACGCCGACGGCGAGACGCCTGAGTTGACGGCGCCGAAGGTGCCCGACGACGCCCGCGGCATCGACCTCAACGGGCCCGTGAGCCGTCGCGAAAACGTCTAGCCGACGCCGACGTTTCGGGCATGATCACCGGATGGCCCTTGACGCCGACGCGGTTGGCCGTTGGATCGACGAATATCTGGGCACCTTCGCCGCGTGCGCGCGCGGCGACGGTGACATGGCTTCGTTGCTGGGTCATTTCGGTGTGCCGATGGTCATCACGACCGACGAAGGCGTCGTCACCCTGATGACCGACGACGAAGCGGCGGCGGTCATGCAGAGTCAACTCGACGGGCTGCGGGCCCTCGGCTTCCACCACAGTCAGGTACGGCAGTCGGAAGTCACCATGCTCAATGCGACATCCTCGGTGTACCGGGCGACGCTGTCACGTCGCAACGCCGACGGCGACGAGATTGACTGCCCGACAGTCACCTACGTCATCACCGACGACGTGGCTGGCCCGCGGATCGTGCTGCTGGCCGCGCGCTCTCAATGACCTAGAGCGGCGCGCGCTCCGTCGGGGTGGCGGCGTCGAGTGCGGTGGACGTGGTCAGACCCAGCTCGACCACCATGGATTCCAATGCGGCCCCCCAGCTTTCGTAGTAGGGCCGGTTCGGTTCGGCGGCGATCTCGGCCATCAGCCGTTGACGAAATTCGTCCCACGGCACCCCGAGCTTGTCCACCAACGCCACCGCTATCGCCAAAGCGCGTGCCTGCCAAGGAGCCTCGAAAACCAACTCGCCGTTGTCGCGGGGCAGCGACGCGTCGTGTAGCGCGTCGGTCACAGCCGTTGCACCCCGATCATCGAGTCGCGGGTGACGAGCCCGGCGAGTTGCTCCTCGGACATGTCGTCGGTGCCCGCCGGACGCATCGGCACGACGAGGTAGCGTGCCTCGGCACTGGAGTCCCACACCCGGATTTCGACGTCAGCGGGAATCTCTGTGCCCAGTTCGGCGAGCAGCTTGCGCGGTTCGCGGACGGCACGTGACCGGTAGGCAGGCGATTTGTACCACTTCGGCGGCAGCCCCAGGATTGGCCACGGGTAACACGAACACAGGGTGCACACCACGAGGTTGTGCACCTGCGGGGTGTTCTCCACGGCCACCACGAAGTCGCCTTCGGGACCCTCGAAGCCGAATTCGCGAACCGCGGCGGTACCGTCTGCGAGCAGACGCTCCTTGTATGCGGGATCCGACCATGCGCGGGCCACCACCTTCGCCCCGTTCATCGGGCCGAGGTTGTCCTCGAAGTGCGCGACGATCTGATCGAGTGCTTCGAGGTCGAGAATGCCTTTCTCCACCAACACCGACTCGATCGCGGCGACCCGGGCCTCGATGGGAGCAATCGCTGCGGGGTGATGGTGATCGTTGGTCATCGCGGGTCCTCGAGGTAGCGCTCGAACAGGTTTACGCAGACCACTTCGCCGTCGGCGCCGGCCTCGCCCCACAGTTCGCGGGACGTGAAGCGCACGGCGTAGAGCGGGTCCGCCACGTCGCCACCGCCGTGGGCCGCGATGTCGTCGATGGCGAACGCGCCGTCGACGCGGACGACTGTACCTGTTCTGCCCTGCACGTAACGCGGTGCGCGGGTGTGTCCGGGTGGGTGCCACGCCCGGACACGGACCTCGTCTCCGACGGCGTAACGCGGCGTTGTGCGCGGACTGAGGTCGTCAGGCAGCACCCCGCGATCCGAATTCGACAACGGGAAACGGCCGCCGGCCCGACGGTCGAGTTCGTCCGTCGTCGTGACGTCCGCCTCGACCGCCATCGTGGTGGCGCCGGTCAGCCAGCGCTCGTAGTACGGCGAGGACAGGTAGTGCTGCGGCGCCATCCGTTCCATCGAGTGCCGGAACCGTCCGCCGGGCGGGTTTTGCGCCGCGATCCACCCGATCATCAGCCGGAACGCACGTCGCTCCCATTCCTCGGCGAAGTACGGTTCGGATACCTCGTGTGGAACCGGGCCGAACCCGTCGAGGCCGCCCAGATCATGCACGCCGTCCATCCGGGAAATCCTAATGCGGTCGATTCCTTCTATCTCGAACTTTTAGACAGTGGTGCCCGTATCAAGGGAGTGCCTATGCCATTGCGCTCAACCGTCCTTGCCAGCGCCGCTGTCGTCGGTGCAGTGACCGTGTCGCCGATCGCCCCGCCTGCGCATCACCAGTCACCGCCTGCGGTCTCTCGAGACGTGCAGCTGACCGCCGCCACCGCACCGGCGCTCGGGTCTATACCGCTGGCGTTCATCGGCAATCAGCTTCACTACTGCAGTCTCATCTGTCCGTTCGCTGTGCAGGGCGCGGTCACCGTGCCGCTGGGCGCGCTGGAAGCCCCTGCGGCGTTCCTGGGGTCGCTCGCGTCGACGGGTTCGCCGCTGCAGGCGATCGGCGCTGCCGCGGCGTCGGTGACCGGACCGGCGAACGCGGCCGTGACACCGTTGATCAACAACGACGTGTTCCTGGTGGTGCCGAAGGCGTTTCACGCACTCGACGTCGCCGTGGTCGAGGGGTTCAACGTCGCGGCGGCGGCCGCAACGCCGGGGCAGTTCCTTGCGGCCGTGCAGACCGCGCGCAGCGACATCCTCAATGCGCTCGATCAACCTGTCGGCACCCCGACGACGCCGACCGGTGCCACGAACGTGTTCCAGGTGCTCGCGGTCAGCGCCATTGATGTGACGACGGCGGTGGCATTCCAAGCCGGTGAATTGCTGCTCTCCGGTGCGGTGCAGATCGCCGACGCCTCGGCGCAGAACTTGGCGAAAACCGGAAATCCCGCGACCGCGTTGGCGGCTGGCGTGGCGCAGGCGCGCGAGGTGGCCGCGACGGCCGCCGCACCCGTCGTGGGAGCGGTGGACACCGCTCTGACCAGTATTCGCAACTCGCTGCATGCTCCGTTCCCCGCCGCCACGAAGATGCCTGCCACGACTGACGAGTCGAAGCAGGTGGAGGCGGTCACAACCGAAACACGAAGCAGCAAAAGGGGTTCGGAGCGTGTGGCCATTGCGGGCGCCTCCCGCGCTACGACCGCGGACGCCAAGCCGACGCCCAAGCACAAGGACCGCCGCCCAGCGGCCGCCAAGCACGACCATCCCGCCAACCACGCCGGGAAAAAGCACTAATCCGGTGCCTCGCCGGGGACGGGAAACGCTTGTCGGAACCGGTCAGCGAGTGCCCTGTCCCCGGTGAGACGCAGCTGTCCGGCTGACATCGCGTCGTCGAACGAGGCGTCGGGATTCAGCAGTGAAAGCAGGGTGGCCTCGTCGGTGTCGAGTACGAGGTCCGGTTCGTCCGCCTCGCCGCGGTCTATGTGCAATTGGCCGTCGGCGATGCGGACCGCGAAATGTGCCTCCCCGAAAGACAATCCGATCGTTGCGGTCAAGCCGTCTATGGCGGGCGGATGAAACCGCGTCTTGAGCGACAACATCAGCGAGTCCGGCCCCAGCGGCAGGTCGTACCGCATCAGCGGTGATTTGTGGACCCACTGCGCCAACTCGAGAATGATGTCCTCGAGTTCGGCTCCCCAGTCCGTGAGCTCGTATACCCAAGCGGCAGCGGGCGGTCCGAGGCGGCGGCGCCGCACCACGCCGGCGTCGCTGAGATCACGTAGCCGCTGAGTGAGCACGTCGGAGCTTGCGCCATGCAGGCCGTCGAGCAGATCGGTGAAGCGTTTCGGCCCCAGCACTAGTTCCCGCACCACCAGCAGGGCCCATCTCTCGCCGACCACATCCAGAGCCTGCGCAATCGCGCAGCCGTCTTCGTATTTCCGCTTACCTACCACGCGGCAAGTCTACCTAGGACAAATTCGACAGTCGAATCAAACACTTGGTTTTTCCAACTAAAAAGATGTAATGTCCAAGTGTCGGCTTCCCGACAATCAACTAGGAGATGACGAAATGCCCGTATTCACCATCGATGCACCACTCGGAGCGAGCGGAGACGCCAAGCACAAGATGATGAAAGAGATTCACGATGCGCTCGACGAGGCCTATCACTTCCCGGACACCCGCGGCTGGCTGCGGGAGTATCCAGCCGAGAACGTTTCGCAGGACGGACGTGTGCTCGCCGAGCCCGTGCGGCCGGTGTGCTCATTAGAGGTGCCGGAACTGGCGAGCCTCGATGCCAAACGCAAACTGGTGCAGAAGATCGAAGACGCGATCGGCGGTGCGTACACCGGAGTGGCCAACGTGGATGAGGTGCTCGTGCTCATCAACCACTACCCGTTGCATGATGTCGGCTGGCGGCAGAGCCTCCAGTCCGACAAGCCCGAGATTGTCGCTGCCGTCGATCAACTGAACGCCGGCTCCTGACCGAGAACCGAACCGGGGCTGGGTGTTCGCCGACCGGCCCCGGTTCAGTCAGCTGTTTCGTCGACGGTGGCTACCGTCGGCTCATCAGCGGATACCAGCGACAACGCGACGCCCAGCGCGAGGAAGAAGACCACGAACAGCGGGCCACCGAGATACAAGTTCATCGCGCCGCCGGGGGAGATGAAACTGGCGGGCGGACCGATGATCGTGATCGTTTCGATCAGTTGCTCGACTGTGAACACCGCGGCCAGGATGCCAAGCCATCGCGGAAGGCGATCTTCGTTGGCGACCAAGAGGATTGGCACCGCAACCATGATGTTGGCGACGGTGAGCATCGGCCCGAACATCGCGACGATGTCCGCGATGGTGCGCGCTGTCGCAGAGCCGAGTTGGGCAGGGTGCAGCGCCAGACCCGCCGTGAACCACACTCCGATGAACACTTGGACCAGCACGACGGCGGAGCCGATGGTGAACACGTACGCCTGCGGTCCGGTGAGCTTGTCGCGGGCGTAGCCGAGCACCACGACCAACGCCAGAGCGCCGAACGCCACCAGCAGCGCCCGCATCCGCAGCGCACCGGAACTCGCGGTGACGAACGAGACGATGTCGTAGCCGGGCTGGTCGATCCCCGGCAGCGCCGGAACCAGGAACAGCGCGGCGGCGAAGAGGACCGCGAACGCGATACCAGCGATCATCGGGACGCGACGGTCCATAGCAAATCACTGTAGACAACCCAGTTATCCACACCCGGGATTTCATCCACAGGGCGCGTTGCCGTCCGCTGCATG
The DNA here is from genome assembly GCF_001667505.1 of Mycobacterium sp. ACS1612. Lineage (GTDB taxonomy): Bacteria > Actinomycetota > Actinomycetes > Mycobacteriales > Mycobacteriaceae > Mycobacterium. Next base: position 183,684 of record NZ_LZHZ01000051.1, read on the forward strand.
CGGGCGGGCGCGTCCGCCGACGCGCCTACTTTGTCGGCATGCGAACCGAATTGCCCGCCGAGCGGCTTGCGCGCCGTCTCGGCGGTGAAACCGAATCACCCGCCGACGGCGACGCAGAGCCGGACACGTCGCTGTCCCGATGGCTGCCCGATACCGCAAAACCGAATGGCGGGCCGGGCTGGAGCGCCACCGTGCGGGCCGACCCCGGCCGCGCGGGCGTCATCGCGCTGGCCGCCGTCGGTGTCATCGCTGTCCTGGTGACCGTCTTCGCCGTGGCGCGCGATAAAACACCGGCGGTGGCATCGGCGAAATTGCCTCCGGTGGAAATGGTTTCGTCGGCCAAGCCGACGCCGGGGGCGGCACCGGCTGAGGCGTCCGGACCCGTGATCGTCAGCGTGGTTGGTCTTGTGCACAAGCCGGGGCTCGTCACGTTGGCGCCCGGTGCCCGCATCGCCGACGCGCTCACGGCGGCGGGCGGGGCGCTGGATGGCGCCGACCTGATCGGGCTCAACATGGCCCGGCGGGTGACCGACGGGGAACAGGTCATCGTCGGGATCACCGGGCCGCCCGGTAAGCCGGCTCAGATGGGAAGCTCGATCAGCTCAGGACCCGTGCCCGCAGCTCCGGCAGATCCGCCGCCGACCGCTGGAAACGATTCGGGTCCAGCCGGTTTGGTCGATCTGAACACCGCGACGGTGGAGCAACTCGATGCGCTGCCGGGCGTCGGTCCCGTGACAGCCGCCGCGATCGTCGCCTGGCGTGACGCCAACGGAAGGTTCACCAGCATCGACCAACTCGGCGATGTAGACGGTATCGGACCTGCGCGGCTGGAGAAGCTGCGCGCCCATGTCCGTGTGTGACGTCGCCGGACGCCGACGCCGCGCGGCTGGACCTGCGGCTGGTTCCTGCGGCGCTGACAGGCTGGGCGGTCACCGCTGCCGGGATCCTCTGGGGCGGCCGCGGTTCAATCGTCGTGGTCGTCGTCGCGGTGGCCGCGACGGCGGTGGCGGGGCGGTGGGGTAGTGGGCGCCGCGCCGCTCAGGTCCGCACTGGAGTCGCGGCCGGAACGGTCGCCGTTGCCGTCGTCGGCGTGGGTTTCGCCGCGGCGATCGGCATGCGGGTCAACGACCTTCGTCACCACCCCATCGCCGAGCGGTATGGCACGGTCGCCGCCGTCGTCGTGACCCCCAGCGAAACACCTCGCTCACTCGGCGGCGCGCGCATGATGTTCCGCGGAGAGTTGCAACGGGTCGGAGCCGTCGAAATGTCCGGCCGGGTAGTGGTTTTCGCGAGCACCGTAGATTTCGCCGAGCTGACCGCGGGGCGGCCTGCAAGTATTCCGGCCCGCATCGGCAGGCCGACTCGGCGCGACCTGACGGTGGCGGTGCTGTCGTCGACGGGTGAACCGCGATTGGGCGAGGCCGCGCCGATCGACAAGGTCGCGCACGGGATCCGCGCCGGGTTCGCCGACGCCGCGCGCGTCGTGTTGCCCGCGGACCAGGCGGCGATGCTGCCGGCACTGGTGCTGGGCGACACGTCGACGCTCAGCCCGCAGACCACCGCGGAGTTCCGCGCGTCGGGGCTGACGCACCTGACCGCCGTGTCGGGCGCGAACGTGACCATCGTCTGCGGCGCGATGTTGATGACCGCCGCGGTGTTGGGGCCAAGGCTGGCGGTCGCGCTGGCTGCGCTCGGCTTGGTCGCGTTCGTGATCGTCGTGCAGCCGTCGGCCAGCGTCCTGCGGGCCGCGGTGATGGGCGCGATCACGCTGCTGGCGGTGGTGTCGCACCGACGCAGGCAGGCCATTCCGGTGCTGTCGGCCAGCGTGCTGATGCTGATGATCGCCGCGCCCGAGTTGGCCGTCGACGTCGGCTTCGCGTTGTCGGTATCGGCTACGGCGGCGCTGGTCGTCATCGCACCGACGTGGTCGCGGCGCCTGGTCGGGCGGGGCTGGCCGAAGCCGCTGGCCGACGCGGTCAGCGTGGCCGTCGCCGCTCAGCTTGTCACGGCGCCGCTGGTGGCGGGCATGTCGGGCACCTTCAGCGTGGTGTCGGTGGCCGCCAACCTGGCCGTCGCCGCGGTGATCCCACCGATCACCGTCGTCGGCACGGCCGCCGCGGCACTGTGCCCGCTGTGGCCGGCCGGGGCGCAACTGTTGATCCGGTTCACCGGCCCGCAGCTGTGGTGGCTGCTGCGGGTCGCGCACTGGGCGTCGGGCGTTCCTGGCGCGGCGATCGATGTGCCGTCGGGGCTGCCAGGAGTGCTGTGCGTCGCCGTCGCCGGTGTCGCGGCGGTGGTGTCGTGGCGGTGGCGATGGGTGCGCATCGGCGCGGGAGTGGCCGCGGTGTGCGTGTTGGCGTGGACGGTCTCGGGGGCTGTCGGCTGGACATGACACGATTGCGAGGTGAGCGAACCGGTCGCGAATTTGCATCTGGTGTTGGGTGAAGAAGAGCTTCTCGTCGAGCGGGCGGTGGCCGCGGTGCTGCGGCAGGCGCGCAAGCAGGCGGGCACCGACGACGTCCCGGTGGATCGGTTACGCGCGGGCGAGGTCAGCACCAGCGAACTGGCCGAACTGCTCAGCCCCTCGCTGTTCGCCGACGAGCGCGTCGTCGTCCTCGAGTCGGCCGCCGAAGCGGGTAAGGAGGCGGTCGCGCTGATCGCTGGCGTCGCGGCCGATCTGCCGCCGGGCACCATGCTGGTCGTCGTGCATTCTGGTGGCGGTCGCGCGAAAGCGCTGGCGGATCAGCTGAAAAAGCTTGGCGCCCAAGTACATCCATGCGACAAGATCAAGTGGCCGAATGAGCGCGTCGACTTCGTGCGAAAGGAGTTCCGTGCGCTGAAGGTCAAGGTCAGCGACGACACCGTCACCGCTCTCGTCGAGGCCGTCGGCTCCGATATCCGCGAATTGGCTTCCGCCTGTTCGCAATTGGCCGCTGACACCGCCGGGCAGATCGACGCGGCCGCGGTGCGTCGCTACCACTCGCGGAAGGCCGAGGTGAAGGGCTGGGACATCGCAGACAAGGCCGTCGTCGGCGACGTCGCCGGTGCGGCCGAAGCACTGCGGTGGGCGATGATGAGCGGCGAACCGCAAGTGGTGCTCGCCGACGCACTGGCCGAGGCGGTGCACACCATCGCCAGGGTGGCGCCGCTGTCCGGTGACCCTTACCGGCTGGCCTCCGAACTGGGCATGCCGCCGAAGCGGGTGCAGAAGGTGCAGAGGCAGGCGCGACGGTGGTCGCGGAGTTCGATCGCCGAGGCCATGCAGTTGGTCGCGGCGTTGAACGCCGACGTCAAGGGCGCGGCGGCGGACGCCGACTATGCACTGGAGACGGCGGTCAGGAAGGTCGCCGAGTTGGCCGCAGACTAGCGGCGGACCGAATCAGATCTTGTTGAGCGCGCGGGCCAGCGCCGACTTGCGGTTGGCCGCCTGGTTCTTGTGGATGACGCCCTTGCTCGCGGCCTTGTCCAGCTTGCGGCTGGTCGACACCAGCAACTCGCCGGCCTTCTCCTTATCGCCCGCCTCGATGGCCTCGCGGAATCCCCGGACCGCGGTGTGAAGCGACGACTTCACCGACTTGTTGCGCAGTCTGCGGCGCTCATTGGTGCGATTGCGCTTTTCCTGCGACTTGATGTTGGCCACGCGGTAATTCCTTCGAAATCTAGGTTGGGTTACTCAAAGTCCGTTTCGCGCCGCGCCTGACGGCGGGCAGCGACTGTTCAGGGTACCAGCGCGCCCCCGAATCTCCCAAAGCGGAGCCGTCTGGCCTGCCGAAACGGCTCACTTGGTGCAGCATGTGATGGGTGAGCCTTCGCACCGTCCCAACCGAGACAGCACGGACATCGCGTGGGAACGGGCGGACGCCCAAACGGTACGACGGCATCTTCGACGGCTACAAAAAGGCCGGCCGCTACTCGCGGGCCTTCGACGAGATGTTCGACGCCGACGGCAACGTGCGCGGCCCGTACAAGGGCATCTTCGCCGAGCTTGCTCCGTCGGACGCCTCCGAACTGGCCGCCCGCGCCGAGGCGCTCGGCCGTGCATTCATCGACCAGGGCATCACGTTTTCGCTGTCCGGCCAGGAGCGCCCCTTCCCGCTGGACCTGGTCCCTCGGGTGATCTCGGCGGCCGAGTGGACGCGCCTCGAGCGGGGCATCACGCAGCGGGTCAAGGCCCTGGAGCATTACCTCGATGACATCTACGGCGAACAGGAGATCCTGCGCGACGGCGTCATCCCGCGCCGGTTGGTCACCTCCTGCGAGCACTTCCACCGCGAGGCCGCCGGCATCGTGCCGCCCAACGGTGTGCGCATCCACGTCGCGGGCATCGACCTGATACGCGACGCCAAGGGCGACTTCCGGGTGCTCGAGGACAATCTGCGCTCGCCGTCCGGGGTGTCCTACGTGATGGAGAACCGGCGCACGATGGCGCGGGTGTTCCCGAACCTGTTCGCGACGCACCGGGTCCGCGCGGTTGGCGACTATTCGTCGCACCTGCTGCGAGCGCTGCGCAACGCCGCGGCCAACAACGTCGCCGATCCAACGGTGGTGGTGCTCACCCCGGGCGTCTACAACTCGGCGTACTTCGAGCACTCGCTGCTGGCCCGCCAGATGGGCGTCGAACTGGTCGAAGGTCGCGATCTGTTCTGCCGCGACAACGCCGTCTACATGCGCACGACCGAAGGCGAGCGGCAGGTCGACGTCATCTACCGCCGGATCGACGACGCGTTCCTCGACCCGATGCAGTTCCGGCCCGACTCGGTGCTCGGGGTCGCAGGTCTGCTCAACGCCGCACGCGCGGGCAACGTCGTCATTTCCAGTGCGGTCGGCAACGGCGTCGGCGACGACAAGCTGGTCTACACGTATGTGCCGACGATCATCGAGTACTACCTGGGCGAGAAGCCGCTGCTGGCCAACGTCGACACCTACCGCTGCTGGCTGGACGACGAACGCGCCCAAGTGCTCGACCGCGTCGCCGAACTGGTCATCAAACCGGTGGAGGGTTCCGGCGGCTACGGCATCGTGTTCGGCCCCGACGCGTCACCCAAGGAGCTGGCCGCGATCAGCAAGAAGATCCGCAGCGATCCGCGCGGCTGGATCGCCCAGCCGGTCATGCAGCTCTCTACGGTGCCCACCCAGATCGGCGACAAACTGGCACCCCGCCACGTCGATCTGCGGCCGTTCGCCGTCAACGACGGCGACCACGTGTGGGTGCTGCCCGGCGGGCTGACCCGGGTCGCGTTGCCGGAGGGGTCGCTGGTGGTGAACTCCAGTCAGGGCGGCGGCTCCAAGGACACCTGGGTGTTGGCGTCGAGAGCGTCGGTCGCCGACCGTGAACTCGCGGCGGCCGAGGTGGTGCGGTCACTGCCGAAGGCGAAGGCCAAGTCGAAGTCGGACAACGGCGACGGCCAGTCACAAGACCAACAGCAGCAGTAGGGGGCGATTTTCGATGTTGGCGCGCAACGCTGAATCGCTGTACTGGATCGGGCGCTACGTCGAACGGGCCGACGACACCGCTCGCATCCTCGACGTCACGGTGCACCAGTTGCTCGAGGACTCCAGTGTCGACCCGGACCAGGCGTCGCGCACCCTGCTGCGGGTGCTCGGCATCGAGGCGCCCCAGCAGCAGTTGGACGTCTGGTCGCTGACCGACCTGGTCGCGTTCAGCCGCGACACCGCGGGCGGCTGCTCGATCGTCGAGTCCATCTCCGCCGCGCGGGAAAACGCCCGCGGCGCACGCGAAGTCACGTCCACCGAGATCTGGGAGTGCCTGAACACCACCTACAACGCGCTGGCCGAACGTGAACGCGCTGCCAAACGTCTTGGCCCGCACGAGTTCCTGTCCTACGTCGAGGGTCGCGCCGCCATGTTCGCCGGCCTCGCGGACTCGACGCTGAGCCGTGACGACGGGTATCGGTTCATGGTGCTGGGCCGCGCCATCGAACGGGTGGACATGATGGTGCGGCTGCTGCTGTCACGTGTCGGTGACAGCGCGGCATCGCCCGCGTGGGTCACGCTGCTGCGGTCGGCGGGCGCGCACGACACCTACCTGCGCACCTACCGCGGCGTGATGGACGCCGGCCGCGTCGTCGAATTCGTGCTTCTCGACCGGCTTTTCCCCCGCTCGATCTTCTACTCGCTGCGGCTGGCCGAACACAGCCTCGACGAACTGCTCAACCGCCCGCACAGCCGGCTCGGCGCCACCGCAGAGGCGCAACGACTGCTCGGCCGCGCGCGCAGCGAACTGGAATTCCTGCAGCCGGGTGCGCTGCTCGATTCGCTGGAGAAGCGGCTGGCCGGTCTGCAGAAGACCTGCCACGACGTCGGAGAGGCGTTGGCCGTGCAGTACTTCCACTCGGCGCCGTGGGTGGCGTGGCATGACGCAGGGCACAACGGAACGCTTGTCATCGAGGAAGGCGAAGTCTGACATGTGGCGACTGCGGGTGGTGCATTCGACGGGATATGCCTACAAGTCGCCGGTGACCGCGTCGTTCAACGAGGCGCGGCTGACACCGCGGTCCGACAACAGGCAGAACGTCATCCTCAACCGCGTCGAAACCGTCCCTGCCACAAGGTCATACCGGTACGTCGACTACTGGGGCACTGCGGTCACCGCGTTCGACCTGCACGCCCCACACACCGAGTTGGAGGTGACGTCGAGTTCGGTGGTCGAGACCGATCGTGGCGACATGCCCGCCGACAAGGTGAGTTGGGACGACCTGCACTCCGAACCGGTGATCGATCGGTTCGCCGAAGTGCTCAGCCCCACGCACTACACACCCGACAGCAAGCGGATCAGGCGGGTGGGGGAGCGCATCGCCAAGTACCACGATCCGCAGGAGGCTGTCATCGCCGCGGCCAACTGGGTGAACAGCGAACTGCGATACGTCAAGGGCACCACCGGGGTGCACTCGTCGGGACTGGACGCGCTGCGCGAAGGCAAGGGCGTGTGTCAGGACTTCGCACATCTGACGCTGATTCTATTGCGCGGCATGGGAATTCCGTCCCGCTATGTGTCGGGATATCTGCATCCCAAGCGTAAGGCGGTGATCGGGGACACCATCGACGGGCAGAGCCATGCCTGGGTGCAGGCGTGGACCGGCGGCTGGTGGAACTTCGACCCCACCAACGACAGCGAGATCAACGAGCAATACGTCAGCGTCGGGGTGGGCCGCGACTATTCCGATGTCACCCCGCTCAAAGGGATCTATTCAGGTGAGGGTTCGACCGACCTCGACGTGGTCGTGGAGATCACGCGCCTGGCCTAGCTCCGCTGGCGGCGCGAACGTTCCTTACCGCTCGAAATTTCGTCAAATTTTCGAGCGGTAAGGAACGTTCGCCGTGGGAACGGATCCGACGCGGTTGCCGTCTTACCAGCATGCTTCCATTCATCGGTAGTGAGGCGCTGGCGGCGGGCATCGTCAATCGCTATCAACTCGCAACCTGTTACGACGCCGTCTATCGCGATGTGTACGTGCCGAAGGCACAGAAGTTGAGTGCAGCGGATAGAGCCATCGCCGCGTGGCTTTGGTCGAAAAGGCGTGCTACCGCGGCGGGTTTATCCGCTGCGGCCTTACATGGAAGCCGTTGGCTCGACGCTGAACTGCCCGCGGAGCTCAATCAAACGCATCGTCACAAGACGAAGGGCATCGTGTTGCACAGCGACGTTCTGAGTGAGGATGAGGTGTGCGCGGTCATGGGTGTGCCGGCGACCACGCCCGCGCGCACCGCATACGACTTGGGCCGACGGAGCGGACTGACGGCAGCGGTCATCCGGATAGACGCGTTGATGCAAGCCACCGATCTCAAGGCAACAGAGATCGAGGCGCTCGCCGAGCGCCATCGCGGCGCGCGTGGCATAGTGCAGTTGCGGGAAGCGACCATGCTGTCAGACACAGGCGCCGAGTCGCCGCAGGAAACGCGTACCCGCTTGATTTTGACATTCGCGGGCTTGAGACCGAAGCGCACACAGATCGAAGTGTTCGACAGGTTCGGCGAATTCGTCCATCGCATCGACATGGGCTGGGATGACTGGATGGTCGGTGTCGAGTACGACGGCGCGCAGCATTGGACCGACCCCGACGTTCGCGACAACGACATCGAGGTGCAGGCAGTGCTCGAGGCGATGGGATGGCGGATCATTCGCGTCAGTGCGGGCATGGTCCGGTACCGACCGAGCACAATCATTGCGCGTACCCGAGCTGCGTTACATGCCGCTGGTGCGCCGCTGGAGTTGCCGAACGTTCCTTACCGCTCGAAAATTTGGCGAAATTTCGAGCGGTAAGGAACGTTCGCGCCCGGGCCAGCAGCGCCCGGGCCAGCCCGCCCGGCTAGCGCGAGTTCGCGCGGCCCAGCGTGCGGTAGCCCGGGTGGACGTGCGGCGTCAGGCCCTGCGCTTCGGCGACGATCGACAACAGCTCCCGCAACGTGTCGCGCTGTGAGCCGTCGAGCCCCGCGGTCATGATCCGCTCGTGCTGACGACCCAACTCACCGATCTTCGTCATCACCTTCTTGCCCGCCGCAGTCAGATACAGCGCGTGCAGGCGACGGTCATCGGGGTTACGTCGCCGCTCGACGTAACCGCGGTCCTCCAGCTCGTCGACATACGCGACGACGCGGCTCGGTAACAGGCCCAACTGTGCGCTGAGTGCCTGCTGACTGCGGCCGGGTTCGGATGCGATCGCCCGCAGGATCCCCGCGTGCGGCGGCGTCAGCTCGATCGAGGCGATCAACTCGGCGAACACCGACGCTGACCGGTGGCCCAGTTGCGACAACAGGAACGCCACCGGGTCACCGTCGGGGGAAGATGCTGGCACGAAGTTGATCGTATCAGCAATGAACGATTTACTAGCCGAATCGATGACAGCCCTTGTCTCGCATCAAGATCAGGCATACCGTTCACATTATGAACGATTCATCTCCGAATACGAATGCGCGGCCGACGCAGGCGGGCCCGCCGCTCGCCCCGCTCGCGGCGATCTCGCTGGGCCTGCTGCTGGCGGGTCTGGTCGTCGGCGTCGTGCTCGCCGGCGGTGTGATGCCGCTGCCCTACGGTTCGGCCGCCGAAATCCAGGACTACGTCATGGCCAACCATGCCGCGGCGGTCGCGATCGCCGTCGGCACGTTCGGGTCGTCGATCCCACTGGCTATCTATGCCGCCACCGCGAGTGCGCGACTGCGCCAACTCGGCATCACCGCGCCGGGGGCGACGATCGCGTTGGCGGGCGGACTGTTGGCGTCGACCGGACTCGGGCTGTCGGGTCTGCTGGTGTGGACCCTGTCGCGGCCGGAGGTCACCTCCGAGCCTGCGTTGACGCGCGCGCTGTACTACCTGACGTATCTGACCGGCGGCGCGTGGCATGTGGTCGCACTCGGCCTGCTGATCGCGGGTATCGCGGTGCCCGGCCTGGTCGTCGCCCTGCTGCCGCGGGGCGTCGCGCTGACAGGTTTGGCCATCGCGGCGCTCGCCGAACTCGCCACGCTGGTCCTGATCTGGGAGCGGCTGTCGCCGCTGTTGCCGGTCGCCCGGTTCACCGGCCTTCTGTGGCTGATCGTGGCAGGCGCGATGCTGCCGTTGCGCAGGGCCAACAAGCAGCAGGCGGTGGCCCGATCATGAAACTCAGTGTGAGCGTGACGAATTACTCGTGGTCCGACCGGATCGACGACCACCTGCGAACGCTCGCCGACGCCCTGGACGACACGGCTGTCGACACGCTATGGGTGCCCGACCACCTGCTGCAGGCCGACCCGGCCAGCCGACTCGACGAACCGATGCTCGAGGCGTACACGACGCTCGGTTACCTCGCTGCGGTCACATCGCGGATCCGCCTCGGCGCCATGGTCACTGCCGCGACGTTCCGCGCGCCCGCATTGCTGATTAAGGCCGTCACCACACTCGACGCGCTGTCGGCAGGTCGGGCGTGGCTGGGCCTCGGCGCGGGCTACAACGCCGACGAAGCCCGCGCGATGGGACTGTTCCTGCCCGACACCGCCGAGCGGTTCGACCGCATGACGGAGTTGCTGCGGCTGGCGCGGCAGATGTGGGACGGCGACGAATCCGCTTTCCGCGGCAGGTATTCGGTGCTCGAGCATCCCGTCGGCAGTCCGCGGCCGGTGACGCGACCACCGGTGCTGATCGGCGGCACCGGACAGCGCCGCACGCTGCGGTTGGTCGCCGAATACGGCGACGCGTGCAATCTGTTCGACCTGCCCGACGGTGGCGCCGCGATCCGCAACCAGTTAGACGTGCTCGACCGGCACTGCGCAGACGTCGGTAGGCCCCCTGAGCAGATCGAGCGCACGGTGACCACGGCGCTCGAGGAGGGTGAGGGCGTCGACGACCTCACTGAAAGATGTCGCGCCCTCGGACGCCTCGGAATACAACACGTCGTGCTGATCGCACGGGGACGACCACTGACCGAAACCGACATCAACAGCGTTGCGGCCTCCGCCGATCAGCTGGCCGATTTGGTGCACACTCCCGGGTGAATCTCGACCCGGTGCAAGTCGTCACCCAATTCGATCTGCCGGTCGAACTCGCTGGCCGCCAGCGCGCGCCAGTCGTCCTCCTGACCGGGTTGGATGGCGGGCACGTAGTGAGTGAGGATCAGGATGCCGACGCCGGCGCGCGCAGCGGTGGCCGCAGCCTGTTCGACAGACGAGTGGTAATCGCAGATGTCGCGGATGCGTTGCATCGGCAGCTTCTCGATCAGGTCGTGCCGAATCACGGTGTGCACCAAGCCGCCAGCCCCTGAAGCGAGCGCATCGAGACTCTCGCACGGAACAGTATCGCCGGCCAGCACCACCGACGCGCCGCCGTGTTCGACGCGGAATCCGATGGTCGGGGCGACGGGCCGGTGGTCGGTGGGCGCCACCCGGATCGTCACGACGTCGCGATCCCACACCATGCCGTCGGTGTGCTCGTGCACCTCGACGGCGGGTGGCGACGTCAGATCGGCGTGGTGCGCGATCCGGTAGCCGATGTCGAAACCGAACGCCTTGAGCGTCGCGTCGACCACCTCGGCCGTGCCGGGCGGCCCGATGATGGGGAACGGCACCGGATTTGGATCAAACGTCGAGATCCAGCGGGTGATCAACAGGTCACCGAGGTCGGCGATGTGATCGCTGTGCAGATGCGTCAGCAGCAGCGCTGTCAACCCGTTCGCGCCGATGCCGGCGGCCGTCATCCGTTGCTGCACACCGCGGCCGCAGTCGACCAGAAACGTCTGCCCGCCCGCCCGCACCAGCGTGGACGGCCCGGCGCGCCTGGCGTCGGGAATCGGACTTCCGGTGCCGAGCAGCGTGACCTCGATCATGCTGTCATTCCTACCGCTTTCAGGCGCGTCAGAAAGTCGAAACGTTGGTTTCAATACTGTATTGAAGAGCGTGCTGAAAAATCCTTGTGAGCAGCCACCTCAGGTCTCGAAGAGTTTCAATAGGTCATTTACGGCTCGGAAACGGGGCCGCAACAGAGCGCCCATAGCGTCGGGCCATGACATTCGACTACTCCCGCCTGACGGCCACCTGTGCTGTGGAGTCACCCGATGAGGCGGTCACCCTGCCACCCGAGGCCTACGTCAGCGACGAGCTCTACGCCGCCGAAGTGGACCGCATCTTCAAGCGCGGGTGGATCCCCTTGTGTCGTGTCGAGCAGGTGGCCACACCAGGCAGCTACTACAGCATCGACGTCCTTGGCGTCCCGCTGGTCGTCACCCGCGATCGGCACTCCGAGATCCGGGTGCTGTCGCGCAACTGCACGCACCGCTGGATGGAGGTGTGCAGCGGCGCTGGGGAAGCCAACGTGCTGCAGTGCCCGTACCACCTGTGGTCGTTCGGGCTGGACGGCCACCTCGCAGGCGCACCCGAGATGAAGAAGTCACCCGGCTTCGACCGAAATGACTATCCGCTCAGGAAGTTCCGCCACGAAGTGTGGAAGGGCTTCGTGATGGTGAACTTCGACGGCAAGGCGGATTCACTGGCCAGCCAGTACGCCGCGCTGGACGCCATCGTCGACCCGTACGACCTGGAGAACTACCAGACCGTCGAGCAGACCGACTGGGGAGTCTGCGACTGGGACTGGAAGATCATGGTGGACAACTTCATGGAGTGCTACCACCACATGGGTCCACACCGCGGATCCCTCGAGGAGCGGTTTCCGGCGTCGCTGAGCTTCACCGGTGAAGTCGGGGACTACTTCACCACGATGTGGTCGCAGCAGAAGCCCGAGTATCCCGCGGATCCGCCGTTCCTGTCGCCGGGCGCGGACACGTTGACCGCGCAGCACAAAGACCGGTCGCTGATCTTCATCGGCTACCCACTGCTGCAGATCGCGATGGGACCGGCATACATGTACTGGCTCAAGGTACTTCCGCTCGGTGCTGGCAAGATCGAACTACAACTCGACATCTGCATGTCACCGGCCTCGCTGGCCGCACCCGATGTCGAGGCGCGCCGCAGCGAGTTGGTCAAGTTGATCTGCGACATCCACCGTGAAGACCTCGACGTCTGCGCCGCGGTACAGCGCGCCGTGCGGGCAGGCGTCACCAGCACGGGCCGCCTGTCGCATCTCGAGCGGCCGTTGTGGGAGTTCTACCGCTACCTCGGCCGTGAACTCGGACTCCTCAATCCCACAACGACTCTCGCTACGGCAGGATGCCCATGACCACCACACTGAACGGCCAAAGCGCCAGCACCGCCTCTGACGTCGCGCACGAACTCGCAGCCAAGGGCGTCAAGTACGCGGCGATCAGCTTCGTCGACATGCACGGGAAACCGAAGTGCAAGATGGTGCCGCTCGGCCACCTCACCCAGGCGGCACTGGGTTCCGAGATGTTCACCGGCGCCGCGCTCGACGGCGTGCCGCAAGACGTCAACGACGACGAGGTCGCCCCGCACCCCGACCTCGCACAGCCGATCATCATGCCGTTCAACCGCGAGGTCGCCTGGTTCCCAGGCGATCTGTGGATCGGCGACAACCCGTTCGAAGCGTGCAGCAGACAGATCCTCAAACGCGTCACCGCCGATGCGGCGACGCTGGGATACACGTTCAACCTCGGCATCGAGACAGAGTTCTTCCTGCTCACCGATACCGAGAAGCCCGGCCCCGCCAGCCCCGACGACAACCTCGACAAGCCCTGCTACGACCTGCGCACCATGCTGCACAACTATCCGGTAGTCGACGAGATCGTCTCCGCGATGAACGAATTGGGCTGGGACGTTTACTCGTTCGACCACGAAGACGGCAACGGCCAGTTCGAGACCGACTTCACGTACACCAACGTGGTGTCCATGGCCGACCGGTTGGTGTTCTTCCGGATGATGGTCGGCGAGATCGCCCGCAAGTACGGCCTGTTCGCGTCGTGGATGCCCAAACCGTTCGCCGACCGCACCGGAAGCGGCGCGCACTACAACATGTCGCTCGCCGACTCGGCCGGGGTGAATCTGTTTGCCGCCGAGGATGATCCGCGCGGTTGCGGATTGTCCGCGCTCGGCTACCAGTTCATCGCGGGTGTGTTGCGGCACGCCGACGCCATCTGTGCGGTCATCGCGCCGACCGTCAACAGTTACAAGCGACTGGTCAAGCAGGGCAGCATGTCGGGTTTGACCTGGGCGCCGGTGTTCGCCTGCTACGGCGATAACAACCGGACGAACATGTTGCGCATCCCGAGGGCCGGCGGACGCGTCGAATGCCGCGCCGCCGACAGCGCCAACAATCCCTACCTGGGCGGTGCGCTGATGTTGGCGGCCGGGCTCGAAGGCATTCGGGAGGGTCTCGATCCCGGTGAGCCCAACCGGGACAACCTCTACCGGCTCACCGAACCCGACTTGGCGGCGCGTGGCATCGGTTGGCTGCCACGCTCGCTCGGTGAGGCGATCGACGCGCTCGAGGCCGACCCGCTGGTGCGCAACGTGTTCGGGGACGCAATGTTCGACTCGTTCGTCGCCGAGAAGCGCGCCGAATGGGACAGCTACAGCGCGCACGTTTCGTCGTGGGAGACGGATCGCTATCTGAGGTTCTGGTGACCATGACGCATATGTGGGATGAGTTGACGTCGGCGCAGTTGGCCGCTCGTCTGGCGGCCGACCCGGAGTGTGTCGCGCTGATTCCTGTCGGCGCCACCGAGCAACACGGCCCGCACCTGCCGGTCGGCACCGACACCATCGTCGCGGCCGCGCTCGCCGATGCTGCGGCGGGGCGGGTGGCGGTGGTCCTGCCGCCGCTTGCGTTCGGCGCCAGCTTCTTTCACGGCACCCGGATGCCGGGCACGGTCGGGTTCTCTGGTGAGGAGACCGCGGCGACGGCCTTCCGGGTGGCGGAGGCATGTGTGGACTCCGGTTTCCGGCGAGTGCTGTTCGTCAACGGCCACGTCGGTAACGCGGCCCCGCTGTGGATCGCATGCGACCGCTTCCGGCGCGAGTTTCCCGATGTGCGCGTCGGTGTCATGCAGTGGTGGGACCTGACTCCGGACATCGCGCGACGGGCGACCGAAGACGCGGTGGACTGGCACGCCAACGCCGCCGAGACCTCACTGATGCTGGTGCTGCGCCCGGAACTCGTCGACACCGACAGGGTGCGCAACGCCGATGATCCCGACCGCACCGAGGGCACGGTGTTCCGTTACGGCGTGCAGCACGTCTCGACCAATGGGGTGACCGGGCATCCGTCGCGGGCATCCAAGTCGATGGGTCTGGAACTGTGGCGCGACGTGGTCGACGCGGCGCGCGACGTGGTCGAGCGTGCGCACAGCGAACAGGCCCCGCTTGGCTAAACTCACCGCCATCGGAAGACCACGCAACAACGCCGCCACCGCGCCGACAACGTCACCTCGCAGCGACATCGTCAACGCGGCCACCAAGCTGTTCTCCGAAAAGGGCTACGCCCAAACGACTATGAGCGATATCGCGCGCGCGTCGGGGCTGCAGCAGTCGTCGCTGTACTACTGGTTCCGCAACAAAGAGCAGCTGTTGGGAGAGGCGCTGCTGGTGAATCGGACGCCGTTGAAGTTCATCGCCGAGGTCGGGGCCGGGTCTGGGCCGCCGGCGGTCAAGCTGTACCGGCTGCTGCGGTTCGACACCATGCAGTTGGCGTTGTCGCCGATCGACTTCAACGAAATTCAGCGCATCGCACACGATCAGCGCGCTGAATTCCACCAGTTCTGGACGGATTACGAGCGGCTGAAGAACTGGGTGGTCGACCTGATCGGGGCCGCGATCAGCGAGGGCAAGTTCATCGATTGCGACCGCGAGGAAACGGCAGGCCTGCTGCTGAACTTCGACGAAGGCGCGCAGAAGCGCACCCGACTGCACACCGATCAGACCGACCGCGCCGACGAGGCGATCCGGGTCGGTGAGCAAGTGGCCACCATCGCCGTGCGCGGACTGCTCAAGCGGCCGAGCGAGATCAGCAGGATCAGCGCGCAGGCCGCGCAATTCGACGACGCGTCGATCGCGCTTCGGGTGACGCGGCCGCAACCGGACTGACTACTCCCTGCCGCCCGACACGAAGCTCATGTCGGCGAACCGATTTCCCGACACCGCCGCGCCCGCGGCGTCCAACGCCGTCAGCTGCTCGGGGGTCAGTTCAACACTCAGCGAGCCGAGGTTCTCCTCGACGCGCTCGGCCCGACGCGTGCCAGGGATCGGCACCGACGCCACGCCGAGGGCCTGCGCGCGATACCGCAGCCACGCCAGCGCGACCTGAGCCGCCGTCGCGCCCTGTTGTTCGGCGATCGACCTGACCACCTCGACGACGGCCAGGTTGGCGTCCAGTGCGTCCCCGCTGAATCTCGGCATGGTCTTGCGGAAGTCGTTCGGCGACGACAGGTCGGCCGCCGAGCGCACGGTCCCGGTCAGGAAGCCGCGCCCCAGCGGCGAATACGGAACGAACCCGACGCCGAGTTCCGCGGCCGCAGGCACGACGTTGCGTTCGACGTCGCGACTCCAGATCGACCACTCGCTCTGCACCGCGGCGATCGGATGCACCGCGACCGCAGCGCGCAGTTCGTCGGCGGTGACCTCGGACAGTCCGAGGTGGCGGACCTTGCCTGCGGCCACCAATTCGGCCATGGCGCCGACGGTTTCCTCGATCGGCACACTCACGTCGCGGCGGTGCATGTAGTAGAGGTCGACGACGTCGGTCTGCAACCGCTGCAG
This sequence comes from Mycobacterium sp. ACS1612, assembly GCF_001667505.1. Taxonomy (GTDB): domain Bacteria; phylum Actinomycetota; class Actinomycetes; order Mycobacteriales; family Mycobacteriaceae; genus Mycobacterium. Next base: position 199,833 of record NZ_LZHZ01000051.1, read on the forward strand.
GCTCTCATCGATAGCCTGCCGGACGTACGCCGCGTCGCCACGTACGCCGATCTCGCCCGCGGCGCGCTCGGCGGGATTGCCCTGGATGCCGAACTTGGTCGCCAGCGTCACCTCGTCGCGGCGCTTTGCGAGCAGCTTGGAGATCAGCTTCTCGTTGTTACCGCCGCCGTAGATGTTGGCGGTGTCGATGAACGTGACGCCCAAGTCGACGGTGCGATTCAGCGTGGCAAGCGACTCTGCGTCGTCGACTTCTCCGTATACCGGGGTCAGCGCCATCGCGCCGAATCCGATCGCACTGACAGTTAATCCATCACCCAATTCGACTGTGGGCACGGTGTTGGCACTTGTCATGGCCTGTCCTAACGACTCACGCCGAAACGGTATTCCAGCACGGTTCTACTCGCACTTTCCGTGCTGGAATACCGTTTCGGCGCTTTTGGCGGCAGCCCGCCCGCCATGGACGTGATCCGGTTGCAACCCGGATTTGCTTTCGAAGCCGCGCTGTCCGCCTTAACCTGTGAATTAGGTCACGAGTGGAGGCTTCGATGCGTATCGCGGACGTGTTGCGGACCAAGGGGGCGTCGGTGGCGACGATCACCCCGGAAACGTCGGTCGCCGGTCTGCTCACCGAGCTGACAGTGCACAACATCGGCGCGATGGTCGTGATGTCGCAGGACGGGTTGGTCGGCATCGTGTCGGAGCGCGACGTCGTGCGCAAGCTGCACGAACTCGGCACCGATATCTTGCACCGGCCGGTGTCCGACATCATGACCACGGTCGTAGTCACCTGCACACCGGAGGATTCGGTCGACAGCCTCACCGCGCTGATGACCGAAAATCGCGTCCGGCACGTGCCTGTCGTCGTCAATGGGCGGCTGTCGGGCATCGTCAGCATCGGCGACGTGGTCAAGAACCGGATGGAAGAACTCGAGGCCGAGCAGCAGCATCTGCAGGCCTACATCACCCAGGGTCGCTGAATGCCGGTCGACGTCCGCCCACTCCTGCGGCGCGACGTCCGTGCCGCGGCAGGTGTGCTCGGGCGCGCGTTCTACGACGACCCGGTGACGATGTGGATGGTGCCCGACAACGAGGCACGGGCGAAGGCGTTGCCGCGCGGCTTCGCTACGTTGGCGCGCCGACATTTTCTGTCGCGCGGCGGGTCTGAAGTAGCCAGCCGCGACGACGTGATCGGCGGTGCGACGCTGTGGGATCCGCCAGGACAGCGCAAGGACTCGCGGTGGGAGAAGTTGTCGATGGTGCCGGGGTTCGTGCGGGCGTTCGGCCGGCGCAGCGCGCGGATGGAACAGGTCGTCACCCTGATGGAGGAACACCATCCCGACGAGCCGCACTGGTATTTGATGCTGATCGGAAGCGACCCCACGGTCCGCGGCGCCGGCTTCGGCCAGGCGCTGATGCATTCGCGCCTTGACCGCTGCGACGCCGAGGCCGCGCCCGCCTATCTGGAGGCCAGCAAGCCGGATCTGGTGCCCTACTACTCGCGGTTCGGCTTCGAGGTCACCGGCGAGATCAAGCTGCCCGACGGCGGGCCGAGCATGTTCCCCATGTGGCGCGATCCGCGCTAGCTCCAGGAATACTCGGCGCGCAACCGGGCGGCCACCACCTCGAACACCTCGCGATCCAGGATCGCGCCTTCGCGGCGGATGCCCTCCTCCGGCACGTCGAGCACCCGGTCCAACCGCACCCAGCTGGCGCGACCTTCGTAGTCCCAGGGGCCGGTGCCGATGCCGACCCATTCCGGGTCGTTGCGGTGATGGTCCTGGCTGGACAGCATCAGGCCGAGCAGCGTCGAGCGGTCGCGGCCCACCACCAGCACCGGCCGGTCCTTCCCGCGGGTCGGGTCGTCCTCGTAAACCACCCACGTCCAGACGATCTCGCCGGGATCGGCGCGGCCGTCGAGGTCGGGGGCGTACACCAGCTTGCGGGCCCGGTGCGCGGTCGGAACGCTGGTGTTGGTGACCGGTCGGCCTGCCGTGATCGCGGGCCGCTCCTCGGTGGCCGCGTTGGACAGCGCGTCGATGCCGATCTTGATGCTGGTCTGGATGCCGGACTGCAGCTGTTGGCGGATGAACTTCGGCGCCTCGTTGAAGACGAGATTCTCCGCGAACCGCTGAACCGTCTGCTGGAAGTTTTTCCATGGCGGAGCCATATTTCCGAGCATAAGGGACCGCTGCCCGTCGCGATTGTGTCGAGACGGCCTTGCCTCGATACCCTGGTAGTGCACATTCGACCGGCCAGCAGGAGATTCCCATCAGCACTTTCGCCGACCAGACATTCACGGCGCCGGCGCAGATTCGGAACTTCTGCATCATCGCCCATATCGACCACGGCAAGTCGACGCTGGCGGACCGCATGCTGCAACTCACCGGTGTCGTCGACGAGCGGTCGATGCGGGCGCAATACCTCGACCGGATGGACATCGAGCGCGAACGCGGCATCACAATCAAGGCCCAAAACGTAAGGCTGCCCTGGAAGGTCGATGACACCGACTACGTCCTGCACCTGATCGACACCCCGGGCCACGTCGACTTCACCTACGAGGTGTCGCGCGCGCTGGAGGCCTGCGAGGGCGCGGTGCTGCTGGTCGACGCGGCCCAAGGCATCGAAGCGCAGACGCTGGCCAACCTCTACCTGGCGCTGGACCGCGACCTGCACATCATCCCGGTGCTCAACAAGATCGACCTGCCCGCCGCCGACCCGGAGCGCTACGCCGCCGAACTGGCCCACATCATCGGCTGCGAACCGACCGATGTGCTGCGCGTTTCGGGTAAGACCGGCGAAGGCGTCGCCGACCTGCTGGACCACGTAGTCCGCGAGGTCCCGCAGCCGGTCGGTGACCCCGACGCGCCGACCAGGGCGATGATCTTCGACTCCGTCTACGACACGTACCGCGGCGTGGTCACCTACGTCCGCGTGGTCGACGGCAAGATCGTCCCGCGTGAGCGGATCAAGATGATGTCCACCGGCGCCACCCATGAGCTGCTGGAAGTCGGCATCGTCTCACCGGAACCGAAGGCCGCCGCCGGCCTTGGTGTCGGGGAGGTCGGCTACCTGATCACCGGCGTGAAGGACGTGCGCCAGTCGAAGGTCGGTGACACGGTGACGACCGCGCGCAACGGAGCCGTCGAACCGCTGACCGGGTACCGCGAACCGCGACCGATGGTGTATTCGGGCCTCTATCCCGTCGACGGCTCCGACTACCCGGACCTGCGCGATGCGCTGGACAAGCTGCAACTCAACGACGCCGCGCTGACCTACGAGCCGGAAACCTCGGTGGCCTTGGGCTTCGGGTTCCGCAGCGGCTTCCTCGGCCTGCTGCACATGGAGATCACCCGTGAGCGGCTCGAGCGTGAATTCGATCTCGACCTGATCTCCACGTCCCCGAACGTGGTGTACCGGGTCGTGAAGGAGGACGGCGAGGAGCTTCTCGTCACCAACCCCTCGGATTGGCCCGACGGAAAGATCCGCACGGTGTACGAGCCGGTGGTCAAGACGACGATCATCGCGCCGAGCGAATTCATCGGCACGATCATGGAACTGTGCCAGTCGCGCCGCGGTGAACTCGGCGGCATGGATTATCTGTCGCCGGAGCGCGTCGAGCTGCGTTACACAATGCCGTTGGGGGAGATCATCTTTGACTTCTTCGACGCGTTGAAGTCACGCACCCGCGGCTACGCCAGCCTCGACTACGAGGAGGCAGGCGAGCAGGAAGCCGATCTGGTGAAGGTCGACATTCTGTTGCAGGGTGAGGCGGTCGACGCGTTCAGCGCGATCGTGCACAAGGAATCTGCATACGCCTACGGCAACAAGATGACCACCAAACTCAAGGAGCTGATTCCGCGTCAGCAGTTCGAGGTTCCGGTGCAGGCCGCGATCGGTTCCAAGATCATTGCTCGCGAAAACATCCGCGCAATCCGCAAAGACGTGCTATCGAAGTGTTACGGCGGCGACATCACGCGTAAGCGCAAGCTGCTGGAGAAACAAAAAGAAGGCAAGAAACGGATGAAGACCATCGGCCGGGTCGAGGTGCCGCAGGAGGCGTTCGTCGCCGCGCTGTCCACCGACGCCCCGGCCGACAAGGCCAAGAAGTAGGTAGCCATGCGCTCAACCCGGCCCGTTTTCGTGGCGTTGAGCGCGTGCGCCTTGCTTGCGGGTTGTTCGTCCACCCCGGCCGACGCCCCACCGACCGTTCACATCGCCGAGGCCGCCAAGCCATCACCGTCGCGGCCGCTCACCCAGGCGCTGCCCACCGTGGACGAACTGGCCACCATCCTCGGCAGCCCAGGCTTCCTGGGCCAGGTGGTCAACGGTGGCCCCGATCTGTTGCTGCAGAGCGTCGGCGAATCGGAGGCGATGCCGGTCGACTGCGTCAGCGCCGGCTACCGGCTGGAAAAGGTGGCGTACAAGGCGAGCCCGGTGCAGTCCGTGGCGAGCCAGTCGTGGATCGGCGGCGACCAGAACGGCCCGACGTACTCGGGTTTCTTCGGTGCGGTGAAGTTCGACTCCGTCGTCGACGCCCAAGCCTTCCTGGCCGCGACGGCCGACAAATGGCACCGCTGCAACGGCCAGACGCTGGTGCTGCATCAGCCCGAACACGGCGCCGACGGAGTCAGCAGGATCACCGATGTCTCGGTGGCCGACAGGATCGTGTCGGCGGTCGTGTTACACAACGACGGCTCGACGGTGCAGCGGGCGCTCGGCGTCGCATCGGATTGTGTTGTGGACGTGGAGGTTACGAACCCATCCAACCTCACCGGCGGTGACGCGGCAGGAGCCGTCGGCGTCGCGAACCTGATGCTGCAGAAGATCGGCGGCTAGCAGGAGATGACAGCCAGCCGACGCGTCGGCTTCCGGTCGGTGACAATAGCGCGGTGATCTTCCTCCGCTCGGCTAGCAGGGCATGCGCGGTCGCGACCGCCATCGCGGCGTCGGCGCTGCTCTCCGGGTGCATGAACACGGTGTCAGGAACGGCGGTGCGCGCGCAGCACGCCGCGCCCGTGGACGTGCAGCCGCTGACCGAGGCGAAGCTCGCCGACGTGCTGCTCTCGATTGGCGAACTCAACGGCATCATGGGTTCGACCCAGATGAGGGTCACCAGCGAGCTGCAGGACATGACCGACCACTCCGCTGAGGTGTCCGATCCCGATTGCCTCGGCGCGATCTACGGCGCGGAAGAACCGGTGTATGCCGGCAGCGGCTGGACCGCCATGCGCGATCAGGTGGCACGCGAACCCGGCGAGGACAACGAACACTGGGTGGAGCAGACGGTGGTGCTCTACCCCACGGCGGAGAAGGCGCAGAAGTTCTTCGACGAGTCGACGTCGACATGGCAGAACTGCGCGGGCTACTCGGTTTCGGTGGACGACCTCTCGGCCGCGTACCTGTGGCAGATCGACGAGGTGACGTCCGAGGACAGTCTGATCACCCAGATGACCGCGCAGGAGGAGGCCAACGGGTGGGCCTGCCAGCACGCGTTGTCGGTGGTCTCGAATGTCACCGTCGAAGCGTGGGCGTGCGGCTACAGCGTCAAGGATGAGGCGGCGACGATCGCCAACGACATGGTTGCCAAAGCGGCAAGGAAGTAGCGCTCAAACCGCAAGCGCCGCACCGCTGATCAGGATCAGTGCGAGAACGGCGGCGCCGGTCAGGTAGACCTCGCGCTGGGGTGAGATCCGGTCGGGAAGTGGGCGCGAAGCCAGAATCCGCTGGCGTCGAACGCCGATCAGGTAGGTGGCGACGGCGAGCAGGGCCGCGGCAGCGGCCGCCGCGATGTGCATCCCGCTGCGGGTTTCCTTGAGCGACAACAGAAGACCATTGGCCAGGACCGCCAACGACGTTCGCGACCACGCCAGGCTGGTTCGTTGGGGTTGGGTCTCGCTGTTGGTCGTCAACTGGCTGCCTCGACGATGACCAAGCCGACCGTGAGAAGACCGATCAACAACAGCCCGATGCCGAGATACATGGGTGTCGGGTGGCGCGGCAGTGGTTGGTCGCGGCGCATGGCGCGATCGACTTGTCGCCAGCGCACGATGCCCATGCCCGCGGTGAGTATTGCCAGCAACGCCAAGAAGATTCCGAGCACGTGACGGGCGCCGGCGATCGACAATTCGGGAACCAACTGGACGATCGCCACGGCGGCGGCCAGCAGACCCAGCGCGGTGCGCTGCCACGCCAGGAAAGTGCGTTCGTTGGCCAGCGTGAAGCGATAGTCAGGTTCGACCTCGACCTCGTCCTGGGCCACTGGTTCAACTTATCCGATGGTTGCATCCACTCTGATTTGAATGCTTATCAGTTGTCCTGCAGATGCATAGCCTTCGGTCGTGGTCGACGATGCGTATCCGACGGCTCCGGACGGACCGATGCTCACCGACGTGCCGCTCACCGCCGCGTGGGCATGGGTCGTCCTCGCGTTGGGGGTGGCCCTCGTCGCCGTCGGCGGGCTGATGGTGTGACGGGGAATGTGACGCTCGACTCATCGGTTGCCTCGTTACATGGCGACGATGACCCCGGAGGATCGCGAGAAATTCCTGGCTGAAGATCGTGTGGGCGTGATCGCGGTGGAGCGGCCGGGCCGTGCACCGCTGAGTGTGCCGATCTGGTACGGCTACCACCCCGGTGGCGAGGTGCTGCTGTGGACCGATTCCGGCACCCTCAAGCACCGACTGTTGCGAGACGCGGGCCGATTCTCGATCACCGTGCAAGACGAGCAGCCGCCGTATGAATACGTCACCGCCGAGGGCGACATCACCGGCATCGACGCCGCGAGCGATGCCGACGTCCGCCCGATCGCAATCCGCTATCTCGGCGAGGATGCTGGCAACCAGTTCACCGACCAGAACCTGACGCCGACTTCCATCGTCATCCGGATGCGGCCGCGGCGCTGGCTCGGCGTCGACTACTCCGACGATTAGATCAGCTCGATGTCGTAGCGCCGCAACCAGTTTGATGGAGCGCCTGTTTCTTAGAGTTTTCTTCGGTTCGGCACTCGAGTTTCCTTAAAGGTCGAACATATGTTCGAGTCATGGGTGGGGATG
>NZ_LZHZ01000052.1 GCF_001667505.1 Mycobacterium sp. ACS1612
GAGGTATCCCCGCCTCCCCTAGCGCCGGTGCTACCTCCCATCGACCAACCCCCCGGCGTGCCCGATGAGCCCACGCCGGTGGACTCGACGATGGCCGGAGCCAGTGCCGTCCTTCATGGCGGGAACGCACCGCCGGTACTGACCGCCCCGGTCATGGTCGGGGCCGCACCGGCTGTGCCCGGACCGATCCTCGGCGCGCCGATCGCACCGCCCGCGACATTCGGTGGTCCGGCATTCACATCATCGTCGCGGTGGTCCGGTGAACCGGCGTCACCGATACGTCAATCATCGAGGAGTGAGCCGCTACCCACAGAAGTCGGCTTGAGAGCCCGCGGACAAACGTCCAAAGAGGCTGGCTTTCCCAACGAGTACCGGCGCAGCCCTCGGCTGTCAGAGATGGCCGTAGGTGCGCTGCCGGGCGTTGTCGGCATGCTGATCATGACCGTCAGCGGCGTCTGCCTTGGCTACCGCCAGGCCATGGCGGGTCAACTGCTGCGACCCCAAGGCGCCGACCGCTTCCTGGCTTAGGGTCTTAGAGCAGCGCCTCACCGCCACCACGACTAGCCGCGCGAGGCAAGCCGGCGAACGAATGTACCGTGACTCGCCGCGTCACTTCGTGGCGAGCACGGTCGATGCTTTTCTTCGACAGATCAACGGCTTCGACCTTGATCGAGGATCGTTGTTTGCAAACGCAATGTGCCGCTGGTTCTTTCAACACCAAACACCGACCCCGTCGCGCCGACGGCGTACGTTGGGTCGTGTCACTGTTGAACCTTGCGCTTCTTCCGGTTTATGTCGCGCGCCGAGTGGCCGATGCAATGGTCGGTGGCGTTACGACATCACCGAGTCCCGAGCCTGTAGTGGTCGGCGGTATGCCCGAGGGCGTGCCGCCTGCAGCGCTGCGGCCCGAGCCCAAGCTTCCCGCGCCTGCCGGATGGCCGTTCGGTGAGGAGTTCCCGCGCACATGCGGCACCGGCCGCTTCGCCGGGGGCGCCGCGTTCTGGACCGACTTCCTCTACGACGACCACGGCGCAACGGGTTTCCCGGTCGACGCCGCGATCGCTGGGCTGGAGTTGTCGCGCGGCACGTACATCTACCCGGACGGAGCCGCGGCCCATAACGGCGCCGACATCTTCCGGGTCGGCATCGGGCTCACCGAGACCCACACCTGGTGGCGAATCGACTGGAACACCCTGATCGACGCTTCGATACCGGTCGGGCTGTTCACATTCGACACCGGCCCTGACCGAGTCGGCACCGGCGATTGGCCAGCGGGAGCCGGAGTCCGCTCCGCAGGAATCGACTTGGCACTGCTCGTCTCCGGGGCCGGCGCGAAGCTGATCGACCTCGCGGCCCAGGCAACGACTCCCGTCGAGCACACCGTCGACATGGCTGCGCGGTCCTTCATGGCCCAGGTTCCGCGTTCTCTGTTCGAACCGACCGGTACGTGGACGGTACGGCTGGCCGCCGGACTGGCCAACGCCGCCGGGGACGGGTTCGCCGACGTCCCGGCCATCCACGGCGCGAAGCCGGGACAACCCAACGTGTACAACGTGGCTTTTCGCACCGACGAGCAGGAGCCGGAGAGGCTGAACTTCTGGGCGGACAAGGCCCAGGCGGCCGCGCTCACGGACGGCGACGTATCGCAGTTCTCGCTGGCCGTGCCGTGGGACGAGCTTGCTGAGCGCAAAACCACCGCTGAGCCGATCATCACCGGCACATCAACGCGTTGGTATGTGTCCTCAGTCGAGTTGGGCCAGGGCGTCGACAAGACGAACGTCCTGAGCACCAAGCCGCAGTTCCTCGGCCGGGTACAGCCGTACTCGGTGTGCCTGCCGGCGACGTACGCGCCGGGGCGAAAGCTGCCGCTGACCCTGTTGCTGCACTCACTTGTGTTGGGGCAGAACCAGTTTGCAGCGATTGACCCTCGGCTGCTGCATCAGGTGTGTGATGGGCGCAACTCGGTGGTGGTGACGCCGCTGGCCCGCGGACCGGCGTGTTGGTACTTCGACGAGGGGGAGCTGGACGTCTGGGAAGTCTGGGCACGGGTGACGGAGCAGATCGGCACCGACCCGAATCGCACTGTGATTGCCGGATATTCGATGGGTGGATACGGAACGTACAAGTTGAGCCTGACCTATCCAGAGGTTTTCTCGCAGGCGGTCGTGCTGGCCGGCCCGCCGGTGTGTGGCGTTCGGCTACTGCCCGACATCGAAATCCCGGCCGACCCCGATCTCGATTCACATTGTGCCCGCGAGGGTGACACGTTGCGGCTACTCGTCAACGCCCGGTGGCTTCCGTTCGTGATCGCGCACGGTCTGTTGGATGCGCTCGTACCGTTCTTGGGTGTGCTCCAGCAGGTGCTCGATATCGACCGGCTGGGCTACCGCTATCGGTTCACCGTCTACCCGAGCGAGAACCACTTGTCGTTCGCGCTGAAGGACAAGTTCGACGACCCCGTGTCGCACATGGGCACCGGTCTGCGCCAAGGCGATCCCGGCCACATCACGTTCGCGTGGTACCCGCAGCTTGTTCGACCGGATCTGGGTATCGGCCCGCACCGGGTCTGGTGGATATCGGATCTGAGGGCCGGTGCACGTGTCATGGCGACCCGCGGGGCCGTCGCCGAGGTCGACGCACGGTCCTACGCACGGCCGGACCGGAACCGGACGATCCGGCGCCGTGGGGGCGTCATCCTGGATCTGGATCCGTCGCCGGGGCTGTTCAGAGAGCTCATATGGCTGCTGGGTGGGCCTCCCGACACCCTTCCGAGCCTGACGCTGAATCTGCTTGGAGTCGCGGGATTCACGGTTGACGTCGCGCGGGCGGGCCTGGCCGCGCTGCCCCGGTCGACGATCACCGTGGCGACCGACACGGCCGTGGAGATCAAGCTCGCGGCGTTGCCGCCTGGGGTCACGGTGCGGCTGGACGACAACCCGACGGATGCCACAGTGTCCGTGCCTCCGGGCCGGCACAGGATCACACTCGCTGTCGAAGGCGAGCAACCGCGGTGGTTCATGTGAGTGAGCCGGTGCGCATTGCCGCCCGAGACGAAGTCAGGGGACGGGAACCGCCGCGGCGCAACGCGCTGGTTCAGTCCATCACGTGGTCTTCAGTGGTCCGCGCACAGGAGAGAGGCTGAAAAGGTGACCCCATTCGCGGTGCGCGGCGCACTGAGCCGTGTGGGAGCCTTGCCGCGGTTTTGTTTCACCGTTGGCCAGCTCGACGAGCGCCCACGCAACCGTGAAGACCGGGATGCCGTGGCGCTGCGCGGCGCTGAGCAGCTCGTCGAACGCGGCGCCAGTTGAACATCGACGAAGGCCCATAAGAATGCCCTCGGCCGTATCGACGATGCGCCTGGCCTGCGGATCAAACGAGTTGTGTGCCGGAACCCAGTCTGGCTTCACGTGATGTCCCTCCTCAAGAGCCACGCCGAGGGCGCATCGTCACCCTTTTCGCCCCACCATTCGGGCATCGGCAGCGCGGTGCTCTCCTAACACGTTTGGCAATGATTTGCGCTCCACCGTCCACAGGGCTAGACCACCAAAGGCATTGGTACCAACCCGTGATTGCCTCGATACGAATCCGCATTCATTCCGTCGCGATTACCACGGCGACCGACGGCGCTTACGCCGACACCGGCACCGCCGAAGGGTCCGACCGCGCCAACGCGATACGGCCGGCCGCGACGTGATCGATGTATTCCCACGGCCGGTGCGCACGCCCACGAAGCACGCCGCGCAACGCAACTCGTCGGCCACCGCACGACCTCGACCCTGAAGCACGTATTGTGCGGGCGCACAGCGCGTTTCAGCGACCCGCATAGCTATCAGGTGGCAGCCGTCACCCATTGCCATGCCTTCCCGGTGGGAGGACGATGAAGTGGTGCGCCCTCGATCAGAACAAGGACGCGTTGGACAAGATCAGATCCACAGGCAGCAAGGACGCCCACGCAGAGATACTCGACCAATGCGACTTCGACTTGGCGGTCGCACACCTGCGGGTCCCCGAACTGGCCTGACCGGACATGCGCCGCGCGGCTCGGGATAGCGCGCGCGTCGTGGCCGGTTACGTGACGGTCCGGGCATACGCCGAACTCAACGACTTCTTGGCACCCGAGTCGCGCGGTCTCACCCTGCGCCGGCCGTTCCGCGCACACCAGACCGTCAAGGACGTTCTGGAAGCAACGGGTATCCCGCACACCGAGATCGACCTCATCCTGGTCAACGGCGATCCCCGAGATTTCGGCCACCGCCCGTCTACCGGCGATCGCATCGCGGCGTACCCGGTGTTCGAGGCATTCGACATCGGGGTGACGACCCGGCTGCGTCCGGTGCCGCTGCGAAACCCGCGCTTCATCGTCGACGTGAACCTCGGCCGGCTGGCGCGGTTGCTTCGCCTGCTCGGCTTGGACGCATGGTGGTCCAATAACGCCGACGACCAGACATTGGTTGACATCAGCGCGGCCGAACAGCGAATTCTGCTGACCCGAGACCGTTCCCTGCTGAAGCGCCGCGCACTCACTCATGCCCTCTACGTCCGCTCCGGACACCCCGAGGAGCAGACACACGAGGTCTTACGGCGACTGGACCTTCGCCGACGGCTCGCGCCGTTCACCCGGTGCTTGCGGTGCAACGGCAGGCTGGTCGCCGTTACCAAAGATGAGGTGATCGACCGCCTCCAACCATTGACCCGCCAGTACTACGACGATTTCCGAAGGTGCGCGGACTGCGCGCAGATCTACTGGCCGGGGTCACATCATCCGGACTTGGTGAGCCTCGTCGACAGACTTCGCGACGAACTTTGATGAGCCACAGAGCATCCTTCGCGGACTTCGCCGCCTGCACATTCCAATCGACGGTGATGTGATCGAAGGCGAATGTCGCGTCTTCGGTTGAGAAACCCTCGTATTCCAGCTGTTCGATAAGCCCCTGACGAGAGAACGAGGAGACGTCGAGGTAGTCCTCGGCGGAGCGGACGGCGTTCTGTTGACTCGCTGGACTGAGGAATAGTTCGGATCCGAAGTCCAGGCCGACCGTCAGCTCTCCCGTGTCGGCGTTAGTGGGACGACTTCAGTCGAATTTTCCAATGCCGCAGCAGCGTTGCTTCGCGTGCCAAAGAGATAGGCAATCACGGGCAGGACTCGACGTCCTTCCTGACGACGCCGAAGTTGATCTTCGTGGCCCTCACCTTTCACGAGCGATCTACTCGCAAGCGACCCCGTCACCGTCCCTGTCGAGGCCGGGTCGGTATCCGGGTTCGCCCACATATAGCGGCGCGGCGCCAGCTGCGCGCGCTTGGGAGCAATTGCTGTAGTAGGCCGACGACGGTGGTGGCGTGTCGACGGGCGCCGCAGGCAGCGGCGCCTCGGCAGTGGCTTCAGGCTCGGGAGCGAGGGGCGCGGGAGCCGGCGGAGCTGCCTGCGCTGTCACCGTGACTGTCGCGGGGGGTGCGACAAACGGCTGCGGCGGCGCCGCGGTGACAGTGACCGTTTGGGTGACCGTGGTCGCGACGGACTTGTTGTCACCACCACTTCCGATGTTTCCAATCAACAACAGCAAGACAAGAAGTCCCGCAACGCTTCCGCCGATGACCAGTCCGCGTCGGTTCGCCATGGCACGCGATGGCGGCGACCCCCACTCACGGCCGTTCCAGTACGACCGTCCTCCCGTGCCCCGCGGGTCCGGGTACCATCCCGCTGGCGGCAGCGGAGCGGAATAATTGGTCACGAACGACTCCCCGTAGATCTTGTGTTGAGTTGCATGGCCAACGGTTATTGACCATCGGGCAAATATACTAGACGGTGTGTACTGATATCACGAAATCGCCAGTTACCTTGCGCCACAGCAAATCTTGGACTGCAATCTCACAACCCCGGTGCCGACGCAGCGAACGGCGAACGAAGGATGTCGAGAACGTCGCGATACGACGTCCTCGTATCGGGTAGCCACTGTGTCATGACCAATCGCAGCATGGCCGACGACTCGTCCGAGCAAGTGCCCGGGCAGCAGACCGGCGAGAGTTCGGTCCACGACAAAGACAAGCTTCACGGCGAGCATGATGGACCGAGCGACCCGACCGGGCTCGCCCGAGGCGCCTCCTCTGACTGACGCCACGAGTGTGAACGCCCACAGGATTGGGAAGCCGTGGGGCGGGTATCGAATGCGCATACCCGCGAAAGGAATGATCATGAGCACGCATACCGCATCCATAGACGTCGACCGCCCCATCCGAATGGTCTACGACCAGTGGACCCAGTTCGAAACCTTCCCGAAGTTCATGGAAGGCGTCGAGCGCATCGATCAGCGCGACGACACCCACCTGCACTGGGTCATCAAGGTCGGCGGCGTCGAGCGTGAGTTCGATGCCACCGTCACCGAGCAGCACCCCGAAGAGCGGGTCGCTTGGAAGTCTGACAGTGGACCCAACCACGCCGGTGTCGTCACCTTCCACCGCCTCGACGACCAAAAAACCCGCGTCACAACGCAAATGGACGTCGACCCGGAGGGCTTCGTCGAGAACGTCGCCGACAAGCTCGGCATTCTCAAGGCCCGCATCAAAGGTGACCTCGAACGGTTCAAGAAGTTCATCGAGGACAAGTCGTCTGAGACCGGCGCCTGGCGCGGCGATGTGCCTCGTCCCGACGCATAAGCGCCCGAGTCAGAGCCGTCCCTTGAGGATCAGGTTCCAGTACATCTGCGGCAAGCCGTAGCGGTCGAAGGCCCACGCGGTACGTCGCGGTTTCAGCGGATCCACGAACGACGGAAGCGAACTACTGAGCTTGCCGGCGCGATCGAACTCGCCGAACATCAACTTGCGAGTGTCAGTGGCGATCGGGGCCACCGTGTATCCGTCGTACTCCGCGAACCGGCCGCCGTTGCGTGCCGCCAGCAAGTTGTCGACCAAGATCGCAGACTGCTTCCGGATCGCTCCGCCCGACGGGTCCGTCGCGACGTTCGCCGCATCACCCAGCGCCCATACCTTCGGATGACCGCGGTGCCGGAACGTCTTCGGGTCGATGTCGACGAGCCCGTGCTCGGCCGCCAGTCCTGACGACTCGATCCACATCGGTCCGCGAAAGGGCGGCACGAGGTGCAGCAGGTCATAGCCCACCTTCTGATCGACGGCCTCACGCGTCTTCACCGATACCTTGCGCTCACCGGGATGCAACTCGCTGACGGTGCCATTGAGCACCTCGGCGCCGATATCGTCGAGATAGCCTCGCAACCGCTCATCGATCGCGTCGACGCCCAGCAGGTTCGGCCTGTCCACAATCAGCGTGATGTCGATGTCGTTGCGCCATCCCATTCGCTGCCAATGCGCGGCAGCCAAGAACAACGGCTTCAGCGTGGTGCCCGTGCAACTCACCGGCGCCCGCGGCACCGTGAACACGGCCCGCCCCGCCATCATCGATTCCACCAGCTGCCACGTCTTCTCGGCGTGATCGAGATAATTGCTCGCGACCGCCGCCGTGTCGAGCGTCGTATACACATCGGGCAGCGCCGCCTCATCCGGTACCAGGCCGGGCGCCAGTACCAGGTCGTTGTACAGGTAGGTGCGGCCGCTTTCGCATTGCACGGTCTGCGTGTCGGCACCCACCGCCACAACGGAGTCCTGCAGCCACTCACATCCGTCCGGTGTAACCGACTCCTGGGTCCGTTCGGCATCGCTCTGCGTCGCCTGGCCGGCTCCGACGTACGACAACAGCGGACGATAGGTGTGCACCGCCAGCGGTTCGATGACCGCCACTCGTTCGACGCCGCGCCGCAGCAGTCGTCCCGCCACGCTGAGACCGGCGTTGCCCCCACCAACGACTAAGACGTCGAAGGCGTCTTGGCTGGATTCGGCTGTCCCTCCCATGGTTGGGAGTTACCCGCTGCGGCGCCCGTCAACCTCAACTGGCGTGGCGGAACGGATGAGCGTTCGCGTAGTCACCCGGCGTCGTCCCGAATCGGCGGCGAAACGCCTTGATGAAATTCGACACGCTGACGTACCCGACTTGGTGCGCCGCATCCGCCACGGTGCATCGGCCATCATCGAGCAGATGACGGGCGCGATTCAACCGCGCTTCCTTGACGTATTGATACGGTCCACACCCCGTCGTCTCACGAAAGACTCTCGAAAAACTCGACGGACTCAAGCACACCCGTGCGGCCAGCGCATCGCCTCTCAAGGGAGCAGGCAGATGCGCATCGATGTATGCCACCGCGGCGCCGACGGGGTGTGTCGTCGCCTGACAGGCCAGCGCCAACAGCCGCCCGCCCTGATCACTCCGCAACACGCGATAGACGATCTCCTGCAACAGAAGTGGCGTCAGCGCCCTCTACGAGGCGGCTCATCCGTGGCAACCGAAAGTCGTCGTCGATGGTCGCCTGATCACCGGGGCAGAACCCGCAGTCCGGGACGCTGGTGGGAGAGGCCCTGGTCGAAGCACTGAAGCAAATCTCGTGACCTCGGCGGAATCCGTTGTGGTGGTGGCGCATTGGCAGACCACCGAGGCGTCGGTGAGCACGGTCCGAGACCTACTGGGCGACCTACGGACCCAATCCTTGGCCGAACCGGGATGTGAAGGGTACGAAATCTTTCACCACCAGGACGATCCGACATCCATCGTGCTCATCGAACGCTATCGCGACGGCGACGCTCTTGCGGCCCACCAGAAGTCGGATCACTATCAAGACATTGTCGTCGCGAAGATTCGTCCACTCCTCACTGAGAGACGCGTGCAAATTCTGCGCCCATGGAAGGGTTGAGGACTCTAGGGCGACGCGGGCACCGTTGTCACCGGTGCCGAACCACCACTGCCGCTTGATGATCCGCCACTGCTCGACGACCCACCCCCGCTCGACGGCGCCTCGATCACCGGCGCCGGCTTCTCGATGACCGGAGCAGGCGCCGGGGCCGGTGCGGGCGCTACCGGCGCTACGGGTTCGGGCGCGACGGCCGGCGGCGTGTAGGCGGGCGCTGCCGGCGGTGCTGTGTAGGCGGGCGCCTGCGAGGCCGGTTCCTGCGTCACCGGCGGTGCTGGCTTCTCGATCACGGGCGGCGGGGACACCGACGTCACTGTCGAGATCGTCGTCGGCGTTGCGGTCGACGTCGTGGTCTCCGTCGATGTCGTGGGCGTCGTCGGCTCAGTTGTTGTGGTCGTCGGCGTCGTCGGCTCGGTGGTCGTTGGCGTTGTCGTCGGCGGCGACGTCACCGTCGTCGTGAATGTGGGCGGCGGGAACGGGAAGAACGGCGGCGGGAACGGAATCACCGGCGGAATCGGAATCACCGGCGCTCCCGGCACCGGAGCCGGTGCGGGCGCCGGCGCCTGCGGGGCGGGGGCAGGCGCCTGCGGGACGAAGCTGTTCGGTCCGCGGTTCGGCTGGACATTCGGCACATTGCGCACCGGGGGTGCGGCCGGCGCCGGTGACACCGCCGCGACCGGCAACGCCACCGGATCCGGCTCATGCGGCACCTGCGGCAGGAACCGCCCCGGCACGGTCTCCGCCTGTTGCGTCGCCGGAACCGGGACCTGCTGCGCCGACACGTCGGCCACCGGCCGGATGTTGACCGCCACCGTCACCGCCAGCGTCGCGAAGCTGGCGATCACGAACGCCAACGCGCTGCCCATCAACATCGACTTCCGCGGCGGCGGCTCGATCAGTGCCGTGTACGCCTCTTCGTCCTCGATCTCCGGAACGAATTCCTCCAGCGAGTCGTACGGCAGCTCGTACTCCGCCGGCTCCTCGTCCGAGTACGCCAGCTGCGGCCCGACTACCGCGTCACCGGCCGTCGGCGCCATCTGCGTCGCCTCACTCGCCGCGGGCGCCATCTGTGTCGCCTCACTCGCCGCGGGCGCCATCATCGTGGCCTCGCTGACCGCCGACGCCATCAGCGTCGCGTCCGCCGCGGCCGGCGCCATCATCGTCGCCGCACCCGCCGGATACTCCGAAATCTCGGCCGTCTGCGCCGCGCCCCGCGCGATAGCGAACCCCGCATCGGGCGGCACCTCCACCGGCGCCGTCGAATGTAGTTCCGCCGCAACCGAATCCAAGTCCAACCGTTGACCGACCAACATGATCCGCGTCGGCTCGGTCGGCAGCTTATGCAGCACCGCCGCACACGCCACCGCCGCACCGGCCACCCCGATCGGCGCCGACGCCAACACCGACGTCGATTCCTCGTCCTCGCCGACCACGCTCAGCGACACCGTGTCGTCGTCGGCCAGCAACAGCGCCGCGTCCGCGCCCGCGCTGCGCGCCAGCGCCGTGGCCGCCTCGGCCTCCGACACCACCTCGACGTTCTGCACGCCCGCGTTCGCGACCGTCTGCCGCAGCGTCTCGGCCTGGGAGGCGTCCGGCAGGCACAGTCGCGTCGCGGCCATCACGTTGCCCGAGTCGGCCACCGCGCGATAGGTGCCGACGATGGTGTCGGCCAGATCGGTCATCGCGTCGTCGGGCAACTCCAGCGCGTACTGGTCGAGCACCTGCCCGCCCGCGCCGACCATCGCCAGGCGCGCCACCCTCCCGGCAACCGCCACCCCGACCTTTACGTCCACCGATTCACCCTTTCACAGCCCGGCGGCCTGGATGCGTTGCTTGTATATGAGAGCAAAAGTCAGCACCCTGAGTGGCGACCCCTCGCGTCACTCCAGAGAGGAAATCGTCCCGTGAGCGACCAGCGTTACGACGCGCCCGCCCCCGTCGGCCGGTCGCCCCAGGTGGGATACGTGCCGGTCCGCACCAACGTCGTGCGCGACGGCGTCGCGGTGGCGATGCTGGTCCTGGCGCTGCTGCTGCCCTGGAACCTGGACTTCGGCCTCGGCATCCCCGGCAGCAACGCCCTGTTCTTCGTGCTGGTCATCTTCGTCACGCTGCTCGCCCTGGCGGCCGCGGCCGCGCCACATCGCGGCCCGTTACGGCTTGACGGGCCCGAGGCCGACGTCGGCCGCACCGGCCAGATCCGGCTGGTGCTGGCCGTCCCGTACCTCGTTCTCACGCTTGGCTACGTCGGCTTCCATCTGCTGGAGACGGTGCGGGACGGCGGCACCGGGTTGACGCCGCCGGGTGTCGGCCCCGGCCTCATCCTCGGCATCGGCGGGGCCCTGCTCGCCGCACAGCCGCCGGTCACCAGTATCACCATCGAGAACAACGGTTTTCGGCGCTGGTACGCCGCCGCGCGGGCGCTCGGTGCGGTGTCGATTGCGCTCGCGACGCTGGCGGTCGCCTTCAACCTGTATTGGCGGCTGCGCTACCTGTTCGTCACCAACGGCGAGTTCGGCGGCCGCGACGTCGCGGTCATCGTCACGACGCTGCTCTACGGGGCGGTCGCGATGATCGCGTTGCTGATCGTGTCGCGCTGGCTCCTCGAGCGGTCCGCCGCCGCCCGACTGGCCACCACCGCGCTGGGCGCGTCGTCGGCGCTGGCGACGGTGCTGGTCTGGGTCTTTCCGGTCGGCCGCGACATCGACGCCTTTCACGGCGTCGCGCAGAACACGTCGACCGCGGCGGTCGGCTACGAGGGCTATCTCTTCTGGGCCGCCGCGGCGGCCATCGTCGCTCCGACCACGCTGTACGCCGTCTTCCTCATCAAACCGCCGACGCTCGGCGCCTATCGGTCGGCGGCGCAGAAGTGCCTGACGCTGATCGCGTTCTGGGCGTTCGCAGCGGCCGTGTGTCGCGTCGTCGACTTCCTGATCGCGCTGTCGCTGGATCTGCCGCGCGCCGCGTACGACACCGTGGCGATGACGGTCTTCGACCTGATCACCGGCATCCTGGCGCGGTGGCTGCACCGCCGACTCGAACGCGGCGAGACCACCGCGACGGTGATCGCGGCGTTCAGCGGTGTGCTGTTCGTCTTCACCGTCGCAAACCTGGCGATCGGCGTCGCGCTGGCACCGCGCTACGCCGAACCGGCGCCGGATGCCGTGTACGGCAACAACCTGGCTCAGCAGATCACCAGCACGTTCGACGTCGCGGTCTGCCTGCTCAGCCTGGCCGTGCTGATCGCGATGCTGTTCACCGGGCCGCTGGCGGCCTACTTCGTGCGCCGACGCGAGACTCGCGCACCGGCCACGCCCCCGCCACCACCGCCGCCTCCGGCACCTGAGCCGCAGACCGCCGCCGCGCCGACGCTCGGTCAGCCGGCGCCTACCGTCGCGGTGCCGAAAATCGTTCGGCTGAAGGAGGATTCGACCACGGTGCTCGAAGCGCCCCCGACCGAGCAGTTCGCCGCGCCGACCGCCACGCTGCGGATCCTGCGCCGCAAGCCGGACGAGGGCGGCGACCCGCCGACCACGGTTGTGCGACCACCCCAGTAGTCATGGACTTTGGGATGACCGCTATCTGCCGCGTCCCGTTTCCTTCTGCAGGCGGTCGATGGCCTCGGAGGCCTGCGCCTTGGTCAGATCGTCGGGCACCTCTTCCTTGGCCTCCTGCGCAAGGGTCTGCAGGTAGCTGCGCTGCGGGCCGGTCATCGGCTCGTCGCCGGTGACCCAGTCGGAGGTGTCCTTCTCCGGGTTCTGCAGTTGCGTGTCGTCACTCATGCGGGTCTGATTCCCGTCGCACATCCGTTCGAAACCTTCGACGCGTAAGAGTCGTGGAAGCCGATCTCAGTGATGTGAATCTGTCTGCCAAGCGGCGTGAGGTCGAGGTAGTTGAACGTGTTGACCAGTCCCTCGATCCCACGCTCGTACGCCGAATACGTGTGAAAGACGTCGTCACCGTCGCGAAGAAAGACGCTGACGCCCTGCCACTCGCCGCTGACGTACCACGGCGTGCCCTTCTCGACGAGCGTCGCCTTGTCCTTGTAGTTGTATTGCACCGGCGCGATCGCCTCGTCGTTGGTGACGTGGAAATCGTAGTTGAAGTCATTACCGTACGACGAGTACCAGGGAACGCTCCACCCCATTCTCTCCTTGAACCGCAGCAACTTTGGCAGCGGCGCGCGCGAAACCAGAGCAATCGTGGTGTCGAGCGCATGCAGGTGCTCCTCATGGCTGATGTTGTCGACCATCAGCGAACAACTGTTGTGTCCCTCGTCGTCGTTCGGGCCGAACATGAAGTGGTAGACGATGAGCTGCCTGCGCCCCTCGAACGCCTCGAGCAGGCTGGTCCTGCCGCCGGATCCCTCGAATACATAATCCTTGTCCAGCTTGACCATTGGCAGTTGGCGGCGCCGTGCAGCCAGCGCTTCCTGTCTCGCAGTGAGCTCCTTCTCCTCCTGGAGTAGGTCCTTGCGCGCGGTCAGCCACTCCTCCGGCGACACGATCCTCGGCGGCGTCATCATGCCCCCGCCGCCTCGAGCAGCGCGGCGTATGCACGCTCGAGTACCTTGGCCGGGCCTCGGCGCCAACTCTCCGCCAGCGACAGCGAGAAGCTGTCGGGAAAGATCTCGTGGTCCCCGCGTTCTACACCATCGAAGATGCCCCGTGCGACTTCTCCCGGGGTCGCCTTGGGGATGTCGAGACCCCGCGTCATGTCCGTGTCGACCGGCCCGAGCAACACTGCATGCACTCGAATCCCCTGTGCTGCCAATATCACACGCAACGATTGCGTCAGATTGAACGCTGCCGCCTTCGAGACCGAATACGCCGGAATGACCGGCAACGGCGCCAGCGCGTTGACCGACAGCACGTTGACAATAGCTCCGGCGGACTTGCCGAGCACAGGCGTGAACGACTGCGTCATCCGGTGCATGCCGAAGACATTGACGTCAAAGTGCTGTTCGAGCGTCGACGGGTCGGTCAAGTCGTCGTACAGTGCAATCCCCGCGTTGTTGATCAGGACGTCGAGGTTTTCGATTCGCTCGGCGGCTCGCCGCACGTCCTCGATACTGGTCACATCCACCGTCAGCGGGATCACCCGTCCATCCGGGTGTTCGACCGGCCGTCGCGCGGCCGCGTAGACCGTGTTTGCGCCCCTTCTCAAGGCCTCTTCGACCAACGCCTGGCCGATGCCGCGGTTGGCTCCAGTGACCAGAACTGCTTTGCTCAATGTCGTGCTCGCTTTCGTATCGAACTGCGGACTGGTTTTCCGTTAGTTCAGATACGACGCACCGTGGAGATTCATCGCCCCGGCACGACACCTCCTACGACGGCGTGACCCCGCGACGGACGTCGAGCACCAGCATCGCCACATGCAGCGACGCCATCGATTCCGCATCGGTGAGATCGACGCCGAGTTTCTCCTCGATGGCCGCCAGCCGCTTGTACAGCGCCGGTCTGCTGATGCCGAGCCGGGCTGACAGCGCAACCTTGTTCCCGCCCAGCCGCAGATACTCCCGCAAAACCTTGAAATCAGTTGGTGTGCCGCCATTCTCGTCGGTCAGCAGCGCCTTGAGTTCGGTTTCGGCGAACGCCTGCACTCGCGGGTCGTCCTGCAGCAGCGAGATCAGCCCCCGCAACCGCACATCGGAGGTGCGGTAGAACGGCCGCGGCTCACCGCCCATCGCCAACGCCGCCTCGGCCACATGCGCCGCAGCGGCGATACCGACGATCGCGTCGGCGATCGAGCCCGAGGCCTCCCCCACCGCCAGCACCGACCGCTGACCGCCATCCACCCGCGCCACTTCCCGCGCCGCGTCCGACCCCAACGCCGTCCACGCCTTGTCCCGGGTTGCGCTCAACGCCACCACCGCGCCGATCTCGCCGTCGCCGCGAATCGTGAACAGCCCCGTGTGACCCGACGCGTTCACCGTGTGCGCCACCGCATCCAGCAGTCTGACGTTGCGCCGCTGACCCGCGACCGGGTCCGAAGCCGTCGACGCGTCCTCGGTGCGGACCACCACCGGGTGATAGCGGGCCGTCTTCCGCAGCCCCAACCCGTATGCCCTAGCGGCGATTTCGCGTTCGTCGGTGACCCGACCCCGAACGACGTCGTCGATCAGCCCACTCTGCGCCTGCTGATGCAACCCGGACCGGTCCCGCTCGATCATCCGGTTCAGCGCCAGCGCCGCCGCCGCGCGCTCGAGCACCATCTTGGCGCGCGACGCATCCGCCGGCGGCCGCGGCACCACCAGCCGTCCCCACTCCTCACCGCGCGGGCCGACCGGGCTCATCGCCCAGCCGTCACGCTCGGCCGACGCCCGCCGCGAGCGGTACTCCCAGTCATCAAGCAACGCCGCGGTGGTCTCCGGCCCGGGCGCCACCGCAAGTGCTTGGTGCGCAAGGTCTTCCAGCACCACCGGCTCGTCGAGAATGCGTGCCGCCGCGGTCACGATGCCCGGCGTCGACACCCGCTTCATGCTCAAGTCGGTGAACGTCGCATGCACTCGACGGTCGAACGCGACCGCGTCGAACTGCTCGGCGACGATCCGCCGATGCACCGCCTCGGTCACCTCGACGAACTTGATCTCGCGGTGCAGCACCACCAACGCGACGTTGGCACTGGCCGCAGCCGCCGCGGCCGACTTCGGCAAAGGCGCGTCCAGTTCGGCGATGACCCCGAGCGCGCCGCCCGCGGCGATGCGGCGCAGGTACTGCGCCGGGGACCTGCGCAGCGCGGTGCCAGTGGTCAGCACCAGCTCGCCGCCCTGCAGCAGCCCCGAGAGGTCCGCGACATCGCTGACGTGCACCCAGCGGATCTGCTCGTCCCACCGGCAGGCGCTGAGCACCTCGGGCCGACCAGCCTGGATGACGGGCAAATTCACGACGTCCGCCACGGTCAACGGCATTTACAGAGTGTAAACACTAGGCGCCGCCCGTTGACAATCTGATCGCGCCATTTTCAGGTTGATGGTGCACGCTAGAGGCGTGCACAACACCATCACCCATTGGTTCAACAACGAGGCGTTTGCCGGTACCGGCGGTTCTCTGCCAGTGACCAACCCGGCGACCGGCGAGGTCACCGGTCAGGTGGCGCTGGCCACCGTCGAGGACGCGCAAACCGTCATCGACGCCGCCGCTGCGGCGTTCCCCGCCTGGCGCGACACCTCGCTGGCCAAACGTACCCAAATCCTGTTCGCCTTCCGCGAGTTGCTCAACGCCCGCAAAGGCGAGCTGGCCAAGATCATCACCTCCGAGCACGGCAAGGTCGTCTCCGACGCGTTGGGCGAAGTCTCGCGCGGACAGGAAGTCGTCGAATTCGCCTGCGGCATCCCGCATCTGCTCAAGGGCGGCTTCACCGAGAACGCGTCCACCAAGGTCGACGTCTACTCGATCCGCCAGCCCCTCGGCCCGGTCGCGATCATCAGCCCGTTCAACTTCCCGGCCATGGTGCCGATGTGGTTCTTCCCCATCGCCATCGCGGCGGGCAACACCGTGGTGCTCAAACCGTCCGAGAAGGATCCGTCCGCCTCACTCTGGTTGGCCCAGTTGTGGAAGGACGCCGGACTCCCTGACGGCGTGTTCAACGTGCTGCAGGGCGACAAGACCGCCGTCGACGAACTGCTGACCAACCGCAAGATCAAGTCGGTGAGCTTTGTCGGCTCCACCCCGATCGCCCAGTACGTGTATCAGACCGGCACCGCGACCGGGAAACGTGTGCAAGCCCTCGGCGGAGCCAAGAACCACGCGGTGATCCTGCCCGACGCCGACCTCGACCTGGCCGCCGACGCCATGGTCAACGCCGGCTTCGGTTCCGCGGGTGAGCGCTGCATGGCCATCAGCGCCTGTGTCGCGGTCGGGCCGATCGCCGACGACCTGGTGGCCAAAATCAGCGACCGGGCACGCGCCATCCGCACCGGCGACGGCACCCAGGACTCCGACATGGGCCCGCTGGTCACCAAGGCCCACCGCGACAAGGTCGCCTCCTACATCGACGCCGGGGAGGCCGACGGCGCCAAGATCGTCGTCGACGGCCGCAATGTGAAGGCCGACGGCGGCGCCAACGGATTCTGGCTCGGCCCCACCCTGATCGACCACGTCAAGCCCGAGATGAGCATCTACACCGACGAGATCTTCGGACCCGTGCTCTCGGTGGTGCGTGTCGAGTCCTACGACGAAGCGCTGCAACTGATCAACGACAACCCGTACGGCAACGGCACCGCGATCTTCACCAACGACGGCGGCGCGGCGCGCCGCTTCCAGAACGAGGTCGAGGTCGGCATGGTCGGCGTCAACGTGCCGATCCCGGTGCCGATGGCCTACTACAGCTTCGGGGGCTGGAAGGCCTCGCTGTTCGGCGACACCCACGCGCACGGCATGGACGGAGTGCAGTTCTTCACCCGCCAGAAAGCGATCACCAGTCGCTGGCTCGACCCGAGCCACGGCGGCATCGAACTCGGCTTCCCCCAGAACAAATAGATTGGTATCCGATGACACAGACCATTCTCAATGGCACCACCGACCTCGCGGCAAAGGCCAACCGTCACCTGTGGGGCCACTTCGCGAAGCACGGTGAAGGCATCACGCCGCCGATCATCACCCGCGGTGAAGGCGTACACATTTGGGACGACAAGGGCAGGCAGTTTCTCGACGGTCTGTCCGGCCTTTTCGTCGTCCAGGTAGGCCACGGCCGCAAGGAACTCGCCGAGGCCGCGGCCAAGCAGGCCGAGACGCTGTCGTTCTTCCCGCTGTGGTCGTACGCCACACCGAGCGCGATCGAGCTGTCGGAGCGCGTCGCCGGTTACGCGCCCGGCGATCTGAACCGGGTGTTCTTCACCACCGGCGGCGGCGAGGCCGTCGAGTCGGCGTGGAAGCTGGCCAAGAACTACTTCAAGCTCACCGGCAAACCCGGTAAGCACAAGGTGATTTCGCGGTCGATCGCCTACCACGGCACGCCGCAGGGCGCGCTGGCGATCACTGGTCTTCCCCAATTCAAACAGCAATTCGAGCCGCTGACGCCGGGCGGGTTCCGCGCACCGAACACCAACTTCTACCGCGCACCCGAGCCATATGCCCACGACATCAAGGCATTTGGGCAGTACTGTGCCGACCGCATCGCCGAGGCCATCGAGTTCGAGGGCCCCGACACCGTCGCCGCGGTGTTCCTCGAACCCGTGCAGAACGCCGGCGGATCCATTCCGCCGCCACCGGGATACTTCGAGCGGGTGCGCGAGATCTGCGACGAGTACGACGTGCTGCTGGTCTCCGACGAGGTGATCTGCGCCTACGGCCGCATCGGCTCGATGTTCGCCTGCGACGACTTCGGCTATGTGCCCGACATGATCACCTGTGCGAAGGGTTTGACGTCGGGCTACTCGCCAATCGGCGCGATGATCGCCTCCGACCGGTTGTTCGAGCCGTTCAACGACGGCAAGACGACGTTCGCCCACGGCTACACCTTCGGCGGGCATCCGGTGTCGGCAGCGGTCGCGTTGGCCAACCTCGACATCTTCGACCGCGAGGGCATCACCGACCACGTCAAGGAAACCGCGCCCGCATTCCGGGCCACGCTGGAGAAGCTGTTGAGCCTGCCGATCGTCGGCGACGTTCGCGGCGAGGGCTTCTTCTACGGCATCGAACTGGTCAAGGATCAGGCGACGAAGGAGACCTTCACCAACGAGGAGTGCGGAAAGCTATTGCCGCAGATCACCACCGCGCTGCTGGACGCCGGCCTCTACTGCCGTGCCGACAACCGCGGCGACCCCGTCGTGCAGGTGGCACCGCCGCTGATCAGCGGACAGCAGGAGTTCGACGCCATCTACGAGGCGTTGCGAGTCGTGCTCGACGAAGCGGGCCGCGGGCTCTAACTTCGTCGCCGCGTCTGCGACGAAACGGCATTCCAGCACGCAAAGTTCGAGAAGAAGCGTGCTGGAATGCCGTTTCGGCGAAAACTAGCGCGACGCGGCCTGCTTTAACGCGCTGTCCGCGACATACGCCGGCGTCGCGCTCTCCGGCACCACCATCACCGGAATGTCGGAGTGCGCGATCACCGCGCCCGTGACGCTGCCCTGCACCAAACCGAGCAGCCCGCTGCGGCGGTGCGGGGCGAGCACGATCAGGCTCGCGTCGTGTTCGCTCGCGGCGCGCACGATGCCCTTCCACGTCGGCGCCGCCTCCACCGCCACGCTCGTCGCGTGGAACCCGGCCGCCTCAGCCAGCGACGCCCCGTGCGCGGCGGTCCGCTCCGCCGCACGCCGCACCTCACCGGCCTGATCAGCGTCGAAATGTTTGGCGTCCGTCGGCGTGAAGCCCACGTCCGCGGGCTGCCACACGCACACCACCAAGGCGCATCGGCCCGGCTCGAGCTGGCCCGCGGCGTATCGAATTGCCTTGTCCGCCAGGCGAGTTCCGTCGTAGGCGAACACCACCGGTTGCGACTCGTGCCATTGCACCGGCGCCACCACCCGTTCCGCTGGTGCGGGCGGCGCGACCGGCACACCGCGCAACCGCGCCAACAACGGCGGCGAGTACCACGCGGGGGAATCGCCGTCGAGGAACTCGTCCAGGTCGGGGTCTTGCGGCCTAGCTCCGCTGAGCGCGTAGATCGCCACCCCGAAGATCGCGCCGCCGATCGCCAACCCCAGCCCGATCCACAGTGTCACACCCGTGCCCACATTCAGATCGCCGGACACCGCCCCTGCGACGTGGGCGAGGATCGGCGCCACCATGAACGCCGCCACCGCGCGTAGCAATTCGATGATCGCGAACACCCGCTGCAGGCTGGCCGACTGCAACGAAAAGCCCGCCACGAACAACGCCGGCGCGACGGTGGCGCCCAGCGCCAACCCCGTCAACAACGAACCGACCAACGCCAGCGGCACATTGGCCGGCAGCGCGAACCGGAACACCACGATGCCCGCCGCCAGCAGCGCCATGCCGACCAGCGGCAGGTAATGCATGGCCTTGCGGGTGATGACGTAGCCGAACACGACGGCCACCACGATCGCGCCGCCGACCTCGGGCAGATAGATCAGCCCGACCTGCACCGCGCTGAAGTGCTGCATCAACACGTTGGCCGTCAACGCGGTGGCTGCCACCGACGCCGCGGCCGCGAACAGCGCGACGCCAACGCCCGCGACCGGGATGGCGCTGGTCATCATCGTGCGCACCGTCAGCAGCGGCTGCGCGGCCCGGAACTGGTAGACGATCAACACCACGATCAGCGCCAGGCCGCCGAACATCGGCACGCTGGCCGCCGGATCGCTGAACGGGTGGGTGGTCAACTGCGCCGCGCCGACGAACGCTGCGGTACATCCGACCGCGGCCAACAGGATCGCCTTCAGGTCGCGGGGTGCATCCAGATCGGCGGGCGGGGCGTCCTCGAACGTCAATGCCGCCATCAGCAGCGCCAGCACGGCCACCCCGGCGACGACCCAGAACAGCGGCCGCCACGCATGCGACTCGGCCTGCACACCGCCGATGAACGGGCCCAGCGCCACGGCGCCGAACACGCACATGTTCATGATCACCGCGGTGTTGCGCAGCTTCTCCCGCGGGAAGCCGATGGTCAGCGGCGGCGCGGCGGCGATCAGCAGCATGCTGGTGGCCAGCCCCTGCAGCACGTGCCCGCCGATGAACATCGTCGAGTTCTGCGCGGCCGCCGCGAGCACCGACCCCGCCGCCAGCACCACCGCGTACGCCAGCAGCATCCTGCGCTGCGGCAGGTGCTGGGCGAACTGCACCGCCAGCACCGTGCCCACCGCGTACGCCGCGTTGCTGAGTCCGGAACTCAGGCTCATCGCCTGGGCGGACATGTGCAGTTGGGTGGAGATGATCGGCACCAACGGGTCGAGCGCCGCCGACAGAGCTAAATAGGGAATCAATGCGAGTGTGACCATGGCGGCCACGGCCGGATAGCGTCCGGCGAGGGGTCCCTGGCGCATCAGATGGGCTCGAAGATGTCAGAGGCGCAGGCAGGCACGCGGGTAGGTAACCCGGTCGCGACGAAAATTATTCCTTCACAGCAACTTCCAAGGTTGCTGATTTGCGGTCAGCCTTCGGTTGCCGCTTTTGGCACGTGCCGCGAGACGGTCTCGTCCATCATCTGGCGCAGTGCAGGCACCTCGTCGAGCAGGCGGCGCAGGTCGTCACGCGCGATGTGCAGCACCTCGGCGCGGCCGGTCGTCGTCACCGTCGCGTTGCGCAGTTTCCCGTGCCGCAGCGCCGACTCGCCGATCACCTCACCCGGACCGACCACGGCGATGCGTTCCTTGCCCACGTACACCCCGGCCTCGCCGCTGAGCAGGATGTAGCAGGCGTCCGACACCGTCTGCTCGCGGATCAGCGGCCACGGCCCCGATGTCGAGGTGCGGTGAGTCGCACGCGCGATTCGCGTCAGGTCGTCGTCGGAGAACTCCGAAAACTCCGGCAGCTCCTTCAGCCGCCGGGCGTCCTCTTTGTGTTGCTGCTCGCGGGCGTGTTTCGCCTCAGTGCTCTCGCGTCTGTACATCCCGATCCCCCGATCCTGTGATGCCGCTGACAGTTCAGGAGCCTAGCGACGAGCCGTTGCCGGCAGGCCAAAACGCGCACCTCAGACCAGCGGGCGCGCTCCGCAGCCCAACAGCTCGTCCAGTTGCGCCTCGAACCGGTCCGCCAGTGGCCACAGGTCGTCGACCATCCGCCTGCACGAGATGAGGCCGACGTTGAGCTTGCCGTCCAGCGACATCACGGTGATGTTCAGACCCGACCCGTGGAAGATCGGGCCGAGCGGATACAGCCCCTTGATCTCGGCGCCCATGCCGTACAACGTGGTCGGTGGGCCCGCGACATTCGAGATCACCACGTTGTGGATCGGGGCGGTGCGCAGCGGGGTTCGGGCCATCACCCCGAGCACGAGGTTGAACATGCCGCGCGCCAGAACCTGCGCCACGTCGTACACGAGGGTCGGACCGATCGCCGCACTGTGGTCCTTGGCGCGGGCATTCGCCTCGGCGATAGCCTGCAACCGCTCCCCGGCATCGTCGATATGAGTATGCAGATTGCAAAACATCCCTGACACGTGGTTGCGGCCCGGCCGATCTGATTTGTCGTGCACCGACATCGGCACCACCGCCACCAGCGGCTTCTCCGGCAGCTCCCCCCGATCGCTCAGGAAATCCCGCAGGGCACCCGCACACAGCGCCAGCACGACGTCGTTGACCTTGACGCCGAAGCGCTCCTTGACCCGGTTGACGTCGTCAAAGTCCAACTGCGCCAAGGCGATCGTGCGATCCGGTGTGACTTCGTCGTTGAAAACCGTCCGTGGCGCGCTGAACGGCGCGGCCATCGCGATACCGTTGACGGCTCGGTTGACCGAATCGGCAACCGTCGACACCGCCACGGGAACCGCCCTGGCCATCTGCAGCGGACGCGTCAGGAATCTGACCAACCCCCCGGCGGCGAGTTCCACCAGCGACGCCCCACCCGGGCCCTGCACCGGCTCCGGCGGCGGCGCGTCGGGCTCCAGCGTGCACAGTTGGTTGAGCAGGTTCGCTGCCGAGACGCCGTCTACCGCGGCGTGATGCACCTTGATCATCAAGGCCAGCGGGCCGCCCTGATGAGGGTCGGCGCCTGCGACTCCCTCGATCACCCACATCTCCCAGACCGGCTTGCCGCGATCCAGCGGCACCGAGGCGATGTGCGCGCATACTTCGGCCAGTTCCGTTCGCCCACCCGGCAACGGCAACCCGATCCGGTGCACGTGCCGCGATACGTCGAAGTGGTCGTCCTCGACCCATACCGGGTGGTCCAGGTTCAGCTGGCTGTCGGCCAGTTTGACCCGTAGTTCGGGCAGCGCCTGGATCCGCGCCGCCAGGTCGTCGACAAATCGATCGAAGCGGTAGCCGCCGGGAATAGTGGTCGTGTCCAGTTCGATCACCGAGCAGACGTGCAACGGCACGTTGCGTGACTCGACGTACAGAAAGCTGGCGTCGAGTCCACTCAGCCGCTCCATCTCCCACCCGTACCCGGGTTGAGAGTCGCGTCAAACACAAACGGGGGTGACGCCAATGGCGACCTCGTTGCGGCGCCGCCACGGGATGGTCCACGGCGGGTCGTAAAGCCATGTGACCGGCGAGCCCACCGTCTCGAAGCCGTACGCCTGCAGTGCGTGACGGAGTGCAGCGGTCTGGGCGGCCACCGCCTCAGGTGTTGCGGTGCCGGTAAAGCGAAGCACCGCAACCGATTCGGCGGGCACCTCGACCAGCCGAACTCGATCGTCGTCGGGCATCGGCAGCGTCGCCAGCGTCCGTTCGGCAGGCATGTAGAACCGGATCACCCACCCCGATTCCGCCGAGGCGGCGGCCACCGGTGCAGTCATCGCGATCCGGTCACCGCCGTGGTTGCGTCCGAAAATGAAGCCGGCCAGTCGGCGAAACCCCTCGTTGCGCGCCGACATCTCGTCACTGCCGACGATGGTTTCCGCCGCCACCCGCGGGCCGTAATGCCGGATCTGGACGTGCTTTGTCAGTTTCTCGCACCGGTAGTCCGGCTCCTCGACGGTGCGGATGCCCACCACTGAGGCCGCCGACTCGACCAGCTGGCCAAGCGTTTTGGTGATCTTGTTCAACACTGCAGATACCTTTCGTTCGTAATCCCGGTGCCCGCCACGCGACCCACGCCGCGGCGCCGCCGGCAATGAGGGCCAACACCAGCGCCGCCGCGTGAGTGGCCGTCACGAATGCGTCGACGGCGGCCGCGCGGATCCAGTCGCCCCTGGCGCCCATGGCACCCGCCATCTGAAGGGCCTGGCCCGGTGACTCGGTGATCGGTGCACGCAGCATCTCCGGCAGCGGTTGCATTCGCGATGTGACGGTGTCGGTGTAGCGTTCGGCGAGCACCGAACCCGCGATCGCGATGCCGATCGCCGCGCCGACCTCGCGGGCCACATCATTGATCGCCGAGCCCAGCCCCTGCCGCTCGTCGCGCACCGACGACATGATCGCCGACGTCGCCGATGCGGTGCACAGCCCGATGCCCGAGCCGATCACCAGGACCGTCGACGCCAACAGCGCATAGGGCGAATCCTGTTGCAGCAGAGTCATGCTGGCGAATCCGACGGCGATCAAGCCGAGGCCGGCGCCCAGCACGGTCCGCAGGCCCAGCCGCGGCGCGAACCGGAACGACAGCGCCGAGAGCACCACCACCGGCAGCGCGAACGGCGCGAACGCGAACGCCGCCGTCAGCGCGGAGTAGCCGAGGATCAACTGGGCGTATTGCATTGCCAGATAGAAGAAGCCGAACGTCGCGGCGAACATCACCACGACGGTCGCGACCGACGCCGCGAACCGCGCATCGGCGAACACCGTGACGTCCAGCAGGGGTGCCGGCCGTCGCCGCTCGACGACGACGAACAGCCAGCCGAGACCGGCCGCGGCCGCCAATCCCGCCAGGGTCAGCGGATGATCCCAGCCGCGGCGCGGCGCGTCGAGCAGCGTCAGCACCACCACCGCAATCGCTGCCGCGATCAGCACCGCACCCACCCAGTCGATCCTCGGCGCGTCGGCGGCCACCGCCGCAGGCACCGCGCACGCCGCCGCCGCGACGAGGACCGCCGCGCCGCCGAGCGCCCAACAGATGGCACGCCAGTCCGAAAACTGTAGCAGCACAGCCGAACCCAGCATGCCCGCGACACCCGCACAGCCGGCCACCCCGGCCCACAGCCCGACGATCCTGGCGCGCTGGCTCTGCGGATATCCCTGCGCCATCAACGCGAGCGTGGCAGGCATGACGAACGCGGCCCCCGCGCCTGCGACGATGCGCCAGAGCACGATCGCCTCCGGGGTGTCGCTGAGCGCCGGCGCCACCGACGCGACCGCGAACACAATGAGCCCGGCCAGCAGCGCCGAACGCCTGCCGTACCGGTCGCCTATCGCGCCCGCCGGCAGCAGCAGGCACGCCAGGGCGACGGTGTACCCGTCCACGATCCACGTCAGCTGGGTCTGCGACGCAGAGGTGACGCGGGCGATGTCGCCGAGCGCGGTGTTGAAGGCGACCATCGACCCGACCACCAACGCCACGCCTGCGCAACCCGCTACCAGCGTGGATGCGCGGCGTTGTGCGCTCATTTGTCTTTGGAATCAGTGGATTTGGCGCCTGCGTGCTTCTTCTGCACACGGTCGTTCGACTTCTTGACCTTCGGCGCGTCGTTGTCGTCGCTTGCCGTGGTGTCGGGCGTCGCCTTGGTGCTGACACGCTGCGTCGTCGTCTTCTCTTCCGTGGTGGCGGTGGTGGTGACACCGGTGGTGGCGGGTGCGGCAGGCGAATTGGCGTAACGCAAGCCGATATTGAAGGCGCCGATGGTGTAGTTGCCGGTGTTGAAGAAGCCGATGTTGCCTGTACCGGTGTTGCCGATGCCGAAGTTGAGCGTGCCCCTGTTGGCGATGCCGAAGTTGAGCGTGCCCCTGTTGGCGACGCCGAAGTTGCGCACTCCGTCGTTGAGCGCGCCGACGTTGTAGTTGCCGCGGTTGCGGATGCCGACGTTGAAGTCACCGTCGTTGGCGACGCCGATGTTGAAGTCGCCAGTGTTGGTGGCGCCGATGTTGAAGTTGCCGTCGTTCGACACCCCGGTGTTGGCGGTGCCGCGGTTGTTCAGGCCGGTGTTGAAGTTGCCGACGTTGCCCGCACCGAGGTTCGGTGTGCCCGTCAGCAGGCTCAGCTGGATGCCGGGGTTCGGCGCGGGGACCGGCTCGAGGGCGGGTGCGGCGGCGGCCGCCGGTTGGATGTCCGCGGGCGGCGCGGGTGCAGGCACCACCGGCGCAGGTGGCAACACGGGGCTCGGGGCGGCGACGACGGCGGCCGGGGCGACCGGGGTCTGCAGCGGTGCAGGCGGGGCGACGGGGCCGGCCGCGAGCAGTCCTGCGCTGACAACCGAGACGCCGGCCAGGAGATAGGTGCGGATTCCGAGGGTGTGGTTCATTGCGTAACTCCTTCTGAGGTGGGGCGCTGATGTTTACCCCGCGGATCCCGATTTGATGCACAATCGATGCGAACCCTTTTTCCCGCTACTCCACCAGGACGGTGACTGGGTAGGGTGAATACCGGGGTTGAGTGTCCAGCCTTCTAGTACCGATGTCCGCGGACCGTCGTTGCCCGCAATCGAATCGGACCCCCCGCCGGGGAGAAGGTCAGGTCTTTGTGTCGTTGTCGCCCATCCGCGAGACCGCTGCGCCGCAGGGCGCGGCGCGTCTGTCCCGCGCAAGATCGCGAACAACTCGCCGAACAGATCGCCGTCGGGTTGAGCGGTTCTCTCAACCTGCGCCGCACCGCGCTCAAGCTGGTCGGCCTGCTACAACCCAGGCTCGCGGACTGGGTAATGGTGCTGGTCCCCGACGGCCGCACCGGTGAACTGGTCATGTTGGGCGACGCTGAACCCCGCGGTGTCGTCGTCGCCAGGGCCCGGCTCGAGGGCCTGCCGCTGAGCCGGATTCTGCTGACCGGGCAGACCGAACAGATCGAGGGCAGCGAGCTGTCCGGGTTGGTGCCTTTCGAGCCGTTTCGTGCCTCGGCCGCGGCGCTGGTACCGGCCGAGGCGCTCGGATTCGGGCTGACCGCGCGCGGCACGACGTTCGGGGTGCTGGTGATGCTGCGCCGCACCAATGCCGGCTTCAGCGCCGACGATGTCGCGTTCGCGCAACGCATCGCCGCGCGTGCGTCGATGGCATTGGACTCGGCGCGACTGTACGAGGAGACGGCCAGGGTCGCCTCGGTGCTGCAACAGCACCTGCGGCCACCGGAACTTCCGGAGATCCCCGGACTGCGGCTGGCCGCGCGCTACCGGCCCGCCGCCGCGCACCTCGACGTCAGCGGCGACTTCTACGACGTCACCGGTCAGGGCGACGACTGGCTGGTCGCGCTCGGCGACGTATGCGGAAAAGGTGTCGAGGCCGCTGCCGTGACAGGCCAGGCCCGCCAGAGCATCCGCACCGCCGCGCACTTCGACCGTCATCCGCCGACCATCCTCAGCGCCCTGAACAGCGTTCTGCATCAATCGAATTCGGCTCAATTCGTAACCGTGTTGTGCGCGCGGCTGCGCCCGCACGCCGACGGCACGCACACCGTGGTCGACCTAGCCACCGCGGGGCACCCTGCGCCGCTGGTGATCCGCGCCGACGGTCGCGTCGACCAGGTGGACGTGTACGGGATGGCGGTCGGCCTGGTCGCCGAAATGCGTTACGGCGCAGCGTCGTTACACCTCGAACACGGCGACACCATGCTCATGTTCACCGACGGTGTCGACGAGGCGCGCGGTGCCACAGGCCAGTACGGGATGGAACGACTGCATTCGCTGCTGCCCGCATACGCCGGTGCTTCGCCCGAAATCATCTGCGAGGCGGTGGAACGTGACGTCATGGAGTACCTCGACGGTCGTCCGCACGACGACATGGCGCTGTTGGCCGTCACATGCTCGAAGTAGCCCAGAGTTCTGCGCTGCAGCGCTACGACCAGGCACTCGCTGACGGGGACCGGTCGAAGATCTTCGCGTTGGTCGACGATCTGCTCGGCAGCGGTACCGAACCGCTGCACATCCTGGTCGACGTGGTCGCGGCCGCCCAGCGCAGCATCGGTGCGCGCTGGCAGCGCGGCGAGTGGACGGTGGCGCAGGAACACGCCGCCACCGCAATGGGCATCGCCGCAACAGAAGTCGTCGCACGACGGATCGCTGAGACACCCGTCACCCGCGGCCAGATCCTCGTCACCTGCGCGGAGAAGGAATGGCACTGGTTGCCCGCCGCGATCATCGACTGCGCACTGCGCGCCGACGGTTGGCAGACCATCTCGCTCGGACCCGCCACATCCCCGCTTCGGTTCAGCCAGTACATCCAGGACATCGGCCCGGACGCCGTGGCCGTGAGCTGTTCGGTGCTCGGCGCGTTGCCGACCACCCGGCGGTTCATCGAGGCCGCCACCTCGGCCGGAGTGCCCGCGGTGGTCGGCGGTGCGGCGTTCGGCGATGACGACGTTCGCGCGCAGGCGCTCGGCGCCACTGCGTGGGCACGCGACGCCAAGAGCGCCGTCGAGGCCGCCGCTGCGCTCCCGGTGGTGGTGCCGCCGGTGGAACCGCTGCCTGCGGCGGCGGTCCAGGAGTTGGCCGCGATGGAGAATGACCACTTGCGCCTCGTCGACCAGGTCCGCCGCAGTTGGTCGGTGACAACGGGCGCCGACACGGACTCTGTGCGCGCGGTGGCGCGGGACGCCGTACCGCACATGCTGCACGCCGTGACGGCCGCGTTGCTCACCGACGATCCGCGGACGCTGTCGGAGACGGCGGCCTGGCTGGCCGAACTGCTCACCAGTCGCGGCGTGGACGCCCGCTCGGCGGTCGAAGACCTGAACCGCGTGCTCGCCGCGGCGCTGATCGACTATCCGCTCAGCGTCGAACTCGTCCGGAGCCACTTTTCGGTGGACTAGCCGAGCCCTCCAGATCGTCGAGCGCGGCGGAGATGTTGTCGAATGCGTTGTGCTGCAACATTTCCCGTCCCAATCGGCGGGCCGCCTCGCGGTATCGCGGCGTAGTGAGCACGTGCTGCACGGCGTCGGCCACGGCGGCCGCGGTGGGACGCGCTGCCCCAAGATCGACGCCCACGCCGGCGTGCGCGACCCGCGCGGCGATCTCCGGCTTGTCTGCGGTACCGCCCGCGACGACCAACGGAATCCCGTGCAGCAGTGCGTGGTGCACGCCGCCGTATCCGCCGTTGGTGATCATGACGTCCACCGTCGGCAGCAGCTCGCTGTACGGCAGGAAGTCCGTGACGTATGCGTTGCCCGGAATCCGTTGTCCCAGTTCGTGATCACCGGTGCGGCCGGTCGTGGCCACAACGCGCAGATTGTCGCGGTCGGCGAGACCCTGCAGGGTGGGCAGCAGCAGGTCGTCGAAGTTCTGGTTGTCCCACGTTCCTTGGGTGACGTAAACGACGGCGCGCGCTGCGGATGCGCGTGCGCGCCGAGGCTGCGGCGGCGTGTCGGTGACGACAGGGCCGGTAAAGCTCACGTTGGCAGGCAGATCCCGCCGGGGATACTCCAGGGCGGGGATGGTGAACTGCAGCAGACGGTCGGCCAAGGCCGGCCAATCGGTCAGGAACACCGGGCACCGCCTGGCCCCCAGTCGGGTGAGCGTCCTGTCGAGCCGACGCTGGATGGCGGCCATCAGCCCGTGGTGCACCAACCATGTCATCGCCCGGTACTCCCGGCCCGGCTTTGGCCGCCATGCGACCCCGAACGGCGGCGTGCTCACGCTCGAGATCGTCAGCGGACCGACACCACATGTCAGCACGGGCGGCCGCGGCTCGTCGCCCAGCAGCAGCGGCAGCACGCCGGTGAAGGCGATGTCGGACAGCACCGCGTCGAAAGTCTCGGTGCGCAGCAGGTCCCGTAGGGCGTGATACTGGGCGGCCAGCGGGTCGATGAACACCGACGTGATCTCCGCGCGTCCGCTGAGCCACCGGCTCATCAGTTCGGGGATCGCGCGGTCTGCCACCGGCGGGCGCAGGGGTTTGGCGGACGCGGGCAGCGCGAGTGGCTGCAGCCCGGCCTCACGAATGGCCTCGCGGTGCTCGCCACCAGTGAGCATCGTGACGTCATGCCCACGCCCGCGAAGGTCGCGGCCCACCATGAGCAGCGGCATGACGTGCCCGGGTATCGGGCTGGCGGCTAACAGGTACCGTCCCACGCATCCTCCTTCGACGTCCTACTGTCTTTGCCCCGTCAGGCGGCCGGCAAATCCCGAAGTTTCGAAGTGCCTGCGCGGTGGTACCTCCGCGGACATGCTGGTCGATCTGAAGAAACTGTCTCCCGTGCTTTTCACTGGTGCGGCGGCCGCCGCGATTGCCATGGCCCCCGCCGGCTTTGCCTCGCCCGTCAGCTTCTCGGCCGGTGGTCCGCCGGGATGCTATGACCTCTCCGGAGCGGGCTGTGCGGCCCCGGCGCCTGCGCCTGGTGCGCCTGGTGCGTACGGCGCCGTTCCCGGCGGTCCCGGCGGAGTCGCAGGCCCCGAGGGCGCGTATGGCGCCATCCCTGGCGGACCGGGCGGTGCGGCCGGACCCGAAGGCGCGGCCGGCGCCATCCCTGGCGGACCCGGTGGTGTGGCCGGACCGGGGGGTGCTGCAGGCACCATCCCGGGTGGGCCTGGCGG
This sequence comes from Mycobacterium sp. ACS1612, assembly GCF_001667505.1. Taxonomy (GTDB): domain Bacteria; phylum Actinomycetota; class Actinomycetes; order Mycobacteriales; family Mycobacteriaceae; genus Mycobacterium. The sequence goes on from NZ_LZHZ01000052.1 coordinate 29,916, forward strand.
TGTGGCGGGCCCCGGCGGCGCCAGCGGCTGTGTGCCCGGCGTCGGTTGCGGCAGCGTTCCCGCGCCGTAGCCGAGGCTCGCGCGTAGTGTCGACCGTATCTGGGCAGGTCGCACGAAACCGCTTCTGGTAGCGGTCATTTCGACGCTGGTACTCGTCAGCGCCGTCAGCGTACAGTGCGGCGCCGCGCCTCCTGCGGCGACGCCTGCCCCTCCCGCCGAGACGCCTGCAGCGCCGACCTTCCAGACGCCACCGTCACCCGCCGTGGGGCCGGTGGCCGTGGCCGACCTCGGATCGAGTTGGCGGCCCGGGTGCCCGATCGACCCGCGACAACTGCGCCGTGTCGAGGTCGACTATGTGGGGTTCGACGGGCAGACCCGGCGCGGGGCGCTGATCGTCAACGAAGACGTCGCCGCCGACGTCGCCGCGATCTTCGCCGAACTCCTCCAACTGCGCTATCCGATCGCCAAGATCCGCACCGTCGACCACTACCCCGGCGCCGACGACGAACTGTCGATGGAAGACAACAACACCTCGGCATTCAACTGCCGCGACATTCCCGGCACCGGCCGCTGGTCGCTGCACGCCTCCGGTCGGGCCATCGACCTGAACCCGTTGCTCAACCCGTATGTCGACCGCGCCGGCGCCTTCCAACCCCGCAACGCCGCGCCATATCTCGACCGCAACCGCACCGACCCCGGCATCCTGCACGCGGGAGACGCCGCAGTGCGCGCGTTCACCGATCGCGGTTGGCGTTGGGGCGGGTTCTGGCGGACCCCAGTGGACTACCAACACTTCGAGCGATGAGCTACGCCGCAGGCCGTGCGTCCGAACCACAGCACCGCGTCGCCCTGGCAGCGAACCGCACCACGTGCCGCAGATCATGGTGGCTTCTGACGAACTCGGCCCGCTGACGATCCGCCGACGTACCGCGCTCGAACACCCGCGCCACCGCCTCACCGATTAGGTCGAATTCACCGTGCTCGCGTAGATCCGGTTCCAATTGCGCGATTACCCGCCGAATCACCAGCGGCGCAGGCATTATCGCTCCGCTATTCGGGTCGCACAGGTCGCCACGGATTCCGTACCGAGCAGCCCGCCACCTGGCGGCAGTGATGGACGCGTCCGACAACGCAGGGGTCTGCGACCGTTGCGCAAGGGTTCGCACGAGTGAGCGCACCAACCCGGCATGAAGGATCGCATCGTCGATGTTCATGCACACGTCGGCGGCACGGAATTCCAGCGTGGGATAGCGGATCGACGGCCGGACGTCCCAATACAAGGTCGAAGCGTCGTCGATGACACCCGCGGCGGTCAGATCGGCCACCAACTGCTGGTACTCGTCGACAGACCGAAGCACGGGCGGCATACCCGACGTCGGCCACATCGACCAGCACATCGTACGGAAGCTGGCGAAGCCGGTGTCCGACCCTTCGTGAAACGGTGAACTCGACGTTAGCGCGGCCAGCGCAGAAACATACGGCCGAACGCGATTCATGATCGTCAGCGCGGTCGCCAGGTCGGGCACCGACACGTGCACATGCAATCCGCAGATGTTCTGGCGGTCCGCCAGCGCTCCGAACCGGTCTGCCATGGTGTCGTAGCGAGGCAGTGCGACACGCTCGAGGTCCTGCCAATGGGCGAACGGATGCGTGCCTGTCGCGAGGATCGCCGCGCCGGAGTGACCCGCCAGTTCACCGGCCGCCTGACGCGCCTTGGCCAACTCGTGCCGCAGTTCCGTCAGCGTGTCACACACGGGCGTCGCGATCTCGAGCTGGGTGGCCTGCAACTCACTGGTCACATACTCGTTAGTGGTGAATTGCCCTGACAGAGCATGTAATTCGGCGGTGACCGGATCGATGAGGTGATATTCCTCCTCCACCCCGATGGTGTCGCCGACAGCCGAAATCGCCATGATCGTGCTCCGATCTCGTGCTGTGGACGTACCCACTGACGGCTCCGTCAAACACACCGTGTCCACGGTGATTCGAGCGGTTCGGCCCGGGTATCCCAAGATCATGGACCAGTCGAAAGCGCCGCTGCTGGACGCCTTGGCGGACTATCACCGCAGCGAGCGGTACGGCTTCAGCCCGCCGGGACACCGTCAGGGCCGCGGCACCGACGAGCGGGCTCTCGCGGTACTGGGCAAGGACCCGTTCCGCGACGACGTGGTGGCCTCCGGTGGCCTCGACGACCGGATGTCGCGCGGCGGCTTCTTGTCCGATGCGGAGGCCCTGATGGCCGACGCGGTCGGCGCGGACTCGGCGTTCTTCTCCACCTGTGGCAGTTCGTTGTCGGTGAAAGCCGCCATGATGGCGGTGGCCGCCGGAGCGGAACAGGGTCTGCTCATCGGCCGCGACAGCCACAAGTCGGTGGTGTCTGGGCTGATTCTGTCCGGCGTGCAACCGCACTGGATCACGCCGCAGTGGGATGCCGACCGGCACTTCGCGCATCCGCCGTCGCCGGAGCAGGTGCGCGAGATGTGGGAGAAGTATCCGGACGCCGCGGGCGCCCTTGTGGTCAGCCCAAGTCCGTACGGCACGTGCGCCGATCTGGCAAGCATCGTCGAGGTCTGCCACCAACGGGGTAAGCCGCTGATCGTCGACGAAGCGTGGGGCGCTCACCTGCCGTTTCATGACGACCTTCCGACGTGGGCGATGGATGCCGGCGCCGATGTCTGCGTGGTGAGCGTGCACAAGATGGGCTCGGGCTTCGAGCAGGGTTCGGTCTTTCATCTGCAAGGCGATCTGGTCGACAAAGACCGGTTGGTCAAGTGCGCGGATGTGTTGATGACGACGAGTCCAAACGTGATGGTGTACGCCGCGCTGGATGCGTGGCGGCGGCAGATGGTTGAGCGAGGCAACGAAATGCTGGGCGCTGCATTGGAATTGGCCCGAGATGTGCGTAACCGCATCAACGCGATACCCGACGTCACCGTGATGGAGGACGAGTTGCTCGGCGAGCAGGCATCGCATGACCTGGACCGACTTCACGTGTTGATCGACATCGCCGACACCGGCACGTCGGGGTATCAGGCCGCCGACTGGATGCGGGAGCACTGCCTACTCGACGTCGGCGAAGCAGACCACCGCCGGATGGTGCCCAAGCTGTCCTACGCCGACGACAAGCACACCGTCGGTCGCCTGCTCGATGCGTTGATGTCATGGCGCGAGGCCGCCCGCAACTTCGATCCGCCACCGCAGATCGACTTGCCGTCACCCGAGGAGATTCAATTGGACACGGTCATGCTGCCCCGCGACGCGTTCTTCGCCCGGACGGAGATGGTGCCCGCCGACCGGGCGGCAGACCGCATATCGGCAGAACTGATCACGCCATATCCGCCCGGCGTCCCGGCGGTTGCGCCGGGGGAACTACTCAACGATGCGGTGATCGACTATCTGCGCACAGGCGCCGATGCAGGGATGAACCTGCCGGACGCTTCCGATGCGCAGGCGCACGAGTTCAAAGTCGTGGCTTAAGCTTTCGGCCGCCAGGTCTGCGGCGTGATCCGGCCTTCGTATACGGGTAGGTCGATGGGCCGGTCGGTGTCGACGAACTGCGACCACGGCCTGGTCACCCCGGCCGTGCCGGTTTCCCGGGTGCGGCGGACTTCGTCCAGGTCGATGGTCGCGGCGAGCACCGTGGGTTCTGCGCCGACGGCCGCCGCCAGGATCCGACCTTGCGGATCTACCAGCAGACTGCGACCTTGACCCCGCGGAGCCGCCGAGTTGACACTGGCCACGAAGACCTGGTTGACGATCGCATTGGCTTGTGCCAGAACGACTTCCTGCGCGCGGTCAGCCGTCGGCGTCAGCACCACGTTGAGCAATAGTTCGGCTCCCATCCACGACAGCTGGCGAGACACCTCGGGGAACCAGGCGTCGTAGCAGACCGTCAATCCGACCGTCCCCACGTCGCCGATCGGCAGCGTGACGAACTCGGCCCCGGGTTCGCACGTCTCGACTGGGCGCCAGGGAAAGACTTTGCGATAGCTGGCGGCCAGTTCACCCGCCGGTGAGAACACCACCATCGTGTTGTAGATGACTCCGGATTCGTCTCGTTCGAGCACGCTGCCCGGCACCACCCAGACGTTAAGGTCTGCTGCGAGACCGGCGACCTGTCGGCACAACGGACTGTCGAGCGGTTCGGCGTGGCGTTCCGTGCTGGCCGGGTCCCATGGGTCCCACGATCCGAACAGGTGGTGTTCGGGGAAGACGAACATCGACGTGTTCGGGTGCTGCCGCGTGAGGACCCGCATCTGTTCGCCGAACTCCGCCGGCGACGACACCGCGTCGGCCTGCACCAGCGCCAGGGACAGCTCTTTGGCCACGTGGACGCAGTACCCGTGCAGCGGTGGCGCAAACGTCAGCCACTGCCGTAGAGATGCAACACCTTGGCCGCGGCGGTCGCTACTTCGCCGCGAAGTTTCTGGATCGGTGGGCTGCCCCGCACGAGGATGGAATTCGAGAGCAGCACGACGTAAGTATCCGAGCCGGGATCGATCCATATCGTGGTTCCGGTGAACCCGGTGTGGCCGAAGCTGCCGACCGGGAAGACGTCGCCTCGCGGCATCGATAGCCCGGTATCGATGTCCCAGCCGAAACCGCGCAGGTTCTGTCCCCTGACCGCCGGGTAGTGCCGACTCTGCCCGACGGCTTGCCGAGTTGCTTCATTCGCCGCTTCGACCTGTTGAGGCGTGTGTCCGGGCTGCTGCGGAGTCGTCATCAACTCCAGAGTTGGCTGCTCGAGCGGAAATTCACTCGGCCGCCCCGCCAACCGGTCGATCAGCGCCTGCGCGTAGATGCCGACGTCATGCGCCGTCGAGAACAAGCCCGCGTGTCCCGCCACGCCGCCCATGCGTCGCGCCGTCATGTCGTGCACCGTGCCGCGAAGCAGGTGGTCAAGATCGGGATTGCGGCCGGGGTCGGCACGGCCCTCTTCGTCGCGGGCGGTCGGGGCGATGCGCGTCAGAAGGTCGACGTTCCAGGTGCCGTCCGAACACGCGACACTCTCACTCGACGCGGGCGCCCACGCGATCGCCGCGCCCCTGAGCGCATGTGGGCCACAGGCTTTGGCAGCGGGCAGATATCGGGTATCGGCCATGCCCAGCGGCGCGAAGACGTGTTCGGCAACGTAGACGTCTTCGGCTTCGCCCGTGAGCTTCTCGATCAGGGCGCCGAGCAAGATGAAGTTGATGTCGGAATAGCGAAAGCCTTCGCCTGGTGCTGACTCCAGCGGCGTGGTGAGCGCGCGCCGTAGGCCTTCTGCCTTGTCGGCGCGATCAAGCCCCCACGGGTCCTTGAGTTCGACGTCACCGGTTTCACCCGAAGTGTGCGTCAGCAGCATGCGTACGGTCACTTTCGCACGCTGAGGGTCGTTGGCGGCGTTGAAGTCCGGCAGATACCGCTGCACGGGATCGTCGAAGGCCACCACGCCTTGCTCGTAGAGCTGCATGACGGCGGTCGCGGTGGCAAGCGGCTTGGTCAACGAGGCCATGTCGAAGATGGTGTCGTCGGTCATCGGCTCGGCGGGTGCGGGTGATCCGTCGAGTCCCGGCTCGCCTGCGATCTTGCGGTCGCCGTACGCCTGCTGGAAGACGACGCGGCCGCCGTGGCCGATCAGAACCACGGCGCCAGGCAGCTTGCGATCCGCGATCGCGTCGTTGATCAAGTTCGACACCGTCGTGAAATCGAAAACCGGGGCCGGGGCGGGCG
>NZ_LZHZ01000053.1 GCF_001667505.1 Mycobacterium sp. ACS1612
GGTATTGGACCGGACTCAGGCCCTTGAGCTTTATTGAGATGCGTTCGTCGTTGTACCAGTGGATGTAGACGTCGAGTGCTGTGGTGAAGGCCTCTACGGTGTCGAATCGGTTGTGGTGGAACAGCTCTGCTTTCAGGTGGCCAAAGAAGTTCTCCGCGACGGCGTTGTCGTAGCAGTTGGCTTTGCGTGACATCGACTGCGACGCCTCAGCGCCGTCGAGCAGCGCCCGCCAGGACCGGTGCTGATACTGAAAGCCCTGGTCAGAGTGCACCAGTGGATGCTGGCCGGGTTGCAGCGTCGCAATCGCCGTGCTCAGCGAGGTGAGCGTCAACTGCAGGTTCGGTGATAGCGACCAGGAGTAGGCGATCACCGACCGATCGAACAAGTCGATCACCGGGGAGACATACACTTTGCGATCTGCGACCCGGAACTCGGTCACGTCGGTCACCCATTTCTGATTCGGGGCGCTAGCGGTGAAGTCGCGGTTGAGCACGTTGTCGGCGATGGTGCCGACCTCGCCTTTAAACGAGTTGTAGCGGCGCCGGCGCCGGACCTTGCAGCTCAGACCCAGCGTGCGCATCAGCTTGAGCATGGTCTTCTTGGCCACCTGCCAGCCCTGTTTGGTCAGCACCGCGTGAATGCGGCGGTGGCCGTAGCGGCCGTGCGCGGCCTCAAACGCCTTGCCGATGGCGGCCTTAAGGTCTGCCAGCGGATCGGGCTGGTCATGTTTGGCTTGGTGATAGAAGTACGTCGAGCGAGCCAGACCCGCGACATCCAGCAGCACCTTCAGGGGATATTCGGCCTTGAGGGAGGCGACAGCTTGGGCTTTTACTGTCGTCGTTGCGCCCTCAAGGCCCGCAATTTTTTCAGGTAGGCGTTCTCAGCCCGCAGCCGCAGGTTCTCCTGCTGCAACCGTTCCAGATCGCTCATGTCACCAGGTGTCGGCGGACTGCCACCGCCTGGTGTTCGACCCTTCGGTTTGGGTTTGAGCCCGTCCTCACCGTGGCGACGATAGGCCCGCACCCAGGACTGGACCAGCTTTCCCGAGGACAACGTGTACTCATCGGCGAGCTGGTCAGCCGTGGCGCCCTCGTCAAGGACCCTGCGAACGACATCGAGCTTGAACTCAAACGAATAGGTCGACTTCGTTGGTTTGCCCACCAGTGCTCCCATGCCATGCACACGCCACCGGCGATACAAACCGCGCACCGGCCAGCGACTCACACCCAGATGCCTCGCCACAGCGCTATCGCCAAAACCCTGCTCAAACAACGCTACAGCCGCACTGCGCTGCGCCTCTGTCAACGAACTACACGGATGCAAAAAAGTACTCCCCAGAAGAAGGAACCAAATTTCTCGGTCCAACTTCCGGGGACCACTTCA
>NZ_LZHZ01000054.1 GCF_001667505.1 Mycobacterium sp. ACS1612
CTTCAACCTGGCGCCACGACAGCGTGGTTTCGCGGAGCCCACGCCCGACGACGCGTTCTCCGACATACCCCACCACGACCCACCACCGAGTCATCAACTGTCACACCCCGCACACCATCGGGATGCAACACACCAATCAACCACCCCGCCAACAACTCACACTGCACCTCAGACAACTCACCATGACCATCCCCCAACAACGCCGACAACGAATCCGACGCCATCAACCCGTCCAACTGCGCCACCGACAGCGCACCACCATGCCCAGGCCCCAACCACAACCGCACCTGCGCCCCACCAGCACGATTAAAAACACCACCACGACCGGAAACCCGCGCAAGTCCGCCACGATCCGATGCGTGGTCGGAAAGACGTTGACCTTCTAACGAATACTCGCCGTCGGTGGCGGTGTCGGTGATGTGGCTCGACGCCTCGACCGGACTGGGCGGCTCGCTGAAGGCATCGAACGGGTTCGGAAGCTCCCCGATGTCGTCGATGACGTCGAACGGGTTCGGCAGCAGGTCGGGCGAGCCCGGCTGCGGGGTCGGTAGCACGCGGTCCAGCAGCGCCTCCTGGGCCTCCGACGTTGTCATCCCCTCGGCCCGCAGCCGCTGGAACGTCGGCACCGCCGCGTTCAGCTCTTTGGTCAGGGTGGTCAGCTCGTGGTTCAGCGTGCCCAGCGCCTGCTGCCGAGCCAGCCCGGCCGGCAGTACGATCGCCGAGTCGATGCGCTCCTCGATGGAGGCGAGGCGGTCCAGCCAGGCCCGCGCGGTCTCCTGCACAGCGCGGACCTCGTCGGCGGTGACCCCGTCCGGCCGGGCCGGGTCGCCGCCCACCCGTCGGTCCCGCAACGCGGCGATCTCGTCATCGACGGTCCGGTGCTGCTCGATCCAGTCGTCCAGCTCCCGCATGCGGGTGGCGGCCAGATCGAAGACTTCGGCATTCTTCCGGGCGCCTTCCGCCCGGTCGTACAGATGGTGTGCGAAGGCGATCTCGTCGACCCGGGCCGATGGCTGGCTCACGTGCAGGAACGGCGACAGCTGCGTAATCTCGGTCGACCCGGTCTTCGGGTCGTACCGGAAGCCGAGGAAACCGGTGGTGTCCGCGGTCTGCTCGACCACCGCCCAGCCGTCGCTGGTCGTCTGGACGTCACCCTGGCCCGCCACGATCAATGTGCCGGGCAGCCGCCGGGCGAGTTGAGCGGCCGGGCCGTCGGCCGGGTTCGTCGCCGCCTCGCAGATCGACAGGATCACCTCGCTGCGGGGCCAGCGCGGATCCCGCTCGATGAGGTCGCCCAGCTCAGTGCCGCTCAGCCCCGGGCCGTCCGGGCGGCCGTCGGCCCACAGCTTCTCCGCGTCGCCGTGACTGGCCACCACGAAGTGACTCGCCTGGTCCGGGAACCGTTGGATGGGCTGAATGCCTGCGCCGTCGACGATGTCCTGACCGATGGCCAGGCCGACCGGCACCCGGTAGACCGCCACCTGACCGTGCCGGGCCGCCTCAATCTTCGTCGAGATCAGGTCGAGACTGACGACCGCCGCTTGGATGGCGTCGACGTCGGCCGGGTCGCCCAGGCTCGCATCGACGGCGTCGATCCACCGCAGAAGGGCGGTGTCGGCCGCATCGGCGTGGTCGCGCGCCACCGCCAGCCGGCGCCGCACGTCGGTGTTCGGCGGCACGACCGGGCCGTCACCATCCGCCGCAGTGACGTGCCCGGACCCAGACGGGCCAGCCTGACGCTGCCCTGGGCCTCGCGCCTCCTGCTCTGACCCGGTGGCCTGCGGCAGGGCGCTGCCACCCTTTTTCTCGACGCGCACAGGCAATCCAAGGACTGCTCTGACCAACTGATCGACCAAGTTTGGGGTGCTCACACGCTGCTCGTCAGCGGTGAGATTGCCGTAGGCCCGCTGGACCTCTGCCCCAACAGCTTTTACGTCGGTGGCGTCAACGTTCAACGACGCCAGCTTCGCCGCCGCGGCCGGATGCAAGCCCACCTCGTTGACAGCGCTACCGAGTACCCACCCGGCACGGTGCGGGTCGTTGGCTTCGAGGGCGGTCCAGGTTTCCCCGGCTATGCCTGACCGCCACCACGAAGGCCCGTCCGCATCGTCGCGATCGACGTCGGGACGCGCTTGTCGCGACGCGCTCGCCTTGCGACTTTCCCAAGCAGCCAAGTCGCGACGCGCATCGGCCAGCCACTGATCCCTCAGCGCCGAGAGTCCCGGTAAAGCTTCTAACTCCTCAACCCGCGATCGCAATTCCCCTTCGCTGCGCTGCCCGTCGTTGCGCTGCTTGCCCTTGCCCTTCGATGACATCTCGCTTTGCGAAGGCTGCCTCGACGGCTCGCCGTGCTCGGATAACGGCGTGTGCGGTCGCTGCTCCACCTCCGAGGCGAGCGAATCCTGCTGGTGCCCAGCGAGACTCGGGCTGACATTGTGGGTCGATGACTCGACCGGATGCGCAACCGAGGCAGCCGGCGGCAAGTCGACGGGATGCCGCACGGCCAGCGGCGGCGCGTTCGGTGATTCTGATTCATCGGTCGTCTCTTCAGCTGATGCCGGGGTGACCGTAGTCGGATGTAGCGGAGGCAGATTGATCAACACGTCTTGGGGTGGGCGCGGTTGTCCGCTTTCACCACCACCGTGAGGTGGCGCGGCCTCATCGATCCGCACTATGACAACGCGACGCGCCGCATTCTCGATCCTGTCGGGAATATCGCCGCGTAGTGGTCGTCCGCGAGATGTCGGGGGGGCGAATTCGACGCTGCCCGGACGCCCGGCAAGCAACAGCGTGACCTTGTCGTGGAGCGCCTGCGATATGAGGCGAGCGCGCTGATCGCCGACATCCGTGGCAGTAGTGTTTCGGCCAGACAACGACATCCAGCTGCCGTTGCCACCGCCGTCCACATGGACGATGAGAGGACCTCCGCCAGCTCCGGACCTGGCGGCCACCAATTCGGCCACATCGGCGGCGATAGCGTCAATGCTCTCGCGCTGCTTGTCGCCGATTTCCTTCCCCTCAACTTCGAAGTCGACATACCACGGTTCCGTCCTCAAACGCCGTAAAGGTGTGGGAAGGGGCTCGCGCGGCGTCGGCAACGGCCGACGAACCGCACGGTCCTGCGGTGAAGCGCCAGCCTCTGACGGGAACCCATCGTCGGGTTCCGCGAAGTCGCGCTGCTCCGCGAATCCTGCACCAGTACTGGAGGATTGGTGGCGAGGCACCAGGTTGGCGAATGGCACATAATCCGCGTCCTCTACCGCCCCAGTCGATGACCTAGACGGCCCCGCTGGTGATGTTGACGGATGCGCAATCGACTCAACGAGTGGCGACTCAGTATGGAGGATTGGGCTTCCGGTATCGGCGGGCGCAATCGGAAGACCGGCGTGGTGTGTGGTCGGAGTCGCGGCGGCCGGGTCCGACGCCAACAATGGCCCTGACGCGGTTGGCCCACCCAAAGGCTCCCGAGGTGGCCCGAGGTGAACACCTACCGGAGGCCTATCACTTGCCCCCCCAGCCGAACCACCCTGCCCACCGGAATTGTGTGGCATCGGTCGCGTAGCATCCGCGAGTTGCCCACGCCGTGGTGTCTGCCTCAAGTCATCCGAATCCGATGACGGTGCAGCAGATCTCGCCGAATCTATACTTGATTCGCGAGGGCGAGGAGCGCCTCCGCCGCGACGACGCACAACCCGCCGCATCGGCGGCCCCGACTCGGGGAGAGAATCAACCGGTTGCTGTTCCGAGCGCGGCTGGCGTCTTCGAAGAGGTGGTAGCTGCTGCGGCTGGCGTGCTCGCTGCCCCGCTACTTGGCCACCACGCGCATCACCCGAACGTTGCGACGGGGTCCCGGCTTTCCTGGGACGTCGCCGCGGGGCGCGCTCGGCGTCATCTGACTCAGACGACCAAGGAGTCTCACTCACAGTCCGCCGCGGGGGCCCACCGGTGGTGGCATGCGCCTGTGGGACGAGTTGCACTTCTAGCCGCTGGCTCGCCGGCCCGAGCAAAAGCGCCAGATCTTTTGCCTTCGTGGGATTTTCATTCAGATACCGGCCAATGGCGGCGACCAGTTTGGTCGTTGGCGCTTGCGGCTCGTCCACGCGGGCGGCCACCAGATTAGTCAACTCGGTGATCACATCGTGCCCGCTCGGATCAGCATTCAACTGATGGGCCAGAAAAGCGAATTTGTCGATGTCCTGCGTCGTCGCTACCAGCGTGTCGGCGTCGCGCCTGAACATCTCCTGATCACTGAAATTAGTCAGCCTCTTTGGTTTGAGATGCTTCGGTTCGCCGTAGTAGCGGGCCTCCAGCGCGACAGTGGCTAGCTGCCCGTCACCTCTCTCATTTAGCCGGTCCCCGCCCTTCGCCGTCGAGGTGGCAAACAACTGCGCCCGATCAAACAGCCGCCGATCATCGGGCGGATCCAGCACCTCATCCAGGAGTGCCTTGACGGTGAGCTTCCCACCCCCAAACGCGGAGATGTCGTGATTCATGAGATCGTCGGCCGCCAATTTCGGGTAATCCCTTTTGAAAGATCTCCCGAACAAGTCACGAATCTTCTGTGCGTGCTGACTCACTTCCCTGCGCTCTTCCGGCCCGAGCGCTCTCCAAATCGTCCGTAGCGATTGCCTAGGCATCACCAGCGTCTTTGTCTTTGCCAACCCTCCGCCGGTGTGAAGGTTGAAGATGATTGCGGCGACCTCGGCATACAGGAGTGCCATCGGCCCCATGATCGACACGAGTGGCTCAGACGCGACAAGCATCTGCATGTCCTCGTCCGGCGGACGTTTATCGGATGGGGCGTCGGTGTCCACCTGAGCCCGCCCCTGCACGATCAATCCCGCCACATCACGACCGAAACGCAGCCCCGAAAGAGCAAAACGCCGCCTCGGCTCCGATGGCCGCGCGTTGCTGGCGGCATGCTGAAGAAAGGCATAAATTCCAGCGACGGGGACATCCTCGGTGTACTGCACATAAAGCGGCGCGTCGGCGTGCATGTCCGGGTAGCGAGTGACCTCGATACTGGAGTGCCCATGGACCACATAATCGCCGTCCGCAGGGAACAATTTGCTGAGTCTCGTGCCGGGCTTCGCACTCCCCAACGTCTGAAGTAGGTCGGCGACGCGTTGCTCAAGCGAGTGACGTTCAAACGTTGAGAGTTCGCCCGCCAACGTACGTGCAGGCTCTGTCACGATCTCCGGCACCGAGATCTTCGTTTTTGGCTCGGTGGGGTGCGGTTCAGCGCCGGCGTGGTCTCTGGCTTCCGCAGTTTCGTAGTACTTGCCGTCTTTATCTACCCAGACGGTCTTCGTATCGACGACAACACTGATCATGTTGTCTTTGGACGTCAATAGGGTCGTCTTCGAATCCAAAGCCGAACCGAATATAGATAACCCGACGTTGTGGACTTCGATTTCAACGCCGTGCATTCCGAAACGATGCGATCTCGGGGGATCGAGGAGAGCTTCGGCATTGCTGATTCTGCGTGACCATTCACCCGGTGCGAGCACCCGGCCGTGGGGATCGATAACCACGGCCCATGCGCCTGCACCGGCACGCAACTCCGGGGGAACAAGATCCGGCCCAACATCGGCGCCGTATACACGCTGCTGCTGCGGATCAACCCAGCGCAACACTTCGCCACCATGATCAACGGTTGAGGGGTCGAGGGAATGCAGTGCCATCATGTGCCCAACAAACGGATCGGGTGCCATCATGTGCCCAACAAACGGATCGGTCTTGGCCGAGACAGGATTCAACAGGGGCACCGCCCGATTCGCCGCGACCACAGCCGTCGACCCCGGACGAGAGCGCACCGCCTCGCGCAACTGGCCCACATCTCTCAGCCGACCCCACCCCGGGCCGGCCACCACTCGACCTAACGCACCAGCCACCCCACCACGCTCGCGCACATCATCGTCGGAAACACCCAAAGGCCGCAGACCACCCGGATAGGCCTCTTCGAGAAACCATTTCATCGCTGCGCCACAGGCCATCCCCTCCGGAGCATCCGCCAGCTTCAGCTCAAGCCCTAACTCCGAATACGGCAATCCACCGCGGTCGACCCCCACTCCTGGCGGTGCAGGCAACTGGCGCGTCGGTCCTCCGACAAGTGTTGAACCGAAGGGCAATTGGCTAGCCGTATCCGGCAAACCTTCGTCACTGTCGTAGTCGCTGACTTCCCGATCGCCCGCCCGATCACGGCTGTGGCTGAACTTCTTGTCGACCTCGTCGCTAGCACCGCTGAAGCCACCTGGACCCCGTGAGGGCGCCACATGTGACAGACCGGCCGGTGGCCGGTGGGGTGGCTGGTGTTCGGCAGCAATGTGCAAGTCGGCGGTGTCGGTGGTGGTGGTGTGCGGTGGTGGGCCGCGGGCTTGGGGGGCCTGCCGAATTCCCATCCGCAGTGCGGCGTCGCTTTGGGAGACGGGTACTGCATCGCGTAGCCCTTGTTGCGAGTCAGTCAGGTCGACGCCGGTGTGCAGCGCGGCCCGGTACTGGATTACGGCCAGCTGGACCTGTGGATTATGCGACAACCGGAACAGGTCATCATCGGGGGAAATGTAGAACTTCACGCTGCCGGGGTCCCCGCTGCGCGCCGCGCGATTCTCGGCCTGAATGTCGATGTCTTTCGACACCTCCGAATGCCCGGTCACCACCACATGCAGGCCCCCCAACGCTTTGGCCGCATCGTCGAGCGGGATGTCCACCCCGCGCGCGCCCTGCATGTTGATCACCAACACCTTGCCCGGCTTGCCGGCCTGGGCCACCACCTCCTTGAATGCCTCATCGCGATCCACGCCCTGCTTCAAAAACCACTTCGCGTCGATACTGACGTGCTCGACATTGCGCTCATCCAAGTGCGCGGAGAGCTGTTTCACCAAGTCGTTGCGGTGCGCCAAAATCAACTGCGGACGCGCGGTGTCCCCCAGAGCCTGCATCTGTTGGACATCGTCGGCGATCGTGGTCAGCTTTTCTTTCAGATTGGCGCTCACACCAATCTCATGAGTGGTCAACCCCGATGTGTAATACCTTGAAATATCGGCGATCTGCGACGACAAACCCTGCTTGGCGAACAATTCGTTCTTGCCGTTGGCGGTTCCAGAGGCACCGACAACCTTCGAATATGTCTCATACAGGCCCTGTGAGGTCACCTTCTTATCGCCATCGGAGTCATGGCGCACGGTGAGACCGTGTTTGGCCTCCAACGCCTGGGCCAATCCCCCATTCCACCGACTCTCCGACGACGTGCGCGGGTCGTACAGAACCTGGTGGGTGGTCTGATCAATGATGTAGAGTTTGCCGGTCGTGTCATCGATCACGTAGTGGACGTTTTCGACATACTCCCAATGCGCCGCAGCGGCCATGTCCAGCTTGCCCAGCTGCGCATCAACCTCAGCGGGCGTCAACTTGCCGTGCGGGTTCAGCAGCGCAATGGCTTTGGCGATCCCAGCCTCGGTCAAACGCGCAGGCCCACCGACTGTGTCGGGTTCGCGGCCGAAGTCAGCATCGGTCAGTTCCCCAGTGGCCAACTTGTCGGACAAGAACTTGTGGATTCCCTTGATCGGGTCAGCTACCGCCCGCGGCGCGTCCGCACCGGTGCCCTCCGACAAGATGTAGTGACCGTTGGAATACACCAGCGCTTCATCGATCTCATCGATCTCGGCGTGAAATCCTGGCCCCACACCCGAATGCCCGCCAACCGACCCGTGCTTGAGCAACGTAAACGCGGCGTCTTGACTCGTACCCAGGTACACCGTGGGTTGACCCGGTCGAGGCGCCGGCGGCGGATTATCGGAATTCAACCGGTGCACCGCATACCCCAACGGTTCCATCACCGCCCGAAAATCGGGTTCCAACTGCTCAGCCAACACATCACGCGTGGTGTGCATGTGCACCGCCCCGCCCTCGCCGGCCTTGGCCAACTTGGCCGCCTCCAGCGCGTTACTCATCAAGAACAAATACGATTTGCCCTCCCCGGCAGCCATATTCACCACATCACCGCGCTCCAAGGCACCGCCGGCCGACAGCTGTGTCCACCGCAAGGACACACCCTTGGTGCGCCGCACCGCCTCATAGAGCGCGGCTTTCATATCATCGGGCGTGCCGCCCAACAACGCTTTCAGCTCCTCGGTACCCAGGTGGGTCAACCGCTCGGGTTCGGGAATGCTCGGACCAGATCGCCCGGCGATATCGAACATCGTGCGCGCGGTGTCATGCGCCTTGTTCGCCCCGGCCAGCCACGCCTCATAACGGACCGTGTCCAACGGCACCGGGGTTTCTTTCCACCCGCCCTGCCCATCCGGGAGCAACACCTTGGGCTGCGGCAGGCGGTGGCCGTTGTCATGCTTGATCTGGCGGTAGGCGATCGTTTCCCCGGTCTTGGTGTCGATCACCTTCTCGTTATCGCTGGCGAGAACATCTCCGTGGCCCGTCTTGACCACCTGTACCTCGCCCGGGTTCTCCCGAGCCCGGGACCAATTCCCATCGAGTCCGCGGTCATGGCTGGTGCCATCAGGCAAGACAACATGTTGAAGCACACCGTTGCTGTCAAACACTCCCCGGGTCCCACCAGGTAGCTCCACATGCGGCCCACCAAAACCGGGCCCCACATCGATCCGACCACCCTGTCCGGCAACAAGCCAACCGTCGACATCCCGATGCCAGGCCGTGCCATCAGCGAACCGATCATCACTGCCCACACCACCGCCGCCATCCGCTGGTGCCAATCGGTGCCGGTCAGGCTGCATTGACTCATCGGCCGAAACATCCTGAGCCACAGCCCCGTTCGACCTCGTCTTCTCCGAATCCGTGCCTGGGCCGTCACCAACCAAAGTCTCGGTGTCACTGGCGAAGTCATCGTGATCACCATCGCTGCCACGGTTGAGGTTGAACTCTTGGTCGACGTCGCTGTCACCGCGGGGAGTGATCTCAACGTCGTCACTGCCGAGCGCTTCGCTGGAGATCGATCGCGACTCGACGCTGGCATCAATCGGTTCGTCGACATGAGTTGCCGGCCGCTCAGACTGAGCGTGTCGTGCGAGGGCTTCTCGGACGAGCCGTTGCGTCTCCTGCGGCGACAACCTGGGCTTAGTCGACTTGCCCGCACCGTCTTTCGATACCACTGGCGACTCTGCCGACCGGAAGGGATTGTCCAATTTCGGCGGAGTTGCCGTCGGCTCACCCTGCCTGGCCGACGATGCCTGAGCTACTTGTCTTGTGCCCGAATCATTTTCCGATGTCGAAGTAGACTTGGCGGCCGATGCTGCGGACGCTTGGCTGGCCCCCTGCGGCGTCCCCGCCGAACCCGGCCCTGCAGGACCACGACCGCCGATTCCTGCGCCCGCCGACCGCTGCCCCGATTGGTCCCAAACCTCGGCACGCTGACCCGATCCCTTCGACGGCTGCCCGCTGCCAGACCCATTGGACTGCGCTGGATTTGCGCTCGAACTGTTCGACTCGACCGACGTACCGGTGTTTTGGGTGCCAGTTCCGTTACCCTGCGCGGTCGCTGCAACGCCAGTCTTTTGTCCAGCTAGTGTGCCGTTAGTCGATGACCCAGCGCTCTGACCGTTGTCCGTCGAAGTGGCTTGCCCGGCGGACGTACCATTCTGCGCACCAGTGCCCGAGTTCTGACCGTTGCCCGTCGAAGTGGCTTGCCCAGCGGACGTACCATTTTGCGCACCGGTGCCCGAGTTCTGACCACCGGCCGTCGCAGAACCCTGCCCACCCGCCGTACCACTCTGCGCACCACTGCCCGAGTTCTGACCGTTGCCCGTCGAAGTGGCTTGCCCAGCGGACGTACCATTCTGCGCACCAGTGCCCGAGTTCTGACCATTGGCCGACGCAGAACCCCGCCCCGTACCCGAATCATTCTGCGCGACAACGCCGTTGTTCTGCCCATCGGCCGACGCACCGCCACGCCCTGCCCCGATCGAGCTGCCGCCGTTGCCGTTATCGCCGACAAGTGTCTTTTCGGACTCTGACCACGTCGGACCGCCGGTGGAGCCGTAGGGATCCGCCGCGTTGACCGTTGGGTCATGCCCTAGATCGGAATCCTCCGTCAAGAAATCGTCGTCCGAGTCGCCGCCTAGTAGAGGTTTGGTTTCATCCCCATCGAACTCCTTTGGCGGTGGGGGGGCGTTGCCGTGATTTTCCTTGACGCCGTGGATCGCTCCCGTCATCGCACCGGGTATTGCACCGCCCAGCACCGATATAGCATCGATGTCACTGCCGGTAGCACCCGCTGCGGCGAGGTTGGCCGGTATCCCGATCGCGTAGTGAGTCGCAGCCCCTTTCACGATTTTCGTGATCACGTTCTTGGCTGGGGGGACGATGTGATTTACCGGATGGTGTAGGACGCCGCCGACCGCGCCACCGACTACACCGCCGATCGCGGCTTTCCCGATATTTTTTCCGCTGAACCCGGTGCCCCGCTTGTCGTGCTGGTATGCCTCGACCGCGACTTCTTGTAGCACGCTTTGCCAGAGCTCTTGAAATGCTTGCTTTCCGCCATACTTGATGACCTTGGGGAGGGTTACCGTGCCCTTACCGATATTTATGGCTTCTTCAATGCCGCGCAGAGCCTTCACAATTGTTTGGATCCATCGCAATTCCATGAGGGCCTCATAGCCCGGAATCCACTCCAACGAAATCCCGAAGGTGAAGGACGCGCTCGCAAGCGCATACGCGATCTCAAGCGCCGTCATCACCAACGTGGCAATGATGTTCACCTTGGCGTATTCGACATGCTGGGCGAAGTCGTGCGCCTCAGCACTCAGCGCCCTCAGTGCATCAACCTCATGGGCGATCGAGTTCTCGCCATCCAACAGGTCGTCGAACTGGGCCTTGGCCGCTGTGGCCGTGTCGCCGACGAGCACCGCGAGCGTGTCGTTGCGAACCTGGTCCAGCCCGGGAAGTAGCGCTTCTAGCTTATCGGCGGCCTGCTTCCAGTCGTCGGCGAGGCGATACATGGCGTCTTCATCGCCGTCGGGCCACTCCTGGCCGGCGATCACCGCCAGCCACTGCAACTCCGGCGGCATATGAATGGTCAAGAGCCCACCACGCCGTGTTTTATCTGAAGTTTAGGGCAAAACACACTAACTACGCCTACGAGTGTTTTTCCATGGTGTCGGCCGCGGTGTTCAATCCGTCCGCGTAGAAATCCAGAACATCAGTGAGGTTTTGGAGTATCTCGGTCGTATATTTGACCTGGTCCAGGTACCCGCCGGAGACCGTGGCGAACTGTTTGCCCATCTTGCCCGTTCCCCACGGCGCACCGCCTGAGTCGGCATTATTCAACGCCAGATTCTTCACACTTTTCGCATCATCTGACCGATCACTGAGTTCATTCGCCACTTTCCGCAAACCAGCCGGGGTCACTGCTACTTCTTTTGCCATCAGGCTTTCCTCACATTGGGATAAGCCGAACTCCCCTCGTCGACTTCGACTTGAGTCTCGGGTTCATTCGGTAGGGCTGTGGGCGGACTGAAAAACGACAACACTTCAGAGAAATCTGGCATTTCACCGTCAACGTCGGTCAACGACCGCATCGTCTGTCGGCGCCGAGTCATCGGCTCGAGCAGGGCCGCCGACTGGCGGCCAACGTCTTGTGCCGCCTTCCGAACCGCACTGACGATGTGGCCGCCGAGTTCGGCCAGCTCATTGTCATCGAGATAGTCTTCTTCGATCACGATGTCGCACACGACACCCTGCACGTCGACGGTGACCTCGACGGCACCTTCAGCGGCCGTCGCCTTGGCCATCAGCGACGTACGCTTCTCCTGCAGAGCGGCCAGATCTCGCATCTGCTCGTGCAGCAGCGACATCATGTCGCCGAGATCCTCTGCTCTCAAAAGGTTTTCCACCACACTGCCTTCCTTCTGCGTCGAAGCATCTAAATCCAGGTCACGTCAGGCCACGGCGTTTCTCCCGCAGGATCGCCACATCATCAGCGATGAGCCGGTCGATTCGTTCGTGAAGCAGCGACCTCGTCATCGGTTGAGCGCTGGCCATATCCGATGCAAAGATGTAGTCGCCGTCGTCTCGCACCTGGATCCACACCAGGGTCTCCTTATTCCAATCAGGTCCCCACTTCGCCCGTCGACGCCAATGACTCTGAACACTGGCGTAGGCAGTCACCTCCTCTTGGGGGACGGTGACATCCGCTCTGTCGGCAAACGTTTCAGAGACGGCGAAACCACCACTGTCATAGACATTTTGGTCTGGCAGCAGGTACTCGTTGACGACGATCGCAGGATGCCGCCCCGGCTTGTCGATAGGAGCCCTCTGAGCAATGGCCGCCCCGAGTTCGTACGGCGAAAGCCGATATACGTCAACGAGGTCCACGTCGGGCCTCTGTTGGGCAAGGAATCCTTGTTCGTCCTTCCGGTGCGCCACAATCCGTACGCTCGGCGTGTCGTTCGGGATGTATTGGATGTTCAACGTCACGCAGATGTCTGCGCCGGCATAGCTCACCATGTACTTGTCGAGGTGCTTCAAGTCGCCGCCTACGTACCTCTCGCGTACACCCGAGGCATGCGCGGCGACGTCTTCGACGCTGCCGAATTCCGCCGGCCGCGTATGCATGAACGGATACGGCAAGAAGTCGTAGTCGTGGACTTCGTTGAGCACCTTGAGGTCGTAGAGGTCGATGGTGTCCAGCAGAAGCAACTCCGTTTCGTACGTGTGCACGCCGAGGCGCCCGCCGCGCTTTCCGAAGTGGGTCACAGTGTCACCGGCCCCCGATTGTTTGGCCCGGCGTCACCTTTGGAACAAGGCGTGGGTCTCGTTGCGGGTGACTGTGTCGTCGTTCAGCAGCTGCTGTCCGTGCGGGTGGCTGGGCGGCTTCGTCGGTTTCGGTGCGCTGTTCGCCGTCATCGGCACCCAGCACCGGCACCACGGCGTCGATGTCGCCGAAGATCTCCTCGCCGTTCTTCTTGCGGCGCAATGCCTTGTTGGCCTTGTGCTCCTTGCCCCCCGGGCCGCGTTGACCGCCACCACCGCCGCCGCTACCCCCGCCAGCAGATCCGCCGGCTCCGGCCGAGGTCTCCGCCAGAGCTCGCTCGCCTGCTGCCATGGCGGGCAGTGCTCCCTTGGACGTCGCGGCAACTGGTGTCCCGGCCGGCCCGAGGCCGGCAGCGCCGCCGCGCGCCCCGAGCCCAGCGCCACCACCATTACCGCCGCCGGCGTGTCCCCCGGCCCCATCGAGCGTCTTCAGGTTCTTTGGGTCAAACTCCGGTGTTCCGTTGGGGATTCTTGATTTTCCTTGCAAGGCATTTAGTGCCTGCTGAGCGGCATCTGCAGCCTGGCCGGCCGCATTCGCGGCTTGGCCGGTGCCATCAGCGCCGTTCTGGCTAGGATTGCTGAGCAGGCTCTTACCAGTGCCTGCGGGGCTGTTCGTCGCGCCCGTGACCCCACCCAGCGCGCTGCTCAGACCGCTAGTGAGACCGCTCAATCCGCTCAGGGCACCCAATCCACTGTCGGCGCCTTGTGGCAGAGCCGAGAAATTGCCACCGGTCAGCGTCCGTAGATCAGCGGGGGTCATCCCGGGTGGGAGATTCGCCGCCAGAGCCTGCAAGGCCGCCGGCGGTAGGTTGGCCAAATTCGGGTCGGCCAACAGGCTCGACAGGGTGGTGGGATCGACCGTGCCACCGTTGGGGTCCTTCAACGCATTCGACACAGCATTGGAGTCAAATCCGTCACCGCCGCCACCGCCGTTCTTCAACGCATTCGCAACGGCGTTCGGATCAAACCCGTCACCGCCGCCACCGCCGTTCTTCAACGCATTCGCAACGGCGTTCGGATCAAACTTGTCACCGCCGCCACCGCCGTTCTTCAACGCATTCGCGATGGCGTTGGGATCAAACTTGTCACCGCCGCCACCGTTGGCACCCAGATTCTTCAAAGCCTTATCGAGTTGGTCACCGATGCCGCCGTCACCGCCGCCCACGCCGCCCGCGCCGCCCGCGCCCTTCGGATTGTTGGGATCCACACTGATTGGAGGCGCCTTGCCGAACGAAGGATTGCCCTGCGCGATGTCCTTGATCGCGGGGTTGTAAACAGTCCGTATCACGCTTTGCGCGTGGCTATCGAATTGGCTGTTGATGTCATTGACGTGGTGCGGGTATGCGTTGCGTAGCACGTCCAGCAACATCGCATCGTTGTGTACGTCCAACGCGATCCACATCATCATCCGCGAAAAGCCGGCTTCGAGAATGCCTAGGGCTTGCAGTCCTTTCGACAGATCAGCGATAGGGCCCTGGGACAAATCGGTGAACGTCAGCACATTGTTCTTCACCGCCTGAGCGGTCTCACCGTCCCAACCGTCAACGGCGACGAACTGAGTCGCAAAGTCCTGGGTGTCGCGCACGAGGTCGTTACCGAACTGGGTCCACAAATCGCTAAAATGCAGATCGATTGGCGTCTCCACCGCGACGTTCGCGAAAGCATTGCGCAGCTTGTCGAAGGTAAAGTTCTCCGGTACTTCGGGTACCACCGATGTCGGGTTTTTGGTTGCGCCCACTGCACCCAGGCCATCGAGCCCATTGGGCGGAGCGTCGAACTCATCGTCAACATTCGGCGTGAAGTCGGGTTTCGGGAGATGGTCTTTGTCCGCGACGCGAAAGTTGTGGCCCTGCAGCCATTTCAGTATCTTGTCGGGATCATTCCCAACCGCCTCAATCGCGCTAGCGACATCTGAACCTGTAGGATCAGCGCCACCCTCATTCCAATTCGGCGGTCGCGGCTCATCCTGATACCAGACATCACCGAACGTAGCATTGCCATTGTCGTCATAGGTGACGTGATAGATCGTGTTGCCGTTGACATCCTTCAACGGCTCATGCTTCTGCCCATCCGCCAAATTGCCGTACTCTCCGGGACCGGTCATACGAGATACAGCCCGCGCTAACCGTGATGCTCGATCGAGGCGCCGGCTTTACCTACTGCGTCCTGGAGCGCGTCAAGATAATCGATGCATTTCTGCGCCATGTCCTTCGCGCCGCCTGGGCCGTTGATGTCGTACAGCAGATTTTGTTTAGTCGCATGTGCCGAGGGGAGATCGCCCTCGTTGCCCATTTCGTCGATCGAATCCATGTATGACCGCGTGTATTGGAGCTGTTCTTTATATGTCTTGATGAGGGCGACAAGCTTCTTGCTCGACTCCGGCGTGAAGTGCAAATTGGGCGACCCGGCATCCGAGAATTTCTTGAGGTCACCCGTCAAATCGGTAATCGAGGCGCCGGTAGGATTGCCGGTGTCGCCGCCCCCGCCGGAGTCGCCCGAGTTGCCACCGGCGCCTCCGTTGCCGGAACTACCCGAGTTACCGGAACCGCCGCCGCCGTTGCCGGTATCACCCTTGTCGTCGCCTGAATTGGAAGTCGCCATCGTTGTCGTGCGCTCTCTTTCTGGTTCTGAGGAGGATGCCCGGGCTTGTTTCGTCGACCAACAAGCCCGGGCTTGCCTGCTTAATAACGAGAAGCGAGAAGCTTGTCGAGGGATTGCATGCTGTCCGCCTGCTCGTGCCCAGACCCCTGCAACTGGTCGAGCTGCTGCGCCGCGTCGTCCATTTTTGTCTTGATGAGTGCCATCTGCTGCTGCATGGCTTCGGGGGCGGAACCCTTGTAGGCGTCTTGCATCGCGTTGACGACCTGGGCTACGTCATCTTGCAGCTGGTGAAACTGCGCGATGCGGGTCTGAATTTCACCCAACGAGTCAGAGATTTGACCGAAGTTGTAGTGGATAACGTCGCTCATTGATCTACTCCTTAGCTTTCGTGTGCGATGTACTGGTTGAGGTCAGACTTCCCTTGCTCTGCAATCGAATCCAATGCGTTGATTACGGTGTCGAGATCGGCCATCAGCTCGTTGGACGCGGCCTGGTACCTCTGGGACTGCTGGCCGAGCCACCCCGTTGAGGTCAGATCCTGCGCCACGTTGTCCATCTGGTTCTTCAGGTTTTTGGCGTTCGCTTGCGCGTCAGTGACCTTCTGCAAATCGGCCCTGGCTTGTTCAACGGTGATACCCACGATGGGCATTGCGCTTCCTCCTTCGATAGATCACGCGAGTGTTTCTCGATGTACATAAATCCTTTGGCAGATTGGTGATTGGCGCTACCCGTCACCCCCTCCGGCTGTGGTCAGCTCTGCGAGCCGGGTGATCGCCTGAATGACTGCGTGATCGGTGCCGCCTTTGACGGTGGTCCATATTTCCCCCGTCGGCGACGCGCTCGGTACTGCGACGATGCGCCCACGTCTGGTGTAGAAGACACCTGCAGCCGCGGGGGCCCGGCAGATCCTGTCCTCATCAGCCACCAAGGCGTAGACCACGATCTCGGCAAATGCCTGCCGGGAGGCCAGCGCGGCACCCAGCGATAGCGCAACCGAAGTTTCGGCGCCCAGACTGCGGATCTGGTCCGCAAGAGCCACGGGATCGTCTGTGCCGGAGAGGCATTCCGCGAGCTGTTGCAGCGGCGCTGCGAACGGTTCCACAGGTGCGGCGTCGGCGCTTCGGAGTTCGCTCGCCAGAGCCTTTGCCATCGAGAGCGATTCCGCACCGTCGCGCAACGGCGACAATGTGACGACCTCCGAAATACGCCGGGCCACGACGGCAGTTGCGCCGCGTCGCGCAACGGCGACCCGTGCCGTACCTTCCGGCGTCACCATCCTAATTGCCCATTGGAGATCGGGCCGGTGCAAGGTTTCCAGCATTGCGGCCAGGCCGAGGTGCACTGCGCGGTCGGTGATCAAGTTGCGAGCCAACAGATTGCGCTTGGCGCGTTCGACTGCCGCGTCCCGATCCGGGATCGTGGCGTATCGCGGGCGAACATTCAGCACGCTGGGCAGGTCGAAAACGCCGAGCAGGCCGGCCACGGCTTGAAGTTCGTCGTGGCTCAGGCTGATCCGGTCTGACAGCGCGCTGGTCATAGCATCAGACCCTTGTCGATCCCGATGACCGCGGGTGCCGTCCAGTGGTTCGACACCTGTTCCAGGGTGGACTCGGGTTCCTCTGCGTACGCGGGGACGTCAGGCTGATCAGATTGAGCGAGTTCATCGAAGATCGAGGTGTCCGGGCCCCAACTGACACTGGACACCGTGAAGGCCGAGTCGCTCTGCTGGGCTGCAGGCAGCCAAGACACCGATGCATCTGACAGTCCGGCACCCGGCTCGCCGGTGCCATCGAGTGTTGCTGACGGCACGAGTGATTCGTGTTCGCGCTGTCCGCCGCCCGCTCGTGCCATGGCACCCGCACCCATTGGGCCATATCCACCACCCATGCCGCCGGTCCCGCTGCTCGAGTCGCTGCCAGTGCCGGTGGAGGAGAGCTGGCGCAGCCCTTTTCGGTCCGTGCTGGACGTCGCTTGGTTGGCCGCGAACGGCGCAAGTGGCGCGGGCGCCACGGCATCACTGACGGTTCGCCCTGTGGTATCGCCGCCCTCAGCGTTGTCATCAGCTGCCTTGGCTCGGCGTTCTGTCCGCAGTGCGTCGCCCTTGCACACATCAGGTGGAGTCGGTTGGTCCCAAGCAGTAGCTAAGGCGTTACACGACTCTTCGTATTGGTACATGACTGCCGTGGCGTCGGCCTGTTTGGCCGAAGTCGCATCATCCAGTTCGGCGAAGCGCCCGTTGAGGATTGCGCCGTTGTAAGCAGCCAGGGAATCCATCACGTCACGCGCGACCCTCTCCTGGACCGCCTCCGACAGACTCGGCATGGCCAGAACCGCAACACCGTTCGCGGTCGCAGCTTCCTCGGCCCGCTCACCGTTGGCGGCTGCACTGAGACTGACCGCTTGTAGCCATCCGCCGAACTGTTCGAGCTTGTCGATGACGACGTCGGCGCCTTGGCTGGTGAACGCTGCACGTACCTGGTCGAGCAGTTTTCCGTAGTCCTCAGCGACAGAAGCCATTTCGTCGGCAACCCGAACCCAGGCTGCGCCAGCTTGACCGACGGATCGCGGGCCTGGGCCGTCGGTGAGGTCTCGGGCCAGCTGCTCGGTGCTGCGCGATTCCCATGCCACGTTGGTGAATCCCATGCAATGACCTCCCCTCAACGCCGAAAGTCTAAGTCTGATCAGTTACAAGCGCGCGAAGTGCCGATTTCGATACCGTGCGGATGAATTACGTTGCCGGAGAACGTAAATTTCAGCCGCGATGACCTGATCGTCGAGTTGTGCGCGAGGTGCATACTCACTCAACGGGGCCGCAGCGCAGATGGTTCAAGGTGGACGTGTGGACCGGCGTTCAGGTAATGGCCTACAAGGGCTAGACAGCGAAGTCGTTTTCGGAGTCCAGGACGTTTTGCGTGTGTGCCCGCAAGGTCGCTGCGATCTCTCGCGCCTCGTTCGAGCCTTTACCCGCCGAATCGGCGAAGCCTGTGTGCACGTCATTCAGCGTCGACGCAACTCGCTGAGAGACCTCATCGCGGCCGGCCGCCACAACGGTCAGGTTCGGCGCTTCGACCGCCATGACCTTGTCGATGCGGTCGGCCAATGCATCGAGCTGGCCGGCCGCCTCCATGACATCGGACGGTTGCATGGAGAATTCTGAATTAATCGGCATGCTAAGGCTCCTTGTCTAGATCCGTAAATCCATATCTGAACGTTCGGCTGGATCGATCTGACCGAGCACCGGCGGGGCGGCGTTGCCGAGATCGCCGACGAGCTGGTCGTTTGAGGTGTGGAGAAACGCCGCCGGATTGTGACGCCCATCAGCGGCGCCCGCCTTTCCTGCACCACCCATCGGCCCGCCCGTCATCGCGGAGCCGCCGGCCCCGGCGGCCGCGCCGAGGGTGGCGCCGCTCTGTAAGGGTGTGCCGTCCGCACCAACTTTGGGTACCGCCGGGATTTGAGGAGCCAACTGCGAATTGGCGGCACCTGTGGGCATACCCTTTGCGGCGCCTGCACTTCCACCGGCTTTCGGCGACGCAGGCTTGTTCACTGCGGCAGGATCGTTTGTCGGATCGTTGGGGTTGCGGTCGTCAGGTCCACCAGCGCCGGACTGAGCCGCCTGCGTGGCGGCAGTCACCCCCTCCATCACCGGCGAGATCAGACTTGTCCCCACTTCTGTCAGCGGGCTCAAGAACTGCAAGGCCGACCCAATACCCGGTGCCGCTGCCGTGCTCACCGCAGGCACGGCGGCCGTGGTTGCGGTCGTCGCCGCCAGCCTGGACGTCGAGGCTGCCAGAGGAACGGGCGCACCTACCGCACTGACCTGCGCCGCCTGTGCGCCGATGGCTCCTTGCGCTTCGGTCATCGCGTCCGTGGCCTCTGTGACAGCTTCAGTCGCGGCTTGGATGGCCTGAGCTATTCCCCAGGGAAAAATGATGTTTGGTCCGATCGCGATGATCTTCGCGATGAACTCGTTGATGATGGCGATCAGGCGCGCTTCGGTCTGGCTGACCGTCGCGACGACCGAGGACAAGCTCTGCCCCAAGCTCGACGCCTGACTTGCCACCTTGCTTCCGTCGGCGACTGCTGCCGAAGTCGCGGCCCCTGCTGCGGGTCCGGCGACTCCCTGCCACACGCTCGCAAGCTGCGCCATACCCTGCGCCAAGGGTTCTGCGGCAGACTCGAACGCCTGTGAAATCCCCTGGAATATCTGCGTCGGGTCGGACCCGTTGTTGAACTGACCAGTCCCCAACGTCCCCAGTGCATCGGTGGCGGGCTTGATCATTTGCGTCGGATCCAGGGGATTCGCGGGTGCGGGCGCTCCGCCGTCGGTGCCATCCGGGGGCATCACATGCGACGGTATCCGCGGCAATCCGAGGCGGGCCAGAATGTCCTGAACCGGCTGATTCAGATAATCCGCCAGGTTTGTCTCATGGGCGTTGATGACCTGCTCGGGGTCAAAGGCAGGCTGCCCTTGTTGCACAAGGTCCGGTGAAATCGTATGCGCTGATGGAGTATTCGCTGCCGATTGCAGCGCGGCTGCCATTCGTGACTCGCGATCACACGCCGTCAGCGGCGAGGTACGCGGCGTTGGAGGCGTTGGTCTGCCCACCGATCGCGCCGTGAACCGCACCGACTGTCAATGTGCTGAACAAGTTGTTCGTCTGCGCGGAAGCGTAGGACAAAAGGTAATTGGCACCGATTGGGCCAACCGCTGCGACAGCCGCACTGAACATCGCTCCCGCGTCCGCGGACCCCGCATCCGAGATCATCTCCCCCGCGGCGGTGTTTGCGCTGGCGAATGCCTGCAGCCCTGCTGGGACGACCGAAAGGACCATGCCGTCAAACCTCTCTCGAGTGATGTGTTACGTCGTGTTGAGGAGCTCAAATCGCTTGCAGGACATATCTTGTGATGCCAATCGAACTGTATACGAATAGGCATCACACCGCAGCCGCTGCGACTGGTTCAATGCTGCAGTGAGGTCCCGATTAGGTTCGCCTGAAAGAGCATCGATAACCTCGTCCACTGCGGCCTCACTGTCGATGGCGGCGGTCAACAATGACGCGCACGCGGATCTTCTAGCGGACTGGGTTATTTCAGCCATCTCCACCAGCGTTGCCTCGTCAGCGGATCCCCAGACAGCTGGCAACGCCATCTGGAGTTCGTGATAGGTGTCCGTTGCGCCCCGCCACCAACCTTCTTCTGCCCACGAATACCAAAAACTCAACAACCCATGCTGACAACGGATATTGAGCACCGCTTCGTTCACCCACACCGGCGCGCCCGCGAACAGAACCGGCATAGGTTCGTCGCCGGAACAGCCGGCAGTCAACAGCGGCGACTCCGACCAGCCTCCCAATAGCACTGCCAGGTCGCCTGGCAGGAGAACCAACGTTGCACCGCTAGGGGTTTCGGACTCATACCAAGCAAGCCCCGGCGTGACTCTCAGGCCCTCTTCGGATTCAACACCCATGTGCAGCGCGCCAAGTACGGGCCACCGGGCCCACATGTCATGGACGCCTGCCAAGTCATCCATTGGCGTTGCTGCTCGACACGCAGCCATGTCGTCCAGATAGTTCTTGGTGGGCTGTAGTTGATCTCCGGGGAATGGATCGTCGCCGTAGTCGTAACCGACGACAATCTCGGCCTCGTTGCTGATATCGAACACCAGTCGCCACCACGACCCAGCCGACGCCACCGCTGTGAGATTGAGTTGTTCACGCACAAGCGCCGTGATGTTGTCCGGAACGTCGGCGAGCTGTAACCGCCTGCCGTCGGCGGTCTCGTATCCGACATACGCAGTTTCATCGGCGACGGTCAGTGCGAACTCCGCGCGGCACCATAGCCAGTCATCCGGAGCGAGGGAGATCAATTGTTGGCCAATGAGGTCGGCCCCCTCCGAGGTGAATGAATCCTGTGCCGCGCCACCGTTCACCTCGCCACCATCGTCGCCCTCTGAGGTACGGCCGAATTGGTGCATCGGCAATGCACCGTCCGATGACAGCGACGACATCCCGAACGCGCGCGCGTGTACCGACACCTGCTCGATCGCACCGGTATCGCTCACCAGGGATTTCGGTCGCTCGAGTGGTCGCTTCTGATCGTCCGATTCCGAGGTATACACCGACCAGCCGCTGTCGGATCGGTTTGCCGCCAAACCTTCAGTGGGGTAATCCAGTTCGGCGGCCCCGACGTTCTGCACTACCGCAAATATAGCTTCGGCGGCATTCACTTCCAGCGGTCTCTCATCGATCGCACAATGTCGATAACGTCAACGCGTCGAGATTTCATGCACCGCGGGAACCGAGATGCGGCGCAACCGAAAAGTGTTACCGCCGAACTGCTGCCGGGCCTCGACTAAGCGCGTGCCGGCTAATCTTTGCCGTCGGTATCCGTTGAAGCCGCACCAAGCCACTGCAGCGTCGCCGGACTGAACAACAGTGCGAGCGTCACCAGCGCGACGACAGCAACTGGAATGGCATACAGCCACTGCTGCGAGCCGACACCCATGTACCACGCCACCGGCAGCAGCAGAAGCTGCGCGAACACCGCGATGCCGCGGCCCCAACGCCGTCCTGTCCACAACGCCCACCCAGCGGCGAGCACAGCCCCGCCCATGATCACGAACCAGCCCGCGGTGCCGTATCCGCTGAGCCACGGCTGGTCCTCGACGCCGCTCAGATGGCGTACCACCAACACCACCGCGACACCCACCAGCACGACCCCCTCCAGCCCGACGATGACAGCGGCCTGGCGGACGGTTGATGGCGAGGGCACGATCACGCCGTCGAGCCTAGAGGCGGGCGGTTAGGCTCGGACCCCGTGCGCGCCGTGCTGATCGTCAACCCCAACGCGACGTCGACCACTCCAGCGGGCCGCGACCTGCTCGCCCACGCGCTGGAGAGTCGCGTGAAGCTGACCGTCGTGCACACCGACCACCGCGGCCACGCCATCGAAATCGGCAGGGATGCGACGCGGGACGGGGTCGACATGCTGATCGTGCACGGCGGCGACGGCACGGTGAACGAGGTCGTCAACGGCATTCTCGGCGAGGCGGGACCGGGCGGGCCCGCACCGGCTGTAGGCGTGGTGCCCGGCGGATCGGCGAACGTGTTCGCCCGCGCGCTGGGCATCAGCCCTGACCCGATCGAGGCGACCAATCAACTCATCGACCTGCTGTCGGCGCACGGAAGGCGAAAGTCCTGGCGCCGCATCGGCTTGATGGACTGCGGGGAGCGCTGGGGCGTGTTCACCGCAGGCATGGGCGTCGACGGCGACGTCGTGGCCGCTGTCGAGGCCCAACGCGCGAAGGGCCGCAAGGTGACGGCGTCGCGCTACATCCGCGTCGCGATCCGTGAGGTGCTCGCCAGCGTCCGCAAGGAACCGACCCTGACGCTGCACCTGCCGGACCGGGAGCCCGCCGCGGGGGTGCACTTCGCGTTCGTGTCGAACTCCAGTCCGTGGACGTATGCGAACACCCGGCCGGTGTGGACCAACCCCACGACGACGTTCGAGACGGGTCTCGGCGTGTTCGCCACCACGAGCGCGAACGTCTGGGCCAATTTGGGGCTGGTGCGCCAGATGATGAGTAAGAAACCGCGGTTAGAGGCGAGGCATTTGATACGCGACGACGACCTGGGGTGGGTGCGGGTGACCAGCGACACGCCGGTCGCGTGTCAAATCGACGGGGACTACCTCGGTCCGCGGGAGGCGATGACGTTCACGTCGGTGCCCGACGCGCTGGGCGTGGTTGCTCCTCCTGCAAAAGTACGCTCTGATCTGCGCAAATAGCACCGACTCGGCCGATTCAGGGCGCAGGTTGATTAAGTGTAGTACAAACGAATGAGGGGTCCGCCAACGACCCTAGTTAGTGACATTACCCACTTGTTAACTCGCGAGTATTGACATCTGTTCAGCCTGTGAAAGCATCGGAAGCAACAGTGCAGAAACATTTCGAATGCACGCGTTAACAGCCGAAGAAAAGCTCGTGCGCCCTGCTGCGCACACAGTTAGGAGATTAGAACCATGGATTGGCGCCACAAGGCGGTCTGTCGCGACGAGGACCCGGAACTGTTCTTCCCGGTGGGGAACAGCGGGCCGGCGATCGCGCAGATTGCTGACGCGAAGCTCGTCTGTAACCGCTGCCCGGTGACCACAGAGTGCCTCACCTGGGCGTTGGATTCAGGCCAGGACGCGGGCGTGTGGGGCGGCATGAGCGAGGACGAGCGTCGCGCACTCAAGCGCCGCAACGCCCGGACGAAGGCCCGCAGCGCGGTCTGACCCCAGAATTCAGTTACGGCCCCGGCAAAATTTGCCGGGGCCGTAACTGTGTGCAAATGCAATTGATGCGAAATAGATCACAAAAACCACAATTGCAAAATCAGGTCACAAACTGTGGCCGTACTGTGCGGTTACTGAGCCAATCGCGGCTTGCGGCCGATGGGAACGCGCAGCACCACATCGGTGCCGCCGGTCGGCACATCGTGCATGCCGAGCGAACCGTCGAGTTCCGCCGACACCAGGGTCCGCACGATCTGCAGCCCAAGCCGGTCGGACTTCTCCAGGCTGAACCCGTCCGGCAGGCCACGCCCGTCGTCGTGGACGACGACGTCCAGCCACCGCGCTGACCTCTCGGCGCGGATCGTCACGCAGCCCTGCGCCTTGGTGGCGTCGAAGGCGTGCTCGATGGCGTTCTGCACCAGTTCGGTGATCACCATGATCAACGCGGTGGCACGGTCGGCGTCGAGCACACCGAGGTCGCCAACCCGGTTGATGCGGATCGGAGTGTCAACTGTCGCAACGTCATTCATGATCGGCAGGATCCGGTCGACCACCTCGTCGAGGTTGACCTCCTCGTCCACCGACATCGACAGCGCGTCGTGCACAAGGGCAATGGACGACACCCGTCGGACGGATTCGATCAGCGCCTCGCGGCCCTCGGCGTTGTTGGTCCGCCTGGCCTGCAGCCGCAACAGCGCCGCAACGGTCTGCAGGTTGTTCTTCACCCGGTGGTGGATCTCGCGGATGGTGGCGTCCTTGGAAAGCAGCGCGCGGTCGCGGCGCTTGACCTCGGTGACGTCGCGGATCAACACCGCCGCGCCAACAGCCCTGCCGTGCACCACCAATGGCAGCGTGCGCAGCAGCACGGCCGCTCCCCCGGCGTCGACTTCCATCCGCATGCTCGATCCGCCTGCGAGCGAGTCACGGACGTGGTTGGCCAGTTCCTGTGCCTCGAACGGATCACCGATCAGCGGCCGTGTCACCGCGACCAGGTTGTGGCCCTCGAGTTCGGCGGCAAGGCCCATCCGGTGATAGGCCGAGATCGCGTTCGGACTGGCGAAGGTGACGACGCCCGCCTCGTCGAGGCGGATGAACCCGTCGCCGACGCGCGGACTGGACCGCGACATCGCCAGGTCGCCGACATTCGGAAACGTGCCCTCCGACAGCATCAGCAGCAGGTCGCCCGCGCAGTCCAGGTAGGCGCTCTCCAGCGGGCTGGCATTGTGGGCACCCAACGCCGTCTGATGCGTCAGCACGGCCACCACTTCGTTGTTGTAGCGCACAGGAACCGCTTCGACCTGCAGCCCCGCGGCGATTCTGGCCGCGATGTTGGAGTTGGCCGAATCCTGTTGTCCCGCATCGTTTTCCCGGCCGATCGTGCCGGAATGAAAAGCTGCGGTGACCAAGGGCAGCTGGTCGCCAGGGGTGACCGTACCGACGGCGTCGGCCAGCAGCACGGTCGGTGCGGTGTTCGGCCGCACCTGCGCGACGCACACCAGCTGACCGTCGTCGCGCCGTACCCACATCAGGTAGTCGGCGAACGACATGTCAGCTAGCAGTTGCCACTCCCCGACCACGGCATGCAGATGGTCCACGGCGCTGCCGGGTAGCACCGTGTGCTCGGCGAGCAGATCACCGAGGGTGGACATCGGAAAGTCAGCTGATCACGGCGATGAGGTCTCCGGCCTGGATGACGTCACCAACGGACACGCTCACCTTGCTGACGGTGCCGGCGACCTCGGCCAGCACCGGGATTTCCATCTTCATCGACTCCAACAGCACCAGGGTGTCGCCCTCACCGATCTGGTCGCCCTCGTGAACCACGACCTCGAGCACACTGGCCACGATCTCGGCGCGAACATCCTCGGCCATCTTCACCCCTTTCGGCTGCTCCATGCCGCTCTATCGAACCACAACGGCACGATTCGGGCGCGCTGCCAGGTCATGAGACAATGGCTGCAAAGCACAACCAGACGGAGGAACCATTATGGCCAAGCGTGGCCGCAAGAAGCGCGACCGCAAGCATTCCAAGGCCAACCACGGCAAGCGGCCCAACGCCGGCTCAAAGTCTGTGGGGCGCTAGCCCCGCCGAATGATGGTGGTGCGGCTGAGCTCGATGCGCAGCCGCTCACGTAGCCGATCAGGTGCCTTCTCTCCGCTGCACTTCTTCGCGATCAACGCCTTGACCCGCTCCTCGACGCCGTAATAGCGCAAGCAGCTGGGGCACTCCTCGAGATGATGGCGGAGCTTGTCGCGCGTCTCGGCGGTGCACTCACCGTCGAGCAGGGTCCATACCTCGGCGATCACCGCGGCGCACTCCGGGTGTTCGGGATCTACCGGGCCGATTGGCGGGGACCAGCGGTCCTCGGCGTCACGGTCACTCATGACGTCACCTCCTCGGGCGTGTCGAGCTGGCCACGGATGAAGCCGCGGTCCCTCGCCACGTCGGCCAACAGCTCGCGCAGCTGGCGCCTGCCCCGGTGCAGCCGGGACATCACGGTCCCGATCGGCGTATCCATGATTTCGGCGATCTCCTTGTACGGGAAGCCTTCGACGTCTGCGTAGTACACGGCCATCCGGAACTCCTCAGGCAGGGCCTGCAGGGCGTCCTTGATCTCGCTGTCCGGCAACGCCTCCAGCGCCTCCACCTCCGCCGAGCGCAGCCCGGTCGAGGAGTGCTCAGCGTTGGCAGCCAGCTGCCAATCGGTGATCTCCTCGGTCGGATACTCGGACGGCTGCCGCTGCTTCTTGCGGTAGCTGTTGATGTAGGTGTTGGTCAGAATCCGGTACAGCCACGCCTTCAGGTTGGTGCCCTCGCGGAACGAGCGGAACCCGGCGTAGGCCTTCACCATGGTTTCCTGCAGCAGGTCCTCGGCGTCCGCAGGGTTGCGCGTCATGCGCAGAGCACCGCCGTAGAGCTGGTCGAGCAGCGGAATCGCGTCGCGCTCGAACCGCGCCGTCAGTTCGGCGTCGGTCTCTTCGGGTTTGTCGAGCGCCGACGTATCCGGCCCGGTATCCGGCGCCTGTCCGTCGATGTCGGTCATTGTGGGGAACACCGTCCCTTCCGTCGCGGCGCCACCAAACAAGCCCGGCACGTCGACCGCACGGTCCAGGCATATGGCAGGCACCAAAGACCCCTTCCCTCGATCCTAGAGGCAATGACCGACCCGGCCCGTTTGCGGGCCGAATCGCTACCAATAACAGCACGCACAGGCGCGGTTGTTCCCACATACGCTGGGCGCGTGGCACGTGCGGCGACTCCGGCGATCGCGGCCCTGTTGGCTGCGCAGGCCCCACACGAGGTCCTGCAGTACCACCACGACCCTCGCAACTCGTCGTTCGGCGAGGAGGCGGTGGCCGAGCTTGCGCAGGTCGAGGGCGTCAACCCGGAGCAGGTGTTCAAGACGCTGGTCATCGCGCTGCCCAAGGGGCTGGCGGTCGCGGTGATCCCGGTGCCGTCGAAGTTGTCGCTGAAAGCGGCGGCGGCAGCGCTCGGCGTGCCGAAGGCGACGATGGCCGAGCGGGCGG
This sequence comes from Mycobacterium sp. ACS1612, assembly GCF_001667505.1. Classification (GTDB taxonomy): domain Bacteria; phylum Actinomycetota; class Actinomycetes; order Mycobacteriales; family Mycobacteriaceae; genus Mycobacterium. Next base: position 27,194 of record NZ_LZHZ01000054.1, read on the forward strand.
CCGCCGAGCGCTCGACGGGCTACGTGGTAGGCGGGATAAGCCCTCTCGGCCAGCGCAAGCCGTTGCCGACGGTGGTCGATGCCTCGGCGCTGCGCTGGGACCGGGTGCTGTGCAGCGCCGGTAAGCGCGGCTGGGACGTGGCGCTGCATCCGCAGGACCTGATCCGGCTGACCAACGCGGTCACCGCCGACATCTGCGCCTGACTCTTCGCCGAACGTGGGTTACCCGCACGCTTTGAGGGTGCGAAGCGTGCGTTAATCCCGCAGTCGCGCATCCGCCGAGCGAGAGCGCCCTAGGGTGAGCCCATGTCGCTTTCGCAGAAGACCATGTTCATCTCCGGCGCCAGCCGCGGCATCGGCCTGGCAATCGCCAAGCGCGCGGCCGCCGACGGCGCCAACATCGCGCTGATCGCCAAGACCGCCGAACCACATCCGAAGCTGCCCGGCACGGTGTACACCGCGGCCAAGGAACTGGAGGAAGCCGGCGGGCAGGCGTTGCCGATCGTCGGCGACATCCGCGGCGAGGAGTCGGTCGCGGCGGCGGTGGCGCAGACGGTCGAGCAGTTCGGCGGCATCGACATCTGCGTGAACAACGCCTCGGCGATCAACCTCGGCTCCATCAAAGAGGTGCCGCTCAAGCGCTTCGACCTGATGAACGGCATCCAGGTGCGCGGCACATACACCGTTTCGCAGGCTTGCATCCCGCACATGATCGGCCGCGACAACCCCCACATCCTGACGTTGTCACCGCCGATCCGGTTGGACCCGGAATGGCTCAAGCCGACCGCGTACATGATGGCGAAGTACGGAATGTCGTTGTGCGCGTTGGCCATGGCCGAGGAGTTGCGGGAGGACGGCATCGCCTCTAACACGCTGTGGCCGCGCACGCTGGTGGCCACCGCCGCGGTGCAGAACCTGCTCGGGGGCGACGAGGCCATGGGCCGCGCGCGCAAGCCCGACGTGTACGCCGACGCGGCCTACGTCATCCTCAACAAATCTGCCCGCGAATACACCGGCAACGCGCTGCTGTGCGAGGACGTGCTGCTGGACTCCGGTGTCACCGACCTCTCGGTCTACGACTGCGTGCCGGGATCCGAACTGGGCGTCGACCTCTGGGTCGACACCCCCAACCCGCCGGGATACACGGGGCCTTAGTCGAATTCGATGACGCCCCGGATATTGCGCCCTTCTCTCAGGTCCGCGATGGCGTCGTTGATCTCGTTCAGCTTGTAGCGCTTGGTGATCAGCTCGTCGAGCTTGAGGTGCCCGTTGCGGTACATGTCCAACAGCATCGGCATGCTGGCCCGCGGATTCATGCCGCCGTAGATCAGCCCCTTCAAAGTTTTGCAGCTCTGCAGCATGTCGACGAGCAGCATCGGCACCATGCTCAATTCGAACTTCGGAACCCCGGTGATCAGGCAGGTGCCGCCCTTGCTGGTCAACGCCAGCGCAGGGGTCAGCATGTCTGCTGTGACCACGCTCGGCGTCAGTACAACGCGGTCCGCCATCACCCCGCGGGTGAGCTCCCTTACCTGAGCAATGGCCTCCTCCATGGAAGGACTGGTGTCCGTTGCGCCGAAGAACTTTGCCGAATCACGCTTGAATTCAACGGGATCCACCGCGATCACCATATTGGCGCCAGCTGCGCGCGCACCTTGCACGGCATTGATTCCCACCCCACCCGTCCCGACGACGACGACGGTGTCCCCCGGTTTCGTGCCGACGCCGGTGGTGCCCGACCCCCACCCCGTGGTCACGCCGCAGGACACCAGCGACGCCGCTTCCAGCGGAATCGACTCATCCAGCTTGATCACCGATTCCTCTGCGAGAAGGCCATATTCGGCGAATGTGCCGAGCTGACAGAAAGCCGTGACATCCTCGTCGCCGAGGTGACGGCGACGGGCGCCGTCGATCGATTCCTTGGTCAGCATGGCTGCGCCGTTGTCGCACAGATAGGTCATCCCCGATACACACCATCGACACTTGCCACATGCGGCGATGAACGAGTATGAGACGCGGTCGCCGGGCTTCACAGATCGGACGCCAGGACCGACCTCGGCGACGACGCCGGCACCTTCATGACCGCCGATCAACGGGAAGTAGTCGAGGCGGGGCATCCCCATGGCCTCCATCATCGCGGCGAGGTCCGGTGTGGGAACCATGTCACCCGTCGAGAAGTGGTCGTCGGAATGGCAGATGCCCGCGACCGCCATCTTCACCAGCACCTCGCCCTCGCGTGGCGGGTCGAGCGTGATTTCCGTGATCTCCCAATCCTGCCCCACCCCGCGAATCACCGCGCCCTGACACTTCATCGGGCACCCCCGCGCGGCTTTAGGCCCAGCCGTCGCAGTCCGCGCGCCGCAGAGGCGCGCATCAGCCCCATCGCGATCCGGAACCTTCGGCGCGAGTAGGGGTACCAGAGCGGTTCATTGGCCTGAGTCGGAATTCGGGGCGTCGTAATCGCCTGTGGCCGACAATATTTGAGAATCCCCTCGGCGCCGCCGTTGCGGGCACCGATCCCGGAGTCCTTCCAGCCCGGCATCGGTACGTTGAACTGAAAACCGTTGGCCAACGCATCGTTGATGTTGACGGCGCCCGCTTCCAGCCGACGGGCGACCCGCTCGCCGCGCGCAGGATCACCCGTCCAGACCGTCGCGGACAGACCGTAATTGGAGTCGTTGGCCAGCCGGACCGCTTCATCTTCGTCGGCGACCTTCACCACCGGCAGCGTCGGACCGAACGTCTCCTCGCGCATGCATGCCATCGAGTTGTCTGCGTCGGCAAGCACGGTGGGCTGAAAGAATGTGCCGACTCCGGTCGGCTTTCCACCCGTGGTCACTCGCGCCCCGCTGGCGACTGCCTGCTCGACGTGGCGGGCGACGATGTCGCGCTGCGCCGCGGTGGCCATCGCGCCGACGTCGAATCGGTACTTGTCGTCGTCCTGGCCCTGACGCAGTCGGCTCACCTTGTCGGTGAGCTTGGCGACGAATTGGTCGTAGATCGGCGCCTCGACGTAAACCCGTTCGATCGACACACACACCTGCCCCGAGTTGTTCATCCCACCCCACGCAATGCCGTTGACCGCACGTTCGAGATCGGCGTCCGCCAACACCACCGCGGGGTCCTTGCCGCCGAGTTCGAGGCTGTACGGGATCAACCGCTCCGCGCATGCCACCGCCACCTTGCGGCCCGTCGCCGTCGAACCGGTGAAGTGCACGTAATCCGAGTTGGCGATGACGGCGGCCCCGGTCTCGGCGTAACCGGTGGTCAGCGCGAGCACCGGCGGCGCCCCGATCTCAGCCCAGCCGCGGGCGAATTCGACCGCGCTCAGCGGGGTCACCTCCGACGGCTTGAGAAGCACGGCGGCGCCCGCGGCCAAGGCGGGGACGCCGTCGATAGCCGCGTTCGCGAACGGGAAATTCCAGGGAATGATCATCCCCACGACCGGATACGGCCGGTATACGGTCGTCAGCCGCTTGGTCATCATCAAGACGTTGTGCGGCCTCGGGTGGCGGTCGGCGAGGAAAGCCTCGGCGTTGCGCGCCCAGTACTCCAGCAGTCCCGAGGTCAGAGGTACCTCGATCGAGGCATCCGCGCGCACCTTGCCGGTTTCCGACTGGACCACATCGGTGAGGTGCTCGGCGTTGTCGAGCACCCATCCCTGGAATTTCAACAGCCAGGTCTTGCGGCCTCGTGGACCAAGGGCCTCCCACTCGGGTTGGAAGAGCCGAAGTTCGCGGGCCTTGGCAGCGACGGTTTCGGCCGAATCGTTCGGCACCGTCCCGACGACCGTGCCGTTGGCCGGATTACGCACCTCAATGCTGCTTTGTCGGATTTCGGGTTGGATGGCGGTCATGTGTGGTCTCCCGTTTCAAGGCGTTGCTGGAAGTGCGCCGTCAGTCAGAATCCCACCGCCGGGCGACCGCGCGCCGAGTATTGGCACACTCGACTGCCGTCACACCACGCAGACGTCGACGCCGAACAATCCCGCCGGCCAGAACAGTGCCGTCAACCCGTAGGCGCCGATGTCGGCGCCCGCCGGTATCCGGGTCTGCAGATGCGTCTGGATCAGCGCCACGTGCTCGGCTCGGAAAAAGGCGAACACCAGGCCGATCACGACGTATGGAACGGCCAGCCACATCGCGAACTCGATCATCGCCCCGACGCTGACCTTCCGGCTCAACAGACGACGCAGCATGACCTCACACCAACGCTCGGTGGCTGCGCACCCGCCTGCGGACGTCAGCCAGCAGCAGGTAGCTGCCGCCCTGGCGGACGAACACAGGAAGGAATCGGTTGACGAAGGCGACCAGAAGAAACAGCGACTCGAACTGGCGCTGTTTGAAACCGCTCCACCGCACACCCATCGCATCGCGGAACACCGGCGCAAGAAACCCGACGGTGAGGAACTTGAGCAGGGGCCGAAACGGCAGCGCGAGAACGGGATTGATCATCCGCAGGTCCAGCAGATCCCGCAGGTAGGCTCGGACATGGTCGTCGATGTGCACGCGTCGGCAGGCCTGTTCCCAATACGTGTCGAAGTCCGCGCGCGTCGGCGGCCACTGCTGCTCGGTGACCTGCAGCGTGGTGCCAAGCGTCCACGCCGAGCGGTAGAACCGGTCGGCCTGTTCGGCCGTCATCGGGCCGCGCAGCAGTTGGTAGCTGTCCTCCAGGCCGACGAAAAGGCAGGCGGCGACCCACATCTGCAACTCTCGGTCGAATGCGTTGTAGCGGACCGGGCTTTCTGCGGTGGACTTGACGTGGCGGTGGGCACCGTTGACGGCTTCGCGTATCGCGGCGCGGTCGTCGGGGCGGCCGAGGACCGCTACCGCCAGGTACTGGAACGTCGTCCTGGCCCGTTTCCACGGGTGCTTGAGCAGATTGCCGGACTCCACCTTGCTCTCGCTGACGCCGTAGCCCACCTGCGGCCACGACAACTGCATGATCACGTTGGCGGCACCGGCGGCGAACGCCCAGAAGTCCAAGGCCTCGGCCACGCTCACTTCGGCGTCCGGATCCCAACGCGAGGTGCGCCGACGGATGTCGATGCGGCAGTCGGCGAGCGTCATGCCAGGCACACCGCCGAGACCAGCAGCACCGGCCACCACAGCACCGCCCGCCAGCCGCCGCCGAGCAGCGCCCACAGCACGCCGATGGCCAAGTACGGTGCCGCGAGCATCGCGGCGGTGCCGATCCATTCCGCGATCGTCATCTCGAAGCTCAAGACCTTTCGCACCATGCTGAGCATGAGCGGTTATGTTAATGGCTATTCGGAATGCGATGGACCGATTCACGGTTGTTTCAGCGGATAAACCCGCCGAATGTGAACCGCGATCTACTTCAGCATTGTCCGCACACTTAAAGCGAACGCGGCGGTGGTGAAGCACGCCGGTTCGGCGAACTCCTCGAGCGTGATCGCGTCGTTCCAGTCGGCGTCGGCGGTGGCCCGCAGCAGCGGTTTGCTCATCGCGACGGCGTGCGGCGGCAAATCGGCTATGCGCGAGCACCATTCGTCGGCGGCGGCGAGTAGCCGGGCGTGTTCGACAACCTCCTGAACCAACCCGAGACGCAACGCGGTGTCGGCGTCGATGTGATCGCCGCGCAGGTAGTACGCCAGCGCACCCTGATATCCGAGCCGGCGGGTGAGCGCCCAACTGGTACCCACCTCCGGGATCAGGCCGAGCTTTCCGAACGCGGGCACGATCACCGCACGGTCACTGGCGACGACGAGATCGCAGGTCAGCGCCCACGCCAAGCCCACGCCCGCCGCCGGTCCGTTGAGCGCGGCGATGAAGATCGTGTCCGAACGCGCGATGAGCCGGGCGATCCCGCCGAACTCGCGGCGGATCCAGCGCCACACGTCGGCCACTCCCTCGGGCTCGCCGAGCGATTCGACCGCGATCTTCATCATCTTCAGATCGCCGCCCGCACTGAAGCCGGGATCTGCGCCGGTGAGCACGACGGCGCGGACGTCGTGGTCGGCGTCGAGCGCCTCGAGAGCCCGTCGCAGTTGCCGCACCAGCGGAGCGGACAGCACGTTGAGCCGGCGCGACTCGTCCAGCGTCACCACCGCCCTATCCCCGCGATGCTCGACGTGGACGCGCTCCGGTGCGTCCGGATCGTCGCCACCTGCGACGATGGTGCGATACATCGATTCCATCTGATTCACTCCTCGATATCGTTGGCGCGCAACGCTGTCCATGCCGCCGTGGCGAAGATGTCGACGACACCGCGCGGCATCGTCTGCTCGTCGCCGGCAAGCCAGTAACGGCTGAACTCCTGGGCCGGGCCGAGCCAGAGCGCGGCGGTGACCCCCGGCCGCATCGGCCGCAGCGCTCCATACGTGTGATGCGGCCGCCACCAGTCCCGGACAGCGGCGAAGAAATCCCGATTCGCATCGCGCAGCGACGCACTCTCCAATCGGTCGCCCAGCAGCAACGTGGCCTCGCCGCGGTGTCCGCCGACCCACCGCAGGTGATATGCGACGCCGCCGCGGACGCCGAGTTCCGCGGTGTGCTGGCTGCGCAGCATCTCCACGAATCCGGCCTGGTACTCGCTCATCACCTGGGCGTAGACCGCCGCGGCAAGCGCGGGCTTGTCCGGAAAGTGGTGGTAGAGCGCGCCGACGCTCACTTCGGCCTCGCGCCGGACCTCCTCCAGCGTCGGCACCAGCGCGCCGTCGACGGCGAACCGGCGTCGCGCTACGCGCAGTAACCGGTCCCGAGCGTCGGTTCCCGACCGGGGCACGAGAAAGACTCTAATTGAACAGAGAAATCCTCGGTAGGGTTAGAGCAGCGTCGCCTGCTCGGGTTCCGGCTTTGCCGGTTCGATCAGCTCAGGCCCGTTGTTGCGGACGCTGTTGACCAGCCGTGCCACCTCGCGGATCTCGATGCGGTCGAGATCGCCGTGGCCACGCAGCAGGCCCTCATCGATGGGCGCATCGGGATCCAGCCAGCGGTCCCAGTCGTCGCGGCTGATGGTCAGCGGCATGCGGTCGTGGATGTCGGCTAGCGGACCAGCGGCATCGGTGGTGATGATGGTGCAACTCAGCAGCGGCGGTGCGTCCTTCGGGGCGTCCTTCGCACGCCACGTCGACCACAGCCCGGCCATGAACAGCATCTCGCCGTCACCGCCGTACATGTAGAAGGGCGTCTTGGCGCCCTTCTCGCCGCGCCATTCGTACCAGCCGTCCATCGGCACCAGACACCTCTTGTTCTTCGCGGAGTTGCGGAACGCCGGTGAAGTGGTCACCTTCTCGGCCCGCGCGTTGATCAGCAGCGGCCCCTTGGTGTCCGGACCGCCGTCTTCCGACGTCTTGGCCCACGGCGGCACCAGGCCCCAGCGCATCGACCGCACCCGCCGCGTCGACTCGTCGTCGGGTTCGGTGTGCCGTTTGACCACCGTGCTGATGGTCGTGGTCGGCGCGACGTTGTAGTTGTCCTTCAGCGCGGCCGTGCTCTCGTCGATGGCCTGGATCTTCTGCGCCAACAAGGCCGGATCGGTGGTCACTGCGAATCGCCCACACATATATCCCATGGTGGCACGCGGAGCCGACAGGGCAGGATGTACCACGTGAGCAACTGGCAGGCACCGACGACGTCGACCCCCGTGCATGCCACCGTGACCATCCCCGGTTCGAAGTCGCTGACCAATCGAGCGCTGATTCTGGCCGCGCTGGCGACACCGAACGGGACGTCGACGCTGCGCAATGCGCTGCGCAGCCGTGACACCGACCTGATGATCGGGGCGCTGCAGACGCTCGGCGTCACCGTCGACGGTGCGGGCCCCGAGTTGACCATCCGCGGAGCCCTCACGCCGCGACCGGGTGCCCGGATCGACTGCGGGCTGGCGGGCACGGTGCTGCGATTCGTCCCGCCGGTGGCGGCGCTGAGCACCGAGACGGTGCTGTTCGACGGCGACGAACAGGCCAGGGGGCGCCCGATCGGCCCGCTGCTCGACGCCCTGCGCGGGCTCGGCGTCGACGTCGACGGCGACGGACTGCCGTTCTCGGTGCGCGGCGCGGGCGCGGTGGCGGGCGGCACGGTGGAGATCGACGCGTCGGCGTCGTCGCAGTTCGTCTCCGGTCTGCTGCTGTCAGGGGCCTCGTTCACCGACGGCCTGACGGTCGTCCACACCGGCGAAACCGTGCCGTCAGCGCCACACATCGCGATGACGGTGTCGATGCTGCGCGAAGCCGGCGTGACCGTCGACGACGGCGAGGCCAACCGTTGGCACGTCGCACCGGGTCCAATTGCGGCGCGGCAGTGGACCATTGAACCCGACCTTTCCAACTCGGTGCCGTTTTTGGCCGCGGCCGTGGTCACCGGGGGCGTGGTTCGGGTGGCCGGCTGGCCCGACGACAGCATCCAGCCCGCAGCCGACGTCTTCGCGATCCTCGAGAAACTGGGTTCGGTTGTCACCCAAGGCAATTCATACCTGGAAGTGCACGGCAGCCCGAACTACGGTGGCTTCGACGTCGATCTACACGACGTCGGGGAGCTGACACCGGCCGTGGCCGCGCTGGCGGCGTTGGCGTCGGACGGATCGGTCTCGCAGCTGCGCGGGGTCGCTCACCTGCGCGGTCACGAAACCGACCGACTGGCGGCGTTGTCCGCCGAGATCAACCGTCTCGGTGGCCAATGCGAGGAGACACCGGACGGACTGCGCATCACCGCGCGAGCGCTGCACGGCGGCGTGTGGCTGTCGTACGCCGACCATCGGATGGCCACCGCAGGCGCCATCGTGGGGCTGCGGGTGCCCGGTGTCGAAGTGGAAGACGTTGGCACGACGGCAAAGACGCTGCCGAAGTTCCCGCAACTGTGGGCCGAGATGCTCGAAGGGCAGGGGGCCGCCGGACGTGAGGATTGAGTAGCTTTTGAGCCCTCGCGAGTACGACGAGTCCGATGTCCGGGTGCGGCCCGGCCGGGGCTCGCGGCCGCGAACCAAGACCCGTCCTGACCATGCCGATGCGCAGGAAGCCATGGTGGTCACCGTCGACCGCGGCCGGTGGGGCTGCGCGCTGGGCAGGGACCCGGACCGGCGGGTCACCGCGATGCGGGCCAGGGAACTGGGCCGCACCCCGATCGTCGTCGGCGACGACGTCGGAATCGTCGGCGATCTGTCCGGCAGACCCGACACACTGGCCCGCATCATCCGTCGCGGTGATCGCCGAACGGTGTTGCGGCGCACCGCAGATGACACCGATCCGACCGAGCGGGTGGTGGTCGCCAACGCCGATCAGCTGCTGATCGTGGTGGCGTTGGCCGATCCCCCGCCGCGCACCGGCCTCGTGGAACGCGCGCTGATCGCGGCCTACGCCGGCGGCCTCGAGCCGATCCTGTGCCTGACGAAGACCGACCTGGCCCCGCCGGAACCGTTCGCCGCCCACTTCGCCGATCTCGACCTGACGATCACCACCGCAGGCCGCGACGATCCGCTGGACGCCGTCGCTCCGTTGCTCGCCGACAAGGTGACGGTGCTGCTCGGCCATTCCGGTGTCGGCAAGTCGACATTGGTGAATCGCCTTGTGCCCGATGCGGACAGGGCCACCGGTGCGGTGACCGACGTCGGCAAGGGCCGACACACCTCGACGCAGTCGGTCGCACTTCCGCTGAGCTTCGGCGGCTGGGTCATCGACACGCCCGGGATCCGGTCGTTCGGGCTGGCGCACATCGAACCCGACGACGTGCTGCTCGCATTCTCGGATCTGGCCGAGGCGATCAAGGACTGCCCACGCGGATGCGGGCACATGGGACCGCCCGCCGACCCCGAGTGTGCGCTGGACACGCTGACCGGACCGGCCGCGGGGCGCGCGGCCGCGGCGCGTCGCCTTCTCGCCGCGTTGCGAGAGGGCTAGCAGAAGGCTGGGAGTCCGCTTGGCCTCATTGCTCGTTATTTAGGGTAAATGTTAAAACGGCTAAGTGAGTGCTGAACGGACAGACGACGACACCTGGGACCTGGCCACGAGCGTGGGTGCCACCGCGACCATGGTCGCCGCGGGAAGGGCCCGCGCCACCCGAGCCAACCTCATCGAGGACCCTCTCGCCGAACCTCTGGTCCGCGCGGTCGGGATCGACTTCTTCACCCGCTGGGCCAGCGGCGAGCTGGCCGCCGTCGACGTCGATATGCCGGGCGCGTTCTTTGGTATGCAACAGATGACCGAACTGCTCGCCGCACGCACGCAGTACTTCGACCGCTTCCTGGCCGCCGCGACCGCCGCAGGCATCCGCCAGGTCGTGATCCTCGCCTCGGGACTGGACGCCCGCGGATATCGGTTCGCCTGGCCCGGGGGCACCGTGGTGTTCGAGATCGATCAACCTGAGGTGTTGGCTTTCAAAGCCGCGACGCTGGCCGACCTCGGCGCCAAGCCGACGGCGGACGTGCGCACCGTCCCGATCGACTTGCGCAAGGACTGGCCGACGGCGTTGCGGGAGGCCGGCTTCGATCCGGCGAAGCCGTCCGCGTGGACAGCAGAAGGTCTGCTGCCCTTTCTTCCCGCCGAGGCACAAGACCGCTTGCTGGACAAAATCACCGAACTCAGTGCCGAGGGCAGTCGGCTCGCTTCGGAGGTGGCGACGACATCATCCGCGGGCGACAGCAGTCGGTTCTGGGACTCGCTGGAGGAAGTCACCAAGCGCTGGCAGGAGCACGGATTGGACATCGAACTCGGCGCACTCGGTTACTCCGACGATCGTGAAGACGTCGCCGGTTACCTCGACGCCAGGGGCTGGCGGTCGGATGCGATCTCTCTGTCGAGCTTGCTCGCCGAGGCCGGATTGCCTGTGCCGCCTGACGACAACGCGTTCGGAGACAACTACTACTGCACCTCGGTGAAGCAAGACACGAACTGAGGCCCTCCCGGGAATCGGAGGGCCTCAGTGGCTTTGGTTGCTCAGGGGCGGTAGCCGGACTCGAAATGCTGGATGCGCCACACACCGTGGTGGCCGTGCCAGCCGGGCATCGCCTGCGGCGCGGGGTGCGCCTTGACCCCTGGGCTGTAGAAGTGGCCAGGGACGGTCGGTTGGGTGGTCGTGGCCGCGCAGGCCGCGCCCGCCAGCCCGATGGCGGCACCGCCGATGACGCCCGCTGAGACGATGGAAACAGCAAAGGCGCGCGCAACGTTGATGGTCATTGTGAATTCTCCTGTGTGAGTTGGCTTTTCGGCTCTTGCACCGGTGTTTTCCGGCGATGAATCAAGAATGCGCTGTTCGACGGCCACGGTCTGTCCGGTGATCGGCCTGTGCAGCGGTGGAATTCGGCGTCCCCCGATCGGGGGAACTAGGCTCGACACCGTGAGCCAAATACCCATGATTTCCCTCAACGACGGCGCGAGCATCCCGCAGCTCGGATTCGGCACCTACAAGATCGCCCCCGACGAGGCGGCGTCAGCGGTGCGAACAGCGCTCGACGTCGGCTACCGGCACGTCGACACCGCGCAGATGTACCGCAACGAGAAGGGCGTCGGACAGGCCATCCGCGAGTCGGGCATCGACCGCGCCGACGTGTTCGTCACCAGCAAGCTCAACAACGGTTTCCACAAACCCGACGACGCGCGCCGCGCCTTCGACGGCACACTCGCGGCGCTCGGCTTCGACTACGTCGATCTGTTCCTGATCCACTGGCCGCTGCCGACGCGCTACGACGGCGACTTCATCTCGACGTGGCGCACGCTCGAGGAGTTCAAGAGCGACGGCCGGGCCCGCAGCATCGGGGTGTCGAACTTCCAGGTGTCACACCTGCGGCGACTGGCCCGCGAGACGGACACGACGCCCGCGGTCAACCAGGTCGAGGTGCACCCGTATTTCGCAAACGCCGAAGTGCGCGACTACGGCCGCGAACACGGCATCGTGACCGAGGCGTGGGCGCCCATCGCGCGCGGCACCGTGGTGGATGATCCGGCTGTCACGCGCATCGCAGCAGAGGTCGGCAAGTCGGCAGCGCAAGTGGTGTTGCGCTGGCATATTCAGCGCGGCGATGTGGTGTTCCCCAAATCGGTAACGCCGCAACGGATCAAAGAGAACTTCGGCATCTTCGATTTCGAACTCGGCGAGGCCGAAGTGGCTGCGCTGTCGGCGCTGGACAAAGGCGAAGCCGGCCGCACCGGGCCCAACCCCGACCAGTTCGACAACGTCGACACCTAGCCGTTGCGAGTAGAGTGCGACAGTGACCGAACTAGGCTTCCTGGACCGCACACGCGAAGGATATGACCTCACCGCATCCGAATACGCCGAACGGTTTCACGATCACCTGCACAACAAGCCACTCGACCGTGCGATGCTCACCGGGTTCGCCGGGATGGTCAACAGCAACGGGCTGATCGCCGACGTCGGTTGCGGCACGGGTGCCACGTCGCGCCTGTTCGCCGACCTCGGGCTCGACGTCGTCGGTATCGACTTGTCCCCCAGGATGATTGCGCAAGCGCGACGGCTCAACCCCGGGTTGCGCTTTCAGGCCGGGTCGATGACCAAGCTCGACTTCGAGGACGGCCAGTTCGACGGTCTGTGCGCGTGGTACTCGGTGATCCACATCCCCGACGAGTCGCTGCCCGCGGTGTTCGCCGAATTCTGCCGCGTGCTACGGCCCGGCGGGGTGGCGTTGGTCGCCTTTCAGGTCGGCGACCAACCACGCACGTTCAAAGAGATGTTCGGCGCGCAGGTGTCGTTGACGTTCTATCGCCGACAGCCCGACACCGTCGCCGTGCTGCTCGACGAGGCTGGTCTGGCACCGTACGCCGGTCTGGTGCGTGACCCCGACGACGACGGCTTCGAATCAACGCCGCAGGCTTACCTGATCGCGCGCAAGTAGCCGCGAGAGACCGCAAAATGCCACCGCCACTCGGCGTGTCGACGTGCAAACACGGTCTCTCGCGGGAAGGGAAGGGCAGTCAGGCGTTGCGCTTCGCGCGGCGCCGGGCGCGCACGGCGGCGATCGCTGACTTCAGGCCACTGCGCTGCGTCGGCTCGAGCTCGGCGAACATCCGTTCGCTGCGCGTTTCCGGCGCATCGTCGGCGGTGTCGCGCAGATACTTGTCCGGCAGCGACAGCTTGGCGATGGTGCGCCACGTCTTGCCGTACTGAACCAGGAACGAACCCGTCGTGTACGGCAGGTCGTACTTTTCGAACACCTGGCGCACCCGAATCGAGATCTCGTGCAGCCGGTTGCTGGGCAGATCCGGATACAAGTGGTGCTCGATCTGGTGGCACAGGTTGCCGCTCATGAAGCGCAACACCGGACCGTTCTCGAAGTTGGCGCTGCCGAGCAATTGGCGCAGATACCACTCGCCCTTGCTCTCGCCTGCCATGTCGGTCTTGGTGAATTTCTCTGCGCCGTCAGGGAAATGGCCGCAGAAGATCACCGCGTTGGCCCAGACGTTGCGGATGACGTTGGCCACCGCGTTGGCCTTCAGCGTCGACTTGAAGGTCGCACTGGGCGACAGCGAGGTCAGCGCCGGATAGGCGACGTAGTCCTTGACCACCTGACGGCCCGCCTTGGCCGAGAACTCGCGCAGCCGCACCATCGTTGCGTCGCGGTCGTCGCGGCCCTTGAACATCCTGCCGAGTTCCAGATGCTGCAGCCCGACACCCCATTCGAAACCGACCGCGAGCATCGTGTTGTAGAACAAGTTGCCCAGATTGAACGGCTTCCACTTCTCGTCACGGGTGACGCGCAGCAGGCCATAGCCCACGTCGTCGTCCATGCCGAGGATGTTGGTGTACTTGTGGTGCATGAAGTTGTGAGTGAACCGCCAGTGCTTGGCGGCGCCGCTCATGTCCCACTCCCATGTGGTGGAGTGGATTTCGGGATCGTTCATCCAATCCCATTGGCCATGCATGACGTTGTGGCCGATCTCCATGTTCTCGATGATCTTGGCCACGCCCAGGGTCACTGTGCCCGCCCACCACGCCGAGCGCCGTGAACTCGCGGCCAGGAGCAGCCGGCCGGCCACCTCCAAGGCCCGCTGGGCGGCGATGGTGCGGCGAATGTAGCGTGCATCGCGCTCGCCTCGGGAGTCCTCGACATCCTGGCGAATTGCGTCCAGTTCGAACGCGAGGTTGTCGATATCGGCTTCGGTCAGATGCGCGAATGCCGGTACGTCCGTGATTGCCATGTTCTTGCCTCCCTTCTATGAACCTACGCTATCGTAACCTACGACTCCGTAGGTTACCAGCCGGTAAAGGCTAGACGTCCAGTACGCAATCGCCGGATGCCGCGGAAATGCACGTCTGGATACGAGTACCCGGTTCGTGCTCGACGCCGGTGCGTAAATCGCGGACATGGCCGTCGAGCAGGCCCACCACACACGACTGGCAGATGCCCATCCGGCAGCCGAACGGCATCTGCACGCCAGCCTGCTCTCCCGCGTCCATCAGCGGGGTGGCGGCGTCGACTGTGACCTTCTTGCCGGCGCGCGCGAACTCGACGGTGCCTCCCCGACCCTGCACCTGGCCCTTCGATGCGGCGAAGCGCTCCAGATGCAGGTGCTCGGCGATGCCCGCCGCCGACCACACACCCTCGGCCTGGTTGAGCATGCCCTCGGGGCCACAGGCCCAGGTCTGGCGCTCACGCCAGTCGGGCACCTCGTCGTCGAGGCGGGACAGATCCAGACGCCCTTCGATGCGCGTCGACCGCAACCGAATCCGGTAGCCGTCGTGGCTGCGCGCCAACTCGGCCAGCTCGGCGGCGAATATCACGTCGGATTCCGTTGGCGCCGAATGCAAATGGACTACGTCGGTGATCTGGTCTCGACGGGCCAGTGTGCGCAGCATCGACATCACGGGTGTGATACCGGAGCCGGCGGTGAGGAACAGCACCGAGGCGGGCGCCGGGTCGGGCATGACGAAGTTGCCCTGTGGCGCCGCCAACCGGACGACGGTGCCCGGTGCCAACCCGCCGACCAGATGCGTCGACATGAACCCCTCGGGCATGGCCTTGACCGTGATGGTGATGACGCGCGCCTGGGTCACCGGACTGGAGGTCAACGAATACGAGCGCCACCGCCAGCGCCCGTCGACCAGCACGCCGATGCCGATGTACTGGCCAGGCTGATAGTCGAACGAGAAACCCCACCCCGGCTTGATCACCAGGGTCGCGGAGTCGACGGTCTCGCGGCGGACCTCCAGCACCCGGCCGCGCAGTTCGCGCGCCGACCACAATGGGTTGGCCAGCTTCAGGTAGTCGTCGGGTAGCAGCGGGGTGGTGATCCGCTCGGCAATCGCGCGGGCGGCATCCCAGCCGCGGTGCTTACCGGCGCCCTTGATCGTGGGCCGCACGGTGTCCGCGAGAACGGCCGCGGGTCTGCTCGTGCTGTATTTCTTGCCCAAAGAAAGCTCCTGCCCCAGTTTCAGGATTGCGCTCCCGATCCGGTTAGCACCGGTCCGGGAGACAGAACCTACGGTACCGTAGGTTTTCCGCTTCAGCCAAGGGCGCACCATCAGAGCAGCTCGAGCAGGAAGGGCAGCTCTTGCGGGGCGTACCAGGCGAGATCGTGATCCTGGGCATCGCCGACGGTGAATTCGGCGTCCTCGTCGCCGAGGTCGGCGGCGTCGACGGCCTCGATGGCGGGCACCACGGCGGCTTCGGCGTCGGCGTTGTCGACGTACGCGGCGATCACGTCGTCGTAGGCCAGCGGCCCCGCCAGCCGCACCACTGCGTCGTCGAGATCCGGGCGCGGCGTCGCTCCGTCGACGTCGGCGACCACCACCGCCCGGCGCGGCGGCAGGTTCGACGTGCCCTCGCCGGACAACAGCCGCAGCGACGCCAGCGCGGCTTCGCGCAGCGCCACGTCGGCCAGTTCGTCGTCGTCACCCTCGGCGTAGGCCTCGCGCAGCGTCGGCGTCACCGCGAACGCGGTCCCGCTGCGGACGTGCAGCACTCGATCGGCGACCAGCTGCTGCAACATGGCCAGGGTCGCGGGAACATAGACGCGCACCCAAGGAGGTTAGCCGCTATTGCGCGGCTTCCAGCAGTTCGTCCAGCGATTCCCGTAGCAGCGACGGGAACACGCCGACATCGCTCATCGCGTCGCGGTCGGCGTTGATGCCGAAGTAGAGCATGCCGTTGTAGGACGTCACCCCGATCGCCAGCACCTGGTTGTTCAACAACGGCGGCACCGCATATGTCTCCAGCAGCTTGGTACCTGCGACGAACATCTGCTTCTGCGCGCCAGGCACATTCGTGATCAGCAGGTTGAACTGGCGTGCGGAGAACGTGGTCGCTACACGAATACCCATGGCGTGCAACGTCGGTGGCGCAAATCCAGACAGGGTGACGATGGTCCTTGCGTCGACGAAGCTGGCGTGGGTCGGATGCGATTCGGTGGCGTGCGAGACCTGGGACAGCCGCACGACGGCGTTGCCCTCCCCGACGGGCAGATCGACGAGGAACGGCGTCACCTCGCTGATCGCCTGCCCGGGGGCGGTGGAATCGAGTTCCGCGTCGGGGTACACCGACATCGGTGCCATCGCGCGTACCGTCGTCGACGATGTCACCGGTTCTCCGCGCGACATCAGCCAGTTCCGTAGGGCTCCCGCCACCACAGCCAGCACGATGTCGTTGATGTCGCACTCGTAGCGCGTCCGCACCGAGCGGTAGTCGTCGAGCCGGTGGGCAGCAACAGTGAACCGTCGGTTACGCGAAACCGTGGTGTTCAAGGGACTGTTCGGCGCCGTCCCACGGGCGACGGTGCGGGCCACGTTGACGACGCGGCGGCCGACCTCGACCAGCTGACCGGCGTTGGTGGCCACCTCGGTCACCGCCGATCGGACGGCCGCCATCTGCTCGGCGGGCCGCATGATCCACTCGCCCACCGCTCCCAACACCAGCTGGCGGTCGCTCGGCTCACGCGCGGGAATCCAGATGTCCTCACCGAACTCCGGCGGCTTCTGCGTGCGATCGGCGATCACGTGCCCGATCGCCAGCGCCGTCACCCCATTCACCAGCGCCTGATGCGATTTGGTGTAGATCGCGATGCGATTGCGGGCCAGCCCCTCGATCAGGTACATCTCCCACAGCGGCCGCGACTTGTCCAGCGGCCGCGAGCCGAGCCGCGCGATCAGCTCGTGTAGCTGCGCGTCGCTGCCCGGCGACGGCAACGCCGACCGCCGGATGTGGTAGGTGATGTCGAAGTCCCTGTCGTCGATCCACACCGGCCTGGCCAGGCCGAGCGCGACCTCGCGCACCTTCTGCCGATAGCGCGGGATCTGGGGCAGCCGCTGCTCGACGGTGGCCAACAGGGTCTCGTAGCTCAGCCCGTTGCGCGGTTTGCGCAGGATCGACAGCGTGCCCACATACATCGGGGTAGAGGTGTCTTCCAGGTGATAGAACGACGCGTCCGACGTCGACAACCTGGTCACCATCCGATGCGCCCCCCTCTAGACGTTCATCCCTGTCACTTGGCCCCCGTGCAGGTTATCGGCCGGATGTGAGTGCCTGCATCACGGGTGCATTCGGTGAGTCCGGACGTCGGGAAGCCGTGCGATCATGACTATGTCTGCGACTCTCCAGCAGATGCCGTCCTCGTCGTACGACCGCTGGAGAGCATCCATGACCGCATCCCGAGTTCCGTCCGAACGGGTGTCGCTCACGACGCCGATCATCGACTGCGAGCCACCGCCGGTCGGCCTCGCCGCGTGCCCCCCGCCGTCGTCGGCCGCGCTGCACCGCCGCACCGCGCGCACCCTTCGACCGGTCCGTCCGCTGCCACGCAGTCCCTTGCCGCCGCCGACGGTGGTGGCGTTCGCCGATGCGGCGCTGCGCCGCATCCTGGAGGTGATCGACCGGCGCCGACCCATCCCGCAACTGCGCCGGGTGGTGGCGCCCGCCTTGATCGACACCCTCACCACGTTGACGCGCGTGCCGCAGAACGCGGCCGCTTCGCTCGGCCGGGTCCGGGTACGGATGGTCGACGATCGAACCGGTGAGCTCTTCGCGACCTACACCCGCGGACGCCGGGTGCGGGCCATCGCGGGACGCATCGAGTGCCGGGACGACCGCTGGCGGGTGGTCGCCCTGCAGATCGGTTAGCGCCTACGCATTCCCTTGGCGGCCTTGGCCTGCTGGCGGGCGGCCTCGCGCCGCTCACGCCTGCTGGTGCCCCTCGGGGCGGCGTGCTTGGGTCCGCCGCCGCCGTCGCGCTTCACCTGCGTCGACCCGTCCTCGGACGGGCCGCTGTAGGTCAGCGGCGGCGCGGAGTCCTCAATTCCCTTGGCGCGCAACGCCGGAGCCGGTTCCGCACGCTCCTTGGTGGCCAGCCCACCCTGGGGGCTGTCCTGCGCCTTGGCCGCGGCCTCGGCGGCGAACTGCGCGAGCCCGGACGGCGCGGCGACCGGCGCGACACTGGGCGCGGGCGCGGCCTCGACGGTGACGTTGAACAAGAAGCCGACCGACTCTTCCTTGAGCCCCTCGAGCATGCCGACGAACATGTCGTAGCCCTCGCGCTGGTACTCGACCAGCGGATCGCGCTGCGCCATCGCGCGCAGGCCGATGCCCTCCTTGAGGTAGTCCATCTCGTAGAGATGCTCGCGCCATTTGCGGTCGAGAACGTTGAGCAGCACGTTGCGCTCCAACTGCCGCATCGCCCCCTCACCGGCGATCTCCTCGAGTTGCTTCTCCCGCTCGGCGTACGCGCGCTCGGCGTCGGTGATCAACGCGTCGAGCAGTTCGTCGCGGGTCAGTTCGCCGGGCTCGCCGACCGCGTCGGAATCCAGCAGGTCGTGATGGTCGATGCCGACCGGGTACAGCGTCTTGAGCGCGTCCCACAGCTTTTCCAGATCCCAGTCCTCGGCGTAGCCCTCGGCGGTGGCGCCGTCGACGTAGGCGGTGACCACGTCGACGAGCATCCGGTGCGCCTGCTCGGCGAGGTTCTCGCCCTCCAGGATCAGCCGGCGCTCTTCGTAGATGACCTTGCGCTGCTGGTTCATCACCTCGTCGTACTTGAGGACGTTCTTGCGGACCTCGAAGTTCTGCTGCTCCACCTGGGTCTGCGCGCTCTTGATCGCGCGGGTGACCATCTTGGCTTCGATCGGCACGTCGTCGGGCAGCTGCAGCCGGTTGAGCAACGCCTCCAACGTCTCGCCGTTGAACCGCCGCATGAGTTCGTCGCCCAGCGACAGGTAGAACCGCGACTCGCCCGGATCGCCCTGTCGACCGGAACGGCCACGCAACTGGTTGTCGATGCGGCGCGACTCGTGGCGCTCGGTGCCGAGCACATACAGGCCGCCGACGGCGCGGACGTCCTCGGCTTCCTCGGCCGCCTCGGCCTTGACCTTCGGCAGCACCTCGTGCCACGCGGCCTCGTACTCGTCAGGCGTCTCGACCGGGTCGAGGCCCCGCTCGCGCAGCGCCTTGTCGGCGAGGAAGTCGACGTTGCCGCCGAGCACGATGTCGGTACCGCGGCCGGCCATGTTGGTGGCGACGGTGATGGCGCCCAACCGGCCCGCCTCGGCGACGATGTTGGCTTCCTGTTCGTGGTACTTGGCGTTGAGCACGTTGTGCGGGATGCGCCGCTTCTGGAACTGGCGCGACAGGTACTCCGAGCGTTCGACGCTGGTGGTGCCGATCAGCACCGGCTGACCCTGCTCGTACCGCTCGGCGACGTCGTCGACGACTGCGATGTACTTCGCCTCTTCGGTCTTGTAGATCAAATCGGACTGATCGGCGCGGACCATCGGCTTGTTGGTCGGGATCGTCACGACACCGAGCTTGTAGATCTCGTGCAGCTCGGCCGCCTCGGTCTGAGCGGTGCCCGTCATACCGGACAGCTTCTTGTAGAGCCGGAAGTAGTTCTGCAGTGTGATGGTGGCCAGCGTCTGATTCTCGGCCTTGATCTCGACGTGCTCCTTGGCCTCGATGGCCTGGTGCATGCCCTCGTTGTAGCGGCGGCCGATCAGCACGCGACCGGTGAACTCGTCGACGATCAGCACCTCGCCGTCGCGGACGATGTAGTCCTTGTCGCGCTGGAACAGCTCCTTGGCCTTGATCGCGTTGTTGAGGTAGCTGACCAGCGGCGAGTTGGCCGCCTCGTAGAGGTTCTCGATGCCGAGCTGGTCCTCGACGAACTCGACGCCGAGTTCGTGCACGCCGATGGTGCGCTTGCGCAGATCCACTTCGTAGTGGACGTCCTTCTCCATCAGCGGGGCCAGCCGGGCGAACTCGGTGTACCAGTGCGACGAGCCGTCGGCTGGCCCGGAGATGATCAGCGGCGTGCGGGCCTCGTCGATCAGGATGGAGTCGACCTCGTCGACGATCGCGAAGTTGTGCCCGCGCTGCACCAGGTCGGCCAGCGAATGCGCCATGTTGTCGCGCAGGTAGTCGAAGCCGAATTCGTTGTTGGTGCCGTAGGTTATGTCGGCGTGGTAAGCCGTCCTGCGTTCTTCAGGGGTGAGCCCGGAAAGGATCACGCCGACGTTGAGCCCCAGGAACCGGTGCACGCGGCCCATCCACTCGGCGTCGCGTTTGGCCAGGTAGTCGTTGACGGTGACGACGTGCACACCCTCACCCGAGAGCGCATTGAGGTACGACGGCAGCACCGCGGTCAGGGTCTTGCCCTCACCGGTCTTCATCTCCGCGACGTTGCCGAAGTGCAGCGCCGCACCGCCCATCACCTGGACGTCGAAGTGCCGCTGCGAAAGCACCCGCCAGGCGGCTTCGCGGGCCACCGCGAACGCCTCCGGGAGAAGGTCATCGAGATCGGTACCGTCGGCTACCCGCTTCTTGAATTCGTCGGTCTTGGCGCGCAACTCAGCGTCGGTGAGCTTCTCAACGTCGTCAGACAGGGTGTTGACGTAGTCAGCCACACCCTTGAGGCGCTTGACCATGCGGCCTTCGCCGAGACGGAGCAACTTGTCCAGCACGCGATTTCCTCAGCTTTTCTCAATGGGTTCGATGGACCTCAGGCTTTATCAGACGAGGTCCATCGTAGGTGACCCGTCGAAATTGCTGGTCGAAGCCGCTGGAAAGCGTCTAGGCGAGCCTGATCAATCCGTAGTCGTACGCGTGCCTGCGGTAGACCACACAGGGCCTGTCGCTCTCCTTGTCGTGGAAGAGGAAGAAGTCGTGGCCGACGAGTTCCATCTCGTAGAGCGCGTCGTCGACGGTCATCGGGGTCGCCGGATGTTCCTTGACGCGCACGATGCGCCCAGGCTCGTGATCCTCGATGGCTGCTCCGTCGGTCTGCGGGGTGTCGTCGGTCGACGGTGTCGGCGGCAGCGGGTCGACGGCCGTGGCCTGCGCCAGCGATACCGGGGTCTTGTCCCCGTAGTGCACCTTGCGGCGGTCCTTGCTGCGGCGAAGCCGGCTTTCGAGTTTGCAGACCGCCGACTCGAGGGCGGCGTAGAAGCTGTCGGCGCATGCCTCGCCGCGGACGACCGGGCCGCGTCCGCGTGCGGTGATCTCGACGTGCTGGCAGTTCTTCCGCTGGCGCCGGTTGGGCTCGTGGTCCAGCTCGACGTCGAACAGGTAGATGGTGCGGTCGAATCGTTCGAGTCGGGACAGTTTCTCGGAAACGTAGATGCGGAAGTGGTCGGGGACCTCGACGTTGCGACCCTTGACGACCACCTCTGCGTTCGGGGTCGGTTCTGGCCGCTCGTCCTCGATCACCATTGTTGTGCGGTCGGAGTCCACGGAATGACTTGACATGCTTTACAACTCGCTCTCTACGGAGTCGCACGCTGAGCGTGCCCGGCTTGTGTTCTACAAACGCGCCAGCGGGGTTTGCATGTCCGCGCCACCCGCCGGTGCAAGGTGTCGACTACTCACCTCCTACCGCTGATGGCGATACAAGCGCTGCGTTCAAAAGCGCCGCCGTGAGGCATTCACGGGTGGTTGTTGCCGACGGTAATCGTGTTCACCCGGGAGTGCCAGTAAATTCGCGCACCCGTTTTCAGTTCTTCACATGGTGCTGATTCGGGCGGTGTCGCGGCAGCCGAATCGTCGCTGACGTCAAGCGTTCGCGATCGCCAGCACTCCGACGACGTGGGCCCCTGCGGCGTGCAGGACGCGCACCGACTCGCCTGCCGTCGCGCCCGTGGTGACGATGTCGTCGACCACCAGCACCGCGCCCGTGACCGCCTCGACGAGCTTCACCCGTCCCGCGACATTGCGTTGCCGGTCGGCGCCGGACAGTCCGACGGAGTCACGGACCAGCCCCCGCATCCTCAGCGCCGCGACGACGCGCAGCCCCGCGTGCCCCGCGATCGCCGCTCGCGCGATCCGCGTGACCGGGTCGCCGCCTCTGCGGCGGGCGGCGGACCGCCGGGTCGGCGCGGGCACGACGGTGAGCGGCGTGCCGATCAAACCCCAGCCGACGAGGTTGCCGATCGCGGCTGAAACGGCAACGGCGAGCGGGCGAACCAGGTCGGCGCGACCGTGTTCCTTGACGGCGACGATCGCGGCCCGGCGCGGCCCGGCGTAGCGGCCGAGGGAGAACACGGGCACGCCCGGATCGACGCGCGGCGTGATCAGGTGCGGGTGGTCGGCGCTGACCGCGAATTGGCGCGCGCAGGCGGGACACCAACGCGTCGCGGGCGCCGCGCAGCCGCCGCACTCGAGCGGCAGGACGAGATCGAGCATGTCCGCAGTGTCGCGGCCAGCTGTGACATCAGGCGGACTCGGCGACTCCCAGCGGCGCGGGGACAGCCGGGATCAGTCCTTCGGGGTCGCACATTTCGAGCACCCGCGACACCGCCGCACCGGCCACGACGGTCCACGGCGTCGACGTACGCGACAGGTGTGCGTTGATGGCGTGCAGCGCGGCGATTGAATCGATCGCCATGAAGTCCAGCCCTCGCAGATCGAGGGTCAGGTGGCCGGCCGTGGTGGCGGCATCGCAGACCGCGGCCGCGAACTGCTTGCCGTTGTAGCTGTCCACTTCGCCGCGCACCGACGCGATGACGTCGGACCCGGCGCTCCGGCTGGTGACGGTCAATCGACGCGACCGCGTCGCGTGCGGTGTGGCGTCGCGCACCCGGCCGCGGATGGGGGTGACGGTCATGCGCGCTCGCTTTCGGAGATGCTGGTGTGACTCGCCCAGCGAAGCGCCTGTTCCCCTATGCCGAACTGGTTAAACCCCGGATCACGCCGACGCGGCGAACGTCTCCCCCTCGACCGGCCGCACGCCGCCGAATCGCAGCACGACGACGGTGCCAGTGGGGGTCCGGTCGATCTGCGCTTCATCGGTTAGGGCCTTCATGAGCGGTATGCCGCGGCCTCGCGTGTTGTCAGGCACCGTGTGCACCGTCTCGCGCCAGGTCCCGAAGTCCCGGATGGTGACGTCGAGCCGGTTGGAGGTGTTGTCGTGGCGGGCCTCGATCGAGAGGGCGCCCGGCGCGGGCCTGCCGACGTACGCGAACTCGGCGGCGTTGGCCAGCGCCTCGTACACCGCCAGGATCGCGTCGCTGAGCTTGATCTCGTCGAGGGCGAATCGTTGCCCGAGCCAGTCGGCGAAGTCCCGCCGCAACTGCGACACAGTTGCGACGTCTGCGGTGCCGCTGCCGACGAACACGTGTCCGTCGGGGCGCGGGTTGTTACTTGATTCGCTCACAGTGTTCGGTCACATACCCGAATCCGGCCGATTACATTCGGAAAAACTGTTGAGAGCTACGTCTCGTGTGCTGAACACGTCGATGACGTCGGTGACCCCGGTGATCTTCATCGGCCTGCTGGTGGCGGGACCGTCCGCAACCACGGCGAACCGGGTGCCCGGGGTGATCTGGTCGCAAATCTCGATGAGCAGCTGCATCCCCGCCGAGGCGAGGAAGGTCAGGCCGAGGAGGTCGACGATCAGACCTGTGGGTTTCTTCGCGAGGGCGGCCTGCACCGCCTCGTCGAGCTGCGGCGCGGTCGCCATGTCCAGCTCACCCGACATGGCGACGACCGCCACCCGGCCGAGCCACTCTTCGTGGATCTGCTCTTTGCCCATACCTCACCCAGCGTCGAAGCGCCCGTCGGTCGACGGGTCGTGCGTTTACACAGGCTGCAGTCTGAACCGGGGAACAGATTAGTTGACATCGCATGGGCCGGCCCACCCACGTCGCCGGCAGCGAATTCACAGCTGCGGTTCAGGGCCTGCAGGTGGCAGGGGCGGTGATGCTGGAGGCATGGCAGAAGTTCACGTCAACGGCCGCACCCAACACGTCGATGCGGACGACGACACCGCCCTGCTGTACGTGTTGCGCAACCACCTCGGTTTGAAGGGCACCCGGTTCGGCTGCGGGCTCGGCGTCTGCGGTGCCTGCATGGTGCTGGTCGACGGGCACCGGGCGTACTCGTGCGACACCCCGCTGTGGGCGGTGACGGAGAAGGCGGTCACCACCGTCGAGGGGTTGGGCGACGACGGCTCGCCGCATCCGGTGGCCCGCGCCATCGTCGAGCATCAGGCCGCACAGTGCGGCTACTGCATGTCCGGCATCGTGGTCAGCGCCGCGGCCCTGCTCGCGGCCAATCCCGATCCCGCCGAAGACGAGGTGCGCGCCGCGCTGGACGACAACCTGTGCCGCTGCGGCGCGCACAACCGGGTGGTGCGCGCGGTGCTCGCCGCCGCCGCCGAGATGCGGGCCTCGTGACCGCGCTACCTGTCACGCTGGCCGCCAACCCGCGGCTCGGTGACTGGCTGCGGATCGGGTCCGAGGGTGAGATCGAAATCCGTTCCGGCAAGGTCGAATTGGGCCAGGGCGTGTTGACGGCGCTGTCCCAGGTGGCCGCCGAGGAACTCGACGTCGACGTCGCCCGCATCGCGATGACGCCTGCGAGTACCGACGCCAGCCCCGACGAGGGGTTGACCGCGGGCAGCCTGTCCATCCAGCAGTCGGGGGCCGCCCTGCGGCAGGTGTGCGCGGAGGTACGTGACATCTACCTCGGCGTCGCCGCCGACAAGCTCGCGGTGCCCAAGGAGGACCTCACGATCGACGATGGGCAGATCTGCGCCGCGGACGGCGCGGCGACCAGCTACTGGGAACTGGCCGACGACACCCTGCTGGATCGGGTCGCCACCGGTGCGGCCGCCCCGAAACCCGCATCGGCGTACCGGGTCGTCGGCACCAGCGTGGGTCGGGTCGATCTGCCCGGCAAACTGGCGGGCGCACCGAGTTACATACACGATCTGACGCTCGATTCGATGGTGTACGGCAGGGTGGTCAGGCCCCCGTCACGCGGGGCGACGCTGCGCGAGATTGACTGCACCCCAACCCAAGCCATGTCCGGAGTGCTCGCTGTGGTCCGCGACGGCAACTTCCTGGGCGTCGTCGCCGAACGCGAGGAAACCGCGCTTCGGGCCGCGGATCTGCTGCGCAGGGATGCGGCATGGGATCAGCCGCCGACTCTGCCCGACGAAGACGACCTGCCCGCGTTCTTGACCTCCGCGCCCGCGGAGACCACCGTCATCGCCGACGCCGGGCACTGCCCGACGACAGGCGTGGTCCGCTCGGTCACCGCGGAATACCACCGGCCGTATCTGGCGCACGGTTCGATCGGACCCTCCTGCGCCGTCGCGCTCGCCGAGGACGACCGGCTGCACATCTGGACCCACAGCCAGGGCATCCACGTGTTGCGTCGGGAAATCGCGCGCGCACTTGATATTTCACCGGACCTGCTGAGTGTTCGGCACGTCGACGGCGCGGGCTGCTACGGCCACAACGGCGCCGACGACGTGGCGATGGACGCCGCTCTGCTCGCGCTGGCCGTCCCCCGCCGGCCGGTGCAGGTGGTGTGGTCACGGCCCGATGAGCTGGGTTGGTCGCCGTTGGGTCCCGCTGGCGTGGTGCGACTTTCGGCCGACTGCGGCCCCGACGGCGCCGTGTTGTCCTGGCGGCACGAGATCTGGGGCGGCAGCTACATCAGCAGGCCGGGCATGACACCCAACCTGGCGTTCCTGGCGGCGAGCCACCGCGCGGGCGGAGAAGAGATCAAATCGGGCGGCGAGCCTGAACAGGAACGCGGCGGCGGGGCGACCCGCAACGCCGTTCCCGGCTACGCCTTTGGAGTCCACCAGGTGGTGAACCACCTGCTCACCACGATGCCTTTGCGAACGTCGGCGTTGCGGTCGCTGGGTGCGCACCTCAATGTGTTCGCCGCGGAGTCGTTCATGGACGAACTCGCCGCGGACGCCGGACGGGACCCTATCGAGTTCCGGCTGGCGCACCTGTCCGACCCGAGGGCCAGAGCGGTACTGGAACACGTTGCCCGGCAGTCGGATTGGTCGTCGTGGCGGGCCGGCGACGCGGTCGGGCACGGCATCGGATATGCCCGGTACAAGAATTCGAGCGCCTACTGCGCGGTGGTCGCCGAGGTCGAGGCCGTCACCGAGGTCCGGGTGCGCCGGCTGACCATAGCCGTCGACGCCGGACTGGTGATCAACCCGGACGGCGCGGCGAACCAGATCGAGGGCGGGGCGATTCAGGCCACCAGTTGGACGGTGAAGGAACGGGTGCGGTTCGACCGGTTCACCGTCACCAGCGACACCTGGGACAGCTACCCGATCCTGCGGTTCTCCGAGGTGCCCGCCGTCGCCGTCGACCTGTTACCCGGAGCGCACCATCCCTCGCTCGGGGTCGGGGAATGCGCGCAGGGCCCGACGGCGGCCGCGATCGCCAACGCGGTGGCCGACGCGCTCGGTGTGCGGGTGCGCTCGCTGCCGCTGACACCCGAGCAGATCGTGGCCGCGCTGCCAGAGGCCTGAGCGGCGGCATATCCGGCGGTCCCGACGGGTATCCGGAAGGATGGCCGACAGCGAGGCGCGCGAGTCCTTCATCGTCGACTGCCTCGTGCAGGCATTCGCCGACCTGATGAAGGCCGACCCCGACGCCTTCCGGACCAAGTTCCGCAAGATGGCCGCCGACCCGTTCGCGTTCTACCGCGGCAGCGCCTGCGTGTTTTACGCCGACCTGGCCGACCGCGACGACCGGTGGGCCGACGACCGGACCGCGCGGGTGTGGATACAGGGCGATCTGCACGCGGAGAACTTCGGCACCTACATGGACGGCTCCGGTGTGTTGATCTTCGACGTCAACGATTTCGACGAGGCTTTCGTCGGGCATTTCACTTGGGACTTACAACGATTCGCGGCCAGCGTCGCATTGATGTGCTGGCAGAAGGCGCTGTCGGATGAGGAAATCGCCTACCTGATCGAGACATTCGTGCGTGCATACGTCGACCAGGTGCGGTGGTTCGTCGACGTCGAGGACGACTCGTCGTTCTCGCTGAACCTGCAGACCGCCCGCGGCGCCGTGTTGGCGGCACTGCAGTCGGCGCGGTTGTCGACCCGCTCGCAGATGCTCGAGCGGATGACGCACGTCGACGAATCGGATCGGCGGTTCCGCGATCTGCCCGGCGTGCGGCACCTCGACGAGGCCGAACGCGAGAAGGTCACCGACGCGTTCGACCGCTACCTGAAGACCATCCCGGAGACCAAGCGATTCCACGGCATCGCCTACGACATCAAGGACGTGATCGGCAAGACGGGCATGGGCATCGGCAGCGCAGGCCTGCCCGCCTACACGGTGCTGATCGAAGGTTTCAACCAGGCACTGGACAACGACGTGGTGCTGTCGATGAAGCAGGGCAACGTCGCCGCACCAAGTCGGGTGGTCGACGACCCGGATGTGCACCGGTACTTCAAACACCACGGCCATCGGACCGCCGTCTCTCAGCGTGCCCTGCAGGCGCACGCCGACCCGCTACTCGGCTATACCGACATCGACGGCGTCGGCTACGTGGTCAGCGAAATATCGCCGTACGAAGCCGATTTGGACTGGAGCGAGCTCACCGAGCCCGATGAGCTCGCCGAAGTCATCGAACAACTCGGGCAGGCGGTGGCCAAGGTGCACTGCGTCAGCGATACCGACAGCGATCAAACACTGGTCGACTTTCAGACCGAAGACGCGATCGTCGACGTGATCGGCGACGACATCGACGATTTCGTCGCCGATGTCGTCACGTTCGGGATGGAGTACGCCGCGACCGTGCGCGACGATCATCGCCACTTCGTGGAAGCGTTCCGGGAGGGCCGCATTCCCGGAGTCAGTTCAACCTAGACGCTCACCCGAGGACGATCGAATCACCCTGCACCGTGACGTTCTCGGCTTGCAGCGGCTTGTCGGCCGGGCCGTGGGCCACCGTGCCGTCCAGGTTGAATTTGCTGCCGTGGCAAGGACAGTCGATGGTGCCGTCGGCCACCTTGTCCACCAGGCAGCCCTTGTGGGTGCATTTCGCGGAGAATCCCTTGAACACTCCCGCGGTGGGTTGGGTCACCACGACCTCGCCGACGATCACGCCCGAACCGACGGGCACATCGGCTGTCTTGGCAAGGGCCTTGCCCCCGGGCGCAGCGGTGCCACCGGGTGAGGTCGGCGCGGCGCTGGTGGCGCTCGATTCGCTTGCCGCGTCGTCCTTTTTGCCGTAGGTACTGCACGCGGCGACGACGGCGGTCACCAACCCCAGCCCTGCGCCGAGGAGTACCTTCTGCCGTGAGATGGGGAACTCGGAGATATTCATGGATTCCTTTCAGTTAGAACGTGATGCCGTTTGTGTCGAAGAACCAGAGCGCCGAGGTCAGCCAGACGTAGACTAAGCCGAAAAACACTAGTCCGCCCGCCACCGGAATCACCCATGCCCGAAGGCCTTTGCGGGTGAGCAGCACCATCTTCGTCACGAAAGCGCCGTAGAAGAAGCACCCGAACAGCGAATGGAACAACACCCGGTTGTCGTAGGACTCAAAGCCCAGTGCGTACAGGCAGTGCACCGCGACCGGGACGCTGACCAACACGGCCAGTCGGCCCGACCACACATGTGCGGGGCGCATCCATGCCGGCGCGTTGCCGCCCGGGATCAGTCGGTACATCGCAAACGCGGACACCAGTTGGAACAGCGCCAGCACCACGGCGATGGTCGCCAGCCATGACTTCACCGCGGTGCCGCTGGAGAATCCCGCGACGCTGATCGAAAAGAACTGCGGCTCATGCAGTTTCCCGAACACACCGAGACCGACCGCGACGAATGCGCCGAGCGCGACCGCGCCGAGCACCGCGGCGTCGCCCTTGACGGTACTGATTCGCTGGGTGGCGGCGGGGTCAGACATCGCTGTCTCCTTCGACCCGGATCGCCCTGACCTCGATGCCGTCGATATCGGCGATGCCCTCGGTAGTCAACGTCGGCGCGGGAACGGTCGAACCGTCTTCACGCCGCTGCACACCCGTCACCTTCCCGTCGCCGTCGACGATCCAGCTGTTGCGCACACCCGCGTTTTCGTAGACGTAGAGACCGGCGGGCGGTTGCCCGATAGGAGCGGTGAAGTCCCACTTCTTCGCGCCGATGGACAGCGTGCCGACGATGGCGTCGCCCTGAAGGCGACCGTCGAGCCGGCTTGTCTTGTCCTTGTTCTCAAGGCTCACCGCGCCGTTGACCGCGCTGCCCCGCAGCCACGACTCGACGGTGTTGCCGTCGCAGGCATAGGCGATGGCCTTGTCGCCATCGACGGTGACCTCGACGGTGATGGTCCCGTTGGCGGAGGCGATCTTGCCCACGTAGTCGGCCTTGGCGGGGAACGCGGGCGGTGGCGGAGTGGCCGGTGAGGGTGGTGGGGCGACCGCCGTCGCGGTGGTGGTCTGCGCGGCGGGTTGCTCCGGCGGTGGCGGCTCCTCCTTGGAGATGTTGACCAGCAAGATGGCCACCCCGAGCACCGCGACTGCGGCGAGGGTCAGTATCGGACCGCGGATCTTCATCATCCCCTCCTGGGAATCGAGCAAAACACCTCTGACGAGGTTTTGTCTGCACAACGGGCGATGCCGGGGGAAGGTTCAGCGCGAACCTCAAAGCCGGCGAATGCCGGCCCCACAGGCGGTACCGTCATTCGTTGCCAGGGACGGGAGACATCTATGAAGCGCTGCATCGCCGCAGGATCGGCGGCCGTCCTGACGGCCGCCGCGATGATCGTCTTGGCGCCGCCGGCCGCCGCCGGGTGCCTGTACGGAGGACCGTTCATCAGCAAGTGCGACGGGCCCGTGCAGCCCGACGGCACCTGGCAGCGATGCACGGCGGTGCCGCAGGTGGTTCCGCGTGGCGCCAGTTCCTATCTGGTGCCGGTCAAGCGCTGCGACATGATGGGCCCTGGCCAGCCCGCGTGGGATTTCGCGTTCGCCGACCCGCCGACGCACATCGACTAGGTACACCTAGCCGGGCAGCACGGGTAGCGCGTCGGCCACCATCAACGGCCGCACCTCGGTCCACGCCGGGTCGTTGTCGGCCGCCGAACCCGACAGTTGCAGCACCCCCCGCGCGTCGGCGACGTACACCGTGGACGGGTTTGCGGTGACGGTGGTGACCGGCATCAGCAGGTTGCGGCTGGGGCCGTCGGAGTTCACCCCGTCGAGGTTGACGTAGGACACCGGGTGCTGCGGGTCGGTGCGGCTGACGACGATGTCGTCGCCGGTGCGCCAGGACAGCGACACGGCAGTGTTGCCGAGGCCGAAGCCCAACCGCCGCGGATAGGTCAGCGCGTAACCGCCACCCGCGGTCTGCTCGACACCGGCGAGGATCACCTGGCCCTCGATGACCATCGCCGCGCGGGTGCCGTCGCGGGACAACTGGAGTTCGGTGATGGCACCCGGGTAGCGCGCCGACACGACGCCGGAGTCGACCGGGATCCGGGCCGGCTGCCCCGAGGCGTCCTGGATCGCGCGCACCACGTTGATGCCGTCGACCACCACCCAGATCGCGTCGTCGAGCGCCCAACTCGGCCGCGACAGCGTGCGCCCTTCCATCGCTTGTGTCGCATTGCCATTCAGCGGTCCAACCCACAGCGACGAGGCCATGTCGGGCGCGCCGGGCCGCAGGGTGACGATCGACGCCACCTCCTGGCCGGTGCGCGACACCGCGGCGGCGGTCTGGCCCGGCAGCTGGCCGAATTGACCTGCCACCCTGGTCGCCCGTTGACCGTCCAGCGACATCAGCGTTCCGCCCACCAGCGCGTGCAGACCGGCGGCGGCGCCGTCGGCCGCGCCGGGGTCGGTGGCCGCGACGTCGGAGGTGTTCCAGCCGTCGGCGAACCGATCGTCGAGCGCGGCGCCGTCGGCGTTGATCACGTAGGGGCCGTTGATCCCTGCCCGCGACAGCGTCCAAATGATCTGTGCGGCAAGCAGTTGCCTGCTGTGCGGGTCGGTGGTGGACAGGTTCTCCAGGTCGACGCGGGCGCCGCCGTAACCGCGGCCGACGCCGGTCTTGCCGCCGTCGGCGCGCGTCACCGGCCCGCGGAGTTTGAGTGGCGGGCCGAGCAGGTTGCGCACCGTGTTGGTCATCTCCGGTCTCGGGCCCGCGATGAGCTTGCTGACCAGTTCGGTGGCCAGTTGATCGGCGTCGGACACCGCGACATAGCGGGGGTCGGGTACGACGGTGTGCCCTGTCGGGTCGGCGAAGTACAGCGTGTTGCGTTTGTAGGTGGACTGAAACTGTTGCCAGTCGAGGAAAACACCGTTGGGCAGGCGGTCGATGCGCCACCCGCCCGGGGTCTTGATCAGTTCGATGGGGCCGGGGTCCGGCAGCGCGCCCTCCCCCGTCTCGAAGACGCCGACGTCCGACAGTGATCCGAGGATGTCGGCGCGCATGCTCACCGACACGCGTTCGGGTCCACGGGTCTCGACGAAGACCACGTTGTCGATCAGCAACGCGCTGCCTGCGTCGTCCCATGCGCGAGAAGCGGATTCGGTGAGGAACTGCCGCGCCGCCAGGTGCCGGTTCGCGGGATCGGCTGTCGCCTTGAGGAACTCACGCAGCAGGACGTCGGGATCCATGCCGGGCGTCGGTTTGGGCAGGCTTGGCGGCGCGGGCCGGTCCACGGTGCCGATGGCTTGCGGCGCAGACGAACTCGGCACGCCGGCGCAGCCCGCGAGCACGACCGCCAGCAGCCACACGACTGCCAGCAGCCGTTTCACACGTTCTCCGTCGCGGGTTCGCGATCGCGGGATCGGCGCGGGGGGCGTTCGCGCCCAATGGGTTTCATCGGCAGCGGGCTTGTGGTGACCTTGTGGCCGCGGACCAGCGGCAGGGTGAGCCGGAAGCAGGCGCCCTTGCCGGGTTCGCCCCACGCCTCCAGCCGGCCCTGGTGCAGGCGCGCGTCCTCGATGCTGATCGCCAGGCCGAGGCCGGTGCCGCCGGAGCGCCGCACCCGCGACGGGTCCGAGCGCCAGAACCGGCTGAACACCAGCTTCTCCTCACCGGGCCGCAACCCGACGCCGTAGTCGCGGACGGTCACCGCGACGGTGTCCTCGTCGGCGGCCATCCGGATCCGCACCGGTTTGTGCTCGGCGTGGTCGATGGCGTTGGCGATCAGGTTGCGCAGGATGCGTTCCACCCGGCGCGGGTCGACCTCGGCGATCACCTCTTCGGCGGGCATGTCTTCGATCAGCTCGATGTCGGCTTCCTGGGCCAGGTGGCCGACGTTGTTGAGTGCGCTCTGCACCGTCGAGCGCAGGTCCACCGACTCCACCGACAGTTCGGCGACGCCGGCGTCGTGGCGCGAGATCTCCAGCAGGTCGTTGAGCAGCGTCTCGAACCGGTCCAGCTCGCTGACCATCAGCTCGGTCGAGCGGCGCAGCGCCGGGTCCAGGTCCTCGCTGTGGTCGTAGATCAGGTCGGCGGCCATCCGCACCGTCGTCAACGGGGTGCGTAGCTCGTGGCTGACGTCGGAGGTGAACCGGCGTTGCAGGTTGCCGAACTCTTCGAGCTGGGTGATCTGCCGGTGCAGGCTCTCGGCCATGTCGTTGAACGACACCGCCAGCCGCGCCATGTCGTCTTCACCGCGCACCGGCATGCGCTCGGTGAGATGGCCTTCGGCGAAGCGTTCGGCGATGCGCGACGCCGACCGCACGGGCAGCACGATCTGGCGCGCCACCAGTAGCGCGATCGCGGCCAGCAGGCCGAGCAGCACCACGCCACCGGTCAGCATGGTGCCCCGCACCAGCGCGATGGTGGATTCCTCGCTGTTGAGCGGAAAGATCAGATACAGCTCGAGATTCGTGACGGGCGAGGACGTCGGGCTGCCGATGACCAACGCGGGGCCGGAGAAGCCGTCGGTGTGCACGGTCGCGTACTGGTAGCTGACCTGGCCGGCCTTGACGAAGTCGCGCAGCGCGTTGGGCACCTGTTGCACCGGGCCCGCCGCGGTCGCCGCGCGGGGGCCGTCGCCGGGGACGACGAGGACCGCGTCGAAGGCGCCGGCGAGTCCGGCGCCGGTGTCGGCCTTGCGGTCGATCAGGGTGTTGCGCGCCAACTGCAGGCTGCTGTCCAGCGAGCGGGTCTCCTCACCGCCGACGATGCCGCTGACGGTGTTGCGGGCCCGTTCGATCTCTTCGGTGGCCGCGCGCACCTTCACCTCGAGGATGCGGTCGGTGATCTGGCTGGTCAGCACGAAGCCGAGCACCAGGATGACGGCGAGCGACAGCCCCAACGTCAACACCACCACCCGCAACTGCAGGGAGCGTTTCCACGCCAGACCCATCGCTCGACTCAGCGCAGCGAATCCGCGTAGAAGTGGTGCCGAACGCCGATGGATGCGCCGCCGCGAGCTGAAGATCACCGCGACCGCCGAGCGGTCAAACTCACGGCGGTCCGGCCTTGTATCCCACTCCCCGAACGGTCAGGACCACCTGCGGGTTCTCCGGGTCTTTCTCAACCTTGGCCCGCAAACGTTGGACATGTACGTTCACCAAACGGGTGTCGGCGGGGTGCCGGTATCCCCACACCTGTTCGAGCAGCACATCACGAGTAAACACCTGCCGTGGTTTGCGCGCCAACGCCACCAACAGGTCGAACTCCAGCGGCGTCAGGGAAATCTGCTCACCCTGGCGAGTCACCTTGTGTGCGGGCACGTCGATGTCGACGTCGCCGATCGACAGCATCTCGGCGGGCTCGTCCTCGTTGCGGCGCAACCGGGCGCGCACCCGGGCGACCAGCTCTTTGGGCTTGAACGGCTTCATCACGTAGTCGTCGGCGCCCGACTCGAGGCCGAGCACCACGTCGACGGTGTCGGTCTTGGCCGTCAGCATGACGATCGGCACACCGGAGTCGGCGCGCAGAACGCGGCACACGTCGATGCCGTTCATGCCTGGCAGCATCAGGTCAAGCAACACCAAATCGGGCCGCAGCTCGCGGACCGCCGTGAGTGCCTGCGTGCCATCGCCGATGACCGCGGTGTCGAAACCTTCCCCGCGCAGGACGATGGTGAGCATCTCGGCCAGCGACGGGTCGTCATCGACAACCAGAATCCTTTGCCTCATGGTGTCCATGGTGGCACCAGATTGCAATAAAACGCCGGTAGCGCACCCGCGAGTCGGCTATTGACCCAGCTCTGCGGCCAGCGCGGCGGCGTTCACGTCGGATCCGGCTGTGATCCAGCGCCCGCACCAGTGCGCCGCGGCCAGCGCGGAGTACACCTCGCCAGTGCGGCGCTGCAGCCCGTCGTCGCGTTCGTAGGCGTCCTTGGCCCGGTCGGATTCGGTGTTGGCGCGGTGCTCGGCGCGTTCGGCGGCGAGTTCGGCGGGCACATCGAGCAGCACCTGGACGTCGGGCTTCGGCAGGTGCAGACGCTCGTATTCGAGGGTGCGGACCCATTCGACGACGTCGCCGTCGGCGCCCTGATGCAGGCGCGCGGCGCTGTAGGCGGCGTTGGATGCGACATAACGGTCGAGGAGCACGACGTCGTAGGCGGCGGTAAGGTGGCCGATCTCGTCTTTGGCGCCCGCGCGGTCGAGGGCGAACAGGACGGCCATCGCGGATACCGACTCGGCGAGGTCGCCGTGTTGTCCGCGCAGCGCCTCTGCGGCGAGGTCGGCTTCGATCGAGCGCCCGTAGCGCGGGAAGGCCAGGCTCGCGACGGACTTGTGGGCGGCTTCGAACGCCGAGCGCAGTCCGTGGGTCAGCGTGCGCTTGCCCGCGCCGTCGACACCCTCGATCACGATGAGCACGTCGGGAGCCTAACCGGCGACCTGGCTGGCGCGCCCTGGCTGGCGGGAACGACTTGGGTGTCGGAAGGGACGCCGCGGCGAAACCATCGCGTTGATGGTCGCCCCTGGCCGTCAGCAACGGACCGACGGATTACGAAGAGTACTACCGATTGAACCCGGAACAATACGAACGGTTCCCCGCAGAGAAGAGTGCAGCGGTTGAATTCGCCGAATCCTGACTGGTCCTTTTGACTTAACCCTGTATGCCGCGGAAGAAGTTTCGCGAATCATGGAAGTAATGTCCAGCGACCGAGAATTGCAGAGCCGACGCGAGCGCTACTTCGTAGTCGCGGAGTGCGAAGCGAAGATGGGCCGTCGACTCCAACGCCCGCCGCCTGTGGACCCGAACCGAATGTCCTGTGAAACTGCTTGCGACTAGGGCGCATTAGCGCCAGTTGTGCGCAAACTGTGAGCCATGATTCTCACTCGCCTCGTCACCACCGTGTGCGCCGGCGCCGGGATCGGCGCGGCGCTGTTCATCGCCAGCCCGCTCGCCCACGCCAACCAGGATCCCGCCGCCGATCCCCCGAACTGCACCGCCGCCGACCTCGAAGGCGTACGCGCGGGAGTCGACGCCTCCACGTCGGCCTACTTGTTCACCCACCCCGACCTCAACAACTTCATGTCCAGCCTCAAGGCCTTGCCGCGCGAGCAGGTCGCGGCAAAAGTCAAGGGCTACATGGCTTCTCACCCAGACGAGCAGACCGACATGAAGAACATCCGCCAGCCGCTCCTCGACATCAAGAACCGCTGCGGCGCACCATCGAGCGCCTAGGCCGCATACCCGCGCGCTGTCGCGAAGTCCATCAGCAGCGCCCGCAGATTGGCTCGGCCACGGTGTAGCCGCGACATCACCGTGCCGAGCGGCACATCCAGGATCTCGGCAATCTCCTTGTACCGGAAGCCTTCTACGTCGGCGTAGTAGATCATCAACCGCTGAGCCTCGGGCAGCGTCTGCAGAGCGTCGCGCACCTCGTCGTCCCCCATCTCCTCGAGCACGGCCAGCTCAGCCGACGGGTTCCTCACCGGCGTCGGCCAGACCTCGGCCACGTCGGCGGACAGCACCTCCTCCACGCGACGTTGCGCGCTGCGATACGAGCTGATCCAAATGTTGGTCATGATGCGGAAAAGCCATGCGCGAACATTTGATCCGTCGCGGTAGCCATGAAAACCCGTGTACGCCTTGACCATCGTCTCCTGCACCAGGTCCTCAGCGTCCGCGGGACGCCGCGTGTACCGCAGCGCCGCGCTGAGCAGCGTGGCACCTCAACCGTAGTTGAGGTCAAGGCATATTTCGCTCGGGCCCCAAACGCGAGACTGAGGAAGGATCAGTAGCGGTAGTGCTCCGGCTTGTACGGGCCCTCGACGTCGACGTTGATGTACTCCGCCTGCTCCTTGGTGAGCTTGGTCAGCTTGCCGCCGAGCGCCTGAACGTGGATACGCGCCACCTTCTCGTCGAGATGCTTGGCCAACCGGTACACCGCGTTGTCGTACTCGTCGTTCTTGGTCCACAACTCGATCTGCGCGATCACCTGGTTGGAGAAGCTGTTGCTCATCACGAACGACGGGTGGCCCGTCGCATTGCCCAGGTTCAGCAGTCGCCCCTCGGAAAGCACGACGATCGACTTGCCGTCGTCGAAGATCCACTGGTCGACCTGCGGCTTGATGTTGAGCTTCTTGGCGCCCGACCGCTCGAGTGCGGCCATGTCGATCTCGTTGTCGAAGTGGCCGATGTTGCCCAGGATCGCCTGGTCCTTCATCGCCTTCATGTGGTCGAGGGTGATGATGTCCTTGTTGCCCGTGGCGGTGATGACGATGTCGGCCTGGCCGATGCCGTCCTCGACGGTCACCACGTCGAAGCCGTCCATCAGCGCCTGCAGCGCGTTGATCGGGTCGATCTCGGTGACCGACACCCGTGCGCCCTGGCCGGCCAGCGACTCAGCACACCCTTTGCCGACGTCGCCGTAGCCGCAGATCAGCACCTTCTTGCCGCCGATCAGCACGTCGGTGCCACGGTTGATGCCGTCGATCAGCGAGTGCCGGGTGCCGTACTTGTTGTCGAACTTGGACTTGGTCACCGAGTCGTTGACGTTGATCGCCGGGAACGGCAGCTCACCGGACGCCTCGAACTGGTACAGGCGCAGCACGCCGGTGGTGGTCTCTTCGGTGACACCCTTGACCGACTCGGCGATCTTCGTCCACTTGTTCTTGTCGGTCTCGAAACGCTCGCGCAGCACGCCGAGGAAGACCTTCCACTCGGCCGGATCGTCGTCCTCGGCAGGCGGTACCACACCGGCCTTCTCGTACTGCGCGCCGCGCAGCACCATCATGGTGGCGTCACCGCCGTCGTCGAGGATCATGTTGGCAGGCTCGCCCTCCCAGGTGAGCATCTGCTCCGCGGCCCACCAGTACTCCTCGAGCGTCTCGCCCTTCCACGCGAACACCGGAGTGCCCTTCGGCTCCTCCGGGGTGCCGTGCGGGCCGACGACGACGGCCGCGGCCGCGTGGTCCTGAGTCGAGAAGATGTTGCACGACGCCCAGCGAACCTCAGCGCCCAGCGCGACGAGGGTCTCGATCAGCACCGCGGTCTGCACCGTCATGTGCAGCGAGCCCGAGATCCGCGCACCCTTCAGCGGCAGCACATCTGCGTACTCGCGCCGCAGCGCCATCAGCCCCGGCATCTCGTGCTCGGCGAGCCGGATCTCCTTACGGCCGAAGTCGGCCAGGGAAAGATCGGCGACCTTGAAGTCGATGCCGTTGCGAACATCGGCGGTCAGCCGCTGCTCAGTCGTGGTCATAAAGGTTCCTTCTCGTGGCTCGTGGGCGCGTCGCACTTACTTAGCTTTGTTACATATTAGGCCGCGATCGGGCGCGGCGCCGTCGCGCTAGCTCTGCTCGATCACACCGTAGCGTTCGGCAAACGGCGTCATGAGTCTAGCGAGGTCCCGCGCGACATCGTGGTCGGCCTCCGGCGGCATGGAGACGTAGCTCATCGCGAGCCTGACGATGGCCCGGGCCAGCACGCCGGCATCCTCCTCGCTGGTGCGCACCCAGCTATCCATGAACGACTCGGTCAACCGCGCCGAGCAGCGCGTGATGATCGGCGCCGAGTCGGTGGTGATCAGCTGCAGCAGATCCGGTTTGGTGGTGCCGGTGAGAAGCGAGATCACCAGGGGGTCGGCGGCGGACTCGGCGAAGAAATCGCGGAACCCCTGCAGGAACGCGGCGTAGATGTCGCCGACGTTGCCGCCGATGGCTTCCTCGATTTGGTCCACCAGCCGGTCGGCGAGCCGCAGCGCGTAGCCCTGCGCAAGACCCTGCCGCGACCCGAACTCGTTGTAGATCGTCTGTCTGCTGATGCCGGCCGCCTTCGCGACGTCCGACAGCGTGATCGAGGACCAGTCACGGCTGAGCAGCAACTCCCGCATGCCATCCAAAATCGAATCGCGCAGCAGCACTCTCGACGCCTCGGCGTACGGAATGCGCTGCGCGCTTCGACTTTCGTTCACAGCCGCAACCGTAGCGGTCACGGGCGGACAACCTCCACCATCTCGAAATCGGATTTCGCCGCGCCACAGTCCGGGCAGCTCCAGTCGTCGGGGATGTCGTCCCACCGAGTGCCGGGGGCGATGCCGTCCTCCGGCCAGCCCTTCGCCTCGTCGTATTCGAATCCGCACTGCACGCAGACGAACAGCTTGTAGTCGGTCATTGGTTCACTCCAATCATTTCGAAGTCGACTTTCTCGCGTACTGCACAGTCGGGGCAGCACCAGTCGTCGGGAATATCACTGAAGGGCGTACCTGCCGGAAACCCTTCCCGCGGAGCGCCTTTCGCTTCGTCGTAGACGTAGTCGCAGCCGGGGCAGCGGTAGGCGGTCATGCCTGCGCTCCATACTTCGCCAGCACCTTGTCGCGGACCCGCGGGTGCACGTTGACCCGGGTGATGTCGCCGTCGTAGTGCGCGAGCACCCGATGGTCCATCACCCGGCGCCACAGCGGCGGGAAGTACGTCAGCGCGATCATCGACGCATAACCGCTCGGCAGGTTCGGTGCGCCCTCCATGCTGCGCAGCGTCTGGTAGCGCCGCGTCGGGTTGGCGTGGTGATCGCTGTGCCGCTGCAGGTGATACAGGAACAGGTTGGTCACGATGTGATCGGAGTTCCAACTGTGCACCGGCGCGCACCGCTCGTAGCGGCCGCTTCGGGTCTTCTGCCGCAGCAGTCCGTAGTGCTCGAGGTAGTTCACCGTCTCCAACAACGAGAACCCGAACACCGCCGAGATGACGATGTAGGGCATCAGCGCCCAGCCGAAGACCGCGATCAGCGCGCCGTAGAACACCACCGACATCGCCCACGCGTTGAGCACGTCGTTGGACCAGTGCCACGGACTCTTGCCGGCCCGGCGCAGCCGCTGCGCCTCCAACTGCCACGACGAGAGAAGGCTGCCGAACACGCTGCGCGGCAAGAATTCCCAGAATGTCTCGCCGAAGCGGGCCGACGCGGGGTCCTCGGGCGTCGCGACGCGGACGTGGTGGCCGCGGTTGTGCTCGATGTAGAAGTGGCCGTAGCACGTCTGCGCCAGCGTGATCTTGCTCAACCAGCGTTCCAGCGAGTCCTTCTTGTGGCCCATCTCGTGCGCGGTGTTGATTCCGACGCCGCCGAGCACACCCACGGACAGCGCCAGGCCGATCTTGGCGGGCCAGCCAAGACCGCCGTCGAAACCGAGCCAGCTCAGATCCGATGAGGTGAACAGGTACGCGCCCAAAATCACGCTCGCGTACTGGAACGGGATGTAGATGTAGGTGCAGTAGCGGTAGTACTTGTCGTTCTCAAGCCGCTCCATCACCTCGTCGGGCGGATTCTGCCCGTCCGGGCCGAAGCGCAGATCAAGTGCAGGCAGCAGCACATAGAGCAGGATCGGCCCGATCCAGAACGGCACCTGCGCCGCGACAAGCCAGCCCCACTGGTTGAAGGCCCATACCAACGGCAGCATCACGAACAAGGCCGTCGGGGCGATCAGCCCCATCAGCCACAGATAGCGCTTCCTGTCCCGCCACTGGGCGATGTCGATATCGGACATTTGCGTGGTCACTGCGTGCCTCCTCGGTGAGTCCCATCACGACGCTGACTTGACTCTATAGACGATTTTGTCGCCTGTCTAGACACGGAGATAGGTTTTGTAAAACACCGTAGGCACGCCGGACTCCCGATTTCGGTGTGATTAGTCGCGCTCAGCGCTACCGATCACACCGAAATCGCAGCCAAAGCGCGCAACTCGCCGCCAGCTGACCTGATCACGCGGAGACGGCACGCTCCCGGCGGCCCAGCACCGAATGGCTGCGGCCGTACACGAAGTAGACGATCACGCCGATTGCCATCCAGATCAGGAACCGGATCCAGGTCAGCCCGGTCAGGTTCAGCATCAACCAGACGCAGGCGATGATCGACGCGATCGGCAGCAGGGGCACCCCCGGCGCCCGGAACCCGCGCTCGAGGTCCGGCCGCGTGCGACGCAGCGCGATCACGCCCGCCGAAACCAGCACGAACGCGAACAGCGTGCCGATGTTGACCATCTCCTCGAGCTTGCCGATCGGGAACACCGACGCCGTGATCGCGACCAACACCCCGACCAGCAGGGTGATGCGCACCGGCGTGCCGTGCGTACCGGTCTTCGCCAGCGGACGCGGCAACAGGCCATCGCGGCACATCGCGAACAGCACGCGGGTCTGACCGAGCACCAGCACGATCACCACGGTCGTCAAACCGGCCAGCGCGCCGATCGAGATGACCTTGGCGGCCCAGTCCACACCGTTGACAGCGAACGCCGTCGCAAGGTTTGCCTTCTCCCCCGCATCGCGCAGTTCCGTGTAGCTCACCATGCCCGAAAGCACCACGGCCACTGCGACATACAGCACCGTGACGATCGCCAGCGACGCGAGGATGCCGCGGGACACGTCGCGCTGCGGGTTCTTGACCTCCTCGGCCGTCGTCGCGACGATGTCGAAACCGATGAACGCGAAGAACACGATCGACGCACCGGCAAGCACGCCGTACCAGCCGTAGTGGCTGCCTTCGGCGCCGGTCAACAGCGAAAACAGGGACTGTTCCGTGCCGCTACCGCCTTCGCCCGCCTCCGCAGGCGGGATGAACGGCGAGAAGTTGGCTGTCTTGATGTAGAACGCGCCGACCACCACGACCAGCAGCACCACCGCCACCTTGACCACGGTGATGGCCAGGCTGACCTCCGCCGACAGCTTGGTGCCCCACGCCAGGATCACGGTGACGAAGGCGATGATCAGCAGCGCTCCCCAATCGAGTTGCAGCCCACCGAAATCCGCCACACCGCCACCGAATCCGAACACCGTGCCCAGATAGCTCGACCAGCCCTTGGCCACGACGGCGGCGGCGACCGCGAATTCCAAAATCAAATCCCAGCCGATGATCCACGCGACGAACTCACCGAACGTCGCATAGGAGAAGGTGTACGCGCTGCCTGCCACCGGCACCGTGGACGCGAATTCGGCGTAGCACAAGGCGGCCAGCCCGCACGCGATCGCCGCGATGACGAACGAAATGGAAATCGCCGGGCCGGTGATGTTGCCCGCCGTCGACGCGGTGATCGTGAAGATGCCCGCCCCGATCACCACGGACACGCCGAACACGGTCAGGTCCCACCACGTCAGATCCTTGCGCAATCGGGTGTCGGGCTCATC
Source organism: Mycobacterium sp. ACS1612 (assembly GCF_001667505.1). Taxonomy (GTDB): domain Bacteria; phylum Actinomycetota; class Actinomycetes; order Mycobacteriales; family Mycobacteriaceae; genus Mycobacterium. The sequence goes on from NZ_LZHZ01000054.1 coordinate 68,886, forward strand.
GGTGTCAGCGATGGATTGTTCAACCGACTTCGTTCGCCATCTGCCGGCCATGAGCACGCCTTCCCTGGTCCGTAGTCCGGAATGTACCGAGTACTGTGCACCCGATGGGGCGGACTACTAAACACGCAGTTGTCATCGGGGCCAGCCTCGCCGGCCTGTGCGCGGCCCGGGTGCTGTCGGACTGTTACGAGCGGGTCACGGTCTACGAGCGCGACGAGTTGCCCGACGCCCCCGCCCACCGATCCGCGGTACCCCAGGATCGACACGTGCACCTGCTGATGGCGCGCGGCGCCCAGGAGTTCGAATCACACTTCCCCGGCCTGCTGGCCGACATGGTCGCCGACGGTGTCCCGATCCTGGAGAACCGGCCCGACTGCATCCACTTCGGTGCGGCCGGCCATGTGCTGGGAACCCACCATCGACTGCAGAGTGAATTCACCGCCTACGTGCCGAGCCGCAAGCACCTCGAATGGCAGATCCGGCGCCGGGTGAAGGCCATCGACAACGTCGACGTCGTCCGGGCGGGTGTGCGCGAACCCCGTTTCGACGCAACGCGACAGCGGGTCACCGGCGTCCTGCTCGATTCGGGAGACGCGGTGGAAGCCGACCTCGTCGTCGACGCTGCGGGGCGCGGCACCCGACTGCCGGCGTGGTTGGCGCAGTGGGGTTTTGAGCGGCCCCGCGAAGACGTCATCTACGTCGGCATCGGTTACGCCACCCATCAACTGCGCATCCCGGACGGCTTGATCGCCGAGAAGGTCGTCGTCGCGGGCGCCTCTCGTGAACAGCCGCTCGGGCTCGGCATGCTCTATTACGAGGACGGCACCTGGGGCCTGACCACCTTCGGGGTCGGCAAAGTCGAACCGCCGCACGATTTCGCGGGCATGTGCGCACTCGCCGACCAGATCGTGCCGCCGCACGTCGCCGCCGCCATCCGGCGGGGCGAGCCGATCGGCGAGGTCGCGCTGCACAAATACCCCGCCAGCCGGTGGCGTCGCTACGACAAGCTCAGCCGGTTCCCCGCGGGCATCATCCCGTTCGGCGACGCCGTCGTCAGCTTCAACCCGACGTTCGGTCAGGGCATGACGATGACGTCGCTGCAAACCGGACACCTGCGCCGCCTGCTGCAGACGCCGGCCGCCGATCTCGAACGCGAATTCAGCCGCGCCGCGGCCAAGACCACCTTCCCGGTCTGGACGATGAACGCGATCGGCGACCTGGTGCTGCACCGCGCCACCGGGCCGACACCGTGGTGGTACCCCATGGTGGGCAACCTGTTCGACCAATTCCTCGGCGCCGCCGAAACGGATCCTGTTCTCGCCGAATGGTTTCTGCGCCGGTTCAGCCTGCTCGACAGCCTGTACATGGTGCCGTCCGCCCGACTGGTGGGCCGCACCATCCGGCACAACATGCGACTCTGGCTGGCCGAGAAGCGGCGCCCGGCCGTTGCGCGTGCAACCACCCCTGTCAGCTGACCTGCAAACCGGTACTCCCCCGCCGGCAGTTGGAGTTACTGTCGAGTAGGTCCAGTTGCTTGGGGAGGCAGACATGACCGCTACCGGGGAAATCAGCGAGAAGCACGCCAGGGAGGTCGCCGAACACGCGCGAGCGGCCGAGTGGCTGGCGCCCAGCTTCGGCAAGGAGTTGTTCCTGGGCAGGCTGCGGTTGGACCTGATTCACCCGCATCCGACCGGGTCTGCGCAAGCCGCCGAGCGCGGTGAGGCATTCCTGGCCAAGCTGCGCGACTTCCTGGACACGCATGTCGACGCTACGGTGATCGAACGCGATGCGCAGATCCCTGACGACGTGATCCTCGGCCTGAAAGAACTCGGCGCGCTCGGCATGAAGATCGGCACCGAATACGGCGGCCTCGGCTTGTCGCAGGTGTACTACAACAGGGCGCTCGCGCTGGCCTGCTCGGTTCACCCCGCCTTCGGCGCATTGCTGTCCGCGCACCAGTCCATCGGGGTGCCGCAGCCGATCGCGATGTTCGGCACCGAGGAGCAGAAGCAAAAGTGGCTGCCGCGGTGCGCGCGGGAGATCAGCGCGTTCCTGCTGACCGAGCCCGACGTCGGCAGCGACCCCGCGCGTCTGCACGCCACCGCCGTCCCGGATGGCGAGGACTACGTGCTGAACGGGGTGAAGCTGTGGACCACCAACGGCGTGATCGCCGACCTGATCGTGGTGATGGCCAAGGTCCCCAGGAGTGAAGGTCATCGCGGCGGCATCACCGCATTCGTCGTCGAGGCCGACACCCCGGGCATCGTGGTCGAGAACCGCAACGCGTTCATGGGATTGCGAGGCATCGAGAACGGGCTGACCCGGTTCACCGATGTGCGGGTGCCCGCCGCCAACCGGATCGGCGCCGAAGGCGACGGACTGCGGATCGCGCTGTCCACGCTGAACGTCGGGCGGTTGTCGCTGCCCGCAACGTGCGTCGGGGGGGCGAAGTGGTCGGTCAAGATCGCCAGGGAATGGTCGAAGGCGCGCGTGCAGTGGGGCAAGCCGGTCGGTGAACACGACGCTGTCGCAGGCAAATTGGCCTTCATGGCCGCCACTGCCTACGGCCTGGAGGCGATGGTCGAACTGTGCAGTGAACTCGCCGACGCCGGCCACAACGACATCCGCATCGAGGCGGCGCTGGCGAAACTGTACGGCTCCGAGATGGGCTGGCTGGTCGCCGACGAACTCGTCCAGATCCGCGGCGGCCGCGGCTTCGAGACCGCCGAATCGCAGGCCGCCCGCGGCGAGCGGGGAGTGCCAGCCGAACAGGTGTTGCGCGATGCGCGCATCAACCGGATCTTCGAAGGCTCGACCGAGATCATGCATCTGCTCATCGCGCGGGAGGCGGTCGACGTTCATCTCTCCGTGGCAGGCGACATCATCGACCAGGACGCCGATATGCGGCGCAAGGCCCGCGCCGTCGCCAACGCGGGCCGCTTCTATGCCCGCTGGCTGCCCAGCCTGGTCGCCGGAAAAGGGCAGCTACCAACATCATTCGGCGAATTTGGGCCGCTTGCGACGCACCTGCGGTACGTCGAGCGCGCCAGCAGGCGGATGGCTCGCAGCACCTTCTACGGGATGTCGCGCTGGCAGGGCAGGCTGGAGCACAAGCAGCGGTTCCTGGCCCGCATCGTCGACATCGGCGCAGAGTTGTTCGCGATGACGGCCGCGTGCGTGCGTGCACAACGCGACCGGACCGATCCCTCGGCGGTCGAACTCGCCGACGCGTTTTGCAGGCAGGCCAGGATGCGGGCCGACCGGTTGTTCGACGAACTCTGGCACAACACCGACGACAGCGACCGCCAGCTGTCACGACACCTGCTCGACGGTCGGTTCACCTGGCTGGAGGCAGGCATCCTCGACCCGTCGATCGAGGGTCCCTGGATCGCGCAGGAGGGGGCCGCCGGTTCGACAGCGGACGTGCACCGCGTCATCGGTGGTGCGTCGAGTCGGGGTGCGGCCTGATACTGGTGACATGGCCTCGCAGATCCGGCCGCTGGAGGACGTGGGCGGCTTCGGCATCGCATACTGGTTGCCGCCGGGTGGCAGGGACAATGGTGTGTGGGCCGATATCTGGGTGGCCATCGCCGATCTCGACGCAGAGGACGCCGGCACATTTCTCGATCTGCTGGCCGGCGCGGACGTCGGTGGCTACGTCGCGGTGCCCGGCGGCAGGCGGGCGCGAGCGCGAGGGCCGGTCTGCTCGCGGGTGTGGGTCGACGCGATGCAGTACGGGCTCGCCGAGGACGTGCTGATCCGGTTCATGCGGGCCAGGTAGCCTTCGGTGCCATGAGGACGACGCGATGAGCGCTGGTCTGTTCGGACTTCTCGACGACGTCGCCGCTCTGGCCCGGTTGACCGCGGCGTCGGTCGACGACATCAGCGCGGCCGCGGGGCGCGCCACGGCAAAGGCGGCAGGTGTCGTCATCGACGACACCGCGGTGACACCGCAGTACGTGCACGGCGTCACCGCGGACCGCGAACTGCCGATGATCAAGCGAATCGCGGTCGGGTCGCTGCGCAACAAGCTCCTCTTCATCCTGCCCGCCGCGCTGCTGGCTAGCCAGTTCGTTCCGTGGGTCATCACGCCGATCCTGATGCTCGGCGCGACCTATCTGTGCTACGAGGGCGCGGAGAAGGTGTGGGGGTGGATCACCGGCTACGACGCGCATGCCGCGCCCACGGCCACCGGCGGCGGGGATGCCGAGAAGAAGATGACGGCAGGCGCCATCCGGACCGATTTCATCCTGTCCGCCGAGATCATGGTCATCGCGCTGAACGAGGTGTCCGACCAGCCTTTCTGGCCGCGGTTCGTGATCCTGGTGATCGTCGCGATTGTGATCACGCTCGGCGTGTACGGCGTCGTCGGGCTGATCGTGAAGATGGACGACATCGGCCTGAACCTGGCGCAGCGGACGTCGAACTTCGCCAAGAAGGTAGGGCGGGGTCTGGTCTCGGCGATGCCCAAACTGCTGTCGGCGCTGTCGATCATCGGCACGGTGGCGATGCTCTGGGTCGGCGGGCACATCCTGCTGCAGGGCACCGACACGCTGGGGTGGCACGCCCCGTACGGCCTGGTGCACCACGCCGAGGAATGGGTGCATCACGCCGTGCCCGGCGCCGGTGCGCTGCTGGCCTGGCTGCTCAACACCGCGGTGTCAGCGATCGTCGGCATGGTGATCGGCTCGATCGTGGTGGCGATCATGCACCTGCTGCCGTTCGGCAAGAAAGCCGAACACTAGATCCCGACCGTCGCCCTGAACAACTTCGTCGGCGTCTGCGCCACCAGGCGGATCGGACCGTCATCGGCGGAAACCCACGCCGCCGCTCCGCGTTCCAGTGTGACCGCGGTCGACTTCGCATGTACCACCGTCGAACCCTCGGTGCAGAGCAGGATCTGCGGCCCGTCGTGATGCGCCGGCGCGTCGATCTCGTGGCCGAGGTAATCGCCCTGGATGCACACCACCGACACCGCGAACTCGGGGGCAGGCGTGTTGTACACGAGTTCTGTTCCGTCCCTTGTGATTCGGGGATGGATGACAGCGTCGGTGGCGGGGGTGAAGTCCAGCACCCGCAACAGTTCAGGCACATCGACGTGTTTGGGTGTCAACCCGCCGCGCAGAACGTTGTCCGAGTTGGCCATCACCTCGACACCGACGCCGTGCAGATACGCATGCAGATTTCCCGCAGGCATGTAGATGGCTTCACCGGGTTTCAGGCTGATCCGGTTGAGCAGCAACGAGGCCAGCACCCCGGCATCGCCGGGATACCGCTCGCCGAGTTCGAGCACCGTCCTGGCTTCCGCCGCGAACTTCTTGTTGCCCGACCGAACGTATTCGATGGCACCCTCGATCACCGCGGGCACCAACACGTCGAGGTCGGGCTGCGGCGCGGTGATCCACGTGGTGAACAGCGCGCGTAGGCCGTCAGCGTCGGACTGACCGGACAGCAGGTGGACAAACGGATCGAGGTCACTGACCGCCAGCGCACGCATCAGCTCGACGCTGCTCTCGGCGGAGCGGAAACCGGCCAGCGCTTCGAAGTCCCCCAGCGCGACCAATAATTCGGGTTTGTGGCTGCGGTCGCGGTAGTTACGGGTGGGCGCCGAAACCGGAATACCCAACTTCTCCTCGCGCGCGAATCCTTCCGCCGCCTGTTCCGCGCTCGGATGAGCCTGCAGCGACAGCGGTTCGTCGGCCGCGAGCACCTTGACCAAGAACGGCAGGCAGTCACCGAAACGCCCCCGCACCGCGGTACCCAATTGGCCTTCCGGATCGGCCCGCAGCGTGTCGAGCAGCGACACTTCACCGTCATCGGTCTGCAGCCACGCCGGATCACCCGGATGCGCGCCGAACCACAGTTCGGCCTCGGGATGCGCTGTCGGACTTGGCCGCCCGGTGAAATCGGCAATCGCGGTCCGCGAACCCCATGCATAGGTTCGGACCGCTCCGCGTAGCAGATGCACTCGCTTAACCTCGAACCAGTCGCAGGTATGTCGCCGTCATCTCCAACCGTACGGCCAACATCGCCAGTTGTTGTTCCGGTCGCCCAGGGGGTGCGACGGCCGGCGGCGCGTCCACCATCCCCAACGCTTCGGGCACGTCCTCGGCGTTGACCACCGAGACGTCGTCGAGCCCGCCTACTCGTGCGAGCACGACGGGCCGCTCGCTGTCAGTGGCCAACACGAAGGTGCGAAGCCGCCTCGGCAGCGGACCGTCGATCTGCTCATCGTGAAAAATCGACTGTGCGCCACCGGGTTCGTTGCCCATACCCCCGTGCAACGCCACCAGCGCGTCGGCCAACCCGACCGCGGCCACCGACTGGTGCGCGATCCTCAGCAGCACGGCCGCACCGTGGCGGGCCAAGGCCAACGTGGCCGGGTTGTCACCGGCCAACACCACGTCGCGGGCCGACATGCGATCGGCTAGGGTCTTGGCCGGGTTGGTGAACAGTTCGCGCCCCGCGCTGTTGCGAAAGGCCTCGGCGTCGAGTTCGTCGGCCAGCGCCGAAAGGTCAACGTGGGGACCGGGATCCACGGTGTGCAGCACGGCTAGACCTGCCGCGAGATAGCGGGTCAGCCCGAAGTCGTCGCGCACCTGCAATCGGGGTGCCAGCGAGGCCGAGCGGCCTGCGGTCGCATCGCGCAGCGGGCCTTCGTACGGCGCCACCACCGCGATGCGCGCGCCGCGGCGAACCCCCATCGCGGCGGCCGACACCAACCGCTGGTCACCCGGATCGTCACCGGCGAGGATCAACACATCGAGTGCGCCGATCCACGGCGGCGCCTCGGACGCCACCACGATCGGCGCACCGACGGAGCCTCCGAGCGTCGCCGACAGCATCGTCCCCGCGGTCTCGGCGTTGCCGCGGCCCGCCACCCAAATGACGGTGCGCGGAGGTTGATCGGACTTCAGCGAGTCGAGGTCGCCCTCGTCGAGCGCTGCCGCGGTGGCACGCACCTGCGCGCCTGCCATCGACGCCGCGCGCAGCAAACCGTCGCGATCGGCCGCGAGCAGGCCCTCGACGTCGTCGAGGTCCACGGCGGCCTGGGTGCCGTTCACACGGTCGCCTCGTTGCGCGAGGCGATCTGGGCGGCGATGACTGCGACGATCTCGTCGATCTCCTCGGTGGTGCGCGCCTCGACGTTCAGCCGTAGCAACGGTTCGGTGTTGGACATCCGCAAGTTGAACCAGCTGCCGTCGCCCAGATCGACGGTGACGCCGTCGAGATGGTCGATCGAGTGGATGCGCGCGCCGAACGACCTGAGCACCGCGTCGACACAGTTTTCGGCGTCAGTGACGGTGAAGTTGATCTCGCCGGACGCCTCATAGCGCTGATAGTCCGCCATCAGCTCGGACAGCGGCCGGTCCTGCTCGCCCAGCGCCGCCAGCACGTAAAGCGCTGCCAGCATGCCGGAGTCGGCGCCCCAGAAATCGCGGAAGTAGTAGTGCGCGGAGTGCTCGCCACCGAAAATCGCGCCGGTGTCGGCCATCAGCGCCTTGATGTACGAATGCCCGACGCGCGAGCGCACCGGGGTACCACCCCGCTCGGCGACCAGTTCCGGCACCGCACGGGAGGTGATCAGGTTGTGGATCACCGTCGCGCCGATCTCCCTGTTCAATTCCCGGGCGGCGACCAAGGCCGTCACCGCCGAGGGTGACACCGGATGCCCCTTTTCGTCGACGACGAAACAGCGGTCGGCGTCGCCGTCGAAAGCCAAGCCGATGTCGGCACCGGTTTCCACGACGTGCGCCTGCAGGTCGACGAGGTTCGCCGGGTCCAGCGGGTTGGCCTCGTGGTTCGGGAACGTGCCGTCGAGTTCGAAGTACAACGGCAGCAGCGTGATTGACGGGATCGCGCCGAGCACCGCGGGCGTGGTGTGGCCGCCCATGCCGTTGCCTGCGTCCACGGCCACCCGCAGCGGGCGCAGCTCGGCCAGACTGACCAGCGTCCGCAGGAATTCGCCGTATTCGGTCAACACGTCGCGCTGGGAATCCGCGCCGCGCGGGCCGTCGTATGCGGGCACTCCGGCGATGATCTCCTCGCTGATCTGAGTCAGCCCGGTGTCCTTGCCCACCGGCTTGGCGCCGGCACGGCACAGCTTGATGCCGTTGTAGGCGGCGGGATTATGGCTCGCGGTGAACATCGCGCCTGGGCAGTCCAACAGCCCGGACGCAAAGTACAACTGGTCGGTGGACGCCAGCCCGATCTGCACGACGTCCAACCCCTGCGCCATCACGCCGTCGGCGAACGCGGCCGCGAGCGCCGGCGAGCTGGCCCGCATGTCGTGACCGATCACCACCTGCGAGGCACCGTCGCGGACCAGGCGGGCGAACGCGCCGCCGACGTCGGCGACGAAAGCCTCGTCGATTTCCTCACCGACCAAGCCGCGGACGTCATACGCCTTGATGACGCGGTGCACTGCCGCGGCGGGCCGAGACTGCGATGAGCGCTTGCGCGAAGAGCGCGTCACATAGAGCTCCTTGCGAGGGGGACCGTTGGCGCCAGCCTAACCGTCGGGCTGAACGCAGATGGCGCCTAGTCGGGCAACGCCTTGGCTAGTCAGTCGGGTCTGGCAGAACCCGCAGGTGGCCTCGGCGCCTGCCGTTGGACTCCGGCCGTCGAGCGACGGGCGCCATCAGCGCACCACCGTGTACGCCGGTGGCGGGATCGGAGAAGCCGGCCGCCACCCCGTTGATCGGGGCCGAACTGTCGCGGCGCTCGCGGACGGCGTCGGCGAGCGCCACCAGATCGTCCTCGTCGGGATGCGTCGGCAACGGCCCTGCGTGACGCACCAGCTCCCAGCCACGCGGCGCGGTGATCCGGCCGGCGTGTGCGACACACAGATCCCAGGAATGCGGCTCGGACACCGTGGCCAGCGGCCCGACGACGGCTGTCGAGTCCGAGTACACGAACGTCAGCGTCGCGACCGCATAGTGGGGACACCCGGGCCGACAGCAGCGACGGGGAACATTCACGAACGAGAGGTTATCGTGCGGAAACGTGGTAAGCCGCCGGACACGCGCAGCTATCGAAGCCCCGATCTCCAACCGTTACTCTTCGGATGTGGCCGAGCGCAGATTACGCGGATCACGCCGCGGCCGGGAGATGCGCGGTCCGCTGCTCCCACCGACCGTTCCGGGTTGGCGCAGTCGCGCCGAACGGTTCGACATGGCGGTGCTGGAGGCTTATGAACCGATCGAGCGGCGATGGCAGGATCGAGTGTCCGGACTCGACGTCGCGGTCGACGAGATTCCTCGGATCTCGCCGAAGGATCCTGATTCCGTGCAGTGGCCGCCAGAAGTGGTGGCAGACGGGCCGATCGCACTGGCGCGTTTGATACCGGCCGGGGTCGATGTCCGGGGCAACGCGACACGTGCGCGAATTGTGTTGTTCCGCAAGCCGATTGAGCGTCGGGCGAAGGACACCGTCGACCTCGCCGACCTGCTGCATGAAGTTCTGGTGGCTCAGGTGGCCACGTATCTTGGCGTCGAACCTTCTGTCATCGACCCGACGATCGACGACGAATGAGCTAACGAATCAGACGATCCCGCGCTTGAGGCGGCGGCGCTCCCGCTCGGAAAGCCCGCCCCAGATGCCGAAGCGCTCGTCGTGGGCGAGGGCGTATTCCAGGCAGCGGTCGCGGACCTCGCAACCCAAGCAGATTCGCTTGGCTTCGCGAGTGGAGCCGCCCTTCTCGGGGAAAAACGCCTCTGGGTCGGTTTGAGCGCACAATGCGCGCTCTTGCCATTGATCATCTTCGGTAGTTGCCGGAGCAACGTCATATCTCTCGGGTTGGTCGGGCACCAAACTCAATTGAGGACGTCCCGGCACCCCAATCGATGTAGGTCCGGTAATGGTGTGACGGATGTCGCCTACTGAGCCGAGAATCCGGTTGTCGAAACGATCATCTTGCCCGGATTGGGCCTGCTCAAACGCCATGCTCCGCCTCCTCACCTGTGTCTCGTAGATCCCTGCTTTGAGCCCCACTATTTCGATGTGCGGCCATCTCAATTCGAACAAGTGATCGAATCTCGGTCTGCGCCACCGAAACCGGCCGTCCAACCAGGAAATGACACTGCTGTGATTACACACGTGTTAGCTGCCGGGGTCAAGCGCTGGAACAGGAATTCATACCATTTCGTGACACGAATTCGGCGCGTCGTCACGTCGGCGTGTCCGTCACACCACCGCGCCGCACCGGCTTCATTGGGCACCACCTAGTCTCGATCATCATGGTGGACGAGAGGAGCACCTTCTCATCATGAGGGTCACGGTTCTGGTCGGCGGCGTCGGCGGTGCACGCTTCCTGCTGGGCGTGCAGCACCTGTTGGGGCTCGGCCGCTTCAGCGGCCAATCAGGCCTCGGACAGTACTCCGGCTCGTCCGCTGGATCCCAATCCGATAGCGAACTGACCGCGATCGTCAATGTGGGCGACGACTCGTGGATGTTCGGAGTGCGGATCTGCCCGGACCTCGACACGTGCATGTACACCTTAGGCGGCGGCATCGACGCGGAACGCGGTTGGGGTCGTCGGGACGAAACCTGGCACGCCAAAGAGGAACTCGCGGCCTATGGCGTGCAACCGGATTGGTTCGGCCTCGGCGACCGCGACCTGGCCACGCATCTGGTCCGCAGCCAGATGCTGCGCGCGGGTTATCCGCTGTCGCAAGTGACCGAAGCGCTGTGCGACCGGTGGCAACCCGGCGCGCGACTGCTTCCGGCCACCGACGATCGCAGCGAAACCCACGTCGTCATCACGGATCCGGCGGACGGCGAGAAACGCGCCATCCACTTCGAGGAATGGTGGGTGCGCTACCGCGCGCAGGTGCCGACCCACAGTTTCGCGTTCGTCGGCGCCGACAAAGCCACCGCGGGACCCGGTGTGGCCGAGGCGATCGAGTCCGCCGACGTGGTGCTGCTTGCGCCGTCCAACCCGGTGGTGAGCATCGGTGCCATACTCGCAGTGCCAGGCATCCGGGGCGCGCTGCGCTCGACGACGGCCAGGGTGATCGGCTACTCCCCCATCATCGGCGGAAAGCCGCTGCGCGGCATGGCCGATGAATGCCTTTCTGTGATCGGCGTGACCAGCACCTCCGAAGCGGTCGGCGGCTATTACGGTGCGCGTTCCGGTGTCGGCATCCTCGACGGCTGGCTGGTGCACGAGGGCGACCATGCCGAGATCGCCGGCGTCGAGGTGCGATCGGTGCCGCTGCTGATGACCGACCCGCAGACCACCGCCGAAATGGTGCGCGCCGGACTCGATCTCGCTGGGGTGAAGCCATGACGGAGCACGGTTCGGGGGCGTCCGTCGAAATCCTCCCGGTGCGCGGACTTCCGGAGTTCCGGCCGGGCGACGACCTCGCCGCCGCACTCGCCGACGCCGCATCGTGGTTGCGCGATGACGACGTCGTGGTGATCACCAGCAAGGTGGTCTCCAAGTGTGAGGGCCGCATCGTCGACGCACCGACCGATCCGGAGCAGCGGGATGCGCTGCGGCGCAAGCTGATCGACGCGGAAGCCGTGCGGGTGCTCGCACGCAAGGGGCGCACGCTGATCACCGAGAATGCGCTCGGCCTGGTGCAGGCTGCCGCGGGCGTCGACGGCTCCAACGTCGACTCGGGTGAATTGGCGCTGCTGCCGACCGACCCCGACGGCGCTGCGGCGGCGCTGCGCGACGCGCTGCGCGAACGACTCGGTGTCACCGTCGGCGTCGTCATCACCGACACCATGGGCCGGGCGTGGCGCAACGGCCAGACCGACTTCGCGATAGGCGCCGCTGGCCTGACCGTGCTGCATGGCTATGCGGGGTCGAAGGACCGGCACGGCAACGACCTGATCGTCACCGAGATCGCCGTCGCCGACGAGATCGCCGCGGCGGCTGATCTGGTGAAGGGTAAGCTGACCGATATCCCGGTCGCCGTGGTGCGCGGACTCACGTTGTCGGACAACGGATCCAATGCGCGAACACTGCTGCGGCCCGGCGAGGACGACCTGTTCTGGCTCGGCACCGAAGAAGCCATTGCCCTCGGTCGCAGTCAAGCGCAACTGCTGCGCCGGTCGGTGCGCCGATTCGACTCCGACCCCGTGCCGCCTGACCTCGTCGAGGCGGCCGTCGCCGAGGCGCTCACCGCACCCGCACCACACCACACCCGGCCGGTGCGGTTCGTGTGGCTGCAGGACTCAGGCAGGCGGGTGCGGCTGTTGGACCGGATGAAGGATCGGTGGCGCGCCGACCTGACCGGCGACGGCCGTGCGCCGGATGCGGTGGAACGGCGCGTCGGCCGCGGCCAGATCCTCTACGACGCACCCGAACTCGTCATCCCGTTCATGGTGCCCGACGGCGCCCACAGCTATCCGGATGCGGTCCGCACCGCGGCAGAGCACACCATGTTCACGGTCGCGGTGGGCGCCGCGGTACAGGCGTTGTTGGTGGGGCTGGCCGTGCGTGGCGTCGGCAGCTGCTGGATCGGTTCGACGATCTTCGCCGCCGACCTGGTGCGCGAGGAGCTGGACCTGCCGTCGGACTGGGAACCGCTGGGCGCCATCGCGATCGGCTACCCCGAAGAGGAGTCCGGACCCCGCGATCCGGTCGACACCGACGGCCTGCTGATCCGCAAGTGAGCCTGCACGAATCGGCGGTCAAGACGCTGACACACTGGCGCACAACGGATCCCGCGCAGGACACACTGCGGCATGCTGTGCTGGCGTTTCTCACCGCAAGACCCGACGGATGCCTACGCTCGTGTGCGCCCGGCCATGTGACCGGGTCCGCGCTGGTGCTCGACCACACCGGCACCCACGCGCTGCTAACACTGCATCCGCGGATCGGGCGATGGCTGCAGTTGGGCGGGCACTGTGAGGACAGCGACACCGATATCGTCGCCGCCGCATTGCGCGAGGCCACCGAGGAATCGGGCATCGACGACCTCACCATGGATCCCGAGCCCGCCGCGCTTCACGTGCACCCGGTCACCTGTTCGCTGGGGCGACCGACGCGTCACCTCGACATCCAGTTCGTCGCGCACGCGCCCGCGGACGCCGAAATCGCGGTCAGCGACGAGTCTTTGGACTTGCGCTGGTGGCCGCTCGACGCGCTACCGGATGATTGCGACTTCGGTCTCACCCAACTGGTGGACGCCGCGCGTCGTCGAGTGGCCACTTATGAAACGCGCCAACGCGATTCGCGTGCGATAACTGGCCACTCGGCGGAAGGCCACGCAAGCTAGACGTCGGTCGAGTAGCGGATGCCGCCGTCGGGGATGGTGACCCCCGGCCAGACCCGGGCGCCTCGCAACAACTCGCACCGCGCGCCGATGTCCGCGCCGTCGCCGATGACACCGTCGCGGATCAGCGCCCGCGGGCCGATGCGAGCGCCGAAGCCGATGATCGAGCGTTCGATCACCGCGCCCGCACCGATGCACGCACCGTCGAAGATCACCGCGCCGTCAAGGCGCGCACCCGCACCGATCTCGGCGCCACGGCCGACCACCGTGCCGCCGATCAACAGTGCACCCGGCGCGACCGCCGCGCCGTCGTGCACCAGCTTCTCGCCCCGCTGTCCACCGAGCGCAGGCGAAGGCGCAATGCCGCGGACCAGATCCGCAGAGCCGCGCACGAAGTCGTCGGGGGTGCCCATGTCACGCCAGTACGTCGAGTCGACGTAACCGCACACCCGAAGACCGTCCGAGAGCAGACCGGGGAAGATTTCACGCTCCACGGACAACGCGCGGCCCTTGGGGATCTGCTCGATCACCTCACGCTTGAAGACATAGCAGCCGGCGTTGATCTGGTCGGTCGGCGGATCCTGCGTCTTTTCCAGGAACGCGGTCACCACACCGTCGGAATCGGTGGGCACACAACCGAATGCGCGCGGATCGCCGACGCGGACCAGATGCAGTGTGACGTCGGCGCCGCTGTCGCCGTGCGAGTCCAGCAGCGCCCGCAGATCCGCACCGGAGAGCACGTCACCGTTGAACACCAGCGCGGTGTCGTAGCGCAGCTTCTCCGACACGTTGGCGATGCCGCCGCCGGTGCCAAGCGGTTCCTCTTCCACCACATAGTCGATCTGCAAACCCAGCTTCGACCCGTCGCCGAACTCCGACTCGAACACCCCCGCCTTGTAGGAGGTGCCCAGTACGACGTGCTCGATGCCCGCATCGGCGATACGCGACAGCAAATGGGTCAGGAACGGCAACCCCGCGGTCGGCAGCATCGGTTTGGGCGCGGACAGGGTCAACGGGCGCAGCCGCGTGCCCATGCCGCCGACGAGTACGACCGCGTCCACCTCCGCCGGATTGACCACTAAGCCCGCCCCTTCCTCTGCTTGCGCCGGGTATTGCGAACCACCAGGCCCGCCCGCGCAGCCAGCGCGCCCCTGATCGCCCACCGCAGTGGCGCCTGCCACAGGTTCGGATGCCGATCTGCCAGGAAAGTGTAGGTGCTCGTATGGTGGGCCGCCAAGTTGCGGGCCGGATCGCGCCCCGTGGCGTGGCCCTTGGCGTGCAAAATCTCCGCCGACGGCACATAGATGTTCTGCCAGCCCGCCTTGCTGAGGCGATCTCCCAGGTCGACGTCCTCCATGTACATGAAATAGCGCTCGTCGAAGCCGGCGACCTCATCGAAAGCGGCGCGCCTCAGCAACAAGCATGACCCCGATAACCAGCCGACGGGACGTTCGCTGGGTTCGGTGCGCTCCTGGCGGTATTCGGCCGTCCAGGGGTTGGTTTTCCAGAACGGGCCGACGACGGCATGCATGCCGCCGCGAATCAGGCTGGGCAGGTGGCGGGCCGACGGGTACACCGAACCGTCCGGATCACGGATCAGCGGCCCCAACGCGCCCGCCTTGGGCCACCGTTCGGCCGCCTCCAGAAGCAGGTCGATGCTGTGCGGACCCCACTGCACATCCGGGTTGGCGACCACGAGAAATTCGGACTCCGGCATGATCTCCGCGACCGCGCGGTTCACCGCGGTGCCGTAGCCGAGGTTGCCGTCCATGCGCAGCAGTCGGGTGCTGGGATAGCGCTGCGTCGCCTCCTCGGGCGCACCGTCTGTCGAACCGTTGTCGGCCATGATCACCGTCACGGGCCGTTCGGTGGCATGCGAGAGGGACGCCAGGAACCGATCGAGGTGTGGGCCCGGTGAATACGTCACCGTCACCACGGCCAGGCCGTCGCTCACGCGGCCCCCGCCAGATCGTCGCTCACGCGACAGAAACCAGTTCGTCACTCATTGGCTAGAGGGTAGCCGCATCCGAATCGGCCACCGCAGCAACGGCAACCAACAACAGTGTCTGCGCGTCAGCCCGGTAGTCTGTCTAACGGCCGCTAAGGGGTATGGAGACGGCGGCCGGGAAAGGACGAGCAGTATGCCCGCGTTCGACTACGTCATTCTCGGTGCAGGAGCCGCCGGCTGTGTGCTGGCCAATCGGCTCTCGGAGGATCCCCGAACCGAGGTGCTGCTGGTCGAAGCCGGCCCACCGGCCCGCGGCCCGTACTTCGCCATCCCGATGATGGGCGCGGGCCTGTTCGAGCAACGGACCGACCACCCGGACCCGCACGCCTACGAGGGCTACAAGCACAGCTTCGTCTACCAGCTGCAGCCCTACGGCGCCGCCGACAAACTCAACGAACGCTGGGTGCGCGGCAAAGCGGTCGGCGGCTCCACCGCCATCAACGGCCTGGTGTACAACCGGGGCAACCGCGAGGACTACGACGAGCTCGAGCGGCTCGGCAACCACGGCTGGGGTTGGGACAACATTCTGCCGGTCTTCAAAGCCTTCGAGGACAACCAGTTCGGCCCCTCACCGACACGGGGGGTCGGCGGCCCACTGCACATCTCGCAGCCGAGGTTCCCAGATGAACTGAGCCAGTACATCATTGACGCCGCAGCCAACACCGGCCTACACAGCGTCGAGGACTACAACGAATCCGACGACGAACGCGTCGGACCCGCGATGGCCATGATTCGCCGCGGACTACGGGTCAGCGCGGCCAAGGCGTTCCTCGACCCGGTGCTCAAGCGTCCCAACCTGCACCTGGCCACCGACACCTACGCGCAGCGGTTGATCTTCGAGAACGGCCGCGCCGTCGGCGCCGAGATCCGCACCGGCGGCAACACTTCCGAGGTGCGCGCCCGTCGCGAGGTGATCGTGGCGATGGGCGCGCTGCACACACCGAAGATCCTGCAGCTATCCGGCGTCGGCCCCCGCGATGTACTCGAAAAGGCCGGTGTGCCGGTGTATCTCGAGCGCGACAACGTCGGCCGCCGGATGACCGAGCACTTCTGCGCCATCGTCACCTACCGGTTGAAGGACGACCTTGGTTACAACCGGCAGCTGCGCACCACGGTCGGCAAAGCCCTTGCGGCGCTGAAGTTCGCGGCCACCCGCAGGGGCCCGCTGGCCACCCCGACCGGCGACGTGATGGCGATCTTCAAGACCAGGCCCGAACTCGACCGCGTCGACGGGCAATTCCTCGCCCGGCTGATGTCGGTGGCCGATGTCAGCGGCGGTGAACGCGGTCAAATCGATTCGCACGGCGGCGTTTCGTGCGCGGCTGAGATCCTGCGGCCGACGTCGGAGGGCCGGGTATGGATCACCTCACCCGATCCCGGCGCCGCGCTGTCGATCGAACCCAATTACCTGGCCACCGACTACGACCGCACGACGATGGTCGGTGTGGTCCGCAAGATCCGGCAGATCTTCGAGCAGTCGCCGCTGGCCGAACACGTCGAGAAGGAGACGACGCCGGGTAAGGGCGTGCAGACCGACGAGGAGATCATCGACGCCACCATCAAGACCGGCGCCACCGGCAGCCACGCGGCAGGCACCTGCATGATGGGGCCCACCGACGACGAGATCGTCGACGATCAGTTGCGCGTCCGCGGTATCGACGGGCTGCGCATCGTCGACTGCTCGATCATGCCGAAGCAGATGTCGGGCAACCTCGCCGGACCGATGCTGGCAATGGCCGGGCGCGCCGCGGAGTTGATCCTGGACACCGCGCCCGCTGAAAAGGCCCGTCGCGCCTGATCACTGCGCCATCGCGGCGATCACCGCATCGCGCCATGGACGCAGCGGCGTGAGACCCGCCTCGGTCGAGCGCCGCCCCGACAGCGCCGAATAGGCCGGCCGCGGCGCCGGACGCGGATGCCGGTCGGTGCCCACCGGACGAACCCGCGCCGGATCGGCGCCCACGGCCTCGAACACCGCTTGCGCCTGCTCGAAACGACTGACCGCGCCCTCGTTGGCGGCGTGCAGGATCGGCTCGCGGATCGAGCCGTCGTCGGCGAGTTGAAGCAGGGCGTCGACGAGATCGCCGACGTAGGTGGGTGATCCGATCTGATCGGCCACCACCTCCACCTCGCCGTCACCGTCCGCCAACCGACGCATGGCAGCGGCGAAGTCCTTGCCGTCGGCGCCTTCATACACCCACGCGGTCCGCACGATGTGCGCATCAGGCATCGCGGACAGCACCAGCACCTCACCTGCCAGCTTGGTGCGGCCGTACACGCTGAGCGGCCCGGTTTCGTCGTCGATCTCGTAGGGGTGACGCTGATCGCCGGCGAATACGTAGTCGGTGGAGATGTGGATCAGGTCGGCGCCTGCACGCGCGCAGGCCTGGGCGATGTTCTCGGCGCCGACGGCGTTGACCGCGTGCGCCCGGTCGGGCTCCTGCTCGGCGGCGTCGACCTGGGTGTACGCCGCGCAGTTGATCACGACGTCGCCGGCTTGGATATGGCGTTCGGCGGCGGTCGCATCGGTGATGTCCCATTCGGCCGAGGTCAGCGCCAGCACGTCGCGGCCCTGCTGGCGGGATTTCGCGGCCAGACGACGCCCCACCATGCCGCCGGCACCGGAGATAACAATTCGGTCAGACATGCACTCGAGTCTGGCACGCCGACGCTGGCTACCCCGTCTGCGGAGGCGTCGCAAGTAACCTGGGCAGATGCCCGCTCGCCTGACCCGCGTCATCGCTGTTGCGGTGGCCCTGGCCATCGTCGTCGGCACCGGTGTCGCGTGGGGAAAGATCCGGTCGTTCGAATCCGGCATCAACCACTTCTCGTCCATCGCGCTCGGCGAGGGCGGCGCCGACGGCGCGATCGATATTTTGCTGGTCGGGTTGGACAGCCGCACCGATGCGCACGGCAACCCGTTGTCGGCGGAGGAGCTGGCGACGCTGCGGGCAGGCGACGACGAGTCCACCAACACCGACACGATCATTCTGGTTCGCATCCCGAACAACGGAAAATCGGCGACGGCCATCTCCATCCCCCGCGACTCCTACGTCCAGACGCCGGGCGGGAACAAGATGAAGATCAACGGCGTCTACGGTTCGGCGTACTTCGAGAAGAAGACCGAACTCGTCGAGCAGAACGGCATGGACCCGGCGAAGGCCGAACCGGAAGCGACCGAAGCAGGCCGCGAAGCCTTGATCAAGACGGTCGCCAACCTGACCGGAGTCACCGTCGACCACTACGCCGAAATCGGCCTGCTCGGTTTCGCGTTGATCACCGACGCGCTCGGCGGCGTCAACGTCTGCCTGAAAAACGCTGTGTACGAACCCCTTTCCGGTGCCGATTTCCCGGCGGGGTGGCAGAAGCTGAACGGCCCGCAAGCGCTGAGCTTCGTCAGGCAGCGCCACGACCTCCCGCGCGGCGACCTGGACCGGGTGACCCGACAGCAGGCGGTGATGGCGTCGCTGGCGCACGACGTGATCTCCAGCAAGACGCTATCGAGCCCGGCGACCCTGAACCGCCTGCAGGACGCCGTGCAGCGCTCGGTGGTGCTGTCCGACGGTTGGGACATCATGGATTTCATCGAGCAACTGCAGAAGCTGGCGGCAGGCAGCGTCGCGTTCGCCACCATCCCGATCGTCGAAGAGGCCGGCTGGAGCGACGACGGGATGCAGAGCGTGGTGCGCGTCGACCCGGCGCACGTCAAGGAGTGGGTGGCCAGCCTGCTGCACGACCAGGACCAGGGTAAGACCGAGCAATTGGCTTATACGCCAAGCAAAACGACCGTCGACGTGATCAACGACACCGACATCAACGGTCTGGCCGCGGCCGTATCGCAGGTGCTCACCAGCAAGGGTTTCGCGTCAGGCAACGTCGGCAACAACAACGACGGCGGCCACGTCACCGGCAGTCAGGTACAGGCCGCGAAGGCCGACGACCTCGGCGCACAAGCGGTCGCGAAGGAACTCGGCGGCATCCCGGTGGTCGAGAACGCATCGGTGGCGCCCGGTTCGGCGCGAGTGGTGCTGTCCGGTGACTACACGGGGCCGGGGTCCAGCGGTGTTGATCCGTCCCTGGGTACCGTCGACCAGGCCGCCGCGGAAAGCTCCGATGCGGGCGATGCCGAGCCTGCGCCGTCGCCGATCCTCACCGCGGGCACCAACGACCCGGAGTGCGTGAACTGACCACGCTGACATCGGCACTGCTGGACCCGCTGATGGCGGCCGACCCAATGGGCCCGCGCATCACGTACTACGACGACGCCACCGCCGAACGCATCGAACTGTCGACCGTCACGCTGGCCAACTGGGCGGCCAAAACCGGCAACCTGCTGCGCGACGAGTTGGGCGCGGGGTCCGGCAGCCGGGTCGCGGTGCTGCTGCCCGCGCATTGGCAGACCGCCGCCGTGCTGCTCGGAATCTGGTGGATTGGCGCGGAAGTCGTAACGGACGGCTTGCAAGAAGGGGGAGCCGACATCGCGCTCTGCACGGCGGACCGGTTGGCGGATGCCGACACAGCCGTCAGCGTCGGCGAGATCGCGGTGCTCTCGCTCGACCCGTTCGGCAAGCCGGTTGCCGATCTGCCGGTCGGCCTCACCGACTATGCAACCGCGGTGCGGGTGCACGGTGACCAGATATCACCCGAGCCTCGGCCAGGGCCTGCACTGGACGGACGTGCGGTCGACGACGTGCTCGCAGCCGCCCAAACTTCCGCGGCCGCACAGGGTTTCACCGGCGACGACCGGGTGATGTCGACGGCCGGCTGGGCGACGGCCGACGAGCTGATCACCAACTTGCTGGCGGTGTTCGCCGCGGGTGCCTCGCTGGTGCAGGTGGCCAATCCGGACCCCGCGGCGCTGGACCGCCGTCGCGAGATGGAGAAAGTCACCCGCGGATAGCGTGCAAGTGCCGCGCTGACGGCCATGATCGGTCGGCGCGAGCTTCTGGTGCTCGGGGCCGCTGCGGGGGTGGCGGTCGCCTGCTCGAAATCGCAGCAGAGCCCGCGTCGCGGTGCCGGAGGCGTCGATGCGGGTCATCCAGACGTGATCCTCGGCATGGGTGCACGAGCCACGGCCGCTGGTGGCGATGCCGGAGGGCGAAGTGGGCCACGCGCAGGTTGCGGCGGTTCGGACCCAGACACCGGAGATGACGCTGCCTGCCAGTGCGCCGGTCAGGTAGTCGACGGCTACGACTGGCCGGTCAACGGCACGCTCAACGATCCGAAAACCAGTGGCGTGCCGGTGAAGCCGAATCAGCGTGTGCGGATCCGGTTCATCAACGATTCGATGATGTTCCACCATTTCACTTGCACGGACACACCTTTGAAGTGATGGACGGCGAGACACCCAAGGCGCGCAAGGACACGGTGCTGGTGCCACCGAAGCAAACCGTCACGGTCGACTTCGACACCGACAACCCCGGCAAGTGGATCAGCCACTACCACAACACCTATCACCTGGAAGCGGGATATGGCCTTCTTCGTGGAGTACGTCTAGCCCTCGGGATAGAACAGAAACAGCACGCACCCCTTCGCCGATTGCGGCACGTGCCAGGAGCCGGCGGGCGCGTGCAGGAAGGTGCCCGCGGGATAGTCGTTCACCCGTCGTTGAACACCCCGGACACCACGTACGCCTCCTCAGGCCCCGGACTGTGGTGGTCCTGCCCGCGCCACACGGCGCCTGGGCGGATCGTCGTGATCGCGGCCTTTGCTCCGTTGGGACCCGTCCACAACAGCCGGACGGTGATCCCGGGAAAAACCTCTCGCTCCGGCACATCCGACGTCTGAACCCATTCGTAGCCGGGAACAAGCCGTGTCGGGCTTGGTCAGAGCGCCGCAACCGAGGTGCGTGCGCGCCCGCGAACAGCGCTTTCAGCGATCCATCACCGACCGGCAGCTGATGACGCGGATCATCCCGCTACAGACCGAAATAACCGCCGCCGCAGAGCTTTACATGTCGCTTGCGGCGGCCGAGCGCAGGTGATCTCGTCGAAGACCGAACGCTGCGGTGACGACGCGCCAGCGCGTCCTACTTCAGCAGCGCACGCGACATGACGACGCGCTGAATCTGGTTGGTGCCCTCGTAGATCTGGGTGATCTTGGCGTCACGCATGAACCGCTCGACCGGGAAGTCGGTGGTGTAGCCGTAGCCGCCGAACAACTGCACGGCGTCGGTGGTGATCTCCATCGCGATGTCGGAGGCGAAGCATTTCGACGCCGATGAGATGAACCCGAGGTTGGCCTCACCGCGCTCTGCCCGCGCCGCCGCGGTGTACACCATCAGCCGAGCGGCCTCCAGCTTCATCGCCATGTCGGCGAGCATGAACTGCACGGCCTGGAAGTCGGCGATCGCCGTACCGAACTGCTTGCGCTCCTTGACATATGCGATGGCCGCGTCCAGCGCACCCTGCGCGATGCCGACGGCCTGCGCGCCGATGGTCGGGCGGGTGTGGTCGAGCGTCGCAAGCGCCGTCTTGAAGCCGGTGCCCGGTTCGCCGATGATCCGGTCTCCGGGGATGCGGCAGTCCTCGAAGTACAACTCGGTGGTCGGCGAACCCTTGATGCCCATCTTGTGTTCCTTGGCGCCCACCGAGAAACCGGGGTCGTCCTTGTGCACCACGAACGCCGAGATGCCGTTGGCGCCCTTGTCCGGATCGGTCACGGCCATCACGGTGTACCACGTCGAGTGTCCGCCGTTGGAGATCCAACACTTGGCGCCGTTGAGCACCCACTCGTCGCCCTCCTGGCGCGCGCGTGTGCGCATCGACGCGGCGTCGCTACCCGCCTCCCGCTCGGACAACGCGTACGACGCGACGGCCTCACCCGACGCGATCGACGGCAGCACCTGCTTCTTGAGCTCCTCGGAACCCCGCAACAGCATGCCCATGGTGCCCAGCTTGTTGCAGATCGGGATCAGCGACGACGACGCACACACCCGCGCCACCTCTTCGATGACGATGCAGGCGGCGATCGAGTCGCCGCCCTGGCCCCCGTACTCCTCGGGAATGTGGATCGCGGCGAACCCCGACGACGTCAGCGCCGCCAGCGCTTCATCGGTGTATCGCGCCTTTTCGTCTACGTCCGCGGCGTACGGCGCGATCTCCTTCTCACACAGATCCCGCAGCACCGCGCGCAGCTCGATGTGCTCGTCGGGAAGCTTGAAAGCGTCAAACGACGGATTACCAAAGGCCATGGCGACTCCTTGCTACTCGCCGGTAACCTTACCGTTTTCCTCCGGACACGAGCTGAAGCCCTCGCACCATTGAACGGTAGGTGCTGTGGTACAGCGTCCGGGCCAGCCGGCTCTTGCGGAGGATGTCCTTGGCGCCCTGTGGCGCGACCAGCCCGACCTCGTGACCGGCGAATTCCGACGTCGCGGTCGTCAGCCGGAGCTTGCCCGCCAGCGCCGCCTCGACCTCGCCGCGGTAGAACTCGCTGTGCTCGGCCTGGGTGAAGAACACCTTGTTGAAGCCGATCAGGAACGGCACCAGCTTGGCACCCCCGTTGAGGTACCGCAGCGTGCCGGTGGCGACGCCGGGCCAGTACTCGTTGAACACATCGTCGGCGATCACAATGCCGCCGTCGGCCAGCGTCGCCTCGGCCAGTTTCATATCGCTGTAGACGATGTCGTCGGTGTGCCCGCCGTCGACGGAGAAGAAGCGGATGTCGCCGCCTGCGAGCTCACGCAGCTTGCCAGGGTCGAGCTTGGTCGAGTCGCCCTGATGCACCGAGACGTCCTCCATCGAGGACCACAGCGTGACGTTGTTGGCGAACTTCTCGTAGTCGCCGTGCCCCGAGCCGTCGACGTTGAGATCCTGGTCGCCGAAGATGTCGATGGCCACCGACCGGTCCCCCGGCCGCTGCAGCAGGCGCAAACCGATGAACAGCTTGCCGTGGTGCACGCCGATCTCGGCGACCGCACCCGACACCTGCTTTGCGCGCTGAGCCGCGTCGAGCACATCGAGGACCAGAAGAATCTCTGGTTCCAGGAAGCCTGCGACGAACCGCTGGCCAATTGCCCGGTACCGATTGAAGTTTGGCTGCATCGGTAGGCAGCCTACTGCCCGAGCAGCCGATTTCGCAGTGCGGCGTCCTTTTGCAACACCATGTCCGCCAGGTTGCTCTGGAATTCGGCCATCCGCGTTCGCAACGCCTCGTCGGACGCCCCCAGGATGCGCACCGCGAGCAGTCCGGCGTTGCGGGCGCCGCCGATCGACACCGTCGCCACCGGCACGCCTGCGGGCATCTGCACGATCGACAGCAGCGAATCCATGCCGTCGAGCTTGGCCAGCGGCACCGGCACCCCGATCACGGGCAGCGGTGTTGCCGAGGCGACCATGCCGGGTAGATGGGCGGCGCCGCCCGCGCCGGCGATGATCACCTCGATGCCGCGGCCCGCCGCACTCTGCGCGTACTCGAGCATGCGGGCCGGGGTGCGATGTGCGGACACCACGCCCACCTCGAACGGCACGTCGAATTCGGCCAGCGCGTGGGCGGCCTCCTCCATCACCGACCAGTCGCTGTCGCTGCCCATGATCACGCCGACCCGCGGGCCACTAGTCATGGTCATGCCCGCTCCACCCGTCCGTCCACTCCGCATGCGACAACCAGTGTGCGGCCCGCATCGCACGCTCCCGGACATCGGCGACGTAGTCGTCGTCGTCCAGCGATCCGCCTGACGCGCCGAGAATGTTGACGTGGCCGATCTTGCGGTTCGGCCGCTCCCCCTTGCCGTACAGGTGAACTCGGGCCTCCGGGATCCGGCCGAACAAGTGGTGCAGCCGCTCGTCCATGCTCATCGCCGGGGTCTGCTGCGCGCCAATCACGTTGCCCATCACCGTGACCGGCGCGATCGGCGACGTCTCACCGAGCGGATAGTCGAGCACCGCCCTCAGGTGCTGCTCGAATTGCCCTGTGCGCGCACCGTCCATGCTCCAGTGCCCCGAGTTGTGCGGACGCATCGCCAACTCGTTGACCACCAGCGTGCCGTCCACCGTTTCGAAGAGTTCCACCGCCAACACTCCGACGACGCCGAGCTCGTGAGCCAGTCGCAATGCGAGTTGCCCTGCAGCGCTGGCTAATTCGGTATTCAGCCGGGGTGCGGGAGCGATCACCTCGACGCAGATCCCGTCGCACTGAACGGTTTGCACCACCGGCCACGCCGCGCCCTGCCCGAACGGTGACCGCGCCACCAGCGCAGCCAACTCGCGGCGCATCGCGACCTTCTCCTCGACCAGCACCGCCGTGCCGTCGGCCAGATAACGGCTCGCGACCTCACGCGCCTCCGCGACGTCGCGCGCCAGCGTCACCCCGCGCCCGTCATACCCGCCGCGGGCCTTCTTGACCACCACGTCGGTGCCGACGCGGGCCGCGAACGCGTCGACGTCGGAGAGTTCCGTCACCTCCGCGAACCGCGGCACCGGCGCGCCGACCGCCTCGAGGCGCCGACGCATCACCAACTTGTCCTGCGCGTGAATCAGCGCCGAGGGCGGCGGCGCCACGTTCACACCGTCGGCGACCAGCTTTTCCAGCAGGTCGGTAGGCACGTGCTCGTGGTCGAACGTCAGCGCATCGGCCCCGGCGGCGGCCTTCCGCAGCGCCTCCAGGTCGGTGTGCGCCCCGATCACGACGTCGGGGCTGACCTGGGCGGCCGGGTCGTCGGGGCTGGCGGCCAGCACGCGCAGCGTCTGACCCAGCGCAATCGCCGCCTGATGGGTCATCCTGGCCAGTTGCCCGCCGCCGACCATGGTCACCACCGGAGGCGTCTTCGGGTCACGTGGCATGCCCCTTATGTTGTCATGGCCGTGACACGTTCCTTTACCGACTGTGACCTGCACGGGTACGCGTGGCCTGTGGTATTTCCGTACACTGCGCTGTTGTGTCCTTCACCGATGCCACGATCGCACGGCTGCCCCGCCCGGTCCGGCCGTACTTCGAGCGGCATCACGAACTGATCAAGTTCGCCATCGTCGGGGCGACCACCTTCGTCATCGACTCGGCGGTGTTCTACACCCTCAAGTTGACCGTGCTCGAGCCCAAGCCGGTGACCGCCAAGATCATCGCGGGCATCGTGGCCGTGATCGCGTCGTACATCCTCAATCGCGAATGGAGCTTCCAGAACCGTGGCGGTCGGGAACGCCACCACGAAGCGCTGATGTTCTTCGCGTTCAGCGGTGTCGGCGTGCTGCTGTCCATGGCCCCGCTGTACTTCTCCAGCTACGTGCTGCAGTTGCGTGTCCCCGACGTGTCGCTGACCGTCGAGAACATCGCCGACTTCGTCTCCGCGTACATCGTCGGCAACCTGCTGCAGATGGCGTTCCGGTTCTGGGCGTTCCGCCGCTGGGTGTTCCCCGACGAGTTCGGCCGTCACCCCGATTCGGCCATCGAATCCACCTTCACCGCAGGCGGTCTGGCCGAGGTGCTCGAGGACGAGTACGAGCGTACGCATGAAGACGGTAAGGTCACGCCGCTGCGGCGGCCCACCCGGCGCGCCCGCCGGCTGGGTCAGCTCGGAGATTCCTCCGAGCCAAGGGTGTCGAAGACTTCGTGATACAGCAGTGAGTGCACGCGTTCCACACGTGGAATGTCGTGGAACTCAAGGGGATCCTGCGACGCCGATTCGATGATCAGCGTCCCGGTGCGCAACACCCGGTCGGTCAGCCCGTGCCGAAACTCGACGCTGTTGATCCGCGCCAGCGGAATGTCTATACCCGCCCTGGTGAGCAATCCGTGCCGGAACATCACCCGCCGGTCGGTGATGACGAAATGCGTTGTCCACCAATCGAGAAACGGCCACACTGTCAACCATCCAATGATCACCAGCCAGATCACCCCGATGACGATGAGGATGACGTTGCGCGCAGTGCGATCCCAATTCGTCTGGTTGACGTAGCCCGCACCGAACGCGGCCAATGCCGTGACGATCAACAGGATCAGCACCGGGCCGATCAACCGTTTCCAGTGCGGATGGCGGTGCAGCACGACCTGCTCGTCGCCGGCGAGCACGTTGTCCGGGTAGCCCACGGCAGCGACTCTACCCAGCCGAACCCCCGTCGAGCGGGAGTTAACCCGACTTGCAGTCGTTGACCGCCGGTTTGCCCGCGAACCGATCGGCCAACCAGGCCAGCACCGTCTCGCCCGTCGGCGGGTTGTGGCCCCCGTCGGGGTCGAAGTCGATGGTGATCGTGCCACCCATCTCGCATGCCCGCGCAATCCCGGCCTTGGTCCACTCCGCGTCGATGTACGGGTCCTGGCCGCCGTACCAGACGTACAGCGGTGCAGACAGCGGCTTCTGCGGTATCGCCCACTGCTTCAGCAGGTCCCGCAGATGGATCGCCGCATCGGCGTTGTCGGGCGCGAAATCGTTGGGGCCCAACCGCTTGATCGCCTCTCCGCGTTGGTAAGCCGTGTCTTCGCTGCACGCCGACATCGCGTTCCAGAATTCTTTGGCCGTGCCGTGGCGGTACAGGTCGCGGTCGAGGTCTGGGTGCAGACGCGCGAGTGATTCGATGATCGCCTGCGTCACCGCGCCCTGCTCGCGGCTCAGCTTGCCCTCCTGAGCCTTGTCGACGAGCGCCGACAGATCGGTCGGTGGTGACGTCGCGGCGGCGCCCACCAGGGTCAACTCCGGGGCGTAATTGGCCGCCTGTTCGTCTGCCGCCCACGCCGCGCCGCCACCCTGCGAACCGCCCATCGCGGCCCACTTGGTGGAGATGTCGGGAAAGGTGCGGCGCAACGCCCGCACCGCGTCGATCATGTTCAGGCCTGCGGTCTTCGAATCCGCATAGGGGTGAACACCTTTGGCGCCCAGGCCTTGATAGTCGGGGAAGGCGACCGCGTATCCGAGCTTGGTCAGCACCCGCACCACGCCGATATAGGAGGAAAGGTCAGGGGACAGTGACGGCGCGCATTCGTTGTCGATGCCCAGCGTGCCGTGCCCGAAGCCGACCACCGGCCACCCGCCGTCGGGTGGCTTGCCCTTCGGCACGAACACCGATCCCGACACCACAGTCGGCGCTCCGGTGTCGCCGGAGGTGGACCGGTACAACACCCTGGCGGCCTGCAAGTCCCTGCCCATGAAGGTGCGGGTGACTCCCGGCATCGTGGTGGCCGACACCAGGCTGCCCGGACCCGATCCGGTCAGATCCGCCGACGCCACGCGCACCGGCGGGCCACCCGACGACGGAAACAGATCGAGAAATTTGATGGCCGACGGCTGAAGATAAGGAAACAGCATCACCGCGGCCGCGATCCCGGCCACCAGAACAAGCGCTACACCAGACCAGAGCACTGAACGGCGCATGCGCCTCCTTGGCTTTCTCCTCGTCGGCAATGTGTCCAAGACCCGCGCACAACCTACCCGACCGACCTCGCGTCGCCGGAAGCGAACGCGGCACACCGATTTCAGCGCAGGTGCACGATGTCTCCGGCGGATACCGGGACCTCGTCGCCGTCTGAATCGATGTGCAACCGGCCCTGCTCGTCGATCGACCGCGCAACACCGACCACGTCCCGCCCGCCGGGCAGAATCGCACGCACCTGCGAGCCGATGGTCACGCTGCGTGCCCGGTACTGGGCGATCAACTCGGCGTCGGCGCCGCCCGCCGCCTGCCAGCGGTCGATGCGGCGGCCCAACTCCCGCAACAACGCCCGCGCGAGTTCGGTGCGATCGGGCGCCTCGACTCCCAGGCTGCGCAGCGACGTCGCCTGCGCGTCCGGAACTTCGTCGTCGCGCAGCGTCACGTTGAGTCCGATGCCGATGACGATGAACCGCTGGGCCGCGGCGACCTCGGTCAGGATGCCTGCCAACTTCCGACCGCGTGCCAGCACGTCGTTGGGCCACTTGAGTCCCGCCTCGACACCGTCCACTGCAGCCACCGCGTCCACGACGGCCACGCCGGTGGCAAGAGGCAGCCAACCCCACGCGTCGGGCGATACCGCGCCGGGGTCGACACCCACCGACATCGTCAACTGGGCGCCGGGAGACGTCCACACGCGGCCGTTGCGGCCCCGCCCTGCGGTCTGATGTTCGGCGATCAGAACCGCCCCCGCGATGGTTTCGCCGGCGGCCGCGCGGGCGAGCAGATCGGCGTTGGTCGACTCGGTGCGCTCGACCACTTCCAATTGCCGCCACGGCGCCGCTAGGCTTCCGCGAAGCGCCGCCGCGTCAATTGGAGGAGAGGCATTCAAATTTGCCATGGTTCGAACTTATATCCAGAGCGCGAAGTCCGCTTTTTAAGCTTTCGTAAGCGTAAGTAAGAGAATTTCAGCACAGGCGTCAATTTAGGATTAGCTGTAACGTACCCGCGCCCACTTCCGGTTTGCGGAGTCGCAGGCATAGTCGTGCAAACTGTGGTGTTGCTGTGAGCCTGCGGGTCAGCACCGCAGCCTATCAATATGCGCCGGTTCCGGCGAACACAGTGCGCACGGTCTTGGCTGCGATGAGCAGATCGTTGGCGATCGACCAATTTTCCACGTAGGACAGGTCCAGTCGGACCGAATCCTCCCACGACAGATCCGAACGGCCGCTGACCTGCCACAGCCCGGTGATGCCCGGGAGCACGAGAAGTCGACGGCGGACCTGATAGTCGTAGGTGTCGACCTCGCGGCGCAACGGCGGCCGCGGTCCCACCACGCTCATGTCGCGGCGCAACACATTGAAGAACTGGGGCAGCTCGTCGATGCTGTAGCGGCGCAGCACCCGGCCCACCTTGGTCACCCGGGGATCCTGACGGATCTTGAACAGCACGCCGCCTGCGCTTTCGTTCAGCGCCTCGAGGGTCGAGATCTGCTTGTCGGCCCCCTCGACCATGGTGCGGAACTTGATCATCTGGAACGGCTCGCCGTCCAGGCCGATGCGCTCGGAACGGTAGAACACCGGTCCCCTGCTGGTCAGCTTGATAGCGATGGCGGCGAGCGCCATCACGGGCAGCGCGCCCATGAGCACGGTCAGCGAAACGCAGATGTCGAACGCGCGCTTCTGCAACCGCTTGGTGCCGCTGTACTGGGGCTTCTCCACGTGGATCAGCGGCAGGCCCGACACCGGCTGCATGGTCAGCCGGGGCCCTGCGACGTCGACGACGCCGGGCGACACCACCAGATCTACGCCATGTTTGTCCAGCTGCCAGGACAACTCGCGGATCCCCTCCGGGCCGAGATGCTCGGTGGCGGTCAGCGCGACGGTGTCGGCACCGGTCTCCAAGATGGCGCGTTCGACGTCGTTCTCGTCGCCAAGCACAGGCAGCGTCCCCGCACCGGGGATTTCGATCGTCCCGCCGGTGCCGCGGCCGGTCAGGCAGACGCCGATCACCGAGTAGCCGTAGCAGACCTCGCGCGACAGGCACTGCACGAGGCTGCGGACCGCCCGCGGATCGCCGACGGCGAGCACGGAGATCAGGGCCCTGCCCCTGCGCCGCTGCGTGGCCAATGCGCGCCGGCACAGGCTGCGGCCGAGAAGAAGTGCGAACAGGCCGAGCGGAAGCGCAACGGCAAGATATCCGCGCGCGTACTCCGGGCGGAAAATCATCAAACCGACCGCGATGACGCCGACGGTGGCCAGCGTCGCGGAAAACACCCGGCGATATTCCTCGACACCGGCGCCGATAATCCGGGGCGAGCGGGTGCGGTACGCCGCCAGCAGTGTCAACCAGATGGTGCCGACGATCAGCGAGGCCAGGGTGTAATAAGCCATTGCGAGGTCGAACTCGGTGAATGGCTGTCCGAGGCGCACCATCTGACCGCAGACCAGCGCGATCGCGACCACGACGACATCGGTGATGATCAGAGAGAGCCGGTACCGCCTTTGCCAGTTGGCGCGGGAAGCTGGGGGGATATCCGCCGCCGGCGACTCGGCGGGCGCCAGAAACGTCTCAACCGCGGTCACAGCAGTGCGTACCTTCCGTTTGCTAAGAATCGGTAGCCGAGGCAGATCATAGCGGCCACTGGTTAACTATTGCACTACTGTCAAGAGTTCGCTGAGCGAACCGGAAAAGATGCTGGTCAATCACAATTCCTCGGATGGCCGCATTGCCCGTTACGACGTTTTGATCGGCCAAGATATGCTTCGGCGGCCGTTGAGCGAGCCAATAATAGCGCGTACCGATCCGTACTAAGAAGTCGTAGCGACGTTCCGAAATTGCATTGCCCAGCGACACCTGTTGAATCGGCCCGTGACCGAAATTCGTTACACGAGATCTTGCGCTGTGTGGTCGCTGGGAGCCCTCCGGCAGGCTGCTGGACCACTTACGTCCTAACGCCGCGACGGCTCCGTAGCTTCCCTAGGACGACCCAGGGGCGCCCGGCATGGGGACCGCCGGCACGTCGGGTGTACCGATTCGGGCGGCCAGCCAAGGAAGCGCGATCGGAAATGCACTCGCCGCCGACGGCCAATCGTGCTTGCCCGGATCGGACACTACGGCGCACTCGACGCCGTAGTCACTGGCCAATTCGCACAGGTACTGCGCCGCCGCGGCGTGATCGCTGGGGCTCTTGGGCGGGTCGGGCAACGGCACCGTACCGGGATTCGGATCCGGCGGTCGGTACATGTTCGGCACATCCTCACCGACGACGAACCATCCGGCGGTCGAGGGGTACGGCCCATGCGCCTGGATCACGCTGGCGGGCTCCCACGATGTGAAGGCCTCTTCATCGCCGTTGAACAACCGGGCGATCGTCTCGTCGCGACCTCCGCCGTCGCGGGGAAACAGGTCGCCGCCGATGTCGACGAATGCGCTGAACAACTCCGGGTACTTCATCGCCAGCGTCACCGCGCAGGTGCCCCCCATCGAGAAGCCCGCGACCCCCCAGTTGGCCGGGTCGGCGCTCACCCCGAACTTCGAAATCATGTAGGGCACAACGTCTTTGGTGAGGTGGTCAGCGGCGTTGCCACGTTGGCTGTTGACGCATTCAGTGTCGTTGAGGAAGGCGCCCAGGACGTCGACGAACACCACCACCGGTGCGTTGCCGCCATGCTTGGCCGCGAAGTCGTCGAGGGTCTTCTGCGCGTCGCCCGCCCGCAACCAGTCCCCCGGACGGCCGATCACCCCGCCGATCATCATCACGACCGGCAGCTTGGGCGGCGGGTTGCTGGCATACCAGGCCGGCGGCAGGTAGACCACCTCGTCGCGGTGCTTGAAGCCGGATCCGTCGTCGGGGATGGTCACCGTCATCACGGTGCCCTTGTCCGGGATCCCGCCCTTGTCCTGGATCGCCTTCACGCCCGCCGCGTCGGTCTGCCCGGCCACCGGCTTGCCTGCGAGTTGGTCGTACGCGGTCTGCAGCGTCGGGACGTACCCGGTCCACATGTTCAGCGCCAGCGCGACGCACAACAGGCACAACGGCACCGCGAGCACCGAAGCGCCGCGTCGCCACCAGTGGGTTCCGCGCCACCCCGCGACCACCACGGTGAGGGCGACACCGCCGAGCACCACCCAGATCCAGAAGTAGTACGGCGCCAACCGGCCGCTCGACAGATCCGACCACTGGATGTACCAGTACGTCAGCGCCGCTGCGATGAACCCGACCACAAGCGCGACCGGCAGCCAAATCAGCCGCCACCGCCGGGTGCGCCAGCCGACGGCGTAGACCAGCACCGCGGCGGCGACGGCCTGTATTGCCAACGGTGCCCATCCGTTCAGCAGCGAGATCGGGGCAAGCGCCATCGGATCCGAATGGGGCATTCCGCTACCGTACCTGCGTCATCTACTCGTCCGTATCCGTCGACAGTGGCGCCTGGTCAACAGAGCTGCAGTCGCCCATCGCCTCCGCTTTCGCAAACGCCGCGTACTGATACGCATAGATGAATTGCCAACGCGCCAAGGAATAGTCGTATCGCCGAGGAACCGCTTCCATCACAACCGCGTCCGAATCCGGGGAGAAGCACTGCTGAAAAATCAGCCGCGCCCGCGGCAAGTGGTAACGCCATGTGACGACGATGATCTTCGACCACGACCGTTTGAGCGCCAACCTGTGCATCATCTGGGCCTCGCCGCGGGTGTTCATCTGCGGCGCACGCGCGCAGATCACCTCGATCGGCGGCTGGGGCTTGCACACCCGGTCCATCACCGGATCGTCGGTCGGATACGCATTCGAGATCACCACGGTCGGCGCCCATCCGCCGCGGGCCAGTTCGATGCCGTAGTCCTCGCGCCCGTCATGCTCGCCGCCGAGCACCACCACCGCATCCGCCTTCTGCAGCGCGTCGACCTTCGCGTTGGTGAACACGGCCATTCCGGAGATCCCCATCAGCACAGTGAGTGCGACGAGGATCGCGGCGACTATGACCGCCGCGCGCCGTAGCTCATCGAGCGCCATAGTGGGCCAGGTCCTCGACTGCGATCGCGCGGTAGGCCAGCCACATCGCCCGGCCCATCTCGCGCTGGCCCGCGGCGTTGTAGTGCCGATCGGTTCCGCCGTTGATCGCCGCACGAGCGCCGGGAACGAACGCCGTGCGCGGCCGCCGGTTCGGGGTGTCGGCGTGCACGGCGTTTATCGGGCCGTAGTCCTTACCGCTGTGTTCCATTTCCTCAGCGACCATCTGGCCGACGAGGAAGGGCAACTCGGCGCCGTAGCGGCTGCGCAGGTCGTCGATGACCGAGTCGAGCTTGGTCGCATAGACCTGCGCCGCCATCAGCGGCACGTCGGTTTCGCCCTGGTGCCACAGTATCGCGGCGACGGTGCTGCCGGGGTAGCGAGCCAGCGCCGCGTCGATCGCGCAGACTGCGTTGCGGTGAAGGTTTCTGCGGGTGCGGGTGTCGGCGGGGTCCCACGTCCAGCCGTTCTTGGGCGTGAACGAGGTGTCGCCGCGGGCACCGGGGATCAACAGCACCGAACGGCCCGTCTCGGCGGCCAGGTGCTTGCCGAAGGTGACGCTGAATCCCACACCACCCGCGGGTATTTCGTGCAGGAGCGGGTCGACGGCCAGCACCGCGGTGCCCTTCGACGGTCCGCACATCGCCCACTGGTGCACGCGCGGATCCGGGCGATCGGGCCCGTCGAGGTCGAGCCCGAGACCCATCCCGACGGCGTTGGACTGGCCGAGCACCGGCACGATCAGATAAGGCGCCTGCGGCGGGTCGACGGAGATGCCCGCGGGCGCCAGTCGTCGCTTGACGGCGGATTTGGCCTCGATCAACGTGCGCCGCCACAGCGGGGCGTCGCCGTCGGGATTCCTACGGGCACTCACTGACCACCGGCTTCCCAGCGAATCGGTCTGCTAGCCAATCGAATTGAGTGCTGATGTCGACGTTGCCGTGGCCCTTGTCCGGCTGCAGGTCCCACACGATCGGGCCGCCGAGGGCGCACGCCCTGCCGATCGCGTCGGTGGTCCACTGCGGATCGATCAGGGTGTCCGCGTCGCCGTACAGGATCGACAGCGGTGCGGTGACCCGCTGCTGCGGCACCGCCCACTTCTCGAGCAGTGCCCGCATCTTGTCCGCCGCTTCCTGCGAGTGCGGCATCAGGTCGGTGTCTTTGAGTTCGGCGGCTGCGGCGTTGCGGTCCAACGACTTAGGACCCGAGCACGACGTCAGGATGTCCCAGTACTTGGCTGCCGCGCCGCCGCGGTAGTCATCGCGATTGAAGTCCGGATGGAGCCGGGCCAGCACCTCGACGAGCGGGAACCAGGCCGGCGCCTGATCGGTGGTCAACGTCTGGGACATGGCCTTGTCGACGATTCCGCTGACGTCGGCGGCAGGCGACATCGCGACGACACCGACGAGGTCGAGTTCCGGTGCGTACGTGGCGGCCTGCTCGTCGGCTGCCCACACGGCTCCGCCACCCTGGGATCCGCCGAACGCCGCCCATCGGTTGGAGACGTCGGGGAAGGTGTTGCGCAGGGCACGCACCGAGTCGATGATGTTGAGACCCTCGGTCTTGTTGTCGGTGTACGGATGCACCCCCGGCGCGCCGAGCCCCTGATAGTCGGTGAACGCGACCGCGTACCCCCGCTTGATCAGCGAGGTGACCCAGACCGTCATGTTCAGCAGCTTCGGCGACAGCGACGGCGCGCACGGTTCGTCGATACCCGTGGTGCCGTGCCCGAATGCCATCACCGGCCAACCACCCGCCGGCGCAGGCGTTTTCGGCACGTACACCGACCCGGACACGACCGTCGACTGGCCGGTGTCACCGTTGGTGGAGTGATACAGCACGCGCGCCGACTTCCACAGCGAGCTGTCCGGGTCCTTGTCGAGTTCGGGCATCGCCGTGGCGCTGACCAACGAACCGGGTTGCGACCCGCCGATGTGCGCGGTCGCGATCTGCGCCGTTTCCGCGGACGTGCCGTCGAAGCGATTCACGATGTCCGGCCCGAACACCCACGCCACGACGATCGACGCGGCGGCCAGAGCTATCCCGAGGCTCACTCCCAGGGTCACGGTTGATCTGCGCATCAGCGCCACCGATACCGGTAACGCCTCGCAATGTTCATCGCGGGTTGTTCAACGGCGTAGTAGGTGAGCGTGGACACCACCATCGTCACGGCCAGCACCAGCCCGATGTTGACGCACATGCCCACCATCGAGTCCCCCGCCAACAGGCCGAACCGGTACAACATCAACATCACCGGGAAGTGCAAGAGATAGAGCGACAACGATACCTTTCCGACGTACCGAAACGGCGCGAGCTCGAGC
Organism: Mycobacterium sp. ACS1612; assembly: GCF_001667505.1. Taxonomy (GTDB): domain Bacteria; phylum Actinomycetota; class Actinomycetes; order Mycobacteriales; family Mycobacteriaceae; genus Mycobacterium. The sequence continues at coordinate 103,751 of NZ_LZHZ01000054.1, forward strand.
GCCTCGCCGAGCCCGGAGCGCTCACCGCGCGCCAGCGGCGCGACGATGAGCATGATCAGCAGGGCCGACGCGAGCGCGATTCCGCTGAGCCCGAACAGGTTTCCGGCGGCGATCAACGCCAGCGAGCCCACCAGCGAGACCGGGATGCCGATCGCTGAATACCTCCGGACCCGGCTGCTCATCCGCTCACTGATCGTGCGCTGTTCCATCGCGACCATGAGCATCGCTGCGAGCATGCCGAAAGCGAAGTTGTCCGCGTTGGCCAAAAAGCTGCGCATGTACACCGCCACCCAGTTGGGTCCCCACTGGATGAGTTCGGGGTCGGTGATGCCGAAATGCGCTACGACAAACGGGGCCAACGCCTTTCCGAGAAATCCGATGACGATCAGGATGACCGGGGCGATCAGCGCGACGCGCATCGGTCGCATCGACGACCGCTTCCTGGCGGCGAAGAGCAGATAGCCGAGCAGCGGCAGCGACGCGTAGAACGCGAACTCCAGAGTCAGCGTCCAAGACGGGTTCAGACCCGTCAGCGCGTACTCGGGAATGTAGGTCTGCACCAACGTCAGGTTGGCCAGCAGCTGCCACGGGTCGGTGATCATGCCGGTGCCCTTGTCGGTGCCGATCGGCTGCAGCGCAGGGTTGTCGACGTAGACCACCTGGAAGACGTAGTTGCACAGCAGGAAGATCACCAGGTAGCCGGGCACGATGCGGGCGAACCGGTGGATGGCGAAGTTGCGGGTGCTGGGAATGGTTGCGACAGAGGGATCTTCGGTCAGACGGCGAACGTAGGGCAGGAACAGCAGGAAGCCGCTGAGCACGTAGAAGAAGATCAGGCTCATGCCGACGAGCGTGATCTTGGTGCTCGCCGCGGTATGCGGCGAGAAGTTGCCCGCCACGTGCATGACGGCGACCCCGACGGCGGACAGGCCACGCGCGCCGTCGAGTCCGATGATACGTGCGCCGATGCCCGCCGAGGCGGCGACCTTGGCGTCGGTGGCGGATTTCCCCGAAACCGTCACGCAGGCGGCTCCCCCGCATTCGCCTCGCCTGCGCCGTCGTCCCCTAGCCCCTGTTCGGCGGTCGCGCCCAACCGCTGCGCGGCGGTGAACGACGTGCAACTGTTCGGCGCGGGCTCACCGCGGAAGCGGTCGTTGATCCAGCCGAACGCCGAGGACACGTCGATATCGCTGTGTCCCTTGTCGGGCTGCGTCAAGATGTCGATCACATCGCCCATGCCGCACGCCGCGGTCAGCGCTTTATCGGTCCACGGGGACGGCACCAGGTTGTCCTTGCCGCCGTAGATGACCAGCATCGGCGCTGCGGCAGGGCCCTGCGGCAGGCTCATCTTCTGCAGATAATCACGCAGCGTATCGACGGCCTCAGGAGAACTGGGCCGCAGATCGTCGGGGGTGATCTGATCGGTCACCTTGTCGCGCTCGGCGGCCTTGGGCCCCGAACAGGCCAGCAGCGTGTCCCATTTGTCGGCGACGATGCCGCGCCGGTAGTCGTCGAGGTTGAGTTCGGGGTGCGCCTTCTTCAGCCACGACAGGATCAGCGGCAACGCCGGCGCCTGCTCGGGGGTCAGCTGGCCTGCGGCCGCCGCGTCGGCGAAGCCGGTGATGTCGGCCGGAGGGGCCAGGCTGACCGAGCCGACCAGCGCGAGCCCGCCGTTGTAGTTGGCGGCCAGTTCGTTGGCGGCCCAGGTCGCCTGCCCGCCCTGCGAAAGACCAAGCGCCACCCACTCTTTCGATGCGCCGGGAACCAGCTTGCGTGTCGCCCGCACCGCGTCGATCACGTTGTAGCCGGCGGTGGTGGCGTCCAGATACGGGTGGTACGTCTTGTCCAGCCCGAGGCCCTGGTAATCCGGCATGGTGACGACGAAGCCCGCCTTCACCAACGCGGTGACGACGGTCGAGGACTTCAACAGCGTCGGCGACAGCGACGGCGCGCACTCGGGTTCGATGCCGGTGGTGGCGTGCGCGTAGGCCACGATCGGCCAGCCGCTTTCCGGTGGCTTGCCCGGCGGCACGAACACGGTGCCGGTCACCTGCTCGGTGCCCCCGGTGATGCCGGAGGTCGAGGTGTATTCGATGCGAGCGGCCAGCGAGGTGGCGGCCCGCAACCGGCGGTCGATGGTCGGCAGTGTGGTGGCATTCGACAGGGCGCCGGGCTCCTGGCCCGCGCCGCTGTAGTCGGCGTCGAGGTGCATGCCCTGGGCCGCCGCGTGCTCCTGCTGGGGCGCCTGGTCCTTGCCGCAGCCCGAGACGGCGATGCCGGCCACCAGGGCCAGGCACGCCAATGCGGTTCCGATCGGAGCGCGGTTCATGCATCCCTTCCCGCGACAGCCTCGTCGATGACGCGGCCGACATGATTTTTGCCAAGCAGTTTGTTTCTCGCCAAGCCGTAGCCGAGCACCAGAACCGCGCTCAGCGCCAGGCCGAGCGCACCCGCATGGAACATGAACTGCCACATCGAACCTACTCGCTCCGGCGCACCGCCGCTGTCGACCAACGTCAGGTCGACATTGGAGGTGTCGATGCCGCCGATCTCACGGGTGAGCTGCATCAGATTGGCCGCGACCGCGTTCGCGGTGCGGCGCGTCAGTCCTGGGTCACCGCCGATGACGACGATGTCCATCAGCGCGGAGTTGGTCACCACCACGGTGATCTTGCTGGCCAGATCGCTCGGTGTCTGCTCGAGGCCCAGTTGATCGATGGTCCGCATGGTGACCTGCGGGCTGCGGGCCAGGCTCTGAATGGTGAGCGTGCGCGAGACCGAGTTGAGATGCCCGTAGTAGGCGTCGACGGGTGTCGCGCTGCCCTTCGTCGTCGCGAACACCTTGGCCGTCGACTTGTACACCGGGGCCGAGCTCTCCCAGGCCAGCCAGCCGGCGCCGACGGACAGCACTGTCGCGCACAGGATCACGATCCAGCCGTTGCGCAGCATCTGCAGGTAGTCGCGCACCAGCGGCGCGCGGGCGGGCGCCCTCATGACGCACCAACGCAGATGTCGGTCGGCTTCACCCCGTTGAACCGGTTGGTCAGCCAGCTCAGCGACGTCTGGATGATCTGGTAGTTGGTGGTCGAGGTGTCGCCGATCTGCTTCATCACCACCACCTGGTCGCCCTTTGCGCACGCGCTCTTCAGCGCCCGGGCGATGCCTGCCTGCGGCACCAGGGTGTCATCGGTGGCATAGACGACCAGGACGGGCGTGGCCGCGGGTCCGGAGTTGCCCGGCAACGCGGCGGCGCTCAGCAGATCGCGCAGCGCATTGGCCGCAGCGTCGTCGCGGGGACGCAGGTCGTCTGCCTTGACCTGGTTGGCGATCTTCTGCGCCGCGTTCGGATCGGTGGGCGCGCAGTCGGTCAGCACATCCCAGTTGTCCTTGGCGACACCGGATCGGTACTGGTCGAGGTCGAATCCGGGATTGTGCGCTGCCTCGTTGGCCAGCAGCACCATCATCAAGCGCTCCTGCATCCCGCTCAACGCACCCTTGTTCGCGACGTCCACCAGCGGTGAGAGATCGGCGAACGGCGAAAGCACAACGGCGCCAACCATATTGAGCCCAGCGCCGTAGTCGCGGGCCCGCTGCGCCGCGGCCCATGCGGCAAGGCCGCCCTGGCCGCTGCCGTCGGCGGCCCAATTCGCACTGGTGTCAGGCGACACCCGACGGGCGGCGCGGACCGCGTCGATCATGTTGTTGCCCAAGGTGGTCCAGTCGGTGGCGTCGTGGTCCTGGCCCTTGATGCCCAGGCCCTGATAGTCCGACATCACGACCACGTAGCCGCGGTTGAGCAGCGTCACCATCGCCGACGAATAGCCGCCGAGTTCCTTGGCCATCGACGGCGCGCACTTCATGTCCAGACCCGTCAACGAGTGCCCGAACGACACGATCGGCCATCCGTCTTTCGGCGGCTTGCCCGCTGGCACCGCGACGATGCCGGAGACCTGCGTCTCGTCGCCGGTGCTCGACGTCGAGCGGTACACCACCCGCACCGCGGTCGCGTTGGCGCTCTGCAGCACCACGCTGCTCGTGTACGGCTTAACGTCGACCAGCGACCCGGGACCGTCGTCGGTCAGGTTCGGCGGAGGCAACTCGGCCGCGCCGACGAACGGCGGGACCAGCGACCGTTGGGGGCGGTCGTAATCGGGTGGCGGCGCCGGTGGACTCGGGGCGCAGCCAGCCAGGATCGACGTCGCGCCGATAACGGCTGCGACAAGCCGCAACCGCACGATCAGTCGCTTCCGTGCCTGGCCCTGGGGCGCCGCTGGCCGCCGGACCCGACCAGCTGGCCTTCCTGCGTGCCGATCACCGCGGTGTCATCCGAGCCTTCGTTGCCGCGCTGCTCATCGCTGCGCGGTCCGCCGTTGGCGGCGGCGTCGCGCTCGACCTGCTTGCGGTGCTGGCGCTTGGTGAGCATGCCGATCCGGTCGAAGGTGACGACCGGCCCGAGGATCTTGACGTTGGCGGCCTTGAGAGCCTGAATCGCTTGGCGCAGTGCCGAACTGGTGGTGCGGCCGATGCGCGACAGCACGAGCACACCGTCACACAACGCACCCACGTTGGCGCCGTCGGCATAGGTGTTCAGCGGCGGCGTGTCGACGATCACGTAATCGAAGCCGCGGGAGAGATCTTCGAACAGTGCGCCTGCCCGGTCGTTGGCCCACAGCTCACCCGGCCGCGGCGGCTTGGGTCCGGCGGGAAGCATCGCGATGGCATGCGCGCCGACCGACACGTCGCCGATCAGCGCCTGGGGCAGCGCGTGCTCACCGGAGAGCACGGTGCTGACCCCACGCTCGGATGCAGCCATCCTGGCTTGCGGTTCCAGCGTCAGGCGTTCGGCCAGCGTCGGATTGCGCAGGTCGCCTTCCACCAGCACCACCGAGCGGCCCGATTCGGCCAGCGCGGCGGCCAGGTCGATGGCCGTGGTGGTGCGGCCTTCTCCGCTGCCGGCGCTGGTCACCGCCAGGCTGCGGGCGGGGGTGCCGCCGCCTGCGGGCACCGCGAAGCGCAGGTTGGTGCGCAATTCGCGGATGCGCTCGGCGTAGAGGCCGTTGCCGTCCAGATCGACGACCTCGACGCGGGGCCGCGTCGAATCCTCCGGCAGCGCACCGATCAGGTTGGTGCCTGCGGTGCCCTCGACGGAGTCGCGGCCGCGCAGTCGCTTGTCGAACACGCCCCACAGCACGGCGGCGATGATGCCGAGCACCAGGCCAGCGGCGGCGCCGAGGCCGATGATCGTCCAGAAGCCGAGTCCGGTCGCTTCGGTCGGATAGCTCGCTTCGTCGACGACGACGACACCCGCGGCGGGGCTGCCGCCGCGGCGCGAGGTCTCCAGCTCACTGACCAGTCCGACGAGCTGATCGGCCACCGCGTTCGCATAGGTCTGGGCCTGGGCGGGGTTGGGATCGCTGACCGCCACATCGAGCAGGACGGTTTTACCTTCCGGGGCGGCGACAATCTTGCTGCGGAGTTCTTCCGGAGAAATGGGCGCCTTCAGCTGGTCGACTGCTCGGGCCGCGACTTGTTCACTGGTCGCCAACCCGGCATATGAATTCACCCGTTCTTGAGAAAAAAGATTGTTCTGATATGCCTCCGTGACAGATGTGCCGTTCTGAGTTGCCACGAACAGCCGAGCCGTTGACTGATATTCGGGGGTCAGGAAAAGCGTCGCCACATACCCGCCGCCCGCGCCGACGATCGTCAGGACCACTACCAGCCACCAGTACCTGCGAAATATGCGCAGGTAATCCATGATCTCCAAGATCCAGCCCTTTCGAAAAACTCGGCAAACAATGTCTAGGGTATCGGGTTGCGCCGCCCGAGGCGTCTATGAAGTTCTCGGCCCAAGCTGGTGTCACGTCGTTCGACCTGACACCATAGACCTCGTGAAGCCCCGCTGGAATCCGCTCGGCAAATACATATTAGCCGCCGCAACTGTTGCTGTAGTCCCCCTGGGGGTCTGGGCAGTCATCACACAGGGCAGGCTGGCGACCTTTGGGCTGGTGGCCCTCCTCGCGTTCGTCGTCGGGGTATACATCGGTTTGCGGCATCCACTGTGGCTTTATTGGGGCTTAGCCGTGGTGATGGGCGCTATTCCGTTCGGCTACCTGCCCGGCGTCCACGTGCCGATGTATTTGCTGTTCGCCGCCGGGGTACTGCTGGCCGCGCTCATTCATACCACCGAGCGAAGCCGGCTCACCAGACTCGAAATTGCGGTTTTGCTGCTGATTGTCGCAGCAGGCATTTCGGTGATTGCCACGGGCGTCACCCTCTTCAGCCTGATGTCGTTCACCCGGTGGGCGATCGCCTCGCTGTTGATCGTCGGACTGCTTCGACTGTCACGGGAGAACCTGGCCCGATTCGGTCGGGTTTTCGTGGTCTCAGCAACGGTCAACGCGCTCGCCGGCATCGCGATGTCCACCATCGACCAGCAGCAACGCCTGCTGAAACCGCTGAAGATCTTCGGCTACGGCGTCGGCGCCGAATTGCGCCAGAACACCGCGCTCTACGTCTACTCCGACGAGGGGTCCGGCGTGGTGGGCAAGACCATCCGACTGGGCGGCACCTGGGTGCTGCCCAACAGCGCGGGCTTCTGCCTGACGATCGCGCTACTGCTGTGCCTGATCCTTTTCCGCGGGTGGATCCGGACGTCGCTGGCCGTGATCCTGTTCGCGGCCATGTTGCTCACGTTGAGTAGGGCCACCCTGTTCAGCGTCGCGGCGGGGCTGCTGTTGGTGTTCCTGTTCCACAGCATGCGCCGCCGCGACCGGCAGCTGGCCATCGGAGCCGTGCTGCTCGGCGCTGCGGCAGTGTTTCTCACCCCGATGATCCGCGACCGCGTCTTGGCGTCGTTCGCCAGTGACGACAAAGGGCGGTCGGACCGGGTGGCCGCACTGCACAACTTCCCGCATCAGCTATCGGGCCATTGGGTCTTCGGGCTCGGCTGGGACAGGCCCGAATTCCGCAGCGGACAAGCGGCCCAGAGCCTCAATTACGTATCCAATGCGCCGCTGCTCACTGTGTACCGCGGCGGCATCATCACGGGCTTGATCTTCGTCGCCATTCTGGTCATCGGGTGCGTGCTGGGATACCGCGCCATGCGCTCGGATTCGCTGCCGAATGCCGTTTTCGGCGGCGTTTTCATCGGTATCGCCGTGGTGTACATGAATTTGGCGCAGTCCGTCGTCGACATGCCGGTGATGGCGTTGCAGTTCTCGATGTTCCTGGCGTTCATGGTGTACGTCGAGGAATCCAGCCGCCTGGCCAAAGCCGAAGTGCCATCCGGTGAAATCGCGGTGCCACCAGACGCCAGCGCATTGACCCAACCGGTTCCCGCCACCATTCGGTGACCGACATTTCCATGCGCCATTAGCGAATGGGAGATGCCAGCTACAGCAGCTACCGACGCCTAACGCGCGGCCGGCACTTGTTCGAACAGGCTGGGCACGCCGCGCATCGAATCGGCTGGCTCGACACCGAGCACGTTGGCCAGCAGCGACGGTGCGACATCGAGGACGTCGACCTCCTTGCGCGACGGATCGCACGGGACGCCTGCGCCGTAGGCCAGCATGATCCCTTCCGGGATGTGGTAGGCCGTGTTGTCGCCGCCGACGCGGGACTTCAACGTGAAGCCGAGATCCGACGGCATCACCGTGATTTCAGACTCCGAGCCCACCGGTTTGAGATGCACCGAGATCGAGGACTCCGGCCGCTCTTCGGGGTCGTCGATCACGTTGGCGATCGCGAAGGTGACGGTGCGACCTTCCACTCTGAAGCGGGCGAACAGCGGGCCGAGGTTTTCGACGACGACGGACTCCAACGGCGCCACCGCCGCCTGCGCGGCCGCCTCGTCGGCGAACACCAGCGACAGATGCGGATACATCGTCAAGCCCGGTTCGGCGGGCGGCAGGCCCAGTCGGGACACCAGCTTGGCGTGCTCCTCGAGCACGAACAGGCCGATGTCCGTGAAGCGTGGATCGACCGGGCCCTGCCCCATGCTGGCAGCCAGCACGAGCATCGAATCCGAGTTTGAGGTCAGGTATTTCCGGATCCGGCCGAGCTGACGATCGGTGAAATCCATGGCCGTCATGATGAAGCTGCCGTAGACATCGTCGGCGACGTAATCGTGTTCGTCGGTGTAGCCGGGGATCGCGTCACCCCAGAACCTGTGCATCATGCTCGCGACGTGATTGGTGAAGAAGATGCTGAGGTTGGGCTGATGCTTGCGGTGCAGCCGCCAGTACAGATCGAAGCTGGGCAGCACCTGCATCGAGGCGCGGAGTTGCTTGTAACGCTCGTCGCGCACCTCGCGCACCAGATGACCGGCAAGCGTCGCCGCCGATGTTCCGGTTAGCCCCTGGCGGAGCAGGTCGACGCCGGTCTTCAGCAGTGCCTGCGGGTTCAGCGCCGCATCCGAGGTGAACCCGTTCTGACCCGTCATTGCCAGGTTGAAAGCCTGAAAACTGCGCAGTGACGCCGGATAGGTCTTGGCGTCCTGGCTGAAGGTGTCGGGTACGTAGAAGCCGCCGTGCCGGAACTGCCGCGCCGGCCAGCTCTGCAGCGGACCGAACAGCCCCACGCTCAGGCCTGCGCGCTCGGCAACATCCCAGATCGGATCGCCGCGAAAGGTGCCGGGATCCTGGCCCAGATCAAACGAGTTGTGGTCGTATGTCGAATTGTGCAGCGAAGGCCAGGTCCGCCACGGCTGTAGACCTTGCAGCTTCGGGTCGTCGGAATGCCGGGTGGTCAGCGACTGTCCCCCGTCGAGCAGCGCGGCGAGATTAGAGTTCGGGCGACGCTGCACGTAATAGTCGACGATGCTCCACGGAACTTCGTTGAGCTCGTACAGGATCACGTCTCGCTTGCGGCCGGCCATCGGCACGTCCCCCTTGGACTAGGTTGGCGTTAGCTGGATGCGATGACAAGCATGGTATCCGTCCTCGCAAGCCCGCACCTGACGTGCTTGCCCACCCTCGCCGAGAACACGTACCGGAACGGAATCGACCGGGCACTCCTACCCGACGGACGACGGTTGAGAATTTGCTGGTAACGCGTTTGGTGCGCCCTGGCAATCGCGGCAGTCGATGACGCCTTTCTTTTGCGACACGCCTGTTGCCGTCGTAGGCGTGAAATTGCTGGTCGATAGCTCAAACTAGCCGTGGATCAAGATCGAACAATCCCGCATTCCTCGCCGACAGACTCTTGGAGACTCACGTGCCGCGCGCGCATTATCGGGGATCTCACCGCACCTTCTTTATGGTCGTTACCGCTATCGCTATTGCGATTGTCTGCGTAATCGCAATCGTCGCAGTAATGCCAGGGCAAAAGCCGCGGCAGGTGACAGTAATTGACGCCGCCGCAATTAATCCGCTGCCCACCACAATTGGTTTCGCCGACGCCGACACGTACGGAATGACGCAGGCCGACGTCGACAAAACGGCCGCCAAATGGGCGCTGACGAAGGTGGACACCGTGCGGGTGATGATCCCGTGGGCGGGCATTGAGCCCGTCCGGGGAGGCGCGCTGAACTGGGCCAACGTCGACAAGGTCGTCAATGCCGCGGTGGCGAAGAACCTGTCCGTGATGGGGTTCATCAACTCGACTCCGGAATGGGCGGTTGCAGCCGGCGGGCGGCCACTCAGCGGGCGGCCCGCGTCACCCGACGTCTACGCCGACTTCGCCGCGAAGGTGGCCCAGCGATACCAGGGCAAGATCGCCGCCTACGAAATCTGGAACGAACCGAACGCGATCACCTTCTACACCCCTGCCCCCGATCCCGCCGGCTACACCGACTTGTTGAAGGCCGCCTATCCGAGGATCAAGGCCGTCGACCCGTCCGTCACGGTCATCGGCGGCGTGCTCGGCGCGGTGATCGATTTCGGAAGCGCCACCATCAACCCGGTCCGATTCGTCTCCGAGATGTACGCCGCCGGTGCGAAGAACTTCTTCGACGCGCTGTCGTTTCATCCGTACCACTACACGCTGAGGTTCTCCGACGGCGTTCCGCTCGCGAATTCACCGGTCAACCAATTGATCGGAATGCGTCAGGCGATGGTCGCCAACGGTGATGCCGCCAAGAGAATCTGGTGCACCGAGTACGGCCAGCCCACGTCGAAGGTGAGCGAGGCCGACCAGGGTGCCTTCATCAAGGACATCCTGCTCAAGTGGCAGGAGATGCCGTACACGGGCCCACTGCTGATCTACACGACGCGCGACCGGGCCACCGGCAGCACCGACGTGCAGGACACGTTCGGCGTCTACCGCAGCGACTGGACGCCGAAACCGGCGCAGCAGATCATGCTGTTCGCGCCGGGCAAGTCGTTGGAGTTCACCCGGTTCGCCAAACAGACCAGTCCCGACCTCGGCGAGGTGCTCAGCCCGGTGTTCCGGGCGACCCCGACGGTGTGGGCCCAGATGCGCACCGTGCACACGCTCTACGAAAACACCGAAGGCCGGTTCGTTCATCGCCACACCCACCCCGATCGCCCAACTGGTGATTCCCAAGAAGGTCGCACCGACCACCCAATTCGCAAACGGCACGCAGCAATTCGAGAACGGCATCAAGGCGTGGTGGGCACCGGCCACCGGTGCGCACTGGCTGGACGGTCAGATGGCCGCGGCGTACGTGCCTGCGCTGGGGTTGGCGACAAGCGATAAGTACTCCCCCCAAAGCGGCACTGCGAGAATGGATTTCGAGCACGGATTCATCACGTGGGCACCGTTCACCGGCGTGAGGGTGACGCTCAGCTAGGCCGCGACGGTGTCGGCGCGCAGCAGCGCTTCCACCGCGCGGTGCGGTAGACGCTGCTCCCAGCGCTGCCGGTTGATCTCGTACAACCGGTCGCCGATCGCCGCGGCCCCCGTCTGGTCCACAAGAAGCCTGCGGCACTCTTCGACGAAACCGTCGTCGTCGTCGAAGGTTTCGAGGCCGAACAGCGACCCCAGGTCGCCGATGGCGGCGCTGGTACCGACCACCGGCAGCCCCATCCGCAGCGAGTCGAGGATCTTCACCCGGACGCCGCCACCGGTCTTGATCGGCGCGATCATGGCCCGGCAGGTGCCGAGAAACGCCTGCAGGTCGTCGACGAAACCGAGGTCGCGAACCCCGTCCGGATACACCGGATCGGCGGCGCCCGGTTTCTTCTTGCCGATCACGCACAACTCCGCGCCGGGAATGCCCGCCGCAATCCGCGGCCACAGCCTCAGTGCGTACAGGAACGCCTCCTGGTTCGGCGGCCAGTCGCGTAAGCCCATGAACACCAGTCGGCGCGGCGAGGTAGCGACGTCGACCTGCGGCACCGGCGGCAACGTCAGATCGAGCCAACGGGCGCGAGGCACCCCGTTGGCCCGGTAGAACTGTGCCTCGGGTTCGTCGTATGTGCCAACGGCGTTCGCCGCCCTGGCGACACGGACTTCGTCCCTTCGCAACCGGGAGGCCTCCAGCCTGCCGAGCGTCCCGCGAGTGGCCCGCCACACCAGGGCCTCGCTGACGTTGGTGTTGACGACCAGCGCCGCATTGCGAAACTTGTTGCTACGCAAGAACGATTCGGCCATGTAGCTGTGCTCTGCGACGAACACGTCGGCGTCGACTCCCTCGATCGCCGCCGCCAGCGCCGCGGTGTCGAACCGGACGTGAACCAAGCTGCGCCGCTTGCGGACCGCGTCGGCAAGCAACGGGGCGGGCCGGATCTGCGGCTTGGGTATCCGGGTCACCGGAATGCCGCCAGGCAACTGCGCCGCACCGGTTTGTCCGGACAGGCATATCGCTGAGACGTCATAGGCGTCGGCGGCGAGCTGCATCATCAGCCGGCCCAGCTCGACATCACCCGCCCGCTCGGTCAGCGGGTCCTTCGACAACAGGAACGTCGCCCTTGGCATTCCACCTCCTTCCGTAGATCGCGACGGTGAAGATCACCAACAGCAGGAAGTCGCTGACGGATGTGGCGATCGCCGCGCCGACCGCACCCAACGGCGCCGCCAGCGCGGCGAGGATGCCGAATTTGACTGGCACCAAGCCGATCACCGACGTCAGCCGAATCACGTCGCGCCGCTGGGCGTAAAGGATGAACGTGAACACCATGATGATCGTGCGGAAGGTGGCGTACGCGGACATGACGACCATCGCGACCGCGAGTTGATGCGGCACCGGCGTGAACAACAGCACGATGCCCGTGATGAGAACAATCAGCCCGCCTGCCAAACCTATTGCGACGGTGAGCTTCAGCGGTGGACCGGTCTTCACGTCGCCACCGCTGTCCCGCAGCGGCTGGGTGTAGGTGGCGCCGAACGCTTGGCCCACATAGCCGATCGCCGAGGCGAGCACCCAGGTCAGGTTGTAGTACCCGACGACCGTGGTGTCGGTCAGCCAACCGAGAAGCAGCACATCGCCCTGCAGGAACGCGGCGGTGCCGAGCATCTCACCGGACAGCACCAGGATGGTCCGGATCGGACCCGGCCATTGCGGGCGGTGGCCACGAACGGTGAACGCGGCCAGCACCGCGACCACCACATAGGGCACGCAGTAGGCGATGCTCGCGCCGAGCAGCGTCGGCTCGCCGAGTCCGGCGATGTGCGTGCCGAACAGGTAGGCACAGCCCGCGACGACGCTGCCGATCTGTCGGCTGGTGTCGATCCGGGAGGTGCGGTGCGGGTCTCCTTCGCGTAGCGCGCGCGCCTTATAGGCGCCGACGCACAGTTCACCGCCCGCGGCGAGGATGCCGAACCAGAGGATGTAGTTGATAGGCAGGAAGACCTGCGCCAGCAGCATGAGCGCGAGGCCGAGTAGGTAGCGGCTTGCGCGCTCCCGGACGAAGTCCTCTTCGGGTTCGCGCGCTGCGCGCACCACGTACGGGTTGTTCAGGGTCTGCCCGAGCACCGAGGTGACCGCGAAGCCCAGGCTGTAGAGGCCGTACTGGCTGATGCCGAGTTGATGGATCATCGCCAGCGTCCACAGCAGGCCCGCGGCCCTGCCGCCGTAGACGAACATCAGCGACATCAGCGTCTTCACGGAGCGGCGGGTGCCGGCTTGCGGCGTGGACAGCTCAGGACCCTTCAGTACAGGCTGGTATCACGCTGACAATCCCTTTGAGTGGCGGCGGCGACCGTTTTCGGTCAGTGTTCCGCGAGTGCGGATTATTTTTTCGAAGTAGATGGAACCGCAAACTCGTCATGGTGACAAGCCGGGCTCTCCGGGCGTCGCCATTTGCGCTGGCCACGTCACTTCAGTGAAGTTGCTGGGAGGTACGCCGCGCACTGGTGCGGCGCGATCACGATGTGACGAGAAGTGGCGCGGTCGCGTCGGCCACGTGCACGATCGGCCCTGCGCCTGGCCGAAACCCGGGCCCTGAAGGCGGTTGCTGAGCGCATCGAGTAGGCTGTGCCGACAGTCGTTCGCCTTTTGCAGGAGTAACGCGTGAGTATTGCTGGAACCCTGAAATTTCTGGTTCTTCAGCGGGTCATGGACTTCCCCGTCCCCGATAGTCCGTTTTTTTACGGCACCGACGGCAAGGGCGACGAGGGGCTCGCCTTTTTCCTCGAGACGCTCACCGGATCGAAGCGCTATCTGGAATACGGAACGGGCGGCTCCACGTATCTGGCGGCCAAACACGGGATCGAATTCATTGCGGTCGACTCGGATCCGTACTTCCTGAAAAGCGTCCGCAAGAAGATCGCCGACGCCGGCCTGGCCCAGCCGACCGGCCAGACGTACAAGTACGGCGACATCGGGTTGACCGGACACTGGGGGCGCCCGATCGGCCTGCGCAGTCCTTCGGCGAGCAGGCTGGAGAAGTTCCGGCGTTACTCCGATCCACCGCCGGAGTGCCTGGAGGGCGGGCGGACTCCGGACTTCGTTCTGGTCGACGGGCGCTTCCGGGTCGCGTGCGTGCTCAAGGCGATCCGGATGCTGCAGAACGAGCGCGGGTGGACCATCGCGATGGACGACTACGGCGACCGTCCGCATTACAAGGCGATCGATGAGTTCGCCAACATCGACCGTCTCGTAGGCGGTCGGATGGCGGTGATCACCTCGCTCAAGGAGTTCAGCGCAGAGCAGCTCGAGTCTGCGATCCGCAAATACGAAATCGACCCCGAGTAGCCGTCAATTCAGTTGGGCGCAGCGAGTATCCGGGACCAGACCGCGGCAAACGCCTCGGCGGTGCGCGGCACGGAGCGGTCCTGACGGGTCTTCTCGGAGTACTCGCCCAGTTCAGTCAGCCGCGGCTGATCGTCCACCAGCTCGGTGATGGTGCGTGCCAATTCTGTTGCGACGGTTTCGGGTTCGTCGTGATCGACGGGGACGACGACCGCTCCGGTCTTGGTGTCGAGTTCGGCCAGCGAGCCGTATCCTGTCGTCACGATCGGTGTGCGGTATGCCATCGCGTGCGCGACGACACCTGAGGCAGGGAAAGTGACGTCCTGCCAATGCCGCTTCCCGTAGGGCACCACGATCGCGCGGACAGATTCGAAGAACGCGTCCTCGTCAGGACCGTCAACGGCGCCCAGCACCTCGATACCGTCCTCACGGGGCAGCGCCTCGGTGCCGCGGCCCGCGACGCGGATCAGCACGTCGTCCGGCAACTGCTTACGGATGCCTTCGATCTGCTCGAATCCCTTGCCGCGGTACACATGTCCGAAGAACCCGATCGCCTTCGGCCGGTCCTGGGCGGGTCGGATCGTCGGCCGGTCCCGCACGATGTGCGGGATGTGCACCGCGGAAAGGTGCGGGTACCTCTGTTCGATGGACCGCCTGCCGGTTTCGGTCAGCGCGACCAACGTCCTGCCGGTGTAGACCCGGCCCTCCAGCGCGGTGGTGACGCGCTGCGTCGGGAAGTGCACGCCGTGGAAGAGCAGTCGGCTGCGGTGCATGAACCTCGCCGACCACGGCCACCAAACCCCTTGCGGCGGATCGTGAATCGTGGCGGTCACCGGCACGCCGCGCAGTCCGACGATCGACCAGAACGGCACGAAGCCGCCTGCCGCCAACTCGGCGTGCACCAGCACCCGGCCTGCCGGAGCGGTGGCGACGTAGTCCATGACGGCCTTGCGGGCGCGTCTGGCTTCGGCGATCCCGTCGTCGCCCGGCGAACCGCACCGCACCTCGACCACCTCACCGAAATGCGGTCGCACTCCGGTGAGGAAGTCTTCGGAGTAGTCGCCGACCGCGGTCTTGCCGCGCGCAGGCGCGACGAAGACCAGACGGTAGTCCTCGAGGTCGACCATCAGTGGAAGAGCGGTCGATAACTGGCGCTGTACTTCAGCGCCTCGGGGTCACGCTTGCCGATCACCTTGGCCGGAACGCCGCCCACCACTTCACATTCGCCGACGTCTTTGGTCACCAACGAGTGCGCGGCGACGACGCCGCCGCGGCCGATGATGCAGGGCAATGTCATTGCCCTGCTTGCGATCCAGGCGTAGTCACAGATGACGGTGGGGATGCCGGGCACCGGCAGGAAGTCGGGGTGGTTGATGTCGTGGCCGCCGCCGACGATGTGCACGTCGCTGGCCAGGGTGACGTTGTCGCCGATCCACACACTGGCGCGCGCGTCGATCAGACACCGCATGCCGATGGTGCTGTTCGTCCCGATCCGCAGGAACTCCGGGTCCAGGATGGTCGTGCCGCGCATGATCGACGAGCCCTTGCCGATCTTCGCGCCCGAAAGCCTCAAGAAGCCCAATCGCACTGTGTGCGAAGGGATGTAGGTGATGAACATGTTGTACAGCAGCGTGGCGACGCGGTTGCGGACCTTCCGCGTAAAACTGAGGTCCTGCATCTTGTAGCTGACCAGTCTCTCGCCGTCCTCGGACAGCACCCACGTCGGCCCGGGGACGACAACCAGATCGGGAGCCAGTTCGCGCTTGCGGGCGATGTCCTCGGGATCGGGCTTCTGCGGTTCTTTCCACATGGGTCCTGCTCCTCTCAGCTGCCGGCCAACTTGTCCACCTCGGCATAGAGGCGCTTGGCGAAGTGCTCTTCGTCGAATTGCTCGACGTGGCGACGGATCTTGTCCGGATCGAACTCCATCTGCTCGAATCGGTCGAGCGCCTCGGCGATGGCCTTGGGTTCCGGCTCGTCGAAATAGATTCCGGACAGGCCTTCGTCGACCGTGTCCAGGAAGCCACCCCAGCGCACCGCGACCGTGGGCCTGCCCCGCATCCCCGCCTCGATCGGCGTCAGGCCGAAGTCCTCGTAGCTGGCCGCGATCAGCGCCCTGCAGTTCTCGTAGAGCCAGGAGATCTGGCCGTCGGTCAGATCCGACAGCATGTGCACGTTGGACGTCTTCATACCGCGCAGCCGCTCGGCCTCCGGTCCCCGGCCCACCACGACGAGTTGCCGGTCGGTGTTCGCGAACGCGCGGATCACCACGTCGACGTTCTTGTACGGCAGCAGCCGAGACACGCACAGGTAGAAGCCACCGTTCTCCGCACCGGTGCCGCCCAGGGCGGGAATGGTCTCGGCCGCAGCGAGATTCGACATTTCAGCGGGCCCGAAGACCACGTCGGAGTCGATGCCGTACGCGTCGGCGATGCGCCCCTTGATCAAAGTCGATATCGCCAGATACTTGTCGGCGGAGCGGGCCTGGCGGCGGTCCCACGCCTTCAGATAGGGCGAGGTGGCCGCCAGCCCGATGCGCTTGGCCAGGCCGGCGTCCTCGCCGAGGTACTTGTCGGGCAGGTACAGCCACCGTGCGGGCGAATAGCAGTAGATGAGCTTGCGGCCCCTGGTACGGAAGCCGTGCGCCCAGCCGCTGCTGCTGGTCAGCACCACGTCGGCGTCGACGAACATCGAGTTCGCCACCAACGGCCAGATCGGCAGGCCCACGCGGTGATGCCTGCGCAGCGGCCCGACCTTGTTGGCTGCCGATACCCGAATATCGCGGTCGGCAAATTCCGGATACGTCAGCGCCGGGTCGTACAGCAACGTGTGGATCGGCGCGTTCGGAAAGGCGCGGCTCATCGACAGAACCATCTTTTCCGCCCCGCCGAGCTGGGTGAGATAGTCGTGGGCGATCGCCACCTTCGGGCCGTCGACACCGTCGTACCTGCGGTCTGATTGCACGCTGGTAATCCCCTCGAAAGGTTGCGCTGACGCTCGGATCCGAGTCGGTCGGGCTGACGACCAGACCCGCCGATTCCATTAGGACTGCAAACGTACCGCACTGTCCAACCGCGGCCAAACATCGCCGCGGCAAATCCTGGCAAAACGCATAATCGACGATTTCGGGCCATCTTCCGGCCATGTCGGCGTGACACGAACAGGTCGCACACCGGTGCAGATCTCTATCCAGATAGCGAATGGACCTCGGCAGAGTAACGTCTGTTGACGGTCCGTTTCCGATGCCGCCAGCAAGTTCGCTGCGTGCCTTGCGACGGCTAGCCGGGTCAGGTAGGTTGCGCCGGGGTTGATGATTCGTCAACGGCGCCGACATCGGCACCTACCGCTACAAAAGTGCGGCGGTGGGATGTTTGCCGGCCGGTGCCGGCAGTTGGCGACTCAGCAGACTTCGCCTGTTCGTGGTGCCAGGCACGACGACGTGTCCTCCGATGATTTGACGTCACGAGGATTAGCTGGTGAAGTGCGCGGTGTACGCGGCGTTCTTGCACCCGACACTGAGCTACTTGTAAGTTGGTCACGGTAGCCTGGGGGGCTTGTCGAGGAATTTGAGTTTGCCGGCAAATACCGCGGGAAATGACAATTCAATTGCGACCGGCACCACAACCTTTTGGAGTGCATACATGGCCATCCCCCCCGGCAAAGTCGTCTACATGGATATCGACGAGCTGTGGAACGGATATGAGGACTTACTCGTCGATCTCGCGAAGCGGGAGGGCGCAAAATCCGTCGCTGAACTCGGCGGCGGGGCAAACCCGATCGTCGCGGATTCGAACTGGGATTTCCTACAGCAGCGGGTGGTCGTCGACATCTCCGCCCAGGAACTCGCCAAGGGCGAAGGCGTAGTCGAGACCAGGGTCGCGGACCTTTGCCAGCCGATCAACGGCGGTCACAACTCCTACGACATGGTCTTCTCGAAGATGCTCGTCGAGCACTTGCCCGACCCTGTCGCATTCCACGAGAACTGCTTCAAATTGCTCCGCCCGGGCGGGCTTTCGGTGCATTTCTTCCCGACGCTGCACAGCTTGCCGATTCTGGTCAACCACTTGATCCCGGAGAAGCAGGCGCACGCTTTGGTGCGGTTCTTCCAGCCCTCCCGAATCGCCGATCCCAAGCAGCAGAAGTTCCCCGCCTATTACCGGTGGTGCCTCGGACCGTCCGAACGCACGGCAAAGCGATACGAGAGCGCCGGATTCGAGGTCGAGCGAATCAACGCCACTTTCGGTCACGGGTACTACCGCCGCATTCCGCCGTTGCACGGGCTCGAGCAGTTGAAGATGAAGATGCTGCACCGTCACCCGGTCCCCTATATGGCCAGCTTCATGGTGGTGATCCTGCGTAAGCCCCACGTCGGCTACGAGTCCGGGGCGGCGTCGTCGAGCGCCACCGCGCCCGAGAAGGCGATCAGAAACGCCTCCGGCTAGACACGCTGCGGACGCCTGCCTAAGAAGACTTTAAGGCCGTTCGTTAGCATCGACCACCATGACGAGCGTTTCCGAGCAGAAGGCTGAAGCGGCCGCCGAGCACGAGATCGACATTCACACGACCGCCGGCAAGCTGGCCGATCTGCGCAGGCGGACCGAAGAGACCCTGCATCCAGTCGGCGAGGCCGCCGTCGAGAAGACGCACGCCAAGGGCAAGCTGACCGCGCGGGAACGCATCCTGGCGCTGCTGGACGAGGATTCGTTCGTCGAACTCGACGCGCTGGCGCGGCACCGCAGCACCAACTTCGGCCTGCAGGACAAGCGCCCGCTCGGCGACGGTGTGGTGACCGGGTACGGCACCATCGACGGCCGCGAGGTCTGCATCTTCAGCCAGGACGCAACGGTGTTCGGCGGCAGCCTCGGCGAGGTGTACGGCGAAAAGATCGTCAAGGTTCAGGAACTCGCGATCAAGACCGGCAGACCGTTGATCGGCATCAACGACGGCGCGGGCGCTCGGATCCAGGAGGGCGTCGTCTCGCTCGGCCTGTACAGCCGCATCTTCCGCAACAACATCATGGCGTCGGGCGTGATCCCGCAGATCTCGCTGATCATGGGTGCCGCGGCCGGCGGGCATGTGTACTCCCCCGCGCTGACCGACTTCGTCATCATGGTCGACCAGACCAGCCAGATGTTCATCACCGGCCCCGACGTGATCAAGACCGTCACCGGCGAGGACGTCACCATGGAGGAGCTCGGCGGCGCGCACACCCACATGGCCAAGTCGGGCACCGCGCACTACGTCGCCTCGGGTGAGCAGGACGCGTTCGACTACGTGCGAGACCTGCTGAGCTACCTGCCGTCGAACAACTACGCCGATCCGCCGCGCTACCCGGCTGCGGTGCCGACGGGCGCCATCGAGGACAACCTGACCGACGAGGACGTCGAGCTGGACACGCTGATTCCGGATTCGCCGAACCAGCCCTACGACATGCACGAGGTGATCACCCGCATCCTGGACGACGACGAGTTCCTCGAGGTGCAGGCCGGCTACGCCACCAACATCGTGGTCGGCTTCGGCCGGGTCGAGGGACGCACGGTCGGCATCGTCGCCAACCAGCCCACCCAGTTCGCGGGCTGCCTGGACATCAACGCGTCGGAGAAGGCCGCCAGGTTCATCCGCACCTGCGACTGCTTCAACATCCCGATCGTGTTGCTGGTGGATGTGCCGGGCTTCTTGCCGGGCACCGACCAGGAGTACAACGGCATCATCCGCCGCGGCGCCAAGCTGCTGTACGCGTACGGCGAGGCTACGGTCGCGAAGGTCACCGTCATCACCCGCAAGTCCTACGGCGGCGCGTACTGCGTGATGGGATCGAAGGACATGGGCGCCGACGTCGTGGTGGCCTGGCCGACTGCACAGATCGCGGTGATGGGCGCCTCGGGTGCCGTCGGGTTCGTGTACCGCCAGCAGCTGACCGAGGCCGCCAAGAACGGCGAGGACGTCGATGCGTTGCGGCTCAAACTGCAGCAGGACTACGAGGACACCTTGGTCAACCCGTACATCGCGGCCGAGCGTGGTTACGTCGACGCGGTGATCCCGCCGTCGCACACCCGCGGGTATGTGGCCACGGCGCTGCGGTTGTTGGAGCGCAAGATCACCCAGATTCCGCCGAAGAAGCACGGGAACATTCCACTGTGAGCGGCCGAGTGCAGTTCGCGAAGCGAACGTGACGAGAGAGCGAACCGACAGCCATGAGTATTGAAGAGCAGGTCGTCGATCCGCACGCCCACGAGGCGCACATCAAGGTCGTCAAGGGCGAGCCGACCGAGGAAGAGTTGGCCGCGGTGATCGCCGTGTTCGCCGCGGCCTCGGGCACGCCTGAGCAGCCACGCGAACAAGAGCAGAATCTCTGGGGCCATCCGGTGGACCGACTCCGCTACAACGTCTTCAGTTGGCAGCGGGTGACGCTGCTGGAGCGGACGCACATGCGCAAATGACCCGGCTGGTGCTTGCGTCGGCCTCGCCCGGTCGTCGTAAGGTGCTGCGCCAGGCGGGAATCGATCCGCTTGTCATCGTCTCGGGTGTGGACGAGGACGCGGTGATCGCCGGGTTGGACCCCGAGGCCACCCCCGGCGACGTCACCACCGCGTTGGCGGCGGCGAAAGCCGACGCGGTCGCCCATGCCCTCGATCCAGCCGTGGCGGCGGATTGCGTTGTAGTGGGCTGTGATTCGATGCTGTACCGCGACGGCAGGCTGATGGGTAAACCGGCTACGGCGGCAGACGCGTTGGACGGCTGGCGGCAGATGGCCGGAACGGCCGGCCAGTTGTACACCGGGCATTGCGTTATCCGCTTGCGCGACAACGCGATCACCTATCGCGCCGCCGATGCGACGCGCACCACTGTCAACTTCGGCGTCCCCTCCCCCGACGACCTCGATGCGTACGTCGCGCGGGGCGAACCGCTGGCGGTGGCGGGCGGATTCACCATCGACGGACTCGGCGGCTGGTTCGTCGACGGGGTGGACGGCGACCCGTCGGCGGTGATCGGCATCGGTCTGCCGTTGACGCGCCGACTGCTGGCGCTGGCCGGGCTGTCGATTCGCGACCTGTGGGCCGCCAACCCGGTCACCCTTTAGCGCGAGACTGCAGTTGTCGCGCGCCGCCTCGAACTACCGCGCGATAACGGCAGTTTCGCGGCTACATCAGGTCGTTGGCGGGCACCAGGTCGCGGTTTTCGCGGTACCACGCCACCGTGCGTTCCAGGCCCTCGTCGAGTCCGACCACCGGTGACCATCCCAGCGCGCGCATCTTCGAGATGTCCGGACACCGCCGCTTGGTGCCGCCCTGGTGCAGCGCGCCGGGCCGAATGTCCAAGTCGATACCGACGATCTTGCCGATGCGCGCGGCGAGTTCGCGGATGGTGAGCTCCTCATCGCTGCCGATGTGGTAGATCTCGCGGTGCCCGCCCTTTTCGTACATCGTCAGAATGCCTTCGACGACGTCGTCCACATAACAGAACGACCGCGTCTCGGTGCCGTCGCCCTGAATCGGGAACGTCCCGTCGCCGGTCTCCTGACACGCCAGCGCCCGCAGAATGAACTGCGGCTCCACATGCTTCCAGCCCATGTTGGGCCCAAACACGTTGTGCGGCCGGAAAACCTGCACTTGACGGTAGTGGTCCTGGCCGTAGTTGAACGCGATCAGCTCGCTGACGATCTTGCCGCCGCCGTAGGAATATCTCGGGTTGAGGCTGTCGGGCAGCATCAGCGGAACGGTCTCCGGCGTCGGTATCACCGGCGGCGTCTGATACACCTCGGCTGTCGACGCCACCACCAGATCGGGCACGCCGACATTGCGGCCCGCGTTGGCGACCGCCAACATGCCGAGCATGCCCACCTCGAGCACGAGTTCCGGCTTCTTGTAGAAGTTTTCGGTGCCGTTGACGGCGGCCAGGTGCATGACGACCTCGGCGCCCTTGAACGCCTTCTCCAGCGCATCCTGGTCGCGCACGTCGCACGTGAAAAGCTCGACGTCCGAAGCGACTTCGGCGAATCGGCTGGCGTCGCCGCGCACCATGTTGTCGACGACCGCAACATCCCACCCGTCGCGCACCAGACGCTTGACCAGGTAGGCACCGATGAAACCGCCACCGCCGGTGACGACTACGCGCTCAGCCATCGATCGGCGCCCATCCGCTGCGGCCGACCGCGAAGTACGAGTCGCCCAGCTCCGATGCGGGTAAATGGCTGAAGTGGTTCCAATAATCGAAGACGAACCCGTTGGGACTGATGAACTCGGTGATGGTGCGCGGCCCGATGGTGCCAAGCGACGGATGGTTGTTGGCGATCACCACCACCGACGCCCCGCTGACAGCGTCGCCGAACCTGTTGAACACCTTCTCGTCGGGAAACTCGGCGGCAAGCGTTTCCGGTGAGGTGATCGGGTCGTACACCCCGATCTCGGCTTCCGGGTGTGCCTTCTTCAACGCATCGAGCACCCTGATCGACATCGACCCGCGCAGATCGCTCGTCTCGGGGATCCCCTTGAACGCCATGCCGAGGATGTTGATCCGCAACCGGCCCGCCGCTGCCAGATTGCGGCGCCTGATCTCGCTGCTGATGAACTGAACGGTCTCCAACGGCTGACGTTCGTTGACCAACCTGCCCGCCGTGGTTATCTCCATCTCGATGCCGCGCGACCGCGCGCTCTCCATCAGGATGTGCGGATCCTTCTCCAGGCAGGGCCCGCCGACCAGACCCGGCAACGGGATGTTGGTGCGGTTGTAGCCGAGCTTGCCCGCGGAGATCACCTCATGCGCGCTGACGCCGAACGCGTCGCACACCCGCGCGACCTCGTTGGCGAACGCAAACTGCACATCGCGGAAGGTATTACTGACCAGCTTGATGATCTCGGCGGTCTCGATATCGGCGACTTGGACTATCGAAATCGTGAGCCGCCGAAATAGCGCGGCGGCCCGATCGGCGACGGCCGGATCGTCGGCTCCGACAATTTGCGGCAATTCGCGCAATTCCTGCAGCGCCTTGCCTTCCAGCGTGCGTTCCGGACACATCGCGATATCGAATTTCTTACCGCTCGCGGTCAGGATCGGGGCCACCACATCGCGCGTCGTGCCCACCTTCACCGTCGACCGCAGGATCACCAGCGCCCCGTCGCGCATGTTCTCGGCGATGTCGCGGGCCGCCGCCTCGATCATGTCCAGGCGGGCCACTCCGTCGGCCGACAGCGGCGTCCCTACGGTGATGATGTAGGTGTCGCAGGTGAAGCTGTCGTCGAACTGCTCAACGGCCACGAACTTCTTGGACCTCGTGACGCCCGCCAGCGCGTCGGGCAGACCGGACTCGGTGAAGTGCGGGGTGCCTGCGTTGGTCATCTCGACGATCTCAGGCCGCTTCTCGACGCCGATCACCGAGGTGCCCGATTCGGCGAGAACAGTCGCCAACGTCAGCCCCACGAAACCGAGTCCGACAATTCCCACGTCGTACTTTGCTGGCTCAGCCATCATTCCTCATGTTCCTAGCGCGAAGACGTTGCGACGACAAGTGATCACAATACGTCGCCGCCCCGCATTTGCAGCAGTGGGCATGTGCTGTTTCGTATGCCGCCTGGGTAGGCTCGTGGTGTGCCGCTGCCTGCTGATCCAGATCCCGCCCTACAGTCGTATGCCCATCCCGAACGCCTGGTCACCGCCGATTGGCTATCGGGCAACCTGGGCCGCCCGGGGCTTGCCATTGTCGAATCCGACGAAGACGTATTGCTTTACGACACCGGCCACATCCCCGGCGCCGTGAAGATCGACTGGCATACCGACCTCAACGATCCCAATATCCGGGACTACATCAACGGCGAGCAGTTCGCCGAGTTGATGAACCGCAAGGGCATCGCCCGCGACGACACCGTCGTGATCTACGGCGACAAGAGCAACTGGTGGGCCGCCTACGCGCTGTGGGTGTTCACCCTGTTCGGCCATCCCGACGTGCGACTGCTCGACGGAGGCCGCGACCTGTGGATCTCCGACGGCCGCGAAACCACGCTGGACGTCCCGTCGAAGCAGAGCACCGGCTACCCGGTCGTCGACCGCGACGACGCGCCGATCCGCGCCTACCGGGAAGACGTCCTCGAGATCCTCGGTAAGCAACCGCTGATCGACGTCCGCTCGCCGCAGGAATACACCGGGGAACGCACCCACATGCCCGACTACCCGGAAGAAGGTGCGCTGCGCGGCGGCCACATCCCCACCGCCCGTTCCATCCCCTGGGCCAAGGCCGCTCGGGACAACGGCCGGTTCCGCAGCCGCGAGGAACTCGAGGAGCTGTACGGCTTCCTGCAGCCCGACGACAAGACCGTCGTCTACTGCCGCATCGGGGAGCGGTCCAGCCACACCTGGTTCGTGCTGACCCACCTGCTCGGCAAGCCCGGGGTGCGCAACTACGACGGCTCGTGGACCGAATGGGGTAACGCGGTGCGGGTGCCCGTCGCCGTCGGGGAAGAGCCTGGAAGCGCACCATGAGCGCCATGCCGGCGGCACTGGCCGAAGTCGTTTCGGATTTCCAGGACGTGCAGGGACAGGACAAGCTTGCCCTGCTGCTGGAGTTCGCGAACGAATTGCCCCCGCTGCCAGCCGATCTCGAAGAGGCGGCGATGGAGCCGGTGCCGGAATGCCAGTCGCCGCTGTTCCTTCACGTCGACGCGGCCGACCGCGACAAGGTGCGGCTGTATTTCAGTGCTCCCGCGGAGGCGCCGACGACGCGCGGGTTCGCCGCGATCCTGGCGACAGGCCTCGACAAGCAGTCGGTCGACGACATCCTCGCCGTGCCCGACGACTTCTACTCCGAGCTCGGGCTGGCCGCGCTGATCAGCCCGTTGCGGCTGCGGGGCATGTCGGCGATGCTGGCGCGGATCAAGCGCAGGCTGCGCGAGAACTGATCAGAAGAACGGCAGCTTGTACTTGCCGCTGTACTGAAGCGCGTCCTTGTTCCGCTCGCCGATCACCTTGGCGGGCACCCCGCCGACGATCGCGAACGGCGGCACTTCCTTGTTGACCACCGAGTGGGCGGCCACCACGGCGCCCCGCCCGATCAGGCTCGGCAGGATCATCGCGCGGCTGCCGATCCACACGTGATCGTCTATGACGATGGGGTCGGGCGGGTTGGGTGCAGGGACGAAGTTGGGGTGGTTGATGTCGTGCCCGCCGGCGATGATCTGCGTGTCGCTGGCGATGACCACGTCGTCACCGATCGCGATGCCTGCCCTGGCGTCCAGCAGGCAGCGGAATCCGATCGAGACGCGGTCTCCGATCACGATGTAGGGAATGAACCAGACACCGGTGCCCCGGCAAATCGCCGTGCCCTTGCCGATCTTCGCGCCGAACAGGCGCAGATAGCCCAGCCGGATGAAGTGGAACGGGATGTAGGTGACGACGGTGTTGTAGAAGTACGCCACGTAGACATCGCGGATCCGGTGGAACAGGGTCTCGCCCTCGAGCTTGTAATTGACGATGCGGCCGTCAGGCTCGGTGACCCACTCCATCTTCGGCGGGATGCGCACATCGGGGTTTACTTCACGCTTGCGGGCGATCACTTCGGGGTCGGACGCTTGCGGTTCAACGAACAAGAGTGCTCCCTCAATAGCCTCAGCTAACTCCTGGATCAGCAGCCACCTTAACTCCGGCGGCGGTGAACCTTCCAAACGCGCCGTGAATTTGCTCGTAGCGCGCCGCACCCGCGAGTGGGCCGGGCGGTCAAGCCCCTTAAACTGCGAGACGCTACATTCTTAAAGACGTTTCTTAGAGAATCTGCCACCAGGAGGCGAAGTGCCTAGTCACGCCAGCTCGAAGATCTCCAAGGTGCTTGTCGCCAATCGTGGGGAGATCGCGGTCCGGGTGATCCGGGCAGCCAGGGACGCCGGGCTGGCCAGCGTGGCCGTGTACGCCGAACCCGATGCCGACGCGCCGCACGTACGGCTGGCCGACGAGGCCTTCGCGCTCGGCGGGCAGACCTCCGCCGAGTCCTACCTCGACATCGCCAAGCTGCTCGACGCCGCGGAGAAGTCCGGCGCCAACGCGGTGCACCCCGGCTACGGATTCCTCTCTGAGAACGCCGATTTCGCGCAGGCAGTCATCGACGCCGGGCTGATCTGGATCGGACCCAGCCCGCAGTCCATCCGCGACCTCGGCGACAAGGTGACCGCCCGCCACATCGCCGCGCGCGCCCAGGCGCCGTTGGTGCCGGGCACCCCTGATCCGGTCAAAGACGCCGACGAGGTGGTCGCGTTCGCCGAGGAGTACGGCGTGCCGGTCGCGATCAAGGCCGCGTTCGGCGGCGGCGGCCGCGGCATGAAGGTGGCCCGCACCATCGAGGAGATTCCTGAGCTGTTCGACTCGGCGACTCGTGAAGCGGTTGCGGCGTTCGGCCGCGGTGAATGCTTCGTCGAGCGCTACCTGGACAAGCCGCGTCACGTCGAGGCGCAGGTGATCGCCGACCAGCACGGCAATGTCGTCGTCGCAGGCACCCGCGACTGCTCGCTGCAGCGCCGGTTCCAGAAGCTGGTCGAGGAG
Organism: Mycobacterium sp. ACS1612; assembly: GCF_001667505.1. Classification (GTDB taxonomy): domain Bacteria; phylum Actinomycetota; class Actinomycetes; order Mycobacteriales; family Mycobacteriaceae; genus Mycobacterium. Next base: position 130,368 of record NZ_LZHZ01000054.1, read on the forward strand.
GCGCCCGCGCCGTTCCTGACCGACGCGCAGCGCAAGGAGATCCACGAGTCGGCCAAGCGCATCTGCAAAGAGGCCGGCTACTACGGCGCGGGCACCGTCGAGTATCTCGTCGGCCAGGACGGGCTGATCTCGTTCCTGGAGGTCAACACCCGTCTGCAGGTCGAGCACCCGGTCACCGAGGAGACCTCGGGCATCGACCTGGTGCTGCAGCAGTTCAAGATCGCCAACGGCGAGACCCTCGACATCACCGAGGACCCGGCGCCGCGCGGGCACGCGATCGAGTTCCGGATCAACGGCGAGGACGCGGGCCGCGGCTTCCTGCCCGCGCCGGGCCCGGTGACCAAGTTCGAGCCGCCGAGCGGCCCCGGGGTACGGCTGGACTCCGGCGTGGAGACCGGTTCGGTCATCGGCGGGCAGTTCGACTCGATGCTGGCCAAGCTGATCGTCTACGGCGCCACCCGCGAGGAGGCGCTGGCCCGGTCCCGCCGCGCGCTCGCCGAATTCAACGTCGAGGGCCTGGCCACCGTCATCCCGTTCCATCGGGCGATCGTGTCGGACCCGGCGTTCATCGGCGACGGTGACGGTTTCTCGGTGCACACCCGCTGGATCGAGACGGAGTGGGACAACACCGTCGAACCGTTCACCGGCGGCGATCCGATCGAGGAAGAGGACACCGTCCCGCGGCAGACCATCGTGGTGGAGGTCGGCGGCCGTCGACTCGAGGTGTCGCTGCCCGGCGACCTCGCGATCGGGGGCGGCGGCGTACCGGCGGGCGGCGGCAACGTCGTTCGCAAGAAGCCCAAGCCGCGTAAGCGTGGCGCGCAGGCTGGCGCCGCGGCGTCGGGTGATGCAGTGACCGCGCCGATGCAGGGCACCGTCGTCAAGGTGGCCGTGGAAGAAGGTCAGCAGGTGTCCGCGGGCGACCTCGTGGTCGTGCTCGAGGCGATGAAGATGGAAAACCCGGTCACCGCCCACAAGGATGGCACGATCACCGGCCTCGCCGTTGAGCCGGGCGCCGCGATCACCCAGGGCACTGTCCTCGCCGAGATCAAGTAGCGCTAGTCGGGGGTCACCAGGCTGCGTTTGGCCAGTAGCGTGCCGAAGTAGGCCGCCTTCGGGTCGACGACGACCGTCTTGTCGTCGCCCCGTCGGGCCAGCGAGTCACGGGCCATCTGTTCGAACGAAATCTTCTGTGGCCCACCGATGTTCACCACCGCGTTGAGTGGTGCGGCGACCGCTGCACGCGCGACGTTCCGTGCGACGTCGTCGGCGGCGATCGGTTGGATCAGCGCATCCGGGACGCGCACCTCGTCGCCTGCGGTCATGGAATCGGTGATGGCGTCGGTGAATTCGACGAATTGCGTGGCCCGCACGATTGTGTAGGGCAGGCCGGACTCGGTGATGATCTTCTCCTGCACCACTTTTGCCCGCATGTAACCGCTGTCGGGCAGACCGTCGACGCCGACGATCGACAGCGCGACGTAATGGCCGACATCCGCGCGTGCCGCCACCACGACGAGGTTGGTGGTGGACTTCGTGAAGAATTCCATCACCGGATCGTCCTCGAACGACGGCGAATTGACGACGTCTACGAGCGCGTCGGCGCCACTGAGCGCGTCGGCGAGGCCGTCGCCGGTGAGCACGTCGACACCCGATTGGCGCGACGCGGCCACGACGTCATGCCCCTCGGCGGTCAACAGATCAACCACCTTCGCGCCGATGAGCCCGCTTGCGCCGATAACCGTGATCTTCATGCCTACCATCAGACGCGTGGAGCCCGTCGAAATCAATGCCGGTGCTTGGTATCTGCGGGCGCTGCGGGCCGACGACCGCATCGACGACCGGCCCGCACTGGCCGAACTGGGCGAAACCGACGCCGGCTACGTCGCGCGGTGCGAAGCCCAATGGGATTCGGATGCGATGTACTCGTGGGCGGTGTGCGAGCCGACGACCGGTGAACTGCTCGCCGAGGTGACGTTGGATCCCGCCACCGGGGGCATCGGCCTGCCCGCACGACCCGGCCACGCCGAGGCCGCGCAGGCAGCGGGCGACGCGGTGCGCCGCTTCGCCGAAAGCCTCTAACGCACGTCGATGTCCCGTCCCGACGCCAGATCGGCGCAGTCCACCGCCGTCACGTCGGGCCGCCCGGCCAGGAACGGCCGTGCGCCTTCGTCGCCGTGTAGTTCCGACAGCAGCGCGGGCCAGTGCCTGCGCGCGATGACGACCGGATGCCCGGGCCGGTCGCGGTAGCGGGCCCGTGCCAACCCCGAGGCCGACGTCCGCGCCGCGTCGAGCACCCGCCGCACGGTGTCGGCGCCCACGTCAGGGGTGTCGACGGCGTGCAACACCGCGTAATCGGCGTCGATGGCGTCGATGCCCGCCCGCACCGAGGCGCTGAGTCCGCGCTCCCAGTCGGTCGCGACCACAGCCCTGGCCGGCACGGGCACGTCGACGACCGCGGCACCCAACACCACCACCACGTCGTCGCATCCTCCGTCGGCCAACGCGGCGACGCATGAGCAAAGCCAGCTGCCGTCCTGGGCAAGCACTTTCGGCTTGCCGTAGCGCGTGCCTGCACCCGCGGCCAGCAGCACGCCCGCGACCCTGTTGGGCATGTGGCCATTGTGAACCACGAGGATGCCCGGATCTGCGATTTGCGATTTGACCTGGCGTTTTGAGAAACCTGGCCGTTCAATTGCGGTGCGAGAGCGAACGGGCGTAAGGTCGAACCAGGTTGAGTTCACAGCCCACTGGAAGCGTCAGACGACGCACAGGGTCGAAAAACCCGCCTTGTAGCGAGGCTTTGAGGACGCAGGGCCGAATTATTTGACGTGAACCACAGTACGAATCACGCATTCCGACTGATGGAGTCACAATGTCTACCCCCGAAACGGGTCCGGCTTCGCCGGGCTCTCTCATCGAACCCACCGATTGCCACACCGCGCACTTCGCCACGAGGTGGCTGCAACCGTCGATGGCGGTCATCGCAGCGCACGGCGAACTCGACGCGGCCAACGCGCAGCAGTTCGTCGACTACGCCCTGCGGCATGCCGCGCATCTCGACCGCCTCGTGCTGGATCTGACCGGCGTGGACTTCTTCGGTACCGCGGGCTTTTCCGCCTTGCACACCCTGAACGTCCGTTGTGCCGCCGAGAAGGTCGACTGGGCCATGACGCCCAGCCCGGCCGTCGTGCGACTGATGCGGATCTGCGATCCCGACTCGACGTTGCCGATCTGCGACAGCGTCGATGCGGCGCTCGCCGCCGTACAGGGTGAACCCCGCCGGCTACTGCAGCTGGTCCCGAAGTCGCGCTAGCGATTTCGCCAACAAGCGGGACACGTGCATCTGCGAGATGCCGACTCGCTCGGCGATCTGCGTCTGTGTCAACGACTCGAAGAACCGCAGCAACAAGACGGTCCGCTCGCGCTCTGGTAGCGCAGCGAGCAACGGCCGCAACGCTTCTCGGTTCTCGATCTGATCGAGACCCAGGTCCACGTCGCCGAGCGTGTCGGCAATCGCAGGTGCGTCCTCGTTGCCGCTGCCGCCACTGTCGATCGACAACGTGTTGTAAGAACTGCCTGCGACCAGACCCTCGATTACCTCGTCGCGGTCCATGTCCAACTCGGCGGCCAGTTCGGTAGCGGTCGGCGCCCGGCCGAGTCGCTGAGACAATTCGGCGGTCGCCGCGCCCAACCGTAGATGCAGTTCCTTGAGCCTGCGCGGCACCTTGACCGACCAGCTGTTGTCGCGGAAATGCCTGCGAACCTCACCCATGATGGTCGGCACGGCGAAGGACACGAAATCCGAACCGGCGTGCACGTCGAACCGGATCACCGCGTTGACCAGTCCGACACGGGCCACCTGGACAAGGTCGTCACGTGGCTCGCCGCGCCCGTCGAACCGACGGGCGATGTGGTCGGCGAGCGGAAGGCACCGCTCGACGATCCGGTCGCGCTGGCGTTGGAACTGCGGAGAGGCCTCCGGCAGCTCTTCGAGTTCGCGGAACATGTCGGCGACGTCCGCGTATTCAGAGTTCGGACGCGACGGCGAACCCTGGGCCGACGACGGGCTCACTGCAGCGAACTCGCTCGCCTCGTCGTCATCGAAATCCCGACCACCTGTTCGTCGGCGGGGCCTTGCCCGTCCTGGAACGTCGCCACCTCGTCGGTCAGCGAACTCAGCACGTGCCAGCTGAAACTGCCTGGCGCGAGGATGTCAAGGCTCTTGCAGGTGGTCGATGCGTTGATGACGACCGCATCGTTACTCGGCTCGACGACCAGCAGCAGTGTCGAACCAGGAACGGCGGATCGAATCAGCCGGGTGCACGCCTCGTCGACCGCCAGTCGCAGATCGGCGACGGCGTCGAAATCGAGATCCTCGAATGTGCCGACGGCGGCCACCAAGGTGCGCAGCACCGCCAAATTCTCCAGCTTTGCGGCGACCCGGAGCTCAACGGACCGGTCGCTTCGCCGCCGTCCGATGTCTGTGCTCGCGTCGGCCATCTGACCTCCCGGGAATTTTTTCGCGACACTACCCCAGGCCGCGTCTGAGCTAGCCACTGACGCTCCGACGGCATATCCGTGCGAACGTGTGACGGCGCTGAGGGCGGGGTAACACCCCGTCATGCAGGACTTCCGGTGGCGACCCGCACAGGCGCTGACGACGTTGATGATGCAGTGACGCCGATGCCGAGATATCCCGCGCAGCGCCCATCGCTTTCCTTTTCACCATGGTGGAGGTCCAGTACCCACTCGTCGTTGCTCATCAAACATGAAACTTCGTCGTAGCTCCGTCAGCGGCCCCGGGATACGCCGGGTGCGCCGCGGTAAAGGCTTTTCGTACCAGGATCACGACGGCGCGCCGGTCACCGATCAGGCCACCCTGGAGCGGATCCAAGCACTGGTGATTCCGCCCGCGTGGAAGAAGGTGTGGATCTGTCCGCATTCGAATGGTCACATCCAGGCGGTCGGCACCGACGCGGCAGGCCGCCGCCAGTACTTCTACCACCAGCAGTGGCAGGAGGAACGCAACGAGGAGAAGTTCGACCGGGTGCTCGCGATGTCGGCCGCGCTCCCCGAGATGCGACGACAGATCACCGCCGACCTGCGTGGCCGCGGCCTGGACCGGGACCGGGTGCTCGCGCTGGCCCTGCTGCTGCTCGACTTGGGGTACTTCAGGGCGGGCGGTGAGCAGTATGCCGAGGAGAACAACTCGTACGGGATCGCCACCCTGCTCTGCGAGCACGTCGCGCTGCAGAAGCAGGCGGTCGAATTCGACTATCCGGCCAAGAGCGGAGTGCGTCGGACACTGATGATCGAGGACGACGAGGTGGTCCGCTCGGTACGCGCGCTGTTGCGCGACCGTCGTGACTCCAATCGATTCCTGGTGTGCCGCAATGGTTCCGACTGGGTCGACCTGCACGCCGACGATCTCAACGCCCGGTTCAAGGAACTGGTCGGCGACGACTACACGGTCAAGGATCTGCGGACGTGGCACGGCACGGTGCTCGGTGCCGCCGCGTTCGTCGACGCCGACCCGCCCGTAAACAAGACGGTGATCAAACGCGTCGAATCGGCGGTGATGAAGGAGGTCGCCGAAGAACTTGGCAACACCCCGGCGGTCGCCCGGTCGTCGTATGTCGACCCGCGGGTGGTGCAAGGCTATGAGGCCGGAATGACCATCGCCGCAGGCGTGCGCCGGGCGAACCGCAGCAAGAAACCCGCTGAGCGGCAGGCGATCCTGGAAAGCAGCACCGCGCGACTCATTCGCAAAGTGGGGAAAGGTTAGAAACCCGCCGGGATTCCGTTGCCCAGGTAGGTCAGTCCGCCCAGCGCGGCCGCGTCGAGAAGGTTGCGGGTGTCGACCACCACCGCACCCGGCGCCTGTTCGGCGATCCGCTGCCAGTTCAGTTCGCGGAACTCGGGCCATTCGGTGAGCACCACGATGGCGTCGGCGTCCTTAGCGGCCAGATACGGGTCATCGACCGCGGTGATCGCCGACCGGCGCACCGGCGCGGGCTCGATGGTCGCCAGCCGCGGATCGTATCCGGTGATCTGCGCGCCTGCCCCGGCCAGTTCGGCGCAGATGGTCAACGCAGGCGAATCCCGCACGTCGCTGGTGCCTGCCTTGAACGTCAGCCCCAGCGCGGTGATCCGGGCACGGTGCAGCGGAACCGACAAGCTGCGGCGCAACGCGGCGGCGATCCGGCCCGGCTGCGCGGCGTTGGTGCACCGCGCCGATTCCACCTCCGGCAACGCGACGCCGTGCACCCTTCCAGTGTGCAGCAGCGCGGCGGTGTCCTTGGGCAGACACGAGCCACCCCAGCCGGGACCGGGTTGCAGGAAGTGCTGTCCGATGCGCACGTCGGCACCCATGCACCGGGTGACATCCGCGATGTTTGCACCGACCTCGGCACACAGCCGGGCAAGCGAATTGGCGTAGGAGATCTTCACGGCGAGAAAGGCATTGCTGGCGTATTTGGCCAGTTCCGCGCTTTCCGGTGTCATCCGCAGCATCGCGGGCCCGGCGCCGAACACCTCGGCGAGCACGTCGGCCGCGCGCTGATCGTCGGTGCCGATCACGATGCGGTCCGGATGGCGAAAGTCGTAGACCGCGTGGCCTTCACGCAAGAACTCGGGCACCGACGCCGCGCGAATGCCGGAGGGCAGCCGTTGATCGATACGGCGCGTAGTGCCGACGGGAACCGTCGACTTGAGGGCCACGACGGCGCCGGGGCGCAGCACCGACCCGAGTCGCTCCACCACCGCGTCGACCGCCCGCAGATCCGCCGATCCGTCGGAACCGCTCGGGGTGGGTACGCAGACGAACACGACCTCGCGGTCGGCCAGATCGGCTCCGTCGCAACTGAATCTCAGTGTCCTGTGCTCGAGTCCCTGCCGCAGCAGCAGTGGTAATCCAGGTTCGTCGATGTGCGCAACGCCGCGGCGCAATTGCTCGACGCGCTCGGCGTCGATGTCGAGGCACACGGTGTCGTGGTCGCGCTCGGCCAGGCATACCGCGGTGGTCAGCCCGACGTAGCCGGCGCCGACGACTCCGATCCGAAGCTGACTCACGCGCATTCCCTCAGCAGACTCTTGGTCGCATCCAGCACTCGCGACACCGTGATCAGCAGCAGGCCCTTGTGCGGTCGGTCGGCGTGCGGATCTCCCCGATCGCCTGCCCACACCGCGATGTGCGGGCCGGCGCCCCGCGGTCCCCAGCGGTTCGGCGGGGTGGGGCCGAACAGCAGTACCGACGGTGTCCCGGTCGCGGTGGCGATGTGCCCGACGCCGGTGTCACCGCATATCAGCAGTCGGCAGTCGGCGATCAGCGCGACCAGTTCCAGCAGGCCGAGAGTGCCTGCCAGAACGGACGTTCGCGGCAGGCCCGCACCGGCCGCGACGGAATGGGCGAGGTCAACCTCGTTGGCGTCGCCGGTTATCAGTACCTCATGACCCATGTCGCGCAGCACGGCGGCCACCTGTGCGAACCGTTCGGCCGGCCACCGCCGGGCGGGGTACGCGGCGCCGGGGTGAATCACCACCGCACCGGACCGGACTGGATAGCCGGGTGGCCGCGAGATCGCGAGATCTCCTGGTTTGCAAGCGATTCCGGCCCATTCCAGCAGACCGCACCAGCGGTCCACCTCGTGGACCTCGGTACGCCACGGTGGACCCGGCAGATCGGAATAGGCGTGGTGCCGATGTGTGAGCAGCGCCCGTGGCCGCAGCGCGACGAGGTCGGCGATGCTCTCCGGCCCGCTGCCGTGCAGGTTCACCGCCAGTGCGGGCGGTTGCGGCTGCGGGCGCAACCGGCCCAGCCCCGGAGTGGGTTCGACGTCGTCGACCGCACCGGACGCCAGCGCCAACTGGCGAAACCGCTCGGGTGCCGCCAGCACGATGCGCGCGTCGGGATAGGCGCGGCGCAGTCCGCGCAGCGCGGGCACCCCCGTCAACAGGTCACCGAGTCCAAGCGCGCGCAGCACCAGAACGGTGTCCTGTGACCGCTTTACGGCCACGACGACTCCGTCGACGCGCACACCACCATCTCCCGGACCTCGCAGCCGGCGGGTTGGGACAACGCGAACACCACAGTCTCGGCGACATGCTCGGGTTTGTTCAGCTTCGCATCGGGCGGCGGCTTGTACTGTTCGTCGCGGTCGTCGAAGAACGGCGTATGCATGCCGCCGGGAACCAACATCGTCACCCCGACCTCGCCCGCCAGTTCGGCGGCCAGCGCACGGGACAGTCCGACAACGCCGAATTTCGATGCGCAGTAGGCGGTTGCGTCGCTCACGGCTTTGATCCCGAGCGTCGACGCGCAGGTGACGATGGTGCCCCCGGTGGCTCTCAGATACGGAAGCGCCGAGCGAATCACCGCCGCGGTGCCGAGCAGATTGACGTGCACGACGCGCTCCCAGTCCTTGACAGGCACATCGGCGAGCTTGCCGCAGGAGTCGATGCCGGCCGCGGTGAAGACTCCGTGCACCTGCCCACCGACGCGGTCGGCGAGCGTACGCACTGCGGCATCGACGGCGTCGGTGTCCGCCAGATCCGCCTGTGCGTAGGCCACGTCCGCTGCGGGCACCTTCTGGTCGATCACCAGCGGGGTGCCGCCATGAGCGATGATCGCCTGGACGGTGGCCGCGCCGAGGCCGGACGATCCACCTGTGATGATCACATTGCCCGAGAACATGCCCAATTCCATTGCAAATCCCTTCATTTGTCACGACCGCGCGGCGGCGATCAGCTTCGACGAGGAGTAGCCGGATACGGTCGGCAGCAGCACGACTTCACCGCCGTGCCGGCGCACCACCTCGGCCTCCGGCAGATCGGCCTCGGCGTAATCGCCACCCTTGACCCAGACATCGGGGCGCAATTGCTCCAATATTCGCTCGGGTGAGCGTTCGTCGAACACGATGACGGCATCGACACACGCCAGCGCGGACAGCACCCGTGCCCGGTCTTCGGCCCGCATCACCGGCCGCCGTGGGCCTTTCAGCGCTCGCACCGACGCGTCGGAGTTGAGCAGGACCACCAACGCGTCACCGAGTTGTCGTGCGTCGCACAGCAGTCGGACGTGGCCGGTGTGCAACAGATCGAAGCAGCCGCCGGTGGCGATCAACGTCCCGCCCCGGTTGCGCAGCCTGTCACGTACGGTGGCGACGTCACCGGTGATGGCGTCGAATTCGCCGACGGCCGAATGGCTTGCGCCGACAGACACCGGGGTCGATACGCCAGCCGCGCCGCCCGCGGCGACGAATCGGCTGGCCGCGTCGACTGCCACGGCGGCCGCCGCCGCGACGTCCTCTCCGGCGGCGAGCGCGAGGGTCGCAGCGATGGCGAACCGGTCTCCTGCGCCGCAGCTGTCGCCGCCTGCGCCGGCGGCAACCGCCGGAACCGGAATGAACGTGTTGGTCTCTGCGGTGGCGAGGACCGCGCCGCGCGATGCGCGCGTCACGCAGACGGCCTTGGCATGCCACCGCTTCCGCAGCGCATCGCCGCTTTCCGCACCGGCTTCCGCCTCGTTCGGCGTGACCAGCCAGCAGCCCTGCACCGGCGCGGCACCGCGCGGATGCGGATCCCAGACGACGGGCACGCGGTTCGCCGCTGCGGTCAGCGCGTCCCTGACGCCGGGATGGGAGGCAACGCCGCGGCCGTAATCGGCGACGCAGATCGCTCTCGCGTTCTGCAGAACCTCGGCCGCATGACCGGGAATCGACTCGCACCCGGCTGTGCCGTCGCCGTGATCCACTCGAAGCATCGAGTGACCGGCGGCTCGAATCCTGGTCTTGCAGACGGTGTTACCGGACAACGGCAGTCGGACGACGGTGACACCGGCGGAGGTGAGCAGGCGGTCCAGCGCCTGCCCGTCGGGGTCGTCCGCCAAAGCGGTTACCAGGACCACGTCGGATTCCAGCCGGGCGGCCAGCACCGCCGCCAGACCTGCCCCGCCGGGCCGGTGCCAGACCCGCTTCGTGTCCACGACTGCGACCGGCGCTTCGGGGCTGAGTCGAGTCGCGCTGCCTTCGATATCGACGTCGAGCATCGAATCGCCCACGATCACAATGGGTTCACTCATGGCTGGCTCCCAACAGCACATCGTCGACCGCGATGCACAGGGCGTGGACGAGTAGCAGGTGGATCTCTTGCACCGTCGCGGTGGTGGAGGCCTCGACGCAGACGGCGTCATCGCACATGGCCGCCAGCGGGTTGGGCGCCGGGCCGGACAACGCCCACGTAGTGAGCCCGGTTTCGTGTGCCGCCTTGACGGCACACAGCACGTTGGGGCTGGTGCCGCTGGTCGACAGTGCCACCAGGATGTCGCCAGGTCTGCCGTGCGCCCGCACCCCTCGGGCGTACATATCGTCAGTGCCGTAGTCGTTGGCGATTGCCGTCAGCGCCGACGTGTCGGCGTGTAACGAGATGGCGGACAACGGCATCCGCTCATCGCGGAACCGACCGACCAGTTCTGCGGTCAGATGCTGAGCCTCGGCGGCGCTGCCGCCGTTGCCGCAGGCGAGCAGGCGGCCGCCACCGATAAGCACGTCCGCCAGTCGACTGCCCCACGCCTGCAGGCGCGGTGCCTCCGCACTGATCTGCCCGACCGCGGTCGCCAAGGCCGTGATATGGGTTTCAATCACGATGTATCTCCAATCGGTCGACCGCATCCAACAACTCGGCGTCGGTGATCCCATCCAGACACGGATGGCCGAGCACCGGACAGGTGCGGGCGCGGGTTTCTCGGCACGGGGCCTCCTGGTCGCCGAGACGAATGACATTCCTGCCGTACGGACTCCACTGCGACGCGGGCACGACGGGCGCGAACAGCGACACCACGGGTGCACCAACCGCCGCGGCCAGGTGCGCGGGCCCGGTGTTCGGTGTCACCACGACGCGCGCCGCCGCGTACACCGCGCCCAGGATGGCCAGCGGGGTTCGCCCGCCCAGATCGACGGCGGCGGTGCCGGCGACCTCCGCGGTGAGGGCTTTCTCCGACTCGTCCCCGGTGACGACGACGCGGTGCCCCGCGGCAGCCAGCGCAGCGACCATCTGTGCGCTACGCGGCGTGCTCGGGCGGCGAGCGGGCACAGCGGCTCCGGGGTGGAACGCGAGAAACGGCGCTCGGCCGATGATTTCGGCGATGTCGTCGGGCAGCTTCGGCAACTCTCGCACGGCCAGCCCGCCGTCGTCCGCCCACGGCAGTTCGCAACCGGCCGCGCGGACCAGCGACAGGGCTCGTTCCGGTTCGGGGACACCTGCCGCCACGTGGTGGCGCAGGTCGAGCAGTGTGCCCGGATAGTCCTCGCTGATCGCGCCTATCCACGGTATGTCGGCCATCCGGCAGATCAGTGCGAGCGGCAGCGGTGACTGGTGAAACGACGTGAAGATGTACACCCGGCTCGGCGCCACGTCGCGCAGCAGCTTGAGCAGTGACTCGACGTGCGCGGCGGTGAGTTCCTGGGAGTCGAAATCCACCCACGGCGCCTGCCATTCGATGATGTCGTCTACGGCGGGCAGCAACTCGGCGGCGGCGCGGCCACGCGGGCCCGCCAGGAACGTGACCGCATCGTGGGCGGCCGCGACGGCGCGCACCGCGGGACCGGTGATCAGCACGTCGCCGGCGCTGTCCAGTCTGGCCACCACCGCGCGGTTCATCGGCAGTCCTTCAGCACGAGTGAAACCGCGTCGGTCAGGGTGGCGGCCACGCGGGCGCGTGCCCTGGCGTCGCTGATCTCCTGTCGTCGGGTCCGTTCGGTGGGCACCAGCACCACGTCGGCGTTCGCCGAGAGCGCCGCCTCGACGTCGCCGCCGGTGTCGCCGATCATCACGCACCGTGTCGGGTCAACGCCGAGCGCGTCGGCGGCGGCCTCGACCATGCCCGCCGCGGGCTTGCGGCAGCGGCACCCGTCTCCTTCGTCATGGGTGCAGATCTGCCAGGAATCGAACGGCCCAAGCAACGCATCGACTTTCGCGTTGACAGCCTCCAGCTGTTCGGCGGTGATCAAGCCCTTCGCGACCCCGGACTGATTGGTCACAATGGCGAGCAGCAGCCCGCGTTCGCGCAGCCGACCCAGCGCGTCGAGGGCACCCGGGACCGGTCGGACGCCGCCGGGATCGTTGAGGTACGGGCTGTCTTCGATGATCGTGTCGTCACGGTCCAGCAGGACGGCAAGCGGCGGGTCCCGGCGCGCCGCCCGGAAGGTCCACTCGCCATACACGCGATGCGCCACGGCGGTGGGCGGGATCAGGATGCTGGTCAACGCGATTCGGCCGGCCTCGACCGGGGTGTGCGGACCCGCCCAGAATCGTCGCGCGGCGAATTCGGCTGTCAGCGCGCACCAGAGTTGAGTCGCGCGTCGCGCGAGTCGCCCATGACAGGTCAGCGATGCGATCAGCGCGGTGGCGGCCGCCAGGCACGTCATTGCGTGGCCGGGCATCCGTCCACGGCCTTCCCCGATGGCGGTCCGCCAGGTCCTCCCGTGCTTGCGACGCATCAGCGCGTTGTCCCGGTTGCCGATCTGCGCCCTGATACTGCTGAACAGCGTCGCCTTGGCCACCGGATGAGTGCATCGCCGCGCGCCGTTGACAATGTTGTTGCCCGACATGGTGATTCGGAGCGCCAGATCGGAATCCTCCCGATACGCGCGGGGAAAGCGCTCGTCGAATCCGCCGATGGCTACCAACGCCGAACGCCGATAGGCCATATCGGCGGTGATCCACTTGGCATCCGACAGTCGCTGGGTGCGCCGCTCGTCGTCGGTGGCCCTGCGGCCTGCCACTCGCGGCACCTCGATGATCGCCTGTGAACCGGCAGCGCCGGCTTCTTCGGCCGCGGCGAGGTCGTCGGCCAGCGCGCTGAACCAATTCGCCTGCGGTAGCACGTCATCGTCGAGGAAACAGATCCACGCGCAGCGGGTGGCGCGCCACCCCACATTGCGCGCGGCGGCGGGGCCCCTGGCGCCGCTGCGCAGCACCCGCACAGCCAAATTCGACGCCACATGCAACGGTGTCGACGTGTCGGCTCGATCGTCGACGACGATCACCTCAGCCGGCCGGGGCCCCGCGGAGCCGTCGAGTTCTGCCAGCAGACGGTGAAGCGAGTCCCGGCCGATGGTCGGTATCACGATGGCGTAGCCCGTCATCGGGGCCGACTCACCAGAAACGGGCCGATCGCCAACACGTCGATCGGCGCGCTGCCGAAGCACTCCAATGCGTCGCGGGGGCTGTCGACCATCGGTCGGCCCGACGTGTTGAAGCTGGTGTTGACCACCACCGGCACACCCGTACGTTCGCAGAACCGACTGAGGGTGGCGTGCAGCAGCGCGTTCGTCGGCTCGACGGTCTGTACCCGCGCGGTGCCGTCGACGTGGGTGACGGCAGGGATCTTCGGCCGCCACTCGGCGGCGACGTCGTGTACGAACAACATGTACGGGCTGGGAATCGGTCCGCCCGAGAAGATTTCGCTCGCGCGCTCAGCTAGAACCATCGGGGCGACGGGACGGAATTGCTCGCGGCCTTTGACGGTGTTGAGCCGCTCCAGGTTTGCGCTGTTGCGCGGGTCGGCGAGCAGGGAGCGTCCACCGAGCGCGCGCGGCCCGAACTCCGCGCGGCCCTGGAACCACCCCACCAGCAGATCGTCGGCGAGCGCGTCGCCGACGGCGGCGGCATAGTCCACGGGCCGCTCGTAGGCCAGCGCCGCCTCACGCAGAGTCGACTCGATTTCGTCGTCGGAGAATCCGCGACCCAACTGGGCGGTCGGCATGGGAGCGAGCGGTTCGCCTGCCTCGCCCGCGAGGGCGAGTGCGGCACCCAGCGCGGTGCCGGAGTCCCCCGCGGCGGGTTGCACCCAGACGTTGCTGAAGCCGCCGTGCTGCCACAGCTTCGAGTTGGCCACACAGTTGAGCGCCACTCCCCCTGCTAGACAGAGGTTTTCGTACTCGGTTTGGTCCCGCAGCCAACGGACGAGGTCGAGAAGCACCTCTTCGACCACTTTCTGCACGCTGCAGGCCAAGTCAAAATTGTGTTCCCCGCGCGTGCCGAACTCCGTCCAGTCCACCGGCTCGGTGCGGAAGCCGCCCTCGCCGGTGGCATAGACCAATTCGCGGAACCGGTCGGCGAACCGCGGCGTCCCGTAGGACGCCATCGCCATCACCTTGTACTCGTCGCTGGAACGTTTGAAGCCCAGATGCTCGGTGAGGTCTTCGTAGAGCAGGCCCAGGGAATGCGGCAAGGCCTGGGTGGCCAGCACGTCGATCTTGCTGTCTGTGAAGCTGCCCGCCAACATCGACGTCCGCTCCCCCCGGCCGTCGACCACCAGGACGGCACAATCGGGATGCGGCGACGCGAGGGCGCTCGACGCGGCGTGCGCCACGTGATGGCGGACATGCCGCACGATCGCGGAATCCAGTCCTGGAAGGGCAGCCTGCAGAAAGCGCGGCGCCCGCTCGGCATACATGGTGCGCAGGTACTCCCAGTCGCAATCGAAACCGCCTGCCGTCACGTCGGCTTCGGCCATCAGCCGTGGGTCGTACGAGTAGCCGACCGCATCGAGGTCTGACGGCCGAAGCCCTGCCTCGGCGAGGCACCATTGCGCCGCCTGAGCCGGCAGTTCCCATGTGGAGAACGGCACCGCCTGCTTACCGTGCTTGCGCCGTGAGAATCGTTCCTCCTCCGCCGCCGCGATGATCTGACCGTCGACGACCAGCGCCGCGGCCGGGTCGTGGAACACCGCGTTTATGCCGAGTATGCGCACTAGGAATCTCCTATCTTCCCTGCAGGGCAGCGGATTTCGAGAGATTTGCGTCTCGCTGGGCACGGAACCACTTCAGTGTGGCCGCCAGCCCCGTCCGGTAGTCGACCCGTGGTCGCCAGCGCAGCCGTTCACCGGCGACGGTGATGTCCGGACAGCGACGCTGCGGATCGTCCTCAACCGCGGGCAGAAAGTGAATCGGGGACCGACTGCCCGCGAGGTCGCGGACGAGTTCGGCGATGTGCAGCACCGACAGCTCATCGGGATTTCCGATGTTGACCGGGCCAGCGAAGTCGGATCGGGCCAGCGCGAGCAGCCCCTCGACAGTGTCGTCCACAAAACACAGTGAGCGGGTCTGGTGGCCGGTGCCGGTCACCGTGATCGGTTCTCCCGCCAGCGCCTGATGGCAGAACGTCGGGACCATGCGGCCGTCGTCGGAGCGCATCCCCGGCCCATAGGTGTTGAAGATGCGCGCCACGCCCACGTCGGCCGAACGCACCCGCCGATACGCGAACGTCAACGCTTCTGCGAACCGCTTCGCCTCGTCGTACACGCTTCGCGGCCCAATCGGATTGACGTTTCCCCAATATGTTTCGGGTTGCGGATGCTGCAGCGGGTCACCGTAGACCTCGCTGGTCGACGCCAACACCATGCGCGCGCCGCAGCGTTCCGCGATGTCGAGGGCGTTGGCGGTGCCCAGGGCGCCGGTCCGCATGGTCTGTACCGGCAGGCGCAGGTAGTCGACCGGTGATGCCGGCGAGGCCAAATGCAGCACGGTGTCGACATCGACGTGTGTGCGCAGCGGTTCGCCGATGTCGTGCCGTATGAAGTGGTAGCCGGACTTGCCGAGAAACGCGGTCGCTGCCGACGCGGCGCTCGTCGACAGGTCGTCGACGCAGAACACCTCTACGCCATCATCGAGCAGGCGTGCGCACATATGTGCACCGAGGAACCCCCCGCCGCCGGTGACCATCACGCGGTTGAGTTCATGCATCGGTGTTTGTCCTCCGTTGCCGTGGGTAGGCGGCACCGTTATGGATGCCATGGCCCGCACGTCGTTCGTCATCGCCAGCCGCAACCGCGCTCACGAGCTGGCCACCACGGTTGCCAGGTTGCTCGACAGCACGTGTTGCCCAATCATTGTCGTGGACAACGATTCCCACGACGATTCCGTCGCAGTCATGAATCACGTCGCGGCCAGGGCCGCGGGCCGTCTGCGCGTCATCGAGCTGACCCAGAACCTGGGAGCGGTGGGCCGCAATATCGGGGTCCGCGCGGCAAAAACGCCGTATGTCGCGTTCTGCGACGACGACTCGTGGTGGACGCCTGAGTCCCCCGCGATCGGCGCCGCGCTGTTCGACCGGCACCCGTCGCTGGGTCTGGTAGCCGCGCGCACGATCGTCTGGCCGCAGGACCGGGAGGACCCGTTCTGTGCCCAGCTGGCCGCCAGCCCCCTCGGTCGCCGTTCCGATCTGCCGGGACCGTCCGTGCTTGGATTCATGAGTTGTGCGGCGATGGTGCGTAAGCAGGCGTTCGAGGCGGCAGGCGGTTTCAGCGAAATCCTGCACTTCCGCGGCGAGGAGGAGTTGCTCGCGGTCGACATGGCCGTGCTCGGCTGGGATCTGTGCTACTGCCCGGATCTCGTCGCGATCCACGAGCCGTCCGCCGTGCGAAGAAGCACTGCGGCACAGGACGCTCGAACACTGCGTAACGCGGTGCTGACGACGTGGATGAGGCGCCCAATGCCCCACTGCTTCAGAGCGGCTGGTGCGCTGTTCGCGGCCGCGCTGAAGGATCGTGAGCATGCGCGGGCCGCTGTCGAGGCGATTCGGCGGCTGCCGGATGTCGTCAACGAGCGCAGGCAGCTGCCGGCCAGTGTGGAACGCGCGCTGACCGTGCTGGAGTCGCGATGAATCCGTCATCCCGACGAGAGCTTCGACGCCGGCGCAGCCGGAACAAGTCGCTCGGGGGGGACCAACCGGTCGTAGATCCGCAACGTGTCCGCGGCGATCCGGTCCCAGGAGTAGCGGGCCTTCGCACGGTCGCGGCCTGCGGCGCCGAGGCTCTGCCGCAGAAACTCGTCGCGCACCAACTGTTTGATGGCTGCAGCCACGTGGGCAGGGCTATTCGGCTCGACCAATTGGCCGGTGACGTCGTGCACGACGGTGTCGAGCATGCCGCCGACCGCCGCGGCCACCACCGGCACACCGCACGCCATTGCCTCCAGCGGCACGATGCCGAACGGCTCGTACCATGGTGTGCAGGCGACTACGTCGGCTGACCGAAGAATGGCCGGCATATCGCCGCGCGCGACCGACCCGTACAGGTACACACGGTCGGCGACGCCGAGTTCGTCAGCCAGCCTCAGCAGTCGGCAGGCTTCCTTGTCCTTGCTCAGTTGCGACTTCTCCGGGCCACCGACAATGACCAGTTCGGTGTCGGGAATCGCGGGCAACGCCCGTATGACGACGTCGAAACCCTTGCGGGGCACGAACCTTCCGACGCTTACGATGCGATGGCGATGGCCGCGCGGGGCCACCGGGCCTTCCGGGGTGAAGATGTCCACATCCACGCCGCAGGGCACGACCGACATCCTGGCGCGCGATCGGCCCAGCCGGACCAATTCGAAGACCTCGTCGGTACAGGTGGCGGCGACCCATGAGGCGCCGCGCGCCACCATCGCCTCGAGGCGCCGGCGCTCCTCGGGACTGGTGTCGTTGGCACCTTGGTGTCGGCGCTTCACCACACCGAGCGCATGGAAGGTCTGTACCGCAGGGATTCCCAGATGGCGGGCGGCCAATTGGGTTGCGACCCCCGACATCCAAAAATGGGCGTGCGTCACGTCCGGCCGATCGGCGCTCCACTGCGCGTCCAAGAATTGTGCGAACGGACCCATGTGGCGCAGCAATTCGTCCTTCGGCAGGTGTTCGGCAGGTCCCGCGGGTACATGCACGACCGTGTACCCCTGCGGCATGTCGACGCGTTCCGGCAACTCCGGGTCGTCACGCCGGGTGTACACCGTCACCGTGTGGCCTCGGCGCGTCAACGCCGCTGACAGCTCGGCGACATGCACGTTCTGTCCGCCAGCGTCGGCGCCGCCGAGGACGGCCAGCGGACTGGCATGTTCGGAGACCATCGCGACCTTCATCGGGACCCTCCCTTCGAGCGCTGTCCGCATGTGGTTTGGATGACGTCGTCCCATTCGGCGAGGAACCGGTCGAGTCCGAAATGGGTCGTGGCGAAGTCGCGGGCGGCCTTGCCAGCCGCGGAGGCGGCGGAGACGTCGGTGACGAACCCCTCCAGCGCATGCGCCAGCGTCGAGACGTCCGCGCTGACCACGCCAGCCTCCTGGGGCACCACCAGCGGTGCCATGGTGGACGCGACCGCCACCACCGGCATGCCCAGGAACATCGCCTCGATCAGGGAGAGCCCGAGGGAGGTCCACCGTGCGGTGTGCAGATAGACCCGCCGCCGCGCCACCTGGTGCAGTAGCCGCGGTGCCTGCACATCGCCTTTCCCGCAGAGCCGGGGCGGTGCGGACATCGCCTCACTTCCGATGCCCCACACATCGATGGGGGTGTGCCTCGACAATTCGGCCAGCAAATCGGCGCCGACGGTGCGCCAGCGCCTGCGCGGCTCGTTGATCATGGTGGCGGCGGCGCCGATCTCGCCGGTGTACAGAAAGCCGGGATCGGCGATGCCATGGTTGATCACCCGGGTCGGCGCCTTGCCGTTGTCCCACATCAATCGGTTGAAGTCAGTCACATGGATCAGCGGAATGTCGTCGCGCCCGGCCAGCGAGTGCACGCTGTCGACGGCGAAGGGCCGCGGCGCGTTGTGCTCGACGTAGACCGCCGGGATGTCGACGCCGGGCCTGCGACCCAACCATCGTGTCGCCAACTCGATTTCAGCGGCCCGCTGCAAGATCACCATGTCAATCTCTTCGGCACGCAACCGACTCCACGAAATCTCCTGCGCGCGAGGCCATTTCCGTCCACACAGACCTCGGCCGAATTCATCCCGATTCTCGTTCACAGGAAGTACATAGCGATGCCGACCCGCGACGAGTGCCTCCGTCCACGACCCATGCACATGCCACACCAATACCGAATGGGCGGCTTGCGATCCCGACATGCGAACCGCTTACCCGAAGCGCTTCACAGGTAACGGTCGAGTGATCGACTCTTCGTTAAGTGACTACCCACTTTCGTAAACCGGATCGAACGCGGCCGTTGCCCGGTTTTCGGCAAGATCAGAAAGGGTATTCCGGCCGTTATGCCAGACAGCGAACACCTGCCCGACGACGTGCCAGTCGCCGACGCGGTAGAGCAAACCCGGACGCCCACTGAGCCTGCACTCGACGAAGAGGCCTCCGCCGAACCGCCGGACTCCCCGCCGCTGGAGGCGACGGAAGCCGACTGGCAGGAACAGCTCGAGGTCGTCGATCTCGACCCCGAGGATGTCGATCTGGACCTGTCCTGACAGGCCCGAACGGTGGTGACTGCCGGGCTGACGGGAGCGGCTATGGCACAACTGAATGGACGCCCGCGGCGCTGGCGGACCGGAGCCGTCCTGGTCGCGATCTTCGTCGCGTTCGGCCTGCTGTTGACCCGCTGTCCGGCGAACCGTGACGGTATGCCGGGACAACTGGCCCAGTCCATGGAGGAGTCCACCGGCGCGGCCCGCAGCGGCGCCCTGGCACTGGACATGTGGCTGCAGCGGCGCTCCACCACTGCACTCACCAGCGTTGCGCTCACCGATGCGCGCGACGAGGTTGTCAAGGCCTTCAAGGGAATTGCCGAGCTGCGGGCAGAGGATCCAGTCGACGTCGACCGCCAGCGCATGCTGGCCCAGTCGATGACCGACATCATCGCGCAACTGAACGCGGCGGGCGCGTCGATCCGAGACGTCACCAAGGCGCCGCCCGCCCAGAAGGCGCGTGACGACCTGCGCGCGGCGGCCGACGCACTCGAGAGCGCGTACCGCTGATGAAGAAGCTCTTCTCGGTCGCACTGGGAATCCTCACCGCCATCGGCGGATTCGTTGATATCGGCGATCTGGTGACCAATGCGGTCGTCGGTTCGCGATTCGGCATGGCGCTGGTCTGGGTGGTGGTGGTCGGGGTGGTCGGAATCTGTCTGTACGCCAACATGGCCGGACGTGTCGCCGCCGTCAGCGGCCGGGCCACATTCGAGATCATCCGCGAGCGCCTCGGCCCACGCGCCGCGGCGGCGAACCTGTCCGCGTCATTCTTCATCAACCTGATGACGTTGACCGCCGAGATCGGTGGCGTCGCATTGGCGCTGCAGTTGGCCACCGACGTCGGGCGCACGATGTGGATTCCAGTTGCCGCGTTCGGCGTATGGGTGGTGGTGTGGCGCGTCAAGTTCTCCATCATGGAGAACGTGACCGGGCTGCTCGGCCTCTTCCTGATCATCTTCGCGGTCAGTGTGTTTGCGCTGCACCCGAATTGGGCCGACCTCACGCAACAGGTCACGTCACCGGTCATTCCGGAGAAGGAGTCGGCGGCCACATACTGGTATTTCGCGGTCGCACTGTTCGGTGCCGCGATGACACCGTACGAGGTGTTCTTCTTCTCCTCCGGAGCAGTGGAGGAGCATTGGACCAAGAAGGATCTGGGCACGTCGCGGCTCAACGTCTTGGTGGGCTTCCCGCTGGGCGGAATGTTGTCGATCGCGATCGCCGCATGCGCGACGATCGTGCTGCTGCCCAACCAGATCGAAGTCACGACTCTGTCGGAGACGGTGATGCCGGTCGTAGCCGCGGGCGGAAAACTGTTCCTTGCGTTCGCGATCGTCGGGATCGTCGCAGCGACGTTCGGCGCCGCGCTGGAAACCGCGTTGTCCGGCGGCTACATCCTGGCCCAATTCCTGGGTTGGCCGTGGGGGAAGTTCCGGCGTCCGGCGGAGGCGGCGCGATTCCATGTGGTGATGATGGTGACGATCGTCCTCGGTGCCGCGGTGCTCTACACCGGCATCGACCCGATCATGGTCACCGAGTACTCGGTCGTGTTCTCTGCCATCGCGTTGCCGCTGACGTATCTGCCAATCCTGATCGTGGCCAACGATTCCCAATACATGGGCGCCGAGACCAACGGGAGGGTGACAAACGTCTTCGCCTCCGTGTATCTGGTGATCATCCTGGCGGCGTCGCTCGCCGCGATCCCGCTGATGATCGTGACAGGAGCCGGCCAATGAGCGAGCTTCCCACCCAACCCCACCGCGGCCGAGTGCTCGACGCCCGCCTGCATCTGCTGGACCGCCAACTGCTCGACGACGCCGGCGATCCGGCGGGGATCGTCGACGACCTCGAACTCGCGGGGGTGGAATTCGACACGGGCATCGCGAACAGCAGCGACGCCCCGCAGGTGACCTCGCTGCTGTCCGGTCACGTCGTGGCCACTCGGATCTTCGGCGGCAAGCCCCCTCGGTCACGCCTGCAGGCCATCCCGTGGGATCTGGTCGCCTCGGTGTCAGTGGTGGTGACGTTGAAACCCACTGATGTGGCCCTCGACAGCGGCTGGATGGAGAAGTGGCTGTGCGATCGAATCGTCAAGCGCATCCCGGGAGGCAGGCATGCTGCTGAGTGAGGTGCTCGGGCTGCGCGTCGTCGACGCCGGGAACCATCCGGTGGGCACGGTGGTCGACGTCCGACTGACGATCTCAGATGCGCACGATCTGCCGAAGCCGCGGGTTCTCGGCCTGGTGATCAGCCCCCGCACGAAGTCGTCCTTCCTCGGCTATGAGCGTTCCGCGGCCAACGCCCCTGTGATGATCGCCGCACTGATGCGCTGGCGGCACCGCGGCACTTTCGTGGCCGCCTGGGACGACGTCGCCCGAATCGGCTCTGACCTGGTCAGATTGCGTCCCGGTTTCACCCGGTACTCCCCGGTGCTGCGCGATGCAGGCGTTTAGCCATTCGAGGCCACGGGAATGCCACCCCGCAGCGAGGGGAGATTCCTCTTGTCGGCCCGCAGGGCCCTCCGACCCAGATCAACAGTGGAAGGGTAAGCATGACCGAGAAGAACAGTGGCCCCCAAGAAGGCATCAAGGGCGCCGTCGAAGACGTCAAGGGCAAGGCGAAGGAAGCGGTCGGCACCGTCACGGGTCGTGACGATCTGACCCGCGAAGGCAAGGCACAGCAGGACAAGGCCGACGCCCAGAAGGACGTCGCCAAGAAGGAAGCCGAAGCGGAATCCGCCCGCGCCGGCGCACATGCCGCCGAGCGGCGTCAGGAATCCGAGCAGCACTGATCTCACACGAAAGAGGCCCAGCCGATCGGCTGGGCCTCTTTTCGTCTCAACTACTTGGGCGTTGTCGATGAGCATCGGGATGCTGTGCGTACCAACGATCTTCGATGCGGCGCACCCGCAGATGCTCGACGAGCAGCCAACCTCCTCCAATCAGAAACAGTACAAGGGACGTGATCCCGAGGCTGATCCCGACGCTGTGATGTGCCGACGCGTGCGCGGCCAGTGCGGAAACGAAAAGCACAAGGGCGACGCCGATCACGATCAGCCCCGGCATGATCTTGTTGTCCTTCATCGACTCGCCTGCGTGCGGCCGCGTCGTCCTCGCGTGGTCGACAGGATCCTTCGGGCCCTTCATCGGTACTCCTCTCTCGGCATACCTACAGCCGCCGAAACTGGGCTGATTTCAACGGTAGGACTACCCGGCGGCGCCGTCACGCGTTCGGCGGATACTGCTCGCGCCGTAGCACGGCGGCGAGATGGGCGGCGTTGCGGGCGGCCGAGGCGGTGGTCTTGGCGACGGGTTCGGGGACTTCGTCGAGGTCGTCGTAGTTCTTCGACTGCATCGCCTCGCCGGTCCAATACGTTCCGGCCTGCGCGGGAATGGAGAAGCCGATGTCGTTGAGGCCCTGGAACAGGTCGGCGATGACCTTGTGGGCACCGTCTTCGTTGCCCACCACCGCGACGATCGCGACCTTGCCCACCATGACCGGGCGTCCGGCGTCGTCCGTGGTGGACAACTCGGCGTCGAGACGCTCGAGGACACGCTGCGCGATGCTGCACGGATGGCCTACCCAGATCGGTGTGGCGAGCACGAGAATGTCGGAGTCCAGGATGGTTTGGCGGATTCTGGGCCACTCGTCGCCGTCACCCATATCGGCCTCGACGCCCGGGTGAATCGCGTAATCGACCATCCGCAGCGATTCGGTCTTCACACCGGCTTCCCGCAACCCCTGACACACGTGTTCGGCCATCAGGGCGCTGCTCGACGGGGCAGGGCTCGGTTTCAGACTGCATACGAGCGCGACAGCGCGCAACGGTCCTGAAGAGGTTTCGGGCATGCGCCGGGGCTACCCGGCTGACGAAAGGTCAAACGACGCCGGGCTATCCGCCAAGCAGGACGGGGCCTGCCAGCGCGGGCATGCTCATCGCCACCACCACGAGCATCAACGTGACCAGGACCCAGCCCGCGCCCTGCCACGCCCACCAGGTCTCACGGTTGCGCCACGTCTGATAGGTACGCACGAAAGCCCACACCGCCCCTGCCAGGAAGATCAGCGGCGCACCGACTGACAGCAACGTCCGCTGGGGCACCCCGCAGGCCACGGTGTCGGCGGTGGCGCCCTGGCACGTGCTCAGCCACAGCGCCGCGAAGACCAGAAACGCCAACCCTGCCACCGCGACGACCGAGCCGAAGCGCACCGCATCGCGCACGTTTGCCCTGTCGTGCCGTAAGTCGTTGGGATTGTTATACACAGCCACCCGAATTCCCTGCTCAAACGTATCCGTCCAATGCGCGGGGAGATTCCCTGTCCGGCGAACGAATAAACCTCTACCGCTCGACGCGCAGGTGCGCGGTCAGCAGGAGCCTGTCGTACACCGACCTAGCGGGCAGTACCTCGTCATAGGGCAGGTCCAGGAAGTCCCTGGCGAGTTGCTCGGCCAGCGCGCGCAACTTGGTATTCGTCTCCTGCGAGCGCCACTTCAGCAACTCGAAAGCGGAATCGGCGTTGATCCGGTAGATCAACATCAACATCCCCTTGGCCTGCTCGATGCCGCTGCGGGCCTCGGCGATCTCGGCGACCGCCTCGGTGAATCGCTCCTTGTGGCCGCCCGTCGGCGACGGGGTGACGTCGACGTAGAAGCCGTGCGTTCCGACGACCTCGCCGGCTTCGTCGAAGATCTGGTCCCCCACGACCACCACGTCGTGGACTTCGCCTCTGGTGTCGACGATCCGGTGCCGGGTGGAGAATGCGCCTGCGGTGCGGCGGATCTCGTCCAGCGTCGCCGCGACCTGACCGTAGTCGTCGGGATGCTTGTGTGACAGAACCAGGTCCGTCGTCGGTTGCACCGTATCCGGCTCGTAGCCGTGCATCCGCTCCACCTGAGGCGACCATTCCCAGCGCTCGTCGGCGAAGTAGAACCGGAACCAACCGACCCGTTGGGGCTCGCCGCCCGCCAACGCGTGTTCGACGGGCGTCTGCCCCTCGCGGTCGGTCAACCCTTCGGTCATGGTGTGCAGGTTAGCTCGGCTCAGTACGTCACGGCATCGAAGCTGATCAGCCGTTCGTTTCGGGGACATCAGCGGGATCAGTGCGATCGCTGCTGTCGGGGCGGGGCTCTAGCATTCCCACCCGTGAGGCTCAAGCTGTACGTGGTCGCGAGCGTGGTATCCGGCATCGCCGCACACCTTCTCGGCGTGTCCGCGCCGTGGAGCCTGGCGGTCGGCGCGGTCGCGCCCGCGCTCGCCGCGGCGGCGCCTGTCTTCCTGCGCGGTGTGCTGTCGGGCGTCAGCACCCGCGACGACATCGCCGCCGAGATGTCGGGCACGGAGTTCGAGGACTACGTGGCGCGGATGGTCCGGTCGTGCGGCGTCCCGGTGATCATGACGTCGGTCACGGGCGACTGGGGTGTCGACATCATCGTCGGCAGACGGCCGAATCGTGTTGCGATTCAGTGCAAACGGCAGTCCCGCCCGGTGGGCACCAGCGCCATCCAGGAGGTGGTGGCCGGCGCACCCATGCAGGACTGCGTCAAGACCATGGTGGTCACCAACCACGAATTCACCCCTGCGGCACGCAAACTCGCGGAGTTGCACGGCTGCGAGCTCGTGGGCCGAGGCGAACTTCCCCGGCTCCGGTCGACGATTTGCCGCCTCACCGCATCTGCGTGAGCACCTGCCGCACCGCCGCGACGGCGGTGTCGATCTCGTCATGCGTCACCGTCAGCGCCGGGCGGAACCGCACGCTGTCCGGACCGCTGGCGAGCATGATGACGTGGCGATCCCACAACCTGCGGATCAACTCGTCCCGCTCTGCGCCGCTGGGCAGGCTGAACGCGCACATCAAGCCGCGACCACGCACGTCGAGGACCAGGCCGGGGAACTCGTCGGCCAACTCGGCCAGCTGATCCAGCAGATAGCGGCCTGCGTTGGCGGCGCGCATCATCAACCCGTCCGATTCGATGACCTCCAGGATGCGGCGGGAGCGCACCATGTCGACCAGGTTGCCGCCCCAGGTCGAATTGATCCGCGAGCTGACGGCGAACACGTTGTCGCGCACCTCATCCACGCGGGTCTTGAATCGCTCCTCGCGTGCGCGGCCGCCCGCCATGATCCCGCACACCTGCGTCTTCTTCCCGAACGAAACGATGTCCGGTGTGACGCCCAGTTGCTGGTAAGCCCACGCGGTTCCGGTGAATCCGCAACCTGTCTGCACCTCGTCGAAGATCAGCAGCGCATCGAACTCGTCGCACAGTGCGCGCATCGCGGCGAAGTACTCCGGCCGGAAGTGCCGGTCGCCACCCTCACCCTGGATCGGTTCGGCGATGAAGCACGCGATGTCGTGCGGGTTGGCTTCGAACGCCGCACGCGCCTGGCGCAGCGACTCGGCTTCGAGCGCGTCCATGTCGGCGCCGGGGCGGATGTACGGCGCGTCGATCCGCGGCCATTCGAACTTCGGGAACCGCGCCACCTTGTTGGGGTCGGTGTTGGTCAGCGACAGCGTGTACCCGCTGCGGCCGTGGAAGGCCCCGCGCAGGTGCAGCACCTTGGTGCCGAGTTCGGGGTCTCTGCCGTGCGCCTCGTTGTGCCGGCTCTTCCAGTCGAATGCGACCTTGAGCGCGTTCTCGACGGCCAGCGCTCCCCCGTCGACGAAGAACAGATGCGGCAGCGCGGGATCGCCGAGCACCCTGGCGAAAGTGTCGACGAAGCGCGCCATCGGCACGCTGTACACGTCGGAGTTGCTCGGCTTGTTGACCGCGGCCTGTGCCAGTTCGGCGCGGAAGTCCTCGTCGTCGGCCAGCGCCGGGTGGTTCATGCCCAGCGCGGACGACGCGAAGAACGTGAACATGTCGAGGTAACGCTCGCCGGTGCGGGCGTCGACCAGATACGACCCCGATGAGCGGTCGATGTCGAGGACGAAGTCGAGCCCATCGGCCAGCATGCTGCGGGCCAGCACGTCGCGGACGTCGTGGGGACGCAGGGCAGCGGAGGTCAGCACGGCAGTCATGAGACCATCTTAACAGATTATTTACGGTGGTAATGCCGTGTGACCGGAACTATTACGGTATGAACTCGCGGCCAGCGTAAAAAGTCTGTAGGATGATCGTGCTTCGGGTCCGCACGTTCGCCGCCGTCCGAATCCGTTGCAGCAAATCTTCGAGCGCCCGCGCCGATTCGACACGCACCAGCAGGATGTAGCTCTCTTCTCCTGCGACCGAGTAACAGGACTCGATTTCCGCGATGTGTTCGAGCCGGGCGGGCGCATCATCAGGTTGGGAGGGATCAAGAGGAGTGATGGCCACAAACGCGGACAGCAAGTGCCCGATGGCCTCGGGGTTGATCCGGGCCGAGTACCCGGTCACCACGCCACGCGACTCCAGCCGCCGCACCCG
The DNA here is from genome assembly GCF_001667505.1 of Mycobacterium sp. ACS1612. Classification (GTDB taxonomy): domain Bacteria; phylum Actinomycetota; class Actinomycetes; order Mycobacteriales; family Mycobacteriaceae; genus Mycobacterium. The sequence continues at coordinate 157,004 of NZ_LZHZ01000054.1, forward strand.
GGACTGGACAGCCGACACCGACAACCCGGCCACCGCCGCGAGATGCGCCAGCGTCGCGCGTCCGTCGGCCACCAGTTCACGCGCGAGGGTGCGATCGATCTCGTCGAGCGGTTCGCTCATGGCGGCACCCTATCCAAGGTGGTCGTGAAAATGACCCGGCGCTCCGATTTCTGGGAGACCTCGCGGCTTCGCGCCGAATTCGCGGCCGCGTTGTCGCGCCTCTACGGCGCCGAGGTTCCCGCGTATCACACGCTGGTGGAAGTCAGCACCGCGGTGAACCGCGAAGTCAGCACCGCGGTGAACCGCGACATGCGCGGCGACGAGCGCCTCGGTTCGTTGGACCGGGTGACGGCCGAACGTCACGGCGCGATCAGGGTGGGCAGCGCCCGCGAACTCGCCGACGTCGCGGATCTGTTCGCGGCGTTCGGGATGTTCCCGGTCGGCTTCTACGACCTGCGCGAAGCGGCATCGCCGGTCCCGGTCGTGTCGACCGCGTTCCGTCCGATCGATACCGACCAACTGGCCGCCAACCCGTTCCGGGTCTTCACGTCGATGTTGGCGACCGCGGACGAGCGGTTCTTCTCGCCGCAGTTGCGGGCCCGCGTCGAGCGGTTCCTCGATGCGCGGCAGTTGTTCGACCCGGCGCTGATCGCCGAGGCGCGACACATCGCTGCCGACGGCGGAGCCGATTGTGCACGCGCGCGACGGTTCGTCGCCGACGCGGTGTCGGCGTTCGCGCTCTCGCGTGAACCGATCGACCGCGGCTGGCACGACGAACTCGTCAAGGTGTCGGCAGTGGCCGCCGACATCGCCGGGGTGCGCACCACCCACATCAATCACCTGACGCCGAGGGTGCTCGACATCGACGAGCTGTACCGGCGGATGACCGCGCGCGGCGTCACGATGATCGACGCCATCCAGGGCCCGCCCGCCTGGCACGGGCCCGCGGTCTTGTTGCGGCAGACGTCATTTCGTGCGCTGGCCGAGCCACGACGGTTCCGTGAGGCCGACGGCTCGGTGTCGCACGACACGCTGCGGGTGCGGTTCGGCGAGGTCGAGGCGCGAGGGGTGGCCTTGACCCCGTTGGGCAGGCAGCGTTACGACGCCGCAATGGGAACGCCGGATCCCGCCGCGGTGTGGGCCGACTACTTCCCCGCCACCGACGAGGCGATGGCGGCCGAAGGGCTGGCCTATTACCACTGCGGCGATCCGGCGAAACCCGTTGTCTACGAAGACTTTCTGCCCGCCTCCGCGGCAGGAATCTTCCGTTCCAACCTCAATACCGACAGCCAGGCGGCAGATACCGCGGATAATTCGCAGTACAGCCTGCAGTGGCTCGCCGGTCAGATCGGCCACCACATCCACGACCCCTACGAGATCTACGAGAAAGTCGCGTCCTCATGACCACGATTCAGTCCACGAAGCTTTCGACCGCCGACGAACTGCGCGCCAAGACCCGTGACGCGCTGAGTGCCGTCGGCTCGCGCACCGCGCTCGGTGAGCCGGGCGGCACCGGATTGCAGGCCAGCACGCCGATCACCGGCGACGTGCTCTTTACCGTGCCGGAGTCCACGCCGGAGCAGGCGGACGCGGCGATAGCCGAAGCCGCACAAGCATTTACGACATGGCGGACCACACCTGCGCCGGTCCGCGGTGCGCTGGTGGCCCGGTTGGGTGAACTGCTCGTCGAGCACAAGACCGATCTCGCCACGCTGGTCACCATCGAAGCCGGCAAGATCACCTCAGAGGCCCTCGGTGAGGTGCAGGAGATGATCGACATCTGCCAGTTCGCGGTGGGCCTTTCCCGCCAGCTGTACGGCAAGACGATCGCCTCGGAGCGACCGGATCACCGTTTGATGGAGACCTGGCATCCGCTCGGTGTGGTCGGCGTGATCACGGCGTTCAACTTCCCGGTCGCGGTGTGGGCGTGGAACACCGCGATCGCGTTGGTGTGCGGGGACACCGTGGTGTGGAAGCCCTCGGAACTGACGCCGCTGACGGCGGTGGCGTGCCAGGCGCTGATCGAACGGGCAGCCGACGAGGTGGGCGCCCCGCGAGCGGTGTCCCGACTGGTGCAGGGCGGCCGCGAGGTCGGCGAACGGCTGGTCGACGATCCGCGGGTGGCGTTGCTCAGCGCGACCGGTTCGGTGCGGATGGGTCGCGGGGTCGGCCCACGGGTGGCGCAGCGGTTCGGCAAGGTGCTGCTCGAACTCGGCGGAAACAACGCCGCGATCGTGACCCCGTCGGCCGATCTCGACCTCGCCGTGCGCGGCATCGTGTTCGCGGCGGCGGGAACCGCGGGACAGCGATGCACGACGCTGCGCAGGCTGATCGTGCACACCTCGATCGCCGACGAATTGGTCGGCCGGATCGTCAACGCCTACCGGCAATTGCCGGTCGGCGACCCGGCCGCCGAGGGCACACTGGTGGGCCCGCTGATCCACGAGACCGCGTATCGCGACATGGTGCGGGCGTTGGAGCAGGCCCGCGCCGACGGCGGCGAGGTGATCGGCGGCGAACGCCATGACGTCGGGGACGAAAGCGCCTACTACGTGTCGCCCGCGGTGGTGCGGATGCCGTCGCAGACCGCGGTGGTGCATTCGGAGACGTTCGCGCCGATCCTCTACGTGTTGACCTACGACGACCTCGACGAGGCGATCGCGTTGAACAACGCGGTGCCCCAAGGTCTTTCGTCGGCGATCTTCACGCTCGACGTGCGAGAGGCCGAGCGCTTCATGGCGGCCGACGGCTCGGACTGCGGCATCGCCAACGTCAACATCGGCACCTCGGGCGCCGAAATCGGAGGCGCGTTCGGCGGCGAGAAGCAGACCGGTGGCGGCCGCGAATCGGGCTCCGATGCGTGGAAGGCATACATGCGCCGGGCCACCAACACGGTGAACTACTCGTCCGAGTTGCCGCTGGCGCAAGGGGTGCACTTCGGATAGCGGCCTGACAGGTCTTTCCCAGGGCCCGCGGGCGTTTTGATACCGCGTAAGCGGGTCACTCTACGACCATGCAAAACAGCAATCCGCGTGTATTTGCAGTGGTCGGCGTGGTTGCCGCAGCGATAGCGGCAGGCGCATTGGTGATACCCGCCGCCCGCCAACTCGGCTCAGCGTCCGGTTCGTTGACGGCAGCGGCGATCATCGGGATCCCGGTTCTCGTCGTGCTGGCGGTCAGCGGTGCGGCCTACTACGGCGTGCTGGCCAGTTGCGTCGTCGCGGTGGTTACGGCCGTCCTCACCTGCATCGTGTCCTGGGTGATCGCCGCGTTCGCGTTCGCCACCGCGCTGTCCGGGTCCACCACCGGCCTGCTGCTTGCGGTCGTGCTCTTCGGCGGACCGGCGCTGTGCGTGCTGCTCCTCGGCCTGTTGGCGTTGCGGGTGGTGCCCGCCCGGTCGGACGACGCCGCGATCCGTCGAGAATCCCAACTCCACTAACGGCATGCTGGGGCTACCGGACACCGTGCGCGCCTGTCTGTTCGACCTCGACGGCGTGCTGACCGACACTGCAAGCGTGCACAAGAAGGCTTGGAAAGCCATGTTCGACGCCTTCCTCCGTGCGCGGGCTGAGCGAACGGGTGAGCAGTTCGTCGAGTTCGACGTCGCATCGGACTATCTGACCTACATCGACGGCAAGAAGCGCGAGGACGGTGTCCGGTCGTTCCTGGCCTCACGCGACATCGCGCTTCCCGACGGCGCGCCCGACGACGATCCGTCGACCGAAACCGTGCACGGCCTCGGCAATCGGAAGAACGACCTATTCCATCAGACGCTGCGCGAGGACGGCGTCAAGGTGTTCGAGGGTTCGCGGCGATATGTCGAGCAGGCCAACGCCGCTGGCCTGGCCATTGCGGTGGTGTCATCGAGCGCCAACACCCGCGAAGTGCTGGAAATCACCGGACTCGACAAGTTCGTCCAACAGCGCGTCGACGGCGTGACCATGCGGGAGGAACACATCGACGGCAAGCCTGCGCCAGACTCGTTCCTGCGCGCCGCCGACTTGCTGGGGGTCGAGCCCGCCGAAGCGGCGGTCTTCGAGGACGCGTTGGCCGGTGTCGAGGCGGGCCGGCGCGGCAACTTCGGCTGCGTAGTCGGCGTGGACCGTGTCGGGCAGGCAGATGCGTTGCGCCGCAACGGCGCAACGACCGTCGTGACCGATCTGGCCGAATTGCTGCCCAACCGATGATCACCGAACAGACCTTCCCCGTCGAGCCGTGGTGCGTGCGCGAGACGAACCTCGACCTGAACCTGCTGGCGCAGTCGGAGTCGGTGTTCGCGTTGTCCAACGGCCACATCGGCCTGCGCGGCAACCTCGACGAAGGCGAACCGTACGGGCTGCCCGGCACCTACCTCAACTCCTTCTACGAGACGCGCCCGCTGCCGTATGCCGAAGCGGGATACGGCTATCCGGAGGACGGCCAATCGGTCGTCGACGTCACCAACGGCAAGCTCCTGCGACTGCTCGTCGACGATGAACCTTTCGACGTGCGCTACGGCCAGTTGGAATCCCACGAGCGCGTCCTTGACATGCGCGCAGGCACGCTGATCCGGCATGCTGAATGGACATCGCCTGCGGGGCGACGGATTAAGCTGCGTTCGACACGTCTGGTATCGCTGGCGCAGCGCGGGGTTGCCGCCATCGAGTACGTCGTGGAGGCCGTCGACGAATTCGCCCGCATGACGGTGCAATCCGAGCTCGTGGCCAACGAGGACCAGCCCAAGCCTTCTGCCGATCCGCGGGTCGCGGCCATGCTGCTGAATCCGCTGGAGGCGGTGCAGCACGACGCTGGCGAGCGGGGCGCGCTGCTCGTGCACCGGACCCGCAGCAGCGGGTTGATGATGGCCGCGACGATGGAGCATCAGATCGACGTGCCCGGCCGTGTCGAAGTCGACACCGATGCCGGTGAGGACTGGGCGCGAACGACCATCATTTGCGGGCTGAGGCCCGGACAACAATTGCGGATCGTGAAGTTCCTCGCCTACGGGTGGTCGAGTCTGCGCTCCCGGCCTGCACTGCGCGATCAGGTGCTCGGGGCGGTCGCCGGTGCCCAGTACTGCGGGTGGGAAGGGTTGGTCTCGGCACAGCGGGAGTTCCTCGACGATTTCTGGGACTGCGCGGACGTCGAAGTGGAGGGCGACGCGGACTGCCAGCAGGCCGTGCGCTTCGGGCTGTTCCACGTGTTGCAGGCCAGCGCGCGCGCCGAGTGCCGCGCGATCCCGGGCAAGGGTTTGACCGGAACCGGCTACGACGGCCATACCTTCTGGGACACCGAGGGATTCGTGCTCCCTGTGTTGACCTACACCGCGCCCCGTGCCGCGGCGGACGCGTTGCGCTGGCGGGCTTCGACGCTGGATATGGCCCGCGAACGCGCGGAGGAACTGGATCTGGCCGGCGCCGCGTTTCCCTGGCGGACGATCCGCGGCCAGGAATGCTCCGCTTACTGGCCCGCGGGCACGGCCGCCTGGCACATCAACGCCGACATCGCGATGGCATTCGAACTCTATCGCACAGTCACAGGCGATGATTCGCTCGAGGCCGATTGCGGTCTCGAGGTGCTGGTGCACACCGCGCGACTGTGGATGTCGTTGGGACACCACGACCGCCACGGAGTGTGGCATCTCGACGGTGTGACCGGTCCCGACGAGTACACCGCCATCGTCAGGGACAATGTATTCACCAATCTGATGGCAGCACACAACCTTCGGACTGCGGTCGAGGCCTGCAATCGTCATCCCGACGCGGCACTCGCGCTTGGCGTCGGCTCGGAGGAGACGGCCGCGTGGCGTGACGCGGCCGCGGCGGCGAACATCCCGTTCGACAAGGAGCTCGGTGTGCACCAACAGTGCGAGGGTTTCACGACGTTGCGCGAGTGGAATTTCACGGATAATACCGAGTATCCGCTGCTACTGAACGAGGCTTACGTACGGCTGTACCCTTCGCAAGTCGTCAAGCAGGCTGACCTTGTTCTGGCAATGCACTGGCGCAGCAGCGAATTCACTCCCGAGCAGAAGGCGCGCAACGTCGACTACTACGAGCGGCGCACCACCAGGGATTCCTCACTTTCGGCGTGTACGCAGGCAGTGATGTGCGCGGAGGTGGGCCATCTCGAGTTGGCGCACGACTACCTGTACGAGGCGGCGTTGATCGATCTGCGCGACCTGCACCACAACACCCGCGACGGCCTGCACATGGCGTCGTTGGCGGGAGCGTGGATCGCTCTGGTCGCGGGTTTCGGCGGCCTGCGAGACCACGACGGGGAGCTCGATTTGAATCCCCAACTACCGGACGGTATCTCACGTCTGCGGTTCCGGCTGCGATGGAGAAACTTCCGACTCACCGTCGACGTCACACACGACGACGTGACATACGGATTGCGGGACGGCCCCGACCATCGGCTGACCATCCGACATGCCGGCGAGCCGCTCGATTTGTGCACTAACTCGCTGACGACGGTGCCGGTGCAGCGCCGCAAGCCGCTGCTTCCGCCGCCGTGCCAACCGCCGGGCCGCGCGCCGATCCACCGGCGAAGCGATAAATCACGTGCCACCAGCGACAGCCACTGACTACCCTCTACGTCGGGGGTGAACACCAAATGTTGCAAATGATCGACGGACACAACACGGTCAACGTCGTCAACTTCGCCAGCCAGATCGACCAGGGCACGATCGAGCAGGCCGCGCAGACCGCGGCACTGCCGTTCGTGTACCCGCACGTGGCGTTGATGCCTGACGCTCATGTGGGCAAGGGCGCGGCGGTCGGCACCGTCATACCGACGCTGGCTGCCGTCATCCCGGCCGCGGTCGGCGTGGACATCGGCTGCGGAATGATCGCGGCCCGAACCCGTTTCACGGCAGCCGACATTGCGGGCAAGGACCTTGCGCGGTTGCGTTGTTCGCTCGAATCCGCGATACCGCTGAGCGCAGGCAACTACAACAAGTCGCTGACGCGGTACGCATTCACGGCCGCGCGAATCGAACACCTCGATGCGCTGGCTAGTGACAACGACGTCGACCTATCCCATTCGCCCAAGTGGAGACGACAGCTGGGAACGCTCGGCGGCGGAAACCATTTCATCGAGTTGTGTCTCGACGAAGGCGATGCGGTCTGGATGTTCCTGCACTCCGGATCGCGCGGCGTCGGCAACAAGATCGCCACCCGGCACATCAACGTGGCCAAGCAGCACTGCCGCGACGCGGGCGTCGCGCTGCCCAACGCCGACCTGGCGTACCTGGAAGAGGGCACACCCGAATTCGACACCTACATCGCCGAATTGCGGTGGGCTCAGGCCTTCGCGCTGGCCAACCGCGAGGAGATGATGGACCGCTTCCGGCAGGCGTTCGCGCACTGGATGCAGGTCGACGCCGACGACGTCGAGACCGAACGGATCAACACCCATCACAACTACACCACGCCAGAACGGCACGGGGACAAGGAAGTCTGGGTGACCCGCAAGGGAGCCGTCGACGCGCACCACGGCCGGATGGGGATCATCCCGGGATCGATGGGTACCCGCTCCTACATCGTGCGCGGCAAGGGCAACCCCGACAGCCTGTGCAGTGCGCCGCACGGTGCAGGGCGCCGGTTCTCCAGAACCGAGGCGCGCCGCCGGTTCACCGCCGACGACCTCGCCGAGCGGATGAAGGGCATCGAGTACCGCCACGGTGAGGCGTGGGTCGACGAGATTCCCGACGCGTACAAGTCGATCGACGTGGTGATGGCCGATTCGAAAGACCTCGTCGAGGTGGTGACCACGCTGCGTCAGGTGATCAACGTCAAGGGCACCTGAGTCAGCGGCGCTTGGGCACCGGGATTCGCATCAGATCCTCGGCGACGACCACGTCGCCGCCGAACACCGCGGCCGCTTCGTCGCGGTGGCGGCTCAGGTCGGGATACCGCTGGGAGAAGTGCGTGAGTACGAGCCGGCGTACTGCGCACTCCTCCGCGACACGGGCCGCCTGGGCCGCGGTCAGGTGGCCGTAGAGGGTGGCCAGTTCGGCGTCCTCGTTCAAAAACGTCGCCTCGATCACCAACATGTCGGCACCGTCTGCCAGTGCGTAGACCGCGTCGCACAACCGGGTGTCCATCACGAAGGCGAACCGCTGTCCGCGCCGCGGCGCACTGACGTCCGCCAGGGCGACGGTGCGGCCGTCGACCCGGATCCAACCGGTGCGCTGCAGTTCGCCGACGGCGGGCCCCGCGATGCCGTGCCGGGCCAGCAGGTCCGGAACGAAGCGCAGCCCGTCGGGTTCGATCAGCCGGTAGCCGAAGGCGTCGATCGAGTGCTCGAGGCGCATCGCCTCCAGCATCCCGAAACCGCCCAGCGCGATCGGCCCGTCCGCGTCGATGGGGACCTCGATCAGGCTCGCGCGCTCATGGAACGAGCAGGCGTGGCGCAGCCGGGCGAAGTACTCGGCGCCAGAGGCGGGAAAGTAGGCGGGCATCTCGTGCGCCACGCCGTCGGCCGAAAAGCGCTGCACCACACCGGGTACGCCAAGACAGTGATCGCCGTGGAAATGGGTGAGGCAGAGCCGGCTGATGCTGCTGGCCGCGACACCGGCCAGCAGGAGTTGGCGCTGCGTGCCCTCGCCAGGGTCGAAGAGCAGGCCTTCGCCGTCCCACAGCAGCAGATAACCGTTGTGGTTGCGCTGCCGGGTCGGCACCTGGCTCGCCGTCCCGAGCACCACCAACTCACGTGTGGACACCTCTGTGACACTAAGCCGCAGACTGTTTTACATGTGTTGACTAGACTGGCGGTATGCCAGGGCCTGACGCTCTTCGCGCAAGCGGCTCATCGCCGTCCCGGCGGCGGCTGTCGCCCGACGATCGTCGCAACGAACTGCTAGCCCTTGGCGCCGAGGTGTTCGGTGAGCGGCCGTACGACGAGGTCCGCATCGACGAGATCGCCGAACGGGCGGGCGTGTCGCGCGCATTGATGTACCACTACTTCCCGGACAAGCGGACGTTCTTCGCGGAGGTGATCCGCGCCGAGGGCGACCGCCTCTTCGAGGCGACGAGCACCCCGCCCAAGCCCGGGCAGAGCCTCTTCGACCAGGTGCGCGAGGGTGTGCTGGCGTATGTGCGCTACGACGAGGAGCATCCGCACGGCGCGTGGGCCGCCTACGTCGGCATCGGCACCTCCGATCCGGTGCTGCGCGGCATCGAGGACGTCGACAACAACCGGCAGGTCGACCGGATCATCGAGCGTGTCACCGGCGCCGTCGGCGCGGAGATGGACTCCAAGGTCGGACGCGACCTGCGCGTCACCATCTACGGCTGGCTGGCGTTCACCTTCGAGATGTGCCGCCAACGCCTGCTCGACCCGTCGCTCGACTCCGGATACGTCGGCGACTGCTGTGCGCACGCCCTGCTCGACGCGATCGGCAGGGTCCCTGGCATCCCGGCCGCGCTGAGGGACGCCGTCGCGCCCGAGCAGCGCTGAAATCTGTCGGTGGGCTCCTGCACCATGGCTAGATGACCTCCGATCCGCTCGAGCGCTTCAGCGCGCTGACCCGCGAGTGGTTCACGGGCACGTTCGCCGAGCCCACCGCGGCGCAGGCGCAGGCCTGGTCGGCCATCGCCGACGGCGACAACACGCTGGTCATCGCACCGACCGGGTCCGGTAAGACGCTGGCCGCGTTCCTGTGGGCCATCGACCAACTGGCGTCGGCCGGGCCAAGAGGCGCCGGCACGCGGGTGTTGTACGTCTCGCCGCTGAAGGCGCTGGCCGTCGACGTCGAGCGCAACCTGCGCACGCCGCTGATCGGCGTCGGCCGGATCGCCGAACGGCGCGGGCTGGCCGCGCCGTCCATCAGCGTCGGGGTGCGGTCCGGCGACACCCCACCCGCCCAGCGCAGGGCGCTGATCACCAATCCGCCGGACGTCCTGATCACCACGCCCGAGTCGCTGTTCCTGATGCTGACGTCATCGGCCCGCGACACGCTGGCCGAGGTGCAGACGGTCATCGTCGACGAGGTGCACGCCGTCGCGGGCACCAAACGCGGCGCGCATCTGGCGCTGTCGCTGGAGCGGCTCGACCAGATTCTGGCCACCCCCGCACAGCGCATCGGGCTGTCCGCGACCGTTCGGCCGCCCGAGGAAGTGGCGCGATTCCTGTCCGGGCAGGCCAGGACGACGATCGTCGCGCCGCCGGCGGCCAAGACGTTCGACCTGTCGGTGCAGGTACCGGTGCCGGATATGGCGAATCTGGAAAACAACTCCATCTGGCCCGACGTCGAGGCGCGCATCGTCGATCTGATCGAGGCGCACCGCAGCTCGATCGTGTTCGCGAACTCGCGGCGGCTGGCCGAGCGGCTGACCTCGCGGCTCAACGAGATTCACGCCGAACGCAACGGCATCGAACTGCCTGACGGGCGCAATCCACAAGTCGGCGGCGGCTCCCCCGCCCAGCTGATGGCCAGCGGCCAGTCGCATGGCGCGCCCACCCTGCTGGCCCGCGCGCATCACGGCTCGGTCAGCAAGGAGCAGCGCGCGCTCGTCGAGGACGACCTGAAGAGCGGACGCCTGCGCGCCGTCGTCGCGACGTCCAGCCTGGAGTTGGGCATCGACATGGGCGCCGTCGATCTGGTGATCCAGGTCGAGGCGCCGCCGTCGGTGGCCAGTGGGCTGCAGCGGATCGGCCGGGCGGGGCACCAGGTCGGCGAGATCTCGCAGGGCGTGCTGTTTCCCAAGCACCGCACCGACCTGATCGGCTGCGCGGTGACGGTGAAGCGGATGCTGGCCGGCGAGATCGAGACCATGCACGTGCCCACCAATCCGCTCGACGTGTTGGCACAGCACACGGTGGCGGCGTGCGCGCTGGAGCCCATCGACGCCGACCGCTGGTTCGACGCGGTGCGGCGCAGCGCACCGTTCGCGACGTTGCCGCGCAGCGCATTCGAGGCGACGCTGGATCTGCTGTCGGGTAAGTACCCGTCCACCGAATTCGCCGAACTGCGGCCCCGGCTGGTGTACGACCGGGATGCGGGCACGCTGACCGGGCGGCCCGGCGCGCAGCGGCTGGCGGTCACTTCCGGCGGCGCCATCCCCGACCGCGGGCTGTTCACCGTATACTTGGCCACCGACTCCGAAAAACCTTCGCGGGTAGGCGAACTCGACGAGGAGATGGTCTACGAGTCGCGGCCGGGTGACGTGATCTCGCTCGGGGCGACCAGTTGGCGCATCACCGAGATCACCCACGACCGTGTGCTGGTCATTCCGGCGCCCGGCCAGCCTGCCCGGCTGCCGTTCTGGAAGGGTGACGGCGTCGGCAGGCCGGCCGAGTTGGGTGCCGCGGTCGGTGCGTTCACCGGTGAGTTGGCACGACTGGGCCACGACGAGTTCGTCGAGCGTTGCCGGGCAATGGGTTTCGATCAGTTCGCCTCCGACAACCTGTGGCAGTTGCTCGACGACCAGCGGCAGGCGACGGGCACCGTGCCGAGCGACAGCACGTTGATGGCCGAACGCTTCCGCGACGAGCTCGGGGACTGGCGGGTGATCCTGCACTCCCCCTACGGATTGCGGGTGCATGGGCCGCTGGCGTTGGCGGTGTCCCGGCGACTGCGCGAACGCTACGGCATCGACGAGAAGCCGACGGCGTCCGATGACGGCATCATCGTCCGGCTACCCGATACCGAGGACGCCGCGCCCGGTGCCGACCTGTTCGTCTTCGACGCCGACGAGATCGAACCGATCGTCACCGCCGAGGTGGGCGGTTCGGCGCTGTTCGCGTCGCGGTTCCGCGAATGTGCCGCTCGCGCTCTGCTTTTGCCACGGCGACATCCCGGCAAGCGGTCGCCGCTGTGGCATCAGCGGCAGCGTGCCGCGCAACTGCTCGACGTCGCCCGCAAGTATCCGGACTTCCCCATCGTGCTGGAGGCGGTTCGGGAGTGCCTTCAGGACGTCTACGACGTGCCCGCGCTGACCGAGCTGATGCACCGGGTGGCGCAGCGCCGGCTGCGGTTGGTCGAGGTGGAGACCTCGACACCATCTCCGTTCGCGGCGTCGCTGTTGTTCGGATACGTGGGCGCCTTCATGTACGAGGGCGACAGCCCGCTGGCCGAGCGCCGCGCCGCCGCCCTGTCGCTGGACAGCGTGCTGCTCGCCGAACTGCTCGGCCGTGTCGAGTTGCGTGAACTGCTCGATCCGCAGGTTATCGCAACCACCACCGGACAGTTGCAGCATCTGTCCGCCGACCGGTTGGCCCGTGACGCCGAGGGCGTCGCCGACCTGTTGCGGGTGCTCGGGCCGCTGACCGAACAGGAGATCGCCGACCGCTGCGCCACCAGGGACGTCGGCGGTTGGCTTGATGGTTTGCAGGCCGCCAAGCGGGCGCTGCGAGTGTCGTTCGCGGATCAAACCTGGTGGGCGGCAATCGAAGACATCGGCCTGCTGCGCGACGGCGTCGGGGTGGCGGTGCCGGTGGGGGTACCGACGGCGTTCACCGAATCGGTCGACGACCCGCTCGGCGAACTGTTGGGCCGCTACGCGCGCACCCACGGACCGTTCACCACGCGTGACGCCGCGGTACGGTTCGGCCTCGGCCTGCGGGTTACCGCCGACGTGCTGGGCCGGATGGCCATCGACGGCAAGCTGATCCGGGGTGAGTTCACCGATGCCACGGACAGCGAGCAATGGTGTGACGCAGACGTTTTGAAGATCCTGCGGCGCCGGTCGCTTGCGGCGTTGCGGGCGCAGGTGGAGCCGGTCAGCACGGCGGCCTACGGCCGGTTCCTGCCGTCGTGGCAGCAGGTGGGCACACACAATTCCGGTATCGACGGCCTGGCCTCGGTGATCGACCAGTTGGCCGGTGTGCCCGTCCCCGCATCGGCGGTGGAGCCGCTGGTGTTCGGGCAGCGGGTGCGCGACTACCAACCGGCGATGCTCGACGAACTGCTCGCCTCGGGCGAGGTCACCTGGTCGGGTGTCGGTCAGATCGGTGGCGGTGACGGCTGGATCGCGTTTCATCCGGCCGAGTCGGCGCCGTTGACGTTGGCCGCGCCCACCGAACTCGAGTTCACCGACGCGCATCGGGCGATCATGGACACCCTCGGTGCGGGCGGTGCGTATTTTTTCCGCCAGCTCGCCGGCGGTGGCGATGCCGAGCAGCTCAAACAGGCCCTGTGGGAATTGATTTGGGCGGGCTGGGTCACCGGCGACACGTTCGCACCGGTGCGCGCGATGCTGGCAGGCAGCCGTCGGTCGACGGGGCGCCGCGGCGCGCCTGCACACCGGCAACGGCAGCGGCCGCCGCGGTTGAGCCGCTACAGTGTCGCCCACGCCGCGGCGCGGCAGTCCGATCCGACGGTCGCGGGCCGGTGGTCGGCGCTGCCCGCGGCCGAACCGGAGTCGACGGTGCGGGCGCATTTCCAGGCCGAGTTGTTGCTCGGCAGACACGGCGTGCTGACCAAGGGTGCGGTCGGCGCCGAGGAAGTGCCGGGCGGCTTCGCGATGCTGTACAAGGTGCTGACCGCATTCGAGGAGGCGGGCCGCTGTCAGCGCGGCTACTTCGTCGAGTCGCTGGGCGGCGCGCAGTTCGCTGTCGCCTCGACGGTGGACCGCCTGCGGTCCTACCTCGACGGCGTCGACCAGGAGCGGCGCGAGTATCACGCGGTGGTCCTCGCGGCGGCCGATCCCGCCAATCCGTACGGCGCGGCGCTGCCGTGGCCGACACGGACGGGCGCCGACGACGATGTGGCGCACCGGCCGGGACGCAAGGCGGGCGCGCTGGTCGCGATCGTCGACGGGGAGCTCGCCTGGTACTTGGAGCGCGGCGGCCGCTCGCTGCTGAGCTTCACCGGCGACGCCGACGCGCATGTGCCGGCCGCGGCCGCGCTGACCGATCTGGTGGCTGCGGGACGCATCGGCTCGTTGCTCGTCGAGAAGATCAACGGCGTATCGGTGCTGGAACCGGTCGCCGAGGGTGAGCGCGCCGTGGTGCAGGAGGCGCTGCTGGGCGCCGGGTTCGCGCGCACCCCGAGGGGCCTGCGGTTGCGGTAGAGCCACAGTTGCAGATCAGGAGGCCCCCGGTGGGTTTCAACGGTACGAGTGTCGGGTTGGATGTGCATGCGCTTTCGGTGGTTGCGCATGCTGTCGACGAGGAAACGGGTCAACTCGAGGGGGCGCGGTTGTCGTGGAGCATTCCGGTGGCCTGGCCGATTTCGATGATGTACGCGTCGGAATCGCGCAGATAGCACCGTATCTCGACCTCACGGTCGAACTGGGGCGCGCAGGTGCCCGCCGACAGCGCGTCCCGTCGATACGAGGGCGGCTCGCGCTGGAACGCGGGGCAAGGACCTGTCGTTCGTCCCGTTGCGACCTGAACGCGTCGTCGAAGTCAGCTACGACTACATGGAAGGTGAAAGGTTTCGCCACACAACGTAGTTCAACCGGTGGCGCCCCGACCGCGAGCCGACGTCGTGCAGTTCCGGCCAACTGGAACGCCCGGTGACCTTCGACCTCGGCGATATCGTGCCCGGCCTCGGCCGTCAGCCAGGCTCTGCCGGACGACGCCATTCTTCGCCATTGGTCAGAGCGCGCGCGACGGCTGCGGTCCATCCAGCGGCCTCGCGTCTGCGGACGCGGGCTTCCATTCTCGGATACCATGCCGCGGCCACGTGGCGATTGGCGCGTAGCGCCGCGACATCCGGCCAGTAACCGACGGCGAGACCAGCGGCGTACGCCGCACCCAGTGACACTGTTTCAGAGACGAACGGCCGCACCACCGGAACGTTGAGGACGTCGGCGTTGAATTGCATCAGTAGATGATTGGAGGTCATGCCGCCGTCGACCGCCAGCCGCGCAAGCGGCACCCCGGAGTCGATTTTCATCGCGTTCACCACCTCCCAGGTCTGCCACGCCGTCGCTTCGAGCACGGCCCGCGCCAAGTGGCCCTTGGTTATATAGGACGTCAGCCCGACGAAGATACCTCTGGCTTCCGAATCCCAATGTGGCGCAAACAGTCCAGAGAACGCCGGCACGATGTAGCACCCACCGTTGTCGTCGACACTGCGCGCCAGCGTCTCGATCTGCGGTGCGGTGGCGATGACACCCAACGAGTCGCGGAACCACTGAACCAGCGAACCGGCCACCGCGATCGGCCCCTCCAGCGCGTACATCGGGGCATGGCCCGGCGCTGCATAGGCCACCGTCGGCAGCAGACCGTGCGGAGACTCGACAATCGAGGTGCCGACATTCATCAACAGGAACGCGCCGGTGCCATACGTACATTTGGCGTCGCCGGGGTCGAAGCACATCTGGCCGAACAACGCAGCCTGCTGGTCGCCGATGGCAGCTGCGATCGGCACACCCGGCAACACGACCGAGCATCGAGCGTAGACCTCGCTGTTGGACACGATCCTGGGCATCATCGGCTCCGGGATATCCAGCAGTCCAAGGAGTTTGGAGCTCCACTGCATCAAACGCAAGTCCATGAACAGCGTTCTGCTGGCATTGGTCACGTCGGTGACATGGATCCCGTGTTTGGGTCCGCCCGTGAGGTTCCAGATCAACCACGACTCGAGCGTGCCGAACAGTGCTTCTCCCGCTCGTGCCCTCGACTCGAGACCGCGGACATTGTCGAGCAGCCAGCGCAATCGCGGTGCGACGAAATACGCCGCCGGTCGGAATCCCGCGATGCGTCGAAACACCTCGGCGTCGGGACTTATCTGGTCCACCACCGGACCCGTCCTGGTGTCCTGCCACGTGATCGCGGGGGCCAGCGGATGGCCGGTGCGGCGGTCCCACACCACAGTCGTCTCGCGTTGGTTGGCGATCCCGATGGCCGCCACATTGGACGCCTCCAACCCGGCGGCGCGCAGCGCATCGGGCACGATCCGGCACACATTGCGCCACAGTTCCAGCGCGTCCTGCTCGGCCCAGCCCGGCCGCGGGAAGGACTGCCGCTGCTCACGCTGCGCGATCGCCACCATGCGGCCGCGGTGATCGAACAACATGCAGCGAGCCGAGGTGGTGCCCAGGTCGATCGCAGCGACCACGCGCTGTTCGGTCACCGTGTTGGCTGCAGGGCGTGGATCACTGCCGCGGCAGCATGCCGCAGCTCCGAGAGGACATCCGCATCAGGTGACCCGTCACGACCAAGCAGCGATTCCGGTGGCCCGAGCACCGCCATGGCCGCGACTGTCGACCGGCTCCGACCATGGACCGGCACCGCGACACCCGCGAGGTCCGGATCGTACTCACCGCTGGCGGACGCCACGCCGGAGCGCCGGACCCGTTCGATCTCGTCGGTCAGTCGTGCGCGGTTCACCGATGTCCTGACAGTGAAGCGTTCGAGCCTGAGGTTGCGCAAAATGCGTTCGCGGCGCGGCGAATACGCCAGTACGAGTTTGCCGCACGCGGTAGCGTGCAGTGGTATCCGCTCCCCGACACGCAGCGTTTGAGGAGTGTCGTCGGGTCGGAACACATGATGCACAACGTCGGCCTCGTGACCGTTCAGCAACGTCATCAGCACTTCGAATCCCGAAGACAGTGCGAGTGCGTCGGCCCAGACCATCGAGATCGACCGCAGGTCATTTCCGTCCAATTCCACGCCGTCGCGTGAATATGCGCGCGGCCCTGGCGAATAACTGCCCGTGTCGGGATCCTGCTGGAGGTAGTCCACCTCGACCAGAGTGCGCACGATTCCGTGAACCGTGGCCTTGGACAGTTGCATGTCCTGGACGATGTCGCGCAGTTGGAGCGGCCTGCCGCTTTGCTCGATCAAATCCATTATGGCTGCGGCGCGTTCGATCGATTGGATAGATCCGGGCATCGGGCCTACTCCTCACTGTCGGTGGCGCTACGCGACGAATATCACAGGTGGAGCGCGTCATCCATCCAGGTCTCGTCGTCACGCCACGAAACGTTCGACATTGTCGAACAACTCCGATTGATGGCCGTCACATTCCCGCATAGCTTCGCACCATCTCACAGTGCGGCACGGCCACCGCGGTGCAGTGCACCGTCGCGCCCCACGCCAAAGCTCGAAAGTCCCATCAGCACAAGCGCACAAGGAAGTGAGCAATGAAAGTTTCGACGAGGACCAAGCATCCTCTCATCGGCGAACTGTCCGCTGAACTCCTGGGCACCGCGATTTTGATTCTCTTCGGCTGCGGGGTGGTCGCCCAGGTCGTCGCGGGCGGATTCCCGAAGTCGGTTGGAGCAGGCGACCACAACTCGATCGCCTTCGGGTGGGGCCTGGGCGTGACGATGGCCGTCTTTGTCGCCGGTCGGCTCAGCGGTGCCCATCTCAATCCCGCAGTGACGGTGGCGTTGACGGTGTTCAAAGGTTTCGACAGGCGCAAAGTGCTGCCGTACATCAGCGCTCAGTTCGCGGGCGCCTTCGTCGGTGCACTGATCGTCAGGTTCGTCTATGCCGACCAGATTGCCGTTGTCGATCCCGGCCACACCAAGGCAACTCAAGGGATTTTCTCGACCTCGCCCGGCACGGGCGTTTCCACCGCCACTGCCTTTGCCGACCAGATCGTCGGAACCGCGGTACTGGTGATCGTCATCCTCGCAGTGACCACGGCAGGAAACAATCCGCCGCTTGCCAACCTGGCACCGCTGATCATCGGGCTCCTGGTGGTCGGAATCGGCATGGCGTGGGGCACCAATGCCGGTTACGCGATCAACCCCGCGCGCGACTTCGGTCCGCGGCTGGCGTCCTGGATCACCGGCTACAACGACGCCATGTTCTCGGCCAACGGTCCTGAGCTCTATTTCTGGGTGCCGATCATCGCCCCGCTCATCGGTGGTCTGATCGGTGGTGCGGTGTTCGTCTTCGGGATCGAGCGATACCTGCCCACCGCGTTGGAACTGCCCCAGGAAGTCGGAGTCGTTGAGCCCTCCGCAATGACCAACAGCTGACCGTCCGCTCACCCCATCGCAGAGACAGGAATTCTTCTATGCCCGACTTCGTCGGATCCGTCGACCAAGGAACCACCAGCACGCGGTTCATGGTGTTCGACCATGGTGGCAACGTCGTCGCCCAGCACCAACTCGAACACGAGCAGATCCTGCCGCGAGCCGGTTGGGTAGAGCACAATCCCGTCGAGATCTGGGAGCGGACGTCGTCGGTCATCCAGACCGCGCTGGGCAAGAGCGGGCTGGTGAGCAGCGACCTGGCCGCTATGGGCATCACCAACCAGCGCGAGACAACGGTGGTGTGGAACAGGCACACCGGCAGGCCCTACTACAACGCCATCGTGTGGCAGGACACCCGAACCGACCGCATCGCCAGCGCATTGGACGCCGACGGCCACGGGGAGACCATCAGGCACAAGGCCGGTCTGCCGCCGGCCACCTATTTCTCCGGCGGCAAGATCCAGTGGATCCTCGACAACGTCGACGGCGTCCGCGCGGCCGTCGAGAACGGTGACGCGCTGTTCGGCAATACCGACTCATGGCTGCTGTGGCACCTCACCGGCGGCGCCAGCGGTGGCACACACGTCACCGACGTGACCAATGCCAGTCGCACCATGTTGATGAACCTGGAAACCCTCGATTGGGACGACGAACTGCTGACTTTGTTCGGCATCCCACGGCAAATGCTGCCCAGGATCGTGCCTTCGTCGTCGCCCGAACCGTATGGCGTCACCCTCGCCGGCGGCCCACTCGGCGGTGAAGTACCGCTCACCGGCGCGCTCGGCGATCAGCAGGCTGCCACCGTCGGGCAGGTGTGTTTCGCACCCGGTGAGGCCAAGAACACCTATGGCACAGGCAATTTCATGTTGCTCAACACGGGAACCGACATCGTGCGTTCCAAAGCCGGGCTGCTGACCACGGTTGCCTACAAATTGGGCGACGCCGATGCCGTGTATGCGCTGGAAGGTTCGATCGCCGTCACGGGGTCAGCCGTGCAGTGGTTGCGTGATCAGCTGGGAATCATCAGTGGCGCAGCACAATCGGAGACGCTGGCCCGACAGGTTTCCGACAACGGAGGGGTTTACTTCGTGCCGGCGTTCTCCGGCCTGTTTGCACCCTATTGGCGCTCGGATGCCCGCGGGGCGATCGTCGGACTCTCGCGCTTCAACAACAACGCCCATGTCGCCCGCGCGACGCTCGAGGCGATCTGCTATCAGAGCCGCGACGTCGTCGATGCGATGGAGGCGGATTCCGGTGTACACCTGGAGGTCTTGAAGGTCGACGGCGGTATCACCGCCAACGACCTCTGCATGCAGATTCAGGCTGATGTGCTCGGCGTGGACGTGGTCAAGCCCGTCGTCGCCGAAACCACCGCCCTGGGCTCGGCGTACGCGGCCGGGTTGGCCGTCGGCTTCTGGAAGAACACCGACGAACTGCGCAAGAACTGGCTCGAAGACAAACGCTGGCAATCGACCTGGTCCGACGAACAACGCGAGACGGGGTATGCGCAATGGCGTAAGGCCGTCGAGCGAACGCTGGACTGGGTCGACGTCGGCTGACGCCGGCAATCCATAAGCGCCCCAGACGAATACGAAAGACAAGGTACCGATATGGAGGCGGTGGCGCTCTCCCCCGCCAATCGCGCGGCCGCACTGGCGGACCTCGCGGCCAACCCGCTCGACATCGTGGTGATCGGCGGTGGGGTCGTCGGTGCTGGCGCCGCACTCGATGCGGCCACCCGGGGCTTGAAAATAGGGCTGGTCGAAGCCCGCGATCTCGCCTCGGGCACCTCCAGCCGGTCGAGCAAGTTGATCCACGGCGGTCTTCGCTACTTGGAGATGCTGGATTTCCGGTTGGTCGCCGAGGCCCTGTCCGAACGCGGGCTGATGCTCGAGAGGCTGGCGCCGCACCTGGTGAAGCCCGTGAAATTTCTCTACCCGCTCAAGCATCGGGGATGGGAGCGCATCTACACCGCCGCCGGGCTCACGCTCTACGACGCGATGTCCAAGGCGTCCGGACACGGAGCCGGGATCCCGCTGCACCGCCACCTCACCCGCCGTGGCGCGTTGCGAGCGGCTCCATCCCTGAGCAAGGATGCGCTTGTCGGCGCACTGGTGTACTCAGACGCCCAGGTCGACGATGCCAGGCACACCATGACGATCGCGCGCACCGCGGCCGCATACGGTGCGCGTATCGCTACCCGCACCCGGGTGGTGGATCTCATCCGCGAGGGTGAACGCGTCACCGGGGTCCGCGTCGTCGATCTGGAGTCGAACCGCACCTACCCGGTGCGGGCACGCCAGGTGATCAACGCCACCGGCGTCTGGACCGACGAAACCCAGGGGCTGGCCAACGAGCGCGGCCAATTCCATGTCCGCGCGAGCAAGGGAATTCATCTGGTCGTTCCTCGTGACCGCATACGGTCCTCCACCGGGATTATCCTGCGGACCGAGAAGTCGGTTCTGTTCGTGATCCCGTGGGGCCGACACTGGATCATCGGAACCACCGATACCGAATGGTCGCTCGACAAGGCACATCCGGCGGCCAGCCTGAAGGATATCCGCTACCTGCTCGGCCAGGTCAACACCGTGCTGCGGGCACCGCTGACCGAAGCCGACGTCGAGGGTGTCTACGCGGGTCTGCGTCCGCTTCTTGCCGGTGAATCCGCGGATACCTCCACGTTGTCGCGGGAACACGCCGTCGGTCACAGTGTGCCTGGCCTGGTGGTGATCGCGGGCGGTAAGTACACCACGTACCGGGTGATGGCCAAGGATGCGGTCGACGAGGCCGTGCACGGTTTGGGGCAGGCCTTCGACCGCAGGATCCCGAACTGTATGACGCAGAACGTGCCGTTACTGGGTGCCGACGGTTACCACGCGCTGTGGAACGCCCGCCACCAGTTGGCCGCGGACTCGGGTCTGAGCGAGCCGCGGATCACCCATCTGCTCAACCGGTACGGATCGATGATCGGCGAGGTACTCGGCCTCGTTCGAGATGACCCGGCCTTGGGCTCCCCCCTGCCCGCTGCCGATGACTACCTGCGCGCAGAGGTGGTATACGCCACCACCCACGAGGGTGCGCTGCATCTCGACGACGTGTTGTGTCGCCGGACGCGGATCTCGATAGAGACCTTCGACCGGGGCACCGATTCCTGTCGGGAGGTCGCCGACCTGATGGCGCCGTTGCTGGGATGGTCCGACGAGCACAAGGCGCTCGAAATCGACCACTACCTTGCGCGGGTCGCGGCCGAGCGGGAAAGCCAGACCATGCCCGACGACGAGACCGCCGACGGTGCGCGGATGGGCGCGGCCGAGATCGTGCCCGTCGGTCCATTGTGATCCGCATCGGCTCAGCCCATGAGGGAAGCTGATCTCGATCTCGGCGATATCGTGCCGGGCCGTCGACGAGCGGGGCTACTGCCACGATGGCGTTAACCCATGCGCTGGCAGCCGTCGCATCCCTGACGGTGGCGGCTCGCGTGCCAAGGCGACCCACGTCCGATTGCCGCCCGAGGCCTTCAACCTCGAGTCAACCCCCAAACCGTCTGGCCGCGACGCCTACAGTTCGACACATGGCGCTGCGCACGGCACTGACGTCAATGTTCGACATCGACCATCCCGTCGTACTGGCCCCGATGGGCGGGGTGTCGGGCGGCGCATTGGCGAGCGCCGTGTCCGAGGGCGGCGGGCTCGGCCTGATAGGTGCGGGCCGCGGCGATGTGCAGTGGCTGGACCGGGAATGCGAAACGGCCCGGGCGGCGACGTCGAAGCCGTGGGGCATCGGGTTTTTGACATGGGCCATCGACGAACGAGCAATCGAAGCCGCCCTGAACTGGTCACCGGCGGCCGTCATGCTGTCGTTCGGCGATCCCGCGCCGTTCGCGCCGATGATCCGCGCCGAGGGCGTCGCATTGATGGTTCAGGTGACGTCGCTCGACGAAGCGCGGCGCGCGCTGGAGGTCGGCGCGAATGTCGTTGTGGCACAAGGGTTGGAGGCCGGCGGGCACGGCGGAGGCCGGGCGACGCTGCCGTTCGTCCCTGCGGTGGTGGACATTGCGGGCGCGACGCCGGTGCTGGCCGCGGGCGGTATCGCCGACGGCCGCGGACTGGCGGCCGCGCTGATGCTCGGCGCAGCAGGGGCGATGATCGGCACCAGGTTCGAGGCCACCCCCGAGGCGTTGCTCGAGCCCGAGGAGGTCAACGCCATCACCGCGGCGCAGGCGTCCGACACCGTCCGCGGCCGCGTGTTGGACATCGCCACCCACGCGGGTTGGCCCGCCCGCTATCCGGCGCGGACACTGCGCAACCGCTTCACCGATGTGTGGCAGGGACGGGAAGCCGAGTTGGAATCCGACGAAGCCGCGTTGGCGGAGTTCGATGCCGCCGTCACCCGCGCTGACCGTGACTACCTACCGATCTGGGCGGGGGAAGCCGTCGACATGGTCAACGAAATGGATTCAGCCAGCGCGGTCGTCGCGCGCATCGCGGCGCAGGCCGAGTCGACGATCGCCGGGGCGTTGGCGTGATCACCACACCGTTCGGCGCCTCGTCGACGGCCGCGGAGGTCATCGCGGGCGTCGACCTGTCCGGTAAACGGGCGATCGTCACCGGCGCGTCCTCGGGGATCGGCGTCGAGACCGCGCGGGCGTTGGCGGCCGCGGGCGCGGCGGTCACGCTCGCAGTGCGCAACATGCAGGCGGGTGCACGGGTGGCCTCCGACATCACGGCTCAGACCGGCAGCGACGCAGTCACCGTCGGCGCATTAGAACTGGCCGACCTTGCCAGTGTGCACGCCTTCGCCGCGGCATGGACTGGGCCGCTGGACGTACTGGTGAACAACGCGGGCGTGATGGCGATCCCGGAGTTGACGATGTCGGCCAGCGGACACGAAATGCAGTTCGCGACAAACCATTTGGGGCATTTCGCGCTCGCATTGGCGCTGCACGATGCGCTGGCCGCGGCGGGCTCGGCCCGCATCGTGTCGGTGAGTTCAGGCGGGCACCTGCGCTCGCCGGTCGTGTTCGACGACATCGACTACGCGTTCCGCGACTACGACCCGTTCGGCGCCTACGGACAGTCGAAGACCGCCAACGTGTTGTTCGCAGTCGAGGCGACCCGGCGGTGGGCCGCCGCCGGCATCGTCGCCAACGCGCTGATGCCAGGCGCGATCTTCACTCAGTTGGGCCGCCACGTCGACATGGGCAAGGCAGCCGCCGCGATGCGGGGCCAGCGGGCGATCAAGACGGTGGAACAAGGCGCGGCGACATCGGTGTTACTGGCCGCCTCGCCGCTGATCGACGGTGTCGGCGGCCGCTACTTCGAGAACTGCAACGAAGCCGAGCGGGTCAGCAGGCGCGGGGTGCCGGGGTCGGGCGGCGTCGCGCCGTATGCGCTCGATCCCGCCAATGCCGAACGGCTGTGGGAAATCTCGCTGCGGATGGTGGCCGATGCCTGAGGGCGACACCGTCTTCCATACCGCCGCCATCCTGCGCGAGGCGCTGCTCGGTAAGACGTTGACGCGGTGTGATGTCCGGGTGCCGAAGTACGCGACCGTCGACCTGACCGGGCAAGTGGTCGACGAGGTGATCAGTCGCGGCAAACATCTGTTCATCCGGGTGGGCCCGGCCAGCATCCATTCGCATCTGAAGATGGAAGGCAGCTGGAAGGTCAACCCGGTCACGAAGCCAAGCAGGGCCGGGTACCGGATCCGGATCATCCTGGAAACAGCGGACATTCAGGCGGCCGGTATCGACCTGGGTGTACTGGAGGTGCTCGAGCGCGATCACGATATGGAGGTCGTCGACCATCTCGGACCTGATCTCCTCGGCGACGACTGGGACCCGCAGATTGCGGCGGCGAACCTGACGGCCGATCCCGATCGGCCGTTGTCGGAGACGCTGCTCGACCAACGGGTGATGGCCGGAGTAGGGAACGTCTACTGCAACGAACTGTGCTTCGTCACCGGTTACCTACCGACCGCTCCTGTCAGAAACGTGAAGGATCCGCTGCGGATGGTGCAGCGGGCCCGGGACATGTTGTGGCTGAACCGGTCTCGGTGGAACCGCACCACCACCGGCAACACCCGTCACGGCCAGGATGTATGGGTCTACGGCCGCGAAGGGAAACCGTGCCGCAGGTGCGGGACGCCGATTCGGTCGGATCGAACCGGTGATCGTGTCACGTACTGGTGCCCGGTCTGTCAAACCTGACCCGGATGGTGTCGAGATCCCGGTGCCCACGCAGCGCGTCGACGAGTTCGGGTGAACCGCTTACTCGTGTCGCGTTCAGGTCGTAGTCGGTGTAGATCAGCCAGGAGTGATCGGCAGGCCAGATGTTGTTCGGCGTCAAGGTGTGAATGCGTGCCAGTGTTGACAATTCGCGGAGATCGCCCGCGAAGACGGTGGCATCTTCTGGCATGAAAGCAACTACGCCGTAGTAGAAGCCGCAATCGGCTACCGCGTGCGCCGAGGTGTGCTCGGCCAGCACCGCGATCACACCATCTAGGCTCTCCGCGTCGAGTGAACCCTCGGTGGGCGGCAGAATGCTGACGGGCCAACTGGATTGGCCCGTAGGCCCGATGGCCGGATGAGCCGCGGCGGGGATGACGCCGGGATCCTCCCAATCGGCGTTCACAGCCCAGCAGCCGAAGCCCTCGCGGGCGCCCAGTTCGCACCACGTCAGCCGTCGCCACGGCGGTGGCGGCTTCTCGGCGAACCCGAGCCCGCCTCCGATGGCCGCTTCTTGCAGCCCGGCCGCTATTGCCTGCTGGCGCAACTCGTGATAGGTGAGGTTCGCAGGCATGTCGTCGCGTTCGTAGATCGCGTTGAGCACCCAGGCCGCCGCCGGCCACGGGCCGATCGGGTCGAAGCCCGTGTAGCCGCTCTCGGGCGGCCAGGTATCGCCACAGAGCCAGCGCATCGCGTCGGCCGCTTCGTCAGCCTCCAGAGTGCGCAACGCCGCACCTTTCTAAACCACCTACCGCGCCGAGACTACGGTTTGTGACGGATTTTGGCCGATTCTCCATCAGAAACCGTAGTCTCGGCGCGGGGCGCGGGGCGCGGGGCGCGGGCGCGGCGGTCACCGGCGCGGCAGCGCCAGCCTCACGATCTTGCGGACCACCGTGGCGAACTGTCGCGGCAACGGGCCCGTGTTGTACGGGACACCGTACCGGCCACAGATCTCGCGCACCTCTTCGGAGATTTCGGCGTGCCGGTGCGCCGGAATGTCGGGGAACAGGTGATGCTCGATCTGGAACGACAGGTTGCCGCTCAGGATGTGAAAGAGCTTGCCGCCGGTCAGGTTCGCCGATCCGAGGACCTGCCGGAAGTACCACATCCCGCGGGTCTCGGCCTTGGTCTCCTCGATCGAGAACTCCTGCACGTCGTCGGGAAAGTGCCCGCAGAAGATGATCATGAACGACCAGACGTTGCGGATCAGGTTTGCGGTCACGTCGCCCGCGAACACCCACGGCG
This sequence comes from Mycobacterium sp. ACS1612, assembly GCF_001667505.1. GTDB lineage: Bacteria > Actinomycetota > Actinomycetes > Mycobacteriales > Mycobacteriaceae > Mycobacterium. The sequence continues at coordinate 182,339 of NZ_LZHZ01000054.1, forward strand.
CGAACGGTCCGGCCAGCAGCGGGAAGGCGACGTAGTCTTTGAGCGTCTGCCGCTTGGTCTTACGCCAGATGCCTTCCAGGATCTCGCGTTTGTCGGCGAGGGTGATCTCGCCGGCACGAATCCGCTCGGTCTCCAGTTCGTGCAGCGCGACGCCGTACTGGAACAGCACCATCAACAGGAACGCGTACACCGGGTTGCCGAGGAAGTAGGGGCGCCACTTCTGGTCCTCGCTCATCCGCAGGATGCCGTAGCCGATGTCGCGGTCCATCCCGACGATGTTCGTATAGGTGTGGTGCATGTAGTTGTGCGAGTGCCGCCACTGGTCGCCAGGGCATGCGGTGTCCCACTCGAAACCCCGACTGGAGATCGCCGGATCGCCCATCCAGTCGTACTGGCCGTGCATCACGTTGTGGCCGATCTCCATGTTGTCGACAATCTTCGACAGGGCCAGCATCGCGGTGCCCGCCAGCCAGAACGGCGGGAAGATCCCGCCGAACAACAGCGCCCGTCCGCCGACCTCGAGTGCCCTCTGCGCCTTGATGATTCGACGGATGTACGTGGCGTCACGCTCGCCAAGGTCGGCGATCACCCGCTCGCGCAGCGCGTCGAGTTCACGGCCGAACGCCTCGGCCTGCTCTCCAGTCATGGTGACGGTCTTTCCAGCGACCGTCTTCGTCACGGTTTTGGGTTGAGTCACGGTTGGTGCAGTCATTTTCAGCTCCTCAGAATCTAGAGCGCGATGTCGACGTCGCCGACGGGGACGGTCACGCAGATCTGCACGTCCTCCTGTTCGACGCTCGACACCGCTTGGGTGATCAGGTTTTTCACCGCGCCGCGGGTCTTGCGGCGGGTGCAGCTGTGGCAGATGCCCATCCGGCATCCGCTTTCGGGTGTGAGGCCGGCGGATTCAGCCTGCTCGAGCAGCGGCCGCCCATCGTCGACGAGCTGAACGCCGCTGTCGGTCAACGAAATCCGACCGCCGGACGCCTCGGCCGGCACGTCGAACACCGGCGGCACGAAGCTCTCCGAGCGCACGTTGCGGCAGTGCTCGCGGACGGCATCCACCAGAGCCAACGGCCCGCAGACGAAGACCGCCTCTGGGTCGGGCATCGCCGCAGCCAGGTGCTCGGGACCGAATCGGCCGTCGAGGTCCGAGCCCGCCGTCGCGCGGGTGTAGCCGTGCAGAACACGCACGCCTCGCATCGCCTCGAGTTCGGTGCGGTAGCACGCTTCGTCGGCCGAACGCGCGTAGTGGATGAACGCGATCTCGCCGGTGAATCCCGTGGTCCGCATCGTGCGCAGCATCGACATCACCGGCGTGATGCCGCTGCCGCCGGAGACGAAAAGGATGCGCCGCGGCAGCGCGTCGGGCAGCACGAAGTCACCGCCCACCGAATCCAGCCCGACGACCATGCCCGGCCGAGCGTGGTCGCAGAGGTGGGTCGACACCAGCCCGCCGTCGTGGCGGCCGATGGTCAGTTCGATGTGCGAGGCGCCCTCCGCGCTCGCCGGTGAGTAGGGCCGGGTCCGGCGACGGCCGTTGATCTCGACGGTGAGGTTGACGTGCTGGCCGGCGCGGAAGCCGGAAAACGCCCGGTTGGGCTCGAGAGTCAGGGTGACACTGCGCGGAGTTTGCCTGCGCACCGCGACGATCTTGGCCCGGGCGTCGCCCGCGGTCCAAGTCGGGGCGACCAGCTCCGTGTACCGGTCCACGCCGTGCGGCGCGGTGAGCAGGTCAAATATTTGAGTGAACATATGTACACCGTGCGTGATGCCCGTTGATCGCGTCAACCAATTCGAGCAGCTTGTGGTAGGTTTCACATAGTGAACAGTCGTACGCCCAGTTCACGAACGAGCCGATCTACTCGTTCGGGTAAGTCGCGTTCCCGCGACACGCTGTCGCGCGAGGAGCGCAAGGAAGCCACCCGGCGGGCCATCGTCACGGCGGCGATGAAGCTGCTCGAGGACCGCAGCTTCGCCGCGCTGAGCCTGCGCGAAGTCACCAGGGAAGCCGGCATCGTGCCCGCGGCGTTCTATCGGCACTTCGAGTCGATGGAGGCGCTCGGCCTGGTGCTGATCGACGAGTCGTTCCGCAGGCTGCGCGACATGCTGCGCAGCGCAAGGGCGGGCAGGCTCGACCCCAACCGGGTGATCGAGTCCTCGGTCGACATCCTGATCGACGGCGTCAACTCCGACCGCGAACACTGGCGGTTCATCGGCCGTGAGCGCTCCAGCGGCGTGACGGTGCTGCGGTACGCGATCCGCACCGAGATCCGCCTGATCACCTCCGAATTGGCGATCGATCTGGCCAGGTTCCCCGGGCTGAACACGTGGAGCGGTGAGGACCTCAACATCCTCGCCAGCCTGTTCGTCAACGCGATGATCGTGATCGCCGAAGCCATCGAGGACGCCAACGACGCGGCGGCCATCGACGAGATCAAGCGCACCGCGGTCAAGCAGTTGCGGATGATCGCCGTCGGCGTCAGCGGGTGGCGCAGCGACGGCTAGCGTGAGGCGCATGTCGCACCTGGATCTGACCTACCCGCGTCCCGACATCGCCGTGCTGACGTTGAACCGGCCCGCAAAGCTCAACGCGCTGAACTTCGATCTGGTCGAGGAACTGCACGCGGCCCTCGACGATATCGCCGCGAGCAACGAATGCCGGGTCGTGGTGCTCACCGGTGCCGGACGCGGGTTCTGCTCGGGTCTGGACCTGACCGACCCGAATCCGGCGCAGGCGGGCGGCGGCGTCGAGTTCCCGCGGTCGGGCATGCGCTGGCAGGAGCGCATCGCGAATCTCACCGCGAAGATCCACCGGTTGCGGCAACCGGTGATCGCGGCGGTCAACGGTCCCGCGTACGGCGGCGGTTTCGGCATCGCGCTGGCGTGCGACATCCGCCTGGCCTCGGCATCGGCCCGGTTCTGTACGCAGTTCATCAAGCTCGGCCTCGGCGGTTGCGACATCGGTGTCAGCTACACGCTGCCCCGCATCGTCGGTGCCGGGCAGGCGTTCGACCTGATCCTCACTGCCCGAGCAGTCGACGCCGACGAGGCGCTGCGGTTGGGCATCGTCTCGCGAATCTGCGATTCGGTGCTCGACGAGGCGCTGGCCATCGCCGAAACACTCTGCGGTTACGGCAAGTTCGGCGTCGAATCGACCAAACAGGTGCTGTGGGCCAACCTGGCGGCCGCCAGCCTGGATGCCGCGTTGCACGTGGAGAACCGCAGCCAGATCCTGGCGTCAACCAGCGGCGAGATGCTCGAAGCGGCTAGTGCGGTGTTGCCCCGCCGTCGGCAATGATGACCTGACCGGTGATGTAGCTACCGGCGTCGGAGGTCAAAAGCAATGCTGCGCCGACCATTTCGTCGGGCGTGCCCAACCGCTTCATCAGCGTGCCGCCGACCATTCCCGAAATCACCTCGGGCGGGTTCTGCTGCATCATGTAGGTGTCGACAGGCCCGGGCGCAAGCGCGTTGACGCGGATGCCGAAGTGCACGAACTCCGCGGCCATCGACCGGGTGAACGACATCATCGCCGCCTTGGCCGACGAGTAGATCGACAGCATCGGCGAGAAGATGAACGCACCGATCGAGACCATGTTCAGCACCGCGGCGTGTTCGCTGGCCTTCAGGTGCGGCAGCGCTTCCTGCACCAGAAACACCGGGCCGCGCACGTTGACGTCGTACGACTTGGCCAACGCGTCGGCGTCGATCTGGCCGAGCGGTTGGGCCAGCGGGTTCGCGGCGTTGTTGACCACGACGTCGACGCCGCCGAACTCGTGAACCGTCCGCTGCACCAGGGCACGCAGCGCGTCGAGATCGCCGAGGTGCGTCGGCACGCCGATGGCCTCGCCGCCGAGCCCACGCAGATGTTCGGCGGCCTGTTCGCAGGCGTCGGGTTTCCGGCTGGCCACCGCGACGCGTGCGCCCGCGAGCACATAGCCCTCGGCCAGTGCGAGACCGATTCCCCGGGTGCCGCCCGTCACGATGACGGTGCGGCCGGTCATGTCGAAAAGACGCTCGAACGCTTCGCGATTCACGCCGCTCAGTAGAACAGATGCGGATTGGCGGCCACGTACTGCTCGACGGTTTGTGCGGGCCGCCCGGTGATCTGCTCGACGTCGTGGGTGGTCCGGTCGTAGCGGCCGTTCCGGTGCAAACGGGCCATGGTGGCGATGTGCTGCCGGACGTGGTCGGAAAGGCCGACGGGCCCGAGCACGTCGCGATCCCATACGTCGAGCGCGACATCCTGCCCCGTGATCGGGCGGTTCAGCGCCCGCCCGTATTGCTCGGCGAGCCCGTCGATGTCGAGCACCTCGGGGCCGGTGAGTTCGACCACCCCGCCGATCCGGTCGGTCGGGTCGCGCAGCAGGGCAGCGACGACGCGGGCGACGTCGTCGGCGGTGACCGGTGAGGTGCGCCCTGTCCCGAACGGCAGTGCCAGCACGCCACGCTCGCGAAGCCCCTTCTTGGCCAGCATCGTGAACAGCGGATTGTCGAGGAAAGTGGTTGGCCTGACGTGGATCACCGGCAGACCCGACCAGTTCAGCACGTGTTCGGCCAGCCAATGCAACCGGTGCTGGTTGGACTCGTCGGTGCTCGTCAGCGTCATCTGCGACACCGTCATCTGCGACATGTTCACGATCGCGTCGAGTCGGCCGCGGTCCAGTGCCACCGCGCACACTTCGGTCGTCGCCCGCAGGTAATCGGGCGATACGCTCATGTTGAAGAACATCCGCTGCACACCGGCGATCGCGTCGGCGATGTCAGCGGCGCGGGTCAGATCACCGACGATTACCTCGGCGCCCATCGCGCGCAGTTGGTCGGCGCGTTCGTCGTCGCTATGCACCATGGCCCGCACCGGCGCGCCGTCCTCGAGCAACAACTGCACGACACGACGACTGACGCTGCCGATTCCTCCACCTGCCCCGCTGATCAGGTATGTGGCGCTCACCATGCCATCCTGCCAGCGCTTCGTTTCTCGGCCGGTCGACAGCCGGTCAGGGGGCCGAATTCGTTTTGCTCCATTGGCAAGCACCACGAGCCCCGATGCATGTAACAGCGACGGCGACACCGGCGATAACCTGAGGTGCCGGGGTGGCCACCTGCTCGTGACACCGTTGTCTGATTGGTCACATCGGGGATGAAAAATGATTGTGGGAAAAGGATTTCGTATTTTGTAGCGATCTTGATGTAGCTCGGCTAGATTGCCATCGGCAACCACACTCACCGGATCTGTGCTCGGCGCGATTCATGCGCGACCCGCCGGATTCTCAGATCGCCGACCGGGTCGATGCGTTTGCTGGTTGATGGTGTGCAGGGGGCATGCGATGCGCACCTGTGTTGTTCGTTTTCTACGTGAGGGTTGTCGTGTCCGCTGACATCAAGAAGTGGTGTCGCCTCAGCTTCGCCGCAATGGCGTGCGCACTGTTAGCTGTCGTCATGACGTCCAACGCGCCCGCAGGCGCCGTCGTCGGTTGGCATCAGCCCATGACGCCGCCACTGACCACGCCGTGGACTCACCTCGTCGGGCCCGACAACGCGCTGCCTGACTACCCACGCCCGCAGATGACGCGGACCCGCTGGCTGAACCTCAACGGTGTCTGGGATTACACCGGCAGATCGGCACGCAACGCGCTGCCTGCCCCGCCCCAGCCCAACGACTACACCGAGCGCATTCTGGTCCCCTATCCCACGGAGTCCGCACTGTCCGGCGTCCAACGCCACGACGAACAGATGTGGTACCGCAAGGTTTTCAAGCTGCCCAGCGACTGGCTCGGGCGCCACGTGCTCCTGCATTTCGGTGCCGTCGACCAGATCGCCACGGTGTGGGTGAACAACCAGGAAGTGGCCCACCACGAAGGCGGATACACCGAGTTCACCGCCGACATCACGAAGGCCCTGCGATTCCCCGGCTCGCAGGAGATCGTCGTGCGGGTCGATGACCGCAACGAGTGGAACCCGTTTCCGGTCGGCAAGCAGCGCAACGCGCCCAAGGGGCTGTTCTACACCGGGTCGTCGGGGATCTGGCAGACCGTGTGGATCGAACCGGTGCGCGCCACCCACATCGACAAGCTCGACATCACCCCCGACCTGACGAGCCTCACGGTGACGCCCCGCATCACCGACAAGAAGAACGAGCGCGCCGAGGTGGTGGTCTCCGAACCCGGCGGCGCGGTGGTGTCGACGGCGACCGCTGAGGCGGGGCAGGCGGTGCGCCTGCCGATGCCGAACGCGCGCCTGTGGTCCCCGGACGATCCGTACCTCTACGACCTCAAGGTCCGGCTGGTCAGTCCGTCGGGCAAGGTCGTCGACGAGGTGTCCAGCTATGCCGGATTGCGCACCATCGGGACTGTCAACGACGCCAAGGGCAGACCGCGAATCGCGTTGAACGGCAAGATGGTGTTCCTGTACGGCCCGCTGGATCAGGGCTACTGGCCCGACGGGCTCTACACCGCACCCACCGACGACGCGCTGAAGTTCGACCTCGAGCAGACCAAGGCGTTCGGGATGAACTTCGTGCGCAAGCACGCCAAGGTGGAACCGGCGCGTTGGTACTACTGGGCCGACAAGCTGGGACTGCTGGTGTGGCAGGACATGCCGTCGCTGTACGTGTCGCTCGACATACCGGTCGGGCCGCTGCCGGATCCGCCGCCGGAGGCGAAGGCGAACTTCGAGCGCGAACTGATGGCGATGATCGACCAGTTGCGCAGCGTGACCTCGATCGTCGGCTGGGTGCCGTTCAACGAGGGCTGGGCCGAATACGACACGGCCAGGATCGCGGGCGTGGTGAAGGCGGCCGACCCGACCCGCATGGTCGACGCGAACAGCGGGGTGAACTGCTGCAAGTCACGCCCCGACAGCATGGCGGGCGACATCTACGACGACCACACCTACGTCGGCCCCGGCCATCCACCCATGGCCGACGACCGCGACCGCCGGGTACGGGTGCTCGGCGAGTACGGCGGACTCGGGATGGTGCTCGACAAGAATCGGTGGCCCGGGCCGCCCGAGGCCTACGAGATGGCCCCGGACGCAGCGAAATTGACCGAGCGCTACGTCAAGATCAGCCAGGAACTCGAGGACGTCATCCGCAACGGCGGCCTGTCGGGTGCGATCTATACCCAGACGACCGACGTCGAGAACGAGGTCAACGGGTACATGAGTTACGACCGCCGGGTGATCAAGATGCCGCTTCAGGTGATCGCGGATCGGAATCGCGCGGTGATCGCGACGGGCACGGATCCGGGCGACCGTCGTTGACGTCGGCTACCACGGTGTCTTGCTCAAGAAGTCCCAACCCCGAGTGGCGTCGGTGGTGTAACGCAGCCGCCGGGCGAGCAACGTGAACGTGTCGACGAGGCCGTCGCCCTGGTCTGCGGCGGCGCTACCGAACGCCGTCACCAGCATGTCCTCGAACGCCCACCGCACCACCACCGACTTCCCGCGCTGAACCTCGAAAGTCCCCTTGCTGATGTGCTTTCCGGCCACGCACGCCTCGAACAACAACGGGGAGGCGGATCCGGATCCGGCGGTGAACAGCAACCGCCGCTGCTTCGACCCCGCGCCACTCATTCCGCTCCCCGTGCCGCTGATCGCCACAGCCTGCTCGACACCCCAGTCGACGCCGACGATGTCGATCCATCCCTTGCGGCCCTTGACGGTGGATCCGCCGGGGATCTTGTCGAGCAGCAGAAACATCCTGTGCGAGCCATCATCTGCCATGCTTCACCTTCCCAGAGTCCGACTGGTGCTGAATACCCGCCGCTCACAACTGATCGGATCGTCGAACTCGAGGCTGTGCGCCAGCAACTGCAGCGGCTGGGAGAAGTCGTCAGGCGCGACGTCGAGGACTCTGGGGTACAACGGGTCACCGAGGATCGGCACGCCGACTGAGGCCATCTGCACACGCAGTTGATGGGTTCGTCCGGTACGCGGCGTCAAGCGGTACAGGCCGTCACCCATGTGCTCGATGCGCGTCTCCGCGTTCGGTTCCCCCTGCTCCGCCACTGCCTGTAACTGCCCGCGCCGCTTGATGATTCGGTTGCGCACCACGATCGGGAAGTCGAGGCTCGGATCGACGTCCGCGCGCGCCAGATACGTCTTGCGGACTTCGCCGCGCGAGAACAGCGTCTGGTAACGACCGCGAACCTCACGCCTTGTGGTCAACAGCAGCACGCCCGCCGTGAGCCGATCGAGCCGGTGCGCAGGCGACAGTTCCGGTAGGTCGAGTTCGCGCCGCAGCCGCACCACCGCCGTCTGCGCGACGTGTCTGCCGCGCGGCATGGTCGCCAGGAAGTGCGGCTTGTCGACCACGACGATGTCGTCGTCGCGGTACAGCACCGGGATGTCGAACGGCACCGGCACCTCGTCGCGCAGCTCGCGGTAGAAGTAGACGTGCGAACCGGCGGGCAGTGCGGTGGTCGGGGTGACGACGGTGCCATCGGGTGAAACCACTTCTCCGGCAAGCACTTTCGCCGCGGCCTCGGAGCCCCAGCGGGCCAGGAACTCGTCGACCACCAGGCCGCCGCGCAACCGCACCCGCGCCGGGCCCAGGCCGTCGCGCACCGGAAGCGGTGCCGGTCTCAATTCAGCGGAACCGGCTCGAGGATCTCGGCGCGCGCCTCGGGAGCGGCGGCGCGCAGCGCATCGGCGGACTCGTCGTCGGGTTGCTGCTGCGAGCGGACCTCCGCGTCGACCCGCGCGATGTAGGTGGACACCTCGCGGTCGATGTCCTCAGCGCTCCAACCCAGCACGGGCGCAACGACTTCGGCGACTTCACGGGCACAGTCGACGCCGCGGTGCGGGTACTCGATCGAGATCCGCATCCGGCGGGCCAGGATGTCCTCCAGATGCAGCGCGGCCTCGGCTGCGGCGGCATACCACGCCTCGACCTTGAGATACACCGGCGCTTCGGTGATGGGCGTCAACAGTTCCGGCCTGCCCTTGGCCATCGCGAGCACCTCGCCGATCAGCGATCCGTAGCGGTCCAGCAGGTGGCGCACCCGGTACGGGTGCAGACCGTAATGCGCACCGACACTCTCGGTCTGGTTCACCAGCGCGAAGTAGCCGTCGGCGCCCATCAGCGGCACCTTCTCGGTGATCGAGGTCGCGACGCGGGCGGGGATGAACTCGGCGGCCGCGTCGATGGCGTCGGCGCCCATCACCCGGTAGGTGGTGTACTTGCCGCCGGCGATCGCGACAAGGCCAGGGGCGGGGACCGCCACCGCGTGCTCGCGCGACAGCTTCGAGGTCTCCTCGCTCTCCCCCGCCAGCAGCGGTCGCAGGCCCGCGTAGACGCCGTCGATGTCGTCGTGCGTCAGCGGCGTCGCCAGCACGGTGTTGACGTGGCCGAGGATGTAGTCGATGTCGGCCTTGGTGGCCGCCGGGTGGGCCAGGTCGAGGTTCCAGTCGGTGTCGGTGGTGCCGATGATCCAGTGCGTGCCCCATGGGATGACGAACAGCACCGACTTCTCGGTGCGCAGGATGATCGCCACCTCGCTGACGATGCGGTCCCGCGGCACGACCACATGCACGCCCTTCGACGCGCGCACCCGGAACCGGCCGCGTTGCTTGGACAGCGCCTGGATCTCGTCGGTCCACACTCCGGTGGCGTTGACGACGACATGGCCGCGCACCTCGGTCACGTCGCCGTTCTCCGAATCGCGGACCCGCACGCCGATCACCCGGTCGCCCTCACGCAGCAGCGACACCACCTGGGTGGAGGTCCGCACCACCGCGCCGTAGTGGGCCGCGGTGCGGGCCACCATCATGGTGTGACGCGCGTCGTCGACGACGGTGTCGTAGTAGCGGATGCCGCCGATCAGCGAAGAGCGCTTGAGCCCCGGCGACAACCGCAGCGCGCCAGCGCGGGTCAGATGCTTTTGGGCGGGAACGGATTTCGCGCCGCCCAACTGGTCGTAGAGGAAGATGCCCGCGGCGATGTAGGGCCGTTCCCACCACCGATGGGTGAGCGGGAACAGGAACGGCAACGGTTTGACCAGATGCGGCGCGAGTGTGGTGAGCGACAGTTCCCGCTCGTGCAGCGCTTCGCGCACCAAGCCGAACTCCAGCTGTTCGAGGTAGCGCAGCCCGCCGTGGAACATCTTGCTGCTGCGACTCGACGTGCCGGACGCGTAGTCGCGGGCCTCGACGAGCGCGACCTTCAGGCCGCGCGTCGCCGCGTCGAGGGCGGCGCCAGCACCGACCACGCCGCCACCGATCACGACGACGTCGAATTGCTCGGTGCCGAGCCGCTGCCACGCCTGTTTGCGCTGCTCCGGGCCGAGCAAGGTCTCACCATTGACCGTGGTCGGGTCGCTCACTTCGAATGGATCCCTTGTTACTCGTCGGTACGGTTGTCCATTCCCAGGTTACGGGTTAGTCGAGATCGTCGTGTGCCATCAACCTGCGGGCCGCCTCGACGATGGAGCCGGACAGCGACGGGTACACCGACAGCGTCTGCGCCAGGTCAGTGACGGTGAGGTTGTTCTGCACGGAAAGCGCGATCGGCAGGATCAGCTCCGACGCGATCGGTGCGACCACCACACCGCCGATGACCACGCCGGTCGCCGGCCTGCAGAAGATCTTGACGAAGCCCAGCCGCAGCAGCGACATCTTGGCCCGCGCATTGGTGTTCAGCGGCAGCATCAGCGTGCGCGCGGCCACGGTGCCGTCGTCGATCCGCGACTGCGGAACGCCGACCGCAGCGATCTCCGGCCTGGTGAACACCGCTGCCGCCACCGTCCGCAACCGGATTGGGCTGACCGCCTCGCCCAGCGCGTGATACATCGCAATGCGGCCCTGCATGGCGGCCACCGACGCCAGCGGCAACAGCCCGGTGCAGTCGCCGGCGGCGTAGATCCCCGCCGCCGAGGTGCGTGACACCCGGTCCACGGTCAGATAGTTGCCTTGCCCGAGTGTGATGCCGACCTTTTCCAGACCGAGGCCCGACGTGTTGGGCACCGAACCGACCGTCATCAGCGCGTGGCTGCCCTCGACGGTTCGGCCGTCGGCCATCGTCACGATCACACCCGTGGACGTCCGCCGCACCGATTCGGCCCTGGCGTTCTTGACGAGCTTGACGCCGCGTTCGGCGAACGCCTCCTCCAGCACCGCGGCGGCGTCGGAGTCTTCGTGGGGCAGGATCTGGTCGCGGCTGGCCACCACCGTCACCGGCACACCGAGTTCGGTGTAGGCGTTGCAGAACTCGGCGCCGGTGACGCCGGAGCCGACGATGATCAGGTGCTGGGGCAGTTCGTGAAGGTCATAGAGCTGGCGCCAGTTCAGGATTCGTTCGCCGTCGGGCACCGCGTTGGGCAGTACGCGCGGGCTGGCGCCGGTGGCGATCAGCACGACGTCGGCCTTCAGCGTCGCGACCCTGCCGTCGACCGTCGTGACCTTGACCCGGTGCTGCGCCAGGCCGGAGGTGTCGTCGACCAGTTCGGCGCGACCGGCCACCACATTGACGCCGGCGCGCAGCAGTTGATGACCGATGTCGGTCGACTGCGACTTCGCCAGCGTCTTGACCCGGTTGTGGATCTGGTCCAGCGAGATCTTGGCGTCCTCGATCGCGATGTCGAAGCCGAGCGGCGACGCGCGGCGCAGTTCGGTGCGCACTCCCGTCGACGCGATCAACGTCTTGGACGGCACGCAGTCCCACAGCACGCAGGCACCGCCGATGCCGTCGGAGTCGACGACGGTGACCTCAGCCACCTCCCGGCCCCTCGCGGCCGCGACGAGCGCCGCCTCATAGCCGGCGGGCCCGCCGCCGATGATCACGATGCGGGTTGCCACCGCCCTAACCTAACGAAGCCGGAGGTTGGCCGCCCAGCCACTGGGCGAAGCCTTAGGCTTTCCCCGTGACGCTGTACGCCGCCTACGGATCGAACATGCATCCGGAGCAGATGTTGGAGCGCGCTCCCCACTCACCGATGGCGGGGACGGGGTGGCTGCACGGCTGGCGGCTGACGTTCGGCGGCGAGGACATCGGTTGGGACGGCGCGCTGGCCACCGTCGTCGAGGATCCGGCGTCGAAGGTGTTCGTCGTGCTCTACGACATGACGAAGGAAGACGAGAAGAACCTCGACCGCTGGGAAGGTTCAGAGCTGGGCATCCACAAGAAGATCCGGTGCCGCGTCGACCGTACGTCGTCGGACACCAGCTTCGAACCGGTGCTCGCGTGGTTGTATGTGGTGGACGCCTGGGAGGGCGGCATCCCGTCGGCCCGCTACCTCGGTGTGATGGCTGACGCCGCCGAAATCGCCGGCGCGCCAGCGGAATACGTGCACGATCTGCGCACCCGCCCAGCCCGCAACATCGGCCCGGGCACGTAACCTTTCTGCCGCGAGCGACCGTGTCTGTACGTCGACACGCCGCGGTTTGTTGGCATTTCGCGGTCGCTCACGCCGCGCGGGCGTGACGAAGGTGTCTGTCGATGCGGCCAACGAATTCCCACGACCGGTATCTGACGTCTTCGAAGACGATCGCAAAAACGGTCCATCCGACGTCCTGCAGGGCGGCCTGACGTCGGCGATCTCGCCGCATCGCCTCGGCGCCGCTGTGCCAGTCTTCGCCGTCGTATTCCACCGCCAGGCGCTGGTCTGGCCAGGCGAAATCGACGCGACGCCACTCGCTGTTGCCGTCAAGGATCTCGTACTGCAACGCCGGCCGCGGCAGACCGCCGTCGATCATCTTCAGTCGGGCTTCGCTCTCCATCGGCGATTCGGCTAGGCCGTCCGCAAGCGGAATCAACTCCCGGACAGCGACGATGCCGCGCCGCCCCGCTTGCTGGGCAGCGGCGCGCGACAAATCGACACGCTGACATGTCCCGCTGCGCAGCGCGGCGTCCAACGTCGCCAATGCGCGAGGTCGGTGAACGCTGCGAGCCACCTCGACAGCCGTCCACGCGGGCGACGTGACGAGACGCTCACCCACTCTGACCAACGGTGCGCCGTCGCGCCGGTGAACTACGAGGCCGTCCGCGTTGCGCAACCGGGAACCGGGCGGACTGAGCACGTGCAGATCGGCGGGCTGTTCGGTATCGAAGCCGTGAAGGGCCGCCGCCGTGGAGAGGCAGACCGGAACACGGGTACCGCAGGCGAAGTCCAACCCGCGCAACCGGGTCAGGTCGTCGGGCTCGCCTCGGCCGTAGATACCCTGCCAAATTCGTTCCAGCACACCGCAATTCACCATAGCTTCGAATTCACGTCTGCTGAGGTAGGTCAGGATTTGGCCGCTGCTCGCGATCCCGTTCTGACGGTCGAACAACACGTCGAGCTCTGGATGCACATCTCAGATCGTCACCGGCCGACTCACTCCGCGGTAGCACCAACCGATCGCCCTGTGGATAACCCGTGGCGAGCGACCGCAAAATGCCAGCGCTGCACGCGTGTCGACGTACAGACGCGGTCGCTCGCGGCGAAGGAGGGCAAAGAGCTAGAACTGGGCGGCCTGGTCGATGATGTTGACCAGCACCCGAACTCCCACCGCAAGCGCCCGCTCGTCGAGGTCGAACGTCGGCTGATGTAGATCCAGTTGCGGGCCGCGGCCCGACCACACACCGAGCCGGGCCATCGCGCCGGGCACCTCTTCGAGATACCACGAGAAGTCCTCGCCGCCACCGGACTGCCGGGTGTCGCACAGCACGTCGGAGCCGATCGCCTCGATGGCGTGGGTGAGGATGCGCGTCGAGATCTCCTCGTTGACCACCGGCGGCACACCGCGCCGGTACAGCAGGGTGTGCTCGATGCCGAGCGGGGCGAGCAACGACGAAACAATCTCGTGCACAATGGATTCCAGCGAATCCCAGGTGTCGCGGCTGGCGGTGCGGATGGTGCCCGCCAGTGTGCCGGTCTGCGGAATGGCGTTGGCCGCCACGCCGGCGTTCACCGCGCCCCACACCATCACCGTGCTGTTGCGCGGGTCGATCCGCCGCGACAGGATGCCGGGCACGCCGGTGATCAATGTGCCCAGCCCGTACACCAGGTCGCCGGTCAGATGCGGACGCGACGTGTGCCCACCGAGCGACTGCAGCGTCACCTCGAGTTGGTCGGCGGCCGACGTGATCGGCCCGGCCCGCAGCGCCACCTTGCCGACCGCCAGTCGCGGGTCGCAGTGCAACGCGAAGATCCGCGACACCCCGGTCAGCGCACCCGCCGCGATCGCGTCGATCGCGCCGCCCGGCATAAGTTCCTCGGCGGCCTGGAAGATCAGCCGCACGCCGACCGGCAACTCGGGCACCGACGCCATCGCCAGCGCCGCGCCGAGCAGCACCGCGGTGTGCGCATCGTGCCCGCAGGCGTGCGCGACGTTGGGCACCACCGACGCATACGTCGCTCCGGTTCGTTCGGCCATCGGCAGCGCGTCCATGTCGGCGCGCAACGCAATGCGGGGGCCGTGCTCCGGCCCGAAATCGCACGTCAACCCGGTTCCGCCGGGCAGCACCTTCGGGTTCAGCCCCGCGTCGGCCAATCGGGATGCGACGAACTGGGTGGTCGCGAACTCCTGGCGGCCCAACTCCGGATTGGCGTGGATGTGCCTACGCCACGCGACCAGGTCGTCGTAGTGGGCGTCCAGCCACAACTCGGTGGCATCGGAGAGGCTCATGCGCGATCCGCCTCCGCTCCTCGCTCGCCGAGGCTCACGACGCCCTCCTCGCCTGCAGGTCGAGCACCCGATCCCGCTCGGCGGGCGTCTCGGCCAGGCTGACGACGGTGCGGGCCAGCATGATCGCGCCCTCGACGACCGCCTTGTCCGCGCTGGGTCCTGCCGCCGCGGCGGCGAATGCAGGCTGGTGAATCGACGCACCGCCCGCCTCGACGCCGACGATCGGGTGGATGCCGGGCATCACCTGCGTGACGTTGCCCATGTCGGTGCTGCCCAACGGCAGCGTGGCCTCGACGCTTTCCGGAGCCGGAGTGCGGCCCAATCTGACCATCTCGCCGCGGAACACCGACGCCAGCCATCCGTCCGGCACCAACTCCGCATAAGCGGGCGCGGTCTCGGTCACCGTGTGCGTGCAACCCGTGCCGACGGAACCGGCCGCGAAGCAGCCGGCCATCTTGTCCTCGAGGTCGCGCAGCGACTCGGAGTTGGCCGCGCGCATCGTGTAGCGCAGTTCGGCGCGCGCCGGAATGACATTGGTGGCCTGCCCGCCGTCGGTGACGATGCCGTGCACCATCTGCCCTGGGGCCAGATGTTGGCGCAACAGGCCGATCGCGACCTGCGCGACGGTGACCGCGTCGGCGGCGTTGACACCGAGGTACGGCGCGACGGCGGCGTGTGATTCCTGGCCCGCGTAGCGCACCGTCACCTCGGACAGCGCCAGCGAGCGCGCCGCGGCGATGTCGACGGGTCCGGGATGCATCATCACCGTCACCGCGATGTCGTCGAACGTTCCAGCCTTGAGCAGCAACGCTTTTCCGCCGCCGGCCTCCTCGGCGGGCGTTCCGACCAACGCGATTGTCAGGCCGAGGTCGTCGGCGACGTCGGCCAGTGCCAGCGCGGTGCCGACAGCCGATGCGGCGATGATGTTGTGCCCGCACGCATGTCCGATCTCGGGCAGCGCGTCGTACTCGGCGCAGATGCCGATCACCAGCGGGCCGCTGCCGTAGTCGGCACGAAACGCGGTGTCCAGCCCGCCGACAACCGGGGTGACCGCGAACCCGCGTTCGGCGACCAGCGATTGCGTCTTGGCGCAGCTGCGATGTTCGGCGAACGCGAGTTCGGGTTCGGCGTGAATCGAGTGCGACAATTCGACCAGATCGCTGCTGCGCCGGTGGACGGCGTCTTCGACGCTTGTCGACGCGGTGGCGGTGGGCATCTCAGCAGTATCTCACTGTCCCGACGGCCGTTCGGCCGACGGCTATAAGCTGCCCTACCGTGACGAGCCCGGCAGCGGCGGCGCAGGAAGCGGCGGCCGCGATCATCGAGCGCACCGGTGTCGGGGCGCACGACGTCGCCGTCGTCCTCGGCTCGGGCTGGGCGCCCGCCGCGGCGCGACTGGGCGATCCCGTGGCGGTGGTGCCGATGGCCGAGTTGCCTGGCTTCACCCCGCCGACCGCCGTTGGCCACGGCGGGCAGCTGCTGTCGGTACACGTGGGCGAGCACCGGGTGCTGGTGTTCGTCGGCCGCATCCACGCCTACGAGGGACACGACCTGCGCCACGTCGTGCACCCGGTCCGCACGGCCTGCGCAGCGGGTGCGCACACCGTGGTGCTGACCAACGCCGCGGGCGGCCTGCGCGACGACTACACCGTCGGGCAACCGGTGCTGATCAGCGACCACCTCAACCTGACGGCCAGATCCCCACTCGTGGGCGCGCATTTCGTCGACATGGTCGACGCCTATGCGCCGCGGCTGCGGACACTGGCCCGCGAGATCGATCCCTCGCTGGCCGAGGGCGTGTACGCCGCGCTGCCCGGCCCGAACTACGAGACACCCGCCGAGATCCGGATGCTGCGCACGTTGGGCGCCGACCTGGTCGGCATGTCGACCGTGCATGAGACCATCGCCGCCCGCGCCGCGGGCGCGCAGGTGCTCGGCGTATCGCTGGTGACCAACCTCGCGGCCGGAATGACCGGTCAGCCGTTGAGCCACGACGAAGTGCTGGAGGCGGGCAGTCAATCCGCGACCCGGATGGGCTCTCTGCTCGGTGCGGTGATCGCGCGGGTCTGACGGCTCAGCCGCTTGCTGATCCACACCACGCTGCGCGCCATCAACGGCGCCGCGAACAACATCAGAAGGATCCGCACCACCTGCGCGGCGATGATGAACGTCACGTTGGACCCGGTCTCGACGGCCGTCGCCAGCACGGCGTACACGCCACCGGGACTGGTCGCGAGGTAGCCCTCCAGCGGGGTGAGCTTGGCGAAGTGGGCCAACACCACACCGAGTCCGGCCGTCGCGACGCCAAGCCCGACGATCAGGCCGATCGCGGCGGGCAGCATCCGGCCGATCGCGCGCAGCGATTCCCTGGTGAATGCCAACCCGGCCTGCCAGCCGATCACCATGTAACCCGCCTGCACCAGCAGCGCAGGCACGGAAAGCCCGAAGGAGAAACCGGTGACTTCCAGCGCCACGGTCAGCGCCATCGGGCCGAGCAGACCCGCGCCGGGCAGGTGGATCAGCTTACCGGCCGTCGCGCCGACCAGCACAAGTGCGATCAACATGAGAACACTGAGATACCAAGGGGCCGTGTGGCTTTGCGTGACGGACGTCGACCCATGCGACCTGTCCCCGTGATAGATCAACGTCACCACGACGGGCATCGACGCCGTCACCAGGCCGACGCGCAGGTACTGCACGACGGAGACGACGCGGTCGTCACCGCCGAGTTCGCGGGCGATCGCGACCAGACCGGACGCCCCGCCCGCCACCAGCGCGAGCGATCCCGTCAGCGGGGTGACGTCGCGGTGCAGTCCGAGCAGCGCACCAGCCACGATGCTGAGTAGCAGGGTGACGACCGCGATCGCGAGGACAACCGGCCAATCCTTGCCCAGTGCGCCCACAGCATCCTGATGGACCATCGTGCCGATGTAGACGCCGAGCACTCCTTGTGCGGCGATGCCTCCGATACGGGGTACCCGACGAGGAGCCAGCGATGTCAGCGCGAGCACGACCCCTACGACGAGGGCGGCGAACAGGGCGGCCGACGGCACACCGATGCGGGTGAGCGGGTAGGTGACCGCGACGGTGGTCGCGATCAGCAGGGCCCAGGTGAGCAACCGCCGCATCCAAGTCATCTTGATGCCAAGTATGCCCTTGAGAAATGATGATCGCAAAGGCGAGTGATGCAGGTGACAGCCAGCTATTACCAAGGTATAACTTGGTTATGGTGCGTACAGATTCACCGGCCACCGAGCTGCGGGAATCGATGATGGCCGTCACCCGTCAGATGCGCAGGCACCGACCCGATCACGGCCTGACGTTGAGCCAGATGGAGTTGCTCGGCGAAGTCAGCCGCACCGGCGTCACCACGCCCGCCGAGGTGGCGAACCGACTGCATGTCCGGGTGCAGTCGCTGACCGACAGCATCAACGAACTGCTCAGCCGCGGCCTGATCGCGCGCCGCCCCGACGAGCACGACCGGCGCCGCCAGCTCATCGAACTCACCGACGCGGGCAGCGCGCTGCTGGAGGCCGACCGCGCCGAACGGGACGCCTGGCTGTACGAGACGATGCGCGACAACCTCACCCCGCTGGAATTCGACCTGCTGATGCTTGTCGCGCCCGTGCTCCGCAAGCTGGCATACAGCGACGTGAAAGCGGGCACACTGACCGCATGACTTCGTCGCGGCACCAGCCGGGTATGGCGCCGTCCTCGGTTGCGCAGGAGTGGATCTCGCACGACCCCGATCCGGACACCGCCGCGGAACTGGCCGCGCTCAGCCGAGACGAACTCGACGAGCGGTTCGCCAAGCCGTTGACCTTCGGCACCGCGGGTCTGCGCGGCCCGCTGCGCGGCGGGCCGAACGGGATGAACCTGGCCGTCGTGCTGCGCACCACGTGGGCGGTCGCCAAGGTGCTCAAGGAGCGCGGTCTGGCGGGTAAACCGGTTGTCGTCGGCAGAGACACCCGGCACAAGTCGGAGGATTTCGCCTTGGCGGCCGCAGAAGTGCTTGCTGCCGAGGGCTTTTCGGTGACCTTGATGTTCGTCGCGGTGCCGACGCCGGTGCTCGCGTTCGCGGTGCGCCACAACCGCGCGGCGGCAGGCATCCAAATCACCGCGTCGCACAACCCGCCATCCGACAACGGCTACAAGGTCTACTTCGAAGGCGGGTTTCCGATCGTGCCGCCCATCGACGAGGACATCGAGCGGGCCGCTGCCGAGGCGCCGCCCGCCGACGAGGTCGCCCGCCTGCCGGTTGAGCCGTCCGGTGTCGATGTGGTTCAGCACTACATCGAGCGGGCGGGACGGCACCGGTTCACTCACGGCGACGTGCGGCTCGCGCTGACGCCGATGCACGGCGTGGGCGGCGAGTTCGCGATGGACGCCTTGGTGCGCGCCGGGTTCACCGACATCCATGTGGTCGAGAGCCAGTTCGCGCCCGATCCGGACTTCCCCAGCGTGGCGTTGCCCAACCCGGAGGAGCCGGCCGCGGTCGACGCGCTGCTGCGCCTCGCCGCCGAGGTCAACGCCGAAGTCGCCATCGCGCTGGACCCTGACGCGGACCGGTGCGCCGTCGGGGTGCCGACCGCGGACGGCTGGCGGATGCTCTCCGGGGACGAAACAGGTTGGCTGTTGGGTGATTACATCCTTGCGCAGACCGAGCCTGGCCCGGTCTCCGAGGCCACCGTGGTGGCCAGCACCGCGGTGTCGTCCCGGATGCTGGCCGCCATCGCCAAGGACCACGGCGCCCAGCATGTGGAGACGCTGACCGGATTCAAATGGTTGGCCCGGGCCGACGTGGACCGACCGGGGTGCACGCTGGTCTACGCGTACGAAGAGGCGATCGGCCACTGTGTCGATCCCGGTGCGGTCCGCGACAAGGACGGCATCAGCGCGGCGGTCATGATCTGCGATCTGGTTGCCGCGCTGCGCGATGACGGCCGGACGGTGCTCGATGCGCTGGACGGCCTGGCGCGCAGGCACGGTGTGCACACCACGACGGCGGTGACGCGACACGTCGCAGACGTCCGCGAGGCGGAAGCGGTGATGGCCAAACTGCGCGCGACGCCGCCCGATCGGCTGGCCGGCTTCGAGGTGGCGGTGACCGACCTGAAGGCGTGGCGGCCGCCGACCGACGGCCTGGTGTTCTTCGGCGGCGATGAGCAGGACTGGGTCAGGGTGGTGGTGCGGCCCTCGGGCACCGAGCCGAAGCTCAAGTCCTACATCGAGGTTCGTTGCGCAAACGGCTCTGACCTCGAGGGTGCCCGCGGCAGGGCGGGCAAGCTGCGAGACGAACTGGTGGCCATCGCTGCGCAGTTCTGAGGCCCGGTTCTGGGAAAAGCAGGTACCTCACTACTCATGCAGGCCGCGCCACGGCGAGTCAGCCTGAAGATGTTCGATTCGTCAAGCATGGGAGGTAGTGATGGCCATGCCCGCCCTGACACTGCAGCGCCCGCACGTCGGCGTGATCACGGCGGTGGATCACTCGACGAATGCCAGGCCGTATTCGGTGTGGCGCGAACAGGCGCGTAGCCGGTTGGCCGACCTTCGGGTGCAACTGGATGAGTTGGAGGCAGGCCCGAAGTCTGACCCTCAATGCCGGGATGCGCGAAGGCAACTCGACGAGGCGATGCAGATCATCGATGCCCCGCCGCGTCTGCGCTGCATGTGGAACGGCATAGACATCCAGGCCACCTGGTTCAGGATCCACGCGGTGGACGCCGCGGTGATCCGCTTCGCCAAGCCGCAAGTGGTCAGGGCGAAGCTGCAGGGCATCGTCGCCGATGGCGCTGAACTGCTCGGCAGCGATCACCCCCGTGTGGTCACGCTTCGCGAACTCGCCACCCAACCCGAATGGGACTGCCACGCCCGAGAGGCCATCGTGCACAGCGTCAAGGCGGTCTACGACGCGTCCGACAGCGAGAACATGCGGTTGCGCAGCTTCCGCAATCTGTTGTTCGGCGGGACGCTGGCGTTGGCAATGATCGCAGTCGGGGTGGCGTGCTTCGATTTCGTGTCACGCGGTCTGTCGGATTCGACGACGAGCGCCGGTGCTCCGAGCATCCTCGTGATCGAGCTGCTGGGTTTGGTCAGTGCGAGTCTGGTTGGTGCGCTTGCGCTTCGGCGGATGGAGGGTACGTCCACCGCGTACTCGGTGCCGATGGCGACGATGCTGCTCAAACTACCCGCCGGTGCGCTGACGGCGGTTGCCGGAGTGCTGATGATCAAGGCGGGCGTCGCAGGCCCGACGCTGACAGCCTTGAACGAGACGCACGTGATGGGTTACGCGTTGCTCCTCGGCGCCTCACAGCAGGGCATCACCGGCCTGGTCGACCGTCAGGCGCAGAAGGTGCTCAACGGCATTTCATCGAAGGACAACGCTTAGTTCGCGTGCCCAAAAGCGAGTAGCCGACTACTCACGTCACGACCGATTCGTCGTTGCAGCATCAAGGAGTAGTTCACATACGACAGAGGGGGAAGTCATGGCAGATGCAGGTTTTGCCAAGCTGCTTACCATGCAGGCGGTCACCGTTCGGGACCCCGACGGGGCCGACGAGATCCAGGTCAGCCGAGGCGACGGTGTCATTTTCGAACGGATACGGATGCGCAAGGGTGACGTCTTCGAGTTCGACGA
This sequence comes from Mycobacterium sp. ACS1612, assembly GCF_001667505.1. Taxonomy (GTDB): domain Bacteria; phylum Actinomycetota; class Actinomycetes; order Mycobacteriales; family Mycobacteriaceae; genus Mycobacterium. Next base: position 203,583 of record NZ_LZHZ01000054.1, read on the forward strand.
CGACCGGCTCCTACCGTTCCAGAATCAGGCGCCCATCGACGTGGTGCTGTTCGAGGTCGACGAGAACGGTCCCGACGACAGGCGGATCGGTGCCGCACGGATCACCGCCGCCGAGTTGGGGCAGGGCGAGCGCACGAAGCGGATCGCGGGCGCGGGATCGGTGTACACGCTGACCTACAAGGTGATCTGACTCACCGACGACCAACCGATCAATCCACACAACACACAACACAACCGGGGGGAATCATGCCTTTTCTTTCATTGTTCTCGAACAACCTGCCTGACTTCTTCGTCATCGCGCGAGACTTCGCCGACATCGCCAAGATCGACAACGACCAGGACCGCCACAAGGCGACGTTCGAGTGGACCGGTCCGAACCTCAGGGTCGGCGAAACCGGACAGCTACGACAGGCGCCACTTCCCGAAGGGTTCGTCTTACACGTCGCCCCGTTCGACGAGTTCCGCATCCATATCAAATTCTTCGACGGAATCGTGGATCCCGCCCGCAAGGAAGAAGTTCGCCGAGAATCGACGTTCCGCATCGAAAAGGGACTGATCGATCCCAACCAGTTCTCATTCCGATCCGTGGCGTTCCCTGATCTGTTCATTCGGCACCGAGACTTCAAACTCTTTGCCGAAGAGGTCAACTCGCCTGACGAGTTGCAATCCGCCACGTTCAGGCCTGCGGCGCCTCTTCTCGTCTAATCCGTAATAGCCTGCGCGGCCGCAGGTCTCAACGCGGCCCGAACTGGCGGTCCCCGGCATCACCGAGGCCCGGCACGATGTAGGCGACCTCGTTGAGCTTCTCGTCGATGGTGGCCGTGAACAGCCGCAGGTTCGGCGCCACGTTCTCCAGTGCCGCAATGCCTTCCGGCGCGCAGACGACGCAGAGCGCAGTGATGTCGACGGCATTGCGGGACTGCAGCAGGCCGAGGGTGTGCGCCATCGAACCGCCGGTCGCCAACATCGGATCGAGCACCATCACCGGCTGGGTGCTGAGGTCGTCCGGCAGCGACTCCAAATACGGTGTGGGCTCGTGGGTTTCCTCGTCGCGGGCCACCCCGACGAACCCGACCCGCGCTTCCGGGATCAGTGCATGCGCCTGATCGACCATGCCGAGCCCGGCGCGCAGCACAGGCACCAGCAGCGGCGGGTTGGCCAGTCGGCACCCGGTGGTCTCGGCCAACGGCGTACGGACGGGGACAGTGTCACAAGCGGCGTCGCGCGTCGCCTCGTACACCAACATCAGCGTCAGGTCGCGCAGCGCGGCGCGGAACGCGGCGTTGTCGGTGCGCTCGTCGCGCAGCGTGGTCAGCCGCGCGGCGGCCAGGGGGTGGTCGACGACGCGCACATCCATGCGCGGAACCCTAATGGAACCGAACTGCCGCCGCGGGCGTCCTAACACCCATGTTCGCCGATACCGATGCCGTCCGCGCCCTCGGCTCAGCCAACTCGGCCCACGCGGTTGACCTCGCCGCAGTCGCGGCCCACCTGGCGTCCACACCGGACGCCGCTTCGGAGACGTTGCTTGGGCCCGTTGGCGCCCGGTTCCTGGCCGCATTGACCGAGGCCACCACCGAGGCTTCTCGGGCGGTGGCGGCGTTGGCCGACCGGATGGAGACCGCCTGTCGCACAGCGCACCATGCAGCGGGCGCGTATGACAGCGCCGACGCACACGCGGGGACGCGAGTGTCCGGGGTGTACTGATGCCGGGTGCACTGGTGTCGGCGCTGACGGCTCCCATTCGCGAGGTCCAGTCGCTGATCGGCGCGGGCTGGTCGGGCGACCTGGGGCTGGCCGCGGCGCACGAGTCGCTGACCGACATCGCGTCGGCGTCCGGCCGCGCTTGGCTGCATGCCGAGCAGACGTGGTCGGGCGCAGGCGCGGACGCCGCGGCACAGTTCGCGGCGGCGACGGTCATCACCACCGAGGCGCTGGCCGACAGAGTGCAGCAGCTCAGCGTCGTCACGCAGACCGCGGGCGCGGCGGTGGCGCGCGCCAACGACAGGCTGCAGGACATCATCGAGCGTTTCGAGGCGCGGGCCGCCGCTCTGGAGCCGCACCTCGACTCGCCTGCGGTCGAGAAAGAACTGATGGCTGAGGCGCAGCGCGCGCTCGCCGAGGCCGTCGCGGTGGTCGAGGAACTGCGCGCGGAGTTGCAGGGGCATGCGACCACACTGAACAACCCGCCCTCGGCAGCGCCGGCGACCACGCCGGCGGGGATAGCCAGCCCGTCCATCCCCCCGATGAGCCCGATGCCTGGTTCGGCGGCGCCGCCGACGTCGTCCGGCGGTTTCGGCGAACTCGCCAAGCTCGCGTCGCACGGGGCGCCGCTACCGGACGCCGCGGTGTTCGGCGACGGTTTCGCGGTCCGGCTGCCCGACGGCGGCACCGCTATGGCACCGAACTCGGTAGCGGCCAGTGCAGTTCGGCACGCGCTGACCCAGCTGGGCGTGCCGTATCAGTGGGGTGGCACCGCGCCGGGCGTCGGGCTGGACTGCAGCGGACTCACGCAGTGGGCCTATCACGAAGCAGGCCTGGACATCCCGCGGCTGGCGCAGGAGCAGGACATCGGGGCGGCCGTCGACGCCGGTTCGCTGAGGCCGGGCGACCTCGCGGTGTGGGACGGACACGTCGCCATGATCGTCGGGAACGGGACCATGATCGAGGCCGGTGATCCAGTGCAACTCTCGCCGATCCGAACGACGAACGCTGGTCAGGGTTTCCAGGGCTTCTGGCGGCCGACCGGGTGACTCAGCGCGTCTCTAGGAAGGCTCGGTTGGGGCGGTCGTTAGGCTGTGCGCCATGGCTGCTGACATCGTGCCGATCCGGCTCGCGCTGACCAAGGGCGACCTGTACACATTGTGGGCTCCACGCTGGCGCGATGCGGGTGACGAGTGGGAGGCGTTCCTCGGCAAGGACGAGGATCTGTACGCCTTCGAGTCGGTCGCCGACCTGGTGGCCTTCGTGCGGACCAACACCGACAACGACCTGGTCGACCACCCGGCGTGGCAGGCGCTGACCGAGGCGAATGCGCATACGTTCGACCCGCCCGACGAGCGTCAGTACGACCTCGTCAGCCTCGAAGAGCTGGTCGCCGAGAAGCCCAGCGAGGAGACGGTCAAGGAGCTGCACCGCACGCTGGCGATCGTGTCCTCCATCGGTTCGGTGTGTGAGATGCCCGCGATCACCAAGTTCTTCAACGGCAATCCGGTGCTCGGCACCGTCGGCGGCGGGATCGAGGCCTTCGCGGGCCGCGCGGGCCGCAAGCGCTGGGCCGAGATCGAGACGGTGATCGGCCGCGGCTGGGACAACGTCGTCGACGCGATCGACGAGATCGTCACCATCCCCGACGTCGACAAGGCAGCCTCGGAGAAGGCCGAGGCGCAACTTGCCGAGCCCGCGCCCGAACCCGAGGAAGTCGAAGAAGTCACCGACACCGACGACACTGAAGCCGCCGAGGACACCGACGCCGCGGAGACCAACGTTGAGGAGACCGACGATCTGGCCGACCACGCCGCAGGCCTGGTGCTGGGCAGCGACGACGACTTCTGGCTCAAGGTCGGCATCGACCCGGTGCGGATCATGACCAGCGCGGGCACCTACTACACGTTGCGCTGCTACCTCGACGACACACCGATCTTCCTGGGCCGCAACGGCCGCGTCAGCGTCTTCACCTCCGGCGGTGCGCTGGCGCGTTACCTCGCCGACGAACACGACCACGACCTGTCCGACCTCGCGACCTACGACGACATCCGCACCGCGGCCACCGACGGCTCCCTGCGCGTCGACGTCAACGATGACAACGTCTACGTGCTCACCGGCATCGTCGACGATCTCGCGGACGGCCCCGACGCGATCGACCGCGACCAGTTGGAGCTCGCGGTCGAGTTCCTCAGGGACATCGGCGAATACTCCGAGGACACCACGGTCGACGAGTCGTTGGACCCCGACCAGCCGTTGGGTCACCTGATCGCGCACGTGCTCGACCCGGACACCGTCGGCCGGCCGAAGCCGCCGTACGCCGAGGCGGTGCAGCAGTGGGAGGCGCTGGAGGCGTTCGTCGAATCGCGGCTGCGCCAGGAGTAACTGCGGCGCGATGAGTTCCGCGCCTGGCCGCGGTCTGCACCGGTATGACCGTGCCTAGCACTCCCACCGTCCGTTCCGTCAATGTCCCCGGCGCCCGCCTGCACTACGAGATCCGGGGCAGTGGCCCGCTGGTGCTCGTCGCCGGTTCGCCGATGGCGTCCGCAGAGTTCGCGCCGCTGGCCGACGCGCTGGCCGTCGACCACACGGTCGTCACCTTCGACCCCCGCGGCTACGCCGACAGCCCGGTCGAGGAGCAGGAAGCGGCGTCGACGGTCGAACAGCGCGCCGGCGACGTCATCGCGATCCTCGACGACCTGCAGGCTGAATCGGCCGACGTGTTCGGATCCAGCGGCGGTGCGGTCACCGGCCTGGCGTTGGTCGCCCGGCATCCAGGACGCGTGCGCACCCTCGTCGCGCACGAACCTCCGCTGCTGGAACTGCTGCCCGACGCCGCCGAACAACGGGAGGCCACCGAGGCGATCATCGACACCTTTCACCGCCACGGGTTCGGCGCCGCGTGGATGCACTTCATGCGCAACGCCGGATTCGACGTGTCACCCGGCGATGCGCCGCCCGAGCCGGCCGAACCGTCCGACGACGATATTCGGCAGAGCGCCCGGTTCTTCGAGATCGACCTGCGCCCGACGACGCGGTTCGTGCCCGACTTCGACGCGTTGACCAGCAGCCCGGCCCACGTGGTGATCGGCGTCGGCGTCGACTCGCGTCAACTGCTGACCTACCGCACCTCGATCGCGGTGGCAGAATTGCTCGGTGTCGCCCCGGTCGAGTTTCCGGGCGACCACGGCGGATTCATGGGCGCGCCAATGGAATTCGCCGACACGCTGCGGACCGTGCTCGGCTAGCCGACGAGCACGGCGTAGCGCGGTTTGATCACGTCGTCGATGATCGACAGTCGCTCGTCGAACGAGATGAACGCCGACTTCATCGCGTTGATGGTGAATCGCTGCAGATCGCTCCACCCGTAGCCGAACGCCTCGACCAGACGCAGCATCTCCTGGGTCATCGTGGTGTCGCTCATCAACCGGTTGTCGGTGTTGACGGTCACGCGGAACCGCAACCGGGCCAGCAGGTCGAACGGGTGCTCGACGATGCTGCCGACGGCGCCGGTCTGCACATTCGACGAGGGGCACATCTCGAACGGAACTCGCTTGTCCCGCAACAGCGCTGCCAGCCTGCCCAGGTGCGCGGCGCCGTCGGGTCCGACGGTGATGTCGTCGGCGATCCGCACGCCGTGGCCCAATCGGTCGGCACCGCAGAACGCGATGGCCTCGTGGATGGACGGCAGGCCGAACGCCTCGCCTGCGTGAATTGTGAAGCGCGCGTTGTTGCTTCGCATGTACTCGAATGCGTCCAGATGCCGTGTCGGCGGATATCCCGCCTCGGCGCCCGCAATGTCGAAGCCTACGACGCCCTTGTCGCGGAACCGGATGGCCAGTTCGGCGATCTCACGTGAGCGTGCCGCGTGCCGCATCGCGGTCACCAGACAGCGCACGGTGATGCCTCGTCCCTCCGCGCTTGCGGCTTTTTCACCGTCGGCGAATCCGGCGAGCACGGCGTCGACGACTGCGTCGAGCGACAGCCCGCGGTCGATGTGCAACTCGGGTGCGAACCGGATCTCGGCGTAGACGACGTTGTCGGCGGCCAGGTCCTCGACGCACTCGTAGGCCACCCGATGCAGCGCCTCCGGTGTCTGCATCACCCCGACGGTGTGTGCGAACGGTTCCAGGTAGCGTTCCAGCGACCCGCTGTGCGCGGCGGTGCGGAACCATGCCGCAAGCTGGTCGACGTCCATGGCGGGCAATTCGTCGTAACCCGTGGTCCCGGCAAGTTCGAGCACCGTAGAGGGACGCAGGCCGCCGTCGAGGTGGTCGTGCAGCAAGGCCTTCGGGGCCTGCCTGATCGACTCGAGATTCAGTGGGGTGCTCACGGGAGGATCCGATCGATGATCAGCGGCCGGTCCGGCGGCGCGTCGTCGCCGACGCTCCACGCGCCGTCGAGTTCGGACATCGCGCCCTCGAACCGCTCCGGCGTGTCGGTGTACAGGGTGAACAAGGCTTCACCTGCGGTGACGGGCTCCCCTGGCCGTCGGTGGATGCGCAACCCGGCGCCGAACTGGACCCGCTCACCTTGCACAGAGCGGCCCGCCCCGAGCCGCCACACCGCAAGACCCACCGCCATCGCATCGATGAGTCCCATCGTGCCATCGCGCGGCGCGGTGATGGTGTCGGAATGCGCACCGATCGGCAGCGGTCGGGACAAATCTCCGCCTTGGGCGGCGACGAGCTGACGGAACCGGTCCATCGCCGACCCGTCCTGCAGCGTCTGCGCGGGGTCGACGCCGTCCAGGCCCGCCGCGTCCAGCATCTCGGTGGCCAGCGCCAGCGTCAGCTCCACCACGTCGGCGGGTCCCCCGCCTGCGAGCACTTCCAGCGATTCCTCCACCTCGACGGCATTGCCGACCGTGCGGCCCAGTGGCGTCTCCATGTCCGTCAGCAGCGCACGGGTCACCAGGCCCTCCGCGGTACCCAGTTCCACCATCGTGCGGGCCAGTTCGCGGGACTCGGCCTCGGTGGACAGGAACGCGCCGCTGCCGACCTTGCTGTCGAGCACGAGTGCGCGACTGCCCTCGGCGATCTTCTTGCTCATCACCGAGCTCGCGATCAGCGGCAGCGATTCGGTGGTGCCGGTGACGTCGCGCAGCGCGTAGATCTTGCGGTCGGCGGGTGCCAGCTCACCGGCGGCGAAGATGGCCGCGCCGAGATCGCAAAGTTGTTGGCGAATCTGGGCTTTGGAGATCTCCGCGGTGAAACCCGCGATGGACTCCAGCTTGTCGAGGGTGCCGCCGGTGTGCCCGAGGCCGCGTCCGGCCGCCTGCGGCACCGCTCCCCCGCACGCCATCACGACCGGCACCAACGGGATGGTGATCTTGTCGCCGACCCCGCCCGTCGAATGTTTGTCCACCAGTGCCAGCGGCTTGCCGTCACGCCGCAGATCCGTAAAGTCCAACCGCTCACCGGAGTTCACCATCGCGGCGGTCCAGCGGGCGATCTCGGCACCCGTCATGCCGCGCAGGTAGACCGCCATCAACAACGCCGACATCTGCTCGTCGGCCACCCGTCCGGTGGTGTAGCCGTCGATCACCCAGTCGATCGCGGCGTCCGAGAGCACGCCGCCGTCGCGCTTTGTCCTGATGACTGTCGGGGCATCAAATGTGAACGCCGTCACCGGCTTTACGTTACCGGTGACGGTCAACAGACTTCGGCTAGGCGGTCACGTGCCGGTGACTCAACGAGCTCGGCGCATCGATGGCCGCACCCTCGTCGACGCCGACGCCCAGACGCTCGACCAGTTCGCCGCCCATCCACGCGGTCGCGACGGCCAGCACCACCGCAACGAAGCTGCACGCCAACGCCCACGCCGTGGGATCCCAGCCGTTGCTGACCCGCAGCAGCCAGCTCACCGCGAACAACACCACGACCACGATGTTGCCCACGCCGTGCACCAGTCCGATGCTCTTGGCCCGGGTGCCCGCCGGGATCTTGAACCAGTCGATCCAGCCGAACGGCGCCGCCAGCAATCCGCCGATGATGCCCGCCCCGATCATGTAGCCCGATGCCACCGCGAACCCACTGCGGTCGGTCGCCAGGTAGACGATGTCGAATACGACCGCAGTGGCCAGCAGGCCAAGCGGAAATGGAATGAGCATGGGATGGATCGCGTGCCCCAATGCCTTGGCCCGACTCTCCATGTGCCGCCTCCTTATGCGCATGAGTGACGGCACAGGACTACCCGGGCGTCGCCGCCTCAAACGGGTTAAATGTGAAGCCGGTCACGGTGTTTCTTCGTGCGCGGGCTCGTTGACGCGGGCCAGGTCCTGCGGCCCGAACGCGTCAGGAAGCAGCGCGCTCAACGGCCGAGGACCCAGCGGATGATCGATCAGCAGTTCGGGTCCGCCGTGTTCGAGAAGCACCTGCCGGCAGCGCCCGCATGGCATCAGCACCTCGCCGGTCGAGTCCACACACGACAGCGCGATCAGCCGGCCGCCGCCGCTGGAATGCAGCGCGCAGACCACAGCACACTCGGCACAGAGACCTAGGCCATATGAGACATTTTCCACATTGCAGCCGGCCACCAATCGGTGGTCGTCAACCAGCGCGGCCGCACCGACCGCGAACCCGGAATACGGCGCGTAGGCGTGAGCTGAGGCCTCAGTTGCCTTGTGCCGCAACATCTTCCAATCGATCTCGGATGTCATCGCAACCTCGCAGGGGTCGATTCTGAATGCATTCCGAAGATGTGGCCCTTCGGCCGCCACTCGGAATAGGTAACCCTAACTTTCGCGTTTTTGACCATGTAGACGGCTAAACCGTAGTTCGTTTAGCTGTACAACTGGGTTTAGAGTCGCCCCGAGGTTTGGGCAGGTTCTTTCCAGCCGAGCCGGATGTCGCCGCCGGTACGGCTCCGAGCCCAAGCGTCCACCGATGGCGTTGGAGGCCAGATGAGTACTGCGACATCCACGGGCCCGGCAGTGCCGGCCCCGCAACCCCATCCGTCGCGCAGGCGTTCCCTGTACCGCGGTGATCCGGGCATGTGGTCCTGGGTGCTGCACCGCATCACTGGAGCCACCATCTTCTTCTTCCTGCTGGTGCACGTGCTGGACACGGCGCTGGTGCGGGTCAGCCCCGAGGCCTACAACGAGGTCATCAACACCTACAAGACGCCGATCGTCGGCCTGATGGAGATCGGCCTCGTCGCGGCGGTGCTTTACCACGCCCTCAACGGAATCCGCGTCATCCTCATCGACTTCTGGCAGCACGGACCGCGTTATCAAAAACTGATGTTGTGGATCGTGGCGGGCGTGTGGCTCGCCGTGATGATCCCGACGCTCGGCGTCATCGGCATGCACATGGCGGAGCGATTCCTATGACCGAGACATCGGGTGGGGCGGCGGGAACGCAGTGGACCCCACATCACCGCGAGGGCCGACTGGCTCCCGTTCAGGAGAAAGAGCACGACCGGCCGGCCAGCCTCGACCATCCGCGCGCGCCGCGTCGCCCGCGGGGCATCCCGTACTTCGAGAAGTACGCGTGGCTGTTCATGCGGTTCTCCGGCGTCGCACTGGTGGTGCTGGCGCTGGGCCACCTGTTCATCGGGCTGGTCTGGGACGGTGGCGTGTACCGCATCGACTTCAATTACGTGGCACAGCGGTGGACGTCGCCGTTCTGGCAGATCTGGGACATGGCCCTGCTGTGGCTCGCGATGGTGCACGGCGCCAACGGCATGCGCACCATCATCGGCGACTACGCCCGTAAAAACATCACCAAGTTCTATCTGAATTCGCTGTTGTTGCTGGTGACAGGCTTCACGTTGGTGCTGGGCACCTATGTGCTGGTGACCTTCGACGCGAACATCTCGTGAACCGGAGCTGATCAATGCTGATTGAACATCGCTACGACGTCGTCATCGTCGGCGCAGGCGGCGCGGGTATGCGGGCGGCCGTCGAGGCGGGACCGCGTGTGCGCACCGCGGTGCTGACCAAGCTCTACCCGACGCGTTCGCACACCGGCGCCGCGCAGGGCGGAATGTGCGCCGCGCTGGCCAACGTCGAAGAGGACAACTGGGAGTGGCACACCTTCGACACCGTCAAGGGCGGCGACTACCTCGCCGACCAGGACGCGGTCGAGATCATGTGCAAGGAAGCCATCGACGCGGTGCTCGATCTCGAGAAGATGGGGATGCCGTTCAACCGCACCCCTGAGGGCCGCATCGACCAGCGCCGGTTCGGCGGGCACACCCGCGACCACGGTAAGGCGCCCGTGCGGCGGGCCTGTTACGCCGCCGACCGCACCGGCCACATGATCCTGCAGACGCTGTACCAAAACTGCGTCAAGCACGACGTTCAGTTCTTCAACGAGTTCTACGCGCTGGACCTGGCGCTCACCGAGACCGCCGCAGGCCCCGTCGCGACCGGCGTCATCGCCTACGAACTGGCGACCGGTGACATCCACGTCTTCCACGCCAAGGCGATTGTGCTCGCCACCGGCGGATCGGGCCGGATGTACAAGACAACCTCCAACGCGCACACGCTGACCGGCGACGGCCTCGGCATCGTGTTCCGCAAGGGACTTCCGTTGGAGGACATGGAATTTCACCAGTTCCATCCGACAGGCCTTGCGGGCCTTGGCATTCTGATCTCCGAAGCGGTGCGCGGCGAGGGCGGCATTCTGCTCAACTCCGAGGGCGAGCGGTTCATGGAGCGCTACGCCCCGACCATCAAGGACCTGGCGCCGCGCGACATCGTCGCCCGCTCGATGGTGCGGGAGGTACTCGAGGGCCGCGGCGCTGGCCCGCACAAGGACTACGTCTACATCGACGTCCGCCATCTCGGAGAGGACGTGCTCAACACCAAACTGCCCGACATCACCGAGTTCGCCCGCACCTACCTGGGCGTCGACCCGGTCAAGGAGCTGGTGCCGGTGTACCCCACGTGTCACTACGTGATGGGCGGCATCCCGACGACCGTGAGCGGACAGGTGTTGCGCGACAACACCACACCGCTGCCGGGTCTGTACGCGGCGGGTGAATGCGCCTGCGTCTCGGTGCACGGCGCCAACCGGCTCGGTACCAACTCGCTGTTGGACATCAACGTGTTCGGCCGTCGTGCGGGCATTGTCGCGTCGAATTACGCGCTGGGCCATGACCATGTCGACCTGCCGTCGGATCCGGCGGGCATGGTGGTCGGCTGGGTGGGCGACATTTTGTCCGAACACGGCAACGAGCGCGTCGCCGACATCCGCACCGCCCTGCAGCAGTCGATGGACAACAACGCCGCGGTGTTCCGCACTGAGGAGACGTTGAAGCAGGCGTTGACGGACATCCACGCTTTGAAGGAGCGGTATGCCCGAATCTCGGTGCACGACAAGGGCAAGCGTTACAACAGCGACCTACTCGAGGCAATCGAGCTGGGCTTCCTGCTCGAGCTCGCCGAGGTGACGGTCGTCGGCGCGTTGAACCGCAAGGAATCTCGCGGCGGACACGCCCGCGAGGACTACCCGAACCGCGACGACACCAACTACATGCGGCACACCATGGCCTACAAGGAGGGCAGCGAGCTGCTGTCCGATATCCGGCTGGATTACAAGCCGGTGGTGATGACGCGGTACGAGCCGATGGAACGGAAGTACTGATATGAGCGCACCAGCTGTCGACACCACCGAGGGCGCCGCACCGCCGGTGCCCGAGGGTGCGGTGATGATCACGCTGAAGATCGCCCGCTTCAACCCGGAGGACCCTGACGCCGCCGGTTGGCAGAGCTTCCGCGTCCCGTGTCTGCCCACCGACCGATTGCTCAACCTGCTGCACTACGTGAAGTGGTACCTGGACGGCACGCTGACGTTCCGGCGGTCGTGCGCCCACGGCGTGTGTGGCTCGGACGCGATGCGGATCAACGGCGTGAACCGGTTGGCGTGCAAGGTGCTGATGCGCGACATGCTGCCCAAGAAGCCCGGTAAGCAGCTCACCATCACGATCGAGCCGATCCGCGGTCTGCCCGTCGAGAAGGACCTCGTGGTCAACATGGAGCCGTTCTTCGACGCCTACCGCGCCGTCAAACCGTTCCTGATCACCAGCGGCAATCCGCCCACCCGCGAACGCATTCAGAGCCAGACCGACCGGATGCGCTACGACGACACCACCAAGTGCATCCTGTGCGCGTGCTGCACCACCAGTTGCCCGGTGTACTGGAGCGAGGGTTCGTATTTCGGCCCAGCCGCGATCGTCAACGCGCACCGGTTCATCTTCGACAGCCGCGACGAGGGCGCCGCCGAGCGACTGGACATCCTCAACGAGGTGGACGGCGTGTGGCGTTGCCGCACGACGTTCAACTGCACGGAGTCCTGCCCGCGCGGCATTCAGGTGACGCAGGCCATCCAGGAGGTCAAGCGCGCGCTGATGTTCGCGCGCTAGAGCGATTTCGGGTGTCACACTTCCGGGGGCTGTCTCGTCTAACGGGTATGACACAAACAACCCGCATCGCGCCCGTTCCCCCGAAGCAGGCAGGCCTGCTGACCCGCGTCATGTACCGGGTGGCCAAGCGGCGGTTCGGTGAGGTGCCCGAGCCGTTCACCGTCGCCGCGCACCATCCCCGCCTGCTGGTGGCCAACGCCGTGCACGAGACGCTGCTGGACTCGGGCTCGAAGAAGTTGCCGAAGAACGTCCGCGAGCTCGCCGTATTCTGGACCGCCCGCACGATCGGCTGCTCATGGTGCGTCGACTTCGGCGCGATGCTGCAGCGACTCGACGGCCTCGACGTCGACCGCCTCAAGGAGATCGACGACTACGCGACCTCACCGCGCTACACCGACGACGAGCGGGCGGCGATCGCCTACGCCAATGCGATGACGACCGACCCTCACTCAGTCACCGACGAGCAGGTCGCCGACCTTCGGAAGCGCTTCGGCGACGATGGCGTGATCGAGCTGACCTATCAGATCGGCGTGGAGAACATGCGGGCACGCATGTACTCGGCGCTGGGCATCACCGAGCAGGGCTTCAATTCCGGTGATGCTTGCCGTGTGCCGTGGGCGACCGAGGAGCACCAAGCGGGGAGCCGGTGAACTTCTCGGGATTGGCGATATCCCAAACGGCGCAGACCTTTCCGTCGCGCACAGCCATCGCGGTGATCCGCGGCATCAGCGCCGGATAGCCGTCGCGGGCCGGTGCGCCTTCGGTATAGGAGCCGACCTGACCGTTGACCAGCGCCAACTGAGCGCCTGCCGGCCAGTTCGGCCCGTAGCGGCGGGCCAGGCCGAACAGGAACCTGGCCACCTTGTCTGGGCCGACGATCACCCGCGCTGCGGTGGGCGCCCGGCCGTTGGCGTCGCCCGTGTAGGTGACATCCGGATGTAGCAGGCGCACAACGGCTTCCATGTTTCCTTCGGCAATCGCGGCCATCAGCGAGCCGGCCACCTCGCTGTGTGAGTGGTCGGTCACTGCCGGCGGCGCAGACGACACCGCCCGGCGCGCTCGCGACGCCAACTGCCGGGCTGAAGCGTCGCTCACGTCGAGCACCGCGGCGATATCGGTGAACGGCACTCCGAAGCCGTCGTGCAGCACGAAGGCCACCCGCTGATCCGGCGTCAACCGCTCGAGCACCACCATTGCCGCGAACCGGGCGTCGTCGGCTGCGACCACCGCCGCGAGCGGGTCGTCGCCCTCGAGGCCGGTGACCACCGGTTCCGGCAGCCATTCGCCGACATAGGTTTCGCGCCGCTTGGCGGCCGAGCGCAACCGGTCCAACGCCAGCCTGCTCACCACGGTGGTCAGCCACGCCGGCAGGTCGTTGACCGTCTCCGATGCGCCGCTCCACCGCAGCCATGCGTCCTGCACGACGTCCTCCGCATCGGCGACCGTGCCGGTGAGCCGATACGCGACGGCCAGCAGGTGCGGGCGTAACTCCTCGAACTCGTCGACCCGCGTGCTTGCGGTCATGCAACGAGTCTATGGCTTGGTGAAACGCGGGTAGTGCGTGACGACCGCGGCGCCGTCCGACCGGGGATCCGATGCCGCGGTCATCGCACCGGTGTCGTCGACGAAGACGACGTTCGTCTGGCCGAGGTTCTCGGTGTGCGCGGCGACGGTCGTCGGCGTCAGGCCTGCGCGCTCGATAGCGGCCACCGCCGCGGGTTGCAGATCGGCTTCTGCGATCACCGAATCCATTGTGCCGCCGTCGGCCTGAAGACCGACCACGGCACGGGGCGCGCTGACCGCGGCCTCCGCGCCCTCCCCCTCGAGCGCACGCAACAACACCTGCGCGAGGATCTGCGGTTGGCCCTGACCACCCATCGTCGAGAGCACATGACGCAACTTGCCCCTATCGGTCGTCATCACCGGCATCAGGGTGTGGGCGGGCCGTTTGCGTGGCGCGATCACGTTCGGCGAGGTGTCATCCAACGAGAAACTCGTGCCGCGATTGTGGAACAGGATCCCGGTGGCGGGGTCGATCAGGCCCGACCCGAAGGCGTGGTACACGCTCTGGATCAACGACACCGCGTAACCGTCGGCGTCGGCCGCCGCCACGCCGACTGTGTCACCGTGCGGCACCAGCCCCGGACCGGTCCGTGCCGCACCGATTTCCGCTGATTCGTCGAGGCCCTTGTTCACCAGCGCGTCGACGTCGACGAAGACGTACCGCGGATCGCCCAGCTCTGTTTCCCGTAACGCGTTGCCCCGGTGGAAGATTCGCATCAATGCACCCAATCCGTCGCCGAGCGGACCGGCGATGCCGACGTCCTCCACCGCGCGCAGCGCGCGAAGCAGCAGGAAACCGTGCGTGTTCGGCGGGCTTGTCAGCACCGTGACGGCGCCGAAATCCGCCGTGATCGGCGCCGTCGTTTCCGGTTGGAATTCGGCGAAATCGTCGACCGTCAGCACGGATCCGTGGGACCGCAGATACTTGACCGACTGCTCGGCGAGTGCGCCCGCGTAGAAGGTATCCGGGCCGACGTCGCGCAATTCTGCGAACGAGTCGGCCAGCGCATGCTGCACAAGGGCGTCACCCGCGCGCAGGTTCCGACCACCCGGTCGGAAGACCCTGTCGAAATCCCCGCTGCCGTGCAGGTCGGCATTCTCGGCATCGGCGATGTGGGTGGCCAGCGACGGCGCCACCGCGACACCGCATTTCGCCGCATCCTCCGCCGCGCGCAGGGTGTGTTCCCACGACAGCCGGGCACCGAAGCGGCGCAACGCCTCCCAACCGCGGATGCCGCCGGGCACCGTCACCGCGTCGGCGCCGCGGGCCGGTAACCAGTCGCCGTGCCGTCCCCGCAGGCCGGCGGCGTCGGTCGCGGCGCCCGCCCAGCCCGATGCGTTCACACAGTCGATTGCCCCATCCGGGGTGCGCACCAGCGCGATCAGGTCACCGCCGAGCGCGACGTTGTGCGGATACACGACCGTGAGCACGGCGGCCGCGGAGATGGCCGCGTCGATCGCGTTGCCGCCGTCGCGGTAAGCCCGCATGCCGGCCTCGGTCGCCAACGCGTGGGGGCTGGCGAGCGCACCGGTGAACGACGTCGACGGACTGGACACGTTGGAAGGACTCCTCACTAGATGGTGGACAGGAACGCCTTGGTGCGTTCGTGCTGGGGGTTGCCGAACAGTTGGGCGGGCGGGGCGTCCTCGATGATGCGGCCCGCGTCCATCACGACGATGCGATCGGCCACCTCGCGGGCGAACCGCATCTCGTGGGTCACGACGATCATCGTCATGTCCTCTTTGGCTAGTTCCCGCATCACCGCGAGCACCTCGCCGACCATCTCGACGTCGAGCGCGCTGGTCGGTTCGTCGAACAGCATCACCTTGGGCCGCATCGCCAACGCCCGGGCGATCGCGACCCGTTGTTGTTGACCACCTGACAGCTGGCTGGGTCGCGACTCGGCCTTGTCCGCAAGACCGACCCGCTCCAGCAGATCCAATGCATCCTGGCGCGCCTTCTCCTTCGGCGTCCCGAGCACCCGGACGGGGCCGTTCCAAACGTTCTCGACGGCCGTCATGTGCGGAAACAGGTTGAAGTGCTGGAACACGAAGCCGATTTCGCGGCGGCGGCGGGCGAGCTCGCTGGTGCTGACCTTCTTCTTGCTGGTGCTGTCCCGGTGCCCGATCGGCACGCCGTCGACCACGATCTCGCCGCTGTCAACGGTTTCCAGGTGGTTCACTGAACGCAGCAGCGTCGTCTTGCCCGCACCCGACGGTCCGATCAGGACGACGACCTGCCCGCGCATCACGTCGAGTGAGACGTCGTCGAGCACCTTGCGGCCGCCGAGGGTGCGCGACGCCCGCCGGACCGAAACGATAGGGGCCGTCGATCCCGTGGTGGCACTCATGGCCGACTCCTTCGCGTTCGCGCTCATCCGTGCGCCTGCAGGACCGGGGCCGAGGCTGCCGCGCGACGGGCGCCGAGAAGCCGTTGGGTGATCCTGACCCGCTGCTCGATGCCCAACTGGCGGGCCAACCGGTTCTCGATGTCCGCCTGGATGAAGGTCCAGATCGTGGTGAGCGCGAGGTAATAGATCGCCGCGACGATGAAGATCTCGAACGTGTGGAAGGTGTAGGAACTGATCGACTGCGTGACCAGGAACATCTCGCTGACCCCGATCACGGACAACACCGACGTGGTCTTCATCATGCCGTTGAACGAGTTGCCCAGCGGCGGCACCATCACCCGTAGCGACTGCGGCACGATGATCCACCGCATCACCTTGCCGGGCTTCATCCCAAGCGACGCCGCCGCCTCGAACTGTCCCTTCGGCACGGAATCCAGTCCGGCGCGGATGATTTCAGCGATATAGGCGCTTTCGTTGATCATCAGCCCGAGGATCGCGGCCTGCACCGCAGCCTTGACCGAGAAGCCGAGCAGCGAGACGTCGTGGAACTGGTAGAGGCCGACGGCGGCCAACCCGGTGTAGATCAGCACCAACTGGACCAGTAGCGGCGTCCCGCGGATGACCCAGATGTACATGCTGGCACACCACCGCAGACCCGCGTAGCGCGACCGTCGCATCAGCGCGACGATCAGCCCCAGGACGGTGGCCAAAACCATTGCCACTATCGAGATCACGATGGTGAGCATCAGCCCGTTGAGAAATGGCGCGCTGGGCGTCACCAGGCTCTTCCAGAAGAACTGCCAATCGAAGTGCATCTAAAACCCGCCGATCACCTGTTGATACTCAGGTCCGTCTGACCCCACTGTTCGAGGATCTTGTTGTAGCTGCCGTCGGCTTCCATCTGGCTGAGCGCGTCCTGGATCGCGTTGTGCAGCTGGGCATTTCCCTTTAGCGTTGCCGCGCCGATCTTGATGGTGCCGAAGGGCTGGCCTGCCATCTGGATCTGTGCGCCCGTCTTGGTCGCGTAGTACCCCAGCGATTCGGCGGTGTCGAGGTAGGCGTCGACCTGGCCGTTCTGCACCTGTTGGATAGAGACGTCAGCGTGACTGTTGCGGGTGATATCGACGCCGGGTTTGCCTGCGGCCGTGCACTTGTCGGACTGTTCCTGCGACAGCGATTCGGCCGTCGTCGCGACCGCGACGATCACCTTCTTGCCGCACATGCTGTCGTCCAAACCGGTGATCGCGACGGGATGTGCTTTCGACACTGCGATTCCGGTGCCCGACCAGATGTAGGGCACGAAGTCGACGACTTTTTCGCGCTCGGGCTTGATGTACAGCTGGGCCATGATCACGTCACACTGCTTTGCTTGCAGGGTCGGGATGACGGCGGCGAATGCGGACTCGACGAATTGCGGGGTGAGCCCGAGCTTGCCCGCGATGGCCTTGCCGAGATCGACCTCGCTGCCCACCAGGGCGCCGGTCTCGTCGTGGTAGACGCTCGGCGGCGTACCGTCGTTTTCGGTGCAGATCTTCAGGGTGCCCGCCTGCAGAATCGCCGGCGGGGCGACCTTCGCGGGCCCGGTGCTGGTCGATGCCGCGTGGTCGGACGAAGACGAACAACTGGTCAGAGCGAGGGCAACGATGCCGAGGATGACACCGGCAAGGGCGGACTTCTTCACGGTTCCTCCTGGACTTGGGCGGTTGGGCGGGTGTCGAAGTGACGCTCGCCACACGCGGGCCTATCAGACGATAGGCTCCTATCGGCCGATAGGCCAGCCTTCTGCCAGGTTTGGTCCGCTTTGTTGCACAGAATTAACGAGTTGCCAGCTCACCGAGGCGCTGCTGTGTGACACCGCGGACCTGGTCGAGCCTGGTCCCGTCGACGAGTAGCGCCCGCACCACGAAGTCCGCGGCCTGCATCGGCCGGTGCGCCCTGATGCGACCGCCGGGGCCGCCCTGCTCCCGAACCGTTTCGAACAGCACACCGTTCACCGCACGCTGCACGAAGCTCGGCTCGAAGACCACGAACTCACCGGCCTGTCGGCCGCCCGTGATCAGCCGCTCGACCAACTCGTGGAACAGCGCGATACCCGCCCGCTCGTCGGCGAATTCGTCGAGGCCGAGCACGGCGTCCTGATACAGGCCACGGGTGTCGAACGGCTGCAGCAGCGCCTCCTGTACATCGCAGGCGATCGTCAAGTGAAGCTTCTCCGCCCACGTCGAATGCTCGGCGATGCGGCTGCGGACCCGGTCTATCGACGGGCCGAGGTCCAATTCGACGAGCGTGCGGAAGATTTCGTGCTTGGCCTCGAAGTGATGAAACAGCGACGGTTGCCTGATCTGCACCGCGTCGGCGATGTCACGGGTGGAGGTACCGAAGTAGCCACGGCGGGCGAACAACCCGGAGGCAGCAAGCAGGATGCGGCCCCTCGTCGACGCCCAGTCGACGGGGGCTGGCTGCCAACCCTGCCCATACTTCACGGCTCGATTGTGTCACCGAACCTTTGGCACCCCACCGCCGAACGTTCCTTACCGCTCGAAAAATCGACAAAAACTCGAGCGGTAAGGAACGTTCGTCCGGTCAGCGCTTGGTGAAAATCGTTCGGTGCCAATCCTTGTCGGCGACACCGGTGATATCGCTCATCACGTGCTTGATGGTCAGGTACTCCTCGAGCGAGTAGTCGCTCATGTCCTTGCCGAAGCCCGAGGCGCCGACGCCGCCGTGCGGCATCTCGCTGATGATCGGGATGTGGTCGTTGATCCACACGCAGCCCGCCTTGATATCGCGCGATGCGCGCTGCGCGCGGTACACGTCGCGCGTCCACGCTGAAGCCGCCAAACCGTAATCGGTGTCGTTGGCCTGCCGGATCGCGTCGTCGTCATCGGTGAACGCCCGCACGGTCAGCACCGGACCGAAGATCTCGTCGCGGTAGACCTCCGACTGCTCGGAGACATCGGCGATCAGCGTCGGCATGTAGAACGAACCCGGCCGGTCGGGTGCGGCGCCGCCTGCGACGATCCGCCCGCCCTCACCGGGTGCGCGGGCCACCATGCCCGCGACCTTGTCACGGTGCGCCTCGCTGATCAGCGGGCCGAGGTCGGTGTCGGCGTCGTGCGGGTCGCCGACGGCGACCTTGCCCATCACCTCGGCCACCCCGGCGACGAAGTCGTCGTAGAGTTCGCGGGCCACGATCGCGCGGGTAGCGGCGGTGCAGTCCTGCCCGGTGTTGATCAGCGATCCGGCCACCGCGCCCTGCACCGCGGCGTCCAGATCCGCATCGTCGAACACCACGAACGGCGCCTTGCCGCCCAGCTCCAGTTGCACGCGGTGGCCGTGCACGGCCGCGGCGGCCATCACCTTGCGGCCCACCGCCGTCGACCCGGTGAACGTCACCACGTCGACATCGCGGTGTCCGGCCAGCGCCGTGCCGACGTCGGAACCGGCGCCGGTGACGACGTTGAACACGCCGTCGGGCAACCCGGCCTCGCTGGCCAACCGTGCCAGCGTCAGGGTGGTCAGCGGCGTGAGCTCACAGGGCTTGATCACCACGGTGCAGCCTGCAGCCAAGGCGGGCAACACTTTCCACACCGCCATCTGCAGCGGGTAGTTCCACGGCGTGATGGTGCCGACGACGCCGACGGCCTCCCGTCTGATGCTCGACGTGTGATCGCCGGAGTACTCCGCGGTGGCCTTGCCTTCCAGATGACGGGCCGCGCCCGCGAAGAAGTCGATGTTGTCGACGCTGCCCGGCACGTCGAACTCGCTGGCCAACCGCACCGGCTTGCCGGTCTGGCTGACCTCCTCAGCCACCAGGTCGTCGGCGTGATCGTCGGCGAGCTTGGCGAGCTTGGCCAGCACGGCCGACCGGTCCGCAGGCGTCGCCGTCGCCCACTCGGAGAGGGCCGCGCGCGCGGACGCCACGGCACGGTCCACATCGGCGGGGGCGGCCAGCGCGTATTCGGCCGTCGGCTCCCCGGTGGCGGGGTTGATCACCTGATGCAGGCTGCCGCCGGTGACCGCCGGGGCGCCATCGATCCAGCTGCCTGCCAGGCTGGTAGCTACGGTCTTGGAAGGAAGCAGAGTCATGGCTCAAACGCTAGCCGACGCGCATCGGCTCGGCTACGCATTCCTTCCGCGCAGGGGCCTTTAAACGAGGGAATTCATGGTCACGGTTGCTTGTAACGACGGATTCCGTGCACAATCTCTGGCATGGCTAACCCGGGTGCAACGCAACCGATGGGCCCCGTGTCGTTCCGCGTCAACCAGTCCCGACCCGGCGCGGCGTTCCAGCTCGACGAATTGTCGAAGCAGATCATCGAGAAATTGCAGCAGGACGGCCGCCGGTCGTATGCCGGCATCGGCAAGGCGGTCGGCCTGTCCGAGGCCGCGGTGCGCCAGCGTGTGCAGCGGATGGTCGACGCGGGCGTCATGCAGATCGTCGCGGTCACCGATCCGATGCAGTTGGGCTTCGCCCGCCAGGCGATGATCGGCATCCGATGCACCGGGGACACCACCCGGGTGGCCGAGAAGTTGGCGGCCATCGAATCGGTCGACTACGTGGTGCTGACCGCGGGCTCGTTCGACGCCATCGTCGAGGTGGTCTGCGAGGACGACGACGACCTTCTCGATTTACTCAACACCCAAATCCGCGCATTGCCGGGAGTGATATCCACAGAAACGCTTGTTTATCTGAGACTTGTTAAGCAGCAATACAATTGGGGTACGAGATGACAACTACCGATATCACACAAGAAGTTTCAACCGACCTAGGAGCAAGAGCCGCCCGGCATCTGTGGGGTCACTTCGCGCGGCACGGCGAGGGCATCACGCCGCCGATCATCACCCGCGGCGAGGGCGTATACATCTACGACGACAAGGGCAAGAGCTATATCGACGGCCTCTCAGGACTTTTCGTCGTCCAGGTGGGCCACGGCCGCAAGGAACTGGCCGAGGCCGCGGCCAAGCAGGCTGAGACTCTGTCGTTCTTCCCGCTGTGGTCCTATGCCACACCGAGTGCGATTGAACTGTCCGAACGCCTGGCGAACTACGCGCCTGGTGACCTGAACCGGGTGTTCTTCACCACCGGCGGCGGCGAGGCCGTCGAGTCGGCGTGGAAGCTGGCCAAGAACTACTTCAA